>CAVYPL010000022.1:0-103131 GCA_963770355.1 uncultured Alphaproteobacteria bacterium | reverse complement strand
TTCCGTTTGGCGAAAACATGACGATACAAATTTTCTCTTTTTCTTTTCGCATCCAGCTTTGATTGACGCCGTCCTTCCCACGGGCATACCATTCCGACAGATCCGCTAGAGATCGTTGGGAGGACGAGAATGACACGTTTGCCACGCGTTGATTTCGCTCGCCGTTTTTTTCCTGAAATCCCCTCTATGCCGCTGGCCCCGCGCCTTGCGCAGGCCGCAATGGCGGTTGGGTTTGGCCTCGCGATTTCCTGCACCGGCGCGCTCGCGCAGAATACGGCGAAGGGATCGCCGGATCACATCAAGGCGGTCACCTCGGCAGTCGACAGCGCCTCGATCAAGGCCAACACCGCGACCTCGAACGATTGGCCGACCACCGGCCTCGATTACGCCGAAACGCGCTTTTCCAAGCTCAACCAGATCAACACCGACAACGTCAAGAAGCTCGGCCTGGTGTGGACCTATCCGCTCGAGTCTTCTCGCGGTGTCGAGGCGACGCCGCTCGTGGTCGACGGCATCATGTATCAGACCGCGTCATGGAGCGTGGTGCACGCCATCGACGCCCGCACCGGCAAGAGGATCTGGAGTTTCGATCCCGGCGTCGATCGCGAGAAGGGCTACAAAGGCTGCTGCGACGTCGTCAATCGCGGCGTCGCCGTCTACAAGGGCAAGGTGTTCGTCGCCGCCTATGACGGAAGGCTGATCGCGCTCGATGCCGCGACCGGCGCCAAGGTGTGGGAGAAGGACACGCTCATCGATCACGACCATTCCTACACCATCACCGGCGCGCCGCGTGCGATCAACGGCAAGGTACTGATCGGCCAGGGCGGCGCGGAATATGGCGCTCGCGGTTACATCACCGCCTACGATGCCGAAACCGGCAACCAGGCGTGGCGCTGGTTCACAGTCCCCGGCGATCCCGCAAAGCCGTTCGAGGACGAGTTCGATGGCTTCCGCCGCGAAGACCTGGGATCCGGCGGGAAAATGGTGGATCAACGGCGGTGGCGGCACGCCATGGGACACCATTACCTACGATCCTGACTTGAACACGGTCTACATCGGCACCGGCAACGGCTCGCCGTGGAGCCGCAATAAACGGAGTCCAAGCGGCGGCGACAATCTCTATCTGGCGTCGATCGTGGCGCTCAACGCCGACACCGGGAAATATCTCTGGCACTACCAGGAGACACCCGGCGACAACTGGGACTACACCTCAACCCAACCGATGATCCTCGCCGATATCAATATCGACGGCGCGCCGCGCAAGGTCATTCTGCATGCACCGAAGAACGGATTCTTCTTCGTTATCGACCGCACCAACGGCAAGTTCATCTCGGCCAGGAATTTCGTCGATGTGAACTGGGCGACCGGGTACGACGCCAACGGACGGCCGATGGAGGTCGCCGAGGCGCGCGGCGACAAACCGTTTGACAGCATCCCGGGCCCCTACGGCGCGCACAACTGGCACCCGATGTCGTTCAATCCGCAAACCGGTCTCGTGTACATTCCGGCGCAGAACATTCCTGTCAGGGTAGTCGAGGAGAAGACCTGGACGCACAATGCCAAAACTCCGGGCCAACTCCATTCTGCCCTTGGCTGGAATCTCGGCTTCACCCTTGATGCAGCCCCACCAAAGAGCCAGCCTTTCGGACGCCTGCTTGCCTGGGATCCGGTCAAGCAGAAGGAGGCCTGGCGTGCGGAGTACGTCGCGCCATGGAATGGCGGCACGCTCACTACTGCCGGCAATCTGGTGTTCCAGGGTACCGCCGACGGGCGCTTCATCGCCTACAACGCCACCACGGGCGAGAAGCTCTGGGAGACTCCGGTCGGCACCGGCGTTGTCGCGGCACCCGCAACCTACACCATCGACGGCAAGCAATATGTGTCGATAGCGGTCGGCTGGGGCGGCGTATTCGGGATCCTGCTGCGGGCTACCGAGCTGCAAAGCCCGGGAACCGTCTACACCTTCGCGGTCGACGGCAACGCGCCGCCGCCTGCTTTCGTGAAATACCAGACTGAAGGGTTACTCGCGGGCGTGAAGTATGACCCGCAGCACGTGCCTGAAGGCACGCTGCTCTATCTCAGCAACTGTGTCTATTGCCACGGCCTGCCCGGCATCGATAAGGGCGGCAATGTCAGGAATCTCGGCTATGTTCCGACCGAGATGATCGCCAATCTGAAGGACATCGTGTTCAAGGGACCATTTCGCGATCAGGGTATGCCTGACTTCACCGGCAGGCTGAAGGACGAGGACGTGGTGAAGATCCAGGCCTTCATCCAGGGCACCGCGGACGCGATCCGGCCGAAGTAGCAACGGCGAAAATCGGACTCAACGAAAAAGGGCTGCGCGAGACGATCGCGCAGCCCTTTCGTTTTGAGCTGAGATAATTCTCAGAACATCAGATTCTCCTTCACGAGCACCCAGCGGCCGTTCTTGATCTGCTGCACTTGGGTAACAGTGCTGGCGAGGTGATCGGTCTTGCTGAATTTGGTCGGCGGCGAGTTGAAGATATCCATGAACTTATCGCCCGATTCCAGCGAATCCAGCATCTTCTGGCCGGTGAGATCTTTGCCGGCCTTGTTCGCATAGAATGCGAATGTCATCACCGTATTGTAGCCGATGATCGCCTGCGTGTTGGCATCGGCGCCGAACATCTTCTTGTAGTTGGCCAGCCAGTCCTTCACCTTGCCCTTTGCGGTGTCTTCGTAAGGAATTTCGAACAAGGCAGCTGCGTAAAGCCCTTCCACGGCTTCCTTGCCGAGAGTCGGGACTTCAAGCACATTGGTCGGCGTGGCGCCGAGGAAGGTGACGTCCCATCCGAGCTTCTTGGCTTCGGCCATCGCACCGATGGTTTCGCGGATGATGGTGCCGAGCAGCACCATATCGCAGCCGTCCGATTTCATCTTGGCGACCTGTGCGCTGAAATCGGAAGCGCCGCGCTTGAAGCTCGTGATCGAGGCCGGTTGCACCTTCATTGCCGCAAGCTGAAGGGTGAAGCCGTCAAGCACGTTTTTACCGTACTCGTCGTCCTGATGTATGATGCAGGGCTTCTTGAAATTCTTCGCCTCCATCATCCATTTGAGCGCGGCGCGCGTGCTCTCGACATAGGGCAGCAAATTGTTGAACTTCAACCGCTCCTGCGGCTTGGCCGGATCGAACTTGAAGGTGAACTCGGCCGCCGTCAGCGGGAATAGCTGTAGCACGCCGGCGTCAAACAGAATGTCCTGCGCAGCCAGCACCGTCGGCGAACCCATCGGGCCGATCATCGCGAATATCTTGTCGCGCTCGACCATCTTCTGCGAGGCCAGCACGGCCTTCTTCGGATCGTAGCCGTTGTCTTCGAGGATCATCTTGATCTTGCGACCGTTGATGCCGCCTGCGGCATTGATTTCCTCGACGGCCATCTTCATGCCGTTGGAAACCGGAACGCCCCAGACCTTGATCGGGCCGGACAAATCCTGGTGGGTGCCGATGACGATCTCGTTCGCCGAGATGCCTTCATTGGTGACCTTGGTCTGGGCGGCGGCCGGCAGATGGGTCAGCGCAAGGGCGCTCACCGCAAGGCCCAACGCCCTCAACGATTTCGACATTGCAATCTCCTCTTCTTTGGCCCGTGTTGAGCGAAGGGTGGGGCCTCCTTATCCTTCGCCGTTTTCAAAAAAATCCCGCTGTCTCGTTTCTCTTTGGAGCATGAGAGCCATGCCCTCACGCCACCGCACGTTCGCCGTACATGGCGTTGATCTCGGTGGCGTAACGCTTGTTCACAAAGCTGCGCTTCAGCTTCATGGTCGGCGTCAACTCTTCGTCCTCGGGCGTCAGCTGGCGCTCGATCAGGAAGAATTTCTTGATGGTTTCCACGCGGGCAAAATTGACATTCACGGATTCGATCTCACGCTGGATCAAATCCTGGATCTCGGCCGCGCGGCACAGGCTGGCATAGTTGGTGAAGGGAATGTCGTGGTCTTGCGCGAATTTCTCGACATTCTCCTGATCGATCATGACAAGGCAGGTGAGATAGGGCCGCTTGTCGCCGATCACGACGGCGTCCGACACGTACGGCGAGAACTTCAACTGATTCTCGATTTCGGACGGCGTGATGTTCTTGCCGCCGGAGGTGATGATGATGTCTTTCATCCGGTCGGTGATCTTGACGAAGCCTTCATTGTCGATCGACCCGACATCGCCGGTGTGCAGCCATCCCTTGGCGTCAATGGTCTCGGCCGTCTTCTCGGGCTGGTTCAGGTATCCCATGAACAGGAAATCGCCCTTGATCAGGATCTCGCCCTTCGGACAGATCATCACTTCACCCCAGGGCGCGGCCTTGCCTACCGAGCCGAGCTTGATGCGATCGACGGGCATGACGGTGGCAACGCCGCAATTTTCGGTCTGGCCGTAGACCTCGCGCATGTCGAGGCCGAGCGCGAGATACCAGCGGATCAGATCCGGCGCGATCGGCGCTGCACCTGTAAAGGCGAGGCGGCAGCGATCCAGCCCGAGCATGCGGCGGATATTACGGAATACCAGCCAATAGGCGGCCTGATTGGCGAGCCGCAACGACATCGGCGGCGCTTTGCCCTCAAGCCTGTACTCGGTCATGCGGTTGCCGACGCCTAGCGCGTGGCGGTACATCCAGTTCTGGAACGGCGTCGCGTCCTTTAGCGCAATCGTGATTCCCGAATAGAATTTTTCCCAGATCCGCGGCACCGCCAGAAACGCGGTCGGCTGCACTTCGCGCAGATTGTCCGGCACCGTTTCCGGACTTTCGGCGAAATTCATCACCGATCCCAGCGCCAGCGAAATGTAATAGCCGCCGACTCGCTCGGCGACATGACAAAGCGGCAGGAACACCAGCCGCTCTTCGGCGTCGGTGGACGGAAACAGATCGTTGGCATGACGCATCTGATGTGTGACGCTGCGGTTGGAATGCATCGCGCCCTTGGGCGGGCCGGTCGTGCCCGACGTGTAGACGAGGATAGCGAGATCATCGGCGCCGCGGCTTGAAACCATCGCCTCCCACAGCGCCTCACCGCCCTGCTCGTGGTTCTGTCCCAGCGCCATGAACTCGGCCAGCGATAGCACCATCGGATCGTTGAAGCCGCTCAGCCCCTCCATGTCGAACACGATGATCTTCTGCAATGTCGGGCAGCGCGTGCGGCACGACAGGATCTTGTCGAGTTGCTCTTCGTCCTCGGCGAAGATCACGCGCGTTGCGGAATCGTTGACGAGATATTCAACCTGGGCGGCGGAATCGGTCGGATAAATTCCGGACGAAACCCCGCCGGCGCAGAGAATGCCCATGTCGGCATAGACCCATTCCGGTACTGCGTTCGCAATAATGGAGGCCACGTCGCCGGGCTTGAAGCCGATCGCATGGAGGGCAAAGGCAATGTCTTTGGAAATATGCAACCATTGCCGCCAGCTGGTCGGCTGCCAGATGCCGAACTTCTTTTCACGGATCGCCGGCCGGTCGCCGCGGGTTTCCGCGGCAAGCAGAAAACTTTTCGCGATCGTGTCGGCGACCGTCAGCACTGCCGGTCTGGCCATGCTCGCTTCCTCCCTCTCTCGTCCGCTTCCGATGCCGGCCTTGGCAGCCAGTCTTTTCCGAAGCAGGCCCAAATCTATCGCTAACCCGCCCTCAACGCCATGTTCTTCGCGGCCAAAATCGTCGCAGCTAAATCGTTAACGCTGGGATTCTCACCGCCAGATATTCCTCTTCCTCAACGCCAAGCCTTCCTCAACGCCAAGTCTTCCTCAACGCCAAGTCTTCTTCTTTTTCCAGCGCCGCTCGCCGCGGGCGCCCTCTTCCTTGGCGCCGAGATAGAATTCCTGGATATCCTTCGAATTCATCAGCCGCTCGCAGGTATCGTTCATCACGACCCGGCCGATTTCCAGCACATAACCGTAATGCGCCGTTTCCAGCGCCACCTTGGCGTTCTGCTCGACCAGCAGGATCGACATGCCCTGCTCCTCGTTGACGCGCTTGATGATGGTGAAGATCTCCCTCACCAGGATCGGCGACAGCCCGAGCGAGGGCTCGTCCAAAAGCAGCAGCGTCGGACAATTCATCAGCGCTCGCCCGATCGCCAGCATCTGCTGCTCGCCGCCGGAGAGTTGCCCGGCCGGCTGATTGATGCGTTCCTTCAGCCGCGGGAAATATCCGTAGACCCGTTCTAGGTCTTCAGCGACGCCGTCGCGGTCGCTGCGCGGATAGGCGCCCATCATCAGGTTCTCGCGCACCGAGAGGAACGGAAACACTTCGCGTCCCTCCGGCACATGGCTAAGGCCAAGCCGCACGATCTTGTCGGCCTCCATGCGCTGGATCGGCTTGCCCAGAAACTCGATCGAGCCTTTCTGCGGATCGAGAATGCCGGAGATCGTCTTCAGCACCGTGGTCTTGCCGGCCCCATTGGCGCCGAGCAACGTGACGATCTGGCCGCGCGGTACCTCCAGGCTGATGCCCCGGATGGCCATGATCGGCCCGTAATAGCTCTCGATATTGCTGAGCTTCAGGATGGTGTCTGATACGCTCATGGCATCATCCTCATGCGCCGAGATAGGCCGCGACGACGTCGGGATGACGCTGCACTTCGGCCGGCGAGCCCATCGCCAGCACCTTGCCGTAGTTCAGCGCGATCACGCGGTCGGACACCCGGTTCACCAGTGTCATGTCGTGCTCGACCATCAGCACGGTAATGCCCAGTTCGGTCTTCATGTCGCGGATCCAGAACGACATGTCGTCGGTCTCCTCGACATTCAGTCCGGAGGACGGCTCGTCGAGCAGGATCAGTTTCGGCTCCGAACACAGCGCGCGCGCCAGCTCGATCACCTTGCGCACGCCGTAAGGCAACCCCGAGATCAGTTTGTCGCGATAGGGCTCGAGATCGAGGAATTCGATTACTTGTTCGACGCGGCGGCGATGGGCCTTTTCGCCCGCGCGCACGCTCGGCAGAAACAGCATCTCCTGCCAGAGCTGCGTGGTGGAATGGCGATGTCGCCCGACCAGCAGATTGGCGAGCACGGTCGCATTCTCGAACAGTTCGATGTTCTGGAAAGTGCGGGCAATGCCGAGCTTGGCAATGTCGTAGGCCGGCTCCTGCGTGATGTCCTGATCCTCGAAAAAGATTCTGCCCGCGGTCGGTGGATAGATTCGCGAGATCAGATTGAAGATCGAACTCTTGCCGGCCCCGTTGGGGCCGATGATCGAGAGGATCTCGCCCTTCTCCACGGCAAAGCTGACGGCGTCGACCGCTTTCAGGCCGCCGAAATGTAGCGACAGGCTTTCGGCGCGGAAATAGCTCATCGGTTCCGCTCCGATTTCACATAGATCTTCTGCCGCTTGAACGTCGCGCGCTTGTAGAGTGGGAACAGCTGGAAGAAGAGTTTTATCTTCAGCCAGCGTCCGTAAAGCCCAAGCGGCTCGAACAGCACGAACAGCACGATAATCACGCCGTAAATCGCGCCCTTCAGCCCGTTGGCCGAGGCAATGGCGGCCGCAGTTTCCTGAATATGCGCGGCGCGATCCCGGCCCGCGCCGAGCGTCGCCGCGACGCCGGCGATGATCCCCGGCACGTCGTCCTTCAGATAAGTGAGGAACGGATCGATCATCACCAGGAAGATCGCGCCCAGCACCGCGCCGTGCAGGCTGAAGGTGCCGCCGATCAGGATCACGATGATGAACTCGATCGAGAGCTGCAGCGTGAACATTTCCGGGCTGATGAACGAGAGTTTGTGCGCAAACAGCACGCCGGCAAAGCCGGTGATGGCGGCGCTGATCGCAAACGACTTCACCTTGTAGAGCGAGACATTGACGCCCATGCTGCGCGCGGCCGTCTCGCTGTCGCGGATCGCGATGAAGGCGCGGCCGGTCGGCGAGCGCAGCAGATTGAGCGTGCCGACGATGGTCAGGATCAGCACGGCGAGACACAGGAAATAGAAGGTCGGGCTGTCGCGCGGTACCGCGGTGCCGAGCAGGCTCATGGTCTTGACGCGCATGCCCTCATTGCCATGGGTCACGCTTTCCCAGCGCGCCAGGATTTCCTCGACGATGAAGGCAAAGGAAATCGTCGCGATGACGAGATAGATGCCCTGCAGCCGCAGCGCCGGGAATCCGACCAGTGCACCGACCACGCCGGTCAAAAGCCCCGCCGTCAGGAAGTAGACCGGAAAAGGGACGTTGAATTGTTGCAAATAGGCCGCCGTGTAGGCGCCGATGGCGAGAAAGGCGGCGTGGCCCAGCGACGCCTGACCGGTGAAGCCGGTGAGAATCATCAGCCCGACACCGACGGTGGCGTAGATGCAGACAAACACCAGCTGGCTCATGATGTAGCTGGACAGCACGAACGGCGCGATCACCAGCAGCGCCAGCAGGACACCGTAGGACACGATGTAACCGCTATGCGGAAACAATCTTATGTCGTCTTCGTAATCGGTCTTGAAAAGAAACCGCATCGCTAGACCTTCTTGCGCATATGAACGCCGAACAGGCCTTCGGGCTTGAGCAGCAGCACCGCGAGCAGAACGATATAAGGCGCGACGTCCTTCCAGCCCTGCGGCAGGTAAAAGCCGGCCATGCTCTCGATCACGCCGATCAGCACGCCGCCCACTACGGCACCTGGAATAGAACCGAAGCCGCCGAGCACGGCGGCCGGAAACGCTTTCAGCCCCAACACCAGCCCGACATTTGAATGAATGAAGGTGATCGGAGCCAGCAACACACCGGCGGCGGTCGCCACCGCCGCGCTGATAGCCCACACGATCGAGACCACGCGCTTCACCGGGATGCCCATGTAATAGGCAGCCAGCATGTTCTCCGAACTGGCGCGCATCGCAGTGCCCAGCGTCGTGCGGTTGAAGAACAGATACAGCAGCGCGCAAAGAATGACGGTGGCGGCGATCACCGAGAGCTTGTCATAGGCCAGCACGAGACTGCCGATCCGCAACACACCCTGGCTGAACGGCGTCTCGATCTTGAAATCGTCGGTGCCCCAGATCATGCCGACGACGGAGCGCAGGAAATAGCCGAGGCCGATCGTCGCCATGATGATGGAAAACTGCGGATAGCCGAGGATCGGGCGCACCACCACACGTTCGGCCAGCATGCCGAACAACGCCATAGCCGCAACTGCGCCAGCGAATCCGATCCAGTAATTCAGCCCGAGCATACCGATGAAGGTGAAGGCGAAGAATCCGCCCAGCATCATCAAATCGCCTTGGGCGAAATTAACGACCTCGGTGGCCTTGTATACCAGCACAAAGCCAAGCGCGATCAGGCCGTAAACGCAGCCTAGCGCGACGCCACTCACAAGCTGCTGAACGAAGTCCAGCATTGCTCCCTCCCCCGGATGCCCGGCGACTCTAGCGTTCGCCTGGTTACATCCCGCTTTCGCGCCCGTGTCGGAAGCGCCGAAAACCGCATACGTCCTGATGCAGTTGAGCCCAAAGCGCCGATCCCTGTCAACAAAGCGCTGGTGATCCGTACTAGTAACAATTGCGGAGAAATGCCGCAGCCCGGGAAGTTGTTAATATCAGCGCGATTTGGCGCCTCCGATTCACCGCGCCGAAAGTTCTTAGGTCCATGGTTTGTAGCGACAAACCTGGCAAGTGAAACCTGGACCGCCCACAATCATGAAACCCGATGTATCAGCGCTCGAGGTGCGAGGGTTAACGAAGCGTTTTGACCGCCCCGCGGTCGACGCGCTCGATTTGACCATTCACGTCGGCGAATTCTACGCCCTGCTCGGCCCGAATGGCGCCGGCAAGACCACCACCTTGCGCATGGTGGCCGGCCTGCTGCGGCCCGACGCCGGCGCGATCTCAATCCTCGGCATCGATGCGCTCAACGATCCCGTCGCCGCCAAGCAGATCATGGCCTGGGTGTCCGACGAGCCGATGATTTATGACAAGCTGACGCCGCTGGAATATCTCGAATTCGTCGCCGGCCTCTGGGGCATCGACCCGGCGGTCGCCCAATCCTCCGCGCACGAGCTGCTGGTGTCGCTCGGGCTGGAGCCGCAGCTGCACGAGCGCTGCGAAGGATTTTCCAAGGGCATGCGCCAGAAGGTGGCGCTGGCCGGCGCGCTGGTACACGATCCCAAGCTCATTATCCTTGACGAACCGCTCACGGGCCTCGATGCCTTGTCAGCTCGTCACGTCAAAGGGTTGCTGCAGAACCGCGTTCGCGCCGGCTGCACCGTCATCATGACGACGCATATTCTGGAGGTCGCCGAACGGATGGCGGACCGCATCGGCGTCATCGCCGCCGGTCGCTTGGTTGCCGAGGGCACGCTGACTGAATTGCGCCGGCAGGATGGCCGCAACGACACCAGCCTCGAAGACATGTTCATTGCACTGGTCGACACCGACGCGGCGGCCGCATGAGTTCGGCGACGGCGCTCTCCTGGTTTGCCCGGCACGAAATCCGTCTCGCGTGGCGCGAATGGCTCGCCCTGATGACGGGCGGGCGGCGCAAGCGAAAGCGGGCCGTGATCGGCTTGCTCATCTTCGCCGCGATCATGCACCTGCCGGCTTATGCAGTGATCGGCCGGTTTGCCGATTTGCAGCTTCCGCTCGACAAACCCTCCCTGATCGTGATCACGGCGACCATTTTTCTGGCCTGGGCACTGATATTGTCGCAGGCGATCGAGTTGGTCACGCGGGTGTTTTATGCCCGCGCCGATCTCGATCTGATCATGTCGTCGCCGGTGCAGCTCACCAACGTATTTTCGGTCCGGATTGCGGCGATCGCGCTGTCGGTCACGGGCATGGCTTTGTTGCTGTCGACGCCCTTTATCGACGTGCTCGTCATCGGCGGCGGCATCAGATGGCTCTCGGCCTTCGGCGTCGTCATCGCGAGCGGCTTGTCGGCCGCGGCGGTTGCGATTGCAATCACCGTGATGCTGTTCCGGCTGATCGGTCCGAGCCGCACCCGCCTCGTCGCGCAGATCCTTGCCGCGATCATCGGCGCCGGCTTTGTCATTGCGCTACAGGTCGCAGCGATCCTTTCCACCGGCACGCTGTCGCGGTTCGCGGTGCTGACCTCGGATGCCGCCGCGGCCTTCACACCTGATCTCGACAGTCCGCTCTGGTGGCCGGCGCGCGCCGCGGTCGGCGATGGCGAAATGCTGTCGCTGCTGCTGGCCGCAGGTCTCGTTCTGCTCGGCGGCGTGATGGCGATCTTCTCGGAAAAATTCGCCGACACCGCCGTGCGCGTCTCCTCGACGTCCATGACGGCCCGCCGCGGGCAGCGGATCACGGCATTTCGCCGCGGATCGAGGCAACAGGCCTTGCGTTGGAAGGAATTTGTGCTGCTGCGGCGCGACCCCTGGCTGGTGTCGCAGAGCCTGATGCAACTGCTTTATCTGGTGCCGCCGGCGCTGATGCTATGGCGAAGCTTTTCCGACAGTTCGGCCGCGATCATGCTGATCACGCCGGTGATCGTGATGGCGGCAGGCCAACTCGCCGGCGGGCTCGCGTGGCTGACGATCTCGGGCGAGGACGCCGCCGATCTGGTCGCGACCGCGCCGATGCCGCCGTCCCGCGTCATCCGCGCCAAGATCGAGGTGGTGGTGATCGCGATCGCCGCCGTCTTCGCGCCGCTCGTCGCCGCGCTCGCCTTTGCGTCCCCCTTGCAAGCGGTGGTGACCACGCTGGGCGTGATCATCGCGACGATATCCGCCGCTGCGATCCAGCTTTGGTTCCGTGTGCAAGCCAAACGCAGCCAGTTCCGCCGCCGCCAGACCTCGTCACGGGTGGCGACGTTTGCCGAAGCCTTTTGCTCGATCGGATGGGCCGCAACCGCGGCACTGACGCTGTTAATGCCGGTCGCGGCCGTCGTCAGCGGCGCGATGACCGCTGGCATTCTGGCTGCGACCTGGAAAATCAGCCCGCGTCGGGAATAGTTTCCGCAGCGAAAGCTCTCGGACTGGTCTTGATCGTAAGGCTCTTCTGCCTTACTTTACTGTATCGAACCGAGGGATGCCATGAGCATACTTACCGTCACCGCCAAGGGACAAGTTACGCTGCGCAAGGATGTGCTCGAACATCTGGGCGTACACCCTGGTCAAAAGATTTCCGTGAACAAGCTCCCCGATGGCAGGATTGAGGTAAAGGCCGCTCGGCCAACGGGGAAGATTTCGGATGTTTTCGGCTCCTTGAAGACGAAAAGAAAAGGCCGCCCCCTTTCGATCGAAGACATGAATGACATCATCGCGCGAGGATGGGCTGGAAAGCGATGAAGGTAACAGCCGATACGAACGTTCTGGTCCGAGCACTGACCGAAGATCACGCTGAGCAGAGCCGGGCTGCTCAGCTAGCCCTAAGCAAAGCCGAAATTGTCGCACTGACGATGCCGACGCTTTGCGAATTGGTTTGGGTGTTGCAAGGGTACAAGATCCGACCGAGCGATATTTCAGGAACAATTCGGGGCCTGCTGAATGGCGCGAACGTTGTGGTGAACCGTCAGGCGGCAGAAGCGGGATTGGCCCAGCTAGACGCGGGCGGGGACTTCGCGGACGGCGTTATTGCCTACGAAGGAAACTGGCTGGGCGCGGACACTTTCGTCTCTTTCGACAAAAAAGCCGTCAAGTTGATGACCGCTCAGGGCAAGCCGGCACGGCTGCTGTCTTGACACTCAGATCGCACTACGCCCTGACCAATTCCATCACTGCCGCCGCAAATGCTTCCGGCGCTTCCTGCGGCACATTGTGCCCCGCGCCCGGCACGATGCGATGAATGCGGCGACCAGTGAATTTTGCTGCGCTCGCGCTGCCATCGCTGGCTGGCAGAACGCCATCGGCGTCACCATCAAGTGTGACCGCGGGCACTGCGATCGGAGGCAACGGCGCCAGCCTGCGCTGCAGGTCGGCATAGACTGGATCGCCGACGGCAAGGCCGAAGCGATGGCGATAGCTATGGACCACGACGTCGACAAAGTCGGGGTTGTCATGCGCCGCCGCGGTGCGATCGAAGGTGGCGTCATCGAAATCCCAGTCCGGCGACCATTGCTCCCATAATATCCTGGCGATCTCGCGCCGGTTCGCGGCGAGCCCGGCCCGTCCGCGCTCGATCTGGAAATAATATTCGTACCAGAGCGCAACTTCATATTGCGGACTGACCGGCACCATGGCGCGGCCGAGATCCTGAATGAGATAGCTGTTGACAGTCACCAGACCAGTACATCGCTCCGGCCACAACGCCGCCGCAACGCACGCTCCGCGCCCACCCCAATTATGACCGGCGAATACCGCGCGCTTGATAGCAAGCGCATCCATCAGCGCGATGACATCCGCCCCGATCGCGGCTTGCTCGCCCGACCGCAAGGTCGCGAAATCGCGAAACCGCGTCGCACCGAACCCGCGCAGATAGGGAACGATGACGCGGCAGCCTTGCGCCACGAGTTGAGCCGCGACATCGACATAGGAATGAATGTCGTAGGGAAAGCCGTGGAGCAGGATTGCGGCCGGGCCGGCCGCTGGTCCCGCTTCATAATAGGCGATATTGAGGACGCCGGCATCGACATGATGCAGCGGCTCCAACCGTTGCGACGACGGTGCCCGCGCCGGATTCCGCGCGCTTTGCGCAAACGCCCTGGCCGTCACTCCCGATAGAGCCGCGCCGAGAAAGAGACGACGCCGACGGTCGACGAAATCTGCCATCGCCTATGCCTTGATCAGCTCCATCACCGCCGCGGCAAATGCCTCGGGCGCTTCCTGCGGCAGATTATGGCCCGCACGCGACACCACGCGATGCGTCCGGCGTCGACTGAATTTCGGCGCGCTCGCGTTGCCGTCGGTTGCGAGGGCCACGCCGTCCTCTTCACCGTCTAGCGTAATGGCGGGCACGGTGATTGGCGGCTGGGCTGCCAGTTTGCGCTCAATGTCGGCATATTGCGGATCGCCGTCCGCAAGGCCGAAGCGATGGCGGTAGCTGTGGATCACGACATCGACATAGTCGGGATTGTCGTATGCCACCGCCGTCCGCTCAAAGCAGGCGTCGTCGAAATCCCAGTTCGGCGACCATTGCTCCCATAATATCTTTGCGATTCCGCGCAGGTTGGCGGCCAGGCCCGCGCGGCCGCGCTCGACCTGGAAATAATACTGGTACCAGAGCGGCACCTCACGATCCGGCCGCGCCGGCACCATGGCCTTTGCGATATCCTGAATGAGATAGCCATTGACGCAGACCAGCCCGATACAACGCTCCGGCCACAGCGCAGCGCCGACACACGCCGCACGGCCGCCCCAGTCGTAACCGGCAAACACAGCACGCTTGATGCCGAGCGCATCCATCAGCGCCATCATGTCTGCTCCCATTGCCGCCTGCTCGCCCGAGCGCGGCGTTGCCTTGTCGAGAAAGCGGGTGGGGCCATAGCCGCGCAGGTAGGGAACAATGACGCGGCAGCCTTGGGCAGCAAGCTGAGGGGCCACATCGACATAAGCGTGAATGTCGTAGGGAAATCCATGCATCAACATCACGACAGGCCCATCGGCCGGCCCCGCCTCGTAATAGGCAATGTTGAGCACGCCGGCATCGATGTTGCGCAGCGGTTCCAGCCGCTTTGATGACGGCGCACGCGCCGGGTTCGCGGCTTGAGCGGAGGTTTTTTCAGTCAAGGTAAGCTCCAAGGCAGACTAAGAGGCAGACTTCGCGGATGTATTCCACAATACGGCATTGGCTTCCGCCGATGAAGCGAATCCGGCACGCAGCTGTGCGCGATTGCTATCATGACGGATGCGCAATTCGGCGATACAGTACCGGCCGTCCCTCCAGACGGGCTTTTGTCATGTTGCGATCTTTCGCCGTCGTCATTGCGTTTCTGGGTTTGCTGGTCATCCCGGCTGCCGCCCAGCAGCCGTTGCGCAGCGAATGCCTGGCGATGGCGAGCGCGCCGCCGCGCGCGACCCCGGTTGGCTTCCGTCGCGTCGCAGCAAAAGCGGAAGATGTCGCCATCACCTATGTCGGGCATTCCACCTATTATATCGACACGCCCGGCGGCGTCCGGATCGCGACCGATTTCAACGGCTACTACCGGACCGGCCGCCTGCCCGACGTCGCCACCATGAACCGAGCGCACAGCACACACTATACCCTGTTTCCCGACCCGAAGATTCCACATGTCCTGCACGGCTGGGGCGAGAACGGACAACCCGCGCACATCGCGGAGCGGATCGGCGACGTCTATATCCGCAATGTGACGACCGACATCCGCCGCTATTACGGCGAGGACGCCGGTGGCGAGATGATCAAGGACGGCAACTCGATCTTCATCTTCGAGGTCGCCGGCCTCTGCATCGGCCATCTCGGACATCTCCATCACAAGCTCGACGAAACCCATTTCGCGGCGATCGGCCGGCTCGATATCGTAATGGTGCCGATCGACGGCACTTATACGATGTCCCTCGACGGCGTTTCCGACATCACGCGCCGTTTGCGCGCCTCCGTGGTGCTGCCGATGCATCGCTTCGCCACTCCGCTCGAAGAATTCATGCGCCTGATCGGGCAGCAATTCGAGATCGATCAGCGAACCGAGCGGACGCTAAGGATCTCGCGAGATACGCTGCCGGCGACGCCGACGGTGATTATTCTCGACGGGGTTTGAGCGAACTCATTCAAAGACCAAGAAGCAAAAAACAGGGAGTGAAATTCATGGCCGCCAGCACAGCACCCGCCTCGAAGAGCGGGCTCTACGCCGATCCGCGCGAAGACTGGCTCGCGCAATATACCGAGGAGGTCATCGACCCCAAGCGCCCGATCGTCGATCCGCATCACCATCTCTGGGATCGCGGCGGGTTGCGCTACATGATCGAGGACATGTCGGAGGATATCGCCTCGGGCCACAACATCATTGCGACCGTCTATGTCGACTGCCGTTCGATGTACCGCGCGAATGGTCCGGAGGCGTTCCGCCCGGTCGGCGAAGTCGAATTCGCCAATGGCGTCGCAGCGATGGCCGCGAGCGGCGGCTATGGGCCGGCCGCGATCTGCGCCGGCATCGTCAGCCACGTCAATCTACTGCTCGGCGAAAACGCGAAGCCGGTGCTGGAGGCCGAGATGGTCGCCGGCAACGGCCGGTTTCGCGGCATAAGGCATTCTTCCGCGTGGGATGCCGACCCCAACGTCGCCGGAATCTATGCAACGCGGCCGAAGGGCCTTTTGCTCGACCCGACCTTTCGCAAGGGCTTTGCCTGCCTCGCGCCGCTGGGCTTGAGCTTCGATGCCTGGCTGTTTCATCCACAGATCGGTGAACTCACCGACCTCGCCCGCGCCTTTCCGGACACCAAAATCGTACTCGATCATTGTGGCGGCCCGATCGGCACTGGCAGCTATGCCGGCCGGCGCGAGGAAATCTTTCCGGTCTGGAAAGCCTCGATCCAGGAAATCGCCAAATGCCCCAATGTCGTCGTCAAACTCGGCGGGCTTGCGATGTGCCTGTTCGGCAATGACTATCACTTGCGGCCCAAACCGCCCTCCTCGGAAGAAGCTGCTGCGTCATGGCGGCCCTATATCGAGACCTGCATCGAGGCCTTTGGGCCCGATCGCGCGATGTTCGAAAGCAATTTCCCGCCGGACAAGGGCCAGTGCAGCTATCAGGTAATTTTCAACGCCTTCAAGCGGCTCAGTGCGCAGTATAGCGAGGCGGAGAAGACCGCGCTGTTCTCGAAAACAGCGACGGATTTCTACCGGCTCGATGGATGACGGCATCGGCATACGTCCGCTTCGCGAGACGGACGCGGAGGCGGTCGTCGCACTCTACGCCCGCGCGGCAAATGTCGAGCCGCGTCTCGGTCCGATCACGCTGGCGCAGTGGCAGCGCTTTACAAAACTTCCGCAGAACCATGGCGGCCGGGATTTTCGAATTGCCGAACAGGACGGACATCCCGTCGGCGTCGCTGAATCCTCGCTGCGCATCCAGGGTGATATCCCGTCCCGATTTATCAAGATCGTCGTAGCTCCCGAGATTCGCCGGCAGCGCATAGGGCTGAGGCTGTTCGACGAGTTGCTTGCGATCGACGGTCAGGCAAGTGACGTTTCGCTGCAGGCGCTGGTCAATCCGGAATGGCAAGCGGGAGTGGCATTCGTCACTTCGCTCGGATTTACGCACGTCGAATCCGAGATCGACATGAAGTGCGTGAGCCTGATCGCGCCGGCTGCGACCGGCTCGACCGCCGGCATCGAGCGTGTGCGCGACGCGACGGCGTACGCTACAGAGGTGGCCCGAATTCACAACGCGGCCTATGGCGGCGAAGCAGGCTTCACACCGCATTCGCCGGCAGAGATGGCGACTGTTCTTGCGGAATATGAATTGTGGATCGCGCTGGAGGCCGGACGGCTGGCCGGATTTTGCATGGCCGAGCCGGAGCCGGATCTGGTGTGGATCGAGTCGATCGCCGTCGACCCGGTACGACAGGCGGCCGGAATCGGAACGGCGCTCGCCTGGCGCGCGCTCGAGGCCAACGGCATATCCGCCGATCATCCGGGCTGGCTCAATGTTTCAAGCACGAATGCACCGGCGCTGGCGATCTATCGCCGCCTCGGCTTCCAGCCGGCGCACGAAACCCGCCGGTTCGCAGCACCGCGATCCGACATCGTCGCATCGCGCGGTCGAAATTTCCGGTAGAGCGCGTTAGGCCCACTCGCCCTTGCGGAACACCGGGACGCGGCGTCCGTCGGCATGGATGCCGTCGATGTCGGTCTCAGCCGAGCCGATCATCCAGTCGATGTGGATAAGGCTCTGGTTGCCGCCCTGCGCAGCGATCTGCTGCGGCGTCAGATTGCCGCCATCGACAAAGCACTTCGAGTAGCATTGGCCGAGCGCAATGTGAGAGGCGGCGTTCTCGTCGAACAGCGTGTTGAAGAACAGCAATCCGCTTTTCGAGATCGGTGAGGAATGCGGCACCAGCGCCACTTCGCCAAGGCGCGCGGCGCCCTCGTCGGTCTCGAGCACTTTCTTCAGCACCTCCTCCCCGCGCGAGGCCTTTGCCTCGACGATACGTCCCTCTTCAAAGCGCACAGCGATGTTGTCGATAAGCGTGCCCTGATAGGACAGCGGTTTGGAAGAGACGACGTGCCCGCTCACCCGCCGGCAATGCGGCGTGGTGAAAACTTCCTCGGTCGGGATATTGGCATTGCAGGTGATGCCGTTCTTGGCGGTCGACGCGCCGCCTTCCCATTCGTGGCCGTCGGCGAGGCCAATCGTCAGGTCGGTGCCGGGGCCGGAATATTGCAGCGCGTGGAACCGTTGCCCGTTCAGCCATTCGGTCCGCTCGCGCAGCACCGCGTTATGCTTCTCCCATGCCGCGACGGCGCCATCCTGATCGACGCGCGAGGCGGCAAAGATCGCATCCGCCAGCTTCGCCACCGCGACGTCCTCCGACACATCGGGGAAGACCTGCTTTGCCCAGGCCGGGCTCGGATAGGCGATGATGTTCCAGTTGGTTTCGAAATTGACGATCTTTTCCAGCGCCGGCTGGTAGGCGATCGAATTGGCCTTGCTGGCGCGCGCGACCTTGGTCGGGTCTTCACCCGACAACAGCATCGGATTGTCGCCGACGATTGCGAGCCGCGCGGTATTGGCGGCGAACGCCTTCGCCATGCCTTCGTAGAGCCAGCCGGCGGCGCGATCGAAGCCGTCATTATGGCCATAACGATAGCGCGACAGCGTGATCTCCTCATCGGACAGGAACGGAGTCACGAGTCCGGCACCGGCCTTGTAGGCATGCTCGGCAATCCGGCGCACCAGCGGCAACGCAACCGACGGCGCGGTCAGCAGCAGGTCCTGGCCCGGCTGCAGGCGCAGGCCTACCTTGACAGCGACTTCGGCAAGCCGGTCGAGTTTGACGGGATCAATCGAGGCGGAAAGATTGCGTTGATGTGCGGTCATGGCCAGTCCTCAAAAAGTCGTTGGTACAGAGATAGGCGAAGGAAGCGAACTTCTCAACGCCTTGAAGAGGCGATAACCCGGTCCAGCATTTCAGGCGCTAGGCCAGCTACCAGTTCTCCTGCGAGGTTCGCACATCGAGTTCGAACGACCATGCCCGGCGCGGCTGCTTATAGAGAAAGACGAAGCCATCGACGATGCCATCGATGCTGATCAGGCGCGCTTCGCGGCTTGCGGCATCCGGAAGGCGTTTCATGATCTTTTCTCCGCCGATCGGCCCGTCGACGACGACATGGCCGACGTGAATGCCTTCGCCGGCATACTCCTTCGCCATCGCCTGCGCTAATGTGCGCAAGCCGGCTTTCGACGAATTGAAGGCACCATAGCCCGAGCGGCCGCGGAGCGACGCGCTCGCGCCGGTGAACAGCAGCGTGCCGGCGCCTTTTGGCACCATGCGGCGGACGGCTTCGCGCCCGAACAGGAAGCCGCCGAAACAGACGACGCGCCAGCTTTGCTCGAAATAGCCGGCCTCCATATCGATAATCTTGCCCGGCGTATTGTTGCCGGCGTTGTAGATGGCAAGCTCGAGGTCGGCGCCGGCCTTGTCGAACAGCGCGATGATGTCCGCTTCGCTGGTCGCGTCGGCAACGACGGCCGTCGCGCGCCCACCGGCTGCAACAATATCGGCCACGACGGCATCCAGCGCCGCCTTTGTACGGCCAGCGACCAGAACATTAAGCCCTTCGGCCGCAAACCGCTTGCATAGTTGCGCCCCAAGGCCCTGGTCGGGCCCGACCCCGATGACAATCGCTGTTCCCATCGATCTCTCCTGCATCACCGCGGATGGTTCAATCCCTTTATGTGACGATCGTCATCATGACAATGCGTCCGGCTTGGCACGCTCAGCGAAAACTCCGCACCGTGAGAACGATGGCGTCCGCCCCCGCTTTGCGGTCGACCGCGATCTCCTGATATTCCGGCGACGTCTGAAATTCCTGCGCCGCGGCGTCATCCGGGAATTCCATAATCACGACCTTGTCGCGCTTCCAATCGCCTTCCAGCACGACCGGTTGCTCATCCGCCACGAGCAGCTTGCCCTTGAATTTCCGGAACACGCCGGCAAAGCGCGATTGGTATCGGTCGTACAATTCGCGCTGCGTGAATTTCAATTGCGCGACGATGTAAACGCTCATGACGGCTCCCTACTGCCTTGAGTTAGTGACATGCATCGAGATTATCGTCAGTCAGTTAGCCCCGAAATTTCTTCTGCTGTTTCTTTCCAAACGCAGGTTTCCCGGCAGCGCCTCGTTCACGCCGGGAGTTTCCGGTGAAGGTGGGCTTGTCCTGATGCCGCTTCCTGGTCTTGAAGTGTTCGGGCTTGCTGGAGCCCGGCATGTTCTCGTTACGGGACTTGTCGGCGCGAGGTTTGCCGGCGTGAGGTTTGCCGGCGTGAGACTTGTCGCCGTGGAATTCGTCGCGTGGCTTCGGCGCTCGCTCGTCATGTGAATGACCGCTCAAAGCGTTACGGACGAACTCTGCCGCTTCGTCATGGGCCGCGCGCCGTGGGGTGTGCGACTGTCTTTCCGGAACGGCCGCTGCTTGCGGCGCATCCGCGAGTGCCTCGATGCGGATGGTGTCTTCCTTGTCCGGGCGTTTGATCTTGACGGCAAAAGATTCCGCGACGCGCGCGGAGATCTCGAACTCGGTCGTGGTATCCATGATGCGGATGGCGCCGATGTCCTGCTTCTGAACGCCGCCGCGGCGGCAAATCATCGGCAACAGCCAGCGCGCTTCCGCATTCTTCCGGCGGCCGATGGCGGCGCGAAACCAGACGCTACCCTCCGGCATGCCGTCGCGCAGCGACTTCTTGGCCTTCGATCGCGGCCTGTCATCGCGAGCAGCGCCGCGCGGCGTGCGGTCGTCCCGCTCCCGGCCGCGCTCGCTGCGAGACCGGCCACGATCCTCGCCGGGGTCGATGATATCCTCGGGCGACGGCAGCCGCGCGCGATAGAGCCGCGCCAGTGCCGCGGCGATATCCTCAGGCGACCGCTCGGCCAGCAAGGCTTGCGCCAAAGTTAGATCTTCGGCAGTCGTTTCCGCCGCGAACAGATCGTCCCGCAGCATGCGCTCCTGATCGAGCTTTCGGATTTCGTCCGGCTGGGGAGCCAACCCCCAGACGGCGTCAATGCCGGCCAGATTGAGCAGTACTTCCGCGCGGCGCCGTCGCGCTGGCGGCACCAGCAGAATGCTGACGCCCTTGCGGCCCGCGCGACCGGTGCGGCCCGAGCGATGCTGCATGACTTCCGGATCGTTCGGAATGTCGGCGTGGATGACGAGATCGAGGTTCGGCAAATCGATGCCGCGCGCCGCGACGTCGGTCGCCACGCAAACGCGGGCGCGGCCGTCCCGCAGGGCTTGCAGCGCCTGGGTCCGTTCGTTCTGCGTCAACTCTCCCGACAACGCGACCACGGAGAAGCCGCGCTCCAGCAGCGTCGCCTGCAAATGCCGGACGGCCTCGCGTGTGTTGCAAAACACCAGCGCGCTCGGCGATTCGAAGAAGCGCAAAGTATTGACAACCGCGTGCTCGACATCGCCCGAGACGATCCGGATGGCGCGGTATTCGATATCGGCGTGGCCGCCTTCATCGCCCGCGACCTCGACGCGAAACGCCTGTTGCTGGTATTCTTTCGCCAGCGCGACGATGCCGCGCGGTAACGTCGCCGAAAACAGTAGCGTGCGGCGGGTCTCAGGCGTTGCTTCAAGAATGAATTCCATGTCCTCGCGAAAGCCGAGATCGAGCATTTCGTCGGCCTCGTCGAGCACGATCGCCTTCAGCTCGGAGACGTCGAGACGGCCGCGCCTTAAATGATCGCACAGCCGGCCGGGCGTGCCGACCACGATGTGCGCCCCCGCGGCAAGCTCGCGCTGTTCGCGGCGCGGGTCCATGCCACCGACGCAGGAAACGACCCGCGCATCGGCATATTGATAAAGCCAGGCAAGTTCACGATGGACCTGAAGCGCGAGTTCCCGCGTCGGCGCGACGATCAAGGCCAGCGGCGCGGCGGCCTGTCCAAACCGTTCAGCGCTGTCCAAAAGCTCCTTGGCGACGGCGAGCCCATAGGCCACGGTTTTTCCGGAGCCGGTTTGCGCGGAAACGAGCAAGTCGCGGCCGGCGGCCTCGTCTGCGAGCACGGCGGTCTGCACCGGCGTTGGCCGATCGTAGTTTCGTTCCGCCAAAGCTCGGGCGAGCGGCGGACTGGTGGGCGAAAATGTCACGAGATCGAACCTTGGTTGGCGTTTCCGCCGGGAAAATTGAATAGCGCTTTGAGCCTGATGGCTCGAAGCTGCCGGCAGGAAGACGCCCAGGCCACACGGCCTGACGGATGTGCATGAGATGGGGATGCTATAGGCCAAGAACAACCAAAACGCCATCGATTGCTGGCATTGGCATTAACGGCGGGTCCAAAATGGTGGACCGCTATTACACTGAAGCTGTTATACAATTTATCCCACCGGGGCATTTCACATGGCGACGACGCAATCAGACATGGCCGGGAGGGCTCGCAAACCATGATCCCGTTCAAGACCATCCGCGCCCGCGCCGAGAAGCGCAAAGGCGGGCCCAAGGTGCTGAACCGTCTGCTGCCGCCCAAACCCGATCCGAAGGCGCTCGCCAAGCTCGGCGACGACCGCAT
The DNA here is from genome assembly GCA_963770355.1 of uncultured Alphaproteobacteria bacterium. Lineage (GTDB taxonomy): Bacteria > Pseudomonadota > Alphaproteobacteria > Rhizobiales > Xanthobacteraceae > Bradyrhizobium. Next base: position 80,564 of record CAVYPL010000022.1, on the reverse strand, counting down.
TCTGGCGGAAATGACCAGGCGGGTGTTTTCGGCGGGTTTTGCGTGGAGCGTCATCGAGAACAAATGGCTGGGGTTCGAGAAGGCGTTTCTCGGCTTCAAGCCCGGCCCGCTCACCTTGCAGCCCGACGAGTTCTGGGACGCGCTGATGAAGGACACGCGCATCGTGCGCAACGGCGCCAAGATCATGTCGGTGCAGGCGAACGCTGGTTTCGTGCAGGACGTGGCGAAGGAGCACGGCAGTTTTGGCAAATTCCTGGCGAAGTGGCCGTCCTCCGACGAAGCGGGGCTGCTCGAACTGCTGGCGAAGCGCGGCAGCCGGCTCGGGGGCAATACCGGCCAGATGATGCTGCGCTTCCTCGGCTGGGACGGGTTCGTCACGTCGAGGGACGTGGTCGCGTGCCTGCGCGATGCGGGCCTCGATATCGCCGAGACGGTCACCTCGAAGCGTGACATTGCCAAGGTGCAGGCTCAATTCAACGCCTGGGCCGAAGAGACAGGTCTGCCCTATGTACAGCTCTCGCGGATCTGCGCGATGTCGATCGGCGAGAATCACGAGCCGGAAAAACTTGCGAGCATGATGGGCGCGGACGATTGATTGCAGTCCCTGTCAAATAACGAAAAAGCCATGGGTGGCGTCGCGGCGGAGTTGGTCGACGAGGCCGTATTCCCAATCGAGATAGGCCTGCATCGCGCTCGTGTTGACATCGGTGCCCTCGTAGGGACGCCGATAGCGCTGTGACGGATCGGGCTTCGGCAGAACCAGCGGCGGCCCGACTTCCAGCGCGCCATCATATCCGCCGTCGAGCACGTAGACGTCCCACCCCATTTGCGCGAGCCACGACGCCGTCATGTCGGCGCGGACGCCCCTGTTGTCGGTGAGCAAAATGCGCGCACCGCGCACGGGTGCGGCCATGTCGATCTCCTGGACCAGCTGCCCGCCGGGGTAATGACGAAAGCCTTTGAGGTGACCGGCCGTATATTCTGCTTCGTCGCGCACGTCGAAGCGATAGAGCGTGCGATGGCTCTGCGCCGCAAGCGCCGCCGCTTCTTCCATGCCGATATGCCGGACGCCGGCGCGATAGGCGACGTCACGGGCATTGGCTTCTGCGCCCTCAAGCGGGCCGATCTCGCCGCGCCGGTCCGCGCCGTGCTCAAGGCTTTGCTTGGCAAGCGTCCACCCGATCGTCCCGTTGCGCAGCGCCACCACCCTATTGGTGACGCCGGCATTGATCAGCGACTGGGTTCCGATGATCGACCGGGTGCGGCCCGCACAATTGACGATGATCGTCGTCTCGGGATCCGGCGCGGCGCGGCCGGCGCGCAGCACCAGTTCGGCACCGGGGACGCTGATCGAGCCGGGGATGTTCATCGTCGTGTATTCGTCGAACCGCCGGACGTCGAGAATTCTGATATTGGCGCCCGACGAAATCAGCGCGCCAACCTCTTCCGCGGCGAGCGAAGGCGTGTGCCGGCGCGACTCGACCAGTTCGCCAAACGCCTTGGCGTAGGAATTCACATCCTGGAACAGTTCGTAGCCGGCCTCGCGCCAGGCCTGCAGTCCGCCGCCGAGCTGGCGCACATTGGTGTAACCCAATGCCGCCAAGCGATCCGCCGACGAGGCAACAAGACCTTCGCCGGCGTCGTAAACGATAACAGGCACGTCCTTGCGCGGCAGGCGCGTTTCGGCTTCGAGCGCGATGCGGTCGGCCGCCATGTTGGCGGCAAACAGCGGATGGCCGGTGGCAAAGGCGGCCTCGTGCCTGAGATCGAGCAGCGCGATTTCTTCGCGCAGCAACAGCATCGAGCGGACTTGCGAGGGCGTGACGGAGGGTACGGTCATGAAGGATCGGGGGTCGCGCTTTACGGGAAACGTTCGAGCGCGCTCAGTTCGTGAGCGCGCCCCACTGCGACGCCATACGCTCGGCCCCGCGCTGCGACAAGGCGAATATCGTAAATGTTGGATTCGATGCCCCCGCGGTCGGGAAAATGCTGGGCCCGGCGACCCAGAGATTTGGGATTTCGTGGCTTTGACCATAGCTGTCGACCACGGAATTGGCGGCTCCCGCTCCCATGACGGTGCCTCCCATCAAGTGACTTGTCGGGATCATTCCACGGGCCGACCATGCCTCTTTGGCGCCGGCCCCCTTGGCAATTTTCAAGCCCACCTCGAGATTGGCGTTCCAAAGCGCCACCGCGTCGTCATCAAAGGTATGCGTGAGCTTGCCGAGCGGCATGCCGAATTCGTCCTTGTCGCTCACAAGCTCGACTCGATTTTCCATCCGCGGCTGTTCCTCGCCGAAGGTCTTGATTCCCGCCAGATTGCGCGCCGCCCGCTTCATGTAATCGGCAAGCTCCGGCCCGAATAGATCTGCGCGCGAATTCGCCAGATCGGTCGTTTTCAGCGCAAAGCCGGCCGTGATGAACGAGCTGCCGAAGGCGCTGGCGTGGCTGGCCTTGGGATAATGCTCATAGGACATGTACTGCACGGCAATCGTGCCCATGTGGTTCTGAACATCTTCGTCGAAAATCCCCCATGTCGAGGCGACATGGTGCGACATCATGAATTTGCCGACGAGACCGCTGGCGTTGGCGAGGCCCTTGGCGTGCTTGTCGGTCGCGGAGTTGAGCAACAGCCGCGGATTTTGCGCCGACCAGGCCGCCAGCACGACGACGCTTGCTTCCTGGATCTGCTTCTGGTGCTTGTTGTCGTAATACTCGACGCCGGTGACGCGCGTTCCAGTCTGGTTGGTCAATATGCGTGTGACCGTAGACAGCGCGCGAACTTCGGCGCCGGCGCTGCGCGCACTCCCCAGATAGGTGACTTGCGGATTGGCCAGCGCCCCGATCGGACAGCCGACATGGCACCAGCCGTCATACAGGCAAGCGGGCCGTCCCTGATACTCGACCGAATTCATCCCGACGGGCGCCGGCACCATTCGAATGCCGTTCGCTTCAAAGCCCTTCAACCAGATATCGCCGTTGCGAAACGTCTTCATCGGCGGCATCGGATAGGCTTCGCCGGCCGGCCGCCATTTCTCTTCCGCCTTGGCGTCACCGGAGAGGCCGGTATCGCGCGCGACCTTGTCGTAGAACGGCGCAACGTCTTCGTAGGCAATCGGCCAGTCGGTCCCTCGACTGTGCTCGCTCTTCATCCGAAAATCGGTCGGCAGCAATCGGGGAAAGTTCGCGAAATAATGCAGCGCCGCGCCGCCGACGCCCCACCCGCCCTGTGCCGCGTAGGCCATCGGATTCTTGCCGTCGAGCAGGATGGGAGCGCCGGCGGGCTTGATGCGCCGCCCCCAGATTTCGGAACTGATGAGATCGGTGAGTTCCCAGTCCGGGCCGGATTCCAGCAGGACCACTTTCTTGCCGGCCTTCGCCAGCACCGACGCGTAGACGGAGCCGGATGCCCCCGCGCCCACGATCACCACGTCTACTTTTTCGTTTGTCATCTCACCACCTCTTCTCGGGTGGAATGTGCGGCATGTAGGGAATGCCGAGCGCCTCATAACCTTCCATCGTGCCGTAGACGACGTCGACGGCGTCGGCGCGAAGCACGGCATACACCAGCGGACCCGGTCGCCCGGTCCAGCCTTCGATCTTGTTCTGCCGCATCAGATTGACGAACTGCCGCTGATCGCTTGCGGTGAGCTGCGCAAAATCGCGTCCGAACATCTTGTTGCTGCCGGCATCGACGGCGACGATCGCGGTGCGATAGAACTCCGCAAAGGGCGGACGGAAATTGAAGATGCGCGCCTGCAGCAGCGACTCGCCCGGCGGCACCGAAAGTTGCTGATCGATGAAATGCGCGATGCCGGCCTCGCGGGCCTGCGGCACCAGCGTCTCGCCGAGCGCCTCCAGGGTTTCGCCCTGGTGGGCGTCGAGAAGCCGGAACGGAACGCCACGGGCCCTTGCCTCATGGGCCGTCATGATGACTTCAACGCCGCCGACTGCAAATGCCAAAGTGCTCGCGGTCGCGCCTTTTACAAAGCCGCGCCGGCCAATGCCCGCCATCGCTGTCTCCTCCCGGAGTTGATCTTTTTGTTTATCGCGAAGGTTGCGAACGCTTCGGACTGTTCTTGGCGGTATTACTCAGCAGCTTCGATCCGGTGTCAAGCGAGCAGATGCGGACGCATTCCTGCGATGCCAAAATCGTTACGCGAAGTCGTGCGCAGATGTGAGTCCGCGATCTCGCGGCGCGAAGCGCCCGAGCTGTGCGGGAACTTGCCCTCGAAAACAGAGGGCGCAGGGAAGACCGGGTGCGCGCTGCACCCGCGGTCTCATGTGCAAGATGCACAAAGCAAAACGCACACGAGCATACAGGTTCAGCGGAGGCAGTCCGGCCTTCCCTGCGCAATGGTTTTACGGCTTATAACGCGCTCTCCTCGGTGACCGGCTTTGTTGCCACCGTCGCCCCCTAGAAGCGCTAGCTTCTTGAGGACTTGACGCCAGCATCGGGGCGCCAGGACCACACGACTTCGCCGTACGCAGCAAGCAGCGCTCGTCTCGCGCGCCGCCGCGTCCACCGCATCCCGCATCCAACGTCCGTGACGATCGCGATACGCCCCTCTTGTGGGCACGGGATGGCGCAAGCTGGTAGCGCTGATTTGCCCGACGGCGAAAGCGGAATATTTTTCACGAGGGGGATGGACAGGAAATACGCCCGACGGGCAAATCAACTGCCACGTCGGGCAAGTATTCGTCTGCGGTGAGCGGAAACGCGAGATTCTGATTGCCGGACTATTGCCGAACGCTGTGGCTTGCAGTCCACTCATGTTCGCTGATCCGATCGATACAAGAAAAAGAGAATGGGGATGGACCGATGACAGGAAAATACTGCCGCGCGATTACTATCGGCGGCACGATAGCGCTGCTGATGGGGCTGGCCGAAGCCTGCGCGCAAGATGGACCGCGCTTTCCCAAGCCCACAATGGAGCAGTTGAGCGCGGAACAACAAGCCGTCGCGGCCGAAGTGCTGAAGCAGTCCAGCGCGGGGCTCGGCGGTCCCTACGGCATGCTGATCAAAAGCCCGGAGCTTTTGAAGCGCTATCTGATGATGACCGACTATCTGCGCCAGAAGACATCATTACCACGCCGTCTCAACGAGATGGCGATCCTGCTGGAGGCGCGACTATGGGATGCGCAATACGAATGGTGGGCGCATGAACCGCTGGCACGTAAGGCGGGCCTGTCGGATGCCGTCATCGGCGATATTCGCGAGGGTAAGCGCCCGGGCGCGATGCAGCCGGACGAGGCCGTCGTCTACGACGTGGTGACCGAATTGCTCAACAAGCGGCAATTGTCGGACGACACATTCGGCAAGGCAAAACAAATCCTCGGCGAGCAGCAGGTCGTGGATCTGGTCGCAGTCGCCGGTTTCTACGTCATGGTCTCGGCGGTCATCATCGCCGGGCGGGTCGCGATACCGGACGGTGCGCCCGCGCCGATGCCGGTGCTGGTCAAGTGATGCGCGAGACAACACATGCTGGGAAATAAGATCGGACTGGGAATCATCGGCTCCGGACGCATCGGCACATTGCGCGCACGTCTGGCAGCCGGGCATCCGTCTGTTGCCACGATCGCGGTGTCCGATCTCGATCCGGCGAACGCAGCGAAGCTTGCGGCGCTGGTCGGAGCGCGCAATCACGGGGACGACAACCTCGCCGTTATCGAGGATCCCGATGTCACCGCCGTGATCGTCTCCACGAGCGAAGGCGAGCATATGGCTCCCATGCTTGCGGCGATCCAGCGCGGAAAGGCGGTGCTGGTGGAGAAGCCGATCGCGCTGACGGTGCGGGAGGCCGACCAGGTGCTGGAGGCGCTGGCGAAGTTCGGAGGCAACGTACGGGTAGGCTACAGCCGGCGCTACAAGGAGCGTTACCAGATTGCAAAAGAACAGGTCCTGAAAGGGCGCGTCGGCACGCTGACGGGCGGCGCCGCGCGGGTATTCAACTCTCGCTCCCAGGCGCTGGCCATGATGGCGCGCAATCCGCACGCGACGCCGGTGGTAGATGCGCTGACCTACTATGTAGACCTGATGAACTGGTTGTTCGAGGGCCGGCATATCGTCGAGATCTATGCGCGCGGACAGACCGGCGTGTTGAAGGCGGCGGGCCATGACGTTCCCGACGTAAGTTATGCGGTGCTGACCTATGATGACGGCGCGGTGGTGAACCTGGGCGTCAGCTATGCGCTGCCGGAAAAATATCCGGCGTTAGGTCACGCCGCGCGGGTGGAAGTGTTGGGCATGGGTGGCGTGATGATCCTCGATGACGATCATACAGACCAGATCATGTACAGCGAGACCGGCGTGCCACACGTCTATTTGCCGGACCACAACGTCAACATGGTGTTTCTCCAGAGCGGAACCCCAGGCGATTGGGCGCTGGGAGAATTCTGGGGCCCGATCGCCAATGAGACGCGGGCCTGGCTCGATCATATTGCCATCGGTCGTCCCTGCACTCTGGCTACTCCGGCAGATGCTCGCGCCACACTGGAGGCGACGCTGGCGATCGAACATTCCATGCGGATCGGTGCGCCGGTCACGCTGCCGTTGCGGGCAGGATAATCAGACCGGCAGCAGCCGGCACTTTGGGGAGATATCGACATGACCGATCGACGCCTGCTGACACGCCGCGCCATGCTCCGCAGCGGCGGCGCCCTCGCCTTCGGTGCGACCGCCTTCGCGCGATCGGCGGTCGCTGCCGGATATCCGGATCGCCCGGTCCGCATTATCGCGCCGTTCGCGGCGGGCGGCCCAAGCGACCTGCTGGCTCGGCTGTTGAGCGTCAAACTGGGCGAGGCGCTGGGCGGGACCTTCTATGTGGAGAACCGAGCCGGCGCCGGCAGCAACATCGGCACCGCGGCCGCGGCCCGCGCTGCTCCGGACGGCTACACAGTGCTGCTCACGTCCAGCGCGTTCGTGTTGAATCCCGGACTCTACAAGCAGGTGCCGTACGATCCAGTAAAGGATTTCGCCCCGGTCGCCGAACTTGTGACCTCACCCAATGTGTTCATTGCAACACCGGCATCCGGAATAACGTCGATGGCGGAGCTGATCGCGCGGGCCAAGGAGAAACCGGAAACGCTCAACTATGCCAGCGCCGGTATCGGCACGACACCTCATCTCGCCGGGGAATGGCTGAAATCCATCACCGGCATCAGCATCACACACGTGCCGTTCGCCGGAGCCGGGCCGGCATTGCAGGCAATTCTGTCCGGTACGGTTCCGGTCATGTGCGCCTCACTGCCGGGCGCGCATCCGCTGATCCTGAACCGCGACGTACGCGCCCTGGCGGTCACCGGTTCGGAACGCTGGTACGACATGCCTGATGTGCCCACGATGATTGACCTGGGCTACAAGGATTTCCTGTCCGACACCTTCCACGCCATGCTCGCTCCAACCGCAACACCGCCTGAAATCGTCGAGCGTCTTGCGGCCGTATTGCTGGAAGCCCTGCGTGCGCCGGCGTTTCGGGAGCAGTTGCGTTCACTTGGCTTCGAGGTGATCGGCAACGGACCGGATGGCTTGCGACGGAGGATCGAGGTCGAACTGCCAAATTATCGCGAACTGATCGTCAAAGCAGGAATCGAGCGCGTGTAGGTTTCGCGCCCGGGGCCGCTGGATAAATGGCACGCCGCTCGGAATAAGACTGCGAACTCTCAAGCGCCATGACGTTGCGGCTGCCGCGGCAGAGATGCCAGGAAGAGAACGGCACAGACGCAGAGCAGGACGATATCCTTGAAGATGAATTCGCCGGTCAGGTTCCAGGCCATCGGATCCGTTGACCAACTCCACTTAACGACACCCGGCGTCGTAAAGAAGAACGACCATGTGATGGCGAACGTGATCACGCCCATCAGCGAACCGACGGCCGACAGGATCGGACTAAACGCACCCGCCGCGAGAAGCGCCGCAATGCCAAACTCGGCGACACCCAGGAAATACGCCTCGCCCCTGAAGCCGAATACCGATAGCCACGAGATGAATGGACTATTGCTGATGAATTGGACGATACCCTGAGCCGACTGCAGCGTGAATTTCTGCATGCCGAACGATACGAAGATCACAACCATGACCCAGCGAAGCACGGCCAGCAGACGGTAAGACCCGGCTCCTTTTTCAGCAACGTTGAAAAATGTGTCCATGAGGTCACTCGCCCTTGATCATGATTGGTTGTGTCTGCCTCGTTGAGGCGCGTTCATGTCTCCTCTACGCGCACACAGCGCCAGCTGTTACGCGCATCCATGGTTGCCGGATTCACGATGATGTGTATGGGACGCGGGAATATTCGCGCGGAACGGCAAATGCCGCGGGCATGAACATCATCCCCGCGGACTACTTCAGCTTGCGCATCTCGCCTTTCAGGCGAATTCTTGCGACACAACCGTAACCGATCGCTCGCCGCGCACCTCACGCGGCGTCATTCCGAACTGGCGGCGGAAGCGACGGTTGAAATAGGACAGATCGCCGAAGCCGACACCATGGGCGATCGTACTGATCGTCTGACCCGAACCCGCGTCGCGGAGCAATTGGTGCGCTCGCGCCAGGCGACGGCTGGCCAAAAACTCCGAGAATGTGGTGCCCTCGGCCTCAAACAGGCGTTGCACATAGCGCGGGCTGACGTCGAGCCTTTTGGCCACGCTTGCGACCGACAATTGATGGCAATTGCTGTAAGCGACGACATAGGATTTTGCGAACTTCAATCGCGCCGCGCGCAATCCGTGCGTACGGGACGGCTCGCCAAACTCGGCGGCCGGATCCAGGGTTTGCGCCAGGAGACCATGGATATCGCGAACCGAGGGTTCGAGCAGCTGCTGGTCCGTCGCACCCGGCTGGTGCAGGAGCCAGCCTGCATATCCCGAGAGCAAGGTCAGCGAACCGCGGTCACCCTGTATCGGACGCATCAGTGCGTCATTCACGCCTCCGGTTGCCGACTCAAATATCGCCCGCGGCACACGCATCGTGAAGGAATGGCCGGCACCCGTTCGATGGAATGAGAATGCGTCGGCGCCACTCAGAAGAATGGCTTCGCCCTCTCGAAGATTTTGCTCGCGTCCGCCGGACGCGACGACAACCGAGCCGACTTTGTTGATCGCAAGCAGGATGTCGTCATTGCCATCGGCAAGGTATTGCCCGCTGCGAGAGATTTTCACGGGCGAAGACGAGGCCTCCATCAGTTGCAGGCCAGGTAGCGACAACGATCTGATGCGAGCATCGAAGACGGTGCCGGGAGTCGGCTCCATGTCTACTCTGAGCATCACTTGACCGTAATGCTCACGCCAAAAAGCAACCCGGTCTCGTTCGGGAATGCGGTCAGTCGCAAATTCAACAACTTGTTCCATGCGTCACACCGAAAAATTAAAGAACAGCATTCTCAGCTCCCGCGGCGACACATCCTTGTCGATCCCGCGCGATTGCACCTGCACTTAAGGCTGGACCATCATGTACGTGATACTTCGATTCAGCCGACCAATGTCGTCCTCCGGCAAAGAGCTATTCGCCTGGCACAACATTCTCACCAAGAATTCCCGATCGCGAACGCCACTCACTTTTCTTTCGCACCGTCACGCAACCAGCTGTCCGAGCTATCGCATGAGACTCAGCAATACTGAGTGAATGGCGCACACAGGCGATCACGTCGCTAGACAGCGGGCACGATGGATAGCAGACTCGATGCGTTTCTCAAGACTCGTTCTTCTTGCCAATGCCTTGAGATATTCTTGCGGCCGTCTTCAGGTCTTTTTCGCGAGACGCACCGAAATGATTGGCATGTGGGCCGCGCGGAGACCTCGTTGCGCGTCTTCAAGCGTGCCTTGTGCCGGCGCCGATCGGTTACCGGCTGTCGTTGTCAATCCGGCCGGAACCGGGCAATTTCAGTCACGGGAACCTGGCAGCTTGGCGCAGCGGCGCCGATCTGGCAGGCTATCTCGATTAGGGAGAACCATTATGAAATCGTTGAAACCGTTGTTTATCTTTTGCTCACTGATCCTGGCCTCCACAGTGACGGCTCGCGCCGAAGACAAATGCGAATCCACCGAGCACAACGTGGCGCACAAGATTAGCGGGAAAGATTATGTTTGCGACAAATGCGTCGTTTTGGGCTGCGATACCAGTGGCAAGGATATCGGCAAATGCACGCGAACAACAAAGTACACAAATTGCGTCGAACCGGCCAAGCCGGCAGACAAGAAGAAATAACATCCGCGGCCAGAGAACTCCGCCAAAGCGCGGCGGCCACTGCCCGACCGACCCGGACGCCGCCGCGTTCGGCGGAAGCGCTCAGGCGATCGGCGCTGCGCAGGCGGCCGCTGCAATTAGCAACGGCCGCTCGCGATCATTTGCGGCGGATCAACTGCACTTGAGGCTCACCGACCACGCAAATCCCCGCCCCATTTGCTTGGGTTCGTAAGTTCTGGTTTCGCAGCCTTTGGCATCAACCGCCTTGGCTTCGAATTTGACGTGACCGTCGTTGTTCTTGTCGAGCTTCATCGTCCCCGACCAGCGCTCATTGTGCTTAAGCGTCTTTGGGCCGTTCGTGAGAGATTTGCCACCGTCGTTCATGTCATTGGCAGTGACCGTCACCGTCCGGTTGTCGGTATTGTCGATGTAAACTTCCGCCGTGCCGTCTGCACGGGCAGGACTGCCGAGAAAGAGGCCGGCGATAGCGACCGCTCCGGCTGCGCTCAGCCATTTGTCGCGCGAGGTAATTCTAGTCATCGTAGTCTCCAGGTTTTGTTCAAGAGTAATAGTGAAATGGATCGCAAAGCATTTCTTTGGTCGGAGCACGCACTTCCGGGGTTCAGCAATTCGCTCGTCATCACGTGACCGCTGTCGCGCGATCCGAACGAAATCAGAGATAATAACGGCAAATTTGCGCAGCCGCCCGCCCCGAAGACGCGAGCGGAAAAAATGGATTGATTCTAGACAAACCCTCCAGCGATTCCGCCGGGCGTCTAAACCCATCCGTTGCATTCGATTTGCCACAACGGCCTGTTTTGAATAATGATCAATCCAACTGAAAACGGCCGCGTTCGCGACTGCATCACGCGCCGGTAAGGATATTTCGCGGGATGGATTGAACCCTGGCGTTCGATGGATCGACCAATACGGTTTCGCAGGTACTGGACATCGTTCCGAACGCATTGGCGCGCGAACGGCATCACGAAGAGATGGGATTCCTAAATGGCCACACATATGTTTCTCGAACTCACGGAGCACGTTCTGACGGCGAAATCCCTGGATCACGAACACCAAATGGCGATCGAGATACATCGATTGGGAGTTGGAGTCATCGAGAACCGCGCGCCTTATCGGCTTCAGCAGAGCGACGCCACCAAGCAGCACGTCGGTCGCCCACATCACGGTCGAAAAGTGGTTCGACAAAGCATCGACCACACTGACGAACTATTGCGCGAACGGCAAACACATTCGACGAGGGCATCATCACGTGCCGAAAGAATGCCGGCGAGTTCGACAGGTAGAATTCCTGATAATCACCCTTAAGGACGTCAAGGTAGAAAAAGTCGCGTGGGGCGGGAGAGGCGACCACGATTCTCGGAATTCCCGAAAGCGTCGAATTGTCGTTCCTGCACTTCGCAATAGAGTACTTTGCAGGCAACACAACGCCACCGGTGAGCTTGCCGGCATTTTCAATTTCGAGTTGGCACATAAATATGCGATCTTCAGCGGAGCATGCGAGGCGCAGTTTCGAACCGCGCACAACACGGCAAAGAAACTAGCCGTTTCCACAGAGCATTTTCGAGGCGATCTATCGATGGCTGAAATAAACCGCAAAACCCATGTCAGCCCGCCGCTCATGCATGCTTTTCGCGCAGCGCATGAGGCGAAGGACGCGACCAGCGAGATCGATTTGCGCACCGAGGGCGGCGAGCGCGTGATCGCCGGCCGCAGATTGCGGCCGCGCCAGGCCATCACGGAACAGATGCTGCGGCGCGAAGTGGCGCGGGATCTGGACGCCCTGCTCAACACCGTGGCCATGGAGTCGACCGTCGACATGGCGGAAGCCCCCTATGTGCGAAAATCGATCCTGAACTTCGGCCTTCCCGATATTGCCAGCCTCACCATCGAAGCCGTCGGAGGTCAAAAGAATTCCCGGAGAAATCAGGGCAGCTCTGATCAACTTCGAGCCCCGCCTCGCGGCGGCCTCGCTGGAAATCGAACGCGACATGAGCGTGGATGCGGACGAACTCAAGGTGCGGTTTCTGGTCCGTGCGGATTTGACGTGCTATCCCATTCAAATTCCGGTAGAATTCGTCGCTGACATTATTGAGAGCGGTAAAATTGTCGTTAATCGATTGTAACCGCGCATGAACCGCGAATTTCTCGATCTTTACAATCGGGAACTGCAATTGCTCAACGAGCAAGCGCGCGAGTTCGCCGAAGAATATCCCGGCATTGCGGAGCGGCTCGGCGGCATACTGGAGGACCGGACCGATCCGATGGTGAGCGGGCTGCTGGAAGGTGCCGCGTTCCTCGCGGCGCGCGTGCAGCTCAAGCTCAAGCACGAGTTTCCGGAGTTCACCAACAATCTGCTCGAGCAACTGGTCCCGCATTTTCTTGCGCCCACACCCTCGGCGATGGTCGTCCAGGTGAACCCCACTTTCGGCGACAAATCGCTTCACGAGGGTCACGCCGTCCCGCGCGGCTCCTATCTCGACGCTTCGTTCCGTGAACGCGACCGGCAAATCGCCTGCCGCTATCGTCTGAGCAGCGGCATCACCGTCTGGCCGTTCGAACTCTCCGCCGCGGAATATTTTTCCTCGCCGGCGCAGCTCGGCGCGCTGGGGTTGCGGGTCGGGAGCGAGATCCTTGCGGGAATGCGGCTGACATTGACGCTTCGAACGGCGGCGCGCGCGGAAGACGAGGCAACCGATCCCGAAGCGCTCAAGAAACCCGAGACGTGGTTTGCCAGTTGCCGCACCACCGATCTGCCGCTGTATTTCACCGGCCCTGAAGCGGATTCGATCGCGCTTTACGAACAGCTGTTCGCTCACTGCAAGGGCGTCTATTTCCGCTTTCTGGACGATTTCGGAGATCCGGTAGTGTTCCCGGCTCCCCCGGAGTGCCTCCAGCAGGTCGGGTTCGAGCACGAAGACGCGTTGTTTCCGAACGACACGCGGGTTTTTGAAGGCTTCAACCTGCTGCGTGAGTTCTTCGTCTTTCCAAGAAAATTCCTGGGCTGCGTGCTGACCGGACTGGATCGGGTCTTTCCGCACCTGAAAACCAGGACCGTCGACATCCTGTTTGCATTCGACGAACTCAATGTGCGGCTGGCACCAGCCGTGCAGCCATCGATGTTCGCGATCTATGCAGCGCCGGCGGTGAACCTGTTTGAAAAGACCACCGACCGGATCGCGCTGAAGTCGAACCAGCACGAATATCATATCGTGCCCGATCGCAGTCATCATCTCGATTATGAACCGCACCGCCTGCTCGAGGTCTTCGCTCATTACTCCGGCGGCCGGACGAAGGTACCGGTCAATCCGCTGTATTCCGCTTCGCTCGAAGGGGCGCAGAATTCGGCAGGGCCATTTTACACCGTGCGCCGCTTGCCGAGACGGCGGGCCGTGGAGGAAAAACGCGAAGGTGTATCCTCGAATTACACCGGCACGGACATGTTCATTTCCCTGAGCGATCTCGCAGGGACCGATGAGGACACCGCCGTCGCCGAGCTGAGCGTCCGGGCGCTATGCTCCAACCGGCACCTCACCGAACAGTTGCCGGTCGGTTCCGGCGGCATCGATTTTCGTCTGGTTGACGATATCGCGCTCGAACTGCGCTGCGTCGCGGGACCGACATCCCCAAGCGAGCCGGTCGTGCGGCAGCTGCGCAGCCGCAGCGAAATGGCACATACCGGCAGCGTGAGCTGGCGCCTGATCAATATGCTCAGCACCAATCATCTCGGTCTTGTCGAGCGCGGCGGCGGCCGTAACGGCCAGGCGCTGCGGGAAATGCTCTCGATGTTCGGCGAATTGTCCGACAGCATCACCGAGCGGCGAATTCGCGGCGTGCGCGCCGTCGACAGCCGGCCGATCGTGCGCCGCGTCCGCCAGCGCAGCGGCATCGGCGCCGCGCGCGGCATCGAGATTACGGTCACCATCGACGAGAAGGCATTCGAAGGCGCCGGCATCTTCCTGCTGGGCGCGGTGCTGGACCGGTTTTTTGCCGAGTACTCCGGCTTCAACCATTTCACCCAGACCGTGATTCGCTCGGTCGAACGCGGCGACATCATGCGATGGCCGCCGCGCATGGGAACGCGCAAACCATTATGATCCCGTCCGCAATGGTCGCAGGCCCCTTGATCGAAGCTGCAGCACAACCATGAATTTCGTCCGAAACCTCATAGCTGAGCCCTGGCGCTTCGATTATTTCGCGCTGCTGCGGCAGCTCGAGCGAACCTTCAAGGACGGGCCACGGATCGGAGACAGCGCCGCGTTGCGCGAGGAGTTCGCCAGATTCGGGCAGGACCCCTTCATGGAATTTCCCGCCTCCAACGTTGCGCGGGTGAAACAGGACGGCGATAACGCACCGCTGAAGATTTTCGTCAGACACCTCGGCCTGCTCGGGCCGCAGGGCGCCCTGCCATTGGCGGCCACTGAAGAAGCCTATCACTACGTACTCGCCGGGGACGACGCGTTCCCGCGCTTTCTCGATCTGTTCAACCACCGCTTCATTCAACTGTTCTTTCGGGCCTGGGCAGATTCCCGCCCCATTGCGCAGCACGACCGGCCTGACGCCGACCGCTTCGTCGCCTATCTCGGCTCGGCGATCGGGATCGGCTCGGGCCCTTACCAGAAGCTGGACACTGTGCCGGACGCCGCAAAGCTCGGCTTTGCCGGCCTGCTGGGACCGCAGGCGAAATCTGCCTCGCGGCTTGCCGCGGCGATCCATGGGATGTTCAACGTCAAGGCCGAGGTCGAGGAGTTCGTCGGGTCGCGTCTGGTCATCGAAGCGCCGGAGTGGACCCGGCTCGGCCGAGGATACAATGTGCTTGGCGAGGACGCCCTGCTCGGACGCACCATCTTCAGCGTCCAGGACAAAATCAGGATCCGGATATTCACCCGCGACCTGGCTCAATATATCCGCTTCCTGCCGACCGGCGATCTCTGCGAGCCGATGGCCGACCTGGTGTTCTTTTACAGCGGCGAACTGCTTGAATACGATGCCGAACTGGCGATACCTGCCGGCGCCGCCGAACCGGTCCGGCTCGGCCGTTTCGGTCAGTTGGGCTGGACGACATGGATGGCACCCAACTGGACCAGCGACGAAGCCTATCGGCGCGACGCGCGGTTCCATCCTGCCGAACGCATGAGACACAAGCGCAAGCGCGCGCAACACAAGACTGACAAGGAAGGGCGAGGCGATGGCCGACATTAGCCTTGAGACCGTCGCAGGAAAGCTCAACCGGGTCGGGTACGAGGCCTTTTTCAAGGCGTTGCGCCAAGCCAAGGGCGCGGGAAACCGCCATGTTGAACTGGCGCATTGGCTCGTTCATATCCTGCAACTCGAGAACACCGACATCAGTGCGACCGCCGATTACTTCAAGCTGGATCGCGCCGCGCTGCTGTCGGACGTTCAGGCCGTGGTCGCCGGTTTCCGCAAGAACGAAACCGAAATGCCGGCGGTCTCGAACACGGTCATGGATCTGTTCGACCGCGGCTGGCACTACGCCACGCTTTTCTTCGGCGAGACCCAGATCCGTACCGGCCATCTCCTCGTCGGCGCGCTGCAATCGCGCGATCTGGCGCGGGCGCTGCACGCCACATCGAAGCAATTTGCGAAGATCTCGGTGGAGACCCTCACCGCGGAACATCGCAAGATATGGGCCAGCTCCGAGGAAGAGCATTTGCGCCCGATGGACGGCTCCGGTGCCGTTGCGGCGGGTTTGGCCGGCGCCGAGACGGCCCCCGGCGCCAAGGGCACCACCGCACTCGACCGCTTTTCCCAGGACCTCACCGCCAAAGCGAAATCGGGTGAAATGGACCCGATCCTCGGACGCGACGAAGAGATCCGGCAGGTGATCGACGTTCTGATGCGACGCCGCCAGAACAACCCGATCCTCACCGGTGAGGCCGGCGTCGGCAAGACTGCGGTCGCAGAAGGATTTGCCCAGCGCATCGCCGCGGGGGATGTGCCTCCGCCGTTGCGCGGCGTGAAATTGTGCATGCTCGACGTCGGCCTGATGCAGGCCGGCGCGTCCATGAAGGGTGAATTCGAGCAACGGCTGCGCTCGGTGATCGACGAAGTGCAGAGTTCCCCGGTGCCGATCATCCTGTTCATCGACGAGGCGCATACCCTGATCGGCGCGGGCGGCTCGGCCGGAACGGGTGACGCCGCCAACCTCCTCAAGCCGGCGCTGGCGCGCGGCACATTGCGAACCATCGCCGCAACCACCTGGTCGGAATACCGCCAATACATCGAGAAAGACCCGGCGCTGACGCGGCGCTTCCAGCCAATCCCGGTCGGCGAGCCCAGTGTGCAGCAGTGCTGCGACATGCTGCGCGGCATCATCGGCCCGATGGAGAAGCATCACAAAGTCCGGATATCGGAGGCGGCCATCGTGGCGGCGGTTAACCTGTCGCATCGCTACATTCCGGCCCGCCAATTGCCCGACAAAGCCGTCAGCCTGCTCGACACCGCCGCAGCCCGCGTCGCCATCAGCCAGAGCACCACGCCGGCGATGATCCGCGACAAGACCGCCGCGATCGCCGCTCGCGAGGCGGAAACCGCGGGCCTCGTGGGGGATAGCGACCTTGGCGCGGACAAGGCGGAACGCGTGGCGGCGATCGCCGCGGAGATTACCGAACTCAAGGCTGAGCTCGCCGAGCTCGAGACCGAATGGGCGACCGAGCAGAAGCTGGTCAACGAGATCCGTGATCTCCGCGACATTCTCAACCCGCCGAAAGAGAGTGACGGAAAGGGCAAGCCTGCGGGCCAGGCATCCGCAGGTCCCGGCGAAGCATCCGCAGCTCCCGCCGCAGCGGAGCAGGCGCCTGCGACCGATCCCAAGGATTTGCGCGACCAGTTGCGCCAGAAATTCGAGACCCTCGAAGCGCGCGATCCGGAAAAGCGGATGATGTACGCCTTTGTCGACGAACAGGTGGTCGCATCCGTCGTGTCGGACTGGACCGGCATTCCGGTAGGCCGCATGGTCAAGGACGACATCGAGAACGTGCTGCGGCTGCCCGAGATCCTCAACAAGCGCGTGGTCGGGCAATCCCATGGGCTGTCGATGATCGCCAAGCGCATCGAAACCAGCCGCGCCAAGCTCGACAATCCCAACAAGCCGATCGGCGTCTTCATGCTGTGCGGCCCGTCCGGCGTCGGCAAGACCGAAACCGCGCTTGCCCTTGCCGAAGCGCTGTATGGCGGCGAGCAAAACATCATCACCATCAACATGTCCGAATTCCAGGAAGCGCATTCGGTATCGGCGCTGAAGGGAGCGCCTCCCGGATATGTCGGCTATGGCGAAGGCGGCCGGCTGACGGAAGCGGTGCGACGGCGGCCCTACAGCGTCATCCTGCTCGACGAGGTCGAGAAGGCGCATGTCGATGTGCACGAGATTTTCTTTCAGGTGTTCGACAAGGGCTTTATGGACGACGGCAACGGCCGCCGGATCGACTTCAAAAACACGCTGATCATTCTGACCACCAATGTCGGCACCGACATCATCATGGATCTGGCGGCCGACCCCCGCTACCAGGACGATCCGGCCGAACTCGCCCTGGAACTGCGTCCCGAATTGCTGAAAGTGTTCCCGGCGGCGCTGCTCGGGCGGATCGTTTCGATCCCCTATTACCCGCTCTCCGGAACCATGCTCAGCGGCATCGTGAGGCTGCAGCTCGACCGCATCGTTCGGCGCATCCGCGAAAACCACGATGCCGCCCTCACCTACGATCAGGCCGTCGTCGATCACATTGTTGCGAAGTGCGACGACCCGGATTCGGGTGGCCGGATGATCGACAACATCATCACCAACACATTGCTGCCGTCGCTGTCGCGCGAACTGCTCAAGCGCTCACTGACCAAAGAGACGCTCAGGGAAGCCAAAGTGACGATTGCCGACGGTGATTTCGCCTTTGCCTGGGAATAAACAACGCAAACGGTACCGGATGGCGCAAAGCGAACCCGGGAAACCGCGGTTGCCGAGCGTCGTTCCGGAAGCTGCCCCACATCAGGACAATTACCGGTCGCAAAAAGCCACGTCCGGCCCGCACGCGGCGGGAATATTTGCGCGGGTGCGGTCCTGGAGCCCGGGACTGCCGCCCGCAGAAATGCTAAATTTGCGCCAAGAGGTTAGCTGGATTTCGTTGCGGTGCGTCATGAACCGGAATCCTCGCTCGGCCTACTCACTAGGACAGTTTGAGATCGGCAAGGGACTTTCATGCCCAGTTTCGTGTGCCGGACCAGTGGAGCGTCGCGCATGGCGGGCGGGTCGGTACGTCCAAGATCGTGTTTGAGCGGTGTAGCGATCGCGCTCATCGGCTTCACGGCGTGGATTCTGCCGCATGCCGGCGCGGCGGCGAGTGACACGGTCATCAAGCGTTTTTCGAGCGGGGCGAGCCGCGATTCCGTTGGCATGATCGATGCCCGCGAAGACGCGCCGCCGGACGGCCCCCAGGCGATCTATGCCGCGGAGGACGGCAGCCTCTATCTGCTCGACCAGGTCAACGGCCGGCTGCTGCGCTTCGATGCGAAGAAGGCCAATAGCTCGGTTCAGTCGCTCGAATTGCCGCAAGAGATGCAGCCGACCGACGTCGTGGTGCGGCGCGGCAACGTCTACGTCTGGGACGGCGCGCCTCAGGCCCTGCAGGCCAATGGGCGCGACGATGAGCCGGTTCGCGAACTGACACGGACGCGCACCGCGGAAAAGCCCGACGACGAAACCCTGACGGCGTTCGCCCAGATGGGATCTCAGACGCTCGACAGCCCCGATCAATTGCTGGGCGAGAAGTCCAGGGGATTGCCGGCCCAATCCAGACCTGCGCGCCAATCGATCGCCACGCGCGGTCATGGCACGGTGACTGCCGATGTCAAAACGGGCGACAAGCTCGACACCGCCCAGATCGAACTGCGCGCGCAGCCGGCCAACACTTCTCTCGGCAAGCTGCGCCTGAAGGTGCGGGATCGCATCGGCATCGTCGAATTTCTCGAGATCGACAACGCCGGCCGGATGTTTGTCCTCACCGAGAACATTCCCACCAGTTCCAAGCGCACGGCATCCGCCTATGTGGTTCGCTATTCGCCGGAAGGCGTTCAAGACAGCGTCTATGACATTCCGTTCTCGGAAAGCGTCGCACTGTCCCGGCGCTTCATCGCCATTTCGTCCGACGGCGATGTGTATTTCCTGCGCACCGGCAAGTCCGAAGTCGATCTGATCGGCGTCGGCTCGCGGTCGGTCCGCGCTAACGACGTGATCGACAACCCGAACCTGCCGCGACCGTCCGATCAGGATCTCAAGGCCCTGAAGGGGCCGATCGCCGCGGTGCGCGCCCTGACCAGGCAGCAGGTGGTCGAGACGGCGTTCGCCTTTGAAGGCGTGCAATGGCGCCTGACGCCGCCGGTCTATGGCCGCGATCCCGATACGTCCTGCTCCGGTTTCAACCGTATTCGCCGACCAGGATATCTGTCAGGCAAGCTCAACCAGGAAGTACGGGGCGTGCCTTATTGCTGGGGATGTCACGGGTCGCTGAATCAATTCCGCGCCAACATCGCCAACGGCATGCTCGCCGGCAATGTCTGCACCCACAACAATCCGCGACCGGATGTGACGGGCGTCGACTGCTCGGCGTTCGTCAGCGCAGCCTGGGGCCTCTCCACCCATTTCACGACCGCGGCCATACCGGGCATTTCCACGCAGCTGCAAAACGCCTGGGATCTTCAGCCCGGCGACGCGCTCAACAAGCCCGGCTCGCACGTGATGTTGTTCCTGCGCTTCACGCCGGATCGCAGGGCCGAGGTGATGGAATCTTCCACCGGCGGCTGCAATGGGCGGGTGTGCCGGAACATTTATCCGCTGTCATCCCTGCTGGCCCGCGGCTATCGGCCGGTGCGTTTTCGCGCCCTGGAGAATGCCCCGGCGGCAGACGCCCGCGAGGCCGGCAGCCTGGCGCAGCAAATCAAGGGCGGCCAGACCGATAGCGACGCAAAGGACCGTTCGTCCCGGCAACCCGCAAACGAACGAGCGACCCGGCATCACAAGAAGCATTCTGCGAGAAACTGAACCGAGCGATGAATTTCTGGTTCACCAAGACAATCCTGCTGCTGACCGCGACCGCAAGCGCGCTCGCCACGGCGATCTCGCTGGCGTGGGCGGCGCCGGCCTCGGACAGCCAGCTTCGCCCGCCGGCCGGCGGCCAGGTGCGCGCGCTCATTATCGGGATCGACGCCTATCAATTCGAGCCAAAACTCAAGGGCGCGGTCGCCGATGCGCGAGACATCGAATCGACATTGCGCCGCAACGGCGTCGCTGACGTCACCGCGCTGATCGACGCGGCCTCCGATCGTGCAACGGTGATGCGCTCGGTCGGCGAGTTACTGGCCCGCAGCCAGGCGGGCGATCTGGTGATTTTGTCGATCGCGGGCCACGGCGTTCAGGAACCCGAGCATTTCAAGGGGTCGCAACCGGACGGCATGGACAATGTGTTCATTCTGGCCGGCTTCAATCCGAACAGCGCGGCCGGCGCGCAACAACGCATCCTCGGATCGGAGTTCAACCACCTCATCAAGCAATTCGAGCAGAAGGGGGCGCAGGTGCTGTTTGTCGCGGACGCCTGCCATGGCGGCGGCCTGTCCCGCGAGATCGACCCGCGCGCCGCCGGGATGAGCTACCGGCAGGTCCCGAGCTACACGCTTGCGCAGGACGATCTCAAGCCGATCTCCACCGCCAAAGACGCCTTCCAGAGCGAAGAGGGCTTCGAGCGAACTGCGGTTCTTGCTGCCGTCGACCGCGCTGCCAAGGCTCCGGAGGTCCGCATTCCCGGCGAGCCCGGTCTTCGCGGCGCGCTGAGTTACGCGGTTGCGCGCGCGCTCGAAGGTGCCGCGGATGAGAACGGCGACGGGAAAATCACGAGGGACGAATTATTCCGTTATGTCCGCCAGGTGACCTATCAATTGTCGGATCAGCGGCAGCATATCGTGGCGAGCCAGCCGGCCGCGCAGGACGCTGGTTCGGAGGTCTTGTACGGACGCACCCGGGCCGTGGTGCTGCTCGATCCCACGGAGAGATCCGAGCCGCGCCCGCAATCGCCTCCACCGTCACCGCCACCATCCCCGCCAACGGCTGCGGGACCGGCTCCTTCGCCGTCCAAGCCAGTGGCATCATCGCCGCGACCTGCCGCGCCTGCCCAATCGGACCCGATCCGCCTCGCCGTGCTCCAGAATCAGCGCGAGCTTCTGAAGGATCTCGAGCCCAGAGAATCGCGCTTCGAAGTGGTGGCGCCGAACGACAATCCGGATCTGGTGTGGGATCCGATCACGCTCGACGTGCTGGCCGGAGCTGATGTGATCGCCCACCAGATCAAGCTTTCCGACCTGCCCGGCGCGATCGACCGGCTGGCGGCGGTGAACGGATTCAAGCGCCTTGCAGCCAAGGCGCCGCAGACGCTGCGCGTGCTGCCGGACGACAAGGTCCATCCGCGGGATTCACGCATCGAGGTGCAGATCTCGGGCGTGGCGCAGCGATCGCTGCTGCTGTTCAACATTACCGGAGACGGCACGGTGCAGGCGCTCTACCCGATCGGATCGGATCAACCGATCCTTGCCACCGCCGACTACAAGTTTTCCGTCGTGGTCGGCGAACCGTTCGGCGCCGATCAGGTGGTTGCAATCACCTCGTCACAGCGGCTGAGCGATCTCGAGCAAGCCGTGAAGAAGATGAACCAGCGGCGTACCGCCATGGAAGTCTACAAGCTCGTGGAACGTTATGCGCCCGCGGACGCGCGTATCGGCGCCACCAGCCTCTACAGCAGCCCTTGAGGCACGGAGCGGCGCCCATGAAACCGTTCGGATTGCCAAGCCCACTTCACTTACGAGGCCTCCTTGAATTGGTGTGCCTCGTCGTCTTCGCGAGTGCCGCGGCCGCGCAAGGTGCGCCGCAAGGACGGTCGGTGAAGATTCTCACCGACGTGCCCGACGCCATCGCACCCGCAGCTATTCCGTCGATGTCGACAGCCAAGCTTGCATCGCTCAACGCCGGCATGAAAACCGACAACGCGGCGGGTCTGTCGCTGGATCTCATTCCGAGCGGCGAGATCATTGCCGGCTCGAAGATCGGTTTCAGGATTACGACAAAGAAGCCGGGCTATCTGATTTTGCTGGATGTCGATGCTGCGGGCAAACTCACGCAGATATTCCCGGAAACGGCGACGGAGACAGGCGCCATCCGGGATACGCCGAGCATGGTCAAGCCGGGCAAGCCGTTGATCATCCCGCAGCTCGGCAGCCCGTACGCCAATTTCGAATTCATCGCCCAGCCCCCGGCGGGAGTCGGGATGTTCGTGGCGCTGCTGTGCGACAAGCCGGTGCAGGTGGTCGACTTGCCCAACGCGCCGCCGCCGGCTTTCGCCCCCGGCGACACGCTGAAATATGTGCGGGACCAGACGCAGGCTCTCGTCATCCCGCTCCAGAACGCAAATCGGCTGGACCGGCCGAGCTGGTCGTTCGACGGCAAGATCTATTTGATCAAGTGATGCAGCTATGGCGTTTTCGAGCGAAGTGGACACCGGTTCGCATAAAGAAAACGCGTAAAAACAAAAAATAGAGCCCGGTTCTGATTTGGTCAGAACCGAAATGGCTCGGGCCTGAAGCCATGCCCGATTCGATCAGCGGTCGCTGTTGAAAGCCTTGAGCGCCGATTTCGGCAGCACGTCTTCCAGCACACTCATGAAGTCCCGTTCGGCCAGCGCGCGCGCCCGTTCACACAACATCGGCACCGGACTGGACGGTTCGGAGTAGCGGAAATAACGCTGAACCAACTCGAGCAGCGCCAGCGCTTGTCCGCGCGATTCAGCGCGATACGAACGCCCCTCCGCGCCGAAGCTGTTTGAATCTGCGGGAGCAACACCGTCGGCCACCGAGACCTCGATATCGGCCGGATTGGCGGAAAGAAACGAGATCTTGTTCACCGGCAGATCGAAGACCTGAGCGGTTCCGATCTGAAAAGCCGCCTGGTCGACATGCGAAGGCACCAGGACCGTAATGATTTCAAGAAACGATTTTCCGATCAGCTGGTGGGCCTGGCGAACCAGCGGCAGCGCAGGGCTCGATGGCTCCGCACGGCCATAATATTCGGCGATTGCAGCCAGCGCCTGCTTGGCGTCCGCGTGGGAGGTGAGCGAAGCCGTCGCAAGCTCGCCCGCTGCCGGGTGCTGCGGACGCAGCGGATCGTCACCTGTCGCCGAAACGGGCGCGGCAGCCATGTCGATCACCGCATGCGGATCGATGAACGCGTGCATTTTGCGCAGTTGCGCCGGAAGGTTCTGGAGAATCGCCGGATTGCCGTGGGCTTCGAAAGCCCGGCAGATTCGCTGGACCGATGTGTCGAGCAAGGCGACATGCTTGCGTGCCGCGGCAATCGCGGCCGGATCGGCACTCGCCAGGGCTTCGGTGATGGTAGCGGCCGAGACCGCAACATCGGTCTCACGCGACTTGATTTCGCCGTTCGCGACGAGCCAGGAACGGTAAGTTATCGGCCCCGCCCGGCGCCCCTCGAACAAGGCTGTATACTGCAAGGGAAAAGTCACGGTCGGCAGATCGAGCGCCGAGATCGCCGTTCGGCGCGCGGTGAAATCCGCGTCCTCCGGGCGTGGGTGGACCACATCCCAAAATCCGTCGAGCCATTCGGCGATCGCGGCGAGCGTCAGCGCAAAACCGGCAATGTCCCTGCCCAGTATCAGGAGGCGCGCACGTATCGCCAACAATCTGATATCGCCGCTACGCTCCGTAAGTTTGTCGATCGGCGCAATCTGCGCGGGCAGATCGATCGAGGACGGATCGAACGGCTTGTCGTCCTCGGGAGAGAAGAACGACGTCGGCAGGACGCCTTCGACCTGCGCCAAAAAATTGTGGTATTCGGCGTCGCCCGCGGCATCGAGATCAGGGCCACATGGGTCGGCTTCCGAGATCGGCGCGCACAGGGCCTCAATGGCCGGGTCCAGCGTCCGCAACGGCAACGGTGGCGGCATGGATGACGGCCTGCCCGCCGTCTCGGCGGGCACTTCGCTATCAACGCGTTGATCAGATTCCGACAAACTCAATGCCCTCTACAAGAACGTCAGTTGCCTCAACACAAGCCGTGCCGGCGTGTAACCCATTCGTGTCTGAAACCACGAGATCACAGCGCATTTTACAGCAGGCTTTGATCGGAAAGAATGCTTGAATAGGGTCCAATCGTTGCGATGTCATCCATGCTTAATAACGTCCCGGCGTCGCAATAACCATAAATGACCGTAACAGGACCGCAGGAGTCCGACTTGAGATTTGGCTCTCCCTTACGCCTGGCCGCCCTGTTTCCGCTCGCCATTGCGGGCGCCGCATCCGGCCACCCCCTGTCCATTAGCGGCGTAGCAGGCTTTTTGTCGGAATGGCAGTTGAGCGGCACCCTCACGGAGACCGGGACGGCGGGTGAATTCACCACCAATCTGGACATGAAACATGTCGGGCTCTGCAGCCAAAACGGGCCTGAGGAGAAGGTCACGGAAATGAAACTGTGGCTGACCGGCTCCCGATCGTGGTTGGCAAGGGCCAAATCCGAGGTCCGGGCTACGTTCGTCATGGACGGAACAATTTGCACCCTGAACGGAGTCTTTTCAGGAACTTATACCGGGTTCATGGACTGTGCCGGCACCAAGGGCGTGCCCATCACATTTTCGGTCAAATGATTTGTGCTCGCCGCTGGGCCGGCTTTCGGGCCGCCGTTAGCGCCAGGAACTGAGTTAGCACCGAGGCTTTCGCGCAACCGGGCAATTTGCGGACGAAGTCTGGTGCAGCGAAGCTCCTGCTCGAAGCGGGATATCTGGTCCAGCGTCGGATTGGCGCGTAGCCGGGAGAGCCGCTCTTCGTCGCGCTTGCACGCTTCGTTCGCCTGCGCGGATAATGGTTCGGCCGGCGCGGTAACCTGCGTCACGGCCGGCGCGAGTTGCGACGTAGAGGGCGGAATCGGTTGCGGCACGACCGGAGCATCGGCGCGGGTGCTGTCCAGGCCAATGCTCTCTTTCAACCGGAGCAACTGGGGACGCAGTTTCTCGCAACCGAGCTCGCGTTCAAACTTGATCAACTCTTCCTTTGCCTGACTGACGCGCAGCCGGGCCAGCCGATCCGCGTCGCGCTTGCATGCCTGTTCCTGCGTCACCGATGGTGCGGAGGATTGTATCTGTGAAGGCGGAGCCACGATCAGGGCGGCCTGCTTTTGCTCCGCGGGAACGGCCTGGGCCTTCGGTTCCTCGATGCGGGGCGATCGCGGCGGTTCGACCGCAGCTAGCTTGGGACGGTCATCGACCGGGGGCGACTGAACCGCCGGAGCCGACTGAGCAATCGGAGGCGGCGGAACGACCGGGCGCTCGATTGGCTCGCGTCCGGCCGCGACCAGCTTGGACCGGCCGGGCTCGATGACGATATTGCTGGCATCGGGCCTGGTGGCATCGGACTTGCCGGTATCGGCCTTGGCCAGTCGCTCGAGCATCTGCAGGCGATATTGCGCATCGGAGGCCCGGGGCGACGAGGGGAACTGCGCGATGAAGCTGCGAAACGCCGTAGGGTCGCTCGTGTCCTTGATCTGGTCCCAGACCGGCCTGTCCTTCTGGTTCAGATAATACTCGCCGATCAGCGAAACGTAGGTTTCAGGTCGCTGCCGGCCGTTGGTCTTTTCGTTCACGTCGGCAGCGATGCGGCGAAACATGCTGCCGATTTCCAGGCCCGGCTCCTTGAGGCGTCGCAACAGCGCGCTGGTGAACGGACTATTGCGACCGGCGCCGTCGGCCGCGACATCGTCGGCCGCGGTCGAATACGCCACCACCATTCCCAGCGCCTTGTCGATGCGCGCCAAACCGCGCGTGGCATCGACGCTGCGCGAAGCACCCGCCATCTTTCTTCGAAGGTTGTCGACCACCGGATTGTTGCGGCACGCGTCGAGGATGACGATCTTGACTCCGTCGGCGCGTTCGACGGCGGCGCGAACGTCATCCAGCATCACCATCTGATATCGCAGGCTGACCTCGTCTTCGAGTTCGCCGTCGATCGGCATCAGATAGTTTCGTCCCTGATACTGCAGGGCGTGACCGGCGTAGTAGAACAGGGCGGCGTCCGCGCCGGTGGCCAGGCGCGCGAACTGCGTCATCGCCACGTCGAAATCGCGCTTGCTTGCGTCGACCGTCAGCACGACCTCGAAATCGAGGCTACGAAGAACCGCGGCGACGTCCTCCGCATCATTTTTCGGATTGAATAGTACCAGGCTCGCATTTTTGTATTGCGTATTGCCGACAACGAGCGCGACCTTCCGCTCGGCCCAGGCGGCGTCGGTCGACACCACGACAAAGAAGATGCCGCACAGGAAAACGACCCATGCTGGCAAGAATTTACTCATAATAGACCCACCGCTTGCGGTGCTTCTTCTTGCGCACTTTGGGAGCCGGCCGGCTGTCGGCTTCCGCGACCCGGCGACCGGATTCCGAGACCCGGCGGCCGGACTCAGTGACCACGACCGTGATCTGCTTGGAGAACACCGGCGGATCGTGAGGCATGTGGTTCTCATCGCCGAGCAACAATTGCAGCGTATGCCGGCCAGGCGGAAGCGTGATTTGCGCTTCGGTTTGTCCGGCTCCGAAATGCAGATGATTGAAGTCCGTGGGAATCGGCTCATCGAACGGCGGCAGCTTTTCATCGACCATGAGGTGGTGATGGCCGGTATTGGCCTTTTCGATGCCGGCCGGAGCCACGCCCATCCCGATCAGACCGAAACGGATGACGGGTTTGGTGGAAACATAGTCGCCGTCGTTGGGATACGCGAAGTAGACCTTCGCATTCGGCGCCGATGCGTGGCGACCGCCGGGAGATGTCGGCGCGGATGGCGCCCCCGCTGCTGCCGACGGCGCAGCCGCGCCTTCCGCCACGCGTATGCGGATACGCTCGGACATCACGGGCGGAGAATGCGGAACGTGATTCGAATCCCCCAGAAGCAACTGAAGCGTATGCTCGCCGGGTGGCAGGTTTAATTCCGCTTCGGTCTGGCCGTTGCCGAAATGCAGATGATTGAAGTCACTCGGAATCGGCTCGCTCAACGGCGGCAATTCGGTGTCGATGAGCAGATGATGGTGGCCCGAATTCGGCCGGTCGACGCCCGCCGGCGAGAGACCCATGCCGCGCATACCGAAATGGATGATGCTCTTGGGAGCGATCGTCACGCCGTCCTTGACGTCGACGAAATACACCATGGCCCCCACGGGCGAAGCCGTCGGTCCGCCGGTCGGCTTGGCCTGACCGTAAGCGGCGCCGGCCGTCACGAGACTGATCAAAACAGGAAGCAGCGCCGGTCTGAGTGACGTCAAAAACACGACATGTTTCCTTTGCAATCGCCGGCCACGAACAGCGGCGGGCACTTCTCATTAGACGATCCCAACCGCGCTGAATTCGCGCAAAAACCGATCACATTCTCGTCAGACCGGGAGCGGAAATATACCAACAGGGGCTTGCTGTTAGCAAGGGATTGCACCGTCCTGTCGTTTACGCAAATATTCGGAGTAATGTGAAGTTCGCAATAATCCTAGTGCACGAACTGAGCGACAAGTGTCGTTCGGTGTTAAGTCTCTGGCCATGGGGTGTGCGCATGGCATACAGGTCCTCTGCCCCTATGCGCTTTGCCGGAAACTCATTGAGGCGGACGGATTGAGATGAAGTTGCGCCTGCGAACCCTGAACCTTCTTGTCGGTGTGTTGGCGACCTTTTGGGCGACGGGCTCAGAAGGCCAGTCCCCCCTGACGCCGACGGCACGGCAAAAGACTCCACCGGCCGCGGCCAGTCCAGCGCCCGCGCCGCCAGCGCCGGCCGCCGCGGCTTCCGCCGTTCCGGAGCCTGGAGAGCTGTTCCGCGATTGTGCGGAATGCGCTGAAATGGTCGTGATTCCGAGCGGTGAATTCAAAATGGGTTCGGAAGATACGATCTATGAAAAGCCGGTCCATCGGGTGGTGATCCCGAACGCCTTCGCCATCGGGCGCCGCGAGGTGACGTTCGACGAGTGGGACCTTTGCGTGGCCGCAGGCGCTTGCAAATATCGGCCCGATGATCGCGGATGGGGGCGCGGCAACCGTCCGGTGATCGACGTCAGCTGGGACGATGCCCATGACTTCGTGTCATGGATGACCCAGAAGACGGGCAAGAAATATCGCCTGCCGAGCGAGGCGGAATGGGAATACGCCGCCCGGGCGGGCACGGAATCGCCTTTCTGGTGGGGCCGGACCCTCATCAAGGGCAGTGCGAATTGCGAGGATTGCGGCGACGCACCTTTACGGAAAACAACGCCGGCCCAATCGTTTAGGCCGAATGGTTTCGGACTCTTCGACGTCGCCGGCAACGTCGCCGAATGGGTCGAGGATTGCTGGAACAATAACTACCGCGGCGCTCCAGCGGACGGCACCGCCTGGACCAGCGGCCAATGTCTGCAGCGCTCGTTGCGCGGCGGTTCCTTTGCCTCCAAGTCGACTTTTGCGCGCTCGCCGGCGCGTTTCATGTACGACCGGGACGTGCGCTACTACGCCAATGGTTTTCGCGTCGCCCGGGATTTGTAAATCCGCGTGGCGGCGAAGCCCGATCGCGCGTGCCCCGCCCGAAATTTTGCACCGAAACTGAACCCGCCTGCACGTCACCGACACCAACGTTACGTGGGTGATTGCGCCGAACACCGGGCGATGTCCCGGCTTGCCGGGAATTTGCGCGTGGTTGGACTGTCGCGACACGCCTAGACGGTGCTGGACTAGGCCAGTACTCTGGAGGCGACAACCTCCCCCGAAGGTGAATGTGCATGGCCGGACAACTGAGCCAATCCGAACGCGTGGCCGAATTCAAGACGCCGCTGGGCGAAAATGTGCTCGCGCTCATCAAGCTCGATGGGTCCGAAGTGCTCGGCGACATGTTCCAGTTCAACATCGAAGCGTTGAGCGAGAAGGAGAACATCGACTTCGATAAGGCGCTCGGGCAGGGCTGCATGCTCAAGCTGGACGCCTACGAAAAAAAGAAGCGAATTTACCACGGCGTCATGACCGAGGCGCAGTGGATCGGAAAGATCGAGGATTTCTTTCACTACCGGATCACGTTGCGGCCGTGGTTCTGGCTGCTTGGCCACAAGGCCGATTGCCGGATCTTTCTCGACAAGGACGTCAAGGACATCATCAAGGACGTGTTTGATAAGGCGGGATTCCACGACTACGAATTCCGGACCAATGGCGACTACGAGAAAATTCCCTACTGCGTGCAGTATCGCGAAACCGATTTGGCATTCGTCAGCCGGCTCATGGAGCTGTACGGCATCTATTATTTCTTCGAGCATTCCGACGAAAAACATCTGATGGTGCTGGCCGACTCGCGTTCCTCGCACAAGCCCGTCCCGGGTCTGTCCCAGATATCCTTCATTCCGCTGACCGAATCGGAGCTCCGGCCCGGCCAGCATCTGTACAGCTGGATTTCGGAGCGGCGTTTTCGCACCGGGAAGGTCCAGTTCAACGACTATGACTATCTGAAGCCCAAGAAGAACCTGCTGGCCCCCTCGGAAGCGTCGGAGAAGTACACCCACGCCAAGCTCGAAGTGTATGACTTTCCGGGCAAGTATGACGAGGAAGACAAGGGCAAGAAGCTTTCGCGTTTTCGGCTCGAAGCCGAGCAGGCCAAGGATCATCGGCGCATCATCGAGGGCGACGCCCCTTCGCTACATGCCGGCGCGCTCATCACGGTCGAGAAGCACCCAACGAAGGCGGAGAACAAGGAATATCTGGTCGTTCGCGCCGATCATCGTTTCTCGTCGCACCACTATCGCACTGTCGCGCCGGACACCGACACCGCGAAGGCGGACGGTGGCGAGCAGGATCAGATCTATTACGGATATTACGAGTTTCAGCCGAGCGACCGGCCATTCCGTATGCTGCCGCTGACACCGAGGCCGCGCATCCACGGTATCCAGACTGCCAAGGTGGTCGGAAAGAAGGGTGAGGAAAACGAGGAAATCAGCACCGACGAGCACGGTCGCATCTGGGTCCAGTTCTTCTGGGACCGCGAACCGAAACTGACCTGTCCGATCCGTGTCGCCCAGGTGTGGGCCAGCAAGAAATGGGGCGGGGTCTTCACCCCGCGCGTCGGCATGGAGGTGGTGGTCGAGTTCCTGGAAGGCGATCCCGACCGGCCGCTTGTGGTCGGCTGCGTCTACAACGGCGACAACAAGGTCCCCTATGACCTTCCGGATAACAAGACCATTGCCGGCTGGAAGTCGGACTCCACGAAGGGAGGCAACGGCTACAACGAGTTCATTTTCGAGGACAAGAAATCATCCGAGAACATTCGCATGCATGCCGAACGCGACCATGAGGTCACGGTCAGGCGCGCCGAAACCTGGACCATCGGCGAAACCTTCACGCCGCCGAAAGGCAGCCCGTCACGAAGCACGACGCTGAAGAACGGCGACGACAAGCTCAATATTCAAATGGGCGACCGCAACGTCAGTATACCGATGGGCAGTCAGTCGACGACCGCCATGATCTCCATCAGCCACACTGTCGGTATGACCAAGGTCGAACTGACGCCGGCGAACAGGTCCGTCGACTCGCCGATCATCAATCACAATGCGGAGGCCCTCGCCAACTATACCGCCGGCGCGGTGATTACGCTGACGGCTCCGATCATCAATCTCAATGGCATGGTGCTGATCAACGGAATGGTACCGGTGGTAATCCCGGTATAGAGCCTGGTCAAAACCGGGTTCCAGGCTTTGTCCCTTACGGGCGAACCGGGGCCCGCTTCGCTCGAAAGCGCTATGGGCATTTTGTGATTGTTAAGGAACGAAAATCAATAAAGGGCGATGGTGCCCACTTGTTAGGGATGTTGCATGTCGCGGGTCCGCTTTACGACCGCTCGATCAGTGTTCGAGACCTTCCCCGAATTGGCAAGCAAATCCGGGGTTGCTGCAACGGACGACCCGCCGATCGTGTTCCTGAACAACCTCTCGGCTCAGGAACGATTTGACGGTGCGGTCGCCTTTTGCGCTCATTTGCTGCCGCGGCGGGAAGCCGTGTGGTGGGGATGCGGAAGCGTTCGCTCCGTTCTGGGCGACGTCACACAATACGGGGTTGCCGGGCTGGTAGCCGCAGAGGCCTGGGTCCACGAACCGACCGACAAGAACAGGCTGGCGGCATTGCAGGTCGGTACCCGGAGCGACAGTTCCGATCCGCTGACCTGGCTTGCACTCGGCGCCGGGTGGTCGGGCGGGATGCTCAGCACCGTCTCGAACCCGCCGGTACCGGTGCCGCACTATCTGACGGCAAGGGCCATCCGCATCGCCATCCTGGTCGGCGCTGGCCGCCTCGGGGCAGCGGAACGACCGGAACGCATGCGGGCCTGCATCGCCGAAGGCATCAGGCTGGCGGAGCCGGAAGGCGATCAGCGCGGCTCCCCGGCGGGCTCCGGCGGGCGCGACCGGCCTACGCGATTCGACACCGCATGAGCGGCCGCTAAAATGGACCTCGCCGCGGCCCGCGGATTTGTCGACAGTCAATTTACCAAGGAAGCCCTCGTTGCTGGCGCTCAGAATCGAAAATGAGACGACACTGCCGGACGGCGGCCCGCTGGGCATTACGGTCGAGGGCACGCGCGGCATCGATATCGGCCGCGACCAGTATCTCGACTGGACCTTGCCCGATCCGAGCCGGTTCATCTCCGGAAAGCACTGCGAAATACGCTGGCGTGACGGGGCCTACTGGCTGCACGACGTCTCGACCAACGGCACCTTCCTGCACGGTGCGGATGGCCGCCTCAAGGCCCCCCACAAGCTGCGCGACGGCGACCGCTTCTCGATCGGCCATTACATCATCATCGCCAATGTCAGCGGGGGATCGGAGGCCGCGGCCGCGGTCGCCGCCAGCGCCGCCCCGGACTACGACAATCTGTGGGAGCCGGCCGGCGAAGTCGCGCCCCCGATCGAAGCCCGCCAATTGAAGGCGCAGCGCGACCTGCAACCGGTCAAGCCGGACTTTCTCGATTGGGCGGTCGACCTGCAGCCGCCGGCGCGTACCGGGGCGGCTCCGCCGCCGGGGACGCCGCTGCAATGGGATTCCACGCCAAATCCCGATGATGCCGGATGGGCGCAAGGCGCGCCGAAGCCACCCCCCGCTCCCGAGCCTGCGGCCGTGCCGGTCCCGAACCCGCGCCGCCCGGTGTGGGTGACCGGTGAGCCCGACGGTCCCTGGGCGGCGCCGGCTCAACCGGCCACCCAGCGCCCTGTGGCCCCGGCAAGCCCGAATCAGCGTGGCGGATCGGCCGTCACCACCGATCCCGCGGCTGCGGCTGCCGATTTCGTTCGACTGATCGCCCGCGGCGCAGGCCTGCCTGACGATGCGTTCGCCGCCCAGGACCCGGCCCAGTTCGCCGCGGAAGTCGGACAATTGCTGCGTCTTACAGCCGAGAACATGAAGCAGTTGCTTGAAGCCAGGCAGCAGGCCAAGCGCTTCGCACGGAGCACCAATCAGACCACGGTGCAGGCCCTCGACAATAATCCGCTGAAGTTTGCTCCCACCGTGGAGGAAGCGATGCGCATCATGTTCGGTGCGCGCACGAAGAGCTACCTCGGCGCCTCCAGTGCGGTCGCGCAAGGCTTCGACGATTTGAAGACACATCAAATCAAAACGTTTTCGGCGATGCAGCACGCGCTGAAGCGCCTGATGGAAGAATTCGACCCCGCCGCCATCGAAAGGGCCTCGACCGGCGACCGTGGCCTTCTCGGCGCGCTCGGCTCAAGCAAGGCGCGGAGCTGGGATACTTACGCCGCACGCTGGCAGGCGCGCACACGCAGCCATGAAGACGGCATGCTCGATGCCTTCATGCAATATTTTGCCGAATATTATGATCGCGATGGAAATAAGATATGATGAAAATGCGCTGCACCGACGCACCGACCCGGAATTGGCAGCAATGGCTCCAGACAAGCGTGGCTAACTGATGTCGTGGTACACCAAGGTAGCGTGGACGGAAGGGCTGTTTCTGCGTCCGCACCATTTCCAGCAGAACGACCGCTATCACGAACATCTCCTCGAATCCCGGGTACGCTACGCGACGCCGTATCCCTGGGGCTTCACCACGCTGGAGATCGATCGCGATCTCGCCCAGCAAAGCAAGTTCGCCTTGCGGCGCGCAGCCGGAGTGATGCCGGACGGGACGCCGTTCGACGTTCCGGCCGACAGCCCGTTGCCGGCGTCCATCGTGGTGCCGGAGGCCGCGTCGCAGCAGATCGTCTGGCTGACGATGCCGATGGCGTCAGCGAACATGCGCGAAGCCGACGACCGCGAAGCGGAGAGCGCCGCGCGCTACGTCACACATTCGGAAGCCTTCATCGATTCGACCTCCGCGCTGCGGATCGAGGAAGAGGTCGACATCGCGTTTCCCCGGCTGAGCCTCGAACTTCGCAAGACCGCCAAGCCCGGCTATACCAGCCTCGGCATTGCGCGCATCCTCGAAGTTCGCGACCGGCAGATCGTGTTCGACGAAAAATATGTGCCGCCGGTCCTGCTGTGCGGAGCGCACCCGACCGTCAACGGCTGGACCGATCGCGTGGTCGGCTGGATCGACAACAAGCTCGAGGAATTGGCGCGCTATGCGGCCGATCCCACCGCCGGCGGCGGCCTGCAAAGCATCGACTACTTTGTGCTGCAGCTTCTAAACCGGCATATCGCGGTGCTGAAACACTATCGCTCGTCTGGCTATGTGCACCCGGAACGCCTCTTTGAGGAATTCCTGCGCCTGGTCGGCGAGCTCGCGACATTCGCCACGCCTGAGCGGCGCGCGCGGGAATATCCGGCCTACGACCAGGACAATCTCGAGAATGTCTTCGGGCCTGTGATGCGCGACCTGCAGGACTTCCTCAGCGTCCGCCTCGGCCGGCGCGCCATCCGGCTTGAGATCATCGAGCGCGCGCAGAATGCGTTCATTTCGACAATTCGCGATCGTACGCTGTTCCGCGACGCCACGCTGGTTCTCGAAGTCGCCGCGCATCGTCCGCTTACGGAAATCCAGACCCAGTTCCCTCATCTGTTCAAGATCGGTCCCAACACCAAGATGAACGAGATCGTGCACGCCCATCTTCCCGGCGTGCCGCTGGTTCACCTGCCGACACCGCCACCGCAGATCCGGGCCATCACCGACCACGTCTATTTCTTTCTCGATCGCAAATCGCCGCTGTGGTCCGAGTTTTCGATTGCGAGCTCGATCGGGATGCACTTCTCCGGTGACTGGCCTGAACTCGAACTCGAATTGTGGGCCGTATTGGAAGACAGGCGATGAACGACAAGGTTCCACCACGCCCGCCGTTTGGCGCGCCAGGAGAGCGGACGATCATTCGTCCCAATCCAGGCGGGCGGCGCCCGGTCGAACCGCCTGCCCCCAGACCGCCGGAAGCTCCGGCCGCCGGCGCGCCGCAACCGGCGGCGCCCGCCGCGACGCCCTATGTGCCGCCGAGCGCTCCGGGAAATCCGAATCCGGACGAATGGATCGTCACGCGCGATCAGGCGCCGCAGCAATCGACGCCCTCGCAGGCGCCCGAGATCGCCGTCGACGAACTGGTCGCGCCCAATGAAAATCCGATCCTGCGCTCGGCCGGGCCGCTGCTGTTGCTGCTCGGCCGCCTGCGCGTCGCCCTCGCCCGCGCCTCCTTCGCCAATTTGATGGAAATCGTTGCCGACAGCATCAAGTTCTTCGAACGCGACATTCGCTCAGGCGGCATCGCCGAAGCTCAGGCCAACACCGCCAAATACATCATCTGCGCGACGGCGGACGACATCGTCCAGAACATCCCGACCGAAGACCGCCACGTCTGGACCCAATACAGCATGCTCAGCCGGTTCTTCGGCGAGCGGATCGGCGGCGTGCGGTTCTTCGACGAATTGACGCGGCTGAAGCAGGACCCTCTGCTCAATTACGATGTGCTCGAACTGCAGCACACCTGTCTTGCGCTCGGCTTCCAGGGCATTCACCGCACCTCGGCGGGCGGCGTCTCCGCCCTGCAGCAGATTCAGCGCGATCTTTACGAGACGTTGCGCCGGGTCAAGCCGAAGGTCTATCGCGAGTTGTCGCCGCGCTGGCAGGGTCAGAACCTGGCGCGGCGCATGGCGCGGACATTGGTTCCATGGTGGGCCGTGCTCGGCTTTGCCGGCATCGTCCTGTTCGGGATTTATTTTCTGTATCTCTACTGGCTCACCGGCGGGGTCGACGTCGCCGCCAACGGCATGACCTCCCTGCTCGGCAGAGACAAGCTGTCGCTCGAGCGCAAGGTTCCGGAGAAGCCGGTGCCGCCGCCGGTGATCCCGCCGCCCGAACCCGATCGCATCACGCAGTTGCAGCGCATCTGCACGGCCATGGCCCCCGAGGTCGCCGCCGACAAGGTCGCCGTCGAGCAAACCGCCAACCAGATCGCCATCCGCATCGGAAACGTATTGCTGTTCAATTCCGGCGTCGCCAACGTGCTCGACCAGTTCAAGCCGATCGGCGATCGCATCGCGGCGACGCTCGACAAGGAGGACGGCTACATCAAGGTGATCGGACACACCGACAATACGCCGATCGGCACCAGCAATGTCCGCTTCCCGTCCAATTATGCGCTCTCCGTTGAGCGCGCCAAGAACGTGGCAGGGCTGTTCAAGGCGACATTGGCCAAGCCGGATCGCCTGCAAACCGACGGCAAGGGCGAGACCGCGCCGATCGCCGACAACAACACCGCGGATGGCCGCGCCAAGAACCGGCGCGTCGAAATCGTAATTCCGCGAACGGACACGGGCCCGGTGAGCGAACGTACATGCCGCAGATGAAGTGCAGGCGGGTTCTCGACCGCAGGATTGACGACCGATGAGTCACTTTTCATTCAAGGAAGTGGGCCGCATCGTGCTCTATGGCATGGGCCTGGGGTCCATTGCCGCGCTGATCTTCCTCGTCGGCCCGCTGGTTTCGATCCACGGTTACTATCCGCTTCAAACAATGATCGGTCGCGAGATCGCCATTCTGGCGGTTGGCGCCCTCTTCGCGTCGGTCATGAGCTTCCAGTGGCGGCGCCGGAAGAAGGCCGCGGCGAAGATTGCGGAGGGCATCGCCGCCTCGGACAAGCCCGAAGACGATAGCGGCGTCCTCAAGGACAAGATGAAGGACGCGCTCGCCACCCTCAAGACCGCGAGCGGCGGCAAGGGCGACTTTCTCTATGACCTGCCGTGGTATCTCCTGATCGGTCCTCCCGGATCGGGCAAAACCACCGCGCTGGTCAATTCAGGCCTCAAATTCCCGCTGTCCAGCGGAGCAACGCCGGCGGCGATCGCAGGCGTCGGCGGCACGCGTTACTGCGATTGGTGGTTTACCGAAGACGCGGTGCTGATCGACACCGCCGGCCGCTACACCACCCAGGATTCCGACGCTCAATCCGACAAGCAGAGCTGGCTCGCATTCCTCGACCTGCTCAAGAAGAACCGGCCTCACCAGCCGATCAATGGCGTCATGGTCGCGGTTAGCCTGGAAGACCTGTTGACGCTGTCGCCGTCGGAGATCAAGGCCCACGCCGACGCCATTCGCGCCCGTCTGCTGGAATTGCACGAGCGGTTGAAGGTCGACTTCCCGGTCTATGCGGTGTTCACCAAGTCCGACCTGATCGCGGGCTTTATGGAGTATTTTGCGAACCTGTCCGATCAGGGCCGCCGGCAGGTATGGGGAACGACCTTCCAGACCGCCGACAAGACCCGCAACATGGTCGGCGAGATTCCGGCTGAGTTCGACGCCCTCGTCGAGCGGCTCAATTCCGACCTCACCGATCGCCTGCAAGAGGAGCCGACGCCGAGCAGCCGCGTCCTGCTCTACGGTTTCCCGCCTCAGGTCGCCGGGCTGAAGCGTCAGATCTTCGATTTCCTCAACCAGATATTCGAACCGACCCGCTATCACGCCAACGCGACGCTGCGTGGCTTCTACCTGACCTCCGGCACCCAGCATGGCACGCCGATCGACCGGCTGATCGGCGCGCTGGCAAAGAGCTTCGGCGCCGAACAGATTGGCGCCCAGGCTTATTCCGGACGCGGCAAGAGTTTCTTCCTCGCCGATCTGATCCTGAAGGTGATCATCGGCGAAGCCGCCTGGGTTTCCACCGATCGGGCCGCGCTGCGGCGCGCGCGGATCATCAAGGCCACAGCTTACAGTCTGCTCGCATTGACCGTGCTCGGTCTTGGAGCGGCCTGGACGGAAAGCTACCGGCGCAACCGTGATTTGATTGCCGACACCCAGGTGGCGGCGGCCCAGTTCACCCAGCAGGCCGGTCCCTTCACCAAGGAAACCGTTATCGCCGACCGCGATCTGCACAAGGTCATGCCGCTGCTATTCAAATTGCGCAATCTGCCGGCCGGCTTCGCCACGCGCGACGCGTCGACCCCGCTGTTGGCCGAATTGGGCTTGAGCCAACGGGAGCGGCTGCAGTCCTCGGGCGAGCAGATTTATCATGTCGCACTTGAACGGCTTTTCCGGCCGCGGTTGATGTACCGCCTGGAGGAAGTGCTCGAAGCCAACAAGGCCAATCCGGGCTTTATCTACGAAGCGCTGAAGGTCTACCTGATGGTTGCCGGTGTCGAGCGCACCGATCGCGAACTCGTCGTCAGCTGGATGCGAAACGACTGGGCCGACAATCTGTATCAGGGCGCCTCCAATGCCGATGGCCGCAAGGCGCTCGAGAGCGAACTGGTGGCCATGCTTGATCTCGAGGAGGGCGACGCGCCGCTGATCGAGCCCAATTGGCCGCTGGTGGAGGAATGCCGGCGCATTCTCTCCCGTCTCAACGTCGCGGACCGCGCCTACCAGTTGCTCAAGTCGCAGAGCCGCCAAGCCAACGCTCCGGACTGGGTTGCAGCCCGGCACGGCGGCCCGGATTTCGCGACCGTGTTCGAGTCGACCACCGGCGACACCATCGAGAGCATCGTCGTCCCCGGCTTCTTCACCTATGCCGGCTTCCAGAAAGAGTTGATCGACAAGCTCCCGACCATCGCCGACCAGTTGCAGCGCGATAATTGGGTGCTGGGCGATGCCGGCAAGCTCGGCGCCATCACCTCGCAGTTCGACAATCTGACGCGCGACCTGCTCAATCTCTACGGTCAGGAATTTCTCGCCACCTGGAAGCAGGCGCTCGAGAAATTGCGGATGCGCCCGCTCAATGTCGGCAAGCCGAAATATGACGCGCTGAATGCCG
This sequence comes from uncultured Alphaproteobacteria bacterium, assembly GCA_963770355.1. Taxonomy (GTDB): domain Bacteria; phylum Pseudomonadota; class Alphaproteobacteria; order Rhizobiales; family Xanthobacteraceae; genus Bradyrhizobium. Next base: position 42,099 of record CAVYPL010000022.1, on the reverse strand, counting down.
CGGCGGCATCGACCTCGCCGATCCGGCTGTTGATCGAATCGATCCGGGATGAAACCGCCCTCACCCGGGAGCGCAAGGACGCCAAGGATTCCGGCAAGGACGGTTCCAAGGACGCCAAGGCACCCAAGAAGGAACTTGCCCCGTCACTGGTGGGCGCGCAAACCGGCGTGCCCGGCGCCAGCATCGAGGCCGAGTTCAGGCCCTTCCACCAGGTCGTCGAAGGCGACGGTTCGCGCCGATTGATCGACACGATCACCGGCGATTTGGGCGCGATCAACAACACGCTTCAGACAGTCGCGTTGAATTCGTCGCAGGAACAGCAGGCCACCGGTGCGATCCGCAGCCAGGTCGCGCAATTCAAGACCGACGCGGCGCGCATGCCCGCGCCGTTCAACACCATGCTGCTGCAATCTGCCAACGCGTTCGAAAACACCATTGCGGACGACACCTACCGGCAGATTCGCGACGAGTTCCAGAAATCGGTCTACGGTCCGTGCCAGAGTCTCGCATCGAACCGCTACCCGATGGATCGCGGCGCCAAGGCCGAAATCGGGCTGGCGGATTTCGGCAGGTTGTTCGGAGGCAACGGCTATTTCGACGGCTTCTTCAAGAAATACCTCGATACATACGCCGACACTTCGCAGCGCGAATGGAAATGGCGTCAGGAGAATCCAGTCGCGAAGTTGATGTCGGTTGAAACCTTGCGGCAGTTTCAGCGCGCGGCACGGATTCGCGACGCGTTCTTCCCGACCAATGGCAACGTTCCCCAGATCAGCCTGAGCATCACGCCGCCAGTGCTCGCCGAGGGCGGGCTCACCGCGAAACTGGAAGTCAACGGCCTTCCGGTGAGTTCTTCCAATCAGCCAAACCCGGCTCCGGTCGCGGTACAATGGCCGGGAGCAGCCGGCAAGACGGCCGTATCGCTCGTTCAAGACCCGCCGCTGCCCGGTGCCCAGCCCTCAGAAATCTCGGGCGGGACCGGTCAGTGGGCACTCTTCCGGCTCCTCGACAAGGCCTCGAAGACCCCGCGCGCCAACAGCATTACGGCAAGCTGGATCGTCGGCGGCCGTGAAGTTCCGTTCCAGCTCGGAACGGGCACCGTGTTCAATCCGCTGCAACTACCGGCCCTGGCGGAATTCAAATGTCCACCTTCGCTGTGAGATTTTCATGCAATGCAGTCTCTACGGCAAGCTTCCGACCAAACGCGACTTCGTTGCCGTGGGTGCGCCGCGCGAGTTCCTCAGCGCGTGGGAGCCTTGGGTCCAGGGCGGCGTCTCGGCATCTCGCGCGACGCTTGGAGAGCAATGGCAAAATGCATTTCTGAGGGCGCCGATCTGGCGGTTCTGGCTCGGCGCGGAGCTTTGCGGCGCCAGCGTCATCGGCGCCTTCATGCCCTCGCTCGACGGGGTCGGCCGTTACTTTCCGCTGACCTTGTTCGCCTGCGCCGACCAGGGAGCGGCAATCCCGCCGCCCGAAATCGATGCGCAGGACGAGTGGTTCAAGGGTGCCGAGGAGTTTCTGATTTCGACACTGGACCACGACAAGACCTTCGAAATGACCATGGCCGAGCTTGAGGCACTCGCCGCGCCGCTGCAGGCCGAGCTGCCAAAGGCATCGACAGCGGATATGATTGTCGAAAGCGATGGGACCCTCGGCGTCAAGGCGGGGGAACGGCCTTTTGCGGATCTGTTCGGATCGCTTCGCGCCGCCGATCATGAACGGATCTATGCTGCGACAAGCTGCTGGTGGACCGTCGGCGGAGAGGACTTCGCACCGTTCGCGCTTTGTGGAAAGCGGATGCCGGATCCTTTCCTGTTTGCGGCCATGCTGACCGGGCAATTTTCGGCCGTCGAGGCTGGAGCCGCGCCGGCGACATGAAAGATCGCGACATGGAACAGACACTTTCATGGTTCGAATCCGGCGCCGCCACCCATGTCGGCAAGGTTCGCCGGCAAAACGAAGACAGCCATCTGGTGTCGGCGCACTCGGGCGTCTGGGCGGTCGCTGACGGCATGGGCGGCCATAGCGCCGGAGACCTCGCGAGCCGGATCGTCGTCGAGGAACTGGCGCGGATACCTCCGGCATCGTCGGCTGCCGAACTGTTGGCCAATTGCGAGGCACGGCTCGTCGATGCCAATAGCCACCTGATGAAACTCGCAGGCGCGCATGACGGTGAAATTATCGGGACCACCGTTGCGGTGCTCCTGATCTATCAGGAATTCTTCGCCTGTGTGTGGGCGGGCGACAGCCGGATCTATCGCATTCGCAGCTCCGAAATCCAGCAGCTATCGGTCGACCATACCGAGGTGCAGGAGCTGGTCGCGGAAGGGAAATTGAGCGCCGAGGAAGCTCGCGCCTGGCCGCGGCGCAATGTCATCACGCGCGCGATCGGCACCTATGACGATCCCGAACTCGAGATGACCAACGGGGCGCTCGAGCCCGGCGATATCTTCGTGATTTGCAGCGACGGGCTCACCAACCACGTCGACGATCGCGAGATCCTCGCGCTGGCGAACGGCAACCCGCCGCAGCGCGCCTGCGACTTGCTGGTTGACCTGACCCTCGATCGCGGCGCGACCGACAATGTGACGACAGTGGTGGTTCGCTTCGACCCGGCCGTATCAGCCGCGGCGCCAAGCGCCACCCGGGGATAGGCCGACATGTCCGACATGTATTCCCCAAATGCTTCGAGCGGGCGCCTGGCCCCGGGCACCCGGCTGAACGGCATATTTGAAATCGAGACGCACATCGCCTCGGGGGGCATGGGAGAAATCTACCGCGGCCGCGCCGTCGAAACCGGCGACGTGGTCGCCATCAAGGTGATGCGGACGGATCTTGCCGACAACACGATGGCGCTCGCCCTCTTCCGCAAGGAGGCATCGGCGCTGCACTACATTCACCACGACGCCATCGTTCGCTATTACATATTTTCGCTGGATCCAGGCACCGGGCGGCACTACCTCGCGATGGAATTCGTCGACGGCGAACCGCTCTCCGACTTGCTCAAGCAGGGCCCGCTGTCTTTTGACGCCGTGCGTAATCTGCAGGAGCGCTTGGCGAGCGGACTGGATGCCGCGCACCGGCATGGCATCATTCACCGCGATCTCTCGCCTGACAACGTGCTGATCCCCGGCAGCGACCTCGGTCTCGCGAAGATCATCGATTTCGGCATCGCGCGCTCGACCAAAAACAATGACGGAACCATCATCGGCTCCGGCTTTGCCGGCAAGTTCAACTATGTTTCGCCGGAGCAGCTTGGGCTCTTCGGCGGCGACGTGTCGGCGAAATCCGACATCTACAGTCTTGGCCTCGTGCTCGCAGAGTGCATGTCGGGACAACCGATCAACATGGGCGGCAGCCAATTCGAAGTCCTTGAAAAGCGCCGTACCGTGCCGGACCTCAAGGCGATCGACGCGCAGTTCCGCCCTCTCATCGAGAGGATGCTGCAACCCGATCCCAACGATCGGCCGGAGTCGATGGCGGCGGTCGCGGCGTGGCGGCCGGACGCTGTCGCGGAGCGAGTGACGTCATCGACGCTCGCCGGGCCTGTGACAGCTATTGCACAGCGAAAGGTACTGGCGATCGGCGGGCTCGCCGCTGCGCTGCTGCTTTGTGTTGGCGGCGCCTGGTATTATTTTTCGCGAGACTCTGGCCCGGCAACGCTTGCCGAGACCGCCACCGCGCGTCCGCCTGCGCTCAATGCCGACTCCAGTATCGATGCGCAGCGGGCCGAAGATGCGCGGCGCACCGCCGCCGAGAAACTGGCCCGGCAGCGTGCCGAGGAGGCCAAGCGGCTGACCGAGGCCAACGCCAAGAGCGAACCCGGAAGACTTTCCACGACCGACCGTCCGCCCAGCGATCCGGCGGAGCGTATTCGCCAGTTCGTCACCTCCTATGACGGCGGCGATTGTTTCTTTGTCACGCCGGTTACGGTCGCGGAAGGCAGCGCAACGCTCGAAGGCTACGGCCGCACGGCGGCGCCGTTCGCGGTACTCGATTACGAATTCAAGCGCGTCAACGGATTCGAGGCGTCGGTCGGCTATCACGCCGTCACGGCCCCGCAATGCGGCGCCATCAGCTTCCTCGCCCGCCTTCGCAATCAGCGAGGTCCGGCGCCGCGCCTCGATGTCAGCGCAGGAAACCTGCGCAGCAACGGCTATGTCAGCGGCTTCGTTGGCGATTTCGGCAATCGCAATGTCGAGCTGCTGATGGTCGACCACGAGGGCGTCGTACTGTCCCTGACGTCGCTGCTCAAAGGTGACGGCGATACCAGGTCGTTCACGATCAACCTGAAGCGAGGCGACGCGGGACCGCCAAGGCTGCAACTGCTGTTCGCGCTGGTGACCAACAAGCCTCTCGACGCATTGAAACCGCCGCAGCCGGGTTCACTCGAACTCGGCATGGCCGATCAGGTTTTCGCACGCGTAGCCGACGAAGCCTCGAAGTCCGGACAATCCGTCAACGGCAGCATCAAGTCGTTCAATCTGGAAAAATAGCTGACGACGTTCCGCCACACGGTGCTCCCCATCACCTATTTCGGACCGAGAATCAGGATGTGAAGATCCTGCGTCGGCGTAAAATCCGCCGCCCGCAGTTCGACCTGAGTCGGGGAGATTTGCTGGATCCCCTGGCCGCAAAAGCTGACGATGCGATCGGGCTGGCCTTTGTCGACCACAAGATGAAAGTCCTTGATCGGCCCGGCCCAGTTGGCGCCGCTTTTCAGCACATAATTGATCCGTCGCTCGACGATCCGAGCCCTCCTCGCCTTATCCGAGCTTTCCAGACCATCGACCAGTTTGAGGAAATCGTCACCGGCACAGTATGTGGTCTTGTACCGCTGCACCTCCGGCTGCAGCGCCTTGGACTGACGCAGGCTTGGGCGGAGGATGCTGTCGAAGCTCATGCCGACGCTGCTGCGGTACCGGTGCTCCACCAGGATCGGCTTTCCCGGAGGAAAGGTTTGCTGCCGCACCACGGACGTCTTCAGCGTCCAGGTCGCGTCGTAAAGCGGCAATCCCTTATCGTTGGTTCCGGACTCGACCAACAGGCCTTCCGCCACCGCGCGTTCGCGTGTCTTCTGCGGCAGTTCGTTGATCTTGAGCTGTTGCGCCCCGACCGGAAACGTCGGAATGCCCATTTCGGTGAGTTTTGCCGTGACGTTTTTCTCGTTGAGAAAGGCCTGCTGGTTGGTGACGAACGAGATCGGCTTGCCGTTGATCTTGGTCGAGAACCCGACATAGTTCAGCGGGTCGGCGGCCGGGAACGCAATGTTCGCAGCGTCCGCGAGATCGATATCGGGCAACGGGAACGCCACCGTCAGGGTAACCGGCTTGGTGCTATGGTTAAGAAAAGTGTAGCGGACGGTGACCGCGTCGAGCGTAATCGTCAGTTGTTCTGACTCGATCGATATTTCGGCGTTCTTGGTAAATGTGAGCCCGCCGACCCCGAGTTCCGCCGATGAATCGTTGGCCCGCGAAACCGACCATGCACCATCCCAGCAGGTGGCAGCGATCAGCAGCAGCGCCCTAAGACAATAATTCATGCTGGCTCTCCTTCCCGCCACGGGCGGCAATGGCCGTCGTAGCGGCCGAGTGAAAATCTCTCCGGTCCGTTGAACCGATCAAACGCGGAACGAGACCAATGACACGCGTCAATGCGACGCGCGGGACAAACACATGACGATCGCTCACGGCTTCTTTGTGCTCATGGATGGCCTTCAACCCTCTTTTCTCACCTAAGGTTATCCAATTGAGTTTACTTGGTTTTCTATTCGATGACACCGTCTTCTATGCGATGACATCACTGCAAAAATTTGCCCCGCTCCGTCGCTTAAGTCCAAGAAGCGAGCCACATGGCGCTGGTATGCTGCGGGCGCCTCGTGGCACGCCGGATCTGCCGGCCAGTGTGAATGGCCTGGCGCCGGCAAACGGGTTTGGCAGACCTGGCTCAAGCGTCCGCCTGGACGTTAAGCCGGGAGGATGCCGACCTGCCCTCGAACGCCCGCCGCGTCTCGCCGAAGCTGGCGAACTGCCACCGCCCCGCGCGGACGCTGCCAGCGCTGCCCGGCGGATCACGCCGAAATGTCTTGGCGGCTGCGGCCGAGCCCCTGACCGAGCATTGACGTTGTGGGAAAAAAGACTATTAATCAAGCACATACGCTGGCAACAGACCCAATTGATAACCTAATCGAATTGAACAGACAGAGGCACTCTTATGGCGAAGCAAAGCGGTCAGCGGTTCATCAAGCGTAATCGTCCGCCACGCGTCCACATTACCTATGACGATCCGACCAACGTCGAGGAGAAGATCGAGCTCCCGTTCGTGATGGGCGTGATGTCCGACCTGTCGGGCAACAGCCCGGGCGTGGAAAAGGTCGACATCAAGGACCGCAAATTCCTCGACATCGACATGGACAACATCGACAACCGGATGGCGGCCATCCAGCCCGGCGTCAGCTTTCGCGTGACGAACAAGCTCTCCGAAAATTCCGATGAGAAGATGTCGGTCAATCTTCGGTTCAACAAGATGGCGGACTTTGAGCCGGCCGCAGTCGCCAGGCAGGTGCCGGCATTGGCCAAATTGCTCGAGGCACGAACCCATCTGGCGAACCTGATGCGCTACATGGACGGCAAAGTCGCGGCCGAAGAATCGCTTAAGAAGCTGTTGGCCGATCCACAGCTCATGTTGGCATTGAAGAACCGCGCTGAATCAACAGATGGCGGGACCAAATCCTAAAGCATCTCACATTTGGAGATCGTCGTTATGGCGACTGAAACTGTCCGTCCCCAGGAAGAATTGCCGGTTCAATCGCGGGAAGCCGACGATTTCTCGGCGCTGCTGAAGCAAAGCTTCAAGCCTCGCACCGAGCGGGCCGCGACGGAAGTCGAGAATGCCGTCAAGACCCTGGTCGATCAGGCGCTGGTCGATGCCAGCGTGATCAAGACCGACGTCCTCGACACGATCGAGGAGATGATCGCGCAACTGGACAAGAAGCTGTCGGCGCAGGTCAACGAGATCCTGCATGCGCCTGAGTTTCAGCAGATCGAAGGCGCCTGGCGCGGCATCGCCCATCTGGTGTTTCAATCCGAAACCGACGCGATGCTGAAGATTCGGGTGATGGATGTTTCCAAAACCGAATTGTACCGGCATTTACGGCAATATCCCAACGCCGCCTGGGACCAGAGCGCGCTGTTCAAGAAGATCTACGAAGAAGAATTCGGACAACTGGGCGGGCATCCATACGGCTGCCTGATCGGCGACTACTCGTTCAGCCATCTACCGACCGACGTGCAGTTGCTGCGCGATATGAGCAAGATCGCAGCCGCGGCGCATGCGCCGTTCTTTGCCGCGGCGGATTCTACCCTGATGGGAATGGATTCGTGGAACGAACTGATGAATCCGCGCGATCTCAGCAAATTGTTCGACACGCCCGAATATGCCGCCTGGAAATCGCTGCGCGATTCCGATGACGCCCGCTACGTCGGACTGTGCATGCCGCGCGTTCTGGCCCGGCTGCCCTATGGCGCAAAGACCGAGCCGGTGGCGGAATTTGCCTTCGAGGAAGATACCGACGGCCACAAAGGTGAAAAATATACCTGGATGAACGCCGCCTACGCCATGGCGGCCAACATCAACCGTGCATTCAAGGAATATGGTTGGTGCGCCCGGATTCGCGGCGTGCAGTCCGGCGGCGAGGTTGAGGATTTGCCGAGCCATACGTTCCCGACGGACGACGGCGGCGTCGACCTGAAGTGCCCGACCGAGATTGCGATCACGGACCGGCGCGAGGCAGAACTCGCCAAGGCGGGACTGATTCCGCTGATCCATCGCAAGAACACCGACCGTGCCGCCTTCATTGGCGCACAGTCGCTTTTCAAGCCGCGCGCCTATCAGAACAATCCGGCCGCCACGGCCTCGAGCAATCTGTCGTCGCGTTTGCCCTATATGTTCGCGGTCTGCCGGTTTGCGCACTACCTGAAGTGCATCGTGCGCGACAAGGTGGGTTCCTATTACGAAAAGGAACAGCTGCAAAGATGGCTGAGCAACTGGATCAGCGAATATGTCGACGGCGATCCGATCAACTCCACCGAGGCGACTAAATGCCGCCGGCCGCTGGCCGGTGCCGCGATCAAGATTGTCGAGAACGAGGAAAACCCGGGATATTATTCCGCCACTTTCGAGCTTCGGCCCCACTTCCAGCTCGAAGGAATGGACATCGGCCTTCGTCTCGTTTCACGCTTGCCGGTCGCAAAATAAATTTGAACTTGGTCGCTTCAGTATGCGACCAACAGGCCGGGTATAACGCCTGAAAGCCCGATCTTGGATCGGGTTAATCTTGGATATCAACCTACAGGGGAATTGTATGGCGGAGATGTTTTTGAAACTTGACGGGATCGAAGGCGAGTCCTTGGATTTCGCGCATGCAGGTGAGATCGAAATCAAGAATTGGGAATGGCACACGGTAAACAACGTGAAATGGGACGTTAACCAGGGCGGCCAGTCGACGAAGGTCGAAGTCAAGGATATCGACCTCAAGAAGATCTGCGACAAGGCCTCAGTCACCCTCTACCAGTGCTGTGTGACCGGAAAGCACATCAAGAACGGGAAAATCACCTGCCGCAAGAATGACGGCGACCAGAAGGTTGAATATCTGATCGTCACGCTGACCGACATCATGGTCACGAAGGTGGATTGGATCGGAGAGGGAGGATCCCCCTCGCTCGATGAAAACGTCTCGCTGTCGTTCGCCCAATTCCAACTGGACTACAAAGTTCAGAACGATACCGGCAATGCGTCGGGCGGCAAGAACTTCGGCTTCAACGTTCAAAAGCAGCATGGCCATCACTCTTGAGCCGGCTTGATGGGCGCACGGCGCGGATAAACTGATATCCGCCCCGGCGCCAAAGACCGACCAAATCACCGAGGGAGTATTGAACGTGCGTTTGGTTTGGATGGCGTCCGTTGGGATCCTTTCCGTTGGGATCCTTAGCGCAAGTAGCGCGCCAAGCATGGCGCGGGACTATCCGTGGTGCATGCGAGAGCAAGGCGGCAGTCCGAATTGCTCCTTTAGCACCCTTCAACAATGCCAGGCCACGATTAGCGGCCTGATCGCTACCTGTGTGCAAAACCCGACGATGCTCTTCGAACAGCAAACGCAGCAGAGATCACCGGCTGTTCGCCAGCAAGAATTCCGGCAGAGCGTTGGGGGGCCGGGAGGCCCCGGGGGGCCGGCGGCGTCTGGCGCTGCGGTTCGATCTGCGCCGGGAAAACACGGCTGGTACTACGAATAGACCGATAGACTAACCAACGCGATGCGAGCGCAGTTGCCTGCAAAGTAGGTTCGGATCGCAGGGAGCGGCAGCTCCCTGAATGATCCGCAGCGTGTCGAGCGAATTATGCTATGGCGCCATACAATCTTAAATTGTTTGAATATTTCCCACACCCAGACGGGCTGATCGCCCGTTGGGTTTGATAGACCGTCACGGAGGATTGATCCCCATGCATTTCACAATCCGAAACGCCCCAGTAGTGACGATATCGAAAGCTGCCGCAGCGCTTCTCATCGCGACCTCGTTCGGCGCCGGCACAGCTACCGCCGACGACAGCTGGAAACTGACGGTGAACAACACCGGCAGCGCGCCCCTCAAGGTCGTCATCCTGGATACCACTTCAAAAGACATTACCGGCGACCGCAGCGCCGAATACATTTCGAAGGGCAGCGGGTGGGTGATGGTCAAAAAGAAAGGCACGTATAGCTGGCAAGTGATCGCAAAAGGCGATTCGCAGCCGTGCCAAAGGCAGAGCGGCGTTTCGGGCTCCTCCATCACAGTCCAATGCGAGGCCAAGAAGGAGGAAAAACCCGCGGCCACCGCGACACCAACCCCGTCAAGCACGTCAACATCGTTAAGTGGCACGCAACAATCGGGCAGCGGCTGCTCACTGTCCAACATTACGTCAAAGGGCTGCCCGCCAAAGGTCGTGCAGGAAATGAACGACCTTCGGAAAAAAGCAGACGAAGCCGACAAGGCCCTCGCTCAGGTGGAAGCCGACCTCAATAGCCTCGGCCCGAAGGATAAGGCGAAGCTTGACGCGATCTATCAACGCTACATACAGGCAAAGGCTACCGCCGATTATCTCAAGGGCATGACCGGCAAGCAGCAGTCTGGCCAGCCCGCCGAGAATATCGATTACAAGACCAAGTACGAAAAGAAAGAGGATGATCTCGGCAAGGTCTTGAAAGCCAAGGCCACGGCAATCCTCGGATGCGTCCCGCAATTCAGCAAGACGTCGATCGGTTGCGAACGCGAGACCAACGTAGGCGGCGGCAAGAAGTAATCCGGACGCGAGAGCGGCCTGACGCGCTGCGCCGGGCCTGCTTCGCGCTAACACCAGTTTCGATCCAGACATGACCAGGAAACCAGACCCAGGTGCGCGGCGCTCGCAGCCGACTATCCAGCCTTCAGGGGGCGTTGCAGGAGACGTGCGGATACGCCGGTTTCACCCGAAACATGAGCAGGCGGTGCTCGAACTCATTCTGAGCATTCAGCGGCAAGAATTCGATATTCCGATAACCGCAGAGGACCAGCCGGACCTCCGGGCGATCCCATCGTTTTATCAGGCGGGCTCGGGAGACTTCTGGGTCGCCGAACAAGGAAACGATATCGTGGGGACTATCGGCCTGAGGGATATCGAGAACGGGCAGGCCGCCCTCAGAAAAATGTTCGTTGCCGAAAGGTGTCGCGGTCCGTCAGTGCGGGTCGGCGCAAAGCTCCTGGAATCTCTGCTTGTCCATGCCCGCCAAAAGCACCTCAAGTCCATCTATCTCGGCACGACAGAACAATTCGTCGCCGCCCACCGCTTCTATGAGAAGAACGGTTTCGTACCGATCGACGTGCGTTCATTGCCTCCGACGTTTCCGTTGATGGCCGTGGACACGAGATTCTATCGGCTGCAACTGGCTTAGCGATCAGCATTTGTGTGGAAAAACACGCGGCACGATCGGGGCAACGACAGCGCTATTTTGCGCCGTTAACCTTTTTTTAACCATAGCCGCTCAGCCTGCGTGCTCTGGCTCGGGCCTGCATTTGCAATACCAATAACGTCAGAAACTGATCCCGACTCCAGCCACTTTTGATTGTTCATCCCTGGGCAACGGGCATATCCGTGGGGGCTCGTGGAGCGACGTCATGACCGGGCGTGAGTTGCGTCCTGAAGAAAATTTGCTTCTTGCTTTTGCGTCGATGATTGGCGGTGCCGTCAGTGTCGGCATTCCGCTGACGGTGCTGATCATTTGGATCTGTTCCTAAAGCCTGCGACGCAGAGTGCGTGCCAGCACCATCGAAGCGAATTCATTGTAGCGGCGGACGATCCGGAACGCGTCGGAGACGGTTGCGCTCGAAAAACCCAATCGGCACCGGCAACCGGCGCCTGGACATCCTATTCCCGAGGTTTGCCGGCGGATTAGAGGATGTACATCTTCTTCGCAGCGTCGAGAGCGGCTTTACAGCCCACAGCATCGCCTCTGGCGTCGAGTCGCTTTGCGCGCGCCATATTTGCGGAAAATTCCGATTTCAGCCGTTTCTCGGACCGCCTCACAGAGTCGGGCGTCGGCTGGCGGTCGAGTTGAGCACTGATGGACTGACGCGCGGTCAGACCGGCATGTGAGGGCTATGGCGAGTTCGACGCCGCCAATCGCCCTTCGGGTTGGAACACGTGGTTGACGTTCTCGATCTCAGAGGCGGTGCCCAGCGCCGTCGTACCGACCAAACATCTCGTGACCAAGTAGTCGATTAGCGTCAACTGCTACCAGGGGTTGCCTGCCGATTGACGGACGGCCGCTTCGAATTGCGCAATGTCGCTGCTGCAGGGACCGGCGGGCGCTGACCTAAATCCCGCCAACCCGGTACGCGCTCGGCCGCGCAGCCGATGCCACCAGTTTCATCGTCGCCGCCCCTGGCGAAATTCCTACAACCATAGCGCGAAAAGACGTGACATTGTTCTTGTTATGTTCCACACTGTCAATCTCGGACGCTCAGTAATTTTTCAGGAGTAACCCTTCAATGCGCCCCCTTCCCGCTCAGGCCGATTACCTCCAGCTCGTCATTTACGACGACGACCAGACGCCACAGGATTTCGTTGTCGGCCTTGTCCGCTCTGTCTTTGGCCAGTCGTCGAACGACGCCAATTCTGTGATGGCGACGGTCGAAAGGAGAGGGAAGGCCGTGTGCGGGACCTATCCGCGCGCGGTCGCCGAGGTGCTGTTTCAGACCGCTCAACAGCGCATCGAAGCATCCGGACACTCGTTGCTGGTGACGGCCGAGGCAGGCGACGATGCCGGAGGTAATTCCTGCAAATTGTGCGGCGACTTTGCCGGCGAGAACCAGGTTCGGCTGGCCGGCAAGACAGCGGCCATCTGCGACGACTGCACGCTGGCCGTCGCGGACAATGTCGCGGACATCTCCCGAACCAAGCAGTTCAGGTTCGCCAGCGAAGCGCTGGAGTGGCATTTCGCCGGCGTGCCCGATGACCAGATGGTCGCGACCTCGCGGCAATTTCCGGGACATATGCGCGCCGACGTGCAAACGGCGATCGACAATCTGTTCTCGGCCGCTCCGATCCGGTTCTTCGGCATTCACGAGCGCCACCGCTACGAGACGCTGACCTTCTCGGCGCTTGGCAAGTATGGCGACGTCGCGCACGGCATCGCCCCGGCTCAGTACTATGATGTCGACATCGGCGAGACCGAACCGGTCAAGTGCCTGCACAACGGCTTGTGGCTCTGTATAGTGGACGAGTTGCGCTATGCGGTGTTGCTCTCCGCCCATCGCGAATACGACCAGGAAACCGGCGTTCGTGTCGAGATTTCCGTGCCCGCGGGCGCGATCGGCGCGGCGTTCGTCAAGCGCTGTTTCTCGGAACTCGAGAACGCCGTGAACACGGCGCGAGCCTATCGCGGCAAGGTGCTCTCGTTCGATGCCGACTCGAATTATCGGGGAAGCTCGCGGGGACTGATGGTCCACAAGCTGCCGCCGGTGAGGCGCGAGAACGTGATTCTGCCCGAAGCCACACTGAAATTACTCGACGGCAATATCCTGAACTTCGTGGGAAATCGCGCGCAGCTTCGCAAGCTTGGGCAGTCAACCCGCAAGGGCATCCTGCTTTACGGTCCGCCCGGCACCGGCAAGACTCACACGATCCGCTATCTGGCCAGCAATTTGCCCGGCCACACCACGCTGATCATCACGGCGGCGCAAGTCGCGCTGCTCGGCGCTTACATGAGTCTTGCCCGCCTGTTGCAGCCGGTCATGGTCGTCATCGAGGACGTTGATCTGATCGCGCGAACTCGCGAAAGGATGGGAGGACCTTGCGAAGAATCGTTGCTCAACAAGCTGCTCAACGAGATGGACGGACTGAAAGAGGATGCCGATATCCTGTTCGTGCTCACGACCAACCGGCCGGAGCAGCTTGAGAATGCATTGGCGAACCGTCCGGGCCGCATTGATCAGGCGATCGAGATCCCGCTGCCTGACGACATCGGTCGCAAACAGCTTGTCCAGCTCTATGGCAAGGGCCTGCCGCTCGGCGACACGCTGGTTAACGAAGCCGCACGGCGCACCAAGGGAGTCAGCGCTGCCTTCATCAAGGAGCTGATGCGACGCATCGCGCAGGCCAGCATCAGTCGGGACGGCGGCACGACAATCGCATCTGCCGATCTCGGCGAAGCGCTCGACCACATGTTGTTCGCGAGCGGCAAGCTCAATATCAAGCTGCTCGGCGGAGCGCAGGAAATGGCTGCGGGATGAGGCGAATCGATGACGTGCACACGCGCTGCGACGGATTATCGGCTGGAGAAATCGCGGTCGTCGAAGAATGCAGATGGTGCGCCCGACGAGATTCGAACTCCTGCCTCGGATTCGATGCCTGATCGCTATCCCCCCTGATATTCGGCAAACCGGGTGTTGCGGATCAACAGGTTGACTTGTGGTCCGCAAACCGGAAGCCTTCACAATATCGACTTGCGGGCGGAGGTGGTCGCCATGGCGCCGGAACGGATCAAACTGGGTGCCGCGGATGCGCGCGACCTGGCGGAGGGCGCGCTGCGCGGCGTCGGATATGATAGCGATGAGGCGCGCATCATCGCCGATCACGTCATCGATGCGGCGTTGTGCGGCTATGAATATTCGGGCCTGCCCAAGATTCTCAACATACCCGAGAGCGAGCACTTCAAGCTGCCGCGCCGACCTATGAAGGTGCTGCGAGAGACCGACGTCTCTGTCGCCTTTGACGGCGGCAACAATGTCGGGATGCTGGCGCTGTTCTATGCGGCAGAGGCCGCGATCAAGAAGGCCGCTGCGCATGGAATCGCACTGGTCTCGGTGACCGATGCCTGGATGAGCGGGCGTAGCGCCTACTATGTCGAGATGTTGGCCAAGGCCGGGCTTGTCGCGATCCACACAGCGTCCAGCTCGCGAATGGTGGCTCCGCCGGGTGGCGTCGGGGCCGAGCTCGGCACCAATCCAGTTGCGATTGCCGTTCCGTCATCGCGGGAGCCGATCGTGCTCGACATGGGCACCTCTGCCTACATGATGACTGAAGTGTTGCTGCGCGAGCGGCTGGGTGAGCTGCTCCCCGAAGGCGTCGCCATCGGGCCCGGCGGAGAGCCAACCAGGAACCCGGCGCTGGCACGGCGCGGCGCACTGCTGCCTTTCGGCGGTTACAAGGGCTTCGGGTTGGCGCTGATGACGCAGGCGTTGGGAGTCCTCGCCGGATCCGGCTCGGAGCGTGACAGCGACTACGGCTACCTGTTCATCGCGTTTCGGGCCGACCTCGTCGGGACGGCGGATGTTTTTAACCGCCGGGTGACGCGGCTGATCGAACGCATCAAGGCGACGCCACGCCAACCCGGCATCGATGAGATTCGCATTCCCTCGGAACGGGCATTCCGCGCTCGAGAACGCGCACATCGCGAGGGGATCGAGATCGATCGACGGGTATTCGATGCGCTCGTCGGGCTGCGCACACGCCCGGGATGATCTCGTCGGCAGCGCGCGGCACCGCGCCGGCACCGGTGAGCACGCTGAAGGTTCGAACTTCGCAGCCGACGATGAAGGCTCTCGTGTTCGCGGTGCTATCGCACCCCCTCTTGAAAAGGTGATTCCTGGCGCTGGAGTTTTGTCATCATCGGCTACGGCACCGAACCCTCCAAAAACTTTCAGCGGCGCCAAGCCTGGCGAAGCTTATTTGGTATCCGAATCCGCAGATGTCGCAGATGCGATTGACCGGCCAATTATTGACCGGCCAACACTGTGCCAGACCTGATCCTTGAGCGCGATCAGCGTCGGAGGGGGCAACACCGGCGGCGGTTCCGCTCTCTTCGCACCATCAAGGACGAGTTGAGCAAAGTCGATTTCTCCGTCGGTGTAATAAGGATCGCCTTCGCCGTTCCGTCCATACAGCGTCGGCCCGACGCCCGAAATCTGGAAGAACGCTTCGACCATTCCCGCCTCGCGCAAATCACGCATCAGAAGATCACGTTCGGCGTCGATATTTGGTCCGATGTGATGCGTGACTTGCCCCGTGTCGTGACTGAGGCCGACGCCCCGATCAAATGTGATCGAGCCGAGCCACACCGGACGACCATCCGTTCCCCTTTCAAGGACCTGCCACAACCGAACATGATGGCGCCGATCGGCGCTCCTGCCGTCCGGTTTTTCGAAAGCCAATTGCTCCTTTTTTCCCTGGTAATAGAGCGGACTGACCGGCGCGTCGTGGTATGGCCGATCAAGCATCACACTGCCGATGATTTCGATGCTCGTCCGCAGCGTGATCGGATCAGCGGGAAACCAATCGGCCGCATGCATGGCACGAATGATGTCTTCCTTGCTGCCGACCAATCCGACGTTCAGGGCGTCGCCTGGAATCCCGTCTGCGGTTCGTGTCACCATAGGCAAACTGGCAAGACCTGGTTCACGCTCGTGGTGCGTCCAGACCGCGGGCAGAATGAGATAAGCCAACAGG
Organism: uncultured Alphaproteobacteria bacterium; assembly: GCA_963770355.1. GTDB lineage: Bacteria > Pseudomonadota > Alphaproteobacteria > Rhizobiales > Xanthobacteraceae > Bradyrhizobium. The sequence goes on along the minus strand of CAVYPL010000022.1, from coordinate 26,082 downwards.
AGATAAACGATTACCACAGCCCCGAGAATGAGCAGCCAGCGCCGGCCTCGTGCGAGTAACTTCATTTGAAGCGACACCCGGATGTTTGCTCAAGTAGAACGCCGTTGCAGGGCTGCTACAAGAATTTGAGTGCGGTCGCACCCGATCGTATGGGGCATCTATGGCGACTGACTATGCAGAATCGGCTTGAATGGGGAATTATGACGCTCCTACGTTGTGTCTCCTGCCCCAAAATGTCGTTAGAACCGGGGAGCGATGCCGAACTTGCATAGACGGGTCCACGCTAAACATTCCATAAGCGATCTTCCCGTTCGAGAAACGCTAGCCGGGCAGGTCGACAAATGATGCGCGCATTTTTTCTGGCATTGCTCGTTTCAATCGGATTTGGCTCGCTTAAGCCGATTCCGGTTTTGGCCCAGGGGTCGATCTCGCAATATCCATTTTGCATTCAAGGTCCTGATAATCCCGGCTGGAGCGGATGCTCATTCGAGACCCTCCAGGCATGTCAAGCAACCGCTTCCGGCCAGGAAGCAGAATGCCTCGCCAACCCCTGGTACAGGCCCGGCACCAATGCGGCGCCGCTTCAACAGGCGCCAATCGGAATGAACGACCCGCTCCCGGTGGGACCGCCTCCGAATTGACGGGAGATCCGAGCAAGCAAATCTCCGAGGAAGCCCGGCTTGTCCTCCTCGCCTGACGACGGCCGATCGGGATTGCCCTAAAGGGCAATACCGCGCTGACGGTGCTTCGTGGTGTCCTCACCTCCACCGACATCGGTTTCCATGTTGGGCTACCGGCATCGTACAATGACCATCACACATTCCGTGGAACACCTGAACTCTGGCCGACGGGCCAACGACGCCCGCAGCTATCTCGTCCAGAGGGCTGAGAAGCTGGCTCTCGCCTATGATGGCAATCTCCAGGTGTCGGCTCTATCTCGTGCGCTTGGTGTAAGCGAGCGAACGCTTCGCAAGCTATTCAATGAAATCCTCGGACGGCCGCCTTCTCGCCATCTGCGCATGCTGCGCCTGTCCGAGGTGCGAAGAGCATTGCTCGCGGCACGTGGTCAACCCGTCACGGTTACCGAGATCGCGACCGACTTCGGGTTCGCGGAACTTGGCCGCTTCTCTGTCGAATATCGCAAGGTTTTCGGTGAAAGCCCTTCGGAGACGCTTTATCACGCCGCCTTTCGAATAGAATAAACGCGCCGGTTGCAAGCGACGATGTCGAACGTCCGATTCCCTATCGGAGGTTTTGAAGCAGGCCCAGCCATCGCGATCTCTTGGAGCAGGTCGATTGCTGCATCATTGAGCCGGCCGACGCCAACACGGCAACGCTCAGCGTCAGTCGCAACAGGCCTCAACGGACCCACTGTCCCATCTGCAGACACGTAAGAAGACTGACATAGCTGGGCGTACCGCCGATGCTTTCCTGCGGAATGCACTGTGCTTTGCCGGAGGCGGGGAATTTTGACCACTGGCTTCCCAACTGCTGACGCGCCCTCTTTTCATCGTTGACACAGCTCTTCAACGATTGGTCGACGCTCAGTCCAGCCGTGGACGCCAAGTCCAGCTTGCAGCTGCGAGCGATGTCGAACTCGGGCACCCGATCAGCGACAGCAAAAACCAACTGAGAGCTTACAATAATCATCGAGACTGAAATAGGCATTTTGTTCTCCTCCTCATTCCGCTCCCATGAAGCGGATGTCCCACACTACCTCTGCCTCGCGAGCCGCCGACTGCCTTGTCGATGGCATCGAATAAGGTCTCTTCTTGCAATGGCTTCCGGAGGCGGGCAACGAACCCTCCACCGTGAGGATGCGATACCGCGTCGCCGTGCGCGGTGATCAGGATCGTCGGAATGTTTATGCCGTTACTCACGAGGTGCTCGTGAAGCTCCAATCCATTCATGTCCGGCATCTGTAGATCGACAATCAGACATTCGGGAACATCCGTTTTCAACGCCGCAAGAAATTCCCCTCCGGATCCGAAAGTCCGCGCCAGAAGAGAGCGCGAGCGCAACAACCGGCTCAAGGCCTTGAGGACCGCCGGATCGTCGTCCACAACTGCAATCCTCAGGGAAGCTTCCGCCATGAAAGATTATTGCGGTCGCACTGGCCGTCCGTCGATTGGCCCTTGGGCCAACAGGGACTTTTTCCCCTACTTCGAAAGATTGAGTTTTTCGGCCATACGAACGAGATCAGCTACGGTGCGAATGCCGAGTTTCTCCATCATCCGGCTGCGATGAACCTTGATGGTCTTCTCGACGGTGCCCAGATCGCCGGCAATCTGCTTGTTGAGGCGTCCTGCCACGACATGTACTAGAACTTCGCGCTCGCGCGGGGTCAGGGTCTCGATTTTCGCCTGGATCGATTCCAGTTCGGAATGAAGACGGCGCAACTCGGCGTCTCTGGCCTCAGCTCGGGATATGGCTTCGAACAAATCCTTGTCCTTCACCGGCTTGGTCAGAAAATCCAGCGCGCCTGCTTTCATGGCTCGCACGCTCGTGGGAATGTCTCCTTTTCCGGTGATGAACACGACGGGGCGATGAGAGCCGGCGGAGGCGGTCAGCGCGCGCTGAAGCTCCAGACCGTCAAGACCCGGCATCGAAACATCCAGAACGGCACAGCCGGGTACCGTCACATCATGCTCTTCGAGGAAAACCTGAGGCGAAGAATAGGGCTTCACTTCATAGCCCTTGGCGCGGAGCAAACGCGAAAGCGCTTTCAGGACGCCGGGATCGTCATCGACAAGATGGACTGTGAATTTGTCCGTCATGCAGCATCGATTGCGGGCGTCTGGATTGGCAACGAAAATCCCGCAATCGCTCCGCCGCCCTCCTGGTTTACCAAAGTGAGCCTTCCACCATGCGCCTGTACGATGGTCGAACAGATCGTTAACCCGAGACCGAGACCGTGGGCCTTGGTGGTATAGAATGGTTCAAACAGGCGCCCGTTTTCCAAGGGACGGATGCCAGGGCCTCGATCCTTTACGAACACTTCCATGAGGCCACTTTCAGTGCCACGTGTCGAAATCAGGATATTCCGCTGAGCCAGCGGGGTCGAGACCATGGCGTCCATCGCGTTCATCACAAGATTAAGCAGGACCTGTTGCAATTGAACAGAATCGCCCGTCACCAGTAACAGCCTGTTGTCCAGATCGAGCCCGACCGCTGTTTCGCGGCCGATCAGTTCGCTGTGAAGCAGAGCGGCCGTGGACCTCACCAGGTCATTGATATTGACCGATTCCAACTTCCGTTCGCCTTTTTTCAGCAGGCTGCGCAGCCGGTGAATGACCTCGCCGGCCCGATTGTCTTCGTGAACAATCTCCTCAAGTGCATCTCTGATGTCCTCGAGATCCGGCGATTTTTGCCCCAACAAATGGAGCGCTGCCTGGGCATTTGAGAGTATCGCAGTCAGTGGCTGATTGATCTCGTGCGCGATCGAACCAGAGAGTTCTCCGAGAACAGCCACCCGCATTAGATGCGCAAGTTCCTGGCGTTGGAGGGCCGTCTCGGTTTCGGCCAATTTTTGATCGCTGATGTCGATGAAAATCCCACCTACCTGTTCTGACTGCCCGCTTCGTTCCGGATACGAACGAGCGCGCATCCGTATCCAACGAACTTCACCGTCCGGCAAGACAACTCGTACGTCGCTGACCGCCGGTGGTTCGGTCCGGAACGATTTTTGAATCGAGAGGCTTGCAATTTCGAGATCATCCGGGTGAACAGCGGCCAGAAATGCGTCTCGGGTGAGCGGTGCATTGTGCGCAATCCCGAACATCGCCCTGCAATGCTCCGTGATCCACAACTGGTCCCTGTCCCGGTCGAACTGCCAAAGCCCGATATTTGCTGCAGTAGCTGCAAAGGTCATTCGCTCTTCGCTATCCTGGAGCAGGCTTTCGGCGTGCCGCCTTCTGCGTCGCTGAATCAACAATGCACCTACAAATGCCGTTTGCAGGCTGACGACGAGGATTGCGGCAAGAACGGTGCCGCGATACTCATCCCAAATCGCCGGCTTTTTGAACAAGATCGTCGTGCCGGAAGGCAGGTTATTTTCGTTTAGATTCCAATGTTGCAATGCCCGATAGTCGACGCGGTAGTGTTGTCCCGGGTTTTGCCGAGGCGGGAGCGCGGCCGGATCTCTTCCCTCCATGATTTCGATCGCCATGTCGGCCGCAGCAACGCCCACCGACTCGAACGTCTCCACAAAGCCGCCAACCGCACCATTGCCGATAAACGTGTCATACGGTCCGTAAACCGGCGCGGGCGAAAGGGCCGATAGATCGGCCGCGACCTGTGCCGGGACAAAGGGCTTGCCTTCGCCGTCGGCAAACACCGTCAGGAGGATCACGATCGCATCAGCAGGAACCTTCGCCAATTCGGCGACGAGTTTTGAGTATGGAAGTTCGAAAAGATATGTCGTCTCGAATTTGCGCTCGTGGTTTTCAAGGAGCTCTCGGGCAGTTCGCTGCCAACGGCGATCCGCTTCCCCGCTTCCGGCGATCACAACAAGACGGCGCGCCTCCGGCTGGAGTTGTTCGGCAAGGTAAAGCGTCTTCGCGAGGTCGAATTCGGTAATGATCCCGGTTACCCCGGGCGGCGGTCGCGCTGCAGCATAGCCTCTTGGAGAGATAGAGGTGAAAACGATTGGGACCTGGGGAAAGAGGATGTCCCGATACTTGACGATGAACGGTAAGGCTGCGCTGCCGACCGTCATCACCAGATCGGGTGGGCGTTGTTCATACTTGTCGCGGACGAACGTCGCCGTTCGCAGTTCGCGCGTTTCGCCGGTAGTTCGGGCAAGATCGAGAAACTCAGCATCGATCTCGACCGATTGTCCGGTGCGCTCCTGCAGCCGCTTGCGCACGGCCTCCGCGATCACGCTAGTAGCGGGAAAGGTATAGTTGAACGCGTGCAGCATCAGCACGCGTTTCGGCTCCGCGGCGTTCGACTCCGCCGCGAACAGAAAAAGCAGAACCAGGCTCACCCAGAGGATGCGCGTCCTAACCATTTTCGAAAAGGCCGCCATTATGAAAATACTACTGCACAAACTCACTAATCGCTAATTTTGGCGTAGCCTCCGCCTCGCCGCCTACAACCTTACCACGCTTTGTCGAGGGGTCGCCGCGTCGCTTAGCGAGGAATCTTTCAGCAAAGGCAACGAAGACTGGATTTTTCGTCCGGCGCGCATCGATCGGCACATTGTTGGCACAATCTGGATAGTCCCACCGGTAATAAGCGGGCCCCTCGCATTTATCACACATGCCAAGTCGCAGCCTGCATCCGGCCGGTTTCGCATAGACCACGATCCACCGGCTCCTGTAACAGATTATCGGTCAAGTTTGTGACGCCCGGGTGAGCTGCCCGCGGAGCCATCGGACAATGCTGTCGAACAGCGTTCATTTCTTACGTGAATACCTCTTTACCCTGCCTGTGCTTGCGAAGTTCGCGCTGGGGATGGTGATGCTTGTTGTCATTCCGCGTGCATCGCGCCGGCTGCACATTCCCGCGGCAGTGGGGCTGCTGCTCGGCGGCATCATCGTCGGTCCCTATGTTCTGGACATTTTCGGCAAGGTCCGGCCGATCGCCGACTTCCTGGCGGAGCTCGGAAAATTGCTGCTGATGTTTTTTGCAGGCCTGGAGATCGACCTCGCGCTTTTCAGGCGCGCCCGCCAGAAGTCCGTCGCCCTTGGCATCGCCACAACTGCGCTGCCGCTGCTGCTCGGCTCCACCGTGGGCCTTCTGTTCGGCTACGCGGCGATTCCGGCGATCGTGATCGGATCGCTGCTGGCTTCGCACACCCTGCTCGGTCTGCCCGTCGTCAATCGACTCGGCCTCGGTAGCTCCGAGCCCGTCACGGTAGCGGTCGGAGCAACGGTGATGTCGGACACGTTGTCGCTCGTCGTATTCGCCGTTTGTGTCTCCGTCTTTACAAGCGGATTTTCTCCATCAGGCTTGGCCGTTCTGCTGGCCGAGATCGTCGGCTACATCCTGCTGGTGCTGTTCGGCCTCAGCCGTCTTGGCGCCTTTGTGCTGTCGAAGGTCAAGGACGAGGAAGACGCCTACTTCGTGGTGATGTTGAGTATCATGGCGATCGCCGGCGTCCTCGCGGATGCGATCCAACTTCCGGGTATCGTCGGCGCATTTCTCGCCGGGCTTGCTGTCAATGCCTCGGCGCGCGAAGCGCCTGCCAGTGCCAAGCTTCAATTTCTCGGCAAATCTCTGTTTATTCCAATCTTCTTCGTCGTTACCGGATTTCTGATTGATCCGGTCAAATTCGTGTACGGAATTTTCGACAATTTTCTGCTTGTTTCAAGCATCGTTGGCTCCTTGCTCGCCGGCAAATGGATCGCTGCCTGGCTTGTCGGACGGGCAAATGGATACAATCGGAGTGAGCAATTGACGATCTGGTCGCTCACACTCCCGCAAGTCGCCGCCACGCTTGCAGCTACGCTGGTCGCACATCAGACGTTCAACGCAGCCGGTCAGCGGCTGCTGGACGATCGGATGCTCGATGTTGTGCTTGTGCTGGTGTTTACAACTGCAATGCTCGGTCCGGTTTTGACCGAGCGGTTCGCTTCGCGCATGGCAGCGGCACGACGGGATCGAAAGACGTCATGATTTATCGCGAGCGAAGACGACATCGAACTTCTCTTTGGCGACCACCTGATCGAAGACGCCGGTCAGCCGGTCGTTCGCCGCGTCGTAACTGAGCGTGTAGGTCGAACCGTTGTAGCCCCCGGCACGCAGTTCGAAGAGCAATTTGAGCGCGTTTCCGTCCCTGCTCGCGACGGCGACATGAAAAGGCAGCGGCCTCGGATTGGCATAGCTCGCGTCAAGTTTCCCATCCGTGTCAACAGCCCGGATGGTGATCACGTAACCTCCCTGCAGACGCACCCAGCGGCCGAGTAGCCTGTCAAATGCCGGTTCAGCCGACGACTGCCCGGCGGACGTCGTTGCTGCTGCGTAGAAGGTTGCTGCGCCAATGCCGGATTCACGATCAGGAAGAGGCAGAAAGCATTCACAAATGGAATGCGATTCATATTTCATCCGGCCCGGTTAGTTGGTTGTTCTCGATCCCCGCCCCATGAACCTTGCTTGCAGTCATGAAGCGCCCAGGTCGCTTTTTTGTAAAGCCTGTGACTGGACTGCCCATCGTATCCACCCCTTGATAGCGGTACGGGCCTGCCGCCGGATGTTGGACCACGGTCCAATAGAATGTGACACGGCTCCCGCCTAGCGTGGCCGGCCAGATCGTATTTCTGTCGATCCACTGGAAGGCAATGCTCGATATGACAGCGCTTTTCCCTTCAGCCACGTTCCAGCCCGATGCCACCGTTGGTGACGGCTCTTCGCAGATCGATAAAATGATCTGGATACCCGGCGGCACTTTCCGCATGGGATCCGACAAACATTATCCGGAAGAAGCCCCCGCGCATCGCGTGACGGTCGATGGCTTCTGGATGGACCAGCATCCCGTGACAAACCGGCAATTCAGGGAGTTCGTAAGGGCGACCAAGCATGTAACCGTCGCCGAGATTACGCCTGATCCGAAGGATTATCCGGGAGCGCTTCCGCATATGATCTATGCGGGCTCGCTGATGTTCTCTCCCCCCTCACATCCAGTCAGTCTCCGGGACTTCAGCCAATGGTGGACGTTTGCCAAGGGCGCGGACTGGCGGCATCCCTATGGGCCCGGAAGCAACATCCGCGGTCTCGACGACCATCCGGTGGTGCATGTGGCGTTCAACGATGCGCTCGCCTACGCACAATGGGCCGGCAAGGAACTACCAACCGAAGCTGAATGGGAATTTGCAGCGCGCGGCGGCCTTGAAGACACGGAATTTGCCTGGGGCAATGAATTCGCGCCGAACGGCCGTCACATGGCCAACACCTGGCAAGGTGAATTTCCGCGTGAGAACACCAAGGCCGACGGCTTCGAACGCACTTCGCCGGTAACCGCCTTCCCGCCGAACGCGTACGGACTGCACGACATGATCGGCAACGTCTGGGAATGGACGGCCGACTGGTATTCGCCAAAACATCAGGCCGATGCGGCAAAGGCCTGCTGCATTCCGCAGAATCCGCGCGGCGGCCGCGAGGCCGACAGCTTCGATCCCAGAACGACAAATGTGAAGATCCCACGGAAGGTCATCAAAGGCGGCTCGCATTTGTGCGCGCCGAACTACTGCCGACGTTACCGGCCGGCAGCGCGCCATGCGGAGCCGGTCGATACCTCCACAAGCCATCTCGGCTTTCGATGCATCCGACGAAAAACCGGAGAATGACGTCATGCCTGATTGCATACAAAACTCTAAATTGTCTTCGCTTCCTGGTGCCTTGGGAAGGACGGAAGGATCGCACAAGGGATTGTGCACCGCTCTGCTGGGCGCGACGATGCTGGCGTCGCTGCCTTTAGCAACTGTCACGCCGGCGGCAGCGCAGCCGGCACAGAAACCCAACATCCTTTTCATCATGGGCGATGACATCGGCCTCTATCAGCCGAGCATCTACCATCGCGGATTGATGGTCGGCGAGACGCCGAACATCGACCGCATCGGCAATGAAGGCGCGGTGTTCAACCATTACTACGCCGAGCAAAGCTGCACTGCAGGCCGCAATGCCTTCTTCACCGGCATGCATCCGCTGCGCACCGGCATGATCCCGCCGCAACTGCCCGGCAGTCCGTCCTATCTGCGGCCCGGCACCCCGGCGCTCGCCAAGTTCCTGCTCGATCTCGGCTACAACACCGGCGAGTTCGGCAAGAACCATCTCGGCGATCACACCGATGCGCTGCCGACCGCGCACGGCTTCCAGGAATTCTGGGGCTATCTGTATCACCTCGATGCCATGCAGGGCGTGAGCTTCCCGGACATCAACAAGACGCCTACCCAGCAGACGGTTGCCCCGCCCTGCAGGAACACGCCGATTCCGGGTCTTGCGGAGGTGCCTGGCGCGGTCGATCCGAAAACCGCGCCGGTTTGCCTGACGCCGCCACGTCCGGTCCTGTCGTGCAAGTCCGATGGTTCGTCCAAGACCCAGACGTGCACCGACCAGGGTCCGCTGACCCTCGAGCGATCGAAGGGTGTCGACGAGGAAATCTCGGCCAAGGTCATCGACTTCATGGATCGCAACGACCCGAAGAAGACCAACAAGCCGTTCTTCGTCTGGTACAACCCCGCGCGCATGCACATCACGACCGTGCTGAATGACAAGTACGGAGCCATGGTCGGCGAACCCGGGCGGCAAGGACTGGGGCCTCAACGAAGCCGGCATGAAGCAGATGGATGACAACATCGGCTATGTCTTGAAGAAGCTCCAGGACATGGGCCAGCTCGACAACACGATCATCGTGTTCACCACCGATAACGGCGCAGAGACCATCACCTTCCCGGACGGCGGTACCACCCCGTTCAAGGGCGGCAAGCTGAGCACCTGGGAAGGCGGCATGCGCGCTCCGGCGCTCGTTCGCTGGCCGGGCGTCATCAAGCCCGGCACCATCAAGAACGAGATCTTCGCCTCGCTCGACTGGCTGCCGACGTTTGTCAACATCGCCGGTGGGCCGAAGGGCGACGGACTGAAGAAGCAGATCGAGGCCGGAAGCTATCCCGGCATCGTCAAGACCACGCTCGATGGCGTCGATCAGGTCGAATATCTTTCCGGGCGTTCGGAGAAGTCGGCACGCGATACCTTCTTCTACTATTCGGGCAAGGATCCGTCGGCCGTGCGCTACAAGAACTGGAAGATCTACTTCACGATGGTGTCCGACAACCCGCAGGGCTTTATTGCCGGAGCACTTCCCTATCACTGGGCCCAGGTCGTCAATATCAAGCGTGATCCCTTCGAGACCTCGATCGGTTCACAATACAAGACGCTCATGGGCCAGGGCGGCTCGATCGGTTCGCCTTCGACAGCCTACGTCTACGACTGGAACATGCTGCCCATCGGCCAGGCGCTCTGGCTGAAGGAACTCGAGACCTACATCGCGTATCCGCCGCTGCAGGACCCGGCGAGCTACAACCTCGAGCAGGTGATCCAGCAGATCAAGCAGGCCAAAACTGCCGGTCGCAGCGACTAGTCAGCGCGAGGCCGCGACTGCAAAACAAGAGAGGAAGCGGCCGGTCCGAAAGGACCGGCCGCTTGTTCCAGAAATTCCATAGGGAGTGCGTGATGAGGTTCGCAAATAACATCTGGCCAAGCCTGCGCGCTCTGGCCGCAGCCGCGTTCGCCCCAGGCGCGCCGGCTGTGGCGTAACAGCCGCGAAAACCAAACCAGCCCACGGTCGAAACAAACGTAAAAACAGCAGGAGAATTGCGTCATGAGCATCGATGATACCTCAGGGAAAACCGAGACCACCGTGGAACAAACCAGCGGAGGGATGAAGCGACGCGATTTATTGTTGAGCGGGAGTTCTCTTGTCGCAGCTTCGGCACTCTCCGCCGTCGGACTAACAAGTTCTGCGCAAGCACAACAACCAACGGCGGCGCCAGCGACGGCCGGGCAGCGACCGAACATCGTGGTCATCATGGGTGACGACATCGGAATGTGGAACATCGGCGCCTACCACCGCGGCTTGATGGCCGGACGAACCCCAAACCTCGACAAGCTCGCCGCCGAAGGGATGCTATTCACCGACTACTATGCGGAGGCGAGTTGCACGGCCGGCCGCGCCAACTTCATCACCGGAGAGTTGCCAATCCGAACCGGCATGACCACGGTCGGCCAGGCCGGCGCCCCCACAGGTATTCCGGCGCAGGCGGTCACGATCGCCCAGGCCCTCAAAGGAATGGGCTATGCCACCGGCCAGTTCGGCAAAAACCATCTTGGCGACAAGAACGAGTTCTTGCCTACCGTGCACGGCTTCGATGAATTCTTCGGCTACCTCTATCATCTCGATGCAATGGAAGATCCGGCGCACCCCAACTATCCGCAAGACCTGCTGAATGTCGTCGGTCCGCGCAACATGCTCCATTCTTATGCGACCAATGTCGATGACGCCACCGTCGATCCCCGCTGGGGCAAGGTCGGCAAACAGAGGATCGAGGATGCCGGAACGCTCTATCCGAAACGCATGGAAACCGTGGACGACGAGATCCGCGACCTTTCCCTGAAGTTCATCGAGAAGGCGAAGGCCGACAACAAGCCGTTCTTCCTGTGGCTCAACCCGACGCGGATGCACATCGTCACGCATCTCTCGCCCAAATACCAGGCGCTGCGTAACTCCAAGAACGGCTGGTGATCCATGAGGCCGGCATGGCGCAGCTCGACGACGACGTCGGTATCGTCATGCAGAAGTTGAAGGACATGGGCGTCGACGACAATACCATCGTGGTCTTCACCACCGACAACGGCACCGAAGTCTTCACCTGGCCCGATGGTGGACAAACGCCCTTCGCGCAGAGCAAAGGCACTGTATTCGAGGGCGGTTTCCGCGTGCCCTGCATGATCCGCTGGCCGGGCAAGGTACCGGCGGGCAAGGTCGAGAACGGCATTATCTCCGGTCTGGACTGGTTCCCGACGTTCGTGGCCGCCGCAGGAAATCCAAACATCGTCGACGAACTGAAGAAGGGTAAGCAAATTGATGGCACGACCTACAAGGTGCATCTGGACGGCTACAACCAGATGGACATGATCACCGGCAAGGGACCTTCGAACCGGCACGAAATCTGGTATTTCGGTGAAAGCGAACTGGGCGCGGTGCGCATCGATGACTACAAATATCGTTTCATCGACCAGCCTGGAGGTTGGCTAGGTGAAAAAACCAAGCCTGACGTACCCTATCTGATCAACCTTCGCCTCGATCCTTTCGAGCGCACGGGCTGGCCCAATAGTGGGACCAAGGAAGGCGCCCAGCAATATTTCGACTGGTTCAAATACGAATTCTGGCGGTTTGTGTTTGTTCAACAGCAGGTGGAAAAGCTCGCGATGACAGCGATCGAATTTCCGCCGATGCAACGCGGAGCCAGCTTCAATCTCGATGCCGTCAAAGCGAAGATCGAAGCAGCCAGGGCGGCGATGGCCAAATAAAATGCGGGCTTGAATCGATGGCGGGCGCCGATCCTGGGCGCCCGTCTCCACCACCCACCAACGCAAGGAGTCGATCATGAAACCGATTGCACAATTTCCCCGCATCGATCGTCGCGTTCTGCTCTCGTCGCTGGCGATGCTTCCGGTGCTTTCGGCCTCGCTTCGTTCCACCGCCGCGGTGGCGCAGGCGCAAGGCGATCCGCTACCGTCCTGGAACGAGGGCGCGACCAAGGCTTCGATCCTCGACTTCGTCGCGCGTGTCACGACGCAGAACGGACCTTACTTCGTTCCGCCCGACCAGCGCATCGCGACCTTCGACAATGACGGCACGCTCTGGATCGAGCAGCCGATGTACGTACAGCTGGCCTTCGCACTTGACCGCGTCAAGACCCTTGCGCCCATGCATCCGGAATGGAAAACCAAGCAACCATTCGCAGCGGTGCTCGACGACGACATGAAGGCGCTGGCCGCCTCCGGCGAAAAGGGATTGGTCGAGATTATCGCGGTAACACATGCCGGCATGACGACGGCAGAGTTCGAAAAGATCGTCACCGACTGGCTCGCGACCGCGCGCGATCGCCGCTTCAAGCGGCCCTATACCGAACTGGTCTATCAGCCGATGCTGGAATTGCTCGCCTACTTGCGGGCGAATGGCTTCAAGACATTCATCGTATCAGGCGGCGGCATCGAGTTCATGCGGCCATGGACCGAACGGATCTACGGAGTTCCCCCGCAGCAAGTCGTCGGATCGTCGATCAAGACCCGATTTGAAATGAAAGACGGCGCACCAACGCTTTTCCGCCTGCCCGATGTCAATTTCATCGACGACAAGACCGGCAAGCCGATCGGTATCAACGAGCACATCGGCCGCCGTCCGATCGCCGCCTTCGGCAACTCCGACGGCGATCTCGAGATGCTGCAATGGGCGACGCTCGGCACCGGCGGTGTAAGATTCGGCCTGATCGTCCACCATACCGATGCGGTGCGCGAATATGCCTACGACCGCGACTCGCATTTCGGGAGACTGGACGTCGCTCTCGATGCCGCGGCGGTGAACAAGTGGACCGTCGTCGACATGAAGAACGACTGGAAGCGCATCTTTGCCTTCGATTAGCTGATCCGATCCGGGCACGCCGGCTTCGCTAACGAGAAGCTGAAACCGGGGGCGTATATGGATCCGGGGTGCCAAGTTTGATCGGAGGGTACTTCTTGAAGCTTGCCTCCAGCTCGTCAATAATCCTCACTGCGGGATCGGCAACCCACGAATTATAGGCCGCAACATCTCGCTCCTCTTTTCGGTCGGCCAACAGGTTGATGATCTTCGGCAACGGCAATTTCTGCGGTGGCGCATAAATATTTTCCTGCCAGATCAAATGTACTTTCCAGTTTCGCCATTTGACGGCTGACAGCCGGCGCTGCCCCGCAGCCGCCGCAAACTATTGCGTAGCCGGCCAAGCAGCAAAGCCGGTTCAGCACTTCGCTGCGACCGCGATAGTGACCCAATCGCTGCTCCGGAAAAGTTACCCTTTGGGCCAATAGCCATGGGCCGCGAGGTCGGATTAGGTCGGTCGATATTTGCTTTGCAGACATTCTGCAAAATCGAAGCGAATCCCAATCGAAAAAGCGGCGCTCTTCTTAAGCTATGGTGCGTGCGATGCCCGACGACGGTCGCTACGCCGACAAATTTAGGAATGGGAGAAAAAGAAAATGAAACGAGCAAAACGTGCTTCGCTGGCTGGACTTTTCAGCGTCGCATTCGCGCTGGCTGGCACTGTTGGCGCTTTCGGCCAGGGCGCGCCGGCATCCCCCTCGATGAAAACGATTGGCACGCCAAGCGCTACCGCCAAGCCCGAGATCGTGCCGTCGTTGTTCGTGATGAACTCCCGCGGAGCGACGCTGCAGGGAGATAGCCTGGTGTTGATCGGCGTAATGCCGAGTTCGATCATCTTCGCCGACCGCCCGGTGCGATCTGCCGGTCATCAGCCCACCGCCGACGTGATCGCGGAGTGGGGTTCCGGTGAAGATAGCTTCGCCAAGAATCCGCCCAACGCAACCGTCTCGGTCCTCGGAAAGGACGGCTCGGTAAAAGACGCCGTTGTGGTTCTGAAGAATCCGAAGCTCGAAGGTGACAAGCTAACCTTCAATGTTCAGACGCTGGAAGGCGATCTCGCTGGCGCTGACGGACCGGCTGCAGTCTTCATCGACATCATCGGCCGCCCGCTGACGCCGTTGTCATTTGCCGGTGTCGCTCGCCGCTCGGCATTTCGCGGCGCAATGTATGCGGCGCTGTAGGCGCAGCTGCCTATGGTGCGGCCGCCTATGCGGCGCCGTATTACCGTCCGCCATATCCCCCTCCGGCTTGGGCACTATCTTATCTCCTTGCTATTAGAGAAGCCTGCCACGTGCCAGCAATTTTTTCTCAGACACAATATGTAGAACAACAATCTACACCCTGATATTCACAGCGCTCTGCTAACGGCGTTCAACTTCTGTCTGACCCAACCGAAAATCTGGAAGGAGTCGATCATGAAACCGACTGCACAATTTCCCCACGTCGATCGTCGCGTTCTGCTCTCGTCGCTGGCGATGCTTCCTGTGCTCTCTGCCTCGCTCCGCTCCACCGTCCGCGGTGGCGCAGGCGCGGGCGATCCGCTCCCGTCCTGGAACGAGGGCGCGACCAAGGCTTCGATCCTCGACTTCGTCGCGCGTGTCACGACGCAGAACGGACCTTACTTCGTTCCGCCCGACCAGCGCATCGCGACCTTCGACAATGACGGCACGCTTTGGATCGAGCAGCCGATGTATGTGCAGCTCGCCTTCGCACTTGACCGCGTCAAGACCCTTGCGCCCATGCATCCGGAATGGAAAACCAAGCAACCATTCGCAGCGGTGCTCGACGACGACATGAAGGCGCTGGCCGCTTCCGGCGAAAAGGGATTGGTCGAGATTATCGCGGTAACACATGCCGGCATGACGACGGCAGAGTTCGAAAAGATCGTCACCGACTGGCTCGCGACGGCCCGTGATCGCCGCTTCAAGCGGCCTTATACCGAACTGGTCTACCAGCCGATGCTGGAGCTGCTCGCCTACCTCAGGGCCAACGGCTTCAAGACATTCATCGTGTCAGGCGGCGGCATTGAGTTCATGCGGCCGTGGACCGAGCGGATCTACGGCGTACCACCAGAACAAGTGGTCGGATCATCGATCAAGACCCGATTTGAAATGAAAGACGGCGCACCAACGCTTTTCCGCCTGCCCGAAGTCAACTTCGTCGACGACAAAACCGGAAAGCCGATCGGTATCAACGAGCACATCGGCCGCCGTCCGATCGCCGCCTTCGGCAACTCCGACGGCGATCTCGAAATGCTGCAATGGGCAACGCTCGGCACCGGTGGGGTACGGTTCGGCCTGATCGTTCACCATACCGATGCGGTGCGCGAATATGCCTACGACCGCCAATCGCATTTCGGCAAGCTCGACGTCGCTCTCGATGCCGCGGCGGTGAACAAGTGGACCGTCGTCGACATGAAGAACGACTGGAAGCGCATCTTTGCCTTCGATTAGCTGATCCGAACCGGGCACGCCGGCCTCCCTAACGAGAAACTGAAACCGGGGGCGTGTATGGATCCGGGGTGCCAAGTTTGATCGGAGGATACTTCTTGAAGCTCGCCTCCAGCTCGCCAATGATCCTCACTGCGGGATCGGCAACCCACGAATTATAGGCCGCAACATCTCGCTCCTCTTTTCGGTCGGCCAACAGGTTGATGATCTTCGGCAACGGCAATTTCTGCGGCGGCGCATACATATTTTCCTGCCAGATCAAATGTACTTTCCAGTTTCGCCATTTGACGGCTGACAGCCGGTCAGCCACGTAGGCAGGAAACCCCTCGCGATTGGAGGACTCCAGCTTACCAAGGAAGAAATCCAACTGATCCACGCCATCGATTGGCACGATCCTTGGGGACCTCGGCTCCGCCGACATGTGCAAGGGTCGTGAAGATATCAACGATGTGAACAATCTCGTTGTTGACGCGACCTGCGGGCACCATGCCCGGCCAACGGATGATAAAGGGTGCACGCAGTGAGCCTTCCATCGCCCCAGCGCACGAGCTTGAATTTGGAGAACAAAAGCCAAAGCGCGACAAAGAAGAGGCAAAGAATGATGAGCACGACAGTGCCCCTGTTCGTTTGACTATGTGCGAGCCGGCGCTGCTCAGCCGCCGCAAACTATTGCGTAGCCGGCCACGCAGCAAAGCCGGTTCAGCACTTCGCTGCGACCACGATAGTGACCCAATCGCTGCTCCGGAAAAGTTACCCTTTGGGCCAATAGCCATGGGCCGCGAGGTCGGATTAGGTCGGTCAATATTTGCTTTGCAGGCATTCTGCAAAATCGAAGTGAATCCCAATCGAAAAAGCGGCGCTCTTCTTAAGCTATGGTGCGTGCGATGCCCGACGACGGTCGCTACGCCGACAACTTTAGGAATGGGAGAAAAAGAAAATGAAACGAGCAAAACGTGCTTCGCTGGCTGGACTTTTCAGCGTCGCATTCGCACTGGCTGGCACTGTTGGCGCTTTCGGCCAGGGCGCGCCGGCATCCCCCTCGATGAAAACGATTGGCACGCCAAGCGCTACCGCCAAGCCCGAGATCGTGCCGTCGTTGTTCGTGATGAACTCCCGCGGAGCGACGCTGCAGGGAGATAGCCTGGTGTTGATCGGCGTAATGCCGAGTTCGATCATCTTCGCCGACCGCCCGGTGCGATCTGCCGGTCATCAGCCCACCGCCGACGTGATCGCGGAGTGGGGCTCCGGTGACGACAGCTTCGCCAAGAATCCGCCCAACGCAACCGTCTCGGTCCTCGGTAAGGACGGCTCGGTAAAAGACGCCGTTGTGGTTCTGAAGAACCCGAAGCTCGAAGGTGACAAGCTAACCTTCAATGTTCAGACGCTGGAAGGCGATCTCGCTGGCGCTGACGGACCGGCTGCAGTCTTCATCGACATCATCGGCCGCCCGCTGACGCCGTTGTCATTTGCCGGTGTCGCTCGCCGCTCGGCATTTCGCGGCGCAATGTATGCGGGCGCTGTAGGCGCGGCTGCCTATGGTGCGGCCGCCTATGCGGCGCCGTATTACCGTCCGCCATATCCCCCTCCGGCTTGTGGCTACTACCCCTATCCTCCTTGCTATTGAGAGAAGCCTGCCGACGTGCCAGCAGATTTTTTCTGGCAGAACGACAATGATGGTGGAGAACAACAATGCTACGACGCCTGATATTCACAGCGGCTCTGCTAACGTGCGTTCAACTTCCCGTCGCCGAGGCCCAACCGAAAACCTGGACTCAGGTTGGAATGTTGACGTGCAAACTCAACCCGAGCATTGGCTTCGTCATTTTCGGCCATCAATCGATGGAATGCCGCTTCGTTCAGAACCCTCCGTTGCCACCGCAACTTTATGAGGGTGCACTCAATACCGTCGGCATCGATCTTGGTGTCACGGCAGGAGGCGTGATGGGCTGGGCCGTGCTTTCACCTACTGCGGGGCCTCCTCCGGGAGCGCTTGCAGGCGAATATGTCGGTGCCAGCGCAGACATCGGGATGGGTCTCGGCGCCGGGGTCAATGTCCTGGTCGGCGGCTCCGGACGCTCCTTCGCGTTGCAACCGCTTTCGGTCGAAGGATCCGTTGCCCTTAACGTAACACTCGGTCTTTCGGGACTTCAGTTACGCGCCGCCAACTGAACCCGAAAACGGCAATGCTGATCGGCTGTTCGTCGGATTGGCGACAAGGATGCAATGGCCTCAATCTCGGACGCTCAACGTCATTCGTCAACATAGGCTTCCAGATTGTCCGCATCTTCGGCCGATATTTGATAGATCGAGATCGATGAGGCACCACAACTGCGCATTAGCCGGTAAACGATTTTGTCGCAGCACGCGCATGGCCCAACAAACAGCTCGTATGTCGTGTCACCTCGCTTGAACGAGCGTTCAATTCGAAACTCGCGCGGAGTGATAATCTCAACAGCTTCTGACGCGGGTGATGGTGCGGAGGCCATTGACCACCTGACCGAATCAATTCGGCAGCCAACTTTACGCCTCCAAGACCGGCGAGGCGTCGGTCGCATGCATCTGCACACAAACCCAGGTAATGGCTGCTGCTCAAATTGAATGGCGTGTCGCCCCGGTGCTGCCCTATACAAGGCGAAGGTCAAGAGAGAAAAAATCGCGCAGAAGTTTGAATTCGAAATCAATAAGTTACTGGCGCGCCACGGCCGATGAAGATGGGCACTATTGCTTCGCCGTGCCCCTATGATGCCGTAACCCGCCACGCGCTCCAATCGGCAAAACTGCGACGCCCTGCGATCTTGCGCTACGCCTCAATGGGCGGCTATTTTCCCCATTTCGCAGGGTGGTCCGGTGACCCCCGATAGCGGCCCTCACGATCGATCACGAGATCGACGCTATGGAGGCCAGGCGCAGACCCGGCCTCGGCCGCTCATCCCGCGTCTGGACAATCCGAGCCGCGGCCAGCAAGCTTGCGCACCGCGCAGGAGTTTCGAGTGACCGCGATCGTCTCGCTTATGAAGCTGCTGGAGATTGGCCGGCTCGGCCCGCTCCATGCCGGCGTTTCGCTGCGCGATGCCGCCGCGCTACTGGGACCGCCAGTGTCGTGCACCGAACGTTGCGAGCCGCTGCACGGCAAGGTGTGGGTCTGGCACTATGGCGAACTCAAGCTCATGTTCGGCATCGTCACCCCGTGGCCGCTGCTGTTCTTCGCCGTCGAGGAATTGCCGGCTGCGGGTGAAGCGACGTTGATCGTCGACAGCAGCCTGGGCCCCGCGATGGTCATCGAACTCGACGGCATCGACGAGACGATGCGGCCGACTGGTGCCCTCGCGCTTGTCCGCCGGCGCGGCGAGCCATCGCAAATCCTCTACTGGCCGCGTGGTCGCGACGACACGCCGGAGCCGTCGCTGTTGATTATTGCGGCGGGCGACGTCGCGGTTTCGTTCAAGGTGTGGGACGACGAGATCCGCGGCAACGCGGAACTGGCCAAGCTGACCGACGCAGAGCTGTGGCATGCACTCGAGGCTAATGCGAGCATCGATCGCGTCATGTGTGGCATGCCCGCTGCCATCAATTCCGGCCTTGCGATCCATCCGCGCCGCCTCGGCCTGCCGCTATATTCGATTGCACTGCGCAGCGAAGGCGTCGCCGCCGCCAGATCGGTACCAGCACGCGTCGTGCCGCGGACCGCACGGGTGCGGCTGTCAGATTTCCTTGCCACTGGCCAACTCGGTCCCGTACATTGTGGGTTGAGCCGCAACCAGGTCGCAGTGATGTTGGGGCCGCCCGACGGTTGGATCGAATTTCCCGCCTATTGGTGCTACGGCAAGCTTGAGCTCAGCTTCGATCCTGAGCGACCGCATGCGATGCATTTCTTCCAGATCGAGTTTGCCGACAGGCTGTCTGGCGATTGCGAGGTCATCGCCGGCGGAAAGATTGTGCTGGAGCTGGAGGGGACTCAGCGGCAGCTCGCACCCCACGGATTTTCTGCGCATAATGTCGGACGGCACGAGACCTGTGCATGTCATCTATTCACGGCCATCGAACGACGGGTCATTTGTCCTGCAGATCGTCAGTGGATCGGTCATCGTCATGTTCGATTTCGAGTTCCCGGACGAAATCGTATCCGACCTCGCGGCACTGGATGCGGCCGCATACCTGAGACAATGCGATCGGTTTGCGCGGCTCGACAGCATCTACGCCTATCGGAAACCGGACGGCCCAATTCGCTCCGACACGAAATTCACGGTGACAGGAGCTGCGTATCTCGCGGCCATGACGTAAGGAGGAGCGCCAGCGCCGAGATGGCAGGTCCGCTCCGGGTTCATTCGCGTTGATATTGCCATGTCAGATCTGTCGTCCTCCTGCGCTTGATCTGCAGAGCACAGACACTGGCCGTCGGCGGCCTGATGGGACACCCGCGTCCCTCCCGACGGCAGTTTCGTACGGATCGTAGAGTTGGCGCGCCCGAAGAGATTCGAACTCCTGACCCCCAAATTCGTAGATTGTTGCGCGTCCACTGATTCCAAAAGATTTCTCTGCAAAATAGACGATTGGGCGGCTCTTGATAGTCAATAGCTTACCCCGCTATTTGCAAAACGAACTGGGCACTTTCAAACAGCGACCGCGTTGTGCCCGTTCCCGGATCGAAATTATCCCGCTCTGATCCATGCTGCTTAATTTCACAGACCAAATGTTGATCACCTTGCCGTGATCCAACGTCCATAAAGATTTGAATAAGGCTCTTCAGGAGAGGTAGCGGGCATCCGCTCGGCATTGCCGGGCATCTCTAGAAAAGGATGCCAACATGGAGCCTCATAGATTTCTTCGCCGCAAGGCGGCTTCTGCTTACCTGCACAAAACCTATGGCCTGGAGCGTGCTCCCAGCACGTTGGCTAAGCTTGCTGTGATCGGTGGTGGTCCGACTTTTCGTCGCATGAACCGCGTACCTCTCTATTCAATCAACGATCTTGATGACTGGGTAGCTTCTAAGCTGAGCAAGCCGATGCGATCTACTTCGGACATGGCTTCCCTTGGAAGCGAAGCAGCCAGCGATCATCAGCAAGCCGACGCGAGCAGTGCGAGCGACAACGGCACAGATGGGTGCGAGCGGGGCTCTTCGACATGAGCACCGTGATCACCTTACCAAATAGTCCGGCGAAGCTTCCAGAACATGGGGAGCCCAAGTTCACGGCCCCGCAAATCGAAAAAGATTGTCCGGCTCGGTTGCAGCACATCGGCAGAGAGATTACGGAACGGCTTAAGAAGGCCGAAAAGCAAGCGAAGCTTGCCACCGATCAAATGGTCGCCGTCGAGCAGCTGTTAGCCGAAGCAAAACGGCTTTGCGACGACGCCGGATTCAAAAAGTTCCATGAACTTTTTTGTCCGCAGCTGCGCAAGTCGCAAGCCTACGCCTTGCGCGCCATCGCGGCAGGGAAAAAAACGCTGGTGGAACACCGCACCGGAGAACGCGAGCGAAAGCAGAAGTCACGGGCAAATCAGCGGGCAGCCGCGGCCAATTCCGGGACTGTCCCGGACAAGCCGACGCCCAGGATGCTCCCGCAGAGGCCGGCGCGGTTGAGCACCTCCAGCACAGCAATAGAGCAAACGCCGTGGCCTTCGAAGTGCCCGAGCACGGTCCCGTCAGCGGAGGCGGCAAATTCCGGGGCCGGAAAGGAAAAGTCGAAGCGGCAGGATGCTCCTACAGAGGCCGGCGTGGTTGAGCGTCCCGATACCGCGGTAGACCAAACGTCTGAGCCGTCAAGGCCATGGAGCGCGCGCGCGACAGATGAGTTAATGAGCGTTTTCACTGTGCACACCACGGAACTGCAAAAGAGGATCGACAAACGGCCGCCAGAGCATTTTTCCGCAACAGTCGTCCCGGTAGAATTTCTTGAGCAACTAGGGAGCTTCTTCACAAAACTTGCGAACATCAAGAAGTCCGAGGCCGTCAGGCCGGCGCCGACTATGGCTCTACCCGACAACGGGCAGCCGGCGGGTGCCCACCGATCAGGTGGCGTGACATGAGCATCGAGAGCCTCTCTGAGCGTGCAGATGTTGGCACAGCGGAGCCAGCCGCCGACCATGCCGGCATAGAGGCGGATGCTGGACATGCGCCCGAGCGTTTCACCAATTTGACGTCAGCTGAGCAATCCGGCGGAGCATTCAACCTGCCTCCGTTGCCTTCGGAAAAGCGGGACCGGTTGCACGGTGGCGTCTTCGGCGCGGGCGAAGCACTGAACCTTTTGAACTCGCACTACCTCATCGGCAAGTCGGAGCAAGAAAGCGGCATTTTCCGGATACGAAACGACGGTTCGTTAGCGTTCACGGCGCCGGAGCAATTTAAGCTAGAGGTCGGCAACATATTCGTTCAGCCTTCCGACGGGTCAAACAAGCCTATCAGGGCCGAAAAGTTCTGGAAGGAACACCAGTGGCGGCACGAGAAAATAATCGTCTTCAAGCCGAAGGGCACAGCAGACCCATACGAGCTTAATCTGTGGCGCGGGTTCGGAGTTGAACCTCGCAAAGGCTGGCAGAAGCAACGGCGGCTGCTCCGGCACATCTGGAAGATCATCTGTCGCTGCGACAGGATGAAATTTCGCTATTTCATCCGCTGGCTCGCTTGGGCGGTGCAAAACCCGGATAAGCACTCCGAGGTCGTCGTCATTCTCAAAAGCCGCAAACAAGGCACCGGCAAGAGCACCGTTGGCCTCGTGATGATCAAGATTTTTGGACGCCATGGAGCGCTTGTGGATGACAAAGAGCGCCTATTGGGGCGCTTCAACGATTGGTTGGAGACCAAGTCGTTCATACTCGGTGAGGAAATCATGTGGGCTGGCGATCCAAAGAGCACGGATAAGCTCAAGTCGATGATCACCGCCCCTACCCTTCAGGTCGAGCGGAAGAATGGGGCCATTCGTGAAATCCCAAACCGTCTGCACCCAATGATGACGACCAACCACGACCATGCCGTCGCCGCTGGCGTCGGAGATCGGCGCAATATTGTTTTTGACGTCTGTGACGAGCGGGCGTGCGACAAAAACTGGTTCGCCCCGCTCTATCAAGACCTGGATGCAGGCGGCACCTGCGAATTTCTTTGGCTTCTCCAAAACCTGCAGCTAGGCGACTGGCATCCCCGACAAATCATCAAGACGGCCGAAGCCACGGAGCAACAGCGCATGAGCGCCGACAGCATCTCCCAGTGGGCGCGTGCCTGCATCGAGGCGGACGCAATTGTCGGAAACTCACAAGGCTCATACGCGACACCCCATGATCTCGGAACGAACGATACGTCTGAGGCACTCCGCGAGGCGTACACCGGGTATTGCAAACAACAAAGTCTACGTGCTGGAACGAGGGCTCCTTTGGCACGGCTTGCACCGACATGTTCGGTCCTCGCAAGCGCCTCAAAGCCCAGCCGGGCTCCAAGCAACGACCGTGGGGATACGACGTGCCAACCGGCAACAAGTGGCAAAAAAAGCTCGACGGCGGCTCGGCATCACAAAATAACTGGCGACCTTCCAGTCCTGTCCCACGCTGTCCCATCCCCGCCGGCGAGCTGAGCCCGCGATAAACCCCTGCTACGTCAGCCGTTGTCTCACTGTCTCACCTTCTCCCTAATTTGAGACTAATAAGAGAATGCAGAACCAGGAGATGACAAGAGGTGCCGACGGCAGGAGTGAGAGTGAGCTCGCAGCCCTCTTCGCCGAGACAGGCGGGACAAGTCCAACGAATACCGGCATTTGCTACATCGGACACACCCGAGACTGCCTATAACGCGCCGATAAAAGGTCGCAAGGTCTACCCGCCCTACCCCCGTCCCCACCGGCGCACAAGTGATCCACGTCCCATCACCGCGCTCGCGTCCCACCTTGAAGGCTCTGCCCGGTCGAACAGCGTCATCATTTGCCCCAGATTAAGATATCGCTCCCAGATAATTGGACTCAACCATGTCGAGACACATCGCCGTTGTCAGAACCACCGATCAGGGCGCCTGCGGCAAGGTGCAAAGGTGACACGGTTTTAGTTTTCAAAAACCCGCTCCCTCAATGCCACGATAAATAAAATAGTTACGTTCTCGACCATACCACCTTCATATCGTTTCACGATTGGCCGGCAGATCGGCAATCACACACTTGGAGATGGACATGGACGCCAATGCAAAGTCACCAATAGATCAGGAAGTCGACCGGCTGTTCAGGTCAGTACCCGCTGGATACGGTCTTCGCGAAAATCCCGTAACTGGTGGATCGTTCGTGCGGGGCGAGCGAGGCGGACTCGATCGCCTATCAAAAAAGTCAGGCACGCAAGGTCCTTCTCGCGCGCGAACATCTTGCCGCGAACGGACCGCTGGATGCCCCGCCATTTCCCGCTCTCGGGCCACGATATCGAAGACTACAGGCATGCCAGAGGCCTAAAAGGGTTGATTGGATTCTTTGTTCGATCGCTCGCTATCCGAGATTACGACGTGGAAAAGCATCCGTCATTCTACGACTTCGCCTGCGGATTGATGGCATCGACACCGGGTGCTGGGGCATAGACGTGGACGACGAATTGAAACGACGTTTCCCGCCCCGCCCGCTACCGGGAATGACGCCAGGTCTCGTACTGGGCACCACCGGAAGAATACGAGGAAACGATGGCTAGCTACAGGCGCGCACGAAGCCATGCCGCGTGATGCCGCTGGTCGGCTACAGCACGACTGAATGCCTGAACGGATGATCAAGGTGTCATTCCTAAAAAAGCTCAGAGACGCCGAAGCTGAAGCCGCACCACAGGACACCGATCCGTGGCGGCTTCGGCTGGAGCGTGTCCGCGGCAAGGTCGACTTCGACGGCATGGAGCGTGTATCCACGCAACACCTGTTGGACGTGCTTGAGGTGCCTCAGCGTGAGCGCACGGCGGGTGCGTACCGGCACCTGGCGAAGCTGATGGGCGAACTCGGCTGGACAGCCGTGCGAGTCCGCGACCTCACTCGTGGCGGCTACAAGGAGCAAGTTCGTGGATACGTGCGCAAGAATGACTGACAACGTGCATCTACCAAACCAACCAATCAAGGACCGAATGGAGATCATTATGAGCATTCAACCAAACACTGCAGGACCTAACGAGATGGACCGGGGCAATTATGGAGAAAGACGATGACTGAACCTTGCTCGCTTATCGAAGATCGCACTGAATATTTGGCCCTTGTCGAAGGTCCCAGATGGGCGGACACGAAGTTCTATGCCAATTGGTTACTGGCGGCTGCGAAAGCTAATGAGCTATGGACCGAAGCTCTCAATAATACCCGCTTCAGCAAGCGGATTGATAGACTGACAATAGTTTATTTCCCCGACTTCAATATCGCGGCGACCGTTCTGCTTTCGCGGCTTGAAAAGAATTTAGCTACTCTGGTTGTTAGTCTGAACGGCGAGGTAGAGCCAGAAGAGTTTGCGATGATGATCGGAATGGGCTTCTTTGTCCTTACCGGCGACCGCTACCAAATGGTTATCCCAACACAGTTGACCCTAGGAAAAGTTATGAAGGCGGCTCTGAGATTGGCCAAGACCGAAGACGAGGAATACTACCTGCATCCAGAATACATCATCACGACGATGCCTTACGCGAAAGCCAAGGCATGGCAAAGCCGCCTACGCGGAATGGACGAGAAACTCATCGTCAGGCCGATAGAGCGTTATTGCTCGGTATAGACCCTGCCCCATCGTCAGCCGTGGCGTCGTGGAATTGCAATTGATTTTAGTGTGGGTCTGGACTGCCTCCCAGACCTCTGAGCGAATGCATCGCCTGGCACCAAACTCTTAGCAAGGTGCCAAGGTCACGCCTTCTCACGTCACAACTCGGCCCAAGGGCCGAGTGCAATCCGGCGACGATGACAACGGAAGCGTTGCCGTGCGCGGCAGTCGGCACCAGCAATCAGCACACCGGGTCCCCTTCGAAGGTAACAATTCCGCCGTCCTTCTGACGTGAGGCTGGGAGCGTTAATGGTCGGCAGACCTGCGCGCAGCCCGCATGGCAGGCTCGTGACTTAAATTCGAAGGTAAAAAGGTCTAACGATCTCCGCGCACGATACCATCACTTGTTGCCCGTGGGGCGCTCGCCAGCATCCGACCCACGTCTGTTCATCCCCCCGATAAAACGCGCTAATGCCCTCCTCCGACCTGCATCGGCGCCTCATCCGATATCCCGACGCGGTACCAAACAAAGGCCGCCAGCAACGCGACCGGGATGCCGATGAGCGAGGTCCAGATGAAGAACCAGACGAAGCCGGTATGCTCGATTACGAAGCCCGAAAACCCAGCCAGAATGCTGCCCCGGGAGGCGCAGAGGGAGGTCGGTCCAGGCCGAACTGGCTCGCCGCATGCTCCCACTGATGCGATCGTCGACATGTAACTTATGAGCACGATCGACGCGAAAGCAAAGCCCTAACGCCGACCGCCAGCGCGAAGGTCCAGAACGCCTTGCCGCCATCCCCGCCATGCGCCGCAAGGAGCGCGA
>CAVYPL010000021.1:0-412792 GCA_963770355.1 uncultured Alphaproteobacteria bacterium | reverse complement strand
GCAAGCTGCAGCGTCACATCGTCATTCAAGTGAATTCGCGGCGTCGCCTTCACTTTCAATCCGATGTCCAGGAATTCGGCGCCGGGGTAAAGCGATCCGGGCAATCCGCTTGACGCTCCCGAAAAGCTCGACGAATTCAAAATCACCGACAAATTATTCGAGCCATTGTTGGCCGTAGCCACATCCGGCAGGTTGTCGGAGTTGAATATTCCGGTCGTGATCGAAACGGGGCTTGTTCCCACAGGCAATTCGAAGCTCGGACTGAAAAGCCCGCTGCCCAGGCCCAGCAGTATCGAAACCGCATTGTCGTCTTTGTCCGCCACCGCAAGATCGGCGACGCCGTCCACATTGTAATCTGCGACGGCGATCGAGTCGGGTCGATTGCCTGCCGGGAAGTCCCTTTGCGTGCCAGCGGCGAACGTCCCGGTCGCGGTGCCGTTCGATCCGGCCTGGCCCAGAAGTATTGAAACGACGCTGCCCGTATCGCTCGTGGTGGTAGCGCCGTTGTCGCGAGCTGCCAAGTCCAGATGCCATCGCCGTTAAAATCCGCCGCGGAAATCCAAACCGGCGAAGTCCCCACCGCATAATCCGTGCGTCGGCTGAAAAGTCCCATCGCCATTTCCGAGGAAAACCGAGACCGTATTATTCCCCTTGTCGGCCACAGCGAAATCAATGTGGCCGTCTTTGTTGAAATCGGCTGCTGCGAGTGCGGTGGGCAAAAAGCCGCTCGGCAATTGAAGCAGCGTCGGTGACTTGAATGTTCCATCGCCATTGCTTTCGAATATCGAAATCGTATTATCACCCTGATTGGCCACTGCGAGGTCGATCGTGCTGCCCGCGACGGTGTCGTGAAAGTTCGCGGCCACCACTGAAACCGGTGAGCTTCCTGCAGCAAGCGTGACTCCCCGCGGTAAACGTGCCGTCGCCATTCCCGAGCAATATCGAAATGTTGTTCGAGCCTTGATTTGCGACCGCGAGATCGAGATTAGTATCGGTGCCGCCGTTGGAATTGAAATTTCCGGTCGCAACCCAAACTGGATTGGTCCCGGTTGGAAAGGTAGTTTGCGCGGCGAACGTCCCGTCGCCTTTCCCTTAGCGAGAATCCCCACGTCATTGTCAGCGGAGTTCGCGACGATCAGATCGTTCGTTGTGCTGCCTGCGCGCAGAGTGGCGTTCGCAATGAAAGTTGGGCATTACCGTCGGATAGTTCGTGGTCGGAAAGTTTGCAGGTGTCGTTGGGGCGATGCTGGACCCGCTGCTTCCCAGGCTGCTCGAAAAAAGCGCCAGTGACACTGGAATGCGGCTGCCCAGGAAAAACGTCGTCGGCTGCCCGTCCTCTACTCTCATCAACAAACGCCGTCCGTGACGCACGAGTGAAAGCATCTGCGAAAGATTCGCCACAGCGCCGGGAAGCGTCGCGAGAAACGTGCTCCCACCGCCTCCAAAAGCCACCAGCGGCGGCAGTAGCGCGGCCGCGCTGATTTCGTGAA
This sequence comes from uncultured Alphaproteobacteria bacterium, assembly GCA_963770355.1. Lineage (GTDB taxonomy): Bacteria > Pseudomonadota > Alphaproteobacteria > Rhizobiales > Xanthobacteraceae > Bradyrhizobium. The sequence continues at coordinate 411,302 of CAVYPL010000021.1, read as the reverse complement.
GCAATTAACATCACAAGTTGGCTCATCGAAAGGCCCGAGAACGCGGACGGCAGGCCAAAAATCTGGCTGATCACATTAATCAGCGATTGTCCCCCTGTTGCGCCTCCTGAAGCTGCTGCGTGTTCAGCGTGAACACTTTAGCACTCTGCGGTGGTGTGATTCCGATCTGGCTCGAAAATGATCGGTCTACTTCTAAAATTTCGATTTCGAGAATCATCTCCCCGAGCGGCTCTTCCATCTGATCGATCAGCTGCGTCGCCACTGCAACGGCTTGCGGTGAAGCTCTCAGCGTCAACGTGCGGTTTGGCGTGTCCAAATCCGCGCGCGTAATCCCCGCAATTTCGCGGACCATCCTCTGTATCTCCGTCATCTGATCCGGCGTTTCCGAAGCGGGCACAAAACCGTTCGGACAATAGACACATCGTAGTCCTTCGTTTTTGCGGCGTATCTTGCGCAACGAAAAACAGATTGTGCGTCAGCGGACGCCAGAAGGTGCCGGTCATGGGCCCTAGCAGACGCATCACCGTGGGAAAGTCCGCGTCGTCCACCGAAAGGCGCACAGGTTGCGATGCCAAGTCCCTATCGAATGCTATCTGTACTCCGAATTCGCGTGCCGCTTCTTCGTAGGCTCCCTGCGTTGTTCCCTGGTATTCGAATTTGTGCTTCCCGAGTTGATAATTCAAATGAATTTCGCCCGAGAGCCCTGCTTCCGCGGTGTTCTGCACCGTGGTGGGCCTCGATTGCGCCGCCGTTAATTCCGCCAGCCTGTCGCGTAGCACGGTGTCCGTCGGATCGAGAAATCGCGCTTCGACTAGCTCCCGGCGCGCATCGTCGAACCGTCCCGCGACGGCGTCGCGTTCCGCTGCGTCCGCCTTCATTTCGATCAGTCGGCTCTTGACCAGTTCCAGCCGAAGCAGATAATCACGGTCGTCGGGGGCCCAGTTCACGGCGTTGTTGTACGCTTCATACGCCGCCTGCCAATCCTGTTTCTGCTCGTATTGCGAACCTTGCTGGTATGCGCTCTTCGCCTTCTTCAAATCCGCCTTGATCGCCGGGGCCATAACGGATTGTCCCCCTGATGCCGAACCGATAGACGTCACCTGAGCGGAAGTGGTGCTGGGCGCCAGGGAAATGATTCCCACAGCCGCGCACGTTGCCAAAACTATGGGCAAGGCTGCTCGGCGGGTTCTCAAACGCGGACGCTGAAGCGCTGGCATAAGAAGTGTGAGATGCTCATTGTACAAGGTTTTGTCGCCGCAACCGTGTTCGCGCAAAGCTGATGTTTCTTGATTTTACAGGCCATTAACGATAGACTGGTTTCTCAGTTGAAACCCAGTTGCAACTGGGTTTCCTGCTAAATACTACATGCTTTCCGCTCTCCTGGTAGCTCTCCGTGAAGGCGTTGAAGCCGCCCTCGTCGTCGGCATTGTCTTGGTGTATCTCAACCGTACCGGTCGCCGTGCGCTTGCGCCTTACGTGTGGGGCGGGGTAGTGCTCGCCAGCGCCGCCAGCATTCTAGCGGCATTCCTGCTCCAGAAACTTCGAATCAGTGAAGACGGTTTTGAGGGCCTTCTAATGCTCGTGGCCTCATTCCTGGTCGTCACGATGATCGTATGGATGAACCGCATCGCCCGAACGCTCCGCAAGGAAATTGAAGCGCGCCTCGAGTTATACGCGCAGAAGTCTACTCGCGCCGCCGGTTTCGGTATCGGCGCGTTCGTTTTTCTGATGGTTGTACGCGAGGGCGCCGAGCTCGTCTTGATCCTCCGTGCCGTCGAGCTTTCCAGTGCCGGAGTCGAGGTCTGGATCGGGACGGCGCTCGGAATCGCAATCGCCGCCGCGGTCGGTATTTTCTTCTTTCAAGGCACGCTCAAAATTCCGCTCCATCGCTTTTTCGCCGCTACCACTGGCATCCTAATGGTCGTCGCGTTCCAGTTGGCGCTCACCGGCGTTCACGAACTCAGCGAAGCGACATGGATACCATCGAGCAAGAGAGAGATGGCCACCATCGGCCCGCTGGTATCCAACGAATTTTTCTTTTTCGCGGTGATTCTTGGCGCGGCGGCGCTGTTGGTGTTACGTGAATGGTTCGGCGCCCGGCGCCCTAAAGAAGATCCAGCGATCAATCCGGCCGAGCGGCGCATGCGTGAATGGGAATTCCGCAGGCAAAGGGGATGGAGCTTCGCCGCCGCGATTCTTTGTATCCTGGTGATAGTTTCGCTGGCCGCGGAGTTTGCCTATACGCACGCCGCGAATTCGCCGGAGCCCGCGAAATCTCTGGTGGCGCAAAATGGCCAGGTTGTAATTCCGCTTTCCGACCTAACCGATTCGAGCCTGCACTTTTACACGACGGACGTGAATAATACTGTGATCCGTTTCCTGGTTATTCACCAGACCAATGGGGATTACGCCGTTGCGCTTGACGCGTGCCAGATCTGCGGAACCGCCGGTTACCGTCAGGAAGGTCAGAATGTTGTGTGCCGAAACTGCGGCGCCTCGATTTACGTCCCATCCATCGGTGACAAGGGTGGCTGCAATCCCATCCCGGTGAAATCAAGCGTGGAAGGAGGAGTAGTGACCGTGGACCTTTCGGCGCTCGCAAGCGCCGCCTCGACCATTCACTCCTAATCAAAATGTTTGCACGTCTCGTAAGCGAATCCTTCGTTCGCAATCCCCGGCGCAAAATTCTCACCGGTGCCGCGCTCGTCGTGGGCATGGCCGTCGCCACCGCTACGCTAACCGTCGCGCTGGAGGTTGGCGACAGGCTGGCGCGCGAGTTCCGCACGCTCGGCGCGAATCTGATCGTCACGCCTGAATCGGATACGCTGCCGCTGCAAATTGGCGGAGTTGACTACCGTCCCGTGGACGAAGGCGCTTACCTTCAAGAAGCCGACCTCGGCAAGCTCAAAACAATTTTCTGGCGCCACAATATTCTTGGGTTCACGCCGTTTCTCGATATTCCAGCCTCGGTTCAAGCTTCCGAAACAGCCCAAACGATGCCAACCACGCTGATCGGCACTTGGTACGAGCACTCCGTGCCCGTTCCTGACGGAACGCAATTCCGCACGGGCGTAAGCGTGACGCATCCCTCATGGAACATTCGTGGTCATTGGTTTCAGGACACCGCGAACGAAACCGTAGTTGGCGCCGCGTTCGCCGCAAATTATCCCGGAGGAATCACGCCCGGCCAGACGATTTACGTGGCCGTGCAAAACGGGGCGCAATCTCAGCCGCAAACGGTTCCTCTGGTCGTCACTGGAATACTCTCCACCGGCGACGCGGAAGCCGCGGAAGACAATGCCGTGCTGGTTCCGCTGACCATTGCGCAAAAACTCTCCGGCCGTCCAGGACAATTCCGCAGTCTTTTCATTAGCGCACTGACTAAGCCCGCAGATGCGCTGGCCTTGCGTGATCCTGCAACCTTGACCCCCAAACAATTCGACCAGTGGTTCTGCTCACCCTACATTTCTTCGATCAGCTATCAAATTACGCAGGTTTTGCCGGGTACCGACGTCCGCGCCATTCGCCGCGTGGCCGATACCGAAGGAAAGATCTTGTCGCACGTAAGCACGCTGCTTTGGATCGTTACCCTGGGTGCGTTGATTGCGGCGGCGCTTGCAGTCGCGGCCACATCGGCAGCCACGGTTCTTGAGCGCCGCGCTGAAGTTGGCATCATGAAAGCAATCGGCGCGACCAACGCCGTCGTGGCGGGAATTTTCTTAGCCGAACAATTGATGCTTGCGCTTGCCGGAGGCGCTATCGGCTTCGTGTTGGGTTTAGGATTTGCGCGAGTGCTGGGCACCAGCGTCTTTGGATCGCCGGCTCCGCCTCGATTGATTCTCTTGCCTGCGATTCTGGGCCTTGCCGCAGTCGTCGCAATTATTGGCAGCATGATTCCGATGTGGCGGGCGGCGCGCTTGAATCCCGCGCCTGTACTGCGGGGCGAGTGATGTTCTGGCGCCTTCTCTGGCGATTATTGCGTGGTAGCCGCGGGCGGCTCGCCGTCGCTCTGATCGCGCTTATCAGCGGCGCCGCTGTTGTTTCCGCGCTTCTTAACCTGGATCTTGATATTGAACGCAAGCTGACGCAGGAGTTCCGCGCTTTGGGCGCGAACCTTGTCATTTCGTCCAGACGCGCGGCGCAAGGCGCGAATGCGTCTGCTGATACCGAGCAAAATCCAACCGATCAGGCCGTGCAGCCTACATTGATCGACTCTGCCGACGTGCTCGGAGCGGTTGATTACGCGCGCGCTGCCGATGTTATCGCCGCCGCGCCGTATCTCTACATCGTCGCGAAAGCTGGCGACAAGCCGTTAGTAGTCGCCGGAACCTGGCTCGATCAGGCGCGCGGCCTTGCGCCCACGTGGAAGCTCGATGGCAATTGGGTCACGTCGCGGGACGACGAAACGCAAGCTCTCGTTGGCCGCAACGTGGCGCGGCAATTTCACCTTGCACCCGGCAGCGAATTCGACTTGAGCTATCTGGGACGAACCACGCACCTTCGCGTCGCCGGAGTCGTCGATGCAGGTGGGGCGGATGACGACCAGACCTTCGTCAATCTCGCCGTCGCGCAAAAGCTCGCGGGGCTGGAAGGGAAAATCGAACTCGTGCAGTTAAGCGTGGGAGGAAATGCCGCCAGCATTGGCGCATTTGAATCCCGCCTCGCATCGGTCCTGCCCGGATATGATGTGAAGCCTATTCGGCAAGTGGCCGAGGCCCAGGGCGCCCTGCTGAACCGCATTCATCTCTTAATCGTCTCGATGATCGTGCTGATCCTGGTGCTGACAGCGCTCTGCGTGCTCGCGACGATGGCAGCGCTCGCGATGGAACGCCGCGAAGATGTGGGGCTGATGAAGGCGCTTGGCGGCTCGATTTCTCGAATCGTGAGCATATTTATGGCGGAAGTCGGTGTACTCGGCGCGGTCGGCGGTTTGATCGGCTGCCTCGTTGGCATCGCGCTTTCGAATTGGATGGGACAGCGCGTTTTTGGCACTTCGATCACGCCGCGCTGGGAGATACTTCCCATCACCGTTGCGCTGATGGTAATTGTGGCTCTCGCCGGAGCGCTGCCATTGCGCCTGCTCGGGAAAATAAAGCCGGCCGTAATTTTGCGGGGAGAATAATGCCGACGCTGGTACAGATCGAAAATCTCCGAAAGGATTTCGGAAACGTGTGCGCGCTCGATGGCGTTTCGTTCCGCGTCGAAGAGGGCGAGTGGATCGCAATTATGGGCCCCTCGGGCTCCGGCAAGACCACGCTCATCAATATCCTCGGCGGGCTCGATTCGCCCACATCGGGACAGGCGGTTGTGGACGGCACCGACGTGGCGCGTCTCGACGAATCGGGCCTGACACGTTTCCGCGCCGAAAAAATCGGCTTTATCTTCCAGCAATTTCATCTTGTTCCCTATCTGACGGCTCTCGAAAACGTGATGCTCGCGCAGTATTTTCATAGCACCACCAATGAAACCGAAGCGCATCAGGCGCTCGTCCGCGTCGGCCTCGGTGATCGAGTCGATCACGTTCCCTCGCAGCTTTCCGGTGGCGAGCAGCAGCGGGTGGCAGTGGCGCGTGCGCTGATCAACCATCCGAAATTAATTCTCGCGGACGAGCCCACCGGGAATCTCGACGAAGCAAACCAGGCGACCGTGATTCGCCTTCTCAGCGAACTTCATTCCGAAGGGCACACCATCTTGATGGTGACGCACGATCCCTCGATTGGAAGTCTTGCGGACCGCCGCATTGACCTCGCGCACGGACGCCTCGCGCACATCACTGAAATGTCGGCGGAAGAAGAAATACGCAACGACCACGTGCTTGAGCAAGTCTGGATTTTCGATGAAGAAGGCGTGACGCCGGAGCTCGATCGCATGCGGAAATCCGACGTGAAAGATCCCGTCACCGTGATTGCGCGCCTGAAAGACCTGGGTCTGCTCGTGGAGCGTAACAGCGAGGTCGCGCTCACAGAAACCGGAAAGCATCGCGCGCGGGACATCGTCCGCCGCCGCCGTCTGGCCGAACGGCTGCTGACCGACACATTTTCGATCGCCGAATCGGAAGCCGATTCCCACGCCTGCAAATTCGAACACATCATCAGTCCAGAACTCGATCAGCGTATCTGCACCTTTCTCGGTCATCCGCAAACGTGTCCCCATGGCAACCCCATCCCGGCCGGCCGCTGCTGCCCCTCGCGTTGAAGATCATCCAAAATGGGTCGGCCATTCAAAACGGGAAATAAAATATGTGCACCGTCATAGGGCACCTGACCTTTTTCAAATTCCATCACAATTCGATATCGGGCGATGCCGTGTTTTGTGAGAGATACGGTAGTTTCAATTCGGAAGCCGCACCCATGGGCGGCAATAGCGAAGGGCCTTCGAAGTGCACGCGTACCGCTTGAAATAACATGCAAATATTCCGGATCTATTCCGCAATCAAAGTGGAACTGCTCACCCAGTTCGCCGGAATTCGTGTTATAGCGATGGGACTCTCGGGAACGGTGACGCCGCAACGAGCTTTCGCAGACATGGCGTTCCGTGGATAATTGGAAGGTAAGGCAAGAGCAGCGAAACTGGTGCGTTCCGGCATTGCTGGATGTTCAGATGGGAGCTGTGATGAAAAGGGCCCTGGTGGTTGCAGTGAGCGGACTCGGATTATTCTGCGCGGCGGTAGCTGTCGAGGGTATGACGCGTCAGCAGTCAAACGTGGAAGAAGCTCCAGAGCAGATCGTGGCACGAAGCTGCCCATCGCGCACACTGCTCATGAACTGGGAAATCGCTCGCAACGGAGAACCCGTTCGCCAGATGCCGATCTGGCAATTGCCGCAGAGCCAGGCGTTTTTCTTTGTCGCCGGAATGTCGATAGATGCCGATGGCGCCCCGAACGCATATAATGCCGATAACACGGGCCTCGATGATTTAGAGAATGCCGGCCATCCCGGGCATTGGGACGGCGTTATAGCCGACGAATCTGGAAATCCTCTGGTGCAAGGCGCCAGTGACCCGTTCCCTGGGTTTTATATTTCGTGCACCGCCCTCTCCGACCGAACAAAAGATAGGCTCGATCCGACGCGTTTTGTGGACGCCTCGAAAATCCCATACATCGTCCTGCCCGGCGATGTTTCTCGAGACACGGGTGCTCGCCTGGGAGATTTCGCGGTAGTCACAAATCTGCGAAGCGGCCGGTCGTCCTACGCTATTTTCGCGGACATCGGTACTTTCGGCGAAGGCTCGGTAGCGCTCGCTGAAAAGCTCGGCATCTGGCCCGATGCCCGGAACGGAGGCGCGCGAGGCGGCGTACTCTACCTCGTTTTTCCCGGTTCGGGCAACCGCCAACCGAGACCCATCGAAGAAATTAACACCGAAAGCGAAAAACAGCTCCAAGACTGGGGCGGCATGGAGCAACTCAATTCTTGTGCTGCCGATCAAATACCGCAGTTTGGACCCGAAGCCAGAAATCGCCGCCCGGTGCCTACCACCGCGTCCAACTGACGCAAGTCAAAATAACTCATTCAATCGATTCACTCCCGCAATAAAATCCGAACTGTCGGCGTTGCGATTTGCCCCGGACGCATTCGTTTTCCCGGGACTGGTGTTGCAATCCCGAGAACATGCCACCAGAATTGACAAGACATCCCCACGAGGAGATCAAAATTATGGAATCGAATACCAGCGTAAGCGATGCCACCGCAGCAACCAAAGTCGTATTAGTGGCGGGCGGCACGGGCGGCTTGGGACGAGCCGTCAGTCTCGAATTCCTGCAGCAAAACGCGTATGTAGTTGTGACCTACAGAACCGAGGAAGAGCTCGACGCGCTCAGAAATCTTGCAGGCGGGAATGGCTCACGACTTGAAGGTTTCAGCGTTGACGTCACGAACGAAGTGGAAGTGACCAATCTGATCGAAGGAATTGTCGCGCGGCATGGCCGGCTGGACGCGATGGTGAATACCGTGGGCGGTTACGCCGGCGGTATCAAGTTGTGGGAGTTGGACACTAAAGTGTTTGACCAGATGCTGGCGCTCAACCTGCGCTCAGGATATGCTCTCGCCAGAGCGGCCGTGCGCCTAATGCTCAAGCAGGGAAATGGCGCGATTGTAAACGTCGCTGCAAAGGCTGCGATCGACCATGCTGGCGGCGCTTCAGCGTATGCGGCGTCGAAAGCCGCTGCGGTAGCGATGATAGATTCTCTCGCCGAAGACTTAAAGGGCACGGGAGTCCGCGCGAACTCAGTTCTTCCCAGCATCATTGACACGGAAGCGAATCGTAGAGCGATGCCCTCCGCAGATTACTCAAAGTGGCCGAAACCGGAGGACATTGCCCGAGTCATCACCTTCTTGTGTAGTGACGATGCAAAAGTGATTCACGGCGCGGCCGTGCCGGTCTTCGGAAATAACTGAAGCCAACGCTAGTTCGAGAGTTCGCAGCGCCCAGCGCTCGCGATTTCCTCAGCCTGTCCGTTATTGCACAGTTTGGCAAACCGCATGGGCTTATCATAAATTGGCAATATTCAGGAGGGCAGCGGTTATGCCGTATAACTCGCACCAAAGAGCCGCAGAGCTCCACGAACTTGCCGCGCACGCGCACCGGGCTGCCGCCGTGGCGCATGGGAAAGAGGATCATCTCACCGGACACGAGCTTTCCAGGCAAGCGATGGAGCACGCCAAGCAAGCATTCGAATGGTCGCAAGAGGCTCACCAGAAATCCGTGAAATCCACGGAGAAACTGTAGAGGTGACCAGACCCTCTACAGGAGTGAAACGAACGAGGACGCCGATAAGCCGTGCGGCCTCTCATCTTACCGATTTCTCGTCCGGCAGCAGTCTGGGCGGAAAAGTGTCGCGCTTTCGGGATAAGCAAAACATTTACAAACAGGGAGCGCCCGCCGAGACACTTTTCTACATTCAAGCGGGAGGTGTGCGCCTTACCACCAGGTCGAAAAATCAGCCTTTGGCAGTCACCGCAATCCTCGGGGTAGGCGATTTTTTTGGCGAGCTTTGCCTCGCGGGTTATCCGTTGCGCGCGTCGTCGGCGGTCGCGATGACTTCCAGCTCGATCCGCACCATCCAAAAGGTGCATATGCTCCAATTGCTTCGCCAAAAGAACAACAAGGTGTCAAATTCCCTGGTGGCCTATCTTTTATGCAGCGGAAAGAGCTACCGGGAGCACGTCGCCGAGCTGTTGACTACCTCGGCAGAACAACGGCTTGCGCGGGTACTCATCCGACTCGCGCACTTGGATAAGAATGGACCGGCGGTCGCCGAGATCCCCATCTTGAGCCATCAGATCCTGGCGGAGATGGTGGGAACTACGCGCCCTCGCATCAATCTCTTTATGAATCGATTCAGAAAGCTCGGTTACATCGATTATGACGGGGGCCTCGAAGTACGCCAGTCGTTGCGGAAAGTGCTGCAGGGCCGGTAGGATTCCCTTCTTCCCTTGAATTGCTGGATGCTTCTGAGGTTAGCTTCGGATAAAGCGCCCTCGCCCGATCATTCAAAGTGTTCAATATTGCACAGTTATAAGGAGCGGGGTCTGTGAGACACTCACCTATCGTGTATTTAGTTCCTAAACGTGCCTCCGCCGGCACCTTTCGCTTACCCCAAAAAGCGAAATCGGCGAGCCGTGGTTTCGACCTGGAATCTTTCCTTAACTCCGCAGGCCTCGGTAGAAAAATAATCAATTTCAAACGAAAAGACACCGTTTTCGCGCAGGGAGATCCCTCCAACAACGTCCTCTATATTCAGGAAGGCGGTGTAAAGCTCACCGTAGTAAACCAAAGCGGGAAACAAGCCGTGGTGGCGATTCTGGGACCCGGGGATTTTTGCGGTGAAGGATGCCTCGCTGGCCAGTCCATTTCTTTGGTAACGGCGAGCGCAATCGCACCTACCATCTTGCTTGCAATTGAAAAGAACGAGATGGTCCGCGTGCTTCACGGAGAACATGAATTCTCCGACCGTTTCATTACTTTCATGTTGGCGCGCAATATCCGAATCGAAAATGACCTTGTAGACCAGCTTTTCAATTCTAGTGAGAAGCGCTTGGCGCGCACTCTGCTGCTGCTGGCTCGCTACGGAGCACGCGGCGACCCTCAAAAGATGATTCCCGGAGTATCGCAAGAGATGCTTGCGGAGACAGTCGGCACGACCCGGTCCCGGGTCAACTTTTTCATGAACAAGTTTAGAAAATTAGGATTGATCCGTTACAAAAACGGCGAGATTCACGTTAATAATTCCCTCCTGAGTATCGTCCTTCACGATTAAGCGAAGCTGCACGCATCGCACCCCCACTGCAGTTTTGTCTCACGGTATTTCTACTGACGTCGCGCAAACTGTACAAAAGGGAACAGTCACGCCCATCGAGCCGTCCTACTATTCGTCCTCCCACCGCGAGGTCACTGAATGGAACACGAAGATCACGGCGACGGAGATCAGTCCATCGAAAACGTAAAAGAGAAATGGATCGAGTTCACGGAAGGGATCTTCCTTGCAATCAGGGAAGAAGACGCAAGGATACGCCGCGAGGAGTTGGAGAAGTTCGACGATTCTCGTAGCCGGCACTGCGCACCTCCGAATCAATCACACACACGAGGAGGCTGGAATGGACGACCATGACCCGCGAGCGAAGCGAGCACCAAAGGAGGTATGGCTCTTTCAGAACTGCATAGACGGTAAGTATGGGCCGTCGGCACAGGAACGACGGATTCTCGAGATGATTGTCCTGGGAGCGCCGCTTCCGGAAACCCTGAACCGTCTGTGCTGCATAATTGACGTGGAAATCGGCGACGTCGTGTCAGTCGTGTCGCTCGCGGACGAAGAAGGGGTCCACTTTTGCGCCAAAGCCCAATCCGCAGTGCAAGTGGGGTTGACTCTGTTTTCCTCAACCGATATTGTCTCGCGGAGCAGGACTCTTCTCGGGACGCTTGAGATTTATGGCTGTGATCCGCGGCTGCCCACCGCACTTGAAACTCAGGTCATTCAGAGAGTCGCTCGCCTGGCGGCGGTAGCGTTGCAACGTCATAAGGATGCGGAAGAACTGGAGCGGTGTTCGATCAATTCGGCCAGCGCAGCGGACGACGACGAAATTGAAAGGGCTCCGTTCATCAATTGACCTGCGCGACTGAACCGTGCCATCGGTTTAGGACTAATCCGAGGCAATGCTCTTGTGTTCGACGGAGTCTGTATTCCAGATGAGCCGGTAGAAGCGGTGGTCGCAGTCTCTGCATCGGAAGGGCCGCACAGGCGTTAGTTTCAACACGAAAGTCTCGAAGGCTCCTTTTCGATGCGATCGGTAAACCGATTTACTTTCACAGTTCGGGCAGATTACTGACACTGCAGTCCTCCTCTCAAATGTTTTCACTGCGTAGATGTTGTCGAGCGTGTTGAACCATCGTTCCCCGCGTTATTGCATGCGGTCGCTTCTGAATCGGGGCGGGGACCGCATCGTTCGCAGATGAATAATAGAATGACGAGCCGAAACAAAGAACCCAGCCCCAGCCCTGGAACTTGAACTCTTGCGCTCCGGTCTCGCCACTCTCGCCAGAATCATAAACGTGCCGAAAAGGGATGGCTGTCTCGTTTTGCACATTCGCGCATATCTATCAGCCAACAATCCCTGATGTGGCAGCGAGCGAAGAGCCAATACATCAGCTGTCCGCAACGGGACAGACGCCTGTTGCGGCCGCGGCTAATGTGCTATTTGCGCTGCGCGGTTCGAGCGCTCGACCGCAAGGAGATAACAACATGCTTGGGATTATCGCCGCAGTTCTGATCATTCTTTGGTTGCTGGGCTTTTTTGCGTTTCACGTCACCGCCGCTTTCATTCACATCGTTCTGGTTATAGGTCTCGTACTGCTTGTTCTGCATTTCATGAGGGCCAGGGCAGTATAGAAACTTATTTCGCGGTCTGCGACAATGCGGCCGAGGTTGCGTGCTGCCCGCATGATGACATCAGCCTTGTCCTCCACTTCGAAACGAATAGCGTCCGTCTGGAAACTGGGCGGTTTGACCCCCTGGCAGCTGTCTCGCAACGTGTTCAGAAATATCGCCGCAAATAATCTGCTTGGACTTGCGTCCGACCTTGCATTCAATTTTATTTTCGCCCTTTTTCCGCTGATTCTGCTGATGGTGACGCTGTTCGGCGTCTTCGCTTCCAGCCAGGTCAACTTCAAACCGATTTTTTAGAGTATTTCGGGGACTTTCTTCCACCAGCAGCGTTTGCACTGTTGAAGACAACGGCTCTGGAGCTCTCCACAAACGCCAGTGGCGGCAAGGTGACTTTCGGAATCGTTTTTGTGCTTTGGTTTGCTTCCGGCGGCGTTAGTTCCATGATTTCCGCTTTGAATTTGGCCTATCGCGTCCGCGAGACCCGCTCTTGGTTCAATGTTCGTCTGATTGCGCTTGGCTTGACTCTCCTGATTTCGATTCTCCTCCTTACGGCATTGCTGATTGTGCTTGTGAGCGGCCATTTCGTGGACTGGCTCGGATTGGAACTGCACATTCAGCCCGCGATTGTGCTGATATGGAAAACCATCCAATGGCCGGCAGCAATCCTGTTCGTTGTTCTCTCGTATTCCGTGATCTATTATTGCGGTCCCGATTTAAAGCAGCCGCGATGGCACTGGATAACTCCCGGTTCTGCTTTTGGCGCTTTCCTGTGGCTGCTGGCCTCATTCGCGTTTCGTATCTATCTTCACTTTTTTAATACTTATAATGTCGAGTATGGATCGCTCGGCGGCGTCATGATTCTATTGGCATGGCTGTACGTTGCGGGATTCGCATTTCTCATCGGCGGCGAAATCAATGCGGAGATCGAGCGCGCTGCAGACCGGGATGCGCCTGGGCCGCTAAGTCCCGCCTAAATCAAAAGCTCTGCTTCACCACGCTCGGCCGGTTCCGAAAGTTGCTCGTAACGGCGCGGAAACGCTAAAATGTCGCAGAGGCAGCACACTATGCGCAGATACCCAAGCTCGCTGCGGAATCTCGAGACGTTTACCTCTGCGCTTGCGCGCAATTCTGAGAAGATCGACAACGTCATGCTCAAGGTCGACGGCGTGATGGGCAAGGCCGACGGTCTGATGCTCGGCCTGAACACGATCGCGGGCGGTGCCGCCGGCGGCGAATTGAACCTGATGGTGAAGTCGATCCGCGAACTGGCCGAGGATTTCGACAAGCGATCGAGCGCGCTGATGTCCGACGGCCGCCGCACGCTGGGGGACATCAGCCGCGCCGTGAACAATTTCGACCGCAACCCGAGCCGGGTGATCTTCGGCGGAAGCAACAATGCCGCTCCGGCAGCGGAAGCAGCGCCGCAGCCACCCAGATCGGCGCCCGCGGCGCCGCCCAAGCCGGCAGCGGCGCCGAGCGGGCAGAAGCGGCAGTAGCGGTATTTGCCGCTCGTGCCGGGAATTACTTCTCCAGCGTGAACCCAACTCGCAGGGCGACCTGGTAGTGGCGAACAGAGCCGTTCTCGATGTGGCCTCGCGTCTGCACGACCTCGAACCATTTCATTTCTCGAATGGTCTTTGACGCGCGGGTCACGGCGTTCTGAACGGCATCTTCGATGCTTTTTTCGGAAGATCCCACTAATTCCAATATCTTGTAAACGTGATCAATCGTATCCGGCATGGCGAATCTCCATTGTAATGCCACCGCGGCCACTCTCCCGCAGTCAACTCCCAGCGTTTGTAGATAATGCGGCCGGTTGCTCTTCGTTCAGCGCCCGCCAACCGGGTTCAGATGTCACAGGACCGCCATCCGCCGTCGTGGTAGGCTTCAACCGTCCAGAGGGAAGGGCATCAAAAGCCTACGTTGTCGCTCAAGCCGAAACGGGTGTTGAGATGATCACAATTCCGGAACTAGTGGCGCAGGCTTTGGGTTCGTTTCTGACGGCGGAAACGAAGGGACGGTTTGGCGCAACAAATGCGCGCCTGCCTGAAATCCTTCCCTATGCGGCCAGATTGACGCTGGAGTGCATCGGTAACAGCGACGCGCTGTACCACAACCTCGAGCACTCGATGCTCGTTACCCTTGCCGGCCATGACATCCTCATCGGAAGGGCGATGCTGCGGCCAACGACACCGGAAGATTATGCAAATTTCATCATCGCATGCCTCACGCACGATATCGGCTACGTTCGCGGGATCGTTCAGGGAGATAGCCACGATTCCTATGTCGCAGATGTCACCGGCCGCACGATTCGTCTGCCGCGGGGATCGTCGGACGCCGCGCTCGGGCCGTATCATGTCGATCGCTCCAAGTTGTTCGTCTTCGAGCGCCTCGACTCCAGCGAGGATTTCGACGCCTCCAGAATCGCCCGCGCCATCGAGCATACGCGCTTTCCCTACGCGCCATCGTCGAACGACGACCTGATCGAGGAGGAGGGCTTGCTGCTGCGCGCCGCCGATCTCATCGGTCAGCTCGGCGACCCCAATTACATGAAAAAGGCGAATGCGCTGTTCTACGAGTTTGAAGAAGTCGGGATGAACAAAACGCTCGGCTACGACACGCCGGCAGATATCATTTACAAGTATCCGCAATTTTACTGGAAGAACGTCGCTCCGCAAGTTCAGACGGCGATACGCTATCTCAATGTTACCTCCAGCGGGCGCCAGTGGATTGCCAATCTCTACAGCAACGTGTTCCGGGCAGAGCGCGAGATGGACCTTTCGGGCCCGCAGCTATAATCTTGCGTTACGACTAGCGGCGGCAAATTATTGTCCGCCTGCGAGCATCTTCACCAGCCGGTATAGATACTCGCCGCCGTGAAAGAACGACTTGACGAGAACGCGCTCGTCGCGGCCGTGGATGCGGGATTCGCCGATGTCGCCGCCCAACCCGGAATGTCCGTAGGTCGGGATGCCCGCATTACGCAGATAGGCGCCGTCGGTCGCGCCCGCGCTCATCGTCGGCAGCACCACCGCGCCGGGAAAGAATTCGGCCGACAGCTTCGTGATCGGCCCGATGACGTCCTCGCGCAGGGCGGACGGGTCGCTTGGGGTTATCTGACCGAGCTGTTTCACCGCGATCTGGTCGTCGGCCAGCACGCGCTCCAGCGTGGCCTTCACCCCGTCCGCGGGCTCACCGGGCATCACCCGGCAATTGACCTTGGCGTTCGCCACTTGCGGCAATGCGTTGATCGCGCTGCCGGCGTCCAGCATCGTCGCGACGCATGTCGTGCGCAGTTGGGCGTTGAAGAAGGGAGAGGCGGAGAGGCGCGTCAGCGGCAGCGAGGTTGGATCGCTCTCGCCTTTCAATACCGCGCGCAAATCGTCGGACGTTTGACCGGCTTCCATCTGCGCGGTGCGTTCAAAGTACGCACGGGTGGTCTCGTTGAGGTTCACTGGAAAGCTGAATGCCGAAAGGCGGGTCAATCCCGCCGCCAGTCGATAGATCGCATTGTCCTTGGCCGGAAGCGAGCTGTGACCGCCACGATTCCTGACGGTCAGTTCGTAACTCATCGGGACCTTTTCGCTGGTCTGAATTGAGTTACGGATCGGCTTGCCGTCCTTTAGTCCGACGGGACCGCCCTCGTTGAGTGCGAACTCGGCATCGATCAGGTCGCGGTGGTGTTTCAGCAGCCACTGAATTCCCAGGGCATCGCTATCGAAAATCTCTTCATCGGTCTCCAGCGCCAGGATGATGTCGCGATCCGGTTTGTAGCCTTCCTTCTTGTAGCGAATGAGATTGGCGACAAAGGACGCCGCCATATATTTGTCATCCGAACTGCCGCGCGCGTAAAAATAGCCGTCCTGCTCGACCAGCTTGAATGGATCGGTTGACCAGTCCTCGCGACTGGCGGGGACCACGTCGATATGAGCGAGGAGGAGGATCGGCTTGCGCGCCCCGCTTCCTTTCAGGCGCGCGACGAGATTGCCCTTGCGCGGGGCCGGCGAGAAAACGTGAACGTCTGCGTCCGCAAAGCCTCCGGCGCGCAACCGCGCGGCCATGGCCTCGGCCGCCTTTGCAGTGTCGCCGGTCGCCGTCACCGTGTTGATCTCGATGAGCTCCCGGTAGATGTCCAGCGCCTGCTGCTGGATGGGGCTCAGGCCCTCGGCGGCGGGCGCTCCGGGTATCGCCAATGCCGTCGACACCACTGCCACCGCATACAGCGCAGCAAGGCGGGCTGACCGCCACGGGAAACCAGAACCGGAAAATCGGCGCATTTTCTCCACCCTCACAATCGGCACGCTCACGCTATTTTGAGTCCTTCGCGGCGACGACCTCAATCTCGACCAAAAATCCAGGATTGGCCAGCGCCGCGACGCCGACGACGGAGCGGGCGGGGAGGTTCGGCTGCGCGCCGCCAAAGAACTGGGTGTATCCCTCCATGAACGCCTTGAAGTCCATCGGAGCGCGCGCATCGTGCACCAGAAACACCTGCATCTTGATCACGTCGCCCATGCCGAGCCCCTGGCCTTCAAGGATCTGCTTGATCTTGTTGAGCACGCCGACGGTCTGGGTCTTGACGTCACCATAGGCCTGCGGACTTGAGGGCTCGGCTTCCTTGCTGACGACAGGCGGCACCTGGCCGCTCACATAAGTGATGACGGCGTCGCCCGACACCCGCACCGCCTGGGCGATCGGAAAATTCGAGTTGGGAATTGGATACCGCACGATTTCGGCGCGAGCCGCGTTTGCGGCGAGTAGCAAGGCGGCCAGTACGAGCATGCTGTGTTTCATCTTCGCCCCTCCCAGGTTCATTGTTCTATGGCCGGACGCGCTTGACGTCGTCGGCCGTGACGGCGTCCTTATATTGGTTGCCGAAATGGGTTCGCACATAATTGACGACGGCGGCAACCTGGTCGTCGTTCATCATGATGCCGACCGGCGGCATCGCCCGCTGTCCCCTGACAACGACGTAAACCGGATAACCGCCGGCCTCGAGATTGCCGTTCTTTGCGAGCGGCGGATATGTTCCCGCGCCGACCGCGCCTTTGCCGTCAGGCATGTGGCAACCCTGGCAGGCGCTTGCGAACAATTCTTCGCCGGTCGATTCCGTAAAGCGGAAGCCCGTGCTCAGGGAGGCCAGAGGGCGCGAACGCGTTTCTTCGTCCGCATGCGCGCCGCGCGGCGCCAGTGAAATCAATGCGAGGCCCACCGCGACGGCGGCCGAAAGACTTATGGTCGTCAAATCTGATCTCGCCGGTTTGCCTGGGTTTGAGCGCATCGCATTACATCCTGACGACGCGTTCATGCAGCCGCGTAATGGCATCGAGAGATGAAAGGATCGCGCCTTCCTGCCAGGCCGGAATGTAGGAGGCATGCTCGCCGGCGAGGACGATCCTGCCGTCGATCTGGCAGAGATTGTCGTAATGTTCAGCCCGCGTTTTCTCGCTCCAATATCCCGCGCATCCCAGCGTGAATGGGACCCGGTGCCAGGCCACGGAGATGCCGTTTTCGAATTCGGCGCGGTATTGTGGATGTATGCGCCCGCCAAGTTCGACGGCGCGCGCCACCCGGTCCGCCGGCGCCATCGAGGTGAATTCGTACGCATTCGCGCCCTCAAAGATATAGGCGCCCAACAATACCCCTCGGCCGCTTCGATTGAAGCCGTTGCTCGGATAGGAGATCTGGCGGATCGGCAAATCCGTGTAGCTGATGCCGCCATAGATCGCTTCGTCCTCTTCCCAGAACCTGCGCTTGAACTGCAGCCCGATCTTGACGGAGGACGCATAGGGCACCGCATCGATCGCCGCCTTCATGCGGGGACCCACGTCGAGCTGGATCTGGCTCAGAATGGAAAGCGGGATCGTGCAGACGCACCAGTCGGCTTTCGCCGTTTGCGGCGTAGCAGGAGAACTGGAGCCGGCTTTGGCGTTCACATAGCTGACGGTGACACCGCCATCGCTCTGTTGAATGCGCGTAACCTTCGCATCGTAACGAATGAGATCGCCGACTTCCCGTGCAAACGCCTTGCCGATCATGTCCATGCCGCCGACCGGCTGAAACATGGTGGTCTGGAACTGATGCAGCGCGAAATTCCGCAGCCCGCTCCAAAGCCGCGACTTCAGTATGTCGGACAGGCTGATCGGCTCGCCGGCGACCGGCGCCGCACCCAAACCACCCCCGGGATCCTTGGCGTAACCGCGATAGTCCGCCGAGATCAGATTGGCCCTGTAAGCGTAGTTGCTGTCCAGCGCGCCCCAGGATCGCAGCGCCTGCAGCAGTATCTCCTTGTCTTCCACCGACACCGCTTCGTCGAGCTTGCCTTGTTGCGTCACCTTGGCGAGCAATTCCGAAACATGTCCCTGAAAATCGGTCTTGATGTCACGAATGCGTTGCGGCTTACCGCCAAACGCCGCCGAGGCGTGGAGCAGGGCGTTGTGATTGAGTTGGATGAAGGATTCGAGCACGACGCCGAGGCGCTTGCAATAATCGAGCAGGGCGCGGTGATGATAGGGAATTCGCCACGGCCCGGGATTGAGATAGAGGCCTTCTTCAAAGTTGCAGGTCTGTGTCGTGCCGCCAAGCTCCGTAAAACTGTCGCCGCCGCGTAACGTCCAATTGCGGCCGCCGGGGCGGCTGTTGAATTCGAGGACCTGGACCTTGTAGCCGGCCGCGCGCAGTTCGAGTGCGGCCGTCAGGCCGGCAAGACCGGCGCCGAGGACCAGCACGGACGCGCCTTTGACATCGCCGCTGAGCTTGATCGGTCCGGTGTAATTGGACTCCGACGCGAAGCCGAGACTGGTCATCGCTTGATACATCGCGGTACTGCCCGCGACCGTGCCGACCAGCGACAACAGATCGCGCCGGCTTACAACTGTCTCGTTCTCATTCGGCATGGTCAGCTTGCTACCCCGTGACGCGCTCCGGCGGGCGTCTTCCAGGCTGAACAGATAGGAGCGGAGTTTCGCGCGCGCAAAGGCTCGCGCGCTGGTTTTTGGATCAAATATTGCACCGAGGTGCATGGGCCAAATGATCGGATGGGTTTTTTACGACGGCAGGCATGTCCAAAACTCAGAAGCTCTCTTGCAGTCCGAATGGTCTTCACGTCGACCGAATGATTTGCCCGTCGGGCTGACTGGCAATTTCGAAACAGCCTGTCGCGTAAGGTGGCGGGACAAGTCGTATTTATGGAGAGGGCATAACCGCCAAAGGCCGCTCCTGCATAACACTCAGCGGAATGTTTACCTCGCAACTGAGGCCATCCGGTTCAAATTTAAGTCGAGCCTCTCCCTGTAATTGGCCCGGTAGCGCTTGCTCTATAAGTCGAGAACCGAAGCTCCTTCGAGAAGGTTCTCGGACAGGAGGGCCACCGCGCTCTTTCCAATGCAGCTTGAAGCGCGGCGGGTGATCTTCGGACACAGCCCACGAAATTAAAACGCGTCCGTTGGGTGCAGACAACGCGCCGTGTTTCACAGCATTCGTGCAAAGTTCGTGAATTACCATTGAAAGCGAGATAGCGGGGCCGGAAGAAACTGCGATGTTGTCCCCGGCGATTTCAAACTGATCAAGGCTTTTAGATTGGAAGGCCTTCACGGCACCTTCGATCAAGGTCCGACACCCAGCGCCAGTCCATCGCTCGCGGACCAGAAGGTCTTGCGCTACTCCCAGCGCATGAAGGCGCTCTCCTATCGTTTTAGTGGCCTCTTCCAAGCTGTTCGCCGTCTTGAGGCTTTGAGACGTAATTGCTGAGACAATCGCCAACGTATTCTTCACCCGATGATGAAGTTCCCCAATGACGACCTCCTGTAGCTTGGCGGCGACACTGGAAGCCTGCGCGTCGATGCCGGCCTGAGCGAGCAATTCCTTTAGATAGTCAGGTTCGTCTTCGGCTTGGCGTGCTTTGATACTCATGGGGGCTCCTCCCTCTACTTACCATATGACCGCCACCCGACAATTGGCTTTTCAGTTGGTCGAAACAGCGAAGGACATCGGAAACGGCAAAGCGGACACCCCATCGTTGATGGTTCGCCCCGTGTCACGGTGCCGTGAAGGACCGGATTGCTTCGCTTCGCTCGCAATGACGGTTTTCGATACGCATCGCGCATCAGCTCGTCCCCAAAACAAAACGGAGGCCGCAAGGCCTCCGTTTTTTTATTGTGCGTGTCTGAACCCCGAGTCTATCCGAGCCGTCCCGCGGCGTGCGCGAGCAGGGTGTAGACGAGGCCGGTTTCCGAGGTGAGGTGGCCGCGCAGGGTCTGCGGACCGCGATCTTCACGTGCGACCTCGTCGAGCAGCCGCTCGAACTCGGCGATGTAACGGTCGACGGTCTGCTTGAAAGTGCGGTCGGCGCGGTACTTGCGTGCGACCTCGTCGAACGCCTTCTGGCCGGCCGGCGTGTAGAGCCGCTTGCTGAAGGCCTTGCTCTCGCCGCGCTGATAGCGATCCCACATTTCGGCGGCGAGATTGCGATCCATCAGCCGGCCGATGTCGAGCGACAGCGACTCCAGCGGATTGGCGGCGCCCTGCGGCGGGCGGGGGCGCGGTGCCTCGCGTCCGGACGGACCCCCGGCGTCGGTGCGATTGAGGAGATCGGACAGCCATCCGTCGCGTCCGCCATCCTGGCCGACCGGGCTGACCGGCGGCGCGTCGGTGCGGCGCGAGGAGGGCATGCCGAGGTCCGGCGGCGGCAGCGTCGACGCGCTGCCGATGTCGCGCGCGCGCACGTCAGGGCGACCGCCGCCGGCGGCGGCTGCCATTACGGGCTCTTCCTGGCGTTGCGCGTTGGCACGGCCGGCCGACACGACGTCGAGGCCGCGGCCGTGATGGGCGACGATGCGGTTGAGTTCGGCGAGTGCTTCGATCTGGTCGACGATCACCTTGCGCATCTGCGCGGTGTTGTCGGCCGCCTCCTGCGGCATTTCGAGTACGCCGCGGCGCAGTTCGTTGCGCGTGGATTCCAGCTCGTGATGCATCTCGGATGCCATCTGCTTCATGGACTGCACCATCGTGGAGAACTTCTCCGTCGATTCCTTGAACATCGCATCCGTCTCGTGGTTGCTCTGCTGGTACAGTTCGCTCATGGCATCGAGCGTCTGTTGCCGCTCGTTTTCGGCGGCGGTACGGACCGCTTCGAACTGGCGGCTGATCGCTGCGGAACCCGCACCTGCGGTTTCGGCCACGACGCGCGCGATATCGCGGGCGCGCTCTTCGGCAGCGGCAAGCGATTCATCCAGCAGGCTGGTGAAGCGCGACAGCCGCTGATCGAGATCGGTGGTGCGCAGATCGATGGTGGTCACCAGCGTTTCAAGCTGCGATTTGCGATCGGCGACCGACGCCGTGGTGGAGCGATTGGCCTGTTCGACCACGGCCGCGGCGTCGACCAGCGCCTTGCCATGGTTTTCGAACTGGTTCGACAGCGATCCGAGATCCTCCAGCGCCTTCGACGTCTTGTTGTTGAAGACGGAGAGCTGGTCTTCCAGCGTCTGCGTCGCGATGCCGTTGCGCGAGGTGACGTCGTTCATGGCGGACACGAAGTCGGCCACGCGGGTCACCAGCGCGCGCTCCAGCGAGTTGAGGTTGTCGTGGGCGCCGGTCAGCACTTCCTGCAGCAGGATGTTGCCTTCACGCAGCCGCTCGAACAGCGCCACCGTGTCGGTGCGCAGGATCTTGCTGGTCTCCTGCATCTCGGTCACGGCCGCGGTCGATACCTGGCGCGACTGGTCGATGGCCGAACGCGAGGCCTGCTCGAGGTCCTTCAGCGACTTGGCTACCGCGCCGGTTGCGAGGTCGCCGGCCGAGGTGATGGTGCGCGCGACGTCCGAGCCATGGGTCGCCATCGATTGCGAGAATGTCTGGCCCCGCGTCTCGATCGCCTTGAGCGCATCCGAGGTGACGCGGTCGATGTCGGTCGTGAGTTGGATGGACTTGGCACCGATCGCCTCGACCAGCGAACCGCGGCGGCTGTCCACGATCTGCGCCAGACGATCGGTCTGCTGCTGAACGTAGGTGACGATTTCGTCGGTCTTGCCGGTCATCGTCGAGCCGAAATTGCTGCTGGCGGCGAGCACCGAGCGTTCGATATCGGCCGAGGTCGACTTGACCTTCGAACTGACTTCGTTCGACGCGGCGATGAGTGCGCTCTGCGCGTTCTGCGCGCTGGTCTGGATGTTGTCCGTGGTGGTGGCGGTGACCATGCCCAGCGAACGCTCGATATCGGAAGCGATCGCCTTGATCTGGCTTGCCGCGTCGGCGGAGGTGCCAGACAGCGAGGCCTGTGCTTCGCGCGCGCTGCCCAGGATCGAGGCCGCGGTATTGGCGCCGACGGCGGTCAGCGTGCGTTCGACGTCGATCGCCAGCGACTTGACGTGATTGGCCGCCTCCGAAGAGGCGGTGACGAGTGTGTTCTGGGCTTCGCGGGCGCCGGTGGTGATCGACTCGGCCGTGGCGTTACCCGCCAGTGCGAGCGAACGCTGCACATCGGCGGCCAACGATTTGACCAGGGTCGAGGCGTCCGCGGACGCGGTGACGAGGGTATTCTGGGCGTCGCGTGCACCGGAAGTGATCGCCTCGGCGGTGGCGGTTCCGGCGATCGACAGCGAACGCTGCATGTCGGCGGCCAGCGATTTGACCTGGGTGGCTAGCATCCGAGGACGCCGCGACCAGCGTGCTCTGGGCATCGCGCGCGCCTGCGGTGATGGCGTCGGCCGTGGATGTTCCGAGGATCGAGAGCGAACGTTCGACGTCGGCGGCGAGCGACTTGACGTGGTTGGCCGCATCCGTGGACGCGCTGACCAGCGTGGTCTGGGCCTCGCGGGCGCCGGACAGAACGGACTCGGCGGTGGCGCTGCCGGCGGCCGAGAGCGTGCGCTCGACGTCGGCGGACAAAGACTTGATCTGCGAAGCGACATCGGTCGAAGCCGTCACCAGCGTCGACTGCGCTTCACGCGAACTGTTCAGGATCGAGTTTGCCGCGCCGGTGCCGACGGCGGTGAGGGCGGCCTCGACTTCAGCCGAAGTCAGCTTCAGTTGGGCACCGACATCGGCCGAAACCGTGAGCAGCGCCTGCTGCGCGGTGCGCGCGCCGGTCTGGATGGTCTCGGAGGTGTTGACCACGAGGTTGGTGATCGAGCGTTCCGCGTCCTCGACATGCGACTTGATGCCCGAGGACAACAATTCGGCGCGCGACATAAGGTCGTCGCTGGCCTGCCGGCCGCTACTTTCGATGCGGCCTGCGACGGCTTCAATGCGCGAGCCGAGCAAATCCTCGAACTGCGCAACACGGGTGTCGATGTCGGTGGCGACGGCGCCGACCCGGCTTTCGAGACCGTGGTGGATTTCCTGGAACCGCGCCGCGATGCTGTCGGTGAGGTAGGCACTGCGGCCGTCGATGGTTTCGGTGACGCTGGTGATGCGCTGGTCGACGGCCTCGACCGCCTGCGCGGCGCCAACCGTCAGCGACGTGGTGAGGTGGGTGAGGCGGGAGTCGATCGACTGGATCGCCTGCGCGGTGCCGCCTGTCAGCGAAGAGGTAAGCTCGGTCAGACGCGAGTTGATCGACTGGATCGCCTGTGCTGCGCCTTCGGTCAGCGACGTCGCCAGCGTGCCGAGACGGCCGTCGATGGTTTCGGTGACGGATTTCGCGCGGATATCGAAGGTCTGCTCAAGCGTCTTGAGCCGGCCGTCGACGGTCTCGTCGAAAGACTTGATCTTGTTGTCGAGCGAGGCATCGAGATTGCTGACGCGGGTGCCGAGCGTGGTTTCGAACTGCAGCAGGCGTTGATCCAGCGTAGCGGTGATCTCGCCGCTGTTCGAGGTCATGCGGGTGTCGAAAGTATCGACATAATTCTTCAGGCTGTCGGCGATGTCCTGGGTCCGCTGGCCCATGCGCTCGACGATCTCGCCGCCGAAGGTTTTGACGGTGCGGTCGAATTCCGAGATATGGCGGGTAATCAGCGCGCCGAGCGTACCGCTGTCGCGGGCGAATTTCTCGACCAGTTCGCTGCCCTGGTTCTTCACCAGCTCGTCGAATGCGCTCATCTGCAGGGACAGCGAGTCGTGCGCGCTCTCGGTGTGGTTGACCACCTTGGCCACCAGCGAGTTGACGGTCACGTCGAGGGCGTCGCTGGCCTTGTCGCCGGAGGTCATGATGTGGTTGGCGAGACGATTGCCGGCGTCGTCGATCTTGCTGACGAGGTCGCCGCTGCGCAGCTCGAGTTCCAGCAACAGCGAGTTGGAGGAATTCTTCAAGGAGTTGTGGACCTGCTCGGTGCGGTCGGAAATGCCGTCAACGATGGTCGAGGAACGCTGTTCGAATTCGCCGGTGATGCGGTCGAGGCGCTCGTTCAGCATTTCGTGGACGCGATCGGCCAGATCGACGAACTCGTCATGCACATGGCCGGTCTTGAAGTTGAGGCTGGTGGTCAGCCGCTCGGAGGCGTCGAGCACGGCGCGCGTGGTCTCGGCGCTGGCTTCCTCGAGGCGGTCGAGCAGGTCGCCGCCGCGCTCGCCGAGCGCCAGGATCATATTGTCGCCGGCATGGCTCAATGCCGAGGTGATGTGCTGGCCGCGCTCTTCCAACGCGCCGGTGATGCTTTTGGCGACTTCGTCGACGCGCGAGGCGATCGCGTCCGAGATCAGCGCGATGTCGTGGCGAAGGTCGATCTGCACGCCGGAAATGGCGCTGCGAACCTGCTCGGCCTGGCCGACCAGATTGTCGCGTTGATGGGCGATGTCCTGCAGCAGCGCGCGGATGCGCACTTCGTTGTCGGAATAGGCGCGTTCGAGCGCTGCGACTTCGTTGGCCACCAGCGTCTCGAGTTCGCCGGCGCGCGCGATCGCGCGTTCGACGCCGTCGCCCATCGCAGCAACCTCGCGGCGGATCGCCTGACCGACCGTCACCATCGAGTCAGAGGCCGCGCCTTCGGGTTCGGAGAAACGGATCGCGACCTGCGCCATCGATTGCGCGATCATCCGCATTTCCTGGCCGCGCCAGGCAAGACTGGCGAGGAAATAGAACAACAGCACCGGTGCAAAGAACAGCGCCGCAAGGCCGCCCAGCACCAATACGCCGCCGCTCTGTCCCATCGCGGCCTGCAGCGAAGGCAGGAAGCTGACGGTGAGGAGGGCGCAGCCAACCAGCCAGACGGCGGCAAAAATCGTCGCAAGCGTGTAGAGGCTGCGGGCAGGGCGGCCCTTCTGCAGCGCCTGCAGAATCTGTCCGATGGTTTCGCGATCGTCGTTGGCGGCGCGGCGGGGACTGCGCGGCTCTTCGATCGGATCGAACACCGGACGGTCCGCGTTCGGGCGCGTGTCAAATGGGGTTTCGGAGTACGAAGGTCCGGAAGAAGGCAGGGTCGGCGGCGCAACTTCGTTGTTGATGGAGTTGCGGTTGGGATCGACGTTCGTGTCGCTGATGTTGAGCGCTTCCTGAATGGCGGAAAGCGCGACTTCCGTGGGATCTTTGACCTTCTTGGGATTGTTCGCCATGTTCAGTCTAAGCCCTCTGACTTTTACGCAATCCGGCTGATCTTGCTAGTGTCCCCCGCAAGCTGGAAGCCGGAATCATGCCCCGCGCGAAACGCAAGCGCGCCCGTCGCCGGCGGCTTGTCCGCTACATCCGCAAACATCCTATTGGCTGAGTGATGCGAATGAAATGGCCGCGATTAAGACATTCTTAATCATCGTTAACAGCTTTGTGGCTTAAGGCCTTAAAGACGCACAAAATTTTCGGGGGACAAAGCTGATTGAGGCAACATGCGGTCAAAAACAAGGCGAAGTTGCGGCGTGTCCACCGAACGTTCCATTAACCAATTCCGTGATTGGCTGCCCAAAAGGCCCTGTCTGGATCGATCCGGCAGGGAAATATCGGATAGGCCATGCCGCTTTCAATCGAACGGATAGAATGGATGCCATCGCCGCCGCTCGCCCCCGATGACGGCCCCATCGATTTCGAACATCTCCAACGCATGACGCTTGGCGATGCCAGCCTCGAGCAAGAGGTGCTGGCGATGTTCGCGGCCCAGTCGGCCAAGCTGATCGGCACGCTTGCGACTTTGCCGGCGGAAGCGGGTGCGCTGGTCCATACGCTGAAAGGCTCGGCGCGGGCGATCGGTGCGTTCGGCGTCGGCGAGGCGGCTGCCCGGCTCGAGGCGGACCTGGCCAACGGCTCCGATCCGTCCGATGCGCTCGCTGAACTCAGTGAGGCCGTTGCGCTGGCGCGGACGGCGATCGAGGCGGTCCTGCGCCGCTCCTGAGCGGGATGCCGTCCGGATTAGGCCAAAACCGCCGCTGGAACATCGCTCAAGGTTTTCGCCCCCACCGCTGGCGCTGCGCGGATCGACCCGTTATAGGACTGCCGGGACCCTCCTTTACGTATTCCGGCAGCACGAGCGATCATGGCCAAAATCCACTTTGTCGACCATTCCGGCGAAACACGAACCATTGAAGTCGAAAACGGCGCAACCGTGATGGAAGCCGCGATCCGCAACGCTATTCCGGGCATCGAAGCCGAATGCGGCGGCGCCTGTGCG
The DNA here is from genome assembly GCA_963770355.1 of uncultured Alphaproteobacteria bacterium. Lineage (GTDB taxonomy): Bacteria > Pseudomonadota > Alphaproteobacteria > Rhizobiales > Xanthobacteraceae > Bradyrhizobium. The sequence goes on along the minus strand of CAVYPL010000021.1, from coordinate 384,896 downwards.
TGCGCGACCTGCCATGTCTATGTCGACGAAGCCTGGCGCGAGAAGGTCGGCGCACCCTCGCCGATGGAAGAGGACATGCTGGATTTCGGCTTCGATGTGCGGCCGAATTCGCGCCTGTCGTGCCAGATCAAGGTGAGCGACGAACTCGACGGTCTCACCGTCTCCACGCCGGAACGGCAGGCGTAAGCCGCTAGCTTTTCGTCTGATCAACGCCGCGGCGAATCCAGCGCTGGAAATTCGCCAGGATCTCAGGCGTCAGCTGTTTCGGTTTGCGCGTGGCCTCGTCGAGCAGCACCGATACCGATCGCGCCGAAGCGACGCAGACGCCTTCCGAAAATACCACCTGGTCGAAAGTCACCGAGGTGCGGCCGAACTTGACGACGCCGAGACCCATCTCGATCGTGCCGGGCCAGCGCAGTTCGGCGCGGAAATGCATATCGAGCCGCACCATGATCCAGGTGACGCCTTCGGGCATCAGTCCGTAACTGCGATCCTTCATCAGCGTGACGCGGCCGGTTTCGAAATAGGTCGCATAAACCGCGTTATTGACGTGCTGGTTGGGGTCGAGGTCGGCGAAACGCACGTTGTCCGACAAGCGATATGGAAAATCTTCCAGGCGCGGCGTCGCGTCCGGACGCAGGGGGGCATTCACGGGGCTTTTCTCCGAAAATCTCGCTCCCTTACAGCCCACTTGTCGAGCGGCGGCAAGGGGTTGCCGCGGCCGCCGAGACCATATCGGACCATATTATGGCTTTCCTGTTTCCGCAGCGTTAGCTAGACAGGCGCAACCCTCCGGCCGAGTGCAACCGAAAAGAAGCTGATATGAGCGAAGCGATCAAAACCGATGTGCTGATTATTGGCGCGGGCCCCTGCGGACTGTTTGCCGTGTTCGAACTGGGTCTCCTCGACATGAAAACGCATCTGGTCGACATCCTCGACAAGATCGGCGGCCAATGCGCCGAGCTGTATCCGGAAAAACCGATCTACGACATTCCCGGCATTCCCTTCGTCACCGGCCAGGGCCTGACGGAAGCGCTGCTGGAGCAGATCAAGCCGTTCCATCCGACCTTCCATCTCAACGAGATGGTGGAGACGATCGAGAAGATCGGCGATCCCGGCTTTCGCGTGACGACCGACGCCGGCCAGGTGTTCGAGTGCAAGGTGGTCGTGATCTCCGCGGGCGGTGGCTCGTTCCAGCCGAAGCGTCCGCCGGTGCCGGGAATCGAAGCCTATGAAGGCACCTCGGTGTTCTACGCCGTGCGCAAGATGGAGCAGTTCCGCGACAAGAATATCCTGATCATCGGTGGTGGCGATTCCGCGCTCGACTGGACGCTCAATCTGCATCCGGTCGCCAAGCGCGTGACGCTGTTGCACCGGCGCGACGATTTCCGTGCGGCGCCCCACAGTGTCGAACAGATGCGCGCGCTGGTCGCGAGCGGAAAAATGGATCTGAAAATCGGTCAGGTCACCTCGCTCGAAGGCGAGGGCGGCAAGCTTTCCGGCGCCGTCATGAAGGGTAACGACAACGCGGTCTCGAAGGTCGAATGCGATACGATGCTGCCGTTCTTCGGGCTCACCATGAAGCTCGGCCCGGTCGCGAACTGGGGCGTTGCGCTCGAGAACAATCTGGTGCCGGTCGAGACCGCGGCGTTTGAAACCAACGTGGCCGGTATTTTTGCGATCGGCGACATCAATACATATCCCGGCAAGCTCAAGCTGATCCTCAGCGGATTCCACGAAGGCGCCCTGATGGCGCAGAAGGCGCACCGCTACGTCTATCCGGACAAGCGGCTGGTGTTCCAGTACACCACCTCGTCCTCGAGCCTGCAGAAGAAGCTCGGGGTCAACTGATTCCAACCAAAATATGACGGCCAAAGCGTTTTCGAGTTAAGTGGATACCGGTTCACGTCAAGAAAACGCGTCAAAAGCAAACCGAGACCGCGGCACGCGGTCCTGCGATCGTCCGCGCCGGCACTGGAACCCTCCGTGAAATGGCCTTAGTCTGCGGCCATTCATTATGTGGATTGCTCAGGTGGTGACGATGCGAAATGCACATTCCGGATTTCGGCTGATATTGCCGCTCCTGATGGGGCTCCTGTTCGCCTCCGATCTTGCGGCCCAGCCGGCGGAGCCGTCCGCCGCCGGGCTTTGGCAGAAGCTCGAGAACGGAAAACCCGTGGTCTGGTTTCTCGTGATCGATCGCGGCGGCATCTTCGAGGGCGTAATCGCCAAAACGTTTCTGCTCCCCGGCGAAGACCCAAGCAAGATCGACGTCTGCTCGAAATGCACCGACGATCGCAAGAACGCGCCGGTGCTCGGAATTTCCTTCATCCGCGACATGAAGCGCGACGGATTGAAATACGAGAACGGCAACGTGCTCGATCCGCGCGACGGCAAGATCTACAAGGCCAAGATGACCGTCAGCGACGATGGCCAGCAATTGACGATGCGCGGCTATATCGGCTTCTCGCTGCTCGGCAAGGATGAGATCTGGTACCGCCTGCCGGATACCGCGATCGCCGAGCTCGATCCCGCGATCGTCGCAAAGTATTTGCCTGCGCAAGCTGCCGTGGTGAAACCGGGCCCGGTCAAACCGGCCGGTGCAACTCCGAAGAAGAACGCTCCCCCACCGGCGCCGTCGAAGTAAGATCTAGCGTATCCCGCGCGACGTCGCGATTGGCGGCAGGGGCATCTGTTGTCGTTGCGAGCGAAGCGATAGCAATCCATTCTTCCTTGTCTGACCAACGCGGATGGTTGGGCGGACGATGCCCGGCTCTCCGACATCTAGCCGAACTTCACCTGCACACGCTGCGGCAACGCGGCGCGGAAGTGCGGCCGAAGTTTCCGCAGCGCGCAGTGGATCAGACGGCCATCAATCCGCGCTTTGATTTCCGGCGATACGCCATGAAGCCGATGCCCGAAAAGCCGAGCAGCAGCATCGCCCAAGTGGAAGGTTCAGGCACGGCAGCGACCGGCGGAGGTTCAGGCACGGTAGCGGCTGGCGGCGGCGATCCGATAGACCACACCGTCCCATCCAGGGGTTTCGGCGCATAGGCATACGTCGGGCCGGTGGGGAAGGCAGCTTGAACGCTATCGAAGCCGTCGGGCCCGCATTTGCACCCGGACACGTCGCCTTCCGCAGAAAGGATGCGAGCAGACGGCGACAGGCCCTGCAACAGCCAAGTCTGAATGCTGCCGTTCACCAGCGTGAAATAATCAGGGGTGAAGCCGGGAATGTTGAAATACGGCAGAGTTGCAGTAAGGGTGCCGGACGCAAGCTGGAGCGCCGTGACCACGCCGCTCGACACGTAGATGGTGCCGGTGAAGTGAGACGTATCTTGATTGAACGTCACCGAACCCGTCATCCGCGTCCCATAAATATTTGGGTCCGCGTCGAACGTGTAGGCTTGCCCAACATAGTTGTAAGTCGTCGCCCTCGCAGGCAACGCGCCGAGCGCTGCCGACACCGCGATCACGAGACCGGTGCTGTGCAGGAATTTTCGCATTCTTTGATTTCCTTTTGTAAGACGTTAGTGAGGTGCGGTCTGGACCAAGGGCGAACCTTCATCACGCGACCTTCGTTGCGACCACTTCCGCGACCGCGCTTTCGTTCATTTGGCGGCAGCAGTTGCGGCCTTCGGCGATGGACATGAACGCCCAGTTCGGATGGAAATGGTGCGGCTCGCAGGGAAATGGTGCGCCGTAGCCCGTAGGCTCCACGGTCCTAGCAGTCTGCGATGTAGAGACGGATCGGACGCAAATCCTCGGGATTGTTCGCCAATTATTTGTTTTTTTGCGCCAAAGGCGGGCGGCACACGCCTTGGAACCGCTATGGCTCAACAAGAAAACGGCGCGAAAGAAGCCGAGCAAAGGCGCAAGCCGAGCGACTGTGTGAATAACCGTTCGGGGCATTTGGCGAGCCAACGGCGCGTGCGTTCGCGCGACCCCTTGGCTCGCAATCACGAGGATGAATTTGTGCCTGACGGGCAAATCACCAAAAACTCGTCTACCCCCATTGCGAAAAATATTCCGCTTTCCCCGTCGGGCAAATCAGTTCTATCAGCTCGCGCCATCCCGTTCCGAAAGAGGGGCGTTGGCCATCGTCACGAACGTTGGGATGGGGTGCGGTGGACGCAACAGCGTCGGGCGCGATTGCGGTCGCAGGGCGGGTCTCCCGTGAGCGATCATGCAGCGCGCAGGACGAACGATGCAGTTGCGTACGGCAAAGCCGTGTGGTCCTGGCACCCGTTGCTGGTGTCAAGCTGGCGGAGGTTTTTCGAACCCGACCGGGCTTTCGATCAGCCGCTAATCCGTCTGCGACGGTGACAAGACGAATTCGTCGCCGGGGAGAGCACGGTATAAGCCGTAAAACCATTGCGCAGGGAAGGCCGGAGTGTTTCCGCTGAACCTGTATGCTCGTGTGCGCTTTTTCCTAAATGCACATTGCACACGAGACCGCGGGTGCAGCGCGCACCCGGCCTTTCCTGCGCCCTCTCTTCTCTGAGGGTGAGTGAATTTGCAAACCTCGGGCGCAACGTGCCGCGAGAATGCGGACGCGCATCGGCTGTTTGAAATCGTATTCGACGTACTTACGGTTGCGCGCGGGGCGCAATCGGCGGCACCGGCTGCGAGATGACCTCCGGTACGCCGGCGTCGAGCTGCAGCACGGAGGCTGCCGCCGGCAGTGCCGCGTCCGCCATCGCGGCGTGGCCTTCCGCTGAAGGGTGAACGGCGCCGCCATACACCGCCGACAAAATCCCCCAGGTCGCGTCATGGATGTCGGATGGCTGCTGCGACGACGGCAGGCCCTGCGGATAAGTCATGGCCGCGAAATAGCTGTCATTGGCGTCACGGATCCAGCGCGCGCGTGGCAGATAGGCGCGGTATTCGCCAGCGCTGCGGCCGCAAACCATCGGTTGGCTGGCGGCGTTGACGAGATCGGACTCGAAGCTTTCGCCGGTGGCCGAAAAGCATTGCCGATCGAATTCCGGATCGGTTTGCGCACGCGCGCAGAAGCCGTGATCGGCAAATGCTGCTTGATGCGCGTCGACAAAGGTCATGCGGTCGGCGCGCGGATTGCGGCACAGGATGCCGGACTGGCACAGCGCGAGCGCTTTCAGCTGCGGCAGGAATTCATTTTCGACGAAGTTCGAGACCGCGGCGAGCCGCTGCGGCTCGGCGTTGAACGAGGGATGGATATCGAAGCCGGCGCGTCCGCCGGGACACGGCGCGCCGCCGGATGACAGCGTCGGGTTGGCGTAGGACGTGTAGACCACTCGCGACATGTCGCCGACCAGCGGCTTCAGCGCCTCGCGCAGCTTGGAAAATCCCTGCGGCAGATCCCGCGTCAGTGCGCCGCGTGCATCGTCTACCGACGCCATCACGCCGGATCGCCGGAACAGCGTGCGCTCGGTCGGTGTGTCCACGATGACGTCGGTGACCAGTCCGGAAAAATAGATGTCGTTAGCGCCGACCGACAGCAGCACCAGATCGAGCTTGCGGTCGGGCTGACGGCGTTTGGCGGCAGTAACTGCTTCACGCAATTCCGCGAGCTGGCCGTTGACGGTCCCTTGGCAGGTTTGGGACGATTTCGACGGCGGGCATTCGCGGGCGCGCTGCGAACCGAACAGTCCGTCGGCGATAGTGGCGCCGGTGCAGGCGAGCGGCAGGTAAGTCACCGCGATGTGCGGATACTGCACGGCGAGCGCAAGCGCGGTGCGGGTCTGATAGCTATAGAGCGAGCGATGGCAGGCCGAATTGAACCAGAGCGCGCTCTGGCGTTGCCATACCTGCAGCGTGTCCGGGGCTTCGCAGGCCCGTCCGCCCTTATAGCCGGCGCGGCTTGGGCGGTAATACTGCGCGTATGCCGTCCCGAGATAGGAGCGGAAACAAAATCCTTCATCGGCAAGTGCTACGGCGCGGTCGGGATTGCCCTCACCGGAGGCAATGCTGTCGCCAAGCCCGGCGATGAAAATGTCGCGCACCGCGATCTCGGTGGAGACGCGCTGGCTGCCATCCGATCCGCTGGAGACGTCGACGGTCGCGGCCGTGGTGCGCCCATAGCGCGCCCTGAAATTGACCGGCTCGGCGCAGTCGAATGTGGATTGTTGCGGGCCGTCGCCATCGTCGAACGACCAGGCGCAGGTGGCGCCGACCGGAACAGCGCCCGTCAGACGGACCACGACGGCATGGTCGACCGGCGTGAGATAGCTTTCCTTGACGTTGTCGCGGGTGCAGGGCTCGCTGACACGGCCGGCGAGATCGATGCAAAGCCGGTTCACGACGTTGCGGGCCCAGCCGCGGCCGTCGCTCTGCATTTCCAGCGCCTGTTCGGCGGACAAAATACTGCGTCCGCGCCCGGCGTCGGTGTGCAGCAGGAAATCCCGTTCTTCGCGGAACAGGCGGAAGCGGTTGCGCACCTCCCACGAAATCTGCAAGCCGCTATCGGCGGCCGTCTGCGCTGCCGCCTGTGACACGGGGAGCGCAGCCAGCACGCTGGCAAGCAGCGCGACAGACATCATCGAGGATGAGAAAATTCCGGCCATGGCGCCTTTGACGTTAGCGGTAAGGCAGAAATAAGAGAATGAGGCGGAGCTAACCTAAAAGACTAGAGCATGAGCCGGAAAAGTGGATACCGGTTTTCCGAGAAGATCATGCTCAAACAATAAGATGGCCGACGAGCATGCTTCAACTTGGTTGAAGCATGCTCTAAAGGTCGAAGATAATTTCGCCGTTACCGGTTCGAGCATGATGGCTAGGACTGGCGGGTCTTGACCGGCCGCCGTACCCGGGCTTTGGCCGTGCAGGCTTCACTAAGCCGGCGGCGTTCCTGCCAGGGTTGCACCACGTTGAGCCAGACCTCGCGCATCCCCATGATCGAAATCGAAATTCCGAAGGGGATCAGGAAGTACAGGATCCGGAACACGACCAGCGTCGCCAGCAATTGTTCCTTGCTGAACTGGGGCAGCGCCACCAGCATCGCCGCGTCGAATACGCCGATGCTGCCGGGCGCGTGGCTGGCAAAGCCGAGCAGCGTCGCCAGGATGAACACCACCGCCAGCGAAACAAAGTCGATATCCGGTTGCGTCGGCATCAGCAGGAACATCGCCAGCGCGCAGAAGCCGAGGTCGACCACGCCGATCAGGATTTGCACCAGCGTCAGCCTTGCCGACGGCAAAACCACCTTCCAGCCGTTTTGCCCGAGCTCGCGGCGATTCTTGCCCATCAATAGCCAGATGAAATAGGCAGCGATCCCGGCGAGACAGCCGATCGCGATCAGCCGGTTCATCGCCGGCGGCAGCAGGTCCATCGCCGACGCTGCCCAGGGATGCCAGGCCATGCCGAAACCCAGCACGAACAGATTGCCGAGCCAGAATGTCAGGCCCGAGAGGAAACAGATTTTGGCGACATCGATCGCAGTCAGACCGTAATCGGAATAAATCCGGAAGCGGATCGCGCCGCCGGTGAATACGGTGGCGCCGATATTGTGTCCGATGGTGTAGCTGGTGAAGCTCGACAACGCGGCGATACGATAGGGGACCTGGGTCTTGCCAATGGTTCTGAGCGCGAAGAAATCATAGAAGGTGAGCGTGCAAAACGCGCCGACCACGCACAGCGCGGCCAGCCCGATGCGATGCGGAGCGATTTCCGTCAAAGCAGTCAGGATTATCGCGGTATCGACACCCTTCAGGGTATGGATCAGCGTCGTGACCGCAAACACAATAATGAGGAGACTCGCAGCGATCCCGAGCCGTTTCCAGCCGATCTTCTCCTTGAAGCCACGCCCAAGCGTGGTCAGCAGCCGATGCATTCATCCTCCCGGCAGGGCGGCAACAAAAACCTGTCACAGGCGACAGGGGACGGTCGGAACGCACCGTGCGCGAAGACCCATAAGCCAAAATCGCGCCCTTGTGCAGTCCTTGACAATCCAAGCTTCTGCCTTCGTTCGCCGCCTTTGTCATACACCTTACATATGTCGTCCCGTTAACGATTGTGAGTCGCAAGGCGAGGCGTTACGGAGGCGCTTTCGTGGCACCGTTCCCGGTGTTCCACCCCGGTATTTTCGGGACTTCAAGATAACTCCACCGCCGGCTGTTTGGCTCCCGTATCGTCAAGCGAACATGGCACTATGCGCGGGGCGCGCGGCGGCGAGCCGTTTTTCCGCGGATTGAGACAAAACGCCGCGCAGGAACTCAGCTACACGGCTTTTTGCGTCATCAGGACTGGTCGGTTGCAAGCATACTTCGATCTATAGCGAAGCGTTAGATCGAAACGGACGCGTTCATGTCGCGTTGGTTCGCCAAATTGAGGTGATCCATGCGAAATGCTTCTCTTGAAGTCCAGCCAATTCCCGACACGGCTACGCCGTCCGATGCGGAAATCCGATCGGTTCCATCAAAGTTGGCAGCATCGCTGACGCTGGCAGCGATGAGTCTCGGCTATGGCGTCGTGCAACTCGACGTCACCATCGTCAACACGGCCCTCAACAGCATCGGAACCTCACTCGGCGGCGGGGTCTCCGAACTGCAATGGGTGGTGAGCGCCTACACCATCGCCTTCGCCGCCTTCATTTTGACGGCGGGCGCACTCGGCGACCGGATCGGCGCCAAGCGGGTTTTCATGGCGGGCTTCGCGATCTTCACCGCAGCCTCGGTCGCCTGTGCGCTGGCGCCTGACGCCGCGATACTGATCGCTGCGCGCTGCGTCCAGGGCTTGGCGGCAGCCATCCTGGTGCCGAACTCGCTTGCTCTGCTGAGCCATGCCTATGTCGATGAACGAGCGCGCGGGCGGGCGGTCGGCGTCTGGGCCGCCGGTGCGAGCCTTGCGCTGACGGCCGGTCCGTTGATCGGCGGTGGCCTGATCACGTTGATCGGCTGGCGCTCGATCTTCTTCGTCAATCTGCCGATCGGCCTGGCCGGCCTGTGGCTGACCTGGCGCTTCGCCGGCGAAACGACACGATCTGCCCAGCGCGAGATCGACCTGCCTGGCCAGATCGCCGCCATCGCAGCGCTCGGCACCCTGGCTGGAGCCATCATCGAAGGTGGTTCGCTTGGTTGGAAAAATCCGTTCGTGATCGCAGGTTTCGTGGCCTCCGCACTGTTCGCGACGTTGTTCGTCTGGCGTGAGGTGCGCGCGCCGCAACCCATGCTGCCGCTGTCGCTGTTCAGAAATCGCGTGTTTGCATCGGCGTCGGCGGTCGGCCTGCTGGTCAATGTGGCCATCTATGGCCTGATCTTTGTGCTCAGCCTGTATTTCCAGCAGGTCAACGGGCTGTCGGCGTTCGCAACCGGTCTCGCCTTCGTGCCCATGTTGGGCGCCGTGCTGCCGGTCAATCTGATTGCGCCGCGCGTGACCGAGCGTATCGGCGCCCCCGCCACCATCGCCTTAGGTGCTGCACTCTCTGCCGTCGGATGTCTGGCGATCCTCGGGATTGAGCCCGATACGAGCTACTGGGCGATCTGCTTGCAACTGATCGCGATGAGCACCGGTCTTGGGCTGCTGGTGCCGCCGCTGACCTCGACGCTGCTCGGTAGTGTGGAAAAATCGCGCTCCGGCATTGCCGCAGGCGTGCTGAATGCGACCCGACAAACCGGTAGCGTACTTGGCGTCGCCTTGTTCGGTTCGCTGGTCGGCCAGTCCGGCGGGTTCATGACGGGCTTCCATGCGTCGCTGATCATCTCGGCCGGCTTGTTGCTCACCGCCGGCGCCGTGATCTGGTGGGGTGCGCGATAATTGCGGGCAAATGATGCTTTGAGCGTCATTCAAAGTGTTTGTTCACCATTCGCAGAACCCGGCTGCGGCGGTTACCTCAAATATACGAATAGGAATGCTCTTACGGGCTGTTGGGGGTCCGTAATGTATCAAGTCCTGAATTGCCTAACCACCGAGCACGATTGGCGACTCGTCGTACTCGGCGGCGCTGTTTGTCTGCTCGCCAGCGCTGTCGCAATAAGCCTATTCCACCGCGCTAAATCGGCGTGGGGCCGGTCGCGTTTGATCTGGATCGGGATGGATGCGGCCGTCAGCGGTTGCGGAATCTGGGCCACCCATTTTATCGCCATGCTGGCTTACGATCCGGGTACGGCCGCCGGGTACAACATTGCCATCACACTGCTTTCGCTGGTCCTTGCGGTTGCGATTACGGCCGTCGGCCTCGCAATCGCGCTGTCCGGCTTTCACCGCTGGGCCGTCGCGATCGGCGGCGCGGTCATCGGCGGCGGCGTCGCGGGGATGCATTATACCGGCATGATGGCGCTGGAAATCCCAGCCCTCATCATGTGGTCGCCCGGCATCGTTGCAGCCTCCGTTCTGTTCGGCTGTGTGTTCGCGGCGCTGGCGCTTTTGGTTGCGAACCGGGGCGAGAGCCTCGGTCAAGCACTGACGGCCACATTGCTGCTGACGATTGCGATCGTTTCGCATCACTTCACGGCGATGGGCGCCGTCACCCTCATCCCGGATCCCGCCCTCGTCGGTGATGGGGTTTCGATTCCCCCGTCGGTATTGTCATTTTTGACGGCTGCCGCCGCCGTCATCATCCTCGGCATGTCGCTAGTGACTTCCGTGATCGAGCGCCGCTCGAAAAGCGAACTTCATCGACAAAAGGTCGTGCTGGATACCGCGCTGGAAAACATGTCGCAGGGGCTTTGCATGTTCGACGCGGAGGGCCGCATCCTGCTGTTCAACGAGCGCTATGGCGAAATGATGGGACGGACCGGTCTACCGCTCAAAGGCCGTTTGCTGATCGACGTTCTCGTGGATCAGCAATCGCGCGGTCAATGGGAGGGTGACCCCACGGAGTTCGTCGGCAGTCTGATCGCGGAAGCGCGCGCGGGCAACACCGCGACGCGGACGGTGATCCAAAGCGGACGTTCGATCCGCATTGTCGATCAACCGATGAGGGGCGGCGGCTGGGTCGCGACGTTCGAGGACATCACCGAATGGACGCAGGCCCAGGAACAGATTTCTCACATGGCGCGCCACGACGCGCTGACCAATCTGCCGAACCGGACGCTGTTCCGCGAACAGCTCGAGCAGGCGCTGCGGCTCGTCAAGCGTAGCGACCAGCTCGCGGTGTTCTGCCTCGATCTCGATCATTTCAAGGAAATCAACGACTCGCTGGGGCACCCGATCGGCGACGCCTTGCTGATGCAAGTCGGCCACCGGCTCGGCGAATGCGTGACCGAGAACGACACGGTTGCGCGGCTCGGCGGTGACGAATTCGCGATCGTGCAGTTTTGCAAGGACTGCGAGCCATCGGCGGTGGCTTCGCTGGCGAGCCACATCGTCGAAAAGATCTCGACGCCCTATGACATCGCGGGTCATCAACTCGTCATCGGCGTCAGCATCGGCATCTCGCTCGCGCCCGAGGATGGAAAGAATCCGGATGAACTCCTGAAGAACGCCGATCTCGCGCTGTATCGCGCCAAGGCGGACGGCCGCGGTACCTATCGCTTCTTCGAAACCGGAATGGATGCCCGCGCGCAGGCGCGGCGGGTGCTCGAACTGGACCTGCGGGCGGCGCTGCAACGTGACGAATTCGAAGTCTATTATCAACCGATCCGCGACGTCGTCATGGATCGGATCGTTGCCTTCGAAGCCCTCGTTCGCTGGAATCATTCTTTGCGCGGCATGATCGCCCCCGTCAATTTCATTCCGCTCGCAGAAGAAACCGGCCTGATCGTTCCGCTTGGAGATTGGGTGCTGCGTCAGGCCTGCCGGGACGCGGTGGGCTGGCCGGAGGATGTCGACGTTGCCGTCAATCTTTCGCCCATTCAGTTCAAGAATCCAAACCTGGTGCCGTCGGTGAGGGCCGCGCTGGAAGCATCCGGGCTTTCGGCGCATCGTCTCGAACTGGAGATTACGGAATCGGTGCTGCTGCAGAACAGCGAGGCAACGCTTGCGGTTCTGCACGAGCTGCGCGGCTTCGGCGTCAGGATCTCGCTGGATGATTTTGGAACCGGTTACTCGTCGCTGAGCTATCTGCGCAGTTTCCCGTTCGACAAGATCAAGATCGATCGCTCGTTCGTCAGCGAACTGGCCACTCGCGACGATTCCATGGCCATCGTTCGCGCCGTGACCGGATTGGGCAAGAGCCTGGGGATCGTCACCACGGCGGAAGGCGTCGAGACCGCGGCGCAGTTCGAACTGTTGCGCCGCGAAGGCTGCACGCAGGCGCAAGGCTATTTGTTCAGCCGGCCGGTTCCAGCGAGCGAAGTCGGAAGGATGCTGTCCAAAACATCGCAGCCGCGCGTTGTCGCTTAGCGCCCTATCGGTTCGCGCGAAAGGCGTGAACTCAGGCCTTGCGCAGGGCGAAGTGCGCGCCGCAGAACGCCATCGCGGCGCCGAGGCCCAACGCCGCGAGACCCGCGAGTACGCCCGACACGCTCGGGATAGGACTGGGCGCGGAGGCGGCCTGTCCGGCGCCGGCCAGGATCAGCACGCCGACCACGATCAGGAATTGCCGCATCCGTTGCGGAATTTGCCCGGATGCCGCGCTGTGCATCAGATTGGCAGTGAGATAGCCGCCGGAAAACCCGACGGTAGCAATCAGCCACCACGCGATGGCGGCACCCGCCGGCATGAATTCGTGGGTGTCGGATCGCCAGAGACCGCCGAGATCGAGGCCGAAGCGCGCGCCCAGCATGTGCACGGCGAGCGCCAGCAGCACCCCTGATATCATCGCACCGGCCAGAATCAGGCGGCGCGGAAAATAGGTCGTCTCGGCCATGGCCTGCTTGTAAGATAAAGCCGGCTTGTCGCGCAAGCAGGCGTCGGAGTTGACGCATTCTTTTGCGCGGGAATTTGCTTTTGCGGGATTTGGCGAGAGGTTTTGGCGATGGCGAGCGGTCTCCTGGCATTGATGGTCGCGTCGATCTTCACCGGCGCCGCGGTTTACGTGAATTTCGCCGAACAGCCGGCGCGGCTGACGCTGGATGACCGCGCGCTGCTCACCGAATGGAAGCCTTCCTACAAACGCGGCTTCGCCATGCAGGCGCCGCTGGCGCTGGTCGGCTTCGTGCTCGGCTTGATGGCGTGGTGGCAAGCATCGCATCCCGGCTTCCTGGTCGGCGCGATCGCGATGATTGCGCCATGGCCATGGACGATTTTCGGCATCAAGCCGACCAACGATGCCTTGCTGACGACCGGACTGGACCAGGCCGGACCGTCATCGCGCGCGCTCATCGTCAAATGGGGTGGACTCCACGCGGTGCGTACTGCGTTGGGCGCGATCGCGGTTGTCGCGTTCCTGTGGGCCTGCATGTCAGTCAAATCATGACGGCCGGTCTCGTGAATGAAGCCGTCCCGATCACCCGTTACGCCTACAAAGCGTCACTGATCGGATCGGCGCATCAGTTCGAACTGACGGATGCCGGATTGTCATGGCAGATCGCCGGCCGTTCCGGGATCTGGGCCTACACCGATATCGCGGCGGTCCGTCTGTCCTACCGGCCGGTATCGATGCAGTCGCGCCGCTTTCGTGCCGATATCGAAAATGCCAACGGCCGGCGCATCGCGGTTCTCTCGACCACCTGGCAGACCGTCTCGCTGATGACGCCGCAGGATCACGGCTACCGCGCCTTTATCACCGAGTTGCATCGGCGAATGGCGGAGGCGGGCAGCAAGGCCGCGCTGATCGGCGGCATCGGGCCGAAAACCTACGCCACCGCCCTCGTGCTGCTGACATTGCTCGCCATCGCGATGGTGGGGCTTCTGGCGCGCGCGCTCTTGACCGGCGAATTCATTGGCGCGCTGTTTCTGGTCGGCTTCGCCGTGTTGTTTGCCTGGCAAATCGGCGGCTTTGTCAAACGCAACCGGCCGCGCAGTTATTCCTTCGGCGACCTTCCGGACGGATTGCTGCCGTAGCCACGCAATCATGCGCAATGAAACGTGACTTCGCGAAGCAGCCTGCGCACGGCATCGTGCCGGCATGTATCCGGATGTCAGACGAGCATGTCGTGACCGATCGAACTACGCGATTGCCGACCGAGGCCGAAATCGTCGACATCAATGCTCGGCATCTGATCGAGACGCCGCTCAAGCCGGCCGATCTGCTGTTTGTGTTCGGCACGCGCGAAGACATCGACGCGCGCGTCGATGAAGCGTGCCGGCTCTGGCGCGAGCATTATTTTCGCTGGGCGATCGTCAGCGGCGGGATAACGCCGGGATCCGATCGTTCGGAATGCGACATCATTGCCGATGCCATGATCGCGCGCGGCATCCCGGCGGAACTCATCCTCAGAGAGGATCGCGCGTTAAACACCGGAGAAAATGTGATCTTCTCGCTGCCCATTATCGACGCAGCATTAGGATTGAACAACATCCGCAGCGTGATTTGTCTGGGCAATACCTGGACTGCGCGCCGTTATCCGATGACGCTGCACCGGCACTGGCCGGAAGTGGAGAAGATGTTGATCACCGTCGACAGTTTTGCGACGCCGCGGTCGCTTTGGCATACCGATCCGGAATTCAGTCGCCGGATGCTGAGCGAATGGGACAAGATCGAGCTGTACAAAGCGAGGGGCTTTATCGCGGAGTGGCCGGCGAGCGGTGAGGGCGATCGAGCCGGATAGACCTATTCCGTCGAATCGAAATCTTCTTCCTTCGCGCTCAGTATTCCCGCCAGCGTCCGCAGGCCGGCGTCGAGCTGATCCATCGGAGGCGCGGCCAGGGCCAGCCGCACCGCGTTGGGTGCGTGCCCGGGCGTTACCGCGAAGGTCGTGGACGGCGTCAGCGCGATGTCGCGGCGGGCGGCGGCGGCGACGAAGGTTTGCGAGCGCCAGTGCGGCGGCAGCGTCAGCCAGAGATGATAGGATTTGGGGTTGGTTTGGACTTCAAAACCGGAGAGGCATTTCGCCGCGATTTGCTGACGCCGGCTGGCATCGATGCGTTTCAGTCGTGACAGTTCGGCGGCGGTGCCGTCTGCCATCATTCGCTGTACGGCCGTAAAGGCAAAACCACCCGCCGTCCATCCGCCGGATCGCACCGACGAAATGACGCTTTCGCGCAAATGCGGTGGTGCCACGATGAAGCCGAGCGCCAGGCCCGGCGCCACTTTCTTCGAAAGGCTGTCGAGCACGATGCACCGGTCGGGTGCGAGCACCGCCAGCGGCGGTTCGTCATCGAGGAACGAGTAGACATTGTCTTCGATGATGGTGAGGTCGAGCTTCTCGACGACACGCAGCAGATCGGCACGGCGCGCCGCCGGCATTGTCATGCCCAGCGGATTCTGGATGATCGGCTGAATGTAAAGTGCGGACAGATGGGCTTCGCGGTGAGCTTTTTGCACGGCGTCGGGACGAACGCCGTTTTCATCCATCGCCAGCGGCACCAGCGTCACGCCGAGCCGGGCGGCGATGCCCTTGATGAAGGGATAGGTCAGCGCCTCGACCCCGCAGCGTCCGCCGGGCGGCACCACGGCCGCAAGCGCTGCAGCGATGCATTGCCGGCCGTTGGCGGTGAAGACGATCTGCTCGCTACCTGGCGACCAGCCATTGCGCGACAAATACTCCGCCGAAACGGCGCGCGCGGCTTGCGTTCCGATGCTGGTCGCCTGCCGCAACCCGGCTTCGAGCGCTTCCGGGCGCTGCAAGCCTTCCAGGCTCCTTGCGATCATCGCCGCCTGCGACGGCAACAGCGGATAATTGAATTCGAAATCGAGGCGCGCGCCACGCGGCTCGGTCGGTGCGGCGATGCCGCGGCGCGCTTCGCCTGAAATGAATGTGCCTCGTCCGACTTCTCCGACCACGAGGCCGCGGCGTAACAACTCGGTGTAGACCCGGCTCGCGGTCGAGACGGCGATCTTGCGCTCATAGGCGAAACTGCGCTGCGGCGGCAGCCGATCGCCGGGTTTGAGCCCGCCATTGGCGATCTCGGCGGCAACGGCATCGGCAAGCCTGAGATATTCGAATTTCGACATTATTGCACCGAGAGCAATGTTTTACTTGCACCGACAAATGTACCGGATCATTTTGGTCCCATCAACCCTACGATTGCACCGAGATGGTGCAAGCAATCAGGACAACACGTCAGGCGCAACCGCACCAGCGTTTGCGCCGGCGGCAGCGCTTTGCCGCGCGGAAGCTAACCGGAGAAGAAACATGACCACGTCCCAGGCCGCAGCCCAGGCTGCAATTCCCGGCACGTCGGGCGGATTGGTCCGCCGGCTCGGGGGCTGGGCGTATGCGCTGGCGAAATATCTGGACCGGCGTGCTGCGATCAAATCACTGCAGGCCCTCGACGATCGTGCACTGCGCGATCTCGGGATCATGCGCTGCCATATCGAGTTGGCCGTCATAGGCGTCCGCGATCCGGATCTCACCCAGCTCTGAGAGTCGGGCCTGCCCGTTCGCGCGCAACAACTCTCGTGTCGCTGGAGGCTTGGTATTTGAACCGCGAGACCACTTGAGCGGATACGACGCAACCAGATATATCAAGAACGTACCAAAGTGTGGCTGCGGCGCTCCGGAGGACGTTCTGGAATGAAGACAGCGTCAAATCTGCGACCGGCCTCAAGCCCGGTTGCGTTGGCAGGCAGTTTGAGCGACCAGCAACATCTGAGCGACCTGATCGGCGTCGTTTACGATGCCGCCATCGATCCTTCCCTGTGGGAGAACGCCATCCAAAGAGCCACCTATTTCGTAGGCGGCGTTGGCGGTGGGCTTTTCTGCAAGGATGTCGGCGCCTACCACGCCGCCAGCCCGCATCACTTTGGATTTGATCCGCCATTGCCGGCCGAACTCTTTCGAGGGATCTACGCATCCGCCGAGCGGCACTTTCTCGGTGAGCTTGAACGGCCGATTGCGACCACCGATTTGATAGCTTTCGGCGAACTCGCCGAGACCGAATTATATCGTGAATGGGCTAAGCCTCAGGGCATTGTCGATTTCGTGAGCGTGCTCGTCGACCGGACTGCAGTAAGCGCTGCGATATTCGGAGTGTTCCGCCATGAGCGCAACGGCATCGTCGACGAGCAAGCGCGGCGGCACATGAGTTTGATCGCTCCGCATTTCAGACGTGCCGTGCTGATCGGAAGAATGTTTGAGTTCAAAGCTGCGGAAGCCGCGACGTTCGCCGATACGTTCGATGGGCTCGGCGCGGGCATGTATCTCGTCGATGCCGAAGGAAGGCTCATCCACGCCAATGTTTCCGGTGAAGCCATTCTCGCCGCCGCCGACGTCCTGCGTGTCGTTGGCGGACGCCTGGTTGCCTGTGATGCGCAGGTCGGCCAGATATTGCGCGAGGTATTTGCGGCAGCCGGGCAGGGCGACACGGCGCTCGGCACCCAGGGGATCGCGGTGCCGCTTATCGGCAAGGATGGCGAACGGTACGTCGCCCATGCCTTGCCCTTGACGTCAGGCGCGCGCCGCCGTGCCGGCGTTGTTTACACGGCTGCGGCTGCACTGTTCGTTCGCAAGGCATCGCTCGCGGTGTCGCCTCCCTCCGAAGTCATCGGCAAGACATTCAAGCTGACGCCGACCGAACTTCGCGTATTGCTGGCTATCGTCGAGGTCGGTGGCATTCCGGAAGTTGCTGCAGCGTTTGGGGTCGCGGATACCACCGTCCGAACGCATGTCAGCCGGCTGTTCGAAAAGACAGGGACCGCGCGGCAGGCCGATCTCGTCAAGCTCGTTGCAGGTTATGCGACGCCGCTGACGGATCAGGCCCGATTGTGATGGCAGGACCGACGCACGCGGCCACGGTCGCGAAGTCACCGGCGCACCCCGATTAAGAATCCAATGAATCCGGAGCAGCTTCGAAACCTCGCGCGTCGTCCGATTGACCCGAGGTATGCCGGGTATTGCCGAACACAAGCAGGTAGCGCCGCTCGCGGAACCTCGTAATCAGCGCCGCCGTTGGCTGATGGCGTTCTCGCAGCAGCGCCGACGATCTCCGAGCTTCTCCACCATTCGCAGGACGACATCAAAAAGACCTTTGTTCAGAATGCCCGGCATCCCGGTCGGCAGAGCCGTGGCGGTGCACGTCAATTGATGCTGCGCCGCAGACGAAGTTGCACGATCTCAAGAAATCTGGAGATGCAGGCAATGACCATTGAAGTCGTTCTGAGCAAACCGCCCGCAGCACGCGCGAGGCAACGAACAGAGACGGTCAGCAGAGCGGTGATTTGTGCGTTTGCTGCGGCGGGAATCCTGGCAACCAATATCTTCCTGCCCTCGCTGCCCGCTATAGCGAGCGATCTGCACGTATCCAGCGCGGCCGTGACTTCGATCATCACGGTTTTTCTGGCCATCTTTGCTGTCGGACAATTGATTGTCGGGCCGTTGTCGGACCGGTTCGGGCGACGAAGCCCGATCCTGATCGGGCTCTGCATTTTCGTGCTGGGAACAATATGGTGTGTATTCGCCAACGATCTATTCAGCCTGCTGGTGGGCCGATCGATACAAGCTTGCGGC
Source organism: uncultured Alphaproteobacteria bacterium (assembly GCA_963770355.1). GTDB lineage: Bacteria > Pseudomonadota > Alphaproteobacteria > Rhizobiales > Xanthobacteraceae > Bradyrhizobium. Next base: position 366,486 of record CAVYPL010000021.1, on the reverse strand, counting down.
GCATGTACAGCGTCCGTGCTTGCACGCGCCGTCGCTCGAGACCTATTCGATGGCCAGGCGCTTGCAAAGATGATGGCGTTGATAACGATCGCAACCGCAGCCGCCCCCGGCTTTTCGCCACTTGTCGGCAGCGCGCTTGATCATTTTCTTGGCTGGCGCTCGGAATTTGTCTTTGTCGCGGTCTTCGTTGCCTGCGCCGCGGTGGCGTATGTCATGTTCGTCGGCGAAACCAAGGGACCCACCGACAGTTCCCTAAATCCGGTCAAAATCGCCGGATCCTATCTCGCCCTTGTTCGAGACGAGCGGTTTGCCGGGCCTGCCAGGACTGCGAGCCTCCTGATTGCCGGTCTGTTCGCGGTTTTCTCGGCGGTTCCGCGCGTACTTCTTGAAGGCTTCGCGTTCTCGCCGATCGCGCTCGGTCTGTTGTTTGCCGGCGTCGTTTTCCTGGTGTTCGGAGCTGGAATGCTGGCGCCAAGACTATCGGCGCGGTTCGGTTCCCATGACGCCATGTTTATCGGCTTGGGTTTGACAGTGGTCGGAGGCATTGCGCTCTTTCTCTCCGTCGTGGTCGCAAAGAACTCGTTGCTGCCGTTTCTCCTTAGCACTTCGGTCTTCCTGTTCGGAGTCGGAATCGCGAGTCCGCTGTCGAGCGCCACCGCGCTAACGCCATTCGGCAACAAAGCCGGTGTTGCAGCAGCCTTGTTCGGCTTCGCGCAAATGGCGGGGGCAGCATGTGGGGCGTCGCTCGCAGCGGTCCTCTCCAACGATCCGGCCGTCGGGCTCGGAATCGTACTGGCACTGACGTCGCTTCTGGCGCTGATCCTGCATTGGCGGACAGGGCAGCCGAAGTGATTGCGTGATTGCGGATGCCCGGAATGTTCGCGAATCAATCGTTAGGCCGGCGCGAGCGCACCCCACGCCGTGCCAAATCCTTTGCCATCGTCGGAATGATCCGCGATCTTGCGAGGCTTGGCTAGGTGCGCGGCGGCCCGCCGCTCGCGTAGCCTGTTGAGCCGTGACACCGGCAGGCTGATCGTTGCCTTCAAAGCACGCATCGTAAGCTTCGCTAGCCGCAACGCGAGGCGCAGCATTTCCAGGAAGTGCAGTTTGCCGGCGGCGAGCCGAATAGCGACAAGAAATTCGAGATACATCAGCGTGTCGCCGGCAAACAGGATCGCCAGATCAATCGGCAATGTCTGGGCAAACGCCATCACCAGAATGGCGATCGCCACGAACTCGATCACCTTGCGGATGGTGAGGCGATCGAGAAAGGCGGCGAATTGCACCACCAGAACGTCCCAGAGCGCATCGCCGATCGCCAGCGGGATTTCATAAGTCCACTTTTGCCACCAGTTCTTCACGCGGAGGCTCCGTCGTTGGCGTAATTGCAATCAGTGCCGTACCACCAGCACGGAACATTTGGCATAGCGCACCACATGGCCGGCATTGGAGCCGAGGAAATAGGTCCGCATCGCCGGCCGGTGCGACGTCATCACGATCAAATCCGCCTTGATAGCGGCGGCCTCTTCGAGAATCTCGTGATAGATGCCGCCTTGTCGTACCACGCCGGAAATACGCGACGGCTCGATGCCGGATTCCCGCGCCACGATCGCGAGCGCTTCCTCGGATGTCGCGCGCTGCTGGGCATCGAAATCGGCCGGCACATATTCCGCCAGCATCACCGGCGTCATCGGCATGATGTTGAGCAGCCGGACCGCGCCGTTCCAGGTCTGCGACAGCGTCGCCGCGGTTGCGATCGCCGGCTTCGCCAGGTCGGTATCGGCGAGATCGATCGGCACGAGAATGGATTTGAACATCTGCGCCTCCTTGTCGCGAACAAACTCCGGCCTAGCGCGTTTTCTTCACGCGAACCGATCGCCGCTTCGCTTGAAAACGCTATACCATGACAGAGCAGGGATGTCCGCCGCCCTCAGTCGTCCGACGCCAGCTTCAACAATTTCGGGGTGGTGAAGCGCACAAGTCTGCCGCGACGGAACGCCACATCGTTCCAGTCGTCGATTGAAAAATCGAAGATCGCGAGGCCCGCGGTCGGCAGATTGGCGTCGAGCGCCTTTTTCGCCGCGCCGTCACCGCTGCCGGTCAGCGTGAGCGCCAGCTCGTGCATGCCGGGATTGTGTCCGACCAACATCAGGTACCTGGGATCGGTGCCGGAGGCCATGCGGACAATCCGCAGCAGATGCGTCGGATCGGCGCCGTAGAGTTCGTCCAGAAATTCGAACTCGTGGCCGTGGGACCAGTTCCTTCATCGCTTCCCACGCAATCTCCCAGGTCTGATGCGCCCGCACCGCGGTTGAAACCAGTATGGAATCGGGGAAGGGTGGATGTTGGCCGATCCAGCGGCCGATCACGGCGGCATCCATCCGGCCGCGGTCGTCGAGACGGCGATCCTGGTCATGCCCTGAGGGCGCATCGGTTTCGGTCTTGGCATGACGCAGCAGCATCAAACGGCGCATGGGCGCGATCTCGATTCGGTCTCAATCTGAATTAATCTACAAGCTCATGCCCAGGACAAGGTGACAAGCGCCGCAGCGGTCCGTAAGAAAACCCATGGCTGAAACTTTCACAAGTGCGACCAACGGTCCCGACGACGACGCATCCTTTCGTTCGCGCCTGACGTTTGACCTTGACGTCGATATCTGCGTGGTCGGGGCCGGGCTCGCCGGGCTCACGGTGGCGCTGGAGGCGGCGCGCCTCGGCGCCAGCGTCGCCGTCCTCGAAGGCCGCCACGTCGGCTGGAACGCATCCGGCCATCAACTCGGCACCGTGATGCCGGGTTATGCGCTTCCGATCGGCGAGTTGATCGAGCGCGTCGGCCTCGACGACGCCCGCGAACTCTGGGCGCTCTCGAAGGAAGGTGCGGATTACATTCGCGCGGTGGCGACGGAAGAATCGATGCCCGGCATTGCGCTGACCGAGGGCGCGCTGGAAGTCTCCAACATCGATGCCGGCGAAACGCTGATCAGCCGGCTGCAGACGCTGGGCGAGGATTTCTCGACCGAAGTCGAGGGCTGGCAGGTCGATCGCGTCCGCGATGTGCTCAAGACCCCGCGTTATTTCCACGGCATCTATTATCCGAGAGCGTTTCAGATCGACGGCCGCAAATATGTCCATGGCCTTGCTGCGCTGGCGAAGCGGGCAGGCGCGCGCATCTTCGAGGACACGCCGGTTGTCAGCATCGATTCGTCGGGCGTTCGCAAACGCATCGTGACGCCGTCGGCGCGGCTTCGCGCCTCGCATATCGTGCTGGCCGGCAATATCCATCTCGGCGCGCCGCTGCGGCGCTTGTCGGAGACGCTGTTGCCGGTCTGGCGCTATGCCGCCGTCACCGAACCGCTAGGCGAGCGTCTGGCCGAAGTCATCACCTTTCGGGGTTCGGTGGCCGACAGCGATGGCATCGATCATTTCCGGATCGTGGACGGCGACCGTTTGATGTGGGCGAGTCCGGAAACAACCTGGAACGCGCGGCCGCAACGCTTTGCCTCCGCCATTGCACGCCGCATCGCCACGACCTTTCCGCAGCTTGGCAAGGTCGCCATATCCGACGTCTTCGGCGGCGCGGTTGGACTGACCGTGCACGGCATGCCGCAGATCGGTCAGTTGCGCAAAGGACTGTGGGTTGCGAGCGGTTTTGGCCGTCAGGGGCTGAATACGTCGGCAATGGCGGGGCAACTGATCGCCCGCAGTATCCTGTGGGGCGACGAGCGTTGGCGGCTGTTCTCGCCGTTCGAACTGGTCTGGGCCGGTGGCGCGACCGGCCGGGTGGCCGGTCATCTGATCGGCATGTGGGGACGGGGGAGTTCTGCGGCCGCAGGCGCCTTAGCCCGTTACCGGGAGGGCGCGCGGGTGAGGGAGCGCGTCCGCGAGGCGCGGCTGGCTGAGGCTAACCGCCAAGCCGGAACCCGGCCGCCGCCCCGGCGCCGTCCGCCAGGCGCCCCACCTCCGGTCCGCCCGCAACCGCCGGCGCCGGGAGAAGCGAGGGAAAGCGGACCCGTCGTTCCCTCGCAGGAAAGTGAGAAACTTCGGGACGGATCCGTGTAACTTCCGCCGAGGCGAGCCGTATCTGATAGCGAACTCGCATGGAGACCCCAGATGATCGACCGCCGTATCCTTCTCGCCTCGCTCGCCAGCCTGTTTGGCCTTGCCGCCTTCCGCTGGCTGCGCGCAACGCCCGCGCAGGCCGCCGAGAAATTCGAGATCGAAAAGACCGATGCTGAATGGCGCGCACAGCTTACGCCGCAGCAATATGACATCCTCCGCAAGCAGGGTACCGAGCGACCGGGCTCTAGCCCGCTCCTGAAGGAACATCGCAAGGGTGTTTTCGCTTGCGCCGGTTGCGACCTGCCGCTGTTCGCTTCCGAAACGAAATTCGAGAGCGGGACCGGTTGGCCAAGTTTCTACCAGCCGCTCGAAAATGCCGTCGGCAAGACCGAGGACCGTACCTACGGCATGCTGCGCACCGAAGTTCACTGCCGCCGCTGCGGCGGCCATCTCGGCCATGTCTTCGACGACGGACCGAAGCCGACCGGCCTGCGCTACTGCATCGACGGCTTTGGGCTGGTGTTTCACCCGGCGGGTCCGTCGGCCTCCTGAACGGCTCGTGCCCGGCAATTGTTGCCCGCTCGGCAATTGTGCCCCGGTCTTAGGACCGGGGTTTTTTATTTAAGCAATTGAGATACCTATATTTTGTTGTTTGGCACAACGCTTGCGACATCTTCCACCGACGCGGCCAAAGGTCCTCACGAATGTTGTTGAGACCTGTGAGCCGCCCGGATCGAATTTGGAGAAAATGTCATGGGTATCTTCGGCGCTCTCACGACGGCGGTCGGCGGCCTCCGCGCAGAATCCTATGCCCTGGAAAACGTATCGGGCAACATCGCCAACTCGCAGACTACGGCGTTCAAACGCATCGACACCTCTTTCCTCGATCTGATCCCGCAGACCGCGCTGACTGCGCAGCTCGCGGGCGGCGTGACTACGCAATCGCGCAGCACCAACTCGGTGGCGGGACCTGTACAGCCGGCACAGGTTGCGACCTTCATGGCCATCAACGGCAACGGCTTCTTCGCCGTGCAAAAACCTGGCTCCTTCACTGACGGCGCGCCGGTGTTCGACGGTGTCGATCGTTTCACTCGCCGCGGCGACTTCCAACTCGACAAGAGCGGCTTTCTCGTCAATGGCGCCGGCTACTATCTTGAAGGCGTTCCGATCGACCCGACCACCGGCAACCCCTCGGGCAGTTCGCCGCAGGTTCTCAAATTCCAGAACGACTTCCTGCCGGCGCAGCAAACCACCAGCATCAGCTATCGCGCCAACCTCGCCAGCTATCCGCTGACGACCAAACACGATACGTCCGTTCCGGGATCGGAATTGCTCACGCCGGGATCGTTCAGCAACGGGCACAATCCGCTGGTGGTGGGCACACCCGCAGCGCCGTTCACGGATTCTTCGAAAGTCGGCACGGTGCAGAGTAACAAGGCCACGCCATCGGTGGCCAATACTGGTGCGACCTTGCTTTCGGGTGCGGCGGCCAGCGATTCGATCAGCGCTAACTTTGCGGTGAACGACACCATCACGGTCAATGGCACCGTTCTCACCTTCGTCGCATCCGGCGCTACCGGCAATCAGCTCAACATTACCGACAGCATCCAGACGCTGCTCAACAAGGTCGACTCGATCACTGGCACTGCGATCCCATCCACCATCTCCGCCGGCTCCATTACGTTGCACTCAGGCACCACTGCCGATCTTTCCGTCACGAGCAGTAATAGCACCGCATTCGCTGCACTTGGCTTCACCGGCGCCGCGACCGCAACGCGCGGCGGCGGCGGCACGATCGGCACCGGACAGGTGATCGGCAGCGACAACTCGGCATTTCTCGACGAAACCGTCGCGGGTGGCGCGGTCACGAGCTTCGACGTGTCAGGTGCTCCCGTGAATATGCAGTTCCGCTGGGCCAAGACTGACAGCTCCTCCCTCGGTGTCGGTCATACCGATACCTGGAACCTGTTCTATCAGGTCAATCCCAATGCAACCGGCGGCCAGGTGGCTTGGCAAAACGTCAACACCAATTTCACCTTCTCGGCCAACGGCCAGATGTCGCCGGCGATTCCGTCGATCACGCTCACCAACGCGGTCGTCAACGGCATCTCGCTCGGCAGCCCCGTCATCACCTTCGGCACGGGCGGCGTGACCCAATTCGCCGACGCCAACGGTAACGTCCAGGTCAATCAGATCCAGCAGGACGGTTTTCCGGCCGGCCAGTTGCAGTCGGTTGGCGTCAGCACCAATGGTCGCATTGTCGGCAGCTACTCCAATGGCCGCAACCTCGATCTCGCCGAAATCTCGGTCGCGACCTTCAACGGCACCGATTTCCTGAAGCGCGTTGATGGCGGCGCGTTCGAGCAAACCGATGAATCCGGGCAGGCCTTGTTTGGAAAAGGCGGAACCATCGTCGGATCGTCGCTCGAAGGATCCAACACCGACATCGCTGACGAGTTCACCAAGCTGATCGTCACTCAGCAGGCCTATTCGGCAAATACCAAGGTCATCACCACTTCGAATTCGATGGTGCAGGATCTTCTGAACGTGCTGCGCTAATTGCGACCAGACGGTCCGAGATCTGAGATGGGTAGTTAGTCATGGGTCTGAGTGAAGCTCTCACTACTGCGATGTCGGGGCTGCGTGCGACGCAAGCTTCGCTCGCGCTGGTTTCGTCGAACGTCGCCAATGCAGAAACGCCGGGCTACGTCAGAAAGACGCTCAACCAGGTGCAAGGTGCGACCGGCACCAACGGTTTCGGTTCAAGCGTCTTCGTCACCGGCGTCAGACGCGAGCTCGATCAATATCTGCAGACGCAGCTCCGCACGGAAACTTCCGGCGCGGCCTATGCCGACACCCGATCGGCCTTTCTCTCTAATCTGCAGAGCGTCTATGGAAATCCGGATGACACCGGCACCATCGAGAATGCCTTCAACAGCCTTTTGCAGGCGGTTCAGGGTTTGTCGACGAGTCCGGACTCGCAGTCGGCTCGTATCGGTCTCGTCAATGCCGCGCAGGCGCTGGCGCAGCAGCTCAATGCCACGACGCAAGGCATCCAGTCCCTGCGCGCCAATGCCGAAACCGGCATCAACGATTCAGTGATCGCCGCCAACAATGCGATGGCGCAGATCGCCAATATCAATAAGCAATTGCAGAGCAACGCTCAGACCGACGGGTCTACCGCGGCGCTGCTCGATCAGCGAGATCAGTATATCGATCAATTGTCACAGCTGATGGACATCAGGACCGTCACCAACAATCTCAACCAGGTGACGGTATTCACCAATTCCGGCGTGCAACTGGTCGGCACCGAGGCGTCGCAACTCAGCTTCAATCCGCAGGGTACGATGACGCCGAACACCCTGTACAATACCGATCCGACCAAGAGTAATGTCGGCACTATCACCATCAATTTCCCGCATGGCGGGAGCTACGATATGGTGTCGACCAACTCGATCCGCTCGGGCAAGATCGCCGCCTATCTCGAACTGCGCGACAATACGCTTGTGAAGGCCCAGGCGCAGATCGATCAGCTTGCGGCCTCGATGTCGAGTGCGCTGTCGGACAAGACTACGAGCGGTGTCGCGGCTCCCGCGTCTGTCGCGCCGCAGGCCGGCTTCGATGTCGATCTCACGGGACTGCAATCCGGCAACGTTATTCACATCAGCTACAAGGACAACGTCACCGGCGCCACGCACAATCTCTCGATCATGCGTGTCGACGATCCGAGCGTGCTGCCGCTCAGCAACACGGCGACGACCGATCCAAATGACGAAGTGCTCGGCATCGATTTTTCCGGCGGCATGAGTTCAGTGATTTCCCAGCTCAACTCCGCGCTCGGTACCACCGCTCACCTGCAGTTTTCCAATCCGTCGGGCTCCACATTGCGCGTGTTGGACGACGGCGCGCCGAATCTTTCGAATGTCACCGCGGCCTCCGTCACTACGACGATTTCCTCGCTTACCAGCGGCAACGCCCAGCTTCCCTTGTTCACCGATAATGGCGTGCTTTATAGCGGCGCGATCACTGCGGGCGGCTCGCAGCAGACTGGTCTTGCGGGCCGTATCAGTGTCAACCCTGCACTGCTCGGAGATCCCTCGCGCACGATCGTCTTTTCGACCAACCCGCCGACTGCCGCAGGCGACACTACCCGTTCCGACTTCATTCTGTCGCAGCTATCGACGGGGAGCTACCGCTACTCGCCGGAGACCGGCATGGGCACCACTGGTGCTCCATTCACCGGCACTCTGTTGAATTTTACCAGGCAGTTCATCAGTCAGCAGGGCGAATCGGCGACCGCAGCCAAGCAATTGGCGGACGGACAGGACGTCGTGCTGAACACTTTGCAGGAAAAGATGAGTGCAACGTCAGGCGTCAACATCGACGACGAGATGGCGCATCTGCTGGCGCTGCAGAATGCCTATTCCGCCAACGCGCGCGTGATGTCTTCCATCAAGCAGATGTACGACACGCTTATGCAGGCCATGTGAGGGTTCTATGTCTATCGACGGAGTTAGTGGCAGGACATCTTTTATCGGTTCGTCGATCATCAATCTGCGAAACCAGCTCAACGATCTGACGCAGCAACTGGCGAGCGGCAGGATCTCGACGACCTATGCCGGGCAGGGCGCCAATCGCGGGTTTGCGCTCACCCTGCGCGCGCAGGTCAGCAGCATCGATGCTTTCGCGGACACTGCGGTCAACGTCAATACAAGACTCAGCGTCGCCAATCTTGCGTTGCAGGGATTGTCTGACATCGGTGCTTCGGTGAAGGGTGCGGCCGCATCGTCGACTATCGTCCTCAACAATAACGGCCAGACCTCCGGTCAGATCACGGCGCAGGCAGCGTTCGCCAATGCCGTGTCGCTGCTCAACAGTCAATCGGGCGACCGTTATCTTTTTTCGGGCCGCACCACCGATACGCCTGCGACCGTGCCGGCCGACGTCATGCTCAACGGCACGGGAACGCAGGCCGGGCTAGTCCAGTTGATCAACGAACGCCGGCAAGCGGATCAGGGTGTTGGCAATATGGGACACCTCACCGTCTCGTCGCCACCTCCGACGACGACCGTGACCCGCGTTTCTGAAGATGGTTCGTCGTTCGGGTTGAAGCTCGGTTCGATCAGTTCGTCCTTGACCGGTGCGACCGTGACGCAGCCGACCGGCTCGCCGCCGGCAGCGACCATCAATCTCGGCGCTGTTAATCCGAGCGATGGCGACAAGGTCACGTTCAATTTCAATTTGCCCGACGGCACGAGCGAATCGATCGCGCTGACCGCGACCACGACAAACCCACCGCCGGCTGGCTCGTTCCTGATTGGCGCCGATACCACTGCGACGACTGCTAATCTGCAGGGCGCTTTGACGTCTTCGATTCAGAAGCTGAGCGATACTTCGCTGGTGGCGGCATCGGCCATAGCCGCTTCGAACAATTTCTTCAGTCCGTCGGCAACGATCGCCGGAAGCGCGGTCAACAATCAAGCCGCGCCGCCTGCGCCGATCACCGGAGCGACGCTGTTGTCCGGTGTCGCGCCATCGGATTCGGTGGGGCCAAGCTTCGCGCCCGGCGATACCATCACCATCAACGGCACACCGATCACGTTTGTGGCCTCCGGCGCGACCGGTAATCAGCTCAACGTCACCGACAGCGTTCAGACACTGCTGGCGAAGATCGATTCGATCAGCGGCACGACAACACCCTCGACCGTCAACGGCGGCGCGATTACGCTGCACGGCGGCGACGGTGAGAATTTGACCGTGACCAGTTCGAACACGGCGGCGTCCACCGCGCTCGGCCTCAGCGCGACGGCAACGGCCACTCCGGCGCCGTTGCGCGTCAACGGTCCTCCCTTTGCGACCGCAAGCAATCTGATCGCGGGCACGTCATCTAATACCGTGTCCTGGTACACCGGCGAAACCGGCACCGATTCCGCGCGCGGCACCGCGTTGGCGCGCGTCGATCAGTCGATCACGGTGCAGTACGGCGCGCGCGCCAATGAGCAGGCGTTGCGTTATCAGTTGCAGAACATCGCGGTGTATGCCGCGGTTACCACCAATGCCAATAATCCGAACGCAAGCGCGCAGGTAAATGCACTCCAGCAACGGATTTCGGCGAACCTCGCTCCGCAGAACGGCCAGCAGTCGATCCAGGACATGCAGGCGGAATTTGCCGGCGCACAGACCGCGATCAAAGCGGCGACCGACCGCCAGACCCAGCTCAAGGGGATGGCGCAGACGATGCTCGACTCGATCGAAGGGATCAACCAGGACGAGGTGGCTACCAAAATCCTGGCGCTGCAGACCAGCCTGCAGGCCTCGTATCAAACGACGTCGATGCTGTACCAGACCACACTGACCAAGTATTTGCCGATCGGCTGATCTGGGCGTCTTTGAAATTGTCGACAAATCGAAAAGGCCTCCGCAAGGAGGCCTTTTTGTTCGGGTCGACCATGGCGGATTGCAACTACGCCGTTTTCAGATCGGGCGCGTCGGAGTTGTTGCCAGACGCCCGGAGGCCTTTTGCGCGTTCGATAAGCATCTCTTCATGGACGATCAGCTTCTTCGCCTCCTTTAGTGCGTGATAGAGGTCGCCGTTCAGGATGTAATTGTTGATTCCCTCGATGAACGGCCACGCGCTTGGCATTGTCATCAGGATATCCCGGACCAGACTGAAGTATGTCGGGTGATGCGCCATCGGGTCGGGCGAAAGGTACATCAGCTGGACAGAGAGATAGACCAACTTGGCCGGCGTATCGGCAATCTCGGGCGTCAGGATGTCTTTCTCGCGCAGGATTGGGATCCTGTCGCCGTCAATAAGGAGTCTCGCGCGCTGATCGGTGTTGGTGACGACACAGGCGCCAATGATGATTCGTTCGTTCGGCTTGAGTTCGACTTTGAGGGCCATTGCCGGTCTCCTTTGCCGCTTTTCTGTGCGGGGCCATTGCAGCGAAGTTGTTTGCACGTTGGCTTTCGGTTTGCATCCGCCGTGCGACCCGGTCCATGCCAATCGAATTACAATCCTTTCCGATGATGGTTAACCATTGGTGAAGATGCCAGCCGGCTGTTTCGGGCCTGCGTGCTTAGTACCGGCCTTTTATCGCGGCTTTCCGGGCAAATACGTCGAATTCTCCCTTTATTCGCATCGGGAGGACTCCGGTCTCGATTCATTTTTTCTTAGAAGCTTGGTTTCAGGGTGAGCCTGTCGCCCGATCGAGAAAGTCGGGACTACGGCTCGTATTAGTATTTCACACCAGAAAGGTATGAAAATGTCCGGTATTGTTCTCTCGGCTTCGGTTCGCCAGAACCTGCTCTCGCTTCAGTCGACCGCTGATCTGCTTTCGACCACTCAGAATCGCCTTGCCACCGGCAAGAAGGTCAACACGGCCCTCGATAACCCGACCAACTTCTTCACCGCGGCGTCCCTCGACAATCGCTCGAGCGACATCAGCAATCTGCTGGATGGCATCGGCAACGGCGTGCAGGTCCTGCAGGCCGCCAACACCGGCATCTCCTCGCTGCAGAAGCTGGTCGACAGCGCCAAGTCCGTCGCCAACCAGGTGCTGCAGGCTGCCGTCGGTTATTCGACGAAGTCGACCATCACCGCCGCCGTCGTCACCGGCGCCACTGTTGATGACCTGCGTGGTACGCCTTCGGCCTTCACCAACGCCACCGTGACCGGAACTGCGATCGGCGGTGCTGCGGCGACGACCACCCAACTGAGCGCACTGACGTCAGCGATTACGACCGGCGACAGCCTCACCATCAATGGCAAGACCATCGCATTCGCGAGCTCCGGCGGTAACGTCGTCGCGGCTTCGGGAGCGACCCTCGATCTGACCACCGCAACGGTCGGCGACCTGCTCGGTGCCATCGACACCATCACCGGCGCAGCCACGGCGTCTACGCTCGGCGCTACCCAACTGACCCTGAGCACCGGTACGGCCCAGGATCTCGTCATCGGCGGCACCGCCGGCACGCTGACGAAGCTCGGCCTGACCGCGGCCACGACGGCACGCAGCGGCGGCACCACCGCGCTTGGCGGCTTGACGCTGACGATCGGCGCAACCGGAAACGGCACCGCGACTTCGATCACCTTCGGCGACGGCACCAGCGGTACGGTCAAGTCGTTGAACGATCTCAACGCCGCGCTGGCTGCCAACAACCTGCAGGCGTCGGTCTCGTCGGCTGGCGTGATCACGATCACGACCACCAACGACGCGGCGTCCTCGCAGATCGGTACCGTCGGCGGCACTTCGGCAGCTTCCGGCAAGGCTTTCAACGGTGCGGCAGGGACGGTCCCGGTCAAGGATCCGGCGGCCCAGCTGGTTCGTTCCAACCTGGTGGCGCAGTACAACAACATCCTGGATCAGATCACCTCTACTTCCCAGGATTCGTCGTTCAACGGCATCAACCTGCTCAATGGCGATCAGCTCAAGCTGACCTTCAACGAGACGGGAACGTCGACCTTGAAGATCCAGGGCGTGCAGTTCAACGCGGTCGGTCTCAGCCTTACCAAGCTGACAGCGGGAACCGACTTCCTGGACAACACCTCGGCCAACACGGCGATCAAGTCGCTCGACACCGCCAGCAGCACGCTGCGGACCGAAGCATCCGCGCTCGGTTCGAACTTGTCGATCGTGCAGATCCGTCAGGACTTCTCGAAGAACCTGATCAACGTGCTGCAGACCGGCTCGTCGAACCTGACGCTGGCCGACACCAATGAGGAAGCGGCCAACAGCCAGGCGCTGTCGACCCGCCAGTCGATCGCGGTGTCCGCGCTGGCGCTGGCCAACCAGTGCCAGCAGAGCGTGCTCCAGCTCCTGCGCTAAGCTAGACTACAAATTCAACGATCAAGGCGGCGGGGGAAACCCCGCCGCCTTTCTTGTTTCGGCAGCGGGTAGGGCGGAGACGATCGAGGAAATCAGGGAGAGCATTTTGGTAAGAAAATATTAATGATGTGGCTTAAACGAACGTTTACTCTAACTTAAAGAAAACCGAGCAGAGTTGCGGACATTAACCAGGAAGGTTAGAGCCATGTCCGGTATTGTTCTCTCAGCTTCGGTTCGCCAGAACCTGCTCTCGCTTCAGTCGACGGCTGAACTGCTTGCCACGACCCAAAATCGTCTGTCGACGGGCAAGAAGGTCAACACGGCCCTCGATAACCCGACCAACTTCTTCACCGCGGCTTCTCTAGATAACCGCGCCAGCGATATCAGCAACCTGCTCGATGGCATCGGCAACGGCGTGCAGGTCCTGCAGGCCGCCAATACCGGTATCACCTCGCTGCAAAAGCTGGTCGACAGCGCCAAGTCCGTCGCCAATCAGGTGCTGCAAGCGACCGTCGGCTACTCGACGAAGTCGACTATTACTGCCGCGGCCGTCGCTGGCGCGAATGCGAGCGATTTGCGTGGTACGCCTTCGGCCTTCACCAACAACACCGTGACCGGAACTGCGATCGGCGGTGCTGCGGCGACGACCACCCAACTGAGCGCACTGACGTCAGCGATTACGACCGGCGACAGCCTCACCATCAATGGCAAGACCATCGCATTCGCGAGCTCCGGCGGTAACGTCGTTTCGGCTTCGGGAGCGACGCTCGATCTGACCACCGCAACGGTCGGCGACTTGCTCGGTGCCATCGACACCATCACCGGCGCAACCACGGCGTCTACGCTTGGCGGTACCCAACTGACCCTGAGCACCGGTACGGCCCAGGATCTCGTCATCGGCGGCACCGCCGGCACGCTGACGAAGCTCGGCCTGACCGCGGCCACCACGGCGCGTAGCGGCGGCACCACCGCGCTTGGCGGCTTGACGCTGACGATCGGCGCAACCGGCGACGGTACCGCGACCTCGATCACCTTCGGCGACGGCACCGGCGGTACGGTCAAATCGTTGAACGACCTTAACGCTGCGCTGGCCGCCAACAACCTGCAGGCAACCGTCGATTCGACGGGCGTGATCTCAATCACGACCACCAGCGACGCAGCGTCGTCGACGATCGGCGCCATCGGCGGCACTGCCGCAGGCTTCCGGCAAGGCTTTCAATGGCCTGGCGGGAGGGGCTCCGGTAAAGGATCCGGTAGCGCAACAGCTTCGTGCCAACCTGGTGACGCAGTACAACAACATCCTGGATCAAATCACCACGACAGCTCAGGATTCGTCGTTCAACGGCATCAACCTGCTCAATGGCGATCAGCTCAAGCTGACCTTCAACGAGACGGGAACGTCGACCTTGAAGATCCAGGGCGTCATATTCAATGCAGCCGGTCTTGGCTTGTCAAAGCTGACGGCGGGTATCGATTTCCTGGATAGTACCTCGGCCAATACGACGATTGACACCATCAGCGCCGCTAGCGGCTTGTTGCGAACCGAAGCATCTGCGCTCGGTTCGAACTTGTCGATCGTGCAAATCCGTCAGGACTTCTCGAAGAATCTGATCAACGTGCTGCAGACCGGCTCGTCGAACCTGACGCTGGCAGACACCAATGAGGAAGCGGCCAACAGCCAGGCGCTGTCGACCCGCCAGTCGATCGCGGTGTCCGCGCTGGCGCTGGCCAACCAGTCCCAGCAGAGCGTGCTCCAGCTCCTGCGCTAAGCTAGACTACAAATTCAACGATCAAGGCGGCGGGGGAAACCCCGCCGCTTTTTCGTTCGGCGATACGGCTCGCCGCCGGAATACCGACACAATTCGTAACCGTCGATAACCATATTTAAAGGCACCGGTTGTATGAACATTGGGCAGTTTGAGCCCCGCGGTCCTGCGGACCGCACCCATGAGGTTAGTGAATGTCCAATGCAGCCCAAGCCTACGCTCGCACGTCGACCACGACAGCATCTCCCCGTGAAATCGAAGCGCAGGCGCTGCTAAAGGCCGCACGACAGCTCCAGGAAGTTCAGACCAACTGGACCGGTCCCGACAAGGCCATGCACAACGCATTGCTGTTCAATCGGCGCCTGTGGTCCATTTTCATGAGCGCGGTCGAGACCAACGACAATCCTCAGCCGATGGAAATTCGTCAAAACATCGCCAATATCGGTGTCTTCGTGATGAAGCAGACCATCGACATGCAGATCAACCCCGATCCGGCCAAGTTGAAGTCGCTGATCGACATCAACTGCAACATCGCGGCCGGCCTTTCCGGTCGGGCTTGAGCGAAACCTTATGGCGATGACGGAGCCGTAGCATGGCCGATGTGATGAGCATCATTGCGGCCAACTACAAGACGGTCGGGATGACCGTTCCGTCGAAGACACCTTATGTGGCGGTGGATCCGGCGCTCTATGAGGGTAGCTGGACCGGAAAATACGCCGACAACAAGATGTTCAAGATCACGGTCTCGAACGTCACGGGGTTTCGCGCCAAGGTGCAATACCAGAGCGACGGCACCAACAAATTTCAGGAAGTCCTCATCAAGGACAGTTCGTTCCGGATCGGGGATACCAAGTTCACGCTCGCCGGACAGAACACGGCGCTGGTCAAGAACGTCGTCACCGATCCCGCGACCGGATCGACCTTTCTCGACCAAGCCTACGCGAAACACAGCACCTAAAACACGGCACTGAAATCAGGCGCTGCGATCAGTGGCGCGAAGGCGCGTCGGCGCGTCCTTGGTCAGGTCGAGGGTGTGGAAATAGGCGCGGCGGCGCAGCACGGCTTCTTCGGGAAACTGCTTCACCACCTGGCTCGTCCGGTCGTCGACGACCTGATAGACGATGGATGCGGCGTCGCGATCGATGATAACCTGGTTCGACGTGGATGCGCTCGACAGGGAGATCCGGACCGCAGCGGAATCGATTACGCGCGCGCCGGCGTCGGCCGCCGTGACGCTCTCGCTCGCCGGCAGTTCGGTCGGGACCGCATTATGCGCCGCCTCGCTCACGGGCTGAACGATTGGCGCTGCAACCGGTGCCCCCACCGGTTTGATGCTGAAATCTGTACTCATGGCAGCCTCCAGGCTTCCTGCGAGTCAAATCCCAACCCCTCATCCTTCGCAATACTACGGAACACCTCTCAACATGGTGTTAGAGAATACGCTGAACAGCGCGCTGACGTGGCCGCGCCAATTCATCTAAAACTTTATGCTTCGCTCACAACGAGCGGCTGACCGCGAGCGGTGTGAGGTTGCGCGGGCCCGGCTTCGCGCGCTGGCCGTTTGCGGTATAGGTATTGGGGATGTTGCGGCGCTGGATCTCGGTGTTGACGCCGCGAACGATGCCTTCGGACACCGCATGCGCGGTCGCAAGAACGGTCAGGTTGATCTGCAGCATGGCGCGAAAGGTGTCGTGATGGCTGCGCAGCGCGGCCAGCAATTCCGGCGAGACCTGTGACAGATATTTTTGCGCGCTCTTCATATCTTCGACCGCGACCATGTAGCGGCGCGTCAGTTCACCCTTTTGCTCCTCCAGCCGTATCGCCTCACGCACCTTGCCGGCGCGAACCAGTTCGGTTTCGCGTTCGATGATGCCGAGCAGTGCGCTCATCACGTCCATCAAATTTTCCGCGAGCTTGCGGGCATCGGCTGGTGTCGAAATTATGGGTCTTGGCGCGGGTGCTGCGGCTGGCGTGGCTGGAAGGCGCTGATTCATGTCGAGGTTCCTCTTTTGGATCAGCCGGCGCGGTTGGCTTGCTGCAGGATCAGGGTGCGAAAGACGTCGTTGGAGATTCCGACGCCGCCGGCCTTCGCGAATGATTTCGAATATTGTTCCGTCAGCATCGAGCGCCACATGCCGGTGCCCGGCGTGTCGCCGAACGGGCCTTCGCCCTTCAAGCCGGTGGTCATCTGCGAAAACATCGAATTGAGGAACATGGCTTCGAAATCGGTTGCCGTTGCCTTCGCCTTGGCCTGCGCTTGCGGTGAAACCTTGGTAAGCGCTTCGGCGAGCAGCGGATCGATGCGGCCGTTGATCAACGAGGATTTGGTCTGTGAATGGATGATGCTGTTCATCACATCACCTCGATGTCGGCCTGGATCGCGCCGGCGGCCTTGATCGCCTGCAGGATGCTGATCAAATCGCGCGGGCCGATGCCGAGACCGTTGAGGCCGTCGACGAGCTGCTGCAGCGACACGCCGTCTTTGACGACCGCGAATTTCTTGCCGTCCTCGGTGACGGAGACATTGGAGCGCGGCGTCACCACCGTCCGTCCGCGCGACAGCGGATTGGGCTGGCTGACTTGCGAGCTTTCCGAAATCGTCACGGTGAGATTGCCTTGCGCCACCGCAACAGTCGCGACGCGGACATCGCGGCCCATCACGATAATCCCTGAGCGTTCGTCGATCACGATTTTCGCAGCGAGATCCGGATCGACCTGCAATTGTTCGATCTCGGTGAGGAATGCGACGACGTTGCCTTTGAATTCGGCCGGGATCGACAACTGCACCGTGGAGGGATCGATCGGCTCGGCGGTCTTGACGCCGAGGAAATCGTTGACGGCCGCAGCGATCCGCTTGGCGGTCGTGAAGTCGGCGTTGCGCAGCGCCAGCCGCACATTGGGCGAACGATTCAGTGCGAATTCGATCTCGCGCTCGATGATGGCGCCGTTGGCGATGCGGCCGACGGTCGGTACGCCGCGGGTGACGCTGGCGGCGGCGCCTTCTGCAGCGAATCCGGAGATCGCAAGCGAGCCTTGCGCGACCGCATAGACATTGCCGTCGGCGCCGAGCAGGGGGGTGACGAGCAGGGTGCCGCCGGTCAGGTTCTTGGCGTCGCCGAGCGCGGACACCGTGACGTCCATCCGCGTGCCCTGGGTGCCGAAGGCGGGCAAATTGCCGGTGACCATAACCGCTGCGACGTTGCCGGTGCGGATGGTGGCGCCGCGGATGTTGACGCCCATGCGCTCGAGCATCGCCTGCAGCGATTGCTTGGTGAAGGGGATGTTGTTCAGCGTATCGCCGGTGCCGTTGAGGCCGACGACGAGGCCGTAGCCGATCAATTGGTTTTGCCGCACGCCTTCAATATTGGCGAGGTCCTTGATCCGCGAGGTCGCGCTTGCGGAAATAGTCGAGCACACGAGCGCCATCAGCGCGGCGCAGGCCACCGAAATCACTCTTGCCGAACGGATGCAGGGCATCCCAATGCTCCCCTCAAGGACTTCCACCGGACGACGCGCCACTCCCATGACGGTAGTCCGACATTAACTATGCGAGCGTCGTGCCACACGGCGTTCTTGCCTTAAACCATTGATTTCACGTATGATTATTCTGGGCGCGGTCCGCAAACGGGCGCACTCCGGTGGCGAAACTGCCGTACGGCGGCAGATTTTGCCGGGTTGTTTACGCGCCATTAACCATAAGAAGGCGAAGCTCCCGTCCATTAGACCCGCGGAACCACGACCATGCGCATCTACGGACCGAACGGCACCACGCTTGGATCGCCCGCCAGCAATACGCGGCGAACCAGTTCCACCGGCTTTTCGCTGCCGGAAACGCCGGCTGCACCGGAAGAGACCCGCGCCGCCACAGCGCCGAAAGCTGCCGGAAGTATCGACGCGCTGCTCGCCATGCAGGGCGTCGAGGATCCGACCGAGCGCCGCAAACGTTCGGTGCAACGGGGCAGGGGCGCGCTCGACGTGCTCGACGATCTCAAGCTCGGGTTGCTCTCCGGCAATCTCCAATCCTCCACGGTGAGCCGGCTGCGCGATGCGGCGGCGAACCTGAAATCCTCCTCCGGCGATCCCGGTCTGGACGCGGTGCTGTCCGAGATCGAGTTGCGGGTTGAAGTCGAACTCGCCAAAGCTGGGCAAGCTTAAGAGGCCGCACAGGTTTAAATCAGGTGTTGGGTTACCACTTGTCGGCTGGCGGGCCGGTTCCGCTGGCATACAAGCCGGTTCGCTGTTTGCGCAGAGATTTCCACCGCTAAAGGCGGGAAGTCCCGGTTTTCCAGCCCCTTGCCGATATTGTGTGTCGCAATTCGCCGCTATATAAGGCGCGCGCGGACGGATAATTTTCCGCCCCGCCTTGCACGCGAAGATGGGCTGACCTTGGAAAAGTTGAAGAACTATCGACCCTCCGAAAAAGAGCCTTTCATGAACGATCGCCAGCGCGATTATTTTCGCGCCAAGCTGCTGGCGTGGAAGGACGAAATCCTCAGAGAATCGAAGATCACGCTGCAGACCTTGCAGGAAGAGAACGTCAATCATCCTGATCTCGCCGATCGCGCCTCTTCCGAAACGGATCGCGCGATCGAGCTGCGCGCCCGCGACCGCCAGCGCAAGCTGATCTCGAAGATCGACGCCGCGCTGCAGCGCATCGAGGACAACACCTACGGCTATTGCGAGGAGACCGGCGAGCCGATCGCGCTGAAGCGGCTCGAAGCCCGTCCGATTGCAACGTTGTCGGTGGAAGCGCAGGAACGCCACGAAAAACGCGAGAAGGTATATCGCGACGAGTAGGTTTCGGCCGCCGCGTGCGGTCATTTTGTTGTGATAGAGCATGATCCGGCAAAGTGGGTACCGGTTTTCCCTCGCGACAAACGCGAAGCGTTTGCGCGGAGATCATGCTCAGACAAAAAGATAGAGCGTGAACGTCATCACGCTCTAAAATTGGAAGCCGCCGCCGATGGACAAAATTCTCGCGGCCGCACAAACCATCGCTACTGCGCGCCGCAGTCGTACGCAGCTCGCCGCGCTCCCGCCCGACCAGATGCCGGCGGACGAGGCGGAGGGCTACAGGATTCAACGCGCCGTTCACGACCTGCTGCTGCCGCAGGCCGGCGCCATGGTCGGTTACAAGATCGGCTGCACCAGCGCGGTGATGCAGGAATATCTCGACATCCCGCATCCCTGCGGTGGCGGCGTGTTCGCCAAGGGCGTTCATGAGTCCGGCGCCAAATTGCGCGCCCGCGATTACGTCCGCGTCGGCGTCGAATGCGAGATCGCAGTCAAGCTCGGGCGCAATCTGTTGCCGTCTGAGGCGCCGTTCACCGCCGAATGGGTGATGGAAGCGATCGAGGCCTATTACCCCGCGATCGAGATCGTCGACGACCGTTATGTCAAATGGGAGACGATGGGCGCGCCGACGCTGGTTGCCGATGATTTCTTCGCCGCCGGCTGCGTGCTCGGCAAGGCCGTTGCGCGATTGGCCGCGCCCGATCTTTTGGGTGTCGTTGGCCGCGCGATCATCAACGGTGAGGAAGCCGGACGCGGCACCGGCGCCGACGTGCTCGACGACCCGCATAACGCGCTGGCCTGGCTCGCCAATCATCTCGCGGCCGAAGGCGTGGGTTTGCACGAAGGGCAGATCGTTCTTACCGGTAGCCTGGTGAAAACCGTGTGGCTCAAGGCCGGCGACAGCGTGAAGATGGAGCTGGACGGATTGGGGACGGTGTCCGTCGATTTCAAATGAATCGCCGGATGCGTCGGGCGTTTTCGGAAAGAACACATGCAGGGGCAGGAGAGCGTTCCGTCGGTTCTCGAGACGGAAGCCAGGGGTGAAATCGCCGAGATCTACGCCGACATTCGAAAAGTTCTCGGCACCAGCGTCGTCAATCTGATCTGGCGTAACCTTGCGACCATGCCGGGCGCGCTGCCATGGGCATGGTTGACGGTACGCCCGCTCTATCTCGGCGACGCGCCACGGCACGCCGAAGCGGTGAGGCGCACCATCGCGTTGCCGGATTGGCCCGGCTTCTCCGCCGATACGTTGCTCGCCGCCGGGATCGGCGAGTCCGATCAGGCCATCATTAGAAATGTGCTGGATAGCTATCAATACACCAACGCGCTTGCGCTTGTCGTTCTCTCCGCGCTGCTCGCGCATTACGAACCGCGGCCGGCCGATGCCGTGACGCCCGCCGACACCGCGCCTAAGCCATCCGGCAGAAAAATCCCCGAGCTGCCGCCGATGGATGCGCTCGATCCCGAAGTGGCGGCGCTGGTCGAGGAACTCAACAGCTTCGGCGAAGACACCGAACCGCAACTGATCGCCAGCATGTACCGGCATCTGGCGTATTGGCCGTCTTATCTCGCGCTGGTACGCACCATGCTGGCGCCGCTGCAGGCTGACGGGAAACTCGATGCGCTGACACATTCGACCCGCGCGCTCGGGCATGCTCATGGTCGGATGCTGGCGGCCCAACTGAAACCTGAAACTCCTCCTGACACCCTCAAAAGCGCACTGTCGTCGTGCCGGCTGTTTGTCGAACATCCGATCGCGCGCATGACCGGGCTCTGTGCCCTGATCCGCCGCGCGACGCCGGAATGACACCTAATGTCTGAGCACGATCTCCGCGCAAACGCTTCGCGTTTGTCGCGAGGGAAAACCGGTACCCACTTTCTGGATCATGCTCTACCCGACCATCTCGACCTTGCCGTTGCCCAGCCGGTAAATCCCGCCGACGATCTTCAACTTGCCCTTTTCGACCGCCGCACTGAGGATCGGCGTCGCCGCCTTCAGCTTCGCGACATTGTCGATCACGTTTCGCCGCGTCGCATTCGCGAGCTTGTCGCCGGGTTGATCGGCAACCGCCTTCACGGCCGGCGCCAGCGCCGCGACCAGAGACGGCAAATGGCCGGGCAGGGTGGTGTTGTCCTTCAGCGATTTGATCGTTGCATCCACCGCGCCGCAACTTTCGTGGCCCAGCACCAGAACCAGCGGCGAGTTGAGCACGGCGACGGAATATTCCAGGCTCGCTATCGTGTCGTCATTGGCAAAATTGCCGGCGACGCGGCAGACGAACAGGTCGCCGCGGCCGCTGTCGAAGGCGTATTCGGGAGCGATGCGGGAATCGGCGCAGCTCAAAATGCTGGCGTAGGGATTTTGCCCGCCGGTCAGCGCCTCGCGCTCGTGTTTGAAATCATGCCGGCGCGAAACGCCCTCGACATAGCGGGCATTGCCTTTCATCAGCCGGTCCAGCGCCTCATCCGGCGAAATCGCGTTCTGCGGTTTTGGCGGTGGCTTTGTATCCTTGGCAAACGCCCGCGGCGCGAGCGCCACGCCGGCGGCGATCCCACCCGCGAGGCTGAGAAAACGGCGTCGTGATGTTGTGTGGGAGGTGGCGGCTTCGTTGACGTCGCACAGGCGGCACATGGCATTTTCCTTGGGAAGAGAAATGACGGGAAGGCGCGCGCACATTTATGTCATTGTGCGCGAGGCGAGGCAATTGGCTGGCACAAATTGTCCCCGCGTGGAGGGGGACAAAGGTTCAAGAGATCGTCATTGCGAGCGAAGCGAAGCAATCCATCTTGCCGCGTAAAGTAAGCTTGGATTGCTTCGCTTCGCTCGCAATGACGTGGCGTGTCTCCGTATTCCCGCGGCGCGAAACGCCCGAGTCCTGCAAATTCATTCGCCCAAGAAAATCAGAGGGCGCAGGGAATGCCGGGTGCACGCTGCACCCGCGGTCTCGTGTGCAAAAGATGCACAAAGAAGCGCACACGAGCATACAGGTTCAGCGGAGGCAGTCCGACATTCCCTGCGCAATGGTTTTAACGGTTTCCTTCGTGCTCTCCTCGGCGACCGGGCTTTCTTGTCACCGTCGCTCCCGAGAAGCGTTAGCCCCTCAAGAACTTGACGCCAGCGTCGGGGCGTCAGGACCACACGACTTCGCCGTACGCATTGGCACGCTCGTCTCGCGCACTGCCGCGTCCACCGCATCCCATCCCAACGTTCGTGACGATGGCCAACGCCCCTCTTGCGGAACGGGATGGCGCGAGCTGGTAGCGCTGATTTGCCCGACGGGGAAAGTGGAATATTTTTGCGAAAGGGGCTGGACAGGAAATGAGTGATTTGCCCGTCGGGCAGGTCTGGAAGGAATGATCTTGTTTTTGATCTTGTCGCGAAGCGCCAGCGTGCCCAACGACAAAGCGTCGGCCCCTCATCACCTAACAGTGACCCCGCCATTGTGAACCACTTCACGCCGCGATTTCGCGATCGGGCCTTACCTGCGTGTTGTCCAACGTAGGAGGGAAGCATGCGTAAAGTACTTCTTGCCCTCGCGACATCGGCGGTTGTCTTCACGGGTGGCATGAGCGCTGCCGCAGCGAGGGATTACCCTTATTGCATCCAAGGCGAAGATTACGCCGGCGGGGCGGGCGAGTGCGGCTTCACGACCATCGCACAGTGCCAGGCGACCGCTTCAGGCCGGCTGGCTTATTGTGCAGCCAACCCCGCGTTTGCTGCCAGCGCGCAGTTGACGGACAAAAGCCGCCCGCATCACCATCCGAACTGAAATCGGCGGCGCGCACTAGAGCATGATCCGGAAAAGTGGGTACCGGTTTTCCGAAAGAGATCATGCTCAAACAAAAAGATAGAGCGGGATGACGATTCGAAGAAAAGTCATCACGCTCTAGTCGCGCAAAACGACCGCGGCCCCTGTCAGGGGAGCTGACAGAGGCCGCGTTGAACATCGCGTCGCGCCTAGGTTCGCAACGAGATGTGGGAGCTCTCAATAAGACTTAGAACGGCAGCAGCACGTCCATCACCTGTGAACCGTAACGCGGCTGCTGCACGTCCGTGATCTGGCCGCGACCGCCGTAGGCGATGCGGGCCTGTGCGATCTTGCTGGAATCGATGGTGTTGTCGCTCTGGATGTCCTCCGGCCGCACGACGCCGGCGACGATCAGTTCGCGGATTTCGAAGTTGACACGGATCTCCTGCTTGCCCTCGACCACGAGATTACCGTTCGGCAGAACCTGGGTCACGACTGCGGCGACGTTGGTCTGCAGCGCCTCCTGGCGGGTGACCGAACCCTTGCCTTCATACGAATTCGATCCTTCTGCGACGAGCAGCTTGCCGGGCAGGACAGCCGTCGTGGGACTCTTGATCAATTTGCTGCCGAAAAAATCGGTGATGCCCGAGTCTTCCTTGCTCTCGCGGCTGCGCTGGGTGTCATTGGCGATGTTGGCCTTGTCGGTGATATTCACCGTCACCGTCAGGAGATCGCCGATGCGCGCGGCGCGCTGGTCCTTGAAGAACGCGCGTGAGCCGTTCCGCCACAGCGAGTTCGCGTTGTACGACGCCTGCTCAGGCTTTGGCATCGGCATCTGCACCGGCTTGTAGCCGGGCTGCGTGGTCGGGTTTTCGATCTCCGTCAGCTTGGGCTTTTCGCCGATCTGGGAGAGACGGTCGATCGAGGAACAACCGCTGCCAGCGGCGGCGAGCGATAGCAAGGCGCCGGAGAGGATGATGCGGTTGATACGGGAGACTGACATTTACATTACTCGGCTTTTGGAGCGGTTACTGAACTGACATTGGCGACGGAGACGGGCGCAGCGGACGGGGCTGCGCTCAGCGAAGAGGTGGCTTGGCGAAGAGACGGCATCGGATGTCTGCGAGGGGCGCGGCGTTGCGACCGTGATCGATACCTGGCCGCGGCCGGTGACGGTGCCGGACACCGTGCGCTTGGATTGCAGGTTCATGACGTTGACGACGTCGCCTTCGGTGCCGCCCTCCAGCGCCTTGCCGCGAACGGTGAGATAGAGCCCGGGGGTTTCGTAGATCAGCGTCACGTTTTGATCGCGCGTCACCAGATCGGGTTTTGCCAGATCGGCAACCTTCATCGCCTGACCGGCGCGAAGCTGACGGCGGGCCTGCATGCCGACCGCGCGGTCGCGCGAGGTCGCGTCAGTGCCTACTTCGGCCTTCGGGCGTCGCTCCACCAACACGTCGGAAGATTTCACGACTTCGCCGCGCTCGACATTGCGCGCCAGCACCGCGGCCTCGACGGTCTCCACCGCCGTGCCGGTGAAACGCAGCTTTGTCGCCACCGTGCCGCCGTCGTTGGCAATCTCGAAGGTGACATCGAATCGGGTGTTGCGCGAATCGTAGCGCACGGCGGCCGCCTGCATGTTGCCGGTGTTGGAAGCATCGAGCCTGATGTCACCGGGATCGCGATCGAACGTCAGCGCCAGATTGGCGGCATCACCAAGGCCATTGCGGCGCTCCAGCGCACGCGCGACCTGCGCCTCGATATCCTTGCTGTCGATGGTACGGGCGAGCCGCGTTACCGAAATTTCCTTCAGGTCCCGGGCGTCGACGCCGATCACCTGATGTGCGCGCAGCGCGTTGAGCACCTGCGGCACCGGAAGCGAGCCAGTGGTGCCGAGATCGGGCGCGCGATAGATCGCGATCTGGGCGGCGCTGCCGGCATTGTCGATGATGTCGCCGACCCGGACGATATCGGAGGACACCGTGACGTTGCCGCGCAGCACGGGGGCGGCGATGACGTTGTCTCGCGTTTGCGCGGCGGCGGCCGTCAAGGACGACGCGAGCAGGGCAGTGGCGAGGAAGAGCGAGCGGGCGATCATGGCGCGTCCTCAGCGGAACAGGTTGGCAGTCGACTGCAGCATCTGGTCGGCCGCGCTGATGACCTTTGCGTTCATCTCATAGGCGCGTTGGGCGGCGATCAGATCGGAGATTTCCGAGACCACTTCGACGTTGGCCTGTTCGAGGTTGGACTGCTGCATGTCGCCAAAGCCGTCGGTATTGGCGATGCCGTCCTGCGGCGTGCCGGAGGCCGGGGTGTCCGTGAACAAATTGTCGCCGATCGGGTTGAGACCGGCCTTGTTGATGAAACGGGTCAGGCCGATCTGACCGACGGTGGTCGGCGTGGTCGAGCCCGGCAGTATCACCGAAAGCTGGCCCTGCGCGTTGATGGCGATTTGCGAGGAGTTTTGCGGGATCGTGATGGTCGGCTGGACCGGATTGCCCTGCGCGTTGACGACGCGGCCCTGGCCGTCGGTCTGGAACGTGCCGTCGCGGGTATAGGCAAAGGTGCCGTCGGGCAGTTGGATCTTGAAGAAGCCTTCGCCGCGGATCGCGATGTCGAGATCGTTGCCGGTCGGCGCAATCGTACCCTGGCTCATCAGCCGGGGGGTGCCGACGGTCTTCACGCCGCCGCCGAGGTCGACGCCGACTGGCAGGATGGTACCCTGGTCGGAGGCCTGCGCGCCGACGCGGCGCACATGGTCGTAGATCAGGTCCTGAAACGCGGCGCGCTGCTTCTTGTAGCCGGTGGTGCGCAGGTTCGCGATGTTGTTGGAGATCACCTGAACGTTGAGTTCCTGTGCCGCCATGCCGGTCGCTGCTGTGTATAATGCCCGCATCGATCAAGCCTCTGGGTTATGCCGGAACGTCGGCGAGTTTTTCGATTGCGGTTCTGTGCAGGTCGCTCTGTTGCTGCAGCAACGCCGCAATCTGGGTATAGGTGCGCGTGATCTCGACCATCCGGGCCATCTCCGTCACCGGATTGACGTTCGACTTCTCGATGAAACCTTGACGCATGGTCGACTTGAGATCGGTCTGGGCGGCGGCGCCCGGACCGGCCGAATAAAGATTGCTGCCTTCCTTCACGAGCTTCTGCGCATCGGCGAATGACGCCAGCCGCAGCTTGCCGCGTACCGCGTCGACGCGGCCTGTACCCTCGAGCACGGTGACGCTGCCGTCGGCGGCGATGTTGATTTCCTTGTCGGTCGGCTGGAACACGATCGGGCCGGAGCTGCCAAGCACGGGATTGCCGCCGGCGGTGACGAGTTGCCCTTGATTGTTGATCTGAAAGCCGCCGTCACGGGTGTAACGCTCGCCGGCCGGCGTCTGCACCACGAAGAGCGCGTTGCCGTCGATCGTGACGTCGAGCGGGTTCTTGGTCTGCTCGGTATTGCCGGGGGCGAAATCGTGGAAGGAGGCGCGGTCCTGCACGAACGAGACACGGCGATCGCTGCGCATGAAATTGTCTTCGTGCGCAGGGGACCTGAGATATTCCTCGAACAACGACCGGTCGGCCTTGAAGCCGTTGGTGTTGACGTTGGCGACGTTGTTGGCAATGACATCCACGTGCCGTTCCAGCGTCACTAGCCGCGATAGTCCGACGAGAAGCGTATTCTCCATCGGTGATGCTCCCCTCTGGTCGATCGGCGCGCTGCTCTCCCAAGCCGCTTGCTGATCTCGTTAAACCGTTGGGCTCTCCCAAGCTTGCCGGTCTGCCAAGTACTCAGCGAAAGCCGTGCCAAGTCGGGAAGTGACGATTTCAGAAGGAGTTAGCTGTTTTGCCGGACTCTGCGAGGGCGGCAGAAAGGTCTTGTTGACCATGTTTGCCCGGCAGTTTTTTCCTAGTTGGACGCCAATGGAAAGGTTCCGTTAACCATTATTACCCTAGCGTTGCAGTCGTAGAGAGCGCGTGTGCGCTGGCGGCATTTGTATCGCGTTGTGGGCCTGATTTTGGCCCGGCTGGTAGCAACCGCGTTCGTTCCAAGGTGGAAGCGGGCGGGGCGATGGCGGACAACGAACAGGCGGAAGGCGCTGCCGATGGCGCAGAGGTGCCCGCCAAAAAGGGCAAGCTCAAGCTGATCATCGCGGTGGTCGGGTTCGTCGCCATCCTCGGCGCCGGTGCCGGCTGGTTCTTCTTCATGCGTGGCCATGGCGAGGAGGCGCACGCCGAAGCGCCGCCGCCGAAGCCGCCGTCCTTTGTCGAAGTGCCGGACATGACGATCAATCTGGTCGGCGCGCCCGGCGAGCGCGTGCAATATCTCAAGGTCAAGGTCGTCCTCGAGGTCAAGGAAGAGAAGCAGGTCGAGACGATCAAGCCGACCCTGCCGCGCGTCACCGACCTGTTCCAGACTTACCTGCGCGAATTAAGGCCCAGCGATCTCAATGGATCAGCCGGATTGTTTCGCCTGAAGGAAGAACTGACCAAGCGTGTCAATCTGGCGCTGGCGCCGCAACAGGTGAGCGCCGTGCTGTTCAAGGAAATCCTGGTTCAGTGACGGGGCGGATCTCACATCATGGCTGGTGACAAGGACCAGATGGACCAGGACGCCATTGCCGCGCAATGGGAAGCGTCGTTGGATTCCGAGGACCCGGCAGAGGCCGCGGAAGCGGCTGCGGCCAATGAACTTTCCGAAAGCATGGCGCTGCAATGGGCCGCCATGGTCGAGGACGGCAGCCGCGACTACGGTAACAACAAGGCCGGCGGCGAACGGGTTCTGTCGCAGGAAGAAATCGACAATCTGCTCGGCTTTACCGTCGGCGACGTCAATCTCGACGACCATTCGGGCATCCGTGCCATCATCAATTCCGCGATGGTGTCCTACGAGCGTCTGCCGATGCTCGAAATCGTGTTCGACCGCCTGGTGCGGCTGATGACCACGAGCCTGCGCAACTTCACCTCCGATAACGTCGAAGTCTCGCTCGACCGCATCACCTCGGTGCGGTTCGGCGATTACATGAACTCAATTCCGCTGCCCGCGGTGCTCAGCGTGTTCAAGGCCGAGGAATGGGAAAACTTCGGCCTCGCCACCGTCAATTCCAGCCTGATCTATTCGATCATCGACGTGCTCCTCGGCGGCCGCCGCGGCCAGACGTCGCTCCGCATCGAAGGCCGCCCCTACACCACCATCGAAACCAACCTGGTCAAGCGGCTGGTCGAGGTCGTGCTGTCGGATGCCGAGCAGGCGTTCCGGCCGCTGTCGCCGGTGACGTTCTCGATCGACCGGCTGGAGACCAATCCGCGCTTTGCCGCGATCAGCCGGCCGGCGAACGCCGCGATCCTGGTGCGCTTGCGCATCGACATGGAAGACCGCGGCGGCAATATCGAATTGCTGCTGCCTTACGCGACCATCGAGCCGATCCGCCCCGTCCTGCTTCAGATGTTCATGGGCGAAAAGTTCGGCCGCGATCCGATCTGGGAGGGCCATTTCGCGACCGAAGTGGCGCAGGCCGAGATCTCCGTCGATGCCGTGCTGTATGAAGCCAATATTCCGCTCAAGCAATTGATGAAGCTGAAGGTCGGCGACACCCTGCCGCTCGAAATGCGCGCCGACGCGCTGGTCGCGGTCCGCTGCGGCAACGTCACCCTGACCGAAGGACGCATGGGCCGGGTAGGCGACCGCGTCGCCATTCGCGTCACCAAGCAGCTACGCAAGCCGCAAACCACCTTCGCGATGTTCGAGAAGGCCGATGAGCAAACCAAGTTGATGGAGGCACAATGAGTCATTCCTTTGGAATCGTGATCGAGAGCCTGGTGGCGGTGCTGCTGGTCCTTACGATCGGCTACTGCATGCTGCTCAATAAGCGTCTGAAGCGGCTCAAGGCCGACGAACATTCGCTGAAGGCGACGATCGCGGAACTGATCACGGCAACCGAAATCGCCGAACGTGCGATCGGGGGGCTCAAGCATACCGTGCGCGACGTCAACGAGAATCTCGGCAACCAGCTCACCGCGGCGACGCAGATGTCGGCGCACCTGAAGGACATGCTCGCCGAAGGCGACGGCGTCGTCCGCCGCCTGTCCCGGATCGCGATCGCGGCGCGGTCGCCGTCAGAGGCAGCGCCCACCGAGCCAAAACTCCCTACTGCCAAGGCCGTAGCCGCCGCCGCGGAAGCATTCTCTGAACGCCGAAGGGCCAGTGGCATCGCTGCATGAAGTCGTTTCGCGACATACGTGTTATCCCGGTGGTTCTGGTCGCGGTCTTCGGCCTTGCGGTGCTGAAGGTCGCGGGCTTGGTGCTCGACGGTGGATACGTGTTCGACTACGAACCGCAGCCGGCCAAAAAGTCGTGGGCGCAGGAACACCTCGGTTTCCCGGGCGGCCCGGGTAACCGCTCCGCCAGTTATAGGGGCGATCCCGCCGACATCACCGGTTCGGCTCACGGAGCGCCAAAGGAAGAGAAGAAGGAAGAAAAAAAGGAAGATCCGCC
The DNA here is from genome assembly GCA_963770355.1 of uncultured Alphaproteobacteria bacterium. Classification (GTDB taxonomy): domain Bacteria; phylum Pseudomonadota; class Alphaproteobacteria; order Rhizobiales; family Xanthobacteraceae; genus Bradyrhizobium. The sequence goes on along the minus strand of CAVYPL010000021.1, from coordinate 336,803 downwards.
GAAGCCGGCCGCGCCTGACGGCGTCGTCGTCTATCCCGATCAAAATCCGCAGCCGGTGTCGGCGTCGGAGCGCGCCATTCTCGAACGGCTTCAGGCGCGGCGGCAGGAACTGGAACAACGCGCGCGTGAAATCGAAATTCGCGAGAGCCTGCTCAAATCGGCTGAGAAGCGCATCGAGGGACGCGTCGAGGAGATGAAGGCGACGGAAGCGCGGATCACGACCGCGACGGGGCAGAAGGCCGAAACCGACGCCGCGCGCTTCAAGGGTATCATCACCATGTATGAGGGCATGAAGCCAAAGGACGCCGCAAAGGTGTTCGACCGGCTGGAGATGTCCGTGCTCTACGAGATCGCCTCCCAGATCGCCCCGCGCAAGATGTCCGACATCCTCGGCGTGATGCAGCCGGAAGCGGCCGAGCGGCTGACGGTGGAGCTCGCGCGCCGCGCCGGCAACGACAAATCCTCTTCCGTTGCCGATTTGCCCAAAATCGAAGGCAAGATCCTGCCGCAAAAGACCAATTAACGCGGATATTTAACAAAACCTTAAGCCAGCCAATCCAAGATTCGAACGCGAAAGGCGAGGGCGCTTCGCCGCGACTGCATCGCAGGGATCGTTGAGGCCAAGAGACGTTTTGGAATGGGGCGAACGGCTGCCGCTGGAATCTGGTCGCTGGGCCGCGCATTGGCGCGGACGGCGCGGCATTGCCTCCGGCCATCGTCATCGCTATCCGTCCTGCTCGCCGTCGCCGGTCTGACGTTCTCGCTCCCCTGCCGCGCCGAGGATCCCGTCCGCGGCGAGGCGACGTTCTCGGCCTCCGGCGGATACGCACGGCTGGTCCTGAAGCTTGCCGAAGATGTCGAATCCGACGTCATCACCGCCGGCTCGATCATCGTGATCCGCTTCAAGCGTCCGGTGGACATTCCCGTCGATAAATTATCGGATGCGGTGCCCGATTATGTAGGCTCCGCGCGGCGCGATCCCGATGGCTCGGCGATCCGGCTGTCGCTGGCGCGCCGGGCGACCATCAACACCATGACCGCCGGCGAGCGGATCTTCGTCGACTTCCTGCCCGATAGTTGGACCGGCCCGCCGCCGTCGCTGCCGCTGGAAGTCATTCGCGAACTGGCGGCGCGCGCGCGGGCCGCCGAGCGGCTGCTTCGCACCCAGCGCGCGGCGGAGATGGCCAAGAAGAAACCGCCGGTGCGTGTCCGCGCGTTGTTGCAGCCGACATTCGTGCGCTTCGTGTTCGAAATGCCTGATGGTATCAACGTATCGTCGGTCTTGAACGACCAGAAGCTGACCCTGCAATTCAACAGCGTGCTGACGTTCGATCTTGCCGACGCCAAGATCGCCGCGCCGCCGAACGTCGCTTCGATCAATCAGCGCGCCGATGCCGACACGTCGGCGGTCGATATCACCCTGATCGGCGAAGTCGATGTCCACTCGTTCCGAGAGGAAAAGAACTACATCGTCGATGTCGCCTTCCAGCAGGCGGAAAAGCCTGTGGTGGCAGAATCGCACGGGGCTGCGGCGCCGCAAGCTTCGATTGCGCCCCGGGCGCTCGCGCCGGCCAAGCCGATGGCGATGGCGCGGGGCGAGCATGACAAGCCGGCCAGGGAGCCGACGCCGCAGCACCAGCCGGACCCAACCACGCCTGTTACGTCGGAGACCATTGCCGAACACGAGTCCCAGGCCGCGCCAACGACTGAAAAGGCCGCGCCCGCGACTGAGAAAGCCGCGCCGGCGGCTGAGCACGCCACGCCTGCGGCCGAGAACGCGCCAGCTTCACCCGAGAAGGTTACGCCCGTAGCTGACGACGCCGCGCCTGCATCCGAGAAGATTTCGGCGCCGAAGGAAACCCTGGCTCCCGCGGCGGCACCGCAAAAAATGAAGCCGGTCGCGTCCGAGCATCCACCCGAAAGCCGAGCCAGCGACAAGTCTGCTTCGATCGAGGCGCTGCGCGACAGCGAAGGCCTGCACGTAAAATTTTCCTTTGCCACCGCGACGCCCGCGGCGCTGTTTCGCCGCGCCGACACCGTGTGGCTGGTGTTCGACCAGACCGCGCCCATCGACATCGAACCGATCCGCGCCAAGGGTGGTGCTGTTATCGGCGACGTCAGTCGTGTGCCGCTGGAGAAGGGCCAGGCGATCCGCATCCGTCTCAATCGCCCGCAGATGCCTTCGCTTGAAAGCGACAGTCGTGACGGTGCAATGAGCTGGACCGTGACACTCGCCGACCGGGTCCAGGCGTCGCCGCTGCCGCTGACGGTGCAGCGCAACGTCACCGATCCTTCGCTCGCCAATGTCAGCGTTCCCCTCGCTAGCCCCGGCGTCCTGCATCGGCTGCTCGATCCCGACGCCGGCGACACGCTGTTCGTGGTCACCGCACCGCCGCCCGCCCGCGGCTTCATCAGGCGCCAGGATTTTGTCGAACTGTCGCTGCTTGAATCCGCCCACGGCGTGGTCGTTCATCCGAATTCCGACGATGTCAAAGCCGAGGTCGGGCCCGACAAGGTGATCGTCAGCAAGCCGGGCGGATTGACGCTGTCAACGGCCGACGTTGCTTCCGAACGCGCCACCGTTGCGATGCGGCCGCTGTTCGACCTCAACGAATGGCACAAGAACCAGAACGAGAACTTTCTCGCGCGGCTGGATACGCTGATCAAGGCTACGGCCGCGGCCGGTGTCGACCAGCGCACGCAAACCCGTCTCGAGCTCGCCAATTTCTACATGGCACGGGGGATGTATCAGGAGGCGCGAGGGGTCACCAATCTGATCTACTCGGAGACCAAGCAAGGCAGCGAGGAGGCCGCTGTCGTGATGGTGCATGCGGTCTCCAGCATCCTGATCGGCCATCCCGACCGCGCCTTGAAGGATCTTGCCAGTCCCGCGATCGGAAACGGCTACGATTCCCAATTGTGGAAAGGGCTGGCGTTTGCGCGTCAGGAAAAATGGGCGGATGCGCGGGAAAAATTCAAGAATGCCGAATTCTCGATCGCAACGTTGCCGCTGGAGATGCAGCGCATCGTAGTTGCGGATGCGATGCGGGCATCGCTTGAAGTCAAGGATTATGCGGGTGCCGCGCGACGTCGCAGCGAGCTAGAAGTGGTGGGCGTCCCCGAGGAGATGAAGGCCGAAATCGCGGTGTTGCGTGGCCGGCTGGCGGAAGCGCTTGGGCACGACAAGGACGCACTCGACGCCTACAAGTTTGCCGCAAACTCCGCCGACCGGGAAGCGGCGGCCGAAGGCCGGCAGCTTGAGATACTGTTGCGCCAGAAGCGGAGCGAAATCGGCCAGGCCGAACTCATGCGCGAACTGGAGACGCTGTCGGCGATCTGGCGCGGCGATGCGATCGAGATAAAGACGCTGCTGAAGCTGGCGCAAATCTACGCCGAAACCGCGCGCTATGGAGAATTCTCTCGGGGCGATAAAGACCGCGACGCGACTGCAGCCGAATTCCGAATTGTCGCGGCAGGGCCAGGACGTGGCCGCCGCATTGTTCGCGCAGCTCTTTCTCAGCCCCAAGGGCGAGGACATGAAACCGATCGATGCGCTGGCGATGTTCTACGAGTATCGCGAGCTGACGCCGATCGGCCGGCGCGGCGATGAGATGATCCGGCGGCTGGCCGATCGGCTGGTCGCAGTCGATCTGCTCGACCAGGCGGCCGAGCTGTTGCAATACCAGGTCGACAAGCGGCTGGAAGGGGCGGCGCGCGCGCAGGTAGCGGCGCGCCTGGCCATGGTTTACCTGACCAACCGCAAGCCGGATCGGGCGATCGCGGCGCTGCGCACAACCCGCATCGCCGATCTCTCCGGCGAGTTGCGACAGCAGCGGCTGCTGTTGGAGGCGCGCGCGCAGAGCGACGTCGGACGCCACGATCTCGCGCTCGACATCATCTCAAACATCACCGGGCGCGAAGCGATCAGGCTGCGCTCCGACATCTACTGGGCGTCGCGGCAGTGGCGCGAGGCCTCCGAACAGATCGAACTGTACTACGCGGATCGCTGGCGCGACTTCAAGCCGCTGAACGCGGTGGAGAAGGGCGACGTGATCCGCGCGGTGGTCGGATATGCGCTTGCCGAAGACCAGATCGGTCTAATGCGCTTCCGCGAAAAATATGCGCCGCTGATGTCCGGCACCGCCGACCGACAGGCGTTCGAGATCGCCGGCAAGCCGGCCAGCGCCAACAGCGCCGAGTTCGCCGCGATCGCCAAGATGGCCGCGAGCGTCGATACGCTCGACGGCTTCATCCGCGAAATGAAGACGCGATTCCCCGACGCCACCGCCCGCGGGCCGCTGTCGCCGGATTCGGCCAAGGGCGAGCCGGTCCATACCGGTTCCTTGCCCGAAATCGTTGGCCGAAAACAAGTCGGTGCGGCAAGGTAGCGTTTCCTGTGCTCTTGCTCATCTTGATCCGAAAGCCGTTGGTTCGATGCCGCTGACCCGGAACCGGATTGTAGGACACGACAACGAACGTCTGGCGTTCAAATTCACCATGCTGAATGGGGATGAGACGATCGAGTGTCAGATCAGTGACGCCGCGATGGACGAACTTGCGGGCGTGAAAGGCACGCAAAGCATCGCAAGACAGGCGCAGTTTTTGGCCTTGCGCGATGCGATCGAGCAATTGGCATCCGACATGTTCGACAAGGCGCCGGCCATGAAGGGTTATGTCGTTCGGATATTCACCAAACACATCCGGAAATAGCCGAACTGCGCGAACGCGGCCGGAGCCTGGCAGATTCTTGCCGGGAATTTGTCAGAGTGCGGCGCGGCAAGGTGGCGCGTCGTACCTTCGCCCCTCGACAGATGGCTGCCGAAACGGCAACGTAAGGCGTCCACTGCCGGAGGAAGCCGTCACCATGAGCAAGCCTGTCAAGACCGAAGCCGAACTTATCGCGATGGCGAGGGCGGAGTTGAAAGTCCACGCCGATTGTCCTGACGGCATTGTCATTTCCACGATCCGTGACGGCGATTCCTGGGAGTTTCGCGCCGGGGCCGATGAGGCAACGGTGGCAAAACCGGGCTACCCCGAATGCGTCGCGATGCTGGTGCAGATCGGTGACCACCTCAGCAAGCAATACGATCTGGGGTGAGGGGCGCTGGAGCGCTGACCTGACCTCCGCCCGTGGTAACGCGCTAGCTGTGATCGCCAGGGCAGCCGAATCGTTGTGCTTGTCCCCGGTCTGTGGACGTGGAGACATCAATTGCCTCAATAATCTAGCAGCAGAGCTGCAACGTAATCATCAGGCCCTTTGCCAGGGCAAGGAAATCGAAAATAACCGGGGCACGTACTCATCAATCCGCAGATCGTGCGTCCGGCCACATGTCACCGATCAGGTCGCCCTCCAATGGCCTCGCACCGCACGGTCTTGTCACTTGACCTCACGCCGCCAACCGTGATCGACAAAATACGCGAGATTCAGAAGGGGGATACGATGAACGGGCCAATCTGGTTGATCCTTGGAATTGGATTGATCTTCACTGCATCGCCGACCTGGGCCCAGAGGTACGATCCGAAATATCCGGTTTGCATGGAAGTATCCGATGGTGACGGCGGCCGCATCGAATGCCTTTTCACGACGATGGCGCAGTGCAAGGAGGGTACCCAGGGGGGCGTAGCCGGGCTGTGTCTCAATAACCCATATTATGTCGTGCCGGCGCCTGAGGCTCCACCCGCGACACAAACGACGCCCGCACCCTCGGCGAGCCCGGCCGGATCGCCGCGGCGCTGAGCGGCCGGGGCGACCTGCCGGGACATCGATCCCGGTCACATACACGGCGGTGCGGTGACGTGGTCCGGGACGATGCTGCTCTCTGAGAATGATCACCTCTGGCGGCGATTTCGCCTTAAGCTCGGTAAGCAACGAGTACGGCGCCGCAGGCCGCGAACCCTGCGGACAGAAGAGCCCAAAATACCCAAGACTGCATTGAAGTCCGTCGACGCGCGTCCGGGATTGACAACGGCCTCGGCCGTGACGCAAACTTTGAAGGGGTGGATACGACCCGCTGCTTGCGCCTCCATCGGGGTACGGTGAACGTATCGAGCCGCTCCAGGCCTCCTTTGCCCGAGCGAACGAGTCAGTAACGCAAGCGTCTGACATCCCTTATTCGCTCATGCAGAGGATCGATCCCATGCGCGATTTTCGCGATGCGAAGGCTATGGCGCAGACGCTGCGCGAAACCTTGAAAACGAAATCCGTCTCTCTCACCCACAGCGAAAGCTTGGAGTTGGTAGCGACGATTCTTGGCTTTCGCGACTGGAACGTCCTGAGCGCCACGATTCAGTCTGAGGTCCAACCTCCTGCCAATCCCGGATCGACCATTCCGGCGACAGTCAGGCTGGCAGCGCAAAATCAGCTGCCCACCCTGCCGGTGCGGGACATCGTGGTCTTCCCGCATCTGAACGTTCCGCTTTTCGCCGGCCGCGCCAAGACCATCTCCGCGGTTGAACGCGCCATGGCGGAGGACAGACGTATTCTCGTCGTCACGCAACGTCGTCCCGGCGACGACAACCCGACTGCCGCGGATCTCTATGGCGTCGGCCTCACTGCAAGCGTGACCGATCTGATCAAGCTGAATGATGGGACCATCAAGCTCATGGTCAAGACGCTCACGCGTGCAACCATCGTGCGTCTGGTCGAGGACCCGTTCTTGACGGCTGAGATCGCACCCTTCGATGAATCGCGTGGTCAGGACGAAGAGGCGATTGCCCTCTCTCGCGCGGTGCTGGAGGCGCTCTTCGACGCACGCAATGTCGGCCAGATCAGCTCCGTATGCGACCGATTCCAGGAGAACAAAGAGCCGGGCACATTGGCAGATGCCGTCGCCGCTATCCTCGGGTGCGACATCAGACAAAAGCAAGACCTTTTGGAGACCGGTGATGTGGTCTCGCGGCTGCAAAAGATTCTCACTCTGATGAAGACGGACCAACAAGCGGTTTAACTTGTCACTGGCGTGACCGTGATGAGTGACCCCTTGTAGCCGCGCGCAGTATATCGTTCAGGGTAGTCTGCTCATTACTTGATGCACCGGCTATGTGGTGGAAGGAGGACGAAGATGAAACGTCTCGGTGTCCCGGGCGCTATATGCTTCTGTTTTCAATCTGGATTTGCCCTTGCGGAGGATATCGCGGGACGACTTGCCGGTAGCTGGAAACTAACTTCATGGAAGATTCAGATTATCGGCGGAGACGCTACAGAGCCCTTCGGTCCCAATCCCAAAGGTAGGGCGGTCTTTACGCCGGACGGGTTCTCGGCGTTCATGATCGCTAGGCCAGATCGCAAGCCGGCAACGAATGATGCGGACTCGGCCGCGCTCCTCAAATCGCTGATGGTCCACACCGGAAAATTTTCCGTCGACGGGGACAAGCTCACGACCGAAGTCGATCTATCGTGGAACGAGATTTTGACCGGTACGTCCCAAGTCCGGTTCTTTAAGCTGGAAGGATACAAGCTCTCCATTCGAACGGTTGAACAGGCCAGCGCAGTTCTTCCCGGTAAGCGAGTTGTAGGCGCCCTCAATTGGGAGCGTGAGCGTTAAGGGTCATTCGTCTGCTGTTGGGTGAAACCGGAAGTGACCTACACGCAGCCAAGTGACGCCGTTGACCCAAAGCGGGCATGCTTGAGCGTGCAGAAGTTGCCAATTCTGGGAGAACTCGCGTATGCACTATATGTGGGATCGTAGTGTGAGCAATTCAAATGGCGATGGAACTGAGGGGTGCGAGAGGCGAGGGATTTGCGACGATTACCGCTGACGGTCGCGTGTTAGATTCCTGGTTTCTTCAGCTGCGCCTAGTTGTGGAGGCCGACAAAGCGGCAACGGTACGGCTGACGAAGGACGAGATCAACAGATCGTTGGGTGAGTCGGCGGACGGATATGCGCGACACGACGACATTCGCAATGTCGATATCGTTCCAATCCATACAGAAATTGGCTCTCTTGCATCTGCGCCGACTGATGTGCACGACACATATCTTCGACTCCATCTACTGAGCCACCGGCTCGTCCAGCCAAATTGCCTGAACCTTGAAGGAATTTTCAGTCTGTTACCTAACGTTGCCTGGACGACCATCGGTCCCTGTGAATGCTCCCGTGTACCGGAAGCGCAAATAGTAGCACGAAAGCGTGCCCTCGCGTTTGAGGTGACAGGCGTGGATAAGTTTCCGCGTATGACTGACTATGTGACGCCTGCGGATGTGAGAATTGCAGATGCGGATCGCGTAAGGCTCGGAGCCTACTTGGCGCCAGGCACGACCGTTATGCATGAGGGCTTTTGCAATTTTAATGCAGGTACGCTCGGTCCGTGCATGGTCGAAGGTCGGATAAGCGCGGGACGTCGTGGGCGATAGCGCTCCCTGCGGACTATGCGGGCGGCAAATCGAGGCCGTCGGGTAGCCTGATCCAAAGAACGGTTTGCTCGTCTGAGGAGTGACGAGACAGATGGCCCTTTCCGTGTGTGTCCTCCACCAACACGAACTCGCCCGCAGAGACGTGCCGCACCTCGCCGTCGCTCGTCTCGTATTCGACCGCCCCGGTCAGTCTGACAGTCAATACCCGCGCCGGAACGGTGTGCCAATCAACCGGTCGCATACCGGCAGGGATTTGAGTAAACTCCATGCTTGACGCGAGATAGCGCTTGGACACTTGAAACGGCTTGGCACCAGGAGCGACGGTCAGCTTTGCCGTCATGGGGATTTCCACTTCGCCGAAGTGAGACTCGCCGTCCGGGGTTGCGTATATCCGAAGACACTTCATCGGCTGTCACCTTTCGGCTCGCCAGCGGGAACAAGACCATCCTACCATGACCGCAGCGATGGCAAATCACGGGTCTCATATGTTGGTCCGCTGCGGGGCCAGCGCGGGACGCATAGCGGTTTTCTAGTCAGCTGTTGCGCGGGTCGGCGCCGTACAGGTTAGGCCCCTTGGCGCCCGGCAGAATGCCGAGCTCGACGATGCCCCATAGCGCGGGCGGAAGGCTCGCAAAAATCAGGATCGAGCCGGTCGAGAAATCTCCGCTCCGGCCGGTTTTGGGATCGTCAAAGAAGACGATGCTGAAGCCGCCAATGAACAGGGCGAAGGGGAGCAACCAGAAAGCCAGCAGCCACCAGCCACTCTTGTTGCGGTCGTGCAATCGCTTGCTGCCCGCGGCCACTAGCGGCCACAGGCTTAAGAGCCATATGAAGTCCGAGGTCAAGGCGACCATCAGGACAGCCCACTTTTCGCTTTCGAGGAGAAAGGGGGCGAAGGTCAAGACCAGCACCGCGACGATCAAGGCGAGGATCGCCAGCCAATAGGTGCGGCGGCCGATGCGGCCGTCGAAGCTGAAAAGGATCTTCCGCAGCTTCATCGCCTCTTCGCCAGGGGCGTCCTCTCGGGTGTTTTGATTGGTCGGTGCGGCGGCAGATTTGGTTCGCCATGCGGGCAACTTCGTGAAGTTCAAGTCTTACCGCTACTTGCGGGAAATAGCCGTCGCCCTCTGCTTGCGGTAAAGATGATCGACGTCTCCTTCGGGTCAAACTGAGAAGTCCGGGCGTTGAACCGGCAGGTCGGCTTTACCCCCACTCCGGACATGGCCTTGCACCGCGCAAACTGACGCTTTGTGCCAATAGCGCTCATTCCGGCACGCCCGCGATCCGGAAAGCTTGTGCCAATCTTTCGATATCTTCCGCCCTTCGAAAAGTGGCAACGTCCTTGATTCGGGAAATGCGTAGGGTGGGATCCAGTTGCAGTGCGAGCATGCACGTCTTTCGTGCTTCTTCAACGCGTCCAGACATCGCATGGCATGCCATCATGATACGGTGTCCGGCCAAGAAATTGGGTTGCCGCCGGATAGTAGCTGCCGCCCACGATGAGGCCTCCTCATTGCGGCCAGCCATAAAATGAGCCCAAGCCAGCCCGGAATGGGCAGTGAATATCGATGGATCCAGCGGGCTCAAACGCAACGCGACTTGGAATTGCTCGATCGCGGTATCGATTTCCCCGAGCCAAAGACGAATCCACCCCATCCAATATCGTGCGGTAGCTTGATTTGGATCTAGATCTATCGCCCGCGAGACGAGGTCCGCGCCTTCCTCGATCTCACCGACTACAAAGGCGAGCGCATGTCCGGCCCGTGCAAGCACTGATGGATCGTCCTGATCGAGTTCGATCGCCCGCCTAGCGAGACGGCGGGTTTCAGCTATTTCCTCGGCAACATCGGTGCGCCAGCCGAAGGATTTCCTTTGAATATAACAACGAGCGCCGAGCGCGTACGCTGCGGCGAATTCGGGATCGATACCACTGGCAATTTCCGTAAGCTTGAGCGCTTCAGTAGTCTCTTCGCGGGTGCGCCGATAAAAGGCGGCGAGCGCACGAAGATAGTAGTCGTAGGCCTGAAGGCTTTCAGTCGGTTTGCGCTTTGCGCGCTCGATCTCGGCGCGTTGCAGTAGAGGAGCGATTGCGCCGATCACGCTGCTCGTCACCTGATCCTGCAGATCGAAAATATCTTCAAGCAAGCTGTCGAACCGATCCGCCCAGAGATGCACTCCTGTTGTGGCATCGATGAGCTGTCCAGTGATGCGAACGCGATTGGCGGCCTTTCGGACGCTGCCCTCGAGCACGTAGCGAACGCCAAGTTCACGTCCGACTTGCTTGATATCGACGGCTTTGCCTTTGTACGTGAAGGTGGATTGTCGCGCGATGACGAGCAGGGATTTTGAACGCGACAGCCCCGTGATGATGTCTTCCACGATGCCCTCGGCGAAATATTCCTGCTCCGGACCGCCGCTCATGTTCTCGAACGGAAGCACGGCGATGGAGGGCTTGTCGGGAAGCGGGAGAGCGGGTGTCGGTTGTTCCGCAGCAGTATCGCCGACCGCCTCGCCTGCGGGCCTCTTCCCTTCCCGAACCGTACCGACGAAACGGAAGCCCTTGCGCGGCAGTGTCTTGATCAGGCGCTGTTCCTCACCGGAATCGCCGACCGCAGTTCGAGCGGCATTCAGGCGGGTCGTGAGCGCCGTTTCAGATACGATACGGCCCTTCCAAATGGCGTCGATCAGGTCGTCCTTGCTGACGACGTGCTCCCTGTTGCGGATCAGGTAGTCCAGCAAGTCGAAGACCTGGGGCGGGATCGTAACCAGTTCAGCGCCGCGACGAAGCTCGCGGCGGTCGGTGTCGAAAGCGTAGTTCTCGAAGAGGTAGCGCAAGCTGCCGTTCCCCCAAGCGGCCTCCGAACATCGGGGCTCCAACACGCCGGTAAGGCAAAGATTAAGCTGCCGGTGAGGAAAATGTAAGCCGTAAGTAGAGCGCGCTCGCTGGTGCCTTGGCATCCTATGGGTAGCAACAACACCCAGGAGATACTGCCATGAGCACCTTAACAGTATTGGGACAGGCGGCCATGTCGAACCGGCAAGTCGCTGGCTTCATCAGGAGATGCTGGGACGCGCTTCAGGAACGACGCAAACGCGAGAAGGTGCGAGCCGCCTTGTACGGCCTGAATGGCCGCGACCTGAAGGATATAGGCATAGCGCATGGCGAGATCGAGTACGTGGCCTCGAACCCAGATATCGACCCGCGAGGCATCTGATCCGCCGAATGGAAAGTCCGTTGTTTGGCACAGGGTGGATGGCCGGAAAAACGATCGCCCGGCCGACTTCCGCTCCGGGTCATCAACGGACCTGTTGGCCCCGAAGTCCGACTGCCGCTCTACCCCCGAAAACAGACATCAGACGGGCCTCTCGTCACGTCTGTTTTGTGCCGATATTGTTGCAAAAGTCTTTTCGAGCTGGCGAATGAAAATTCTTAGAGCCGCTGATGCGCTTTAGGCGCAGCGACGCGAGGGACCATATCGTTTGATCCAAAATCGATCACGGACCTCCGTAGCGGCGTTGAATGACCAGCCCGGTTGGTCGGCTTCGTACCAAAAGCGGAAATCGGCAATTTAGAGCGAATGGAACGCTTGGCTTGCGAGGAATCCTCGAAGCGCAAATAGACTAGCCTCCTGGCTCAAACCCCTTCGCCTTGAAGTGCGATCCGGCCTCCTGCCCCGCGAGGAAATCGATCAAGGCTTTCGACGCGTTCGCGGATGCCGACTCCGCACCAATACCGCCGCTGAACTGCGTCATGCTGCCGAGCTCGCCCGGTAGTGGGCCAACCAGTTGCGCCCCTGCATTCGGCACGATCTCCGATGCCTGCGCGATGCCGAGCTCCACCTCTCCCTTCGCCACCAAGTCCGGCGACTGCGCACCGGGCACGAGCGTCGTCTTGGACTTCATCTGCTCGGCGATACCTAAACGCTCGATGGCGCGGCCGGCGACCACGCCGCTCAGGCCTCCCTTGGCCGGATCCGCATAGGAGATCGACTTGGCCGACAGCAATGTTTGCTTGAACGCGTCCGCTGTCGAGATATCCGGCTTCGGCGCGCCGGCACGAGTTGCCAAGGCAACCGGAGTACTCGCAACATTGACGATATTGCCTGGAGCCAGCTTGTTCTGCTTGGCAAGGTCGTCCATCATAACCCGCGTCAAGATGATCACGTCGGCCCGCTCGCCGTCGAGGATGCGCTTCTTCTGGACCGCGGCGAGGTCATAACTAATTGTCAGCTTGTTGCCCGTCTTCTGCTCGAAGATCGGCGCAAGCTCGTCGAGCGCATTCGTCAGCGCGACCGACGTAAACACTTTCACCTCGGCCGCGTCCGCCACCAGTGCTGATAGCATCAGCCCTGTCAGAGCTGCCGCGGTCTGCATCGTCAGTGATCGCCCGTTCATGAATATCTCCCGGCCAGTACAGTGACGCGATTAAAGGTCATAACATCTCACTCGACAAGGCGAGGATTTCATCTTTTTGGCGGTGAAGTAGGTAGCGAAAGCGGACGTCGATCTTCGTCGGACCTGTGAGAGCAACATCGGAGGGAAATGAGTGGTTCGGTCTGAAAAGTGCCAGAAGCAGAAGTGGCGGCGCCTATACTGATACCTCGTCGGCGGCCACCAGCTCGTGCGTCGGACAGCAATTCAGGCCCAGCTGCCTTCGCTGTCTTCAAGTTGATGATGTATTCACATTTTTTTGGCTCCGTTTGCGACGGTAAAGCTGCCGCGCGCCGACGGTTTCGTTCCGGCCTACCAAAGCATTTATGCCGTCAATGATCTCGTTACGTCTGCACTGATCTTTGCGCAATTTACAATGTACGGCGGTGGGCGCTTTTCGCCCTTGCGATTGGCTTTTTGTATACTGGGCTGATTGCCATCGCGCATATGCTCGTCTTCCCGGGAGCGTTCGCGCCGACAGGAATTTTCGGCGCCGGAGTGCAGACGACCGCATGGCTCTATAATTTCTGGAAACTCGGATTGCCGCTGGCCGTTATCGCTTATTCGCTGCTGAAGGACGATGATAGCGCGACAAATACGTCAGGACGCTCGCCGGAGCTCATCATCTGCTGCGGCGCCGTACTTGTAATAGCAATAGTGTGCGGGCTGACTTGGACTGCGATTGCCGCGGAGCGGTTTTTGCCTTCGCTGCTCGGTAGCGATGCCGTTCAGTACGATAGGGATACGCTGCGGTTAGTTGCCGTATTGCAGGCGGCATTGTGTATCGGCGCGCTTTTGCTTTTGTGGTTTCGACGAAATTGCGTGCTTGATTTGTGGCTGGTAGTTCTGGCTTTTACGCTTGTGCTTGAGATTACCATGAGTAGCCTCCTCGCCGGTGCTCGTTTCGATGTCGGCTGGTACACGTCCCGGATCTTCGCGTTAACCCTTGAAGACTGGCACGCGCAGCGTTGCATAGCGTGGTCGAGGACGGCCATCGTGCGAACGCTGTAATCGTTGGCATCCGGTCCATGTTAGAAAGGAAGCCACGGTAGAGTATGGCTCGACATAAACGACCTCGTCCGGGAGGCGCTTACAACCGCTGAAATCGAATCGCGAACTCATCACGTGTCGATTCTCGATCGGAATCCCAAGACAAATTTCCGCAAGTATTCGCTGATCGAGGCCAATTGCAGCAAGTTTTTCAGAACTTGATCATGAATGCGATCGAAGCTATGCACACCGCGCCCGAGCGCTCTCGGGTGCTGCGGATTAAGTCAGATATCAGTCGAGACCAGAAGCAGATTGTGGTTTCCATTGCGGATTCCGGTACCGGAATAGGTGAGCAAGACAAGCACCGTATCTTCGAGCCGTTCTTCACTACGAAGTCCACCGGGACCGGAATCGGGCTTACGATTTGCCGGTCGATCATCAACTCCCCGGTGGGGTGCTTCAGGCGTCTGCTAACCGTCCCTACGGGACGATAATTGAAGTGGGTCTTGCCGACTTGAGCCGCAGGGTAATGTCAGTGCCTCATGAACGCGAGAGCGCGATTGGCCGATGTCGCAGTTGGGTCATTTGCAGACATGCCCAGTCCAGTCTTCGAGGTCCGCTCTAGGTCCAACAGCGGATATCGGCTACCGCGGCCACTGGGTTACTTTTCAGTCGGTTGTATGAGTACACGCCCTGGAAGCATCACTTGGTTCAACGTTGTTGGATGGCTACGAGGCCACGCGGCGATGAGTTAGAGCCCATCGCCGCGTGGCTGTTCGTTGCGGAGTAAATGGAGACGGATCTAGTGCCGCGCGCGCCTGATCTTCACGCTGGTGTTCGGGCGGCTTTGAATGGTCTGGAAGACCACGCAATATTTGTCGGTGAGCTCCACCAATTGATCCAGCGCAGCCTGCGAGGCATCGGCGTCGATGTCAAAGGCCAGGCGGATTTCCTTGAAACCGACCGGGACGTCCTCCGCGACGCCGAGCGTGCCGCGCAGATCGACGTCACCTTCGGCGGTGACGACAATTGACCTGATCGGAATTTCCAGTACCGCGGCTGCAGCGCGTATGGAGACGCCGGCGCACGCGATCAGGGCTTCGAGCAGCATATCGCCCGAACAGAGCTCCTGGCCGGAGCCACCGACCTTCGGATGGATGCCGGCGAGCGCGAGGCCGCGGCCGGTTTCGACCTTACAGGTCACGGCGGCAGCGTCGGCTGTGCCCTTGGCTTTCAGGGTCAGTAGCGCCGCTTTGGCGTCTCTGGCGTAGAGGTCCTTGTAGGGGCCTTGCTTGGTGCGGAACGTTTCGAGGTCCATGTTATTTCCTTTCGATTTTTTGATGCTGTGTGAGTGCGCGCTTATTCGGGGATCGCTACGCCCGACCCGCCGAGTTCGGCGGGGAAATCCTTCAGCTTGGGCAGGCCGTCCTTCATCGGATGCACCGTCTCGGCATAGTTGACGTGAACGCCGGGGCTGAATTTCAGGGTCGGGATCGTTGCCGCATAGACGTCGACGAGACCGAGCGGCGGATGGTCGGTCATCAGATGCCCGCCGCATCGCTTGCAAAACTGACGATCGCTCATGTCGGTCTTTCTGAAGCGGCCGAGATGTTCCGCTCCCTTGGTCACCTTCACATGCTGCGGCTGCCACAGCGTGAAGGCGTTGACCGGCGACGCGGACCAGGATCGGCAGGAGCTGCAATGGCAATAGCCCATCGCCTCCGGGTTACCCTCGACCTCGATCTCCACCGCGCCGCAGAAGCATTTTCCTTTGTGTCCCGTCATTGCCTTAAATCTCCTTGTTCATTTCCTGAGCGTGTCGGCTTGCATCGCCGGTGTTCGAATTAGCCAATCTGTCGCCAGAGGGAATGATTGCGCGTTCGCATTGCTTGATGCTTCGTCCGGCTAATGCGCTCGGCTATTGCCAGTCCGGCCATTGGAGGGCCTAATTGATCGATGGCAACCGACGCGCTCTCTGATCTTCTGAAGACGGTACGGCTGACCGGTGCCGCCTATTTCGAAATTGCGGCGCAGGAGCCGTGGTCGGTACGTTCGCCGGCGCGCGAGATGATCCTTCCGAGAATTCTGCCGGGTGCCGATCACCTGATTGCCTATCACGTGGTAACGGCGGGCCGTTGCTTTGCCGGCCTGGTCGGCGAAGAGCCGGTGCTGCTCGAGGCGGGCGAGGTCGTTGTTTTTACCAACGCCGACCCGCATGTGATGTCGAGCAGTGCGGGGATGCGCGCGGAGCCGCCGAGCGCCGACATGATCGAAATCGCCAGCGCCGGCCGATTGCCGTTCCTGATCAATCTGAAGGATGGCGGCGGGCCACAGGCGAGCCTCGTTTGCGGCTATCTAGCCTGCGATGCGCGGCCGTTCAATCCGCTGCTCGAGTCGCTTCCGCCAATGCTCAAGGCCGGTGACGGGCGGAAAAACGATACCGGCTGGCTTGGCCAGTTCATCCATTTTGCCGTGGCGGAAGTAGCCGACAAGCGTGCCGGAAGCGAAAGCGTGCTCACCAAGCTCAGCGAACTGATGTTCATCGACGTGGTGCGGCGTTATATCGAGACGCTTCCGTCACAGGACACCGGCTGGCTTGCCGGGTTACGCGATCCGTTCATCGGCAAGGCGCTCGCGCTGATCCATGCACGGCCTTCGTTCAGTTGGACCGTGGAAGGACTCGCGCGCCAGTGCGGGGTTTCGCGCACGGTGCTGGCCGAGCGTTTCGCCGAGCTGGTTGGAATTCCGCCGATGCACTATCTCGCCAAATGGCGCATGCAGGTGGCGTCGGAGCTGTTGAACGGCAATTCGAACATGGCGGCCATCGCCGCCCAGGTCGGCTACGATTCGGAAGCGGCCTTCAGCCGCGCCTTCAAGAAGATGATCGGCGTGGCGCCTTCGGTATGGCGGCAGGGCGTGCGTTTGCGCGACACCTAGCGCGCGATGACTTTTCTTCGAATCGTCCGCTCTATTTCGGCTTCTCGAATTTGGTGATGGTCTTGTTGGCGCCCGTTCCGGTGACGGAGAATGTGACCCTGTCGCCGGCGTGCACGGTGTCCAGCAATGCACCGTTTTGGGCCTTGAACTCCTCCGCCATGCCGCCGGGGCTCGCTCCCACGGTGCCGTCCTGTGCCTGCTGAATCACGACCGTCGCATTGGTCCGGTCTATTCGCGTAACAGTTCCGGTCAGCGTCTGGTCGGCGAAAGCCGCCGAAGCGATGATGGTGAGGACCGTAGTACCCGCGATGGTGATGGTTGCGAGTTTCATGGAACACTCCCGGCGTTGAGGCATTGCGATAAGCCGCGATCACAGGATTGGTTCCCTCGGTGGAAGGGACGCAGTGGCGCGCTTATCGTTCCAGTATGGGAGCGACCTGAGACGGCAATATTACGGCGCTACTTCATTACGATTACGGCGTTACTTGCCCCTGCTGTCGGGCAATTTGACCGGGACATGCGCCGAGGTGCTGATCACCCGTGGGCTTCCGTCCGGATAAGTGTTGCTGTTCCGCAGCGTCTCGAGAAGTAGAAAGAATTTTTCGGCCAACATCGGCGTGTCTCCTTAACGGAGCAATTCTCTGGCTTTGTCTTTAAACCGGGAAAAGCTGCTTGCGCATTTCGGCGACACGAGCCTTGCAAAATTCCCGATAGATCAGGGTCAATAACGCGTACATGATTGACTCCATCGTTGATCACACGCGTCAGCTTGGCAGACAATGATTTCCGGCCGTCTTCGCCGACCGGCAATACTGGTTTCGTCGCCGTCCTGAATGGTTTCTTCGGAAATGCCTGATGAAACCACCTCACGCGGTCGTGAGGGGGAGGCCGCCAGGCGAGGGCCGGAGGGCCGGCTACCCCCCGTAACTCTGCACCAGGCTTCCCGCCACCAGCGACCAGCCGTCGACCAGCACGAAGAAGATCAGCTTGAAGGGCAGCGACACCACGACCGGCGGCAGCATCATCATGCCCATCGACATCAGCACGGAGGCGACCACGAGGTCGATGATCAGGAAGGGGAGGAACAGCAGGAAGCCGATCTCGAAGGCGCGCTTCAACTCGGAAATCATGAAGGCGGGGACGAGGATCCGCAGCGACAAGTCTTCGGGCGTGGCCGGCGTCGGTTCGCCGGAGAGGTCGACGAAAAGCTTCAGGTCTTTCTCGCGCACGTTCTTCTGCATGAAACCACGCAGCGGCACCGATGCTTTCTGCAGCGCTTCCTCGACGCCAATCTGGTTGGCGACCAGCGGCTTGATGCCGTCGTCATAGGATTTTTGCAGCACCGGACCCATCACGAAGGCGGTCAGGAACATCGCGAGCGCAATGATGACCGAATTCGGCGGCGCGGTCGCGGTGCCGAGCGCGGTCCTTAACAGAGAGAGCACGACCACGATGCGCGTGAACGACGTCATCATGATCAGGATCGACGGCGCGATCGAGAGCACCGTCAACAGCGCGATCAACTGGATCGCGCGCTCGGTGACGCCGCCATTGCCCTGGCCGAGATTGATACTGATATCCTGCGCCAAGCCCGGATCGACGAGCGATCCGGCGGCTATCAGTGTGGCAAAAAATAAAACTCTACGCGGGAATGCCGGCGGCCTCACGAAGGGGTCTTCGGACGGCCCAGCAATGACGCCATCTCGTCTTCGAGATTCTCAAAGCCGCTCTTCTGCGGAGCGGGGGCAGGAGCGGGAGGAGGAACAGGAATGGGCCCCTCGGTGCGCGCCGGGCGGGCAGGCGGCGATTCCGGGGCAACGGGCGGCGCAACCGTTTCACCGGAAGGGCGGCGCAGCGCTGCTTCCAGCCGTTGCGCCATCTCGGCGAGATTCTGGTCGGCGGACTGCACGGATACGGATGGAGGAGGAGCCGGCGGCGCCGGCGGTGTCGGCGCGGCGGCACGTTCGGGCGCGCGGATCGGCGGCGGCGCCTTTGGCGGCTCGCTTGCGCGCGGCGGCCTGGGAATCAAAGGCTCAGCGCGGGCGAGGCGTGGCACGACCGGATCGGGACGCGATTCGGGCCGCGATTCTTGGCGGCCGCCGATCGGCTCCGGCGCAAAGCCCGCGAGCGGATCGCTGCGGCGCTCCGGAATAGGTGGTGCCGCCGGGCGGCGGACTTCGTCGGCAAAGGAGGGACGCGTGGGCCGCGGCGACGGCTCCGGCATCTGCGGTTCGCCATGATCGAAGGGGTCGGCGGGTCTCGCGTCCGACCTTGCGGCTTCACCGTCGCTCCACGCGGCATCGGGCAGCGGGGCGATGCGGGGCGGCTGCTCGCCGACCGCAGGACGCGGCGACATCTGATCGCGCGCCGCTGTGGCGCGGACGATATTGGGTTCCACCACGATGTCGCTCGGCCCGCCGATCATCAGCAAATGCTCGACATTGTCGCGCCGTACCAGCACCAGGCGCCGGCGGCCATCGACGGCGGCGGCGTCGATCACGGCCAGCCGCGGCATGCGTCCGCGATTGGTATTGGCGCCAAGGCGGTTGGTGGCGAAGCGGCGCACCAGCCAGGCGGCGAGGCCGATCAGCGCCAGAACGGCGATAAACGAAAAGAAGAACAGAATGGTCTGCGACATATTTAGTCCCCGGCCATTGGCCGTTCTAACATGGTGGCTTCGACGTGCGCGATCCTGGTCGTCCCGTGAACATGATCCGGCCGGAGAGCCGTTCCCGCCCCGGCGAGCCAGACTTTCCTCGCATCATGCCGGGAAGCGATCCGGGAAACAGCGAATCACGCCCGAGATCGGCCTTAATCCTTAATTCCCCACGGCATCGCTGCCGCCCGTTCAATTAATAGACCAAGAATCGCTTGGTCCAAAACGACTTCTGAGCGCCCGGGAAGTCGTTGCCCCTCGCTGGTTAACGCAGCTTTCGTGGCGAAAATGCGCTCGATTCGCCACGGACGGTGTTGTTCACGGTCGCGACCGGCGATTTTAACCAGCCGTTAACCATACACCGGGCAAATTCTGCCTACCTCGTGGCGTCGGCCAGAGGTTAACGGAGAGCCGCCCCCCAATGGCCATCAACGATCTTCCGATCCTGTCGGCGCTGCGCACCAAGATGCAGTGGCACCAGGCGCGCCAGAGAGTGCTCGCCGAAAACATTTCCAACGCCAATACGCCGAACTTCAAGCCGAGCGATCTGGTCGTGCCGCAATTCGACAACAAGGGTTCCACCGCGGGGGGAGCGACGGGGTCGCTGGCGATGATGCGCACCTCGGCAAGCCATATCGGCGTGTCCGGTGGTGTGCAGAGCTTCAACGCTGACGGCGGCAGGAGCGGATTCCTGACCCGGCCCGCCGGCAACGCCGTCAACCTGGAAGACCAGATGATGAAAGTTTCCGCCAACCAGATGGATTATGCGGCGGCTACCTCGCTCTACACCCGCAGCCTCGGCATGCTCAAAACCGCGATCGGAAAACGCTGACACGCAACTGTCCTAAGGAAACCGGATCATGGCAGACGATGGAAGTGATTTCGCCCGTTCGATGAGCATCGCGACCTCGGGCCTGCGCGCGCAGGCGGGGCGGATGCGGGTGATCTCGGAAAACATCGCGAACGCGGATTCCACCGCGTCGACCTCGAGCGGCGATCCCTATCGCCGCAAGGTGCCGACATTCTCCTCCGCACTCGATCGCACGCTCGACGCCAAGGTGGTGACGCTCGGAAAGATTCGCCCGGACCAGTCGGCGTTTCGCCTCAAATATGAACCGAGCAATCCGGCGGCGGACACTGCCGGCAATGTCAAATACCCCAACGTCAATCCGGTGGTCGAAATGACCGACATGCGCGAGGCGCAGCGGTCCTACGAGGCAAATCTCAACATCATCAGCGCCACGCGCCGGATGATCCAACGCACGCTCGACATTCTCAAGGCCTGAACAGGAACCATAAATCATGGCTTCACCCACAGTCGCTGCAAACGCCTACGCCGCTCTTTCCCGCATGATGGAATCCGGCGGCGCAGAGAAGGGCGGCCAGACCGGCGGCGGCCCGTCCTTCGGCGCGCTGCTCAAGGACGCCGTCGGCAGCGTGCTGGAGGCCGGCAAGAAATCCGACGCGCAGACCATGGCGATGACGTCAGGCAAGGCCAACGTCATGGACGTGGTGACGGCGGTGGCGGAAACCGACGTCGCCGTCTCGACACTGGTGTCGGTGCGCGACCGGGTGATCCAGTCCTACGAAGACATCATGAAGATGCCGATCTAGTTGTCATTCCGGGGCGCGCGAAGCGCGAGCTTTGATGTGCAATTGCACATCAGAGAATCCGTAACCGCGATCGTGAGTATGGATTCCGGGCCTGCGCCAAGAGGCGCATCCCGGAATGACGAAGGTAGTTACATCTGGTGAGGAATGAAATGACCGGTGCTGAAACTCTCGACGTGGCGCGCGATGCGATCTGGACCATCGTGGTGGTGTCGTCGCCCCTGATGGTGGTCGGCCTCGTGGTCGGCGTCGTGGTGTCGCTGTTCCAGGCGCTGACGCAGATCCAGGAACAGACGCTGATTTTCGTGCCGAAGATACTTGCGATCTTCGTGACGCTGTTGCTGGCGTTGCCGTTCATGGCGGATTCGATGCACGGCCACATGATGCGGATTTCGTCGCGAATCATAGGCGGTTGATGCACTGTGCTTAGACCATGCGCGTCGATATCTCCCTGCTGCCGGCCCTTGCCGCGACTTTCATGCTGGTGTTCGCCCGCGTGGGCGCCATGGTGATGCTGTTGCCGGGGTTTGGCGAGAGCAATATTCCGGTGCGCATCAAGCTCGGCATTGCGTTGCTCCTGACGCTGATCATCCTGCCGCTGCACCGCGCCGCCTACCACGTCGACCTGACCTCGATGTCCTCGCTCGGGGTGTTGATGGTCCACGAGATCGTCATCGGTATCGTGCTCGGCGCCACCGCGCGGGTGACGTTGTCGGCGCTGTCGGTCGCAGGCTCCGTCATCGCCCAGCAACTTGGCCTCGGATTTGTCACCGCCGTCGATCCGACCCAGGGCCAGCAGGGGCTCATCATCGGCAACTTCCTCACCATCCTCGGCGTGACGCTGCTGTTTGCGACCGATAGCCATTATCTCGTCATCGCGGCGCTGAACGAGAGCTACCGGATTTTCTCGCCCGGCGAATTGTTGCCGAGCGGCGACGTCGCAGCTCTGGCGACGCGCGCCTTTGCCTCCGCGTTCAAGATCGGCATGCAGTTGTCGGCGCCGTTTCTGGTGTTCGGCCTGGTCTTCAATATCGGCCTTGGCGTGCTGGCGCGGCTGATGCCGCAGATGCAGGTCTATTTTGTCGGCGTTCCGCTGTCGATCATGGTGGGCTTCCTGATCCTCGCTCTCGTCATTACGGCGATGATGGGGACCTATCTCAATTACTTCGTCGGCGTCATGCACGATCTGACGCCGCTGAGATAGGATTCGAAAATGGCCGACGATACTGATGACAAGACAGAAGACCCTACGCAAAAACGTCTGGAAGACGCGCATGGGCGCGGTGACGTTGCCAAAAGCCAGGAGGTCAACACCTGGTTCGTGATCGCGGGCGGAACCCTTGTGCTGTCGACCTTCTCAGGCTCGATGGGCGGCGGCATTCTTGTGCCGATGCGCAATCTCGTTGCTAATTCCTGGATGATTCATGCCGACGGCGCGGCGCTGCTGTCGCTCGGGCAGACCCTTGGAATTGCCGTGCTGGGCGCCGTCGGCGTGCCGCTGCTGATGCTGATGCTGGCAGCGATCGCGGGCAACATGATCCAGCACCGGCTGGTGTGGTCGGCGGAGCAGCTGAAACCGAAGTTCAGCAAGGTATCTCCCGGCGCCGGCTTGAAGCGCATCTTCGGCAAGCAGGCGGCGGCGAATTTTGCCAAGGGCCTCTTCAAGCTGATCGCGCTCGGCGCCGTGATGATGATGGTGCTGTGGCCGGAGCGCCTTCGCCTGGAGTCGTTCCTGCGGTTCGACCCCGATGCCATTCTGGGCGTCACCACCGGTCTGGTGCTGCATTTGATGGGCGCCGTGGTGGCGATGCTGGCCGCAGTCGCGATCGCCGATTACTTCTTCCAGTACCGGCAATGGTACGAGCGGCAGAAGATGTCGTTGCAGGAGATCAAGGACGAGTTCAAACAGTCCGAAGGCGACCCGCATATCAAGGGCCGGATCCGGCAGTTGCGGCAGCAGCGCATGAAGAAGCGCATGATGGCCGCAGTGCCCAAGGCTTCCGTGATCATCACCAACCCGACCCACTATTCGGTGGCCCTGTCGTACGATCGTGGCATGTCGGCGCCGGTCTGCGTCGCCAAGGGTGTGGATAACATCGCGTTCAAGATCAGGGAGGTCGCCAAAGAGCACGATATTCCGATCGTCGAGAACGTGCCGCTGGCCCGCGCGCTCTATGCAACCGTCGACATCGACGAAGAAATCCCGGTCGAGCATTACCACGCGGTCGCGGAGATCATCGGCTACGTGATGGGCCTGAAGCGCGGGTTTAATGTCCAGCGGCGCAGTTGACGGACCAGAAATCGCCTTGAAATGCATGCAATTTGGGAAATAGCCGCCTGGTGGACTTGCGCTTGCAGGGCCAATTCAGGCACTCAGGAGGGGAGCGCCGGCCGAAGGTGGGCTTGCCCGTGTTCGGTCAATTGGGACCGGCGCATTACCTCGATGCCGACTGGCCGCATCTCTTGATATGACCGCCGAAACCAACAGCGCTTCCTCCCCCGAGCCCCTTGCGGCGCACGAACCGGCGCGGCGTGGCGGCAGCATCGTTCTGGTGCTGCTGGTGGCCGCCGGCATCGTCGCCGTCGCCGTCGTGCTGATGACGATCGGCCGGGCCCAGGCCCAGCCCTATATCCTCGGCGTGCTGGCGCTGCTGGCGATGGTCGGACTGTTCAATTTGTTCGCTTTCGCCGCCGGTATTATCCGCTTCACCGACCGAACCGCCGACGACCCCGTGATGGGCCGGATCGCCGATCAAGCCTATGACGGGCTGGCGGTCACCGACCCGAGGGGGCACGTGGTTTACTCCAATGCCGCTTATCTTGCGCTCACGGGGGCTGCGACCGCGCAGGACGTGCGCCCCGTGGAGCGTGTCTTCATCGGCAATCCGGACGTGTCGGAAGCGGTGTTCCGCCTGCTGAAGGCTGCGCGCGAGGGCAAACGGCAGCAGGAGGAGGTCCGTATCGCCGGCCAGCACGGCGCACATGGCCGCTGGCTGCGGATGCGGGTTCGTCCGCTCGGCCAGACCAAGCGCGAGGCGAAATATGCGGTGTGGTCGATCGCCGACATCACGCGCGACCGCGAACGCCAGGAAGACGTGTTCAAGGAGTTGCAGCACGCGATCGAATATCTCGATCACGCGCCTTGCGGCTTCTTCTCGGTCAATCCCGCCAGCGAAATCGTCTACGTCAACGCAACGCTGGCGGGTTGGCTCGATCATGACCTTGCCGAAATCGGCTCGGGCGGTTTGAAGCTCACCGATATCGTATCCGGCGACGGCGCTGCGCTCTTGACCTCGATCGTGGCGGTGCCGGGCGAAGTCAAAACCGAGGTGTTCGATATCGATCTGCGGATGCGCAACGGCAAGACCATGCCGGTGCGGCTCTATCACAAGCTGGCGTTCGGCGCCGACGGCATGCCGGGCCCGTCGCGCACGCTGGTGATCAGCCGCGCGCGCGACGAGCATTCCGACCCGGAACGCGCCGCCGAAGTCCGTTTCATGCGCTTCTTCGACCATACGCCAATGGCGATCGCGACCGTGGACCGCGGCGGGGCGGTGGTGCGCGCCAATGCCCGCTTCGCCAAACTGGCGCAAAGCCTGAATGCCGACGGTGCGGCGAACAAATCGATTTTCCGCACCGTGAATGCCCGCGACCGCAATCTCCTGATTGCGGCGATCAACCAGGCCGCCGAAGGGCAGGGCGACATCGCCCCCGTCGAAGCCATGCTCGACGGCGCCAAGGAGCGCTGGGGACAGTTCTTCGTCGCCGCCGTCGAGGAGGACGAGCGCGATACCGAAGCCGCGATCGTCTATCTGCTCGAGACCACCGAGCGGCGCACGCTGGAGAACCAGATCAACCAGTCGCAGAAGATGGACATGGTCGGCCAGCTCGCCGGCGGCATCGCGCACGACTTCAACAACGTGCTCTCAGCCATCATGATGGCGAACGACTTCCTGCTGAATGCGCACAAGCCGACCGATCCGTCCTTCCAGGACATCATGCAGATCAAGCAGAACGCGACCCGCGCGGCGACGCTGGTGCGGCAGCTGCTCGCATTCTCGCGTCGCCAGACGTTGCGGCCGCAGGTGCTCGACCTCGGCGACGCCCTGTCCGATCTCACCATGCTGCTGCGGCGTCTGATCGGCGAGAAGGTCAGGCTCGACCTCGTGCACGGGCGCGATCTCTGGCCGGTGAAGGTCGACGTCTCGCAATTCGAGCAGGTGATCGTCAATCTCGCGGTTAACGCCCGCGACGCGATGCCCGACGGCGGCAAGCTGACGGTGAAGACCGTCAACGTCACCGCGGACGAGTCCGCGGAGCTATCCTACAAGGGCATGCCTGCGGCGGATTATGTGCGGATCGACATCTCCGATACCGGCACCGGAATTCCGCTCGATATCGTCGACAAGATTTTTGAGCCGTTCTTCTCCACCAAGGAAGTCGGCAAGGGTACCGGGCTCGGCCTCTCGACGGTGTACGGCATCGTCAAGCAGACCGGCGGTTTTGTTTACGTCAACTCCAGACCGGGTGAAGGGACTTCGTTCCGTATCTTCCTGCCGCGGCACCGTCCCGAACTGGAAGCGCAGCCCGAATCGCAGACCGTCAACGGCGTGCCTAAGGAAACCGCGGCCGAGCCGCCGAAGCCGCGGGCCGATCTGACCGGGCAGGGCACGATCCTTCTGGTGGAAGACGAGGACGGTCTGCGCTCGCTGAACGCCCGCGGCTTGCGCTCGCGCGGCTACAGCGTGATCGAGGCCTCCAACGGCATCGAGGCCATGGAGGCGTTAGATGAAAAGGAAGGCGCCGTCGATCTTGTCGTTTCCGACGTGGTAATGCCGGAAATGGATGGCCCGACGCTGCTGCGCGAGATGCGCAAGCGTAACCCCAATCTGAAAATCATCTTCGTCTCCGGCTATGCCGAGGAAGCCTTCGACAAGAGCCTGCCGGAAAACGAGCAATTCGCCTTCCTGCCAAAGCCGTTCGCGCTCAGCGCACTGGTCGAGAAGGTCAAGGAAACCATGACGGCCCAATAGGCCGCGGATGGTTCCATTGGCCCTTGCCCGCGGCGCCAATCGCTGCTTTGTATGTTCATGACGTCTTTTTGGGCACCGGCGCCTGATCGTCTAGAAACTTGAACCACAAGCGCGAACGCCCCGTCCAAGCCCACAACATACCTAATCGTCACATCCCCGCGACCGAGGGCCGCAGCCGCGGTTCCCGATAGTGGCTTCACATTTAGGCAGCGCTGCCCATGTTAGGGGCGCTTCCCCATGCCGGGGACTGAGGAAACAAATATGAGTTTCACGCAACGCACGCGCGGAATTGTTCGGGCCATCGCCATCGTCCTGTCGCTGGCGGTTCCACTGGTCATGGCAATCTCGGCGGCTGACGCCCGGGTCGGCGGCGGCGGCAGCTCCGGTTCGCGGGGATCGCGAACCTTCTCAGCGCCCCCGAGCACGACCACGGCGCCAGGCTCGGCACAACCTATGAACCGTACTTTTACCCAGCCGGGCAGCCCCGGAATGGGCGCACCGGCAGCCGCCGGCGCAGCCAAAGGCGGGTTCTTCAACCGGCCCGGCATGGGCCTGCTCGGCGGTCTCGCCGCCGGCTTCCTCGGCGCCGGCCTGCTCGGCATGCTGTTCGGCGGCGGGATGTTCTCCGGCCTCGGCGGCCTGTCGTCGATCATCGGCCTGATGCTGCAGATCGGCCTGATCATCATCGTGGTGCGGCTGGCGATGTCGTGGTGGCAGCGCCGTCACACGCCGGCGTCCGCTTATGCCGGCGCTCCGGCGGCAGGTCCCGCCGCGCCGCAGACCGGCTTCGGCTCCGGAATGGGCTTTGGCCTGGGATCGGGCAGCGCACCGCTCGAGATCCTACCGGCCGACTATGAGGCGTTCGAGCGGCTGCTCGGCGAGATCCAGGCCGCATGGTCGAACGAGGACGTCGCCAAACTGCACACGCTCGCGACGCCCGAGATGGTGTCGTATTTCTCGAAGGACCTCGAGCAGAACAAGGCTAACAACGACGTCAACAAGGTTTCCAACGTGAAACTGCTGCAGGGCGACCTCGCGGAAGCCTGGCGCGAAGGCGAAACCGACTATGCGAGCGTCGCGATGCGCTTCTCGCTGGTCGACAAGACGCTGGAGCGCGCCACGGGCCGGCTGGTCTCGGGCAGCGAAACGCCGATCGAGGTAACCGAGGTATGGACCTTTGCGCGGCAACGCGGCGCCAATTGGGAACTCTCGGCGATCCAGCAGACCAACTGATCGCCTGCCAGACGAAGATTGAAAGGCGCTGCGGTTCATTCCGCGGCGCCTTTTGCTTTTGTGACTGGAATAATGGTTGTCGCGACGGGTTGATGAGGACGGGCAAAAAAACAGGGAGGACTTCGAATGAATAATCCTGTCAAAATCATCCCGCTTGCATGTGTCATGCTCGCCGCCATGTCGTGCATCGCGGCACAACCTGCACAGGCGCAATCGGCCGATACCAGCTTCTTCGTGACCAGCAACGGCGTCGGCAATGGCGGCAATCTCGGCGGTCTCGCCGGCGCGGACAATCAATGTCAGACATTGGCGCAGGCCGCCGGCGCGGGCGGAAAAACCTGGCGCGCTTATCTCTCGACCCAGGCCGCCGATGGCAAGCCTGCAGTGAATGCCCGCGATCGCATCGGCGCCGGACCGTGGAAAAATGCAAAGGGCGTCGTGATCGCCAAAGACGTCGCCGAGCTACATGGCGAGAACGGTCTTACCAAGCAGACGGCGCTTAGCGAGAAGGGCGAAGTCATCAACGGCCGTGGCGATAGCCCGAACCGCCATGACGTGCTGACGGGATCGCAGCCCGACGGCACCGCCTTTGCCGGCAGCGACGACCGCACCTGCAAGAACTGGACGAGCTCCACGCAGGGAGCGGCAATGGTCGGGCATGCCGACCGCGTCGGCCTCAACGATAGCGCCCCCATGAAATCCTGGAACTCCTCGCATCCCTCGGGCGGACCGGGTGGCGGCTGCTCGCAGGCCGATCTGAAGAGCACCGGCGGCGACGGCTTGATGTATTGCTTCGCGGCGAATTGACCTCAATCATTCCGGGGTCGATGCTGAGCCTGTCATCGGGCCGCGCTTTGCGCGGACCCGTCGGCATCGCCCCGGAATGACGGAAGCCAGCCATGAAGATCATCGACGCGCAGGTCCATCTCTGGTCGCAGACCATCACGCCGCCTTCAGGCCTGCATCGCAAGGTCCAGAAATTCACGGCCGATGAGTTGTTGCAGGAGATGGATGAGGCTGGCGTCGACGCTGCACTGATCCATCCACCGCGCGGCTGGGATCCCGATTCCAATGCGCTCGCGATCGAGGCGGTTCGAAAATACCCCGATCGTTTCGCCATCATGGGTAATTTCGCGCTTGAAAATCCTGATGACCGCAAGTTGATCCACGGCTGGCGCGATCAGCCCGGCATGATGGGACTGCGATGGCCGTTGCTGTCGGACGAGCACCAGAAATGGCTGCACGAGGGCAGGCTCGAATGGTTATGGCCGGCGGCTGAGAAGGAAGGCCTGCCGCTTGCGATGATGGGCGGGATCTTCCTGCCGAAATTCCGCGAGATCGCGGAACGTCATCCGCACCTGAAGATGATCGTCGATCATTGCGGCCTGAACCGGCACGGCCAGGATGCGCAAGCCTTCATCCACCTCGACGAACTGGTCGCCCTCGCCAAACTGCCGAATGTCGCGGTCAAGGCCACCGGCGCGCCGCATTACTCCACGCAGGCCTATCCGTTTCGCAACATCCATGACGGCCTGCACCGCATCTTTGACGCATTCGGGCCGCAGCGGTTTTTCTGGGGCACCGATATCACCCGGATGCCCTGCAGCTACCGGCAATGCGTCACGTTCTTTACCGAGGAACTGCCGTGGCTGAAGGGCGCCGATCTGGAAGACGTGATGGGCAGGGCGCTTTGCGGTTGGATCGGCTGGGACTACGCCAGCGTCCGTCATTGAGCATGATCCGAGCGGCGAGATAGAGCCTTATCGGTTCTGATTTGGTCAGAACCGATAAGGCTCTATGCTGCTGCCGCGCTGGTCGACGGCACGCCTCGGCGATCGGCGCTGCCGCGCCTGCGGGATATCGAGATTCTAGGCCGCCTTCCTGGCGGCCTTTTTCCTTTTGGGCGCCTTCCTGGCTGTTTTCTTAACTGTTTTCTTGGCTGTCTTCTTGGTCGTCTTTTTCTTGGCGAGATATTCGCCGACCTTCTTCGACGAATGCCCGACGGCGCCCACGGCGGCTTTCAGCTTGGCCGGCGTGACCTTGAATTTCTTCGACCAGTAGCGGACCTCATAGGGCTGGCTCATCGCGATCAGCCGTTTGTCGGCGGCCTTGTGCTTCTGGAGCTGGATATAGGCCTCCACTTTCTTGGCGGAGTGCCCAACCTTCTTGACGGCGTATTTCAGTTTGGCCGGCGTGATCTTGAACTTCTTCGACCAATAGGCGACCTCGTAGGACTCGCCCAGTGCGATCAACGCGCGATCGCTGCCGCCGCGCTTCTTCTTGTTATCCGCCATCCCATTCTCCTGTCGTGTTGAGAAATTCGACGCCTGAACGGGCGCAGCCTAACACGCTCTCTCGAGTTCGGACAGATTCGCTCGTGTGGAGAATTTCGCACCCGTATATCGGACGTGACGAACGAAAGCGGGAATGATTTGTTATGGCTGTCAGCAATCCCTGAGCAGGAGCCGTCGATGCGTTACCAGCTTTACTATTGGCCGAACATTCAGGGCCGCGGCGAATATGTGCGTCTCGCGCTGGAAGAGGCTGGCGCCGGCTACGCCGACGTGGCGCGCAACGGCAATGGCATGGGCGCGATGATGAAGATGATGGATGGGGCCGGCGGCACGCCGCCCTTCGCGCCGCCGTTCCTGAAAGCCGGAAATCTCGTGATTGCGCACACCGCCAACATCCTGCTTTATCTGGGGTCGCGCCATGGCCTGGCGCCGAAGGCCGAGCCTGGAAAGCTGTGGGTGCACCAGTTGCAGCTCACCATCACCGATTTCGTGCTGGAGATTCACGATACCCATCATCCGCTGGGGCCGTCGCTGTATTACGAGGAGCAGAAGGCACCGGCGAAGAAGCGCACCGAGGAGTTCTGGAAGGAACGCACGCCCAAATATCTCGGTTATTTCGAGCAACTGCTGGAGGGCAGTGGCGGCACTTACGTCACTGGCCGCCGCCTGACCTATGTTGACCTATCGCTGTTCCAGATCGTGGAAGGGCTGCGCTACGCCTTTCCGAAACGCATGAAAGCGTTTGAGCGGAAAATTCCCGGCCTGATCGATCTGCGCGACCGCGTCGCGGCGCGGCCGAACATCAAGGCCTATCTGGCGAGCGAGCGGCGCATCCCGTTCAACGAGGACGGGATTTTCCGGCACTACAAGGCGCTGGATTATTAGGGCCGTCATTCCGGCCATGCCGAGAGTGGTGTGTCTCAGCTATTCCGCCCGTCAATCGGGGTCATCGTAATCTTCGACAGGTCGATGCCGTCGATGCAGCTCACGTTTATCGCCACCACCTCGGTGCCGTCGGGTTTCTTGCCACGGGCGAACACGTCGACGCCGCAGTCGATGCAGAGCTGATGGTGGATGGCGTGCTTGTTGAAGAGATATTCACGCAAGTTTTCCTCGCCGGCACGGAGCTGAAAACTCGACGGCGGCAGGAAAGTGAAATGCAGGCCCTTCTTGGTGCAGATCGAGCAGTTGCAGGCGGTCACCATGGCCATGTCGGTGGTGCATTCGAAGCGCACCTGGCCGCAATGGCAGCCGCCGGTATAGGTCTTGCTATCAGGCATCACTATCAGCCATCGCTAACCGCTATCGTTCCCGCGCCACACCGCGGGCGATAGACGATAGCGCATGCGCGCCGCATAGTCAGCATAGCTGGGGAGGGTAGTGACGGCTCGAGGACGCGAGCTAAGTTTACGCCAGCTGATCGACCCGCGTGCCCTGTCCGGGGGGTAGCGCAGCCAGCACCGTCGGCTGCGGCGTCCGCGTGCCGTCGGCGGCAGCACCATTCTGCACGTCGGCGGGTTTCGGCGCGGGGGCTTCAGGCGCCTTGACCGGCACCGTGGCGGTGATCGCGGAGATATCCATCGGAAATCCTTTTTGTTGGTTCCGACAGTGGCGGCGTTGAAGCGAATGATTGGTAAATCCTCCGCCGCCGTCTCGGCCGATCCCGCCCGATGGTGAAGGACAGGCTCACGATTTCATTAGAAATGATGGGATATTTTAGCGTTTCGTGCCGCGTGCCCAGCTATTCGTCCCTGTCACGGGTGACCACGATCGACGCATCGGTCTTGGTTCGCGTGCATTCCATATTGAGCCGGCGAAAGCGCATCGAGACCTTGTCGCCGCGCAAAATGCCCATGCGCTTGATGCAGCGCGCGGTGCCGGTCTCCGTGTCGTCCTTCGGCACAGTAAAGATGATGGCTGCCGAGGCGGCGACCAGTTTGAAGAATTCCGGCTTGGGCTTGCGGTCGCCCTTGGCGTAGAGCTCGACGGAGAAATTCTTGCCGCGGCAACCGAGCGACAGCTCCTTCGCTGCAGGGTGCGACAAATAAATGTAGTTGGCTGCGGTGATGCCGACCTTGAGGCCATCGATCCCGCTGGCCAATTGCTTGGCAGTATCTTCGCACCGGTCGGCGCGGGCTGGTGAGGCGGACACGGCGGTGAACAGCGCCAATGTGACGGCGAGGCCGGTGGAGCGGACGAGCGATCCGGAGTGGTTGCGCAGTCTTTTTGTCATGAATACCCCCACACATTGAAACGCGCGCGCAAGGTTCATGCAAGGTCTGCCCGGGCGCGTCAATACGTACGACGATTGTACGGGGAGCACGCTGGGGACCCCGAGGCCGGTCGCAGATCGGCTTAGTTCCCTTCCTTTTATCGGAAAAGTGCTTAGAACGGTTCAATCGCCGGGATGGCGTCCGTGGACGCTTCCGGAAATCTTAACCTGCGAGCCAGCCCATGAACGCCCCCACCGCTTTCCCCGACCAAAAACCCGTTCCGCCCTACAAGCACACGCCGCTGTTTCCGCTCGGTGCGGATACGACGCCGTACAAGAAGATCACGGCCGAGGGCGTCCGCGTCGAGAAGGTGCTGGGCAAGGACATGCTGGTGGTGTCGCGCGAGGCGTTGCGGGCGCTGAGCGAGGCGGCCTTTGGCGACATCAATCATTACCTGCGCCCGGGCCATCTGAAGCAGTTGCGCTCGATCCTCGAGGACAAGGAAGCCAGCGACAACGACAAGTTCGTTGCCTTCGACTTCCTGAAGAACGCCAACATCGCCGCCGGCGGCGTGCTGCCGATGTGCCAGGACACCGGCACCGCCATCATCATGGGCAAGAAGGGCAGTAACGTCATCAGCGATGGGGATGACGAGGCAGCACTGAGCGAAGGCGCGCGCGACGCCTATCTGCGCCGTAACCTGCGTTATTCGCAGGTGGCGCCGCTGTCGATGTATGAGGAAAAGAACACCGCCAACAACATGCCGGCGCAATGCGAGATCTACGCCGAAGGCGATGACGCCTACAAATTCATGTTCATGGCGAAGGGTGGTGGCTCCGCCAACAAGAGCTTTCTGTTCCAGGCGACGCCCTCGGTGCTGACCAAGGATCGCCTGCTGGCATTCCTGAAAGAGAAGGTACTGACGCTCGGCACCGCTGCGTGCCCGCCATATCACCTCGCGATCGTGATCGGCGGCACCTCGGCTGAGCTCTGCATGAAGACGGTGAAGCTGGCGTCGGCGCGCTATCTCGATGCATTGCCGACCCATGGCTCCGCGGACGGCAACGCCTTCCGCGATCTGGAGATGGAGCAGGAAATTCTCAAGATGACGCAAAGCCTCGGCGTGGGCGCGCAATTCGGCGGTAAATATTTCTGCCACGACGTGCGCGTGATCCGGATGCCGCGCCACGGTGCCTCGCTCCCCATAGGGCTTGGCGTGTCCTGTTCGGCCGACCGCCAGGTGCTCGGCAAGATCACAAAGGACGGCGTCTATCTCGAAGAGCTCGAACATAACCCCGCGCAATATCTGCCGGCAGTCGAGCAATCGCTCGGCGGCGAGGTCGTCAAGATCGATCTCGACCAGCCGATGAAGGATATTCTGGCGACGCTTTCAAGGCATCCGATCAAGACGCGGGTGTCGATGACCGGCACCATGATCGTGGCGCGCGATTCCGCGCATGCCAAATTGCGCGAACGGCTGGAGAAGGGCGAACCGCTGCCGGACTATTTCAAGAACCATCCGGTCTATTACGCTGGTCCCGCCAAGACGCCGGACGGTTACGCCTCAGGTGCGTTCGGCCCAACTACCGCAGGGCGTATGGATTCCTTTGTCGACCAATTCCAGGCGGCGGGCGGATCGATGGTGATGGTCGCCAAGGGCAACCGCGCGGTCGCGGTGCGCGAGGCCTGCAAGAAGCACGGCGGCTTCTATCTCGGTTCGATCGGCGGTGCTGCGGCAAACCTCGCCGAGCACTGCATCAAGAAGGTCGAGGTGGTGGAATATCCCGAACTCGGCATGGAAGCGATCTGGCGCATCGAGGTCGTGGATTTTCCGGCCTTCATCATCATCGACGACAAGGGCAACGACTTCTTCAAGGAGTTGAATTTGGGGTGAGGGCGGCTTTGTGCTGTGCGCGAGTTGCTTCAACACACTCAATCGTCATACGCGGGCATGACCCGCATATCCATCTCACTTGAAGAATGATGGATGGCCGGGTCAAGCCCGGCCATGACGACTGGATCCCTTACGCCCTCGTCCCCGTGAAGGGAAAACTGCCCATCGGGCCGATGCCCATTTCGCCGGACATGCTGTCGCCAGAAACCTTGCCGGTGAATTCGAGCGTCAGCGGCATCGGGTTGGTGATGGAGAGTTTCCAGCCGACATTGTCGCCGTTCACGGTGCCGTCGAAGATTTCACCGGAATTGCCATCGGCGCCCTGCGTGCCCGTCAGCGTGCCGCCCGCGCTCTTGACGTTAAGCGTGGCTTTGCGCTCGCCCATCGGCGTGGTCATGACGATGTTCCAGTTTCCGTCCACTGCCATTTCTGTCTTCCCCATTATTTCCACCGAACCGGAATGGTTCCGGGATCTCCGATGGCGGTATAGCCTATCTCGCCGCGCAAGCCGAATCGTCTCGCTCTGGTATTTTTGCGGCTATTAAGCGCGGGCGGCAGCGCGAAGTCGGCTGCCGACCAGAAGACGAAATGCGACATATTGCGCGGCGAAGGCGGCAACCTTGGCCCCGAGCAGCACGACGGTCACGTAGAACGTCCACAGCTTCATATCGCCGCTCATGGCAACGCCGATGGTGCCGGCGCCGAGCACGAACATCAGCACGGCCCAGGCGTAGCCTGCAAAGGTGACGTATTCCGGAATGGTCTCGGTCACGATCGGCGGCAGGTAACGCAACATCCAGCCGCGTTTGAGCATGATGGCGCCGATCGCAAAATGTCCGATCGCGGGCTTTGCCAGCACGAAGCGGGGATCGTGGGTCAAGAGCGTCGCGCTGCCAAGCACGATCACAAGCGCCAGGCTGGCATAGGTCATGTAGCCGAGCTGCTTGCCCTTGACGCGCGAGTAGATCACCTGGCCGATGGCGCCCGCAATCGCCACGGCTGTTGCCAGCAGCACGTTGTCGGTCGCGAGGTAGATCGCGAGAAACACGATGGTGGAGAAAAAATCGGCGCCCAGTCGGGCGAATACATCTTTCATCGTGCTGCTCTTTGTTTGAATGGGCGGTCGTTCAAATGGGCGTACGGTCGGTGTCTCAGCGTGTTCCGGGCAGTGCATTGGCCGGCGGCGTTGCATGCTTCGCTTTGCGATACTCGGGATACCATTTGGTGAAATACATGGCGCTGTTGCGCGCGGCGAACGCAATCAGAAGTCCGGACCATAGCGGCAGGTTCGGCACGTAGATCATTGCAATATTGCCGATCATCATCAACAGCGATGCGCCGGTCCAGGCCAGGGTGATGAGATAGTTTGCCTGGATGAAGCCGGGCATTTTCGCGGTCTCTGCATCGACCATTTCGCGTGCATATTGCAGCGTGAAGGGGTGGCGGGTCACGATCGACATCAGCGAGACCAGAAAAATGCCGGCATCGACCGCGAATCTTGCGGCTGAGTTGCTCAGGGAGGGATCGATGAGGGCGAGGTAACCGCCGACAGCGGCGAACACGATCACGGAGCCGGCGCCGAGGATCTTTACCGAGCGCCCGCGCACGACGTCGAATGCGATCACGGCCAGGCAGATTGCCGCGGAAGTGAACAGGCTCACGGTGGCCGAAGTAACCAGCATCAGCGCGGCGAAGACGCCGTAGGGGGCAAGGATCAGGAAAACTGCCATGACAGCCTCATCGGGGCTAATCTTTACATCGTAAAGATACGCTAGAGCCAAGCGGCGGAGTCGTCAAGCAAAATCTTTACAGTGTCAAAATGAAGTTTGTAGAGGCGATAATCTCTTTATATTACAATAGTTTAAGGGAGTACATATTCAATTGCTAGAATGGAGGGTGATGGAAGGCGGGTGCATGGGTGTCTCTCCAGGCGGTAGTCACTCCGCGACGCGCCTCTGGGCGCAGGCCCTTCGTGGTTATGGATTCTCTGAAGTGCAATTGCACATCAAAGCTCGCGCTTCGCGCGCCCCGGAATGACGGGGAGCGAGGATTACTGCGCACCCACCCAATTGCCATGGAATCCATCGGGCACACGATGGCCGAGATGTACCAGCGCCACCGGGCCGGCGTCGACGTCCTGCGCATTGAAAACTGCGAGATCGCTGCGGTTCTCCCGCGCGCGCCAGACGGCTGCAAGCAGCCAGCCACAGCCTTCGGCGGCCTCCGGGCCGCGTTCGACAAACACCGGCTCCGAAATGGTGTCGCCTGCGGGGAGGAGATATTTGGCGAGGCGCTTTCCATTGCCGTCGACATGGACGATGCCGGAGAGCGCGCCGAACATCGGCAGATCGGGATTGGCGCAGGCGTACCAGCCGTGGCCGCTCTTGAAACCGGCACGGCGATCGTCGATGCGCGGAAATTCACCGGTCACGTCGTCGAGATAGGTTTGCGTGAAGCGGTCGGTATTTCCCGCGAGATCGAAGGTCCAGCGGCACAGCCGCGCGCGCGACTTGTCCGGGTCCGTCTTCGAGCCGTCGGGATGGGTGAACAGCGGCGCTTCCTCGAACTGCATTACGTCGGCAATGATACGATTGCCTTCTTCCCACGCATTCATGATGTGGAAGACGTAGCAGCTCTCGGCGCGGAACCAGACGATGTCTTTCGCCGAGCCGTTGCGCTTCATGACGCCGACATAAGCGCCTTTCTCGGGCTCCCAGGCGTAAGGCGGTTTGCCGCGCATTGCGCGTTCCATGCTGCCGGTGATGGGCAGGATCGGAAACAGCAGATGATTTTCGGTGACGATGAAGTCGTGCACCATGCTGGCATAGGGCGCTTCGAAGCGATCGAACCGCGTCACCGCGCCCGCGGCGTTGACGGATCCGAAGGAGAGGGCAGGGGTCAACGGTCCGGCTGCGTTATAGCCGAAGAAAACCATCTCGCCGGTTACGGGGTCGATCTTGGGATGCGCCGTGAAAGGTCCGGCGATGGCGCCATTGTAGTCGCAATAGCCTATTCTGTTGAGCGTGCCCGGCTCGATCTCGGTCGGCAGATGGCCTTCTTCCAGCGCCAGCAGGCGACCGGCGTGAAAGATGATGTTGGTGTTGGCGACGCCGCCGTCCTGGGTGACGTTGGCGGGCGCATCCGGCAGCTTGCGGCCGAAGCCCCCGAACAGCGCGCGGCCGGCATCGTGCTCGGCCTGCCATTTCGGAGTGCGGACCCAGCGGTTGCGATAACTGGCGCGGCCGTTTTCGAGATGGAAGGCGTGCAGCATGCCGTCGCCGACGAACCAGTGGGCGCCCGGCGCCTCGAATTGCGGGTTGGGACCGTTGCGGTAGAGCGTGCCGTTGAGCTCGCGCGGCAATTCGCCGGTGACCTTCAGATGCGGTGCGTCGCATTCCATCGGGATCGGCGCCAGATTGGTCCGCGCCGCATTTGATGTCACCTGGTCCAGCATCTCGCATTCCCTCCGGTTAAATCTTTACATCGTAAAGATAGCAGTAACGACGATGCGGGGAAACGTCAAGCAAAATCTTTACAGTGTAAAAATGGCATGTCATACAAGGATTCGCATGGCAAGATTATCCAGAGAAAACAAAGCAAACCGCACCACGGTGCGTGTCCGCCGGCCGGCGAAGGCGGTGGCCGGGCGGCCAACCGCCAGGCGGCGCAAATCGTCGGGCGATACCCCCTATCATCATGGCGATCTGCACGAGGCGTTGCTGAAGGCCGCGGTAACCGTGCTGGAACGCGATGGGCTGGCGGGCCTGACGCTGCGCGCGGTAGCGCGCGAGGCCGGCGTTTCGCATGCCGCACCGACCCATCATTTCGGCGATCTCACCGGCCTGCTCAGCGAATTGGCCGCGATCGGGTTTCGGCAGTTCAATACGGCCATGGTGGCGGCACGCGCTTCTGAAACGCTGCCGCCGATGAAGGCGCTGGCGGGCGCCAAGGCCTATGTCGCCTATGCGCAGGCGCATCCCGGCATGTACGGGCTGATGTTCCGCAACGAGCGGCTCGACATGACGCGGCCGTCGCTGCACGAGGCTGCCACCGCATCCTTCCAGGGGCTCGCCAATTCGGCTGGCGCCGGCGGCCAGGAAAAACTGTCCGGCGAGGCGCTGGAGACGTTGTCGCTCGACCAGGCCGCCGTGATCGCCGGCGCCTGGTCGCTGGTGCATGGCTTTACGATGCTGCTGCTGGACGGACGCCTGAAGGACATCCTGCACCGGCTGCCCGCAGGCACCGGCACCGACCAGTTGCTTGACGCGATGCTGCGCTCGACGGTGCGCCGCCCGCCGGGGGCTTAGAGCCTTTTCGGTTCTGATTGAATCAGAACCGGGCTCTAGCCTTTTTTTGACGCGTTTTCTTTACGCGAACCGGTGTCCACCCACGGATCAAGTCGGAGGGCATGCTTCGCTCGAAAACGCTATAGGTTAGCTCCGCCCCGACACGGCGCCGCGCGGCTCGATCGAAGGGTTCGAGGCGACGTAGCCGATCTCGCCGCGCGAGATACCGAGATCGTTCAGCTCCCGATGATCGAGTTGATACAACTGATCCAGCAGCCTGTTGCGCTGGCGCCACTCCTGAAATGCACGCCAGTATTTCCTGAAAAAGACCGATCGCGTCGATGCGGGTTTCTGTCCCAATTGGATGGTACCGTGAGCCGTATTCATTGCGCTATCTCCTCGACGGGTTGTTCTGACCAGCCGATGGTGCCCGGGCTTGGGCGGCGGCGCTTGACATCCAGCTTACATTTACCTCACCGGCAGCTTACTCTTTGGGCTCCAGGCGGTGCTGGGGCGGCCGCGGATGATCGGTGGTCGCCCAAAAAGGGAAGGGCAGCTTGCGTTATCTGTTCGAGGACAGCGTGCTCGACATCGGTCGTCGCGAACTGCATCGTGACGGGAAAGTCGTCGCGGTTGCGCCGCAGGTTTTTGATCTGCTTGAGTATTTGATCCGCAACCGGGAGCACGTGGTCAGCAAGGATGATCTGATCGCCGCGATCTGGGACGGACGCATCGTCTCGGACGCAGCGCTGACGACCCGGTTGAATGTCGCGCGAGGCGCGATCGGCGATTCCGGCGAGGAGCAGCGCCTGATCAAGACGCTGCCGCGAAAAGGATTTCGCTTCGTCGGCACGGTGCGCGAAGGGCCGGCGCAAGCCATCGATGCGGTAACGGAAAAGCCGCTGGAGGTTTTGAAACCCGCGCTTGCGCTGCCCGACAAAGCCTCAATCGCCGTTCTTCCCTTCACCAATCTGAGTTCAGATCCGGAGCAGGAATATTTCGCCGACGGGATGGTCGAGGACATCATTACCGGCTTGTCGCGATCCAGATCGCTTTTCGTCATCGCACGGAGTTCCACCTTTACCTACAAGGGCAAAGCCGTCGACATCAAGCTGGTCGGGCGCGAGCTTGGCGTTCGCTACGTGCTCGAAGGCAGTGTGCGCAAGGCGGGGAATCGCGTTCGCATCACCGGACAGCTCATCGACGCCGAAACGGGAACCCATCTTTGGGCTGACAGGTTCGACAGCCAGCTCGAAGATATTTTCGATCTGCAGGACCAGGTCACGAGCAGCGTGATCGGCGCCATCTTCCCTCAAGTCGAACGCGCTGAGATCGAGCGCGCAAGGCGCAAACCTACCGAGAGCCTGCAGGCCTACGACTATTATCTTCGGGCGCTGTCCGTCACTTATCTCTTCACGCGGGAGGGCAACCTCGAAGTGCTCCGGCTGACGAAGATTGCCAGCTCTATCGACCCCACCTTCGCGCTCGCATACGCGGTTGGCGCCAACAGTTTTAGCCAAAGGAAAGCATTTGGGTGGAGGGTGGATGCCGCCCGGGAGATCGCTGAAGCGCGGCAACTCGCCGAACGGGCGATCCAGCTCGATACGGATGATCCTCTGGTGCTCGCGGAAGCGGGACAAGCGTACTCATACTTGCTCGAGGAACCAGAAAAGGGCGCAGCCTTTCTCGCCAAGGCGGTGGCACTCAATCCCAACCTGGCAGCAGCGCGCCACTGGAACGGATGGACACAAGTGTATCTCGGCAATATCGATGCCGCGATGGAGCAATTCTCCACAGTCCTTCGGCTAAGTCCTCTCAACCCCCGACTGTTTCTGACTCAAACCGGGTTGGCCTACGCCCATTTCTTTGCCGGGCGATATGACGAAAGTCTGTTCTGGGCGACCGGTGCTGTACAGAACCGGCCGAATTTTTTGGGCGCACAGCGAATGGTCATGGCGAGTTTGGCGATGTCCGGGCGGATCGAGGAAGCTCGGCGGTCCTGCGCTGCCGTCATGCAGGCCGACCCCACCGTGAGCATTTCCAGCATCAGAAACAGAACGCCACTTTGCCGGTCCGAAGATGTCGAGAAGCTGGGACAGGCTTACCGGATAGCTGGCGTGCCCGAATAATCGCTCGGGTGCTGAGCAGAAGCCTCGCCGGACCAGGGCGGAAGATATCGAAAGCCTTACACTTCAGGCGCTGTTTTTGGGCGTGTATTTGCCCATGACGCATTTGTAGCTTTGTAGTCTCCAGTCACGGTACGGGCCTTTCGAGAGCCACTCGGCAATGCCGATTTGCGCGTTGACTGAACAGGCCGTCATGGTGATGCCCGACAGGTCACTGGTGGTAACGACTTTCTCCAGGCAGAGCTGGCTGTTGCAGAGGATGGCGACAAGTGTAACGAGCATGCTGACCTTCGCTGGTGATGAGCGTCAGTCCACTCTTACAAGAGTCGTGCCACTATTGGCTGCCGCACCGTATTCTTGCGGATGTCCCGGCAGGCGTCATTGAGGCGTAGCAATGCTGAATGTTTGAGCGTTTGCCGGTGAAAGGCCGGGCAGCGCAGAATAGGCCGCGGCGGCCAGTCCAATTGTGACATGGAAACAGGGGACGCCTGTCATCCCGCTACCCCTTTGGCTTGGGAACCCTGATGCAATCTGGGGAAGGTTCAAGAGGGATGCGCGAAACACCTGACATCGCCGCGGAATCGTCCTAGAAAGGCAGCCTCGGAAATCCCTGTGGTCTTCAGCAGCGTGTCAGTCATTCGTTATGCCCGCCATTCCGTCGAATAAACCCTACCGCGTCGGCCGCTCCCCCACCGGACTTGGCCTCTTCGCCACCAAACCGATCAAGAAGGGCACCAAAATCATCCGCTATTTTGGGCCGCTGCTGGATTCGAAGAAGAAAAAAGACGACGCGATCGAAAACAAATATTTGTTCGAGCTGAACGACCGTTGGACCATCGACGGCTCGGTGCGCAAGAACATCGCCCGCTACATCAACCACGCCTGCAAGCCGAACGCGGAATCCGACGTCAAGCCGCGCAAGCGCAAGGTGGTCATCCGCGCCATCAAGAACATCGAGCCGGGCGAGGAGATCAATTACGATTACGGCACCGATTACTTCAAAGCCTATCTGAAGCCGATCGGCTGCAAATGTGCCGCCTGCGAAAAGAAGCGCAAGAAGAAGCGCGCTGAGGCGCGCGCCGAAAGACTTCGCCTGAAGGCGAAGGCGGAGCGGAAGGCGCTGAAACAAGCGGAAAAGCTGGCGAGGGCCAAAGAAAAGCTGGCGCAAAAGCTGAAGCTGAATGGCCATTCGAACGGTGCCAAGGTGAACGGCTCTAAGTTGAACACCAAGGCCAATGGCAAATCGCTGAATGGCTTGCACATCAATGGCAAGTCGTTGAATGGCAAATCGCCAAGCGGCAATTTGCGGAGTGGCAAGCGTCTCAACGGCAACAGCCGCGCCGGTATTGCCGGGATGAAACCCGCCGCCGCGAAGCGCCGACCACCAGCGCCTGCGGCAGCGCTTCAGGCCTAGAGCATGATCCGGAAAAGTGGGTACCGGTTTTCCGAAAGAGATCATGCTCAAACAAAAAGATAGAGCGGGATGACGATTCGAAGAAAAGTCATCGCGCTCTAGTATTCACCCGCCGGGTTTGCGCGCCGATTTCGGCAACGGCGCCTCTCCAAAGTCGAGCGTGGAGCGTTGCAGGATCGCGCCGGACGCATCGACAACGAGGCGAAACCGCCGATGCGTGGTGAAGAAAGTCAGTCGATGCCGCCCGCGGTCCGCATCAACGCCACGCTCTGAAATGCTGGTGATCCTGCCCGCGCGCATCTCTTTCCTGAACAGCGGTAGCGCAAGGCCGAGGCCTTCGGCGACGATCGACGCATCGACCTGAACGGCGCCATCCCTAAATTCAATCGGCTTCATGATGCACCTCTCGTGCCGTAACCTGCGCCGCGGTGTCCGCTTCGCTCGAGAACGCTATGGTCTGGATCTCGCGGGATAGGCGCATTCCGCAAGCGTGGTAGCGTCAAGCTCGCGCATGAAGGCTTCGCGCGCGGCGGCGAGCTTCGCCTTCAGGCGGCAGCGCGGC
This sequence comes from uncultured Alphaproteobacteria bacterium, assembly GCA_963770355.1. Lineage (GTDB taxonomy): Bacteria > Pseudomonadota > Alphaproteobacteria > Rhizobiales > Xanthobacteraceae > Bradyrhizobium. The sequence goes on along the minus strand of CAVYPL010000021.1, from coordinate 294,770 downwards.
GTCAGCACGCAGGCTCCGCCGTCGGCGCGAAAACACTCGACCAGCGCTTCGCCTTCCAGCGCGCGCACGACTTCGCCCAGCGTAATCGACTGCGGCGGCCGCGCCAGCGAAAACCCGCCGCCGGCGCCGCGTTGGGTCGCAATGAAGCCGCCATCGGCGAGGTCGCGCACCACCTTGGCCAGATGATTGCGGGAGATGCCGAATTCGGCCGCGATCTCGTTGGTAGCGAACGACCGTGCCGGCTCGCCCGCCAGCCGCATCAGGGCGCGCAGCGCGAAATCCGTAAACAAAGTCAGGCGCATACGACCCTCTCGAAAATGTGCCTTTGCAAAACATCTATACTCGCCTAAATAGGCATTTGAAATACCTATTTGAAGGAAGATGCCATGACAGGGGCGGAGCGGCGCGAACGCATCACGGCCGAGATCACCGAAAGGACTGGCATTACGGAAGCCATGATCGAGCGCCTGGTGCGCGGCTTCTACGCCAAAGTCCGGCTCGATCCGGTGCTGGCACCGGTGTTCGAGGCGCGGATCGCGGACTGGGAGCCGCATCTCGCGCAGATGTGCGCGTTCTGGTCGTCGGTCGCGCTGATGACGGGCCGTTATCAGGGAACACCGATGGTCAAGCATTTGCCGCTGCCCGTCGATGCCGGGCATTTCGACCGCTGGCTTGCATTGTTCGAGGCGACGGCCCGCGAGATCTGTCCACCGGAAGCGGAAGCGCATTTCGTCGAGCGTGCCCGGCGGATCGCGGCAAGCCTCGAACTCGGCATTGCCGGCGGGCAGGGCGTGTTACTCGCGCCCGGCGAAAGGTTTCGGCGTGGTGAAGCCGGCGCTGGGCGCGTTTGTTCTGGTTGAGGACATGCCGTCATTGCGAGGAGCAAAGCGACGAAGCAATCCAGTGTCTACGACAAGCACTGGATTGCTTCGCTTGCGCTCGCAATGACGGTTTGGGTTTAAACCATCACTGTCCCGCCGCTCTTGCGCAGGCCGATGTATTGCAGCTCCGCAAATACGCCGGTGGCGATGGCTTGCGCGACGACGACGATTTCGCCGAGCAAATTCGGGCTCACCGCGCCGGAGAACAACAACGCGATGCTGGCGAGCGTCCATGCGGCATTGCCGGCGATCACAATCAGCACCAGCGCTTTCGGCACCGACGGCCGTGTGCCGAGCCAGCCGACCAGCGCGGTATAAGCGATCAGGAACAGGCCGGTTTCGCGCAGCAATGCTTCCGGCAAATTGAACAACGACGCGAAAGCGCCGGCGCCGAGGGTGAGTCCCACGGCCGATACGCCACTGAAGATAGCGTCGGCGAGCAAGGCACGGCGAAGAAACAACGACGACTGGATCATGACAGTTCTCTCCTTTGGTGACTGTTGGATGGTTGTCGATCAGCGCTGGAACAGGGACTGGAGCAGCGAGTGGAGCTGACGTGCCAGCCGTTTCGGGCAAAGTGCCTTGCCGAACCTGTTCTCGACCGCCTGCACCTGCGCGAACACGAAAGCGCCGGTGTCGTGCACCACCGGTTCCGGCAATTGGAGCGAGCGCGCCAGCAGCCAGATTGCCAGGTTGAGCATCCACGGGATCGCGACGGCGAGGGTTCGGACGAGCGAAAGCATCAGCATGGGTCATCTCCTGTGACCCCAAGATGATCCAACCCGTGACCCGTTTCGATTACCTCGGACGTAATGGAATGACCGAAATTCGCATGGTAGGTTTCCCACCATGAACGCACATGCTTCCACGGCGCGCACCGAGCGAGCCCAACCCGTCCATATCGGCGATCACCTGCGCGGATGGCGGCAGCGCCGCCATCTGAGCCAGCTCGATCTCGCCGGCGATGCCGAGATTTCGGCGCGTCATCTAAGTTTCGTGGAGACCGGCCGCGCGGCGCCGTCGCGCGAGATGGTGCTGAAACTGGCCGAACGGTTGGAGGTGCCCTTGCGCGAACGCAACGTATTGCTGGTGGCCGCGGGCTTTGCCCCGGCGTTTCCACAGCGCTCGCTCGACGATCCCGCGCTGAAATCGGCACGGCATGCGATCGACCTGGTGTTGAAGGCCCATGAGCCTAATCCTGCGCTGGCCTATGACCGCCACTGGAATCTGGTGACGGCGAACCGCATGGTGGCGCCGCTGCTCGACGGCATTCCGGCGCGGCTGCTCGGCCAGCCCTTCAATATCCTGCGGCTCGCCTTTCATCCCGAGGCGCTGGCGGCGCGCACCGTCAATCTGGCCGAATGGTGCGGGCACCTTCTGGAGCGACTGCACCGGCAATGCGAGGTAACGGCCGACCCTGAATTGCTCAGCCTGTATCAGGAGCTGAAGGCCTATCCGATTCCGGCGCGCTCGGCGCCGCTTTCGCCCGACAACGTCGCGATCCCCCTCAAGCTGCGCTGGAATGGCGAGGTGCTGAGCTTTTTCTCGACGACCATGGTGTTCGGCACGCCGGTCGATGTTACGCTCTCGGAATTGGCGCTGGAAACCTTCTTCCCCGCCGACGATCTGACCGCGCAGCGGATGCGGGAGATGGCAGCTAATCTCAAATAGCGCCTTGTCTCGTGGCCCATTCGGCTTATTTTCAGGCCCACATTTTGAGCCCAAGGAGATGCCGATGAGCACCCTGAAACCGCTGACGATCGACATCGTCTCCGACGTGGTCTGCCCGTGGTGCTATATCGGCAAGCGCCGGATTGAAAACGCGCTGGCGCTGGTGCCTGACGTCCCGGTGGAAGTGCACTGGCGGCCGTTCTTCCTCAATTCGTGGGTGCCGCGCGAGGGCATCAGCCGCGACGAATATCTCACCGCCAAGTTCGGCTCGGTCGAGGCCTACAAGGGCATTGCCGGTCGCGTCGTCACCGCCGCGGGCGAAGAGGGGCTCAGCTATCACCCCGAGCTGGTGAAGCGCCAACCCAACACCATCGATTGTCACCGGCTGATCCACTGGGCCGAAGCGCAGGGCAAATCCGCCGAGATGAAGCAGCGGCTGATGGAATTGTATTTCAGGGACGGCGGCGATCTCACCGACGTGAATGTGCTGGTGCAGGCGGCGGCCGATGTCGGGCTCGACGCCGACGATGTGCGCAGGCGCCTTGCGACCGACGAGGATGTCGCGCTGATCTCGGGTCAGGCGCAGGAAGCCTCCGACAAGGGCATCTCCGGCGTGCCGACCTTTGTGTTCGCGCAGAAATATGCCGTGTCCGGCGCCCAGCCGGCCGAACAGCTCGCTCGTGCGATCCGGCAAGTGTCGGGCGAGATCAACGCGCAGGCGGCGGAGTAGGGGCGCTAGCACGTAGCGCTCGATCATGGCTGCGGCGTTGCCGCTTTCATGTCCCATTGGCTCCTGATAGGTCTATGGGACCAACGAACAATAAAACTTGGGGAGACGTCATGATCTATGAGTTGAGAACCTACACCGTGAAGCCGGGCACCCTCGGCGACATCGTCAAGGCGGCGAGCACCGTGTCGCGCGACGTTCGCGGCGACAATTTCGGCAAGCTCGAAGGTTATTGGTTCACCGAGATTGGCCCGCTCAATCAGGTCATGCATATGTGGAGCTACAACAGCTTCGACGAACGCGCGAAATTGCGCGCCGAACTCGCCAAGAACCCGCGCTGGACGAGCGAATACATTCCGCTGATCCGTCCCCTGCTGGTGCGCCAGGACGTCCGCCTGCTCAGTGCCTTGAAGGCGCCCGTGGCCCCGGAATCGTCGGGCAACATCTATGAGTTGCGCAACTATCGCGCCAAGGCCGCCGGCCCGGTCAGGCAGTGGATCGAGGCATTCACCGCGGCGCTGCCGGCGCGCGAGAAATATTCCAAGATCGTGGGGCTCTGGCAAACCGAAGCTGGCCAACCGAACGAAGTGTGCCACATCTGGGCCTATCCCGATCTGAACGCCCGCGCCAAAGCCCGCGGTGACTCGATGAAGGATCCGGTGTGGCAGGAATTCCTCGGCAAGGGCCCTGGATTTCTCGAGGAAATGCACTCGACCATCATGCTGCCGGCGCCTCACTCGCCGTTGAAATGAGGCGGGATCACATCCCCTTCAAATAGTAATTCGCGCGTTTGCCAAGCGCGATGCGGCGCAAGACGCGACGCATCGCCATGGACGCGCGCAGCGGCTTGATCGCCGTCGTCACCGTTCGATAGAATATGAGCTTGAGCGCGTCACGCGCTGGCTGTTTGCCGGGCGGCTGTTGCGGCAGGCCGATGCTGCGCAGCATTGAATTGAAGAAGTGCAGATCGTTCAGCCGCCGCACTTCGCGCGTCTTCCAGGTGATCGCCATCGAGATCGAGAAGGAGTCAGCCGTGCGCACCCAGTGCGGCCATTGATACGGCACGTAGCAGCCGTCGCCCGCGAACAGATGGAATTCCCTGGCCCGTGGCGCAAAGCTGTCGTCGTATTTCAGATTGCGATGCTTGGTCATCGATCGCTCGATCTCGTCGTCGGAGACGATGGCGCGGTCGGTATTGTCCAGAATCGCGAAGAACTTTTCGCCGTGGATATGCACGAAGAAATTGTCTTCGCTGTCGAGATGGAACGGCGTGGTCGAATTCGGCGAGGACACGAACAGAAAACCCTCGACCTGCTCGAAGCCGGCATCGAGCAGGCTGTTGAAGCCGCGCGCACGCGCGACCGAAAGCAGGGTGTCCTCCAGCAATTGACGATATTCGGGCGATTTCTCGACGCGCTTGAGCACCATCCAGGCGCCGGCGGTTTCGATGCTCTTGACCACTTCGACCGGGTCGAGATCGACCGAGGGAATGGCGTCCGGATCCTGGCTGATCGCGACTTTGCCGGAATTATATTCGATGAGGTCGCGCGGCAGTTCGGCGGCGAGCTGCGCGATGCGCGGCAGCATCAGCAACGGATGGCCGGCGAGTTTGTGGCGGATCGCGAACGGCTTCAGCGGAAAATCGCGCCGGAGCGCGTCATTGTCGGCCGTGATCACCGGTGCGACAGCGGTCAGCGTATTCATGAGGATTTCTCCTGACGCTTTCGAATGGAATGAACGAGGCGGCGCGCGGGTCCGCGGAGCGCCTTGCGCAAGCCCAGCGCGGCCTCGATCAGCGCAACCGCGGGATCGCGGCGGTACAGCGGGATCAACACATCGCCGATCGCAAGCCGCCCGCGCCAGATCGGGTTGATCATGGGATGGTCGGCGTCGGCAGTAGAATCCGCCAGCGCGATTGCCGGATCGGCGCAGAGATGCCGGGTCAGCTCGAGCGTCAGTTGCACGCCCGGTGAAAATTTCGCGAAGCGCTCGTCGACGCCGAGCTTGAAATAAAACGCGCGGTCCTGGTGACGCAGCACGATGGCGGATGCGACCGGCGTATCGCCGGCCCGCAGCGTCACGATCTCGCACTGGCCGTTCTCGGCAAGCGCAGTCGTCGCGCGGCGGACAAAGGTCGCATCGCCCGCATCCTGGCTGAGCGCGGTGCCACGCTTGGCCTTCCAGCCGCTGGCCTCCAGCGCCAAAAACGTCTCCAGCTCGGGTGCGACTTCCGCCGGCGTGCGTGCCACCTCGAAACGGACGGCACCATGCTCGGCCAGGCGGTTGCGCTGGCGGCGCAGCTCTTTCAACTTCTTTGCGCCGAGAGCGTCATGCAGAAGGTCCTCTGCGTCGCGGTTCGCGTCGAGGCAGGCGCGGACATGGGATTGCAGCACGCGCGGCTGCATGCCGCCGTCTCGCAGCACTTCGGTGAAGGCTTTCATCGCCGCCCCCTCGAGCGTCACCGCGCGCAGGACGAGCGCATGAGCGCCGGCCTGCCGCGCCGCCTGCAGCATGTTCGCGGCCGCCTCTCTGGCGAGATCGCGATCGAGCGGCGGCGTGCAAAGCGTGCCATAGGGATCGGCGCTGACAAGAGCGGGAAGGGGAATCTTGTAGGCGCGCCAGAGCGAAATCACCGGCACGAGGCCGATCAATTTTGAAGCTTCGCTCCACGCGGCAAGCGCGGAAGCGCCGATGCGGCCCCGCGCGGAAGCGTTCACCGCGAATTCCCAGTCCGGCAAATAATAGCCATTCGGCTCAGCGGTGTTTTGGCTCAGTGCGCGCCATTGCAGCGTGGAGATGTCGGTAAGCGGTGGCAGTGCAGGCGTGCGTGCGCCGGCGGCATCCGGCAACGATGCGCGACGTACCCCCGCTGGTTCAGCAATCTCGGCCACTTCCCCGAATCCCCGCTCACGATTCAGACAAGCACGCTGGAGGCGTCGCTTGGGTTCACCGCGTTCACGGGGCAACGCTAGCCAAAAGAAATGGAAAATGCCGGTGGTGCGGCGTTCGGATTTGAGCTGTAATTTTAACAGCTTGTTTAGGATACGGCTGCGGGCGGCCGGCCTACACCGGCTCGTAGCTTTCGATCGCGCAGGTGTCTTCGCCTTCGATACGCTGGCGGTCCTGGATCACGCCTTCGGCAATCATGATCCGATAGGTCTGCATCCCCAGCGGTTTGCCCGTGACGGACGTCACTTCGGCCTTGACGCAGGCCGTCCAGCCCGGCCCCCGCAGATCGTGGCGCGGCGGAGAGACCTGCACGTGCGTTGGATGCGATGCCGCCGTAAATACCGAGTCCAGTTTTTCATGGAGCAACATCTTGACGTCGGGTGGCGCTTCCAGCGGCGGCGGTTCGGGCGCCTTGGCGCGCATGAACTCCGGCACCGGCGAGCGGCTGTCGGCGATGCCGCAACCCGCCAACATCAGCACGCTGCCGGCCATCAGCGCTATATGAACGACATTCCGCCTCATCGCCGGCCTTCTACCGCAGACCGGCAGGTGTTGTGCAGGGCCAGGCAGTCGCACTTTTTGCCGATCAATAATTGCTGAATGTTGCTGGGCCGGACAGGCTATCCTACCCCATTGACGATCCCGGGATTGCCATCATCGTGCAGCAGGCTATTTTCCGGGATCGGATGGCGGAGAGCGCAGGCGATGAAGATACTCACGATTGCGGCAGTGCTATTGGCGATGCTCGCTGTGCCCGCGCATGCCCAGGCGCGCCGGCCGCACGAGGATGGCAAGAAGGCTGCGGAGGGTAAGCCGAAGGTGGACGAGAACGCCTACAAGGCCGCGCTCGAACGGATCCCCGACTCCAAAGAGAAGTACGACCCCTGGAGCATCACCAAGCCTGCGGACTCCGCCAAGAAACCGAAGTGATTGTCGCAATCGTCCCAGTACCAACCCGCGACGAATTGTGGCAGGGCTGCCGGTGCCGGGTGTCGCCAATCCCATGACCTATCAGTGGAAGGGTGAACAACGTGCTGCGCGGCGCATCTCTTGCGGAGACGCCGTGCGAAATCTGATCCGCCTGTTCGCTAGCTTCGCCTGTATTTCGACGCCGGCTGTTGCCTGGAGCGTTGGGGCGGCGCTCGCGGCGGAATGCGTTTCGCCGCGTCACGCAGATCATCGACCTGCCTGGCGGACAATTTCTCCGCGCCTGGGAGTTTCGCACCGGCGATCTCGAGCGACGCGCACCCGACGTCATGAAGCCCACCAAGTTTCAGGCGACGCCGCTGTTTGTCGAAGACAGCCTGATCTTCTGTTCGCCTTTCAACGCCAATTCGGTGGTCGCATTGCACGCCGAAACCGGACAGATGGCCTGGTCGTTTCAAACCGTGCATCACGATGTCTGGGACTACGACCTGCCGGCCCAGCCGCCAGGGGTTCACGTGTTGGGCTTCTCACACGAAGACATGGAATGCGGTGTAGTCCGGGCCCGAGAACGCCGTGCCGTCGTAGGCCAGGACGTACAGGTCGTCGGTGATTCCCTTGGCGCCGGCGACGAAGGTGGTTTGTGCGAGCTGTGACGCCGCAAAAGCGTGGAAGACGCCTGCGGACTGCACGACGCCGTTGACCACGAAGTGGCCGCTGTTGGCGTCGGCCGTGTTGTCGATGATGTAGTAGGTCAAGGCGTCGTTGTCGGCGTCAGTGGCGCCGAACAGGCTGGCGGCAGCGATGGTCTGCCCGGCAGTCGCCGACACACTGGTGGCAGGGAGGGTCAGCACCGGCGCGCGGTTGGGAGCGACGCCGACATGGAACGCCGTGTAGTCGAGGCCTGAGAACGCCGTGCCGTCGTAGGCCAGGACGTACAGGTCGTCGGTGATTCCCTTGGCGCCGGCGACGAAGGTGGTTTGTGCGAGCTGTGACGCCGCAAAAGCGTGGAAGACGCCTGCGGACTGCACGACGCCGTTGACCACGAAGTGGCCGCTGTTGGCGTCGGCCGTGTTGTCGATGATGTAGTAGGTCAAGGCGTCGTTGTCGGCGTCAGTGGCGCCGAACAGGCTGGCGGCAGCGATGGTCTGCCCGGCAGTCGCCGACACATTGGTGGCAGGGAGGGTCAGCACCGGCGCGCGGTTGGGAGCGACGCCGACATGGAATGCCGTGTAGTCGAGGCCCGAGAACGCCGTGCCGTCGTAGGCCAGGACGTACAGGTCGTCGGTGATTCCCTTGGCGCCGGCGACGAAGGTGGTTTGTGCGAGCTGTGACGCCGCAAAAGCGTGGAAGACGCCTGCGGACTGCACGACGCCGTTGACCACGAAATGACCGCTGTCGGCAGCGGTCGTGTTGTCGATGATGTAGTAGGCCAACGCGTCGTTGTCGGCATCCGTGGCGCTGAACAGGCTGGAGGCGGCAATGGTTTGACCGGCAGTCGCCGACACACTGGTGGCAGGGACGGTCAGTACCGGCGCGCGGTTGGGAGCGACGCTGACATGGAACGCCGTGTAGTCGAGGCCTGAGAACGCCGTGCCATCGTAGGCCAGGACGTACAGGTCGTCGGTGATTCCCTTGGCGCCGGCGACGAAGGTGGTTTGTGCGAGCTGTGACGCCGCAAACGCGTGGAAGACGCCGGCGGATTGCACGACGCCGTTGACCACGAAGTGGCCGCTGTCGGCGGCGCTCGTGTTGTCGATGATGTAGTAGGTCAAGGCATCGCCGTCGGCATCCGTGGCCCTAAACAGGCTGGCGGCGGCAAGCGACTGCCCGGCGGTCGCCGTCACGCTAATGGAGGGTACTGTCAACACCGGTGCGCGGTTAGGGCCGGCAGTGACATGGAATTCGGTGTAGTCGGCGCCCGAGAGCGCCGTGCCGTCGGAGGCGATCGCGAAAAGATCGTCGGAGACGCCAGCGTCGCCGGCCACGAAGGTGGTCTGCGCCAACTGTTCCGCGGTCACAAAATAGGTGGAACCGGCCGGGACCACCACTCCATTGACTACGAAATGGCCGCTGTTAGCAGCCGAAGTGTTGTCGAACAGGTAGTAGTACGGCGTGTCACCGTCGACATCGGTGGTGCTGAACAGACTGGAGACCGCCACCGAGTGTCCCGTGGTCACGGTCACATTGGTCGAAGGCACGGTCAGCACTGGCGCGTGATTGGGACGAAGTCCCGACGTCACGAAGCTGCCGTCCGCGAACTGGAAGTTCTCGACGCCTCTAATGGTATCCGTCCCATCGGGGGAGCCGGAGCGTTGATCGGTCACGGTGAAGGCGTGCGTGCCGGCATTGAAGGTGATGAGGTAATTGGCCTGGTTACCGCTGAAGAACGCCGTGTCGTTGCCGGAGCCGCAAGTTCAAACGTGAGGACACCCGGAACGAAGGGCCCGGATTAGAACGACGTCTTGGTTTGTGAGCAGAGCGCGGAGACGATCTGGAAGGTCCGCCGACCCAGACATCCGGTTGTCACCGGAAAAACCCTTCAGATTGGCGAATCCACCCGCATCATTGAAGTAAAATTCACGCAGTACGTTGCCATTGTTTCTGAAAACGAGTCCGATGCGCAGGTCCACCTCTGGTTTTGGTTCGTCGTACTGATTAACAGTGCTTTCCAATGTACTCAGAATTTGATCGAAGGTTGGGCCCCTGCTCGAGATCTCATATACACACGAGACCTTCGGTAACCGCACTTCATCCATTCTCGCGCGGAAAGAAGTGCGGTATGGAACGACCATCACAATGATGTCTGTCGCGGCTCGAAGCTCCCGCAGTTCCGTTTTAAGATCGATCCCGTTGTTGCTTGCCATTGAATTCCCCGTGCAACAAGAAAGAATAATAAAAGCCCATCCGAATGCCGTTAATCGAACGTAAGGTCCAAGTGAATCAACAAATTGGAAAAATTGTCGAAGCCAACGGCGAGTTCCGGATTTCAAGCAGGTTATTGGGATAGCCATAGGACGATTAAGAAGTTTCAATTTTGCGCATCTCCGCTTCCCCGCCAAACGGCGCGACGATATCGACGATCCGCATATTGGCCCCACTCTTCCATTCCACCGCCGTCAGCCGCTTGTCCCCGCCATCGATCCGCTTTGCCACGATCTCATCCACCAGCGCCCATAGCGCGACGCCGACCGGCTGCTCGCCCTTGTAGAAGACGCGAAACTGCTTCAGCAGGATCGCGGGCATCAGCAGAAATTCGAGATCGCCGAGCGGAATGGATTTGTGCCGCGGGCTCTGCGTCATCAGCCAGGTGATTTCGCCGAGCACCTGCGACACCGTCTTCGGTGCCGGTTCGTGCTGCGCTTGCGCCGCGCCGGTCGCATGGTTGCCGTTAGAGGAGGCGCCAGGTCTATCGGGTGCGTCCGCCGGAACGCCAAAGCCGGCGAGCGCCTCTTTCAGCGCAGCTTCGCCCAGCAATGGTTGTTCGGCGCGCTTTGCGGCGGCGGCCTTGGTCATCCGTTTGTTCCCTTGCGGCTTCTTCTTTCCGGTATTTGGCATCTGCTGCTCCCATGCATTTGCCAAATACTAGAATATTGATCCTCATATGCACAGCATCACCAGCTCGCTGCGAGACGCGCTGATTCATTTCATGTCGGGCTGAACTCGTATTTCGGCTGAAGATTATCCGCCGAAATCATTCATCGTTTTGCAATTATCGAAAACGAACATCCTACCCCTCTAGATTGCAAACTAAACAAACGATCAATCGTGGCGCAAGCAAAAAGTATACAATATGAAAAAGAACTCGGGTTGGTTGTGGAGAATTTTAGCGTGCTGGCGACCGAAGGGCGCAGTCCTGCAGGTCCGTAGGATGGGTTGAGCTCTTGCGAAACCCATCTCCCTTCCACGTAATTCCATTCCCCAAACTCTCCATCGTATTCGGTAACATCGCCGCCGATTTTCGGGGATAGAGCTGATGGATTTCGCAAGAGCTCAACCATCCTACGCGCTGTCGGTCGTGCGATTTTCCGCAAGGCACTTCAAGCTGATTTGCCCGGTCCAGTCCTCGTACGCAAAAATAATCCGCTTCGCTCGCTACCCCAAATCACCTCTACAAACCCCGCCATCCCGTTCCGAGAGAGGGGCGTTGGCCATCGTCACGAACGTTGGGGCGGGATGCGGTGGACGCGGCAGCGTCGGGCGCGATTGCGGTCGCAGGGCGGTTTTACGTGAGCGATCATGCAACGCGCGGACGAACGGCGCTTCAACGCCTCCGCTAAAACTTCGGCCGGCTGCACGCGGGCGGTTGAGGAATTGGCGGAGGTTGCTGCGTACGGCAAAGCCGTGTGGTCCTGGCACCCGTTGCTGGTGTCAAGCTGGCGGAGGTTGTTCTTGAACCCGACCGGGTTTCGATCAACCGTTAATCTGTCGGCGACGGTGACAAGACGAATTCGTCGCCGGGGAGAGCACGGTATAAGCCGTTAAAACCATTGCGCAGGGAATGCCGGGTGATTCCGGGTACCTGTGGTGACTACCGTGTGCTTACTACCAATGCACACGGGCCGCGGGTGCTTTGGGCACCCGGCATTCCCTGCGCCCTCTGATTTTCGAGGGCAATTTTCCTGCATAACTCGGGCGCATCGTGCCGCGAGATGGCAGACGCATATGGCCGTGGCTGTTTGAAAAATCAGATCGGAATTTGCGCTGCGCCCGCCCGCCTTCGCCCTCTGGGCTTCGGCGCGGCAGCCTTCGCTACGATATGGCTCGCCTGGCTGAAGCTGGCGAACCCAGCACCCGCCCGCCTTCGCCCTCTGGGCTTCGGCGCGGCAGCCTTCGCTACGATACGGCTCGCCGGGCCGAAGCTGGCGAAGCCAGCGAAGGCTGGTGGGCAGGGCGCGCCTTTGCCTATCCTGCGATCTTCACGCGAGGTTAGTCGAACGCGAGGCCGACGCGCTGATCGTTGCTCCAGACCGCGTGGCAATTACGCATGAAGCGATCGGCTGCGATCACCAGCGTAAAAGACGGCGGCAGGCCGACCGGGCTTGCGATATCGACGCGCGCGCCGCTCGACGACAAGTTTCGCACCGTGCATTCGATGCTGCCGCCGCCGCCGCGAAACGTGATCGCGCCTTGTTTGAAAACCCTGTGCCTGGGTACTACTCGTTTTTCGATCATCGCCGTGAATCCGAAAACATTACGTATGGCTGTTCATAGCGCGGAAAAATTGCCGACAATTGAATCAAACACGCACCGTACTTGGGCGAGGGTTAGGATTTCATTTACCACGATGAATTCACGAAGGCAGCATTGCGAACGCGCTCGAGACCATCGCCACCGGCTTGTTGTCGGCTGCGCCAAAGAGCGTGACGCGGCCGAAGCTCATGGTGCGCCCCATGCGAACCACGCGCGCGTCGGCGAGTACGTCGGAGGCGGTGACGGCACGCATGAAATGCGTGGTCTGATCGACCGTCGTCATCGGACGATAGCCGCGGTTGGCGGCGAGGTTCGCCAGCACCATCGCGGTATCGGCGAATGCCATCAGCGCCTGGCCGCAAACAATGCCGCCATTCCTGCACAGCCGTTCCGAAAACGGCATGCGCAGGATTGCACCCGGCTGCCAGTCAGCCGTTCCGCCCGGCGGAGGGGTGAAATCAAGCCCCTCGATCGACAGATTGAGATCCCTAACCCATGGCGCAAACACCTCGCCAAGCACGCGCTTTGCTTCACCGATGCCGAATTCCGCGGTCTGTGGCTGTTGCTGCATGGATGCTGCTTCCTCGCCCGATGTTGTCATCCGCACATTCTAGGGGCCAATCAGGCGAAGGAAACAGCAGAGCCTCGGTCAGCCGCAGCTCTGGCTCTTTGTTTTGACGCGTTTTCCTGACGCAATGGCTCTGGCTTGAAAATGCCAGACTTGAGGTCCTATGATCGCAATTCGGGGGAGTGGGGTCGTTCATGTTTCGCCGGTTGGTACTGATTGCGGGCGTGATCGCCGTCGGCCTCGCGCTCAATGGCTGCACCAAATGCGGTCCGATCTGGGACGACTGGACGCAATCGCCGAAATCCTGCAAATCGGACCGGTTCTGAGCCGACAAAAGGCTAGGGCAGCCGCGCTTGGCGGCGCGATTTGCGCGGTGGTATATTGGTCCCAGAATACAGGGAGCCCTTCATGAAAGTTTTCCGCATCGCGGCTGTCTTTGCTTTGTTGGCCGGACCGGCATACGCGCAGTCGCCCCACGTCAATCTGCTCACCGACACGCCTTCCAAGACGCCGGAAGAGAAGGAGCAGGATGCGATCAAGGAAAAGGCCTACAAGGACTCGCTGAAGAAGATTCCCGATGCGAAGGCTGCCGATCCCTGGGGCACCGTGCGCAGTGAAACGCCAGCGAAGGCTGCTGCGAAAACCGCGCCGGCCAAGCCGAAGACCAAGACTGGCAGCAGCGTCAACTGATCGTCGAATTGAGCCCAAACGGGACTCAATTCTGCGTTTGCCGGCCCCTATATTGAACCAGTCGTCATGTGTTCCGGAGTTACGACATGGTGTTGCGTCCGCGCGATCTCGCGAGCCGTATGGCCGGCCGGCGCAAGCCGGACGATGGCTTTCTGCGTGAGACCTTTACGATGCCGCGCGACAAAGCGAGGGCGAGGGCGAGGGATTTTCTCAACCGCTATCCCAAGGCGGCCTACATGAGTTCAGTCGAAAGCTGGCGCGAACTGCCCGGCGGCGACATCGAATTCACGATGCGGCGGCTCACCAGCGCGGATTAGGTTCCACTGATGGAACCTTGGCGACCCCCCAAGTCTTTGTAGGCGTTAACGGTTTTCGATAACCGGTATTCAAGTATTTGCCGCCTAGGGTTCGCGCGGAGAGGGAGTTCATGGCGAGAGACCGCAGAGACCTCGGTGCGCGCAAGCAAGTGAGGATCGATCTGGACCAACCGGGATACCTGATCCCGGCACCGGATGCGCCATGGATCGAATGCCATGTCCTCGACATTTCCGAGGATGGCACCCGCCTCGAGGTTGGCGCTCTCGCGGTGCCGAAACTGTTCGGCCTTTCTCTCACCTCCGGCGGCGAGGTTCTGCGGGTGTGCAAGCTGGTCTGGCGCAGGGGCGAACTGATCGGCGCTCGCTTCGTCACGGCGAAGGAGCTTCGGCAGAGTGTGGTGCCCGCAATTAGACCCGCCCCGAAAGCTGCGAAGGCCCGCGCCTAAAGCATGATGCGATGCTGGAGGATTCCGCGGTAACGGCTATTCGCGCATGGTCTTCTTCAGCTCGCGGTCGATCCGGAGCTGGACCCGTCGCATCGCCAGCAAACTGAGCTTGGCCTCAATCCTGCCCGCAAAGGCCTGATCGCCGATCCGGAATTGCCATGTCCACTGACCCGGGGCGGCCGCCGTCATGGTGTATTCGACATCCTTGTAGACCATAGCAAATGTCCGTCTCCTCGAGCTCGTGCCGCATTCCACCCCAATATCACTCTGGATTGTAAAGCTTATTTGATGCGTGCAACGCGCCCGACCGGCAACAGGAGCTCATCACGCCAGATGCAGCTCTGCGAGACGGTTGAGGTTACCGAGCTGCGTTGCGGGCTCCGCGGAGCTATCGAGTTCCGCCAGCGACCGAAGCAGCCGCTGGTAAGCGCGATCGGCAATGGCCGACGGCAGCGGCGCTTCGTCGAACTCCTCGATATAGCTGCCGATGATGCCTTGAAGCAGCCGGCACATCGCCCGCTGCTCCGGCTGATCGGCAGCAAGCTGGTCCAATTTGAGCTGGAGGGCTTTGAAGGTCTTGAGACCTGGGTGCTGGCGTGAAAGCCAGGAATACAGTTCGTTCACGAAAGTGCTCCTTTCCGTACATTTGGAAGAAGCTACGAACTTATACAGCAGGCGGGCGCAGGTGAGCAGTGGCTTTATCGCAGGGCCAGGCTGCGGATTCGGAAATGCGCGGAACTGATGAAAGCGCGCCGCGGAACCTCACTGCCAGCGCTGAAAAAGCGCTGCGCCGCTCAAGCGGAGTATAGTCGCTTGGCGGCGCAGGCCTATTCCCCGAGTGATGCAATATCCCAGGCTCGTATAGGTCGGGCCGGAACTGAAAAGGTTCAACGCCGATCGCGTCCGTGGGTATCGCATATCCGATAACGATTAGGCGCGACCGAAAATCTACTTTTGCGAGAAAATCGACGTCACATTCTGGCGCTCCCGCAATTCATCAAGTGAGAAGGCTGCCGATCGAAAGATCGTCTTCGCTGTCACGCTCTTGTCGCCAGACTCTGGATAACGGGGACCATGACTTATGTTTTTCTCGCCATCGCCATCGTCTGCGAAGTCATCGCGACGTCGTTCATGAAGCTGTCGGACGGCTTCAGCAAACCGCTGCCCGCGATAGTGACGGTGATCGGATATGCCGTATCGTTCTACTTCCTGTCGCTGGCGCTTCGGAATTTTCCAACCGGCCTGGCGTACGCGATCTGGTCCGGCGTCGGCGTCGTATTGATCGCTGCCATTGCGTGGGTATTTCAGGGCCAGCGGCTCGATATCCCCGCGATGTGCGGCATGGCGCTGATCGTCGCGGGCGTAGGCGTCATCAATCTGTTCTCGGATGCGTCAGCGCATTGAGTGCTGGCCGCGCGGCCGCCGGATGATATGCCGAGATTGGAAAAGTCAAAATCAAAGAGACCGCCGACCAAGGCCGGCGTTACTTCTCTGGCAAAAGCGCCAAGGCAATATACGGAAATGGATAAAACAGGCCGCCCAAGACGAACCAAGCGGTCTTGGAGCGCCCCCTCAGTGCCGCGTATTTCGCGGTGTAGCGCCCGCACACATAAATCAGGGAGAGATATAGGATTGCGGCAATGATCACGGCCAACATGGCGGGTCCTATCGATGCTGTCTGCTGAGCATATGGGATTGGGTTCACGGACGCGACAGAGGCCACCGAGACCTAATCAACGACACCGGATAGTGCGGCAGTTTGACCCCTTGGCGCCGCAAAGCCGGGGCGTAAACTTCATGACGCTACCAATACATTTATGTGAAGCGGTCCCGGCGGCCCAGCCCCGCGTTGGGGCCGTTTCTTTTTGTGCGATCGCGGCGGCCAACTGGGAAGAGGTGGACGAGTGCGCTGGAGCACCGCGTGAAGCGGCCGAGAATGCCATCGGCCCGGCCAATATAGCTTCTGCCGGCAGACGCGGAATATCGTAGATATCAAAGACTTCTGCCCAAATCTTGCGGCCAAATCTTACGCTCAAGTTTTACGTTCTGGAATGAAAGAGGCCGCCAACTAAGGCGGCCTCCGAATATCACGTCCTGTTCACAAGAATGGGCGGGCTCAGGCCGTTGCGAGAGTGCCCTTGGACTTGCGGCGATAGGCCATGAACCCAACGCCAGCAAAGCCGAGGATCATCATCGCCCAGGTGGAGGGCTCGGGAACGGCTGCCGTCAGGGTGAATTGACCGGCCACAAGATTTTTGGCGAATGCTTCCTGCGGATTGAAATTAGCATCGCCATGGAAATTTGCGCCCACAGTGACCTGGTCACCGATATTCGGCCCGATAATCGAATTGAAATTCTCAAGACGGATATCGCCACCACCGCCAATGGCGACATCAATATCCCAAGCCGTGATGTTTCCCGCTGCGTCGGTCGAAATTTTCAAGCGTGAGAAGCTGGGGTTAAACGTCGAACTCGTGACGGTCTCCGGACCGGCCGTGAAGCTGAACGTTGCGGCCGATTCATCGGCCAGATTGAGATTTGCCGCGAGCGGCGTCGCAAACGTCAACGTGCCGGTCACCTTGTTTGAAGTGGTGAAGGGATCATGCGCGTTGGAAAAATTGGCTCCCTGATAATTCCAAACCACGTCCGCGCGGGCGCTATCGACCGGAGCCAAGGCAAATGCCAAAGCAAAAGCCGCCGTCACGTAGACAATTCCTTTTAGGCCAAACGTCATTCCAAACTCCCAACCGTCATTTGCTACACGGCATCCCAATGATGCCGGAGGCAGGGAACGATTAAGGGAGCATCAAGACAGGCGTGCGACATGCTGCCGCAGGTATCAGGGCCCATCTGGCTGAGTTGCAATCAAATCAGCGGCTTGGGCGCTCGGTACTGGCCGAAATCGGCCACTCGCTGGATCAAACTAGGCCACTAATGCAAACAGCGCCCCCAAGCCGAATAATGCTTGGCGACGCTGCTTTGAAACCGGACAGGTAATCCCCCGGTAATTATCTGTCTGCACGAGCCGTGCCAAGGTTCAACGGCCACTCGCAGATTCAAAACGGGCCAGGGTCTGTAACGAAAGAGGTCGCCAATTGAGGCGGCCTTGTCATGCTAACCGCAACTGCGCGAGCCGGAATTGAGCACGCCGATTCGTAAGTCGCCACGATTTACTAGTCGAGATTTAGGCCCCGTCTTGGGTCCCACATTCCCTATAGCTTTTTATGCACGCACGGTTTGGGCGGCGTGTCCTTGAAGCATATATTTGTCTCGCCGCCGCGTGTGTTACATTGATAAGATCCGTCGGGATTTTCTATCCACGAGCCATTAGAGGATTTGCATCCGTCTTTGAACTTGGCCTTATGGTCACTTTGTGGGTCGGCCCGCGTAGGCTGCGCCAGCGCGCCCACCACCAGCAACGTCAGGACGGCCGTACCAATTCTTCCTGCAAACTTCGTAATAGCCATGAGGGCTCCCATTTCAAGAGGTTCGAATATAAGTGTACGGCCGGGGCTAAACGGTTCAAAGACTTTCACCTCGAAGAACAAATTAGGACACCCCTAACCACAAACTAGGACACCGGGGGTCAAATACGGGACAGTACCCAAAAGGAAACGCCTTGGGATCGACCCCGCTAAGAAAGAGGCCGCCAACTGAGGCGGCCTGAAAGAGACACACATGACAGTCTCGGCCGTTTCGCACTATCGCGGTGGTACAATCGACCAAGTGACGCCCTGTGCCAAAAGGTTGAAGGCCGCGTATTTCAAACACGGGATTGCCTATCGACTGAGCCGCTTTGAGACCGGGCCGAATGCCGGAGATTGGTTAGTCATTGTGACGTATGAAGCCGAGATAGCCGACAAGGCACAAGCAGCTATTGCCCAAGACCCGGAATGCCAGCAGGTATTTGCGGAGATCGCAAAGTTCGCGACGAGGATCAGTCGAGAGTTAGTCGTTGATCTCGACCTGTGATGCCAGCTTGGGACAAACCGCTAACAGTCTATTTAGGACACTCTCGGATTCAACTTAGGACACTGGGACTTAAACACGGACAGCACCCGGCAGTCGGTACTGGCCGAAATAGGCCACTTCCCGCCTTATGAAAAGAGGCCGCCAACCGAGGCGGCCTCCAGGGGATAAAATGACAGACGTACCGTTCAAAGTAGGCGACCGAGTAAAGAAGCGCTCAGGTTACGAATATCCGGGCTTCATCGTGTCGGTTTTTACAAACCGAGCCGGGGCCGTTCGGTATGTAGTGGAGGCAGACCACCCTGCCTTCTCCGGCATGTTGCACATCTTCAATGGCGATCAGCTTGAACATCGCTAAGGCAAACTAGGCCACTGCCAAAATCAAACTGGGCCACTAGGGGTTAAAACAGGCCCCTTCGAAAAGAACATATTGCGAACATAGAACAAACGTGGTACAAGGTTCCCATCGGCAGCCGAATCCCAATCTTTCGTCGCCCGTTTGTCCCGCTAGCGAATCCTCGCCATAAGGAGCACCTCCTATGTCTGCTACTGCCCTGCGTATCGTCGAAGGATCTTCCATGGATAAGTCCAAGGCCCTGTCTGCCGCGCTCTCCCAGATCGAGCGCCAGTTCGGCAAGGGCTCGGTGATGAAGTTGGGCAAAAACGATCGCTCGATGGATATCGAGACCATTTCGTCGGGGTCGCTGGGACTGGACATTGCGCTCGGGGTCGGCGGCTTGCCGAGGGGGCGGGTGGTCGAAATCTACGGGCCGGAATCCTCGGGCAAGACCACGCTGGCGCTGCACACGGTGGCCGAAGGCCAGAAGAAGGGCGGCATCTGCGCCTTTATCGACGCCGAACACGCGCTCGATCCGGTCTATGCGCGCAAGCTCGGCGTCAATATCGACGAACTCCTGATCTCGCAGCCCGACACTGGTGAGCAAGCGCTGGAAATCTGCGACACGCTGGTGCGCTCCGGTGCGGTCGATGTGCTGGTGGTCGACTCGGTCGCGGCGCTGGTGCCGAAGGCCGAACTCGAAGGCGAAATGGGCGATGCATTGCCCGGCTTGCAGGCGCGGTTGATGAGCCAGGCGCTGCGCAAACTCACCGCCTCGATCAACAAATCCAACACCATGGTGATCTTCATCAACCAGATCCGCATGAAGATCGGTGTGATGTACGGCTCGCCGGAAACCACCACCGGCGGCAACGCGCTGAAATTTTATGCCTCCGTCCGCCTCGACATCCGCCGCATCGGCGCGATCAAGGAGCGCGACGAAGTGGTCGGCAACCAGACCCGCGTCAAGGTCGTGAAGAACAAGCTGGCGCCGCCATTCAAGCAGGTCGAATTCGACATCATGTATGGCGAAGGCGTCTCCAAGATGGGCGAAATCCTCGATCTCGGCGTCAAGGCCGGCATCGTCGAGAAATCCGGTGCCTGGTTCTCCTATGACAGCCAAAGGCTCGGGCAGGGACGCGAGAATTCAAAGGCGTTCCTCAAGGCCAATCCCGATATGACCGCGAAGATCGAGACCGCAATCCGTCAGAACTCCGGCCTGATCGCCGAGCAGATTTTGGCCGGTTCTCCCGAGCGCGACGCCGATGGCGAGGAGCCGGAAGCGGAAGAGTGAGATTTTCTGAAACCTGGTTAGTGTAACCTGAGTTTCAACAAGACGGGTGCTGCGGACGTTGAGTTGCCGACGTCTTCAGCGCCCGTTTTTGTTTTATTCGGATGTCATTGCCGGGCTTGACCCGGCAATCCATCTCCTTTGAAGGAATCTTCGTTGATGGATACCCGGGTCAAGCCCGGGCATGACCAGTTGTGCGTCACTCCGCCGCCTGCGCGTAATCCGAAACCGGCGGACACGAGCACACCAAATTCCGATCGCCATAGACATTGTCGACCCGCCCGACTGGGCACCAATATTTGTCCGTCCGCGACGTGCCCGCGGGGAAGCAACCTTCGGCTCGGCTATAGGCGCGGGCCCAGGCATCGTCGGCGATGTCGTGCACGGTGTGCGGCGCGTGGCGCAGCGGCGATGCTTCGACCTTCCAGCGGCCTTTTTCGATCTCGCCGATCTCGTTCCGGATCGCGATCATGGCGTCGCAGAAACGATCGAGCTCCGCCTTGGATTCCGATTCGGTCGGCTCGATCATCAGCGTGCCCGGCACCGGAAAGCTCATGGTCGGTGCATGGAAGCCGTAGTCGATCAGGCGTTTTGCGATGTCGTCGACGGTGACGCCTGAGGATGCCTTCAGCGGGCGAGGATCGACGATGCACTCATGTGCGACGCGGCCCTTGGCATTTCGATACAGCACCGGGAAGTGCGGATGCAGCCTTGCCGCGATGTAGTTGGCGTTGAGGATCGCGATCTCGGTCGCGCGCGTCAGGCCTTCGCCGCCCATCATCAGAATGTAGATGTAGGAAATCGTCAGGATCGACGCCGAGCCAAACGGCGCCGCCGACACCGGTCCGACCGGATGCGGCACGGCTCCGTTGGTTGCGGGATGCCCGGGCAGGTAAGGCGCGAGGTGCGCCTTGACGCCGATCGGCCCCATGCCCGGGCCGCCACCGCCATGCGGGATGCAGAACGTCTTGTGCAGGTTGAGATGGCTGACATCGGCGCCGTAATCGCCCGGCCGCGACAGCCCGACCTGCGCGTTCATGTTGGCGCCGTCGAGATAGACCTGGCCGCCATGGCCGTGAACGATGTCGCAGATTTCGCTTATGTGCTCCTCGAACACGCCATGGGTCGAAGGATAGGTGATCATCACGGCCGCGAGATTTTTCGAATGTTTTTCCGCCTTGGCGCGGAGATCATCGACGTCGACATCGCCGCGCGCGTCGCAGGCAACCACCACCACCTCCATGCCGACCATGCTGGCCGAGGCCGGATTGGTGCCGTGGGCGGAGGAGGGGATCAGGCACACCTTGCGATGCGGCTCGCCACGCGCGGCATGATAGCCGCGGATCGCCAGCAAGCCGGCATATTCGCCTTGCGCGCCGGAGTTCGGCTGCAGCGAAATCGCGTCATAGCCGGTAATGTCGCACAGCCATTTTTCGAGGCGCTCGAACAGCGCGTGATAGCCCGCCGCCTGCTCGCGCGGCGCGAACGGATGCAGGCTGCCGAATGCCGGCCACGTCAGCGGGATCATTTCCGCCGTCGCATTGAGTTTCATGGTGCAGGAGCCGAGCGGAATCATCGCGCGGTCGAGCGCCAGATCGCGATCGCTCAGCTTGCGCATGTAGCGCAGCAGCTCGGTCTCGGAGCGGTGGGCGTGAAACACGGGATGGGTGAGGAAGCGAGTGCCGCGCTTCAGCTCGGCGGGAATCGCCTCACGCGCGCCGGCTTCGATGTCAGCGTATGCAAACTTGCCGCCGAATGCGCGCCACACCGCTTCGATCACGGCAGGCGTCGTGGTCTCATCGACGGCAATGCCGAGTGTGCCGTCGAGTGTGCCGTCGCCGATCCGTAGATTGATCTTTTCAGCGCGTGCGCCGGCAACGATTTCATTCTGCTTGGCACCGGCATTCACGGTGACCGTATCGAAGAAGCCTTGGGAATTTGGCGCAAAGCCGAGCTTTGCCAGTCCCGCCGCCAGCACGCTCGCGCGCCGGTGCACCTGGCGGGCGATGTGCGTCAGCCCCTCCGGGCCGTGGTAAACCGCATACATCGAGGCGATCACCGCCAGCAGCACCTGCGCGGTGCAGATGTTCGACGTCGCCTTTTCGCGGCGGATATGCTGTTCGCGTGTCTGTAGCGCCAGCCGATAGGCCGGCGCGCCACGTGAATCCACTGACAGCCCGACGATGCGGCCAGGCAGCGAACGCTTCAGCGCGTCGCGCACCGCCATATAGGCCGCATGCGGCCCGCCATAGCCCATCGGCACGCCAAAGCGCTGCGCCGAGCCCACGGCGATATCGGCGCCGAGTTCGCCGGGTGAAGCCAGCAGCGTCAACGCCAGCAGATCGGCCGCGACCACCGCGAGCGCGCCCTTCGCGTGCAGTGCCGCGATCGCCGGCCGCAAATCGCGCACCACGCCCGTCGTGCCCGGATATTGCAGCAGCGCGCCGAAGACGTCGGCCTTGTCGAGATCGGCTGTGGGGTCGCCGACGATCAAATTCCAGCCCAGCGGTTCCGCGCGGGTGCGCAGCACGGCGAGCGTCTGCGGATGCACTTCCACATCGACGAAAAACGATTTTGTCTGGGCATGTGCGGCGCGCTCGGCCAACGCCATCGCTTCGGCCGCCGCCGTTGCCTCATCGAGCAGCGAGGCGTTCGCGACATCGAGCCCGGTAAGATCGCAGATCATGGTTTGGAAGTTGAACAAGGCCTCCAGCCGGCCCTGGCTGATCTCCGGCTGATAGGGCGTGTACGCCGTGTACCAGGCCGGACTCTCCAGGATGTTGCGCTGAATCACCGCGGGCAAGATCGTGCCGGAATAACCTTGGCCGATCAGCGAAGTGAACACCTGGTTTTGCGCAGCCAGCTCGCCCATATGCGCCAGCGCCTCGGTCTCGCTCAGTGCACGGCCGAGATCGAGCGGCGCCTTCTGCCGGATCGATGACGGCAGCGTTTGACCCATCAATTCGCCGAGGCTGTTCGCGCCCACGGTCTCCAGCATCGCATCGACGTCGCGGGGCGAAGGGCCGATGTGGCGGCGCACGAAATCGGTGGCGGCTTCGGCGGTATGTTTGAGCGGCGCGTTCATCGGATATTCCTCACGCAGTGTGCTTGGCGTAGGCGGCCTCATCCATCAGGCCGTCGAGTTCGCTCTTGTCCTTGATCTTCAGCTTGAAGAACCATGCCTTGCCGGCGGCGTCGGAATTCACCAGCGCAGGTTCCGCGGCGAGCGCCTCGTTGACCTCGAGCACGTCGCCCGAGATCGGCGCGTAGACGTCCGATGCCGCCTTGACGGATTCGACCACGGCGGCAGCCTCGGCCTTTTTCAGGCTGCGGCCGACCTTGGGCAGTTCGACGAACACGACGTCGCCGAGCTGCGATTGCGCGTAATCGGTGACACCGATGGTGGCGACATCGCCCTCGATGCGGAGCCATTCGTGGTCGGAGGTGAACAGGACAGTCATGAAACTTCCTCTAGCGTTTATAGGTGTTGGGAACGAACGGCATGGGGGCGACCTGCAGCGGCAGCCGCTGCCCGCGCACTTCGGCGAAAACCTGCGTGCCTCCAGCCGATAGCGATGTCGGCAGATAGCCCATCGCGACGGGGGCGTTGAGGCTCGGGCCAAAGCCGCCCGAGGTGACCTTTCCGATCGCCTCGGTCGAAGCCGCATCGGCAAACAGGACGGCGCCTTCGCGCACCGGCGCGCGGCCTTCCGGCCGCAGGCCCACTCGGCGGCGCGGCGCGCCTTTTTCAAACTGCGAAAGGATCTTTTCGGCGCCGGGGAAACCACCCGCCCGCGTGCCGCCGCTGCGGCGGCTCTTCTGGACCGACCATTCCAGCGCGCCTTCGACCGGCGTCGTCGTGGTGTCGATGTCGTGGCCGTAAAGACAGAGGCCGGCCTCCAGCCTGAGGCTGTCGCGCGCGCCCAATCCGATCGGCAGCACGTCATCGTTGTCCAAAAGCCGCGTCGCCAGCGCCTCGGCGTGTTCGGCCGGCACCGAAATCTCAAAACCGTCTTCGCCGGTATAACCGGAACGCGACACGAAGCAGTCGAAGCCACCGACCGTGCGCGGACCCGTATCCATGAACCGCATAGACGTGACGTCTGCACAAAACTTCGCCAGCGCCGATTTCGGCCTTCGGGCCCTGCAGCGCGATCAGGGCGCGATCGGCCAGCGAATCGATGATGCAGGCATCCGCGAGATGCGCGCGCAGGAGCGCCTCGTCTTCGGTCTTGCAGGCGGCGTTGACGACCAGAAACAGATGGTCGCCGAAATTCGCGACCATCAAATCGTCGAGAATGCAGCCATCGTTATTTGTGAACTGTGCGTAGCGCTGCCGTCCCGGCGCAACCGCCACAATGTCCTGCGGCACCAGCCGCTCGAGCGCCAGCGCGGCATCCTCGACCTTGCCGGATTTGGGGCGCAGCGCGAGCTGGCCCATATGCGACACGTCGAACAGGCCGGCATTTGCCCTTGTATGCTGATGTTCCCTCAGCACGCCGGCTGTGTATTGCACCGGCATTTCATAGCCGGCGAAGGGCACCATCTTGCCGCCGCGCGCCACATGAAGCGCATGTAGCGGGGTGCGTTTTAAGGGAGATTGATCGCGCGCTAGCATCCAGAGGCCCTCGGAGGTTCCCGGGGACCAGCCCCCGAAAACCCTAAAGAAGGCCCCATCTGTCGCTGTGCCTGAGAGTATTATCCCGTCGGCGGACGCGTCCGGCGGTTTAGCCGTTGGCGTCTCTTTCCAGATGCTGTTCCGTCACGCGGTCCGTTTGCCTGAGAGTTTCCGGGGCGGTTGCTCCTTCGGCGCCGGCGCTTAAGCCGATCTCTCCCGACGTGACGTCTTGAACAGATAGGAGAGAAACACGGCCATACCAAGCCTGTCAACGCGCCGCAGCCGCTATCAACGGCTCTTGTGCTGCTGCGGCAAGCCTATGATCTGCCTGCACAGTTTCTGGACACCGCCACAAGCCTTGTCTAAAAGCGTTCCGCCGGAAGAATTAAGGCGATTTACGGCCTGACCCGGCCAGTTTCCGATTGGATGAACATGAGCGGCGTTAACGAGATCAGGTCGAAATTTCTAAACTTTTTTGCCGAGAACGGCCACGAGATCGTGCCGTCGTCGCCGCTCGTGCCGCGTAACGACCCGACCCTGATGTTCACCAATGCCGGCATGGTGCAGTTCAAGAACGTCTTCACCGGCGTCGAGAAGCGGCCCTACCAGCGCGCCACCACCTCGCAGAAATGCGTGCGCGCCGGCGGCAAGCACAACGATCTCGACAATGTCGGCTACACCGCGCGGCATCACACTTTTTTCGAGATGCTCGGCAATTTCTCGTTCGGCGATTACTTCAAGGACCGCGCGATCGAACTGGCCTGGAACCTCGTCACCAAGGAATTCGGCCTGCCGAAGGATAAACTGACGGCGACCGTCTATATCGACGACGACGAGGCGTTCGACCTCTGGAAGAAGATTGCGGGCTTGCCGGAGTCCCGCATCATCCGCATCGCCGGCGCCGACAATTTTTGGCAGATGGGCGATACCGGCCCCTGCGGTCCCTGTTCGGAAATCTTCTACGACCATGGCGACAAGATCTGGGGCGGACCGCCCGGTTCCGCGGAACAGGATGGCGACCGCTTCATCGAGATCTGGAATCTCGTGTTCATGCAGTTCGAGCAGCTCGAAGGCGGCGCACGCAACCCGCTACCGAAGCCCTCGATCGACACCGGCGCCGGACTGGAACGCGTCGCGGCCGTGCTCCAAGGCAAGCACGACAATTACGATATCGACCTGTTCGTAGCCCTGATCCGCGCGATCTCGGATCTGACCGGCGCCGACCCGCAAGGGCCGCAGAAGGGCTCGTTGCGCGTGATCGCCGACCATCTGCGCGCGTCGTCGTTCCTGATCTCCGATGGCGTGCTGCCGTCGAACGAAGGCCGCGGCTACGTGTTGCGGCGAATCATGCGCCGCGCCATGCGCCATGCGCAATTGCTGGGCGCGCGCGAGCCGCTGATGCATCGCCTCGTCTGGGCGCTGGTGCGCGAGATGGGCCAGGCCTATCCGGAACTGGTGCGCGCCGAAAAGCTGATCGAGGAGACGCTGCGGCTGGAAGAGACACGCTTCCGCAAGACGCTGGAGCGCGGCCTGTCGATCCTCGACGAGAAGAGCTCGTCCTTGAAGAAGGGGGACATGTTCGACGGCGATACCGCGTTTACGCTGTACGACACCTACGGCTTCCCGCTGGATCTTACCCAGGACGCGCTGAAGTCGCGCGGCATCGGCGTCGATATCGCGTCATTCACCGATGCGATGGATCGGCAGCGCGAAAAGGCGCGAGCGGCGTGGTCAGGCTCCGGCGATACGGCAAGCGAGAACGTCTGGTTTCCGCTGCGCGAGAAACTCGGCGCCACCGAATTCCTGGGCTACGACACCGAGACGGCGGAAGGCGTGGTGACGGCGCTGGTGAAGGACGGCAAGGATGCCGATACCTTGAAGGCGGGCGAGAGCGGATCGATCGTGCTCAACCAGACGCCGTTTTACGCGGAGTCCGGCGGCCAGGTCGGTGACACCGGCCTGATGATTGGCGAGGGCGTCAAATTCCGCGTCACCGATACGCAGAAGAAGGCCGGCGATCTCTTCGTGCATCTGGGCACGGTGGAGCAGGGGACACTGAAAGTCGGCACGGCGCTGCAGCTCGAAGTGGATCATACGCGCCGCGCGTCGATCCGCGCGCATCACTCCGCGACGCATCTGCTGCATGAAGCGCTGCGGCAGGTGCTCGGCGATCACATCGCCCAGCGCGGTTCGCTGGTCGCACCGGATCGCTTGCGTTTCGACTTCGTGCATCCGAAGCCGATCACGCCGGAAGAACTCGCCCGCGTGGAAGACATCGCCAACGACGTCGTGTTGGAAAATGACGAAGTCACGACACGCTTGATGGCGGTCGACGATGCACGCGAGGCCGGCGCACGCGCGCTGTTCGGCGAAAAATATGGCGACGAAGTCCGCGTGGTTTCGATGGGCAAACAGGCCCGCGCCCACGGGCAGAACGCGTTCGGCTGGTCGGTCGAACTCTGCGGCGGCACCCATGTACGCCGTACCGGCGATATCGGCTTGATTTCGGTCACCGGCGAAAGCGCGGTAGCTTCCGGCGTGCGGCGCATCGAGGCGCTGACGGGAAATCACGCGCGCAAGCATGCCAATGACACCATGGCGCTGGCCAAGACTGCGGCGTTGGAGCTTCGCACCACGGTCGACGACATGCCGGCACGCATCGCCTCGCTGATGGAAGAGCGCAAGAAGCTGGAGCGGGATCTATCGGATGCGCGCAAGAAGCTCGCGATGGGCGGCGGCGCTTCGCCGTCCAACGGATCGGCGGCAAGCGGCGTGCGCGAAATCGGCAACGTCAAACTGCTGGCGCGTGCGGTCGAAGGCGTCGAGACCAAAGATCTCAAGAGCCTCGTCGACGACGGCAAGAAGCAGATCGGCTCCGGTGTGGTCGCGATCGTCGGCGTCACCGAGGACGGCAAGGCAGGAATCGTGGTCGGCGTCACCAGCGATCTCACTGCGCGATTCAACGCGGTGGACCTGGTGCGCAAGGGCTCCGAAGCCCTCGGCGGCAAGGGCGGCGGCGGGCGGCCAGACATGGCGCAGGCCGGTGGCCCCGATGGCGCCAAGGCGAATGCGGCGCTGTCGGCGATCGAAAAAGCGATGGCCGACGCGTAGCCTCTATCCAGAGGCTACGGTTTTTGTTTGTGGCCGAGATTGCGCAGGCGCAGCAGCGTGATGACTTTTCTTCGAATCGTCATGCCGCTCTATCTTTTTATTTGAGCATGATCTCCGCGCAAACGCTTTGCGTTTGTCGCGAGGGAAAACCGGTACCCACTTTTCCGGATCATGCTCTGGCGGCGCCGATGAGCGCCGCCAGATTGCGTGGCGTTTAGCCCTTGCGCAGGAATACGTAGTCGGCGGAGTAGGGCACGCTCCTTGTGCTGCCTGCCTTGTCGCAGGCGCCGTCGAGCTTGCCACCGGATGTGTTGATCCGCTGCACTGTCGTGATGCCAGAGAGGACTCCGTTGCCGCGCCGCGAGGTCACTTCGAGCTTCAACCAGGGAATGTCGTTTGGCGTAGCACCGGGTGCGTTGCCGGCGGCTTTGCCGACCACGGCGCTGCCGTCGATATGCTCCCAGTTCGGCCCGGCATAGTGCCTGCCGACGGTCTTGCCGTCAGCCATCAAAGTCGCGATCGGCTCACGGAACGCCCAGGCAGACTTGCCGTCGCTGCCTGCCTTGCAGTCGTAGACCTGCGCGCCTTCGGCATGCAGGGTGAGCGCAACGGTTTCTCCCGGCGCCGCAATGGCATCGGGAAGGGGCGTCTCGGCGGCGCGCGCGTTCATCGTCGATCCCGACAGTAGAAGCAGGGTGAACGCAATATTCCGAGCAAACGACATCATAATTCCTTGGTGTTGGCCCCGAAGGACCAACACCTTGAACTGTTCCTTATGCCGTCGCCATCGCTTTTTCCAGGTTTTCTGCGACCTTGTCGAGGAAGCCTGTCGTGGAAAGCCAACGCTGGTCGGCGCCAACCAGCAGTGCGAGGTCCTTGGTCATGTAGCCGTCTTCGACGGTCGCGACGCAGACCTTTTCGAGTTTGGCGGCAAACTTCGCGAGCGCGTCGTTATTGTCCAACTTGGCGCGGTGCGACAGGCCGCGGGTCCAGGCGAAGATCGACGCGATCGAATTGGTCGAGGTTTCCTTGCCCTTCTGATGCTCGCGATAGTGCCGGGTCACAGTGCCGTGAGCGGCTTCCGCTTCCACCGTCTTGCCGTCCGGCGTCAGCAGCACCGAGGTCATCAGGCCGAGCGAGCCATAGCCCTGCGCAACCGTGTCGGACTGCACGTCGCCGTCGTAGTTCTTGCAGGCCCAGACGTAGCCACCGGACCATTTCAGCGCCGAAGCCACCATGTCGTCGATCAGGCGGTGTTCGTATGTCAGCCGCTTGGCTTCGAATTCCTTTTTGAACTCGCGCTCGTAGACATCTTCGAAGATGTCCTTGAAGCGGCCGTCATAGACTTTCAGGATGGTGTTCTTGGTCGAGAGATAGACCGGGTAGCCGCGCAGCAGGCCGTAGTTCAGCGAGGCGCGGGCGAAATCGATGATGGAGTCGTCGAGATTATACATTCCCATCGCGACGCCGTCGCCGGGCGTTTTGAACACTTCCCGCTCGATCACGGTGCCGTCCTCGCCGACGAACTTCATCGACAGCGTGCCCTTGCCGGGGAACTTGAAATCGGTGGCGCGGTACTGATCGCCATAGGCGTGGCGGCCGATGATGATCGGCTTGGTCCAGCCGGGCACGAGGCGCGGCACGTTCTTGCAGATGATCGGTTCGCGGAAGATCACGCCGCCGAGGATGTTGCGGATGGTGCCGTTCGGCGACTTCCACATTTCCTTGAGGCCGAATTCCTTCACCCGGGCCTCGTCCGGGGTGATGGTGGCGCATTTGACGCCGACGCCGACCTTCTTGATGGCGTTGGCGGCGTCGATCGTGACCTGGTCGTTGGTCTTGTCGCGGTATTCCATTCCGAGGTCAAAATACAACAGCTCGACATCGAGGAAGGGGTTGATCAGCTTGTCCTTGATGTACTGCCAGATGATCCGGGTCATCTCGTCGCCATCGAGTTCGACGACGGGGTTGGTCACCTTGATTTTTGCCATGACGGAGGGGGCCTTTTCGGAAATAGCGCGTTTGAGGCGGGGTGGGTAACTGCCGCCCGCTATAGCACCCGAAAACGCAGGCTGGAAGGCGATAGGACGCGCAGTACAGGTCTGATTTTAGGGCCAGTTTGGAAACGGCAGGTCGGCGCCGTTTTTCGTCCCGCTCGCCAGAAAGCCATCAAAACGTCGCCCGCGCAGGGCGGCCCCGGGCCGGCCCAGCCGTCCCCCGTTCTGAGGCTTTGATCGAAGATTCAGAACCCTTGCTAAGCCGATTATTTTGCTTGAGAAAACTTTCCCGACAGGCAATCGAATGTCGGCCGCAAGCGAGACGTTGAATCAGACTTCTGAGGTATTGGATTCAGAACTCTTCGGAGGCCGATTCAAAATCATCGGAAGTTGAATCAGCCTCAATCAGAAAGTGAATCTGGGAATGTCCGGTTCGGGCACCGATAAAACCAAGTCCGGTTTGGACTTGAGTGGACCTGTTGTGATCCTCGTCGAGCCGCAGCTCGGCGAGAACATCGGCATGGCCGCGCGCGCGATGGGCAATTTCGCGCTGACCCGTCTTCGTATTGTCAATCCGCGCGACGGCTGGCCGAACATCGCGGCGCAACGCGCGGCCGCGGGCGCCGACCACATTCTCGACCGCGCCGAATTGTTCGACAACGTCGAGCAGGCGGTCGCCGACCTGACGCTGCTGTTTGCCACCACCGCCCGCGCTCACGATCAGGCCAAGCCGGTGGTGGCGCCGGCGGAGGCGGCGCGGGAAATCGTCGACCATGTCGCAGGCGGAGGCGGCGCCGGCATCCTGTTTGGGCGCGAGCGTTACGGACTCCAGAACGAGGAGGTCGCGCTCGCCAACCGGATCATTACCTTCCCGGTCAACCCCGGTTTCGCCTCGCTCAATCTGGCGCAGGCCGTGCTCCTGACCGGCTATGAATGGTTCAAGCTTTCGACCGGCGGCGGCCTGCCGTTTGCGATGCCCGAACGTTCGGAGCCGGCGTCGCAGCATCAGATGCAGGCCTTCTTCGACAATCTGGTCCGGGAACTCGACAAGGTCGAATTTCTCCGCCCCCGCGAGAAGCGCGAGACCATGCTGGTCAATTTGCGCAACATCTTCACCCGGATGGACCCGACCAAGCAGGACATGCACACCCTGCATGGAGTGGTGATGGCGATCGCCGAGGGCCGGAAAGGTCCGGCCAAGGGCGGGGTGCTCGACGGCGAACAGGCGACCAGGCTGCGGGCGCTGCTCGCCGAACACGGGCAGGCTGCCGCGGCGCCCGGCGACAGCAGCAGCACCGTGCGTGGGCTGGCCCGGCTCTTGCGGCGCAACCCGACCGACGCCGAGCGGATCCTATGGCAGGCGCTGACCCGCGACCGCCGCTTTGCCGGGCTGTTCAAGCGCCAGACTCCCGTCGGCCGCCACATCCCCGATTTCGTCTCGTTCGTGCATCGGCTCGCGATCGAACTCGAAAACCCCGGTGAGACCGAGACCATCGTCGCCGACCGCACGGCACGAAAGTCGTGGCTGGAAGCGCGCGACTATCGCGTGATCGAGATGCGCGTTGCCGATGTCGAGCGCGATTTGGCGGCGGAACTGGATCGGCTTGAAGCGAGCCTGCGCGATCGGCGCTGAAAATTCCCCGCCCGGAACCTTCGCTACCATTTGCGCGAGAAATTTCCGCGCATATCGGGGACTAATTCGCGCGGGCGAGGGTTCAACAAGATTCTAAAGACCAAGAAACGTTCAAACCGGGAGAAGACGACCGATGAAGAAGTCGCCGCATTTTTTCAACTACGTTCTGGCCGCTACCGGCCTTGCGTTCCTCGCCACCTCCGGCGCCATCGCCCAGACGGCCGCTCCGTCAGGGTTGGCGGTGCCGGCCAAAACCCTTCCAGTGCCTTCGACCGTCAGCCCCCAGCTGCAAAAGGTCATCGGCGCGCCGCTACGGACGAACTGGGATCTCCTGCCCAAGACCGGTGAGGAGTGGAAGCCGGTGGCGGAGGCGGGTGCGGTCCCGACTATCAAGAACGTGCCCGGCATGCTCGAGCGGCTGAAGGTGAAGATCGAGCCGACCGTCATCGATGGCGTGCGGGCCTACATCGTCACGCCCGAAACCATCGCGCCGGAGAACCGCAACCGGCAGCTCATTCACATGCATGGCGGCTGCTATGTGCTCAATCCGCGCGAGGCGGGCCTTCCCGAGGCGATCTTCATGGCCGGCTTCGGGCACATCAAGGTGATCTCGGTCGATTACCGCATGCCGCCGGAAGCAGTGTTCCCCGCAGCCCTCGACGACGGCATCACGGTCTGGAAGGCCGCGCTGAAGACGACGGCCGCCAAGAACATGGCGATCTTCGGTACCTCGGCCGGCGGCGCGCTGACGCTGGAGATGGTGTTGAAAGCCAAACAGCTCGGCCTGCCGCTGCCGGCTGCGATTGCGCCGGGCACGCCGATGTCTGATGTCACCAAGGTCGGCGACACCTTCCAAACCAACGCGATGGTGGACAACGTCCTGGTGTCGCCGGACGGGTTCTGCGATGCGGGCGCAAAGGTTTATGCCAATGGGCACGATATGAAGGACCCGTTGCTTTCGCCGGTGTACGGCGACATGAACGGCTTTCCGCCGACCATCCTGACCAGCGGCACGCGTGATCTGTTGCTGAGCAATACCGTTCGCGTTCACCGCAAGCTGCGGCAGGCGGGTGTCGAAGCCGTGTTGCAAGTATACGAGGGCATGTCCCACGCGCATTACGTCCGCGACGACACCGCGCCTGAATCGAAAGAGGCGTTTGAAGAAATCGCTGGCTTCTTCGACAAGCATCTCGGGAAATAGACCCGAGCGTTATCCGCGTCGTCCCGGTTCAAGGCCGGGACGACATGTCTTGTTTACACTGCGACAAGCTGCGCGGCGCCGCCCGCTCGCTTCAGCCGCTTCACCTTCGAAGGCCCGAACAGATTGCCCGCTGCAAGCCCCGCGGTGTCGGCGACGCCGGGGTCGCGCGAGACCATGGCGGCAACGATGGCGCCGTCAATCAATAGCGCCAATTGATGGGCGAGCATTTCCGGTTCGGCCGCGCCCATTTCGCCGGCAAGCCTTTCGATGTGCGCCAACACCACCTTCTTGTGTCGCAGCGCGATGGCGCGGAATTGCTTCTGATCTTTGTCATGCTCGGCGACTGCGTTGATGAACGGGCAGCCGTAGAAACGTTCCTCGCCAAACCAGCTCTTCAGTGCCGGAAAGATTCGCGTCAGCTTCGCCTGCGCATCGCCGCCGCCGGACTCGATCGCGCCGATGAACCATTCGCGCCATTGCTTGCCTTCGCTTTCCAGCACGGCATGCACGAGGTTGGTCTTCGATCCGAACAATTTATAGAGCGTGGTCTTGGCGGTCCCGGCTTCATGGATGATGGCGTCGATGCCGGTGGCGTTGATTCCATATCGGCAGAACAACCGCGTCGCCGCGCTGAGCAGGCGCGCGCGCGCGGATTCCTCGTCGCCCGCAGCGGGCGCCGCGACCACTTTCTTCTTCGAAACTGATTTGCCCATGCGCTTCAGTTAATCGAACCTCGGCGAAATCATCAAGTCGCATCTTTATGCGCCCAAAATAATCGCGGTGAGGCGGCAAATGCATCGGCTTTGGGCAAAGCGACGCTGATGAATTCGCGGGCAGGCATAGCTAAGCGGCTAGAGAATTTCGTCTTTTGATTTCGGCGGCGTCTGGCACGCTTCGTGCAGGAAACAGACCGTTCGGTATCCTACCCCAAGGGAGAGAAATAATGACCGCGGTCGCCCAAAAAACAGTGCTCACCGGCTGCCTGGCCCCGATCGACAAGAACGGGCTGGAGCAGCTGATTGCCAACGGCAAAGCCAATCCGAAGGTCATCAAGACCTTGAAGTGCAAGACGGTGGCTGAAGGCAAGTTCCGCCACGCCAATTATATCCGCAACCTTGCGCCCTACATCGTCGACGAGCCCCCGGGCCTGTTGGGTGACGACACCGCACCGAATCCGTCGGAAGCCTCGCTTGCTGCGCTCGGTTCGTGCCTCGCGGTCGGTCTTCACGCCAACGCCGTTCACCGCGGCTGGATCGTCAACAAGCTCGAACTCGAACTCGAGGGTGACCTGAACATCACCGCCGTCTGGGGCACCGGCGACGTCAGCGAAAAGCCGGTCGGCTTCACCGACGTGCGGGTCAAGGTCGACATGGAATGCGAGGGCGTTCCGAAGAGCGAGATCGACGCGCTCGTAACCCACGTCAAGAAGTGGTCGCCGGTCGCCAACACCTTCACGCGCCCGGTCAATCTCGAGGTCAGCGCCTAGCTGCCACGCCTCGCAACAAGCTCGCGACGATCCTGACAGCAATCCCCCGGTGCGGAGGGTTTTATGGGTTCATTGGCGGTATCCCGGCTCGCGATTGAAAACGATCTGCCGTCAGCATCGATTGCCGATCAGGTCGCGACCATCGCGCGAAAAAACCTCGCACCCCAGGCGGCGGCTATTGATGAAGGCACGGTCTATCCGGACGCACTGCTCCGGCGGCTCGGCGATGTCGGCGCGTGGGGCAGCCATCAACCGGCGAATGGCGCGGCGGACCTGCGCTGCGCCATTCAATCGATCGCAGCGCTCGGCGAAGTTTGCGGCGCTACCGCCTTCATGGCGTGGTGCCAGAACACGCTGGTCTGGTACGCGTCGAATTCGGGCAATCCGAAGCTGATCGCAAAATTCGCCGACAAATTCGCAACCGGGAAAATTCTCGGCGGCACCGGTTTGTCCAATCCGATGAAGAGCTTTTTCGGGATCGAGAAGCTGAAACTGAAAGGCCGCAAGGTCGAGGGCGGCTACGTCGTCAAGGGTGCGCTGCCCTGGGTATCGAACCTTGGTCCCGACCATTTCTTCGGCACTATCTTCGAACGTGAAGACGAGTCCGGCATCGTGATGTTCCTCGCCGATTGCTCCGATCCCGCGATCACGCTGACGCCGTGCAAGCCGTTCCTGGCGATGGACGGTACCGGTACCTACAGCGTGCAGTTCCGCGACGTCTTCGTGCCGGACGATCTCATCCTGGCCGAACCGGCGGGCCCGTTCGTCAAAAAGATTCGAGCAGGCTTCATCCTGCTGCAGGCCGGCATGGGGCTCGGGCTGATCAAGGATTGCATTCAGATCATGGACGAGGTCGATGCGCCGCTCGGCCACGTCAATCGATATCTGCCGCAGCAGCCGGTCCAGTTCCGCGAGCTGCATTCGGAATTCGAGAAGGAGACCATGGCGCTGGCGTGCGATCCCTTCAACACCGATGACAGCTATTGGCGCCGTGTGGTCGCGCTTCGCCTGCGCCTCGGCGATGCCAGCGTCGCGGCCGCGCATGCGGCGATGCTCCATTGCGGTGCCCGCGGTTACCTCAGGAGCCATCGGGCCCAGCGCCGGCTTCGCGAGGCCTATTTCGTCGCCATCGTCACACCCGCCACCAAGCAGCTTCGCAAGATGCTGGCGGAGGCGTGAGTTCGGAAGGATTTCCGATCGACCCTTAAACTTCCAATCACCAACAGGAGAGACCTGCCATGACAGATGTTCTGATTTCAGCCGGCGAACTCGCCGATCTCTTCAAGAAGGAACCATGTGTCGTCATCGACACCCGCAATCCGGATGCCTACGGCGCGGGACATCTGCCCAACGCCGTCAACGTCCACGAAATCTTCACCTTCCTGGCGACGTCGACGCCCGAAGGCATGCAGGAACTGAAGACGAAATTCGCCGACGCCTTTGGCGGCGCCGGACTTTCGGGCAAGGAGACCGCGGTCATCTACGAACAGTCGATGAATTCCGGCTTCGGCCAATCCTGCCGCGGCTATTACCTGCTGACCATGCTCGGCTATCCCAAGATCAAGGTCATCCATGGCGGGTATGACGCCTGGGTCGCCGCGGGCCTGCCGACCACGACCGACGTGCCTTCGCCGGTGAAGGCGTCGTTCTCCATTGTGCCCGAGGCGGGCGATATCCTGATCGATGCCAAGACGATGCTCGCCGCCCTCGGCAAGCCGGGTATCGCGCTGCTCGACGTGCGCGACGTCGACGAGTGGATTGGCGAAAGCTCTTCGCCTTACGGCAAGGATTTTTGCCCGCGCAAGGGCCGCATCCCCGGCGCCGTCTGGCTTGAATGGTACCGCATGATGAAGCCGACGGCGGACGGCCCGCGCTTCAAGTCCAAAGACGAAATCCTGGCGGAATGCGCCACGGTCGGAATTTCGCAGAACACGCCGGTCTATCTCTATTGCTTCAAGGGCGCGCGGGCGTCGAACACGTTCCTGGCGCTCAAGAACGCGGGCGTGAAGGATGTCCGGATGTATTTCGGCTCCTGGAACGAATGGTCCCGCGATCCCTCGCTGCCGATCGACGAGGGGCTCCTGACTTCTGCTCGCTTAACAGGCAAAGCGGCATAAAACGTGCATGTTCGTCGCCGTCCGGCCACGCGAAAAGCGGCCGGGCGGCGATTAATTTGCCGGATGGCGGCGGAATGGGACTTCCGCTGTGGGCCGGTGTGACAAAAGGGCGCGGTATGTCCATATTTGATGATCCACTTGATTCCGAACGTGAGCTCACGCGCTCCGGCTGCGTCTGCGGCCAGCATCGCTCCGCAACCGAGCATGAAAACGCGACGCTGGCGCTGCGTTGCGAGCCGGTTCAAAACGAACAGCAACGCTACGAGGGGGTCGTCGCCTCCGCAGTGGTGCGGGCGATGTTTCCAAAGGACGCCGCGCGCCGCGCCTTCCTGAAATCGGTCGGTGCTTCGACGGCGTTGGCCGCGATCTCGCAATTCTTTCCGATCAAGGCCGCGACCGAGGCCTTTGCCGATGCTGGCACGCCGGAAAAGAAGGACCTGAAAGTCGGCTTCATCCCGATCACTTGCGCGACGCCGATCATCATGGCGGCGCCGCTGGGTTTTTATTCCAAGTATGGCCTCAATGTCGAAGTGGTGAAGACCGCCGGCTGGGCGGTCATCCGCGACAAGACCATCAACAAGGAATACGACGCTTCGCATATGCTCGCGCCGATGCCGATCGCGATCTCGCTGGGCCTCGGGGCGCAAGCGATCCCGTTTGCGGTGCCGGCGATCGAGAACATCAACGGGCAGGGCATCACGCTTGCCATGAAGCACAAGGACAAACGCGATCCCAAGGACTGGAAGGGCATGAAGTTCGCCATTCCGTTCGACTATTCCATGCACAATTACCTGCTGCGCTATTATCTCGCCGAGCACGGCATCGATCCTGACACCGACGTGCAACTGCGTTCGATCCCGCCGCCGGAAATGGTGGCCAACCTCCGCGCCGACAATATCGACGGCTTTCTCGCGCCGGATAATATCTGCCAGCGCGCGATCTATGACGGCGTCGGCTTCATGCACATCCTGTCCAAGGAAATCTGGGACGGGCATCCCTGCTGCAGCTTTGCCGCCAGCAAGGAGTTCATCACGAATTCGCCGAACAGCTTCGCGGCGCTGACCCGGGCGATCGTCGATGCGACGGCTTATGCGTCAAAGGCGGAAAACCGCAAGCAGATCGCGGAGGCGATCGCGCCTGCCAACTATATCAACGCGCCGGTGACGGTGCTGGAGCAAGTGCTCACGGGTACCTATGCCGACGGTCTTGGTGGGGTAAAGACCGATGCCAAGCGCGTCGACTTCGATCCGTTCCCCTGGCAATCGTTTGCGGTCTGGATGCTGACCCAGATGAAACGCTGGGGCCAGATCAAGGGCGACGTCGATTACAAGGCCGTCGCCGAGCAGGTGTACCTTGCGACCGACACTCACAAGGTAATGGCCGAGATGGGCCTGACGCCGCCATCGACGTCTTACAAATCGTTTTCCGTGATGGGCAAGACCTTCGATCCAGCCAAGCCGGAAGATTATCTCGCCAGCTTCAAGATCAGGAAGTCGTCGTGAGGGCCCGACACCAATCGCGATTGTCGTCCCGGCGCCGGGACGACGCGCTGAGAGATGTCGCTCGATGACCTTCTCGCTTCGCTTCCGCGCGGCGGTGGTCTCGATCGCGCTGTTCGCCGCTTTTCTCGGGATATGGCACCTTGCGACGCGCGGCACCGGCACGGCTGCCAACATGTCGCCGGAATACGCCAGACTGATGGGATTGACGGCAACCCAAGGCAAATCGGCGATGCCGGGCCCGCTCGATGTCGGCGCCAAATTGTGGGAGCACCTGAAACGGCCGTTCTACGACAACGGGCCGAATGACAAGGGGCTCGGCATCCAGCTCGGATATTCCATTGCCCGCGTTGGCCTCGGTTATTTCCTCGCCGTGATCGTCGCCATTCCGCTCGGCTTCCTGATTGGAATGTCACCGTTGATCAACAAGGCACTGGATCCCTTCATCCAGGTGCTGAAGCCGATCTCGCCGCTCGCCTGGATGCCGCTCGCGCTCTACACCATCAAGGATTCCAGCATCTCCGCGATCTTCGTGATCTTCATCTGTTCGGTCTGGCCGATGCTGCTCAATACCGCGTTTGGCGTCGCCGCCGTGCGCAAGGAATGGATCAATGTCGCGCGGACGCTGGAAGTCGGCACCGTCAGGCGCGCCTTCACCGTGATTTTGCCGGCGGCAGCGCCGACCATTCTGACGGGGATGCGGATTTCGATCGGTATCGCCTGGCTTGTGATCGTCGCGGCCGAGATGCTGGTCGGCGGCACCGGGATCGGCTACTTCGTCTGGAACGAGTGGAACAACCTTTCGATCACCAACGTCATCATCGCCATCCTCCTGATCGGGATCGTCGGCATGCTGCTCGACCAGGTTCTGGCGCGCTTCACGCGCATGGTCACGTTTCCGGAATAATCTGATATGACCGACAAATTCATTTCCATCGAAGGTATCGCGCGACGCTATCCCGGTGCCGATTCCGGTACGACCACGGTGTTCGAAAATCTGTGGCTCTCGATGTCGCGCGGCGAGTTCGGCTGCGTGATCGGCCATTCCGGCTGCGGCAAGACCACGGTGCTCAACATCCTGGCCGGCCTCGACCAGCCGAGCGAAGGTGCGGTCATCGTCGACGGGCAGGCGATCGAAGGCACCAGTCTGGACCGCGCCGTGATCTTCCAGAGCCATGCGCTGCTGCCGTGGCGCACGGTGCTCGGTAACGTCGCCTATGCCGTGACCTCGAAATGGCGCGACTGGGATCGCGCCAGGGTGAAAGCGCATGCGCAAACCTTTATCGATCTGGTCGGGCTCACCGGCTCCGAGCACAAGCGCCCGTCGGAATTGTCCGGCGGCATGAAGCAGCGCGTCGGCATCGCGCGCGCGCTTTCGATCACGCCAAAGATCATGCTGATGGACGAGCCGTTCTCGGCGCTGGACGCGCTCACGCGCGGTACTCTGCAGGACGAGGTGCGGCGCATTTGCCTCGAAACTGGGCAGACTGCCTTCATGATCACCCATGACGTGGACGAAGCGATCTATCTCGCCGACAAGATTTTCCTGATGACCAACGGCCCGGGCGCAGTGCTGGCCGAGATCGTCGAAAATCCGCTGCCAAAGGACCGCGGCCGCATCGACCTGCACCGCCATCCCTATTACTACGCACTGCGAAACCATATCGTCGATTTCCTGGTCAGCCGCAGCAAGACTTTCGCT
The DNA here is from genome assembly GCA_963770355.1 of uncultured Alphaproteobacteria bacterium. Taxonomy (GTDB): domain Bacteria; phylum Pseudomonadota; class Alphaproteobacteria; order Rhizobiales; family Xanthobacteraceae; genus Bradyrhizobium. Next base: position 255,443 of record CAVYPL010000021.1, on the reverse strand, counting down.
GCAACGGTGACCGACCACGATCCGCGCAATGTACCGACAGTGCGGCCCGGTTTGAGCGAACCAATCATCGTTTCACCGCCCAGGGCGGTCGAAATCAATCCGCCGCAGACGATCGCGCGCTAACATCTACCAGGGAGACGACATAATGAAACGCGAAGACCTCACTGAAAAACTGCTCGACATCAAGCGCGAGAACGGCTGGAGCTGGAAACATATCTGCGGAAAGATCGGCGGCTATTCTGACGTGCTCATTGTAGGCGCCATCCTCGGGCAGATGAAGCTGACAAAGCCGCAGGCCGCCAATGCCGGCGAGTTGTTCGGGCTATCGAAGTCCGAGACCGCGATGTTGAACGAAGTGCCAATGCGCGGCACCGGCACGCCGATGCCGCCGACCGATCCCTTGATCTACCGGTTCTACGAAATGGTGATGGTCAATGGTCCGGCCTGGAAGGCGCTGATCGAGGAGGAGTTCGGCGACGGCATCATGTCCGCGATCGACTTCGACATGGTGATGGAGCGTGTCGCCAATCCCAAGGGCGACAGGGTCAAGATTTCGATGTCGGGCAAATTCCTGCCGTACAAATATTACGGTGCCAGCGGCAACGTGCCGGAATATGGCTTCAAGGAGGAGTGACGTTAACGACAGGTGAAAGCGCGACCAGTTTTTGCGCGAGAGCTTTTGCCAATTCGAAACCCGCCGGGCGTTAGGTCATGAGATACGTCAACCATAGGGTGAATGTCTCATGCGTCCTTTCCGGCAAGTGGTTTTGGCAGCCGTCAGCCTGCTGCTCTCGTTAGCTCCTTCGGCCGCGCAGACGCCGGGACAACCAAGGACGATGGAGCAATCCGGTTCACCTGCTCGTCAGGAAGGACAGGTGCGGATTCAAACGAGCATCAGTTTCTTCGTCGCCGGACCGACCGGCGACGGCGAGGAAGCGCAGAAATTGCGGGACAAGGCGCGGCGTACCGTCTACGAGATGGCGGCACGTGAATGCGATCTGCTCCGCGAGATTCTCGCGAAGGACTGCCGAATGGAGTCGGTCAACAACAATATCGGCCGTCAAACCAGCCAGCAGCAACAGGAAGGCTACACCGTCAACGGTTCGATGAGCTTCCAGATCACCCTGAAATAGCTGTTCGAGGTGGAGGCGTCGCCTAGGTCCCCGCCTTCACCTGCATGATCGCCTGCGCCATCAGCTCGTCCATTCTGGCGCGTAGCTGCTCCTCGGTGAGGTCGACGCCCTTGGCCTTGATATCCTTCAAGACCTTATGAAGCACGTCGCCGTCGCCCTCGAACACGGCGGCGACCACCTCCTTGGCATAAGCGGCGGCAGCTTCGCCCGACATGCCGAGTTTTTCTGCAATCAACTGTCCAAGCAGCTTGTTGCGGCGAGCCTCGGCCTTGAATTTCTGCTCCTCGTCGAGGGCGAATTGCTTCTCGAAACCCTCTTCGCGCTTGTCGAAAGTGGTCATTTTTGCGGTTCCAATCCCAGCCAGATGGTTAATGCGGCCGCGTTGCGGCGGGGCGCTTGCACACCTAGATAGAGGGGGCGAATCGGCAAAACAACGAGCCGATAAGCCGCAGGACAAATGGTATAAGTTGGGCCCAACGGGGCCGGATCGATTGTGCTGGATAGCCCAATCGGATAGGTTGCCAGCAGGTCAGGTTCTTGTTCTGTTTCCTGTCGTTATGTTCAAGTTCCCGGCCTTCACGGCAGCTCCGTCGTGGTCGTAAACCCTTGTCATCCGGAGCACACCAAATTCATGGATTTCAACAAAACACGGTACATCCCAATGAGCCGTCGACGCCGTATTTATGAAGGCAAGGCCAAGGTCCTGTATGAAGGCCCGGAGCCGGGAACCCTGATCCAGCACTTCAAGGACGACGCGACCGCGTTCAATGCCAAGAAACACCAGGTGATCGAGGGCAAGGGTGTCCTCAACAACCGGATTTCGGAGTACCTGTTTCAGCACCTCAACGACATCGGGGTGCCGACCCATTTCATCCGCCGCCTCAACATGCGCGAGCAGCTGATTCGCGAGGTCGAGATCGTGCCGCTGGAGGTGGTGGTGCGGAACGTGGCGGCGGGATCGCTGTCGCAGCGCCTCGGCATCGAGGAAGGCACGCAACTCCCGCGCTCGATCATCGAGTTCTATTACAAGAACGACCAGCTTAATGACCCGATGGTCTCGGAAGAGCACATCACCGCGTTCGGCTGGGCCACGCCGCAGGAAATCGACGACATCATGGCGCTCGCCATCCGCGTCAACGACTTCCTGACCGGGCTGTTCCTGGGCATCGGCATCCGCCTCGTCGATTTCAAGATGGAATGCGGGCGCCTGTTTGAAAATGAGATGATGCGGATCATCGTCGCTGACGAGATCTCGCCGGACTCCTGCCGGCTGTGGGACATCAAGTCGAACGAGAAGCTCGACAAGGATCGCTTCCGCAGGGATCTCGGCGGCCTGCTGGAGGCCTATACCGAGGTCGCCAAGCGACTAGGCATCCTGATGGAGAACGAGCGGCCGGCCGGCACCGGTCCGGTGCTGGTGAAGAGCTGAGGGCGAACGTGAAAGCACGTGTTACCGTTACGTTGAAATCCGGCATTCTCGATCCACAGGGCAAGGCCATTGAAGGCGCGCTGAAATCGCTCGGCGTCGACGGCGTCGCCAGCGTCCGTCAGGGCAAAGTGTTCGACATCGAACTCTCCGGCTCCGACAAGGCCAAGGCGGAGGCGGCGTTGAAGGATGCCGCCGACAAGCTGCTGGCGAACACCGTGATCGAGAATTATCGGGTTGAACTTCTCTAGGCGCCTCCATGAAATCAGCCGTCCTCGTCTTTCCCGGAATCAATCGCGAGCGAGATATGGCGCGCGCGCTGAAGCTTGCATCGGGTCATGAACCCGCGATGATCTGGCATGCCGAGACCTCGCTGCCGAAGGGGACCGACCTTGTCGTAGTGCCCGGCGGATTTTCCTATGGCGATTATCTGCGTTGCGGAGCGATCGCGGCGAGGGCGCCGGTGATGGATGCGGTGCGGGCCTTTGCGGCGCAAGGCGGCCTCGTGCTCGGCGTCTGCAATGGCTTCCAGATCCTCTGCGAGGCCGGTCTGCTTCCCGGCGTGCTGATGCGCAACGCGCGGCTGAAATTCATCTGCAGGGATGTGCATTTGCGGGTCGAACGTTCCGACACGCCGTTCACCCGCGGCTACAATGCCGGCCAGATCATCCGTGTGCCCGTCGCGCATGGCGAAGGCAATTACGAAGCCGATGAAGAGACGGTGAGGCGGCTGGAAGGCGAGGGGCGCGTGCTCTATCGCTACTGCTCTGCCGATGGCGTAGTCGACGACAACTCCAACATCAACGGCGCCGCGCAATCGATCGCCGGCATCGTCAACGAGCGCGGCAATGTGCTTGGCATGATGCCGCATCCGGAAAACCACGTCGAAGACATCATGGGCTGCACCGACGGCCGCGGGCTGTTCGCAGGCCTCGTCGCCCATCTGGAGCGCGCGGCGTGAGGCCTACCTTGCTGCGGCTGCTGGCCACCGCCGCGGCACTGTCATTCTCCACCTTCGTTCAGGCGCAGGAATTTCCCAAGCACCCCATCACCATGATCGTGCCGTTCGCGGCCGGCGGCACCTCCGACGTGATCGCGCGTGCGGTTGCCGAGGAAATGGGCAAGTCGCTGGGACAGCCGATCGTGATCGAGAATGTCGCGGGCGCCGGCGGTTCGACCGCGCTGGCGCGGGCGGCGCGCGCCGAGCCTGACGGCTACACCATCGCGATCGGCAATGCCGGCACCAGCGCTGCGACCTATACGATCTATCCGAAGCTGCCGTTCACGCCGGAATCCTTTGTGCCGATTGCGATGGTCGCCAAGACTTTCGGCATCGTCGCACTGCGGAAGGATTTTCCGGCCAAGACGCTGAAGGAATTCATCGCTTACGCCAAAAGCAATCCCGGCAAGATCAATCTCGGTCACGCCGGCGTCGGCTCGTCGAATTTTTTGATCTGCAAGAGCTTCGCGCAGGCAGCCGGCATCGACGTCACGCTGGTCGGCTATCGCGGCGCGGCGCCTGCGCTGACGGACGCCATCGGCGGACAGATCGACGGTGTCTGCGACGCCGCCGCCTCGGTATCGCAGGCGATCGACGACAAGCTCGTTAAGGGGTTGGTGGTCGGCTCGACGGTGCGGCTGGCGAGCCTGTCCGATCTGCCGACCTCGACCGAGGCCGGGCTTCCCGAATTCGAGGCGCAGGGTTGGAACGGCCTGTTCGCGCCAAAGGGCACGCCACCCGAGATCGTCACGAAATTGAACGCGGCGGCGCGCGCCGCTGTGGAGAGCGAGTCCGTGAAGAAACGCTTTGCCGATCTGTCGACGGTCGCGCCCGATGCCAATGAACACGCGCCGGAAGTGCTCGGGCAATTGGTGACGCGCGACGTGGAAAAATATCGCAAGCTGCTGGAAGAGAAGAAGTAGCGGCTTAGGTTCTGCCCGTCGCGGCAATCACCATCGTATACTTCACACTCCTTTCACCCTAAATGTGCAGTCGCGACAACCGGGGATTGTGCGGTTGCGCTCATGACGTTATCAGGGGCGATACCCGATCGGTTTGTTGGAATCCGCCATGCCTGTCGCATTAGTCATAGTGCTGCTCGACATCACTCTGATTTATCACGCATCGAAGACCGGGCGGCTACAGCCTTGGGCCTTCATCATCTTGATGGTGCCCTTTATCGGCGCGCTCGCTTACATCGTCGTCGAACTGATACCCGAATGGTTCAGTAACCCGGGTGCGCAGCATGCGCGCAAGCGCGTTGCCGACAGGCTCGATCCGGAAAAGCTCTATCGTGAATTATCCGATCGGCTCGCCGGTACCGATACGATTGCCAACCGCGCTGCGCTTGCTGCCGAGTGTCTGAACATCGCGCGATTTGACGAAGCCGAGCGGCATTACGATCACATCATCAACACTGCCGATGGGCGGTGAACCGGCCTACGCACTCGGCAAGGCGCAGGCCCAATTCGCTCGCAATCGTCCTGCCGACGCGCTGGCGACGCTGGACGATCTGCGGAAGCGCTGGCCTGATTTTCAATCGGCCGAGGGCCATCTGCTCTATGCACGGGCACTGGCCGAAGTCGGACGCGTTGATCAGGCGCTTGAGGAGTACCATGCGGTCGCAGCCTACTTCCCCGGGGCCGAGGCCCGGGTTCGATATGGCATGCTGTTGCGGATGGTAGGGCGCACCGCTGAGGCCAGGCTAGTGTTCACTGAACTGCTGCTTCAGATGAGGCGTGCGCCAAAGTATCTGCGCGATGCCCAGGCCGAATGGCTTTTGATCGCCGAAAAGCAGTTGTCGGCTTGAAGCGTCTGGCTTCCCACGACGTCTCCCTGTCGCGGCACTTGGCCTGAAATTTGCTCCTATTTCTCCTGACCCAAGCACGGGGGTTTTCGGAGAAGTATCATGCTCATTCGCAAGGCATCCTGCACGCTTGCGCTCACAGTCGCGTTGCTGTCGCACTCAGCGATGGCCGAGACCACGCTACGCATCGCCATGACAGCGTCCGATATCCCAACCGCGACCGGGTTGCCGAACAACGGCTTCGAGGGGATGCGTTTCCTCGGCTACCCGATCTTTGAAGGATTGGTGCTGTGGGATCTGACCAAAACGGACCAATTGGCCGCGCTGCGTCCCGGGCTTGCCGAGAAATGGGAGCAGGATCCGGAGGATAGCAAGACGTGGATATTCCATCTGCGCCGCGGCGTGAAATTCCACGATGGCACGGACTTCAATGCCGATGCCGTGATCTGGAATCTCGATCGCTATTTCAACAACGCCAGCCCGCAATTCGAACCGCCAAGTTCGGCGATGTCACGGGCCCGTGTGCCCCTGATGGGCAGCTACAAGAAGGTTGATGACGATACCGTCGCGATCTCCACGACGAAGCCTGCGTCGTATTTTCCCTATATGGCAGTCTATCTGCTGTTCACCTCACCCGCGTCATTCGAAAAAGCAGGTCATGATTGGGCCAAGGTCGCGACTTTGCCGGCGGCCGGCACCGGGCCGTTCCGCATCACCAAGGTGGTGCCGCGGCAGGAGGCAGATCTTGCGCGCTGGGACGGCTACTGGGACGCCGCGAGGAAGGCCAAGGTCGACAATGTCATCCTGATGCCTATCCCGGAGGCGAATTCGCGGTTGGCCGCACTTCGCTCCGGTCAGGTCGACTGGATCGAAGTGCCGCCGCCTGACGGCATTGCCTCGCTGAAATCCGCCGGCTTCGCCATCACGACCGGTTCATACCCGCATGTCTGGCCCTGGTTTTACAACATCGGTGCGACCAACAGCCCGTTCAAGGACGTGAAAGTCCGTCAGGCCCTCAACTATTGCATCGATCGAGAAGGGTTGGTGTCGTTCCTCAACGGGACGGCGGAGCCTTCCGTAGGGTGGCTCAAGGCCAGCGATCCCGATTTCGGAACACCGGCCAACCATTACAAGTTCGATCCCGCCAAGGGTAAGGCGTTGCTCGCTGAAGCGGGATATACGGCGGCCAAGCCGCTCTCGTTCAAGGCGATGATCTCGAATTCAGGCTCGGGTCAAATGCTGCCACTGCCGATGAACGAATTCCTGCAGCAAAATCTGAGAGAGGCTTGCGGCGTGAACGTGGAGTTCGACGTGATCGAATGGCAGGTTCTGTTGACGGCGGCACGTGCCACGCCGGACAGCCCCAACCTGCAAGGCGCCATGGCGCTCAATATCAGTTCGCCATCCTCCGATGTCGGCGTCATGGCGCGCTATTTCTCCGCCGCCAATTTTTCGCCGAATGGCTTCAATTTCGAGCAATGGAAAGACGACGAATTCGAGGGCGCGCTCAAGACGCTCGCTGAAGCCAGCGATCCCAAGGTGATATCGACCGCCTATCGCAAGGCGCATGAACGCCTCGTCGACAATCCTCCCTGGCTTTATATCGTCCACGATCTGAACCCACGCGCGATGAGTCCGAAGATCAAGGGCTTCGTCTCGCCGCAGTCCTGGTTCGTCGACCTGACGCTGGTGAGCCTGCAGTAGCTTCGGCTAGAGCATGATCCGGAAAAGTGGGTACCGGTTTTCCGAAACAGATCATGCTTAAACAAAAAGATGGAGCGGGATGACGATTCGAAGAAAAGTCATCACGCTCGACCGCCGAATTGCGCGCGCAGTTGGTCTAGCCCGCGCCTGTACCGGTCGGCCGGGATAGTCATGGCAGCTACGCCGGCCATGACGAGGACCAGGCCGAGCGCCAGATTGGACGGCACGGATTCGCCGAGCAGCAGAACCGAAAGACCGACGCCGATGGGGATGCGCAAATAGCCTTGGGCATTGGTGGTCAGGGTGCCGAGCCGTGAGAGGCACATGTAGAACAGCATCAATCCCAATGCGCTCGAGAAAATCCCCATGGTGAATACGGCGACCAGCGCCTGAGGCGTTGGGTGCAAAGTCCAGGGGTGGTCGACGATCAGCGCCACCGGCAACAACAGGGATCCGCCGAACAGCAGCGAGCCCGCCGCGACGACCATCGGGTCGTAATCGGATAGCCGCAATCCGAAGATCGTGGCGCAGGCAAAGGAGATGGTGGCGAGCAGGATAACGATCTCGGCAAGAATATCCTTGCTGAGACCGCCGAGCGCATCGAGGCCGATGATGACGGCCGTTCCGGCGAGACCCAGGATGGCGCCGGCAAGTTTCAGAAGCGTCGCCGGCTCATGCCGGGTGATGCCCCAGGTGATGAGGAAGGCGAAAATTGGCGTCGTCGAGGCCAGCACCACGGTACTGGACGCCGGCACATATTGCTGCGCCCAGGTGATCAACAAAAACGGGATCGTCGAATTGATGGTCTGCTGGAATGCGAACAGCTTCCAGGCTTTGGCGTCGGTCGGAATTCGCATGCCGCGGGCGCGCAATACCGCGAGCAGGAACAGCGCTGCGATCAGCGAGCGGGCGGAAATGAACGTGATCGGCGGGATCGAACCGAGGCCGATCTTGGTCAGCGGATAGGTCGAACTCCAGCAGCACGCCAGCGCGAGCAGCAGCGCATAATCGCGCCAGCCACGTTGAACCCTGGGAATGCTAGGTGGCAACGGAGCCTGCGTCTGCCGGTATTCTTCCCTTCAGCCGCTTGATGGTGCCGGAGAAGGTGAACAGCGGGCGTTGGCCGGATTTCAGCAGGCCACGGAGGAAGATCATCGAGCCGCCGGCGCGGGTGATCTCACCGGTGCCTTCCACCAGCTCGCCCTCGCGCGCGGCGTCGAGGAATTCGCAGGCGAACGATACCGTCACGCCCGGTCCTTGGAGCACGGAGGAGGCCATCGCGAACAGGCAATAGTCGGCGAACGACATAAAGCAGCCGCCATGGACGTTGCGCATGCCGTTGAGGTGCTTGTTCTCGACCCGGAACGCGCATTGCACCTGGCCGTTTTCGTCCATCCGGTGCCAGAACGGCCCGTTATTGGTCTCGAAACTGTCACGCGTCCAGGTGCGCCAGCCCTTGAATTCGCCCTCGGTTGCAACGTGCACATCGGGGCGCTGGTGGAATGCATTTTTGAGGAGTTCGTTCACTAAAAATGGCCCTTCAACTGGGTGTTTCAGCCCTTAAATCCGATCCGGGCGCGATGTGCAAACGCCGATCCCGCCGCAAAGCTCTGGACAGGGCGGAAATGCCCCATAAAAGACCTTTTCCCACCCGTTCGATCTCCATAATAAGTGACCCATGAACGAACCCCAGATCACCCCTGAACTCGTCGCCAGCCATGGGCTGAAGCCGGACGAGTATGAGCGCATCCTCAAATTGATCGGGCGGGTGCCGAGTTTTACCGAACTCGGGATTTTCTCGGCGATGTGGAACGAGCACTGCTCGTACAAATCCTCGCGCATCCATCTGCGCGGACTGCCGACCAAGGCGCCATGGGTGATCCAGGGCCCGGGCGAGAACGCCGGCGTTATCGACATCGGCGACGGCCAGGCGGTCGTGTTCAAGATGGAGAGCCACAACCATCCGAGCTACATCGAGCCGTATCAGGGCGCGACCACAGGCGTCGGCGGTATTTTGCGTGACGTCTTCACGATGGGCGCGCGGCCCATTGCTTGCCTCAATGCGCTGAGCTTCGGTGCGCCGGAACATCCGAAGACCCGTCATCTGGTATCGGGCGTCGTCGCCGGCGTCGGCGGTTACGGCAATTCCTTCGGCGTGCCCACCGTCGGCGGGCAGGTGCGTTTTCACACCCGTTATGACGGCAATATTCTCGTCAACGCGATGGCGGTCGGTCTCGCCGAGACCGACAAGATTTTTTATGCCGCGGCATCCGGCGTGAACATGCCGATCGTTTATCTCGGTTCCAAGACCGGTCGCGACGGCATTCACGGAGCGTCGATGGCGTCGGCGGAATTCGACGATGATTCTGCCGAGAAGCGCCCGACCGTGCAGGTCGGCGATCCCTTTGCGGAAAAGCTGCTGCTGGAAGCCTGTCTCGAAATCATGGAAGCCGATTGCGTGATCGCGATCCAGGACATGGGCGCGGCAGGTCTCACATGTTCGGCGGTCGAGATGGGCGCCAAGGGCGACCTCGGCGTCGATCTCGATCTCGATGCGGTGCCGACGCGCGAAACCGGCATGAGCGCCTACGAGATGATGCTCTCGGAAAGCCAGGAGCGCATGCTCATGGTGCTCAAGCCCGAGAAGGAAAAAGAAGCCGAAGCGATCTTCAAGAAGTGGGGGCTGGATTTCGCCGTTGTTGGCTACACCACACCGAGCAAGCGCTTCGTGGTGAAGCATGGCGGCGACGTCATGGCTGATTTGCCGATCAAGGAGCTCGGCGACGAGGCGCCGCTGTATGACCGGCCACACGTCGCCTCCACGCTGTTGCCTGTGGTGCAGGCGCGCGAGGTGAAGCCGCCGGTTGGCATCATGCCGGCGCTGGAAAAACTGATCGGCACGCCCGAGCTGTGTTCGAAGCGGTGGGTCTGGGAACAATACGACCACGTCATTTTGGGCAATACCGTGCAGCGCCCCGGCGGCGATGCCGCGGTGGTGCGCGTGCAGGACGGGCCGAAGGGTCTCGCGCTCACCGTCGATGTCACGCCGCGCTATTGCGAGGCCGATCCATATCAAGGCGGGATGCAGGCGGTGGCGGAAGCCTGGCGCAACATCACGGCGGTCGGCGGGCGTCCACTTGCGATCACGGATAACCTCAATTTTGGCAATCCGGAGCGCCCGGAAATCATGGGGCAGTTCGTCGGCTGCCTGAAAGGTATTTCGGAAGCCTGCCGCACGCTCGACTTCCCGGTCGTGTCCGGCAACGTCTCGCTCTACAACGAAACCAACGGACGCGGCATTCTGCCGACGCCTTCGATCGGCGGCGTCGGGCTGCTCGATGATTTCACCAAATCGGCCACGCTGGCGTTCAAGGCGGCAGGCGAGGCGATCCTGTTGATCGGCGATACGCAAGGCTGGCTCGGACAGTCCGTCTACTTGCGCGATATCTGCGGCCGGGAAGAGGGCGCGCCGCCGCCGGTCGATCTCGCAGCCGAAAAGCGCAACGGCGATGTGGTTCGCGGCATGATCCACGCCGGCACCGCGACCGCGGTGCATGACATTTCTGACGGCGGGTTGTTGATCGCACTGGCGGAGATGGCGATGGCTAGCGGCATCGGCGCGCAGCTATTGGCAGCGCCTAGTTCGATAGTGCCGCATGCCTACTGGTTCGGCGAAGATCAAGCGCGCTACATCGTGACGGTGCCGGCGGCGGAAGCAGGTCTCGTGCTGGCGAAGATGAAAGGCGCGGGCGTGGCCTGCGCGCGCATCGGCAGCACCGGCGGGGATGCGATTTCCGTCGCAGGTGAAACGCCGGTGGCGATTGAGACGCTCAACACGGCGTTCGAAAGCTGGCTGCCGGCCTATATGAACGGGAAGTCATCGTAATCATAGCACGCGCTTCGCGCCCGGAATCTGCCGCAGCGCCCGCGTCAGCGCCCAACTGAACGCGATCGTCAGCACGAATACGATCGGTGCTTTCACAGTCGCGGGCAGATTGTAGTCGAATAGCCAATATTGCAGCCACAACGTGATCGGGTAGTGCACCAGGAACATGCCGTAGGCATCAGACTGCATCGGATCGAGTACGCTCTTGCCTGAGTGGGCGAACCTCAGGAAAAAGGCCAGGATCAGGAACAGGATGGCCACGCTGAAGACAGTGAAGCATATCGCGTAAGTGCCCTCATACCAGTCAGGCAAATCCTCAGGATTGCCCAGTATTCCGCGCTTGATGGTGATCAGCACCCACATGAGATAATACGGAACGATCGCCAGTATCATCCAATCCCAGCTGACCTTCGCCATCCGGCCGTCTGCCGCCAACAGCCCGCGATCCAGATTCTGGACGCCTATGCCGGCACCGAAAAAGAAGTAGCTAGCGTAGAGGAGCACGCGCCCGTGCTGGACCGAGAATGGTCCGAACTCGAACCAGCTGCCAGCTCCGAAGTGAATTCGTCCGGGAATGTAGAACGCAGCGGTGACAGCAAGCATGACCGCAAAGAACACTGCGGGCCGGCGGCGACCGTGCAGCGAGAGGCGGTTGATCGGATCGAGCATGTTGGGCGACAGCCGATACAAGAGACAGGCGACCACGTCGAAGACGAGCAAGACCCAAAGGAACCAGAGCGGTCCGCTCGGCCAGGGCCCGACCGTGATGGTCTTCCACCAAAATTCTGAAAAGCCGACCTCGGGATATTGCCGCAGAGAGATGGCGTAATAGGCGAGCGGAATGACCGTGAATGCGCAGATCACGAACGGCAGGCCAAGCCGAAGCAGGCGATCCGTCAGATAGTTCAGCGTCCCCTTTCGCGCGATGCCCGGCCAGGCGAACAGGCCCGACAGAAAGAAGAACATCGCCATGAAGAAGCTGTCGGTAGCGAGCACGATCATGTCGAAGCCGAAGAATTCCGTCGGATCGGTGTGACCGTAAAAAGTATAGGGGATGACCGAGTGGTGCAGCAGCACCACCAGCGTCAGAAAGGTGCGGGCACGGTCGAGCGAAAAGTTGCGGACCTTCACCTTTGGCGGCGCGTGAACATCGGCCGCCGCGGTTGTGGAAATCGTTGTCATGGGCCGCCCCCGAGACAGACTGTATGGGTCGGATGATGCAACTGCGACCCGGATTCAGCAAGGCCGAATCGTCAGATTTGAAATAGGCGTGCGACGGACTGACAATGGCTAAAATCGTTCGGACTTCGCAAGGCGGCAGCTCATTCGCGGCCGATTTTGTCCGGAACCGGCAGCGCGGCTCGCCGTTAGCTCGGCAGATTCAAAAGCGCGGCCGCCGCGGGCGTGGCGCTTTGCGACCCCGGAGCGAGCAATGACAATTCTTAAATGGGCGCTGATCTTCTTTCTGGTGTCGATCGTTGCCGGCATTCTCGGTTTCACCGGCGTATCGGCAGCGTCCGCCGACGTGGCGCGCTTTCTGTTTTACGTTTTCGTGGTGATCTTCCTGGTTCTGCTGATACTGGGGCTCACGATATTCAGGGTGTAGGGAATCGCACTTTTGGCGTCATCGGGAGCCAATGGGTCGCGCCAATGCGCGCGCGATGAAAGGCTCCACAGCGCGGCTGATTGCCTGCGGTTGGACGCGCTTACGTCACTTCCTCGATCGTGACCTTGTCCGGATAGAACGCCAGATGATCCTTGATCTCGGTCATGGCCGGGAAGGGCGTTTCATAGGTCCAGATCGAATTCTCGAGCGTCTTGCCGTTGGCATTGATGCTGAAATAACTCGCGTCCCCCTTGTAGGGACAGTGCGTGGTCCGCTCGGTCCGGGCCAATAGCGCCATATTGGTATCCTGGCGCGGAACGTATTGCACCGCCGGATAGCTCGCCTCTTTCAGGGTCAGCGCATGGGTGGTGTCGGCGATGACCACGCCGCCCGCCGAGACGCGGATGCGCTTCGGATTTGCCGTAATCGTGATCGGGTGGTCGGGACCGGGAAGTTTCATGGTTTTGATCCTCTTTTTGGTCAGCCGGTTGTGACCGGCGCCTCGACCCCAAGGGTTTAAAACGATTGGACCCGGAATATAGTACTGGGATGGGTGACCTAGAAGGGCGTACGCGCTAGGTTCGACTGTCACGGTCGCGCGAGCCGGCCCTGATTCGAAACATCTGACGGAGACATGCTGGATGCCGATGGACGCCCACGATATCGAATCGATGATCAAGGCAGCGATCCCGGATGCCGAGGTGACGATCCGCGATCTGGCCGGCGACGGCGACCATTACGCCGCGACCGTGATTTCGGAATCCTTCCGCGGCAAGTCGCGTGTTCAGCAGCACCAGATCGTCTACCAGTCGCTCAAGGGCCAGATGGGCGGCGTGTTGCACGCGCTGGCGCTGCAGACCGGGGTACCGGAGGGTTAAACGCCGGCGGCCAAGGGAGCGGGGCGCACCGATGGCGGAAAATCCACGCGGCGCGATGTTTCGCGTTACCGTGCCGAACCAGCATAGCCGGGTCACCTACGCCGAACTGTTCTTCGATCTCGTTTTCGTTTTCGCCGTTACGCAGATATCGCACACGCTGCTCGGCCATTTCACGCCGCTCGCGATATTGCAGGTTACGCTGCTGTTTCTCGCGGTCTGGTGGGTCTGGGTCTACACCTCCTGGATCACCAACTGGCTCGATCCTGAAAAGACCCCGGTCCGGTTGTTGCTGTTTTCGCTGACGCTCGGCGGATTGGTGCTCTCGACTTCGATCCCGACGGCGTTTGACGGGCGCGGGTTGTGGTTCGCTGTCGCCTATGCCGCGATGCAGGTCGGCAAGACGTTGTTCCTATGGGCATCGACACCGCCTTCGCGATCGCCGGCGCGCATGAATGCGGTGCGCATTACGGCCTGGCTGTCGACGTCAGCCGCGTTCTGGATCGCCGGCGGCCTTGTGCAGGGTCAGTCACGGCTGGTGCTTTGGGCGATTGCGCTGGCCATCGAATATATTTCGCCGGCGGTGCGGTTCTGGATACCTGGATATGGCGCGTCTGCCGTCGCGGATTGGGTTGTCGAAGGCGGCCACATGGCCGAGCGCTTCGCGGGCTTCATCATCATTGCGCTCGGCGAATCCATCGTCGTGACCGGCGCGACCTTCGCCGATCTGACCTGGACGCCTGAAAATGTTGCTGCCTTCGTGTCCGCCTTCGTCGGCAGCCTCGCGATGTGGTGGATCTATTTCAACAAGGGCGCCGAAGCGGGCTCGGAACAGATTTCAAGGTCGAGCGAGCCGGGACGGTTGGCACGGCTCGCCTACACCTATCTGCACATGCCGATCGTGGCCGGCATCATCGTCACGGCCGTCGCCGACGAACTGGTACTGAAGCACCCCGGCGGTCATTCCGATCTCAACACGGTGCTGAGCGCGATCGGCGGCCCCTTGCTGTTTCTGTTCGGAACGATCCTGTTCAAGCACAGCTTTCGCGGCTTCCTTCAGCTCTCGCATGGCGTCGGCATCGTCGCGCTGTGTGTGCTGGCCTGGTTCGGCGGCGAGCTGTCGCCGCTGACGCTGTCGCTCCTCACGTCAGCGATCATGGTTGTGGTCGCGGTGTGGGAGTCGCTCTCGCTGGGATCCGCCCGGGCAGAATAGCCGCGGGCGGCGGTCGTGACGGGGTCAGCGACATGACCGTTTTATTTCTGATCGACGACCCTTTTGAGAACAATGTCGGACAGCTGGACGACAAGCGCCCGAAGCCTGGCATTTTCCTCCAGCAGTGACGTGCGATCGCCGTCCACCTCGGCATCCCAGCCGACATCCTCGTCGTCGCGGACGCACGATGTTTTGGAATACGACTTCTGGTTGCTGGACGCCGGATACGCGTTCCTCATTACTAACATCCTGTACTGACATGTTTTGACACGAACTACCCCCGACCAAGCCCCCCTGGAGCCTTGGCTGAGTCCGAGTCAAAATTTGGACGGTTCAATGGGGAAACGACAGCGCCGGTGCAGCGAATTGCTGGCGCAGGTCGAATAAAATGGTTGAGAATCGTTAACCATTGTCTGCCACATTGGGCCACGAAGGTGCTGACGCGCGCGGCGGCGCAAACACCTTTGGTTGCCAGTACATCTTGACCAGCGCGATTAACTCTCACGGTTTTTGCCGTGGCTGGGAACGCGCGCCTATGAAGCAAAGTGAAGCAAGAACACTGATCCTCAAAGAATGGGACCTCTGGATTCAAACGCGGACGATTGATCCGGGCGGACCCACCGGGAAAAACTCGTTGAAATTCTTCCACGAACTCCAGGATTCCGGATCGCCACTGCTGGATTTCCAGTCCCGGGGGCAGGACAAATGGCGGATCATCCACGGGTGGCTGCTAAGCGCGGAGCGATTGTCCGACGATTGGATATCGTCCGCGCCCCGGATCGTACCACCCCGCAGGCCGAGAACGACCCGCAACAAATGTAGGGTCTAGGCTGCAACAATCAAAATTGTGTCCGGAAGGGATCATTTGCCCTCCGGTTTACTTGTCTGAGGAGCGGCGATGGGCCGTTACCTGGACGATGACGATGATCCGCCTGTTGGCGCTCCTGGCCATTCTCACCGGCTTCGCCGGCCGAGTGGTTGCGGGCGAGTTGGATTTGGCCGCGGTCAACAGTGCCCAATTCACCGGAAAGGCGCAGCCTGACGACAAAATCGCGCCGCTCACCGTCAAGGTCCAGGTGCTGTTGGACCGCGCTCATTTTTCTCCCGGAGAAATCGACGGCAAATTCGGAGAGAACGTCCAAAAAGCGCTGCGAGCGTTTGCGGAGGCGCAGGGTCTGCCGGCCGATAAACCTTTGACGAATGAGATCTGGAGCAAGCTTGCCGTCGACGAAAAGCCGGCTCTAACGGAGTACATCCTGACCGAGGCGGATACCAAAGGCCCATTTCTTGAAAAGCTGCCCGCGAAAATGGAGGACATGAAGGGCCTCAAGGCCCTCAGCTACACGAGCGCGCGAGAGGCGCTGGCGGAAAAATTCCACATGAGTGAAACGCTGCTTTCGGCTCTGAACGCCGATGCGCGATTCGATAAACCGGGGCAGAAAACGATCGTCGCGAATGTTCAGTCGGCAGATGAGAAGCAGCCGGCACAAGTGGCGAAGATCGAGGTCGATAAGGATCGGCAAACCGTCAAGGCGCTGGGGAAATCCGATGAATTACTCGGCTTTTTTCCGGCGACCGTCGGCAGCGACGAAAAGCCGACACCGGATGGAGCGCTCAAGGTAACATCCGTGGATCACAATCCTCACTATCGATACAATCCAGATTACAAATTCAAAGGCGTGAAATCGAAAACGGCCTTTACGATCAAGCCGGGGCCGAACAATCCGGTTGGTACGGTCTGGATCGGACTTTCCGGAGAGGGCTACGGCATCCATGGCACGTCGTCGCCTTCAAAAGTGAGCAAATCCGAGTCGCATGGCTGCGTGAGATTGACAAACTGGGACGTCGAACGGCTGGCCCGCTCTGTGAAAAAGGGAGTGCCCGTCGCCTTTGTCAAAGCCGGAGCCCCCAAAAGCTGACAGATTATGTAATCGTTGCGGCACGCCGCGATAGCGCGCGCTTCAGTCGGACGCCGCCAGCGCGTGAACCGAGAACATCTGCTCCGGGTCGGTCCAGGATTCCCGGACTGACCAGCCGGACTCGCGTGCCAATGCGGTGAAGCGCTCGAGGCTGTATTTATAGCTCGACTCGGTATGGATGCTCTCGCCGGGGCGGAACGAAAAGTTTCGTCCCATGATGCGCACGGTCTGCGCCTTCTTGGCGATCAGGTGCATTTCGATGCGGTGACGCTCGCGATTGTAGATCGAGCGATGCATGAATGCGGAAATGTCGAAATTGCCGCCGAGTTCGCGGTTGATGCGCACGAGGACATTGAGATTGAACTGCGCGGTAACACCGGCGGCGTCATTGTAGGCGTCGTAGAGCACGCGCTCGTTCTTTTCCAGATCGACGCCGATGATCATCTGGGCGCCTTTGCCCAGAATCTCGCGCGCGCTGCGCAGGAAGGCGAGGGCTTCGTGCGGCTCGAAATTGCCAAGCGTCGATCCCGGAAAGAATCCGACCTTGGGCATGCCGGCAATATCGGCGGGCAAAGCAAATGGCGCGGTGAAGTCCGCGGCCACCGGGTAAACACCAAGCGCCGGAAAATCCTTGCGCAGCGCTTCGGCCTGGGCGCTAAGGAAATCGCCGGATATGTCGACAGGCACGTAGGCGGCGAAATCGCAACTTTCCAGCAGTAGCCGGACCTTGGTGGTCGCGCCGGCGCCGAATTCCACTAGCGCGGCACCGTTCGGGATGATGTCCGCGATCTCGCGGCCACGGCCGCGCAGAATACCGAGTTCGGTGCGGGTCGGATAATATTCCGGGAGTACCGTGATCTGCTCGAACAGCTCCGATCCCGCCGCATCGTAGAAATATTTCGGTGACAGCTTCTTCGGGTGCTGCGACAGGGCGCCGATCACGTCGCCGGCAAACACCGAGGCCTGTTCGTCGAACGCGTGCGCTTGGGCCAAAGCGGGGGCATGCACATTCATGATACTCTCCTGAACGCGCTTTCCGGCGCGCTTTTGATCCACATTTGAGCATGATCGTGGTTGGAAAACCGAAAATCCACATCATGCTTGAGAAAAGTCAGGCGTAATCAGCGAGGCGTAATCCCGTGAATTGCCAGCGATGGTGCGGGTAGAAGAAGTTACGATAGGTGATACGGCTGTGTCCGGCAGGAGTTGCAAGCGAGGAGCCGCGCAGCACCAGCTGGTTGACCATGAACTTGCCGTTGTACTCACCGAGCGCGCCCTCGATGGCGCGATAGCCAGGGTAGGGCGAATACGAACTGCGAGTCCACTGCCACACGATGCCAAAGGCGTCGTTCAGATGATTTGCGCGTGCGGCGACTTCCCATTCCATTTCGGTCGGCAGGTGCTTACCCGCCCAGCGCGCGAACGCGTCCGCTTCGTAATAGCTGACATGGCTGACCGGGGCCGACGGATCGATCGGCTGCAATCCGCCCAAGGTCATGATCCGCCATTCGCCGTCGACCTGACGCCAGTGGCCGGGCGCCTGCCATTGCTCGTTGCCGACGGTTGCAAAACCGTCCATCAGCCACAGCGGCGCTGTCTCGTAGCCGCCGTCCTTCATGAAGGCGAGCCATTCGGCGTTGGTGACCAGGTTGCGGGCGAGCTTGACCGGGCCGACCAGCGCTCGGTGCGCAGGCTTCTCATTGTCGAAATGAAAGCTGTCGTCGGCATGGCCTACGGTGTGAATGCCTTCGTTGAGGCTGACCCATTCGTCGGCCGTCCGGGTCGAGGCGGGGAAACGCCACGCCGGGTCATAGGCCGGCGGGATCGGGTTTTGCGCAAAAGCGTGCAGGATGTCGGTCAGCATCAGTTCCTGGTGCTGCTGCTCGTGATTGAGACCGACCTCTACCAGGGGCACCAGTTTAGCGAGGGTGTGCTCGCCGGCGGTTTGGAAGAATTTCACCACGGCGGCATCGACATGCCGGCGATAGGCGGTGACCTCGTCGGCGCTCGGGCGGGTCAAATGGCCCCGCTGATGTCGGGCATGGCGCGGTCCGGCGCTGACATAATAGGAATTGAACAGATAGGCGTAGTCAGGGTGAAACGGCTGGTAGCCCTCGCAATGTTCGCCGAGCAGGAATTGCTCGAAGAACCAGGTGGTATGGGCACGGTGCCACTTGGCGGGGCTGGCGTCCGGCATCGACTGGATCAGCTGATCCTCGGGGCTCAAGGGAGCGGCCCGGCGCTCGGTCTCGTCCCGGACGGCGAGATACGCCTCCACCAAATTCTGGGCGAGGGTGCCGGAATCAGAAAAAAGTGACGGGGTGGGGGTGGTTGACGCAGCCGCGGCGGATACTGATTTCGTCACTGGTGTCTCCGGTTAAGGGAGAGAACGTTGATCTGGCAGACAGGTTCCTGACGGACAGTTCGTCCTAGATAGGGGTTCCCGTCCGGGAAAAAAGCCTCCGAGAGGCATGATATTGATGCCGTCAGACGATGGCCGGTGGACCTTTGGGGCCCCTTGAGGGGGCCCGCGCATGTCAGCTCTTCGCCATTTTACTTTGGATGCACAAAGGTTTGGGCTACATATATGGGCAGTATCGGGTTAGACGGGACGAGCTGGTCCGCTAGGCCAAGCCCCAGGGGGCTGTGCCCCAAAAGGAAGCGAATATGAGCATCGAGCAATTCATCGCCAACGAAGTGAAGTCGAACGACGTCGTGCTGTTCATGAAGGGAACGCCGCAATTTCCGCAGTGCGGTTTTTCGGGTCAGGTCGTGCAGATCCTCGATCACGTGGGCGTCGGCTACAAGGGCCTGAACGTTCTCGAATCCGCCGAACTGCGCAACGGCATCAAGGACTATTCGAACTGGCCGACCATACCGCAGCTCTACGTCAAGGGTGAGTTCGTCGGCGGCTGCGACATCATCCGCGAGATGTTCCAGGCCGGTGAATTGCAGCAGCTGTTTGCCGACAAGGGCGTCACCATTAACGCGGCGGCCTCGGCCTGAGCCTCGCAGCGCGCCAGATCGGCAAGGCGCGGCTGGAAGTCATCGTTGCCGACATCACCACATTGCGCGTTGACGCCATCGTCAACGCGGCGAATTCGTCCCTGCTCGGCGGAGGTGGCGTCGATGGCGCGATCCATCGCGCAGCAGGCCCCGAACTGCTTGCCGAGTGCCGCACGCTGAATGGTTGTGCGACCGGTGACGCCAAGATCACCAAAGGGTATCGGCTCAAGGCGGGGCATGTGATCCATGCCGTCGGTCCGGTCTGGCGCGGCGGCAACGCGCGCGAGGATGAACTGCTCGCCTCCTGCTATCGGCGCTCGATAGAGCTCTGTCAGCAGCACGGCCTTGCCTCCGTAGCTTTCCCGGCGATTTCTACCGGTGTCTATCGCTTCCCGGCCGACCGTGCGGCCGGTATCGCGGTGGCAACGGTTGCCGATGCGCTCGGCGCGTCGCCCCAAATGACAAAAGTGGTCTTCTGTTGCTTCTCAGATGACAGCGCCAGATTGCATGAAGCGGTATTAAGTTCCGTCGGCAGCCCTTGTGCCTGACGATCCCGCCGTTACACTCCCCCCGCATTGTTTCAGGGGGTAGGGATGAATTTCCGTCCGTTGTCGTCTCTGTTATTTTTCGGCGCCTCGCTTGCGCTGGGCGCTCCGCCGCTGGCTCATGCGGAAGGCACCTTCGATATTCCTGCGGGCGCGCATTTCAACCAGGAGAAACTCGCGAAGGTCACTGAGTTCTTCAAGAACGAGGTGGCGACCGGCAAGATCGCCGGCGCGAATGTCCTGATCCAGCAGCGCGGCAAGCCGGTCTATCATGAAACCTTCGGCGTGCAGGACGTGGTCTCCAAGGCGCCGATCACCGACCAGACCATCTTCCGCCTGTCTTCGCTGACCAAAGTGATCACCTCCGTTGTCGCAATGCAACTGATCCAGGACGGCAAGATCAAACTCGACGATCCCGTCTCGAAATACATTCCTTCCTTCGCGAATATGAAGGTCGGTGTGGAGAAAAAGGCCGAGGATGGCACCAAGACGCTCGAACTGGTGCCGCTGGTGCGGCCGATCACCGTTCTCGACCTGATGCGTCATACTTCCGGCATCACCTACGGCTTCTATGGCGACAGTTTGGTGCGCAAGGCCTACAAGGATGCCAACATCTACGCGGGCGACTTCGACCTCGCCGAGTTCGCCGAGCGGATCGCCAAGCTGCCGCTGCACAACCAGCCAGGGGCGCTCTGGCAATACGGCCATTCCACCGACATCCTGGCGCGGATCATGGAGATCGTGTCCGGAAAATCGCTGCTGGAGATCGAGAAAGAAAAATTGCTCGATCCGCTCGGCATGAACAATACCGGGTTCTTCGTAACCGAACCGGACAGGCTGAAACTGCTCGCCCAGCCGGTTCCGAACGACAGTGATTTCCGTGTCGGGCGCCAGTACAGGACCGAGGTTCGCCAGAAGTGGGAGTCCGCCAGCGGCGGCATGGTCTCTACGATGCACGACTTTTCGCGCTTCGCGCAGATGCTGGTCAATGGCGGTACGTTCGATGGCAAGACCTATCTCAGTCCGAAGACGTTCGAGCTGATGGCGTCGGATCATATCGGCAAGGGCTCCGGCGTTGAGCGGGATTATTTCTATTTTCCCGGTGACGGCTTCGGCATGGGTCTGGGATTTGCCGTGCGCACCGATCCCGGCAACGCCAAGCCACCGCCGCCGGGATCGCTGGGTGAATTGAAATGGGATGGCGCCTCTGGCTGCTATCTCGTGGTCGACCGTAAGCAGGACATGTTCTTCGTGCTGCTGGAACAGACGCCCACCGAGCGCCAGCGCGTGCAGCGGACTCTCAAGCAGCTAGTCTATGAAGCGATGGAAAACTGAAAGTCTTGCGCGCCGCGGCTTTATCGCGGCGGCGCTGGCGGCTTTTGCCGTCGCCGGATGGCCGCATGACGCGCGTGCCGAATCTCCGCAGCCCGTTGGAAGTTTCTCCCGCGCCGGTCTGGATCGGGTGCGCGACTACGTCCGCAAAGAAATCGCGATCGGCAAAATTCCCGGCGCGATCCTCCTGATCCAGCAGCACGGCAAACCGGTTCTCTTCGAGAGCTTTGGTGTGATCAACGTCGCGACCCGACGGCCGATGCCGCTGGACGCCATCTTCCGGATCTATTCGATGACGAAAGCCATCACGTCGGTCGCCGTGATGATGCTGGTCGAGGATGGCAAGCTGTCCCTCGACGATCCCGTCTCGAAATACATTCCCGCCTTTGCCGATACGAAAGTCGGCGTCGACCTGTCCGATGAAGCCGGCCAGCCACCGCTCAAGCTTGTTCCGCCAAAGCGCCCGATTACGATCGAAGACCTGCTGCGACACACATCGGGTATCACTTACGGCTTCTATGGCGAAAGCGCGGTACGTAAACTCTATGCGAATCAAGCTCTGTACGAGGGCGATTACGACAATGCCGAATTCGCCGAGCGAATTGCGAAACTGCCGCTTGCCGATCAGCCCGGAACGCGCTGGGACTACGGCCATTCGACCGATATACTCGGCCGCGTCGTCGAGGTGGTGTCGGGGCAGACGTTATTTCAATTCGCGAAGAAAAGGCTGCTCGATCCGCTCGGCATGACCGAGACTGTGTTCCATCTCACCGATAAGTCAAAATGGCCGCGCATCGCCCATCCAATGCCCAACGATGGTTTTGGCCAAATAGCAGGAATCGAAGACCCGACATTGCCGCTGCGCTGGGAATCCGGCGGAGCCGGCATGGTCGGCACGATAGAAGACTACGCCCGCTTCCTGCAGATGCTGCTGAACGGAGGGACGCTGGACGGCAAGCGTTACCTCAAGCCAGAGACCATCGCGCTGATGACGTCAGACCAAATCGGGCCGGAAACCAGAATTATCCACGACCCGTTCTATTTTCCGGGCGATACCAGCGGCTTTGGCCTTGGCTTTGCCGTGCGCACCATTGTGCCGCCGAATACATCGTGGCCGCTGGGCGAATATCGCTGGGACGGCGCCGGCGGCACCTCCTATTTTGTCGACCCCAAGGACGATATGTTCGTTATCTTCATGGTGCAGGCCCCCTCGCAGGGTGGGCGGATTGCACTGGCGCTGAAGACGCTGATCTATCAGGCCATGGGAAGGTAAGGGTTACGCGGCTCGCACGATCTCGCGCACCAGGGCGACCATCTCCTCGATCATATCCGCCGTCACATCGAGATGTGTGCACGCGCGAATCCGCCCGTCCATCATCGCGAGCAGGACGCCGCGCTTGCGCAGCGCCTCGACCATCTTGTCGCCGGTCACTCCCGCACCGTCAGGTCTAAAGAACACCAGGTTGGTCTCGGGTTGCTGCACCTCGACTCCATCGATCTGCGACAGGCCCCGCGCGAGCGCGCGGGCATTGGCGTGATCCTCCGCCAAGCGGTCGACGTGATGATCGAGCGCGTAGACGCAGGCCGCCGCGCAAACGCCGGCCTGCCGCATCGAACCGCCGAGCCGCTGCTTCCAGCGCCAGACATCGTCGATGAAATTGCTGCTACCGGCGATGACGCCGCCGATCGGCGCGCCCAGGCCTTTTGAAAAATCGATCCAGGCCGAATCCCATCCGGCCGCCATGTCGTTTGCGGATATTCCGGTGGCGACGCAGGCGTTCAACAGCCGCGCGCCGTCCATATGGGTCGCCAGACCGTTTGCCTTGGCTATTTTCACCACTTCATCGAGCGCGCTCTTTTTCCAGATCGTGCCGCCGCCGATATTGGCGGTCTGTTCGACGCTGACGACGGTTTGGGGCGGCTGGTAGCGCGAGCGCGGGTGAAGGGCCGCGCGAAACGTTTCCGGCGAAAACTGTCCGTCGTCGCCCGGTAGCGGCGTGATCTGGAAACCGCCGAGCGCTGCATGCGCGCCGCCTTCGCGAGCAATGATATGCGCGCTCACATGCGCCAGGATCTCATCGCCCGGCCGGCAATAAGACAGCGTCGCAGCGACGTTGCACATGGTGCCTGACGGCATGAACACCGCGGCTTCCTTGCCGAGCAAATCGGCGACGCGCTCGCAAAGCAGATTTACCGTCGGATCGTCACCGATCTGCTCGTCGCCGACCTCGGCCCGGGCCATCGCCTCGCGCATCGCAGGCGTCGGGCGCGTCTGTGTGTCTGACAACAGGTTGATGCGGATGGGTGCGGCTTTAGGGTCGCGCGGGGCAGGGGTGTAGTGCATGGGAGTTTCTTTCTCGCTCAAGTCTTGTCGCCCGGCAAAAGCACGCGTCCGGCGGCTGCCGTCAAGGTGTGTATTTGTACACTTGATAGAACAGGAATTAGTGTGTATAAGTATGTATGAATTCGAAGGATATCATTTCTGCCCTGAAGGCCGATGGTTGGGTGCAGGTCGCTCAAAAGGGAAGCCATATCCAGTTCAAGCATCCGGCCAAACCGGGGCGGGTGACGGTCCCTCACCCAAAGAGAGATATCCCGATAGGCACGCTCAGGAGCGTCGAGAAGCAAGCGGGCCTGAAATTGAAATAGCGAAATTGGGCCAATGACCTGCCCTGCCAACAGCAGAGGATCGAAAATGCGACAATATATTGCCTTGATTTACAAAGAGGCCGACAGCGATTACGGCGTGTCGTTTCCGGATCTTCCTGGCGTCATCAGCGCCGGAAAAACCCTGGATGAGGCGCGAGATATGGGCGCAGAAGCTTTGGCCCTGCATCTCGAAGGGTTGGCTGCAGACGGCGACGCTGCGCCGGAGGCTAGATCTCTGGAAGAGGTTATGAAGGACGCTCAAAACAAGGAGGGCGTTGCTGTGTTGATCGCAGCGCCTGCGGCGGAAGTAAAAAGCGTTCGAATCAACGTGACGATGCCGGCCGACGTGCTCGAGCAGATCGATCGATACGCTGAGCGAGAAGGATTTACCCGCTCGGGCTTCCTCGCCCAGGCGGCGAAAAAGGCAATGGCGATCTAATCAGGTGTAGCCAAGCTTGCGAGCGGCGCTGCTGGAGTGTGTTCGTCCCTGAAAACAAAAAGGCCCCGGCAAAACCGGGGCCCTTGATATTTCGAAAATGCAAACCGATCAGCGCGAATAGAATTCGACGATCAGATGCGGCTCCATCTGCACCGCGAACGGCACGTCGGACAGAGCGGGGATGCGGCTGAACTTCGCCGTCATCTTGGAGTGATCGGCTTCGATGAAGTCGGGCACGTCACGCTCGCCGAGCTGGCTTGCTTCCAGAACCGGGGTAAGCTGCTTGGAGGATTCCTTGATCTCGACGAGGTCGCCCGGCTTCAGCTTGTAGCTCGAAATGTTGACGCGGCGGCCGTTCACCTTGATGTGGCCGTGGTTGATGAACTGGCGCGCGGCGAACATGGTGGCGACGAATTTGGCACGATAGACCACGGTGTCGAGACGGCGCTCGAGCAGGCCGATCAGGTTTTCACCGGTGTCGCCCTTCATCCGGCCTGCCTCGACATAGATGCCGTGGAACTGGCGCTCTGAGATGTTGGCGTAATAGCCCTTGAGCTTCTGCTTGGCGCGGAGCTGCACGCCGAAGTCGGACAGCTTGCCCTTGCGGCGCTGGCCGTGCTGGCCGGGGCCGTACTCGCGGCGGTTCACGGGGCTCTTCGGGCGGCCCCAGATATTCTGGCCCATACGGCGATCGATCTTGTATTTCGCCTCACTGCGCTTTGTCATCGCGTCCTCTTCGATGTCTGAGTTTTGAGGAAACGCGCCCTCCTGTGCACCGGGATTCCCGGGGCCGACAGGTCCGCCTCAAAAGCTTGAGGTGAACCACGGGTCGCGAAACGCAACGCGGGCCGAAACCGGCCCGCGAGCAAGCGGGGTATTAGGGAGAAAGCCCCGTTCTGTCAACGAAAACGGGCACGATTTATGGGTCAAATCGACCGTCATTCCGGGGCGATGCGAAACATCGAACCCGGAATGACGGCCAATGGGAAGTCAAGTAGCGACCGCGCGGACCGGTTTTGGCTCGGTTTGCTGCCGATTGGCCCGTAATTCGCCGGCAATTTCGGTGTTCAGGACCTGTTCCAGCCGGGTCAGCGTCTTGGCCATCAGGGCGGCGTCGGTAATCCGGTGATCCCAGCGGATCACGACCTCGATGGTCTGGTCCGGTTTCTCCACCCCGTAGCTAAGGATGAACGGCCCGGGGCTCATTGCATGGAGCTCGCCGGCGCCGTAGGCCGCCACCGAGGTGACCCCAAAGCTGCCGAAATAATTGGCGCGCTGGCGGCCGAAATTCAGCCCGATCGCCCAGATCAGGCGGCGCAACGGCAGCGGTAGCCGCGTCGTCCGCAGCATCTTCCGGAACGCCGGTACCTCGTCGATCGGCGCGTTCTTGGCGTGCCGGATCAGCGCGTCGACCTCCGTCAACGGCATTTCATCGGGCGCGGTGACCTTTTGCGGCAGCACGCAATCCTGGCCGTCTTCGACACGCGCGATCGCAACCATCGCGACGCTGCGCGGCAGCTCGTAGAACGCGGGCAGTGGCCATTTGACGTAAAGCGTGCGCAGCACCGGCTGGTCCTTTGCGACCAGCGCGAACGCCTTGACGAAGATCGCGGCCCAGCCGGGTGGCTGCGCGGTTTGGGCGCGGGCCTCCAGCAGGCTGCGGATGTTGAGAGGACGCGCAAGCGAAACAAAGGGCACACGGATCGACGCGTGCATGAGGTCAGCGACGAGACGGCGCGGTACTGAAATTTTTCGAACCGTTCCGCGCATCGCTCCGCTCAAGTTCCCGCAATAAACAAATCAGAAGGTCAGCGGGCCGCCATTACCAGCCCGCCAGCCCCTGATCTAGCACGAACCAACCGGTTTGAGGCGAGAAGGTTCGCCCTACGACGCGGGTTTGGCCAGCGGCTCACCCGCCTTGACGACGTAAACCCCAAGCACTTTGAAGGGCTTGTCGCCGGCCTTGGCATCGTGAACGGCGCCTTCCGGAATCTGGTAGGATTCGCCGGCCTTGATTTTCATGGGCGGCTTGCCGTCGATGATGAGTTCAAGCTCGCCTTCGAGCACATAGCCGGTTTCGGCCCCAGGATGGGTATGGCGGCCGGCGGCGCCGCCCGCGGGCACTTCCGCGATTGCGGTGACGGTGTTGTAGCCGGCCGGGAAATCCAGCTTTTGCAGTGGCGTCCGCTTGATGCCGCTTTGCTGGGCGATTGCGATACCTGCGCCTGCGAATGCGACGATGGTCAGTCCGAGCAGAATTTTCTTGATCATGATGTTTGTTTCTCCCTGTGACAAAACTCTAGCAGCGCAATCGCCGCGCGGAAAGTATGCCGGTGGTTGGGGAGCCCGCTAACCAGCTACCGCTTGATTCCCTCAAAACTCGACGCGATGCCGCGCTGGAACAGCGACCAGTCAAAACCGAGCGCGAGAGCCAAGTAGCCGCGCTCGATCATCTTGTTGGCTTGTTCTGATGTGCGCGCGACGCCGCCGATCGGTACGCCGCTTTTCAAGATACCTTCCTCGGCGCGCGCCATCAGTGCCTGCACCTCCGGATCGTCGGGGAGGCCGCGCTTGTTGATGGAGGTCGCGAGATCGCCGGGGCCGATCACCGCGAGGTCGATGCCGGGTGTTGCCATGATCTCGTCGATGCGGTTGACCGCCTCGATGTGCTCGATGGTGATCATGCAGATCATGTCATCGTCGGCGGTCGCCATATAATCCGGCATCGATACGCCCCAGCGAAACGGCGCGTGAAACGGGCCCCACAGCCGCTCGCCCTTAGGCGGATAGCGTACGCTGCGCACGGCTTTTTCGGCGTCCGCGCGGCTGCAGATCATCGGAAAATTGATTCCGAGTGCGCCGATGTCCATCGGCGCTTTCGCCAGCCAAGGCTCGTTGGCGGCAATCCGAACCATCGGCACGCAAGGCGTGCCCGCCGTGGCTGTGATCATTGCATGCGCCGAGCCGAGATCGATCGGGCCATGTTCGAGGTCGACGATGATCCAGTCAATTCCCGAACGGGCCATGATCTGTACCGTCTGGATGGAGGGGATGGTGGCGATCGCCCCGAAGGTCGGGCGTCCCTCCCGCCATTGCTGACGGAGGCGGTTGAGCGGCGTGAGGTTTGCCGGGGTCAAAATGCAATCTCCAGAGTCACCTGTGTGGTCGGCCCGTCGGTGGGAGATATCATAGGACAAAATCATGACCAATCGAGGCACGCGTTTCGTCCAAACTTCTGCCGCATCGTCGGTTCGCTGCTGCCATTTTCATGTCGCAGAGGCGAGCTACGCGAAATGTCTGGCTTGAAGGACCAATCATGACTTCTCAATCGACGTAGTTTCCTGGCCGCCGCATCGGGTCTGGCGATGTCGCCAGTACTGGCGCAGGAAGCGCCGCCAGTGCTTGCGACGTATGAACGCGAGACCGGCGGGCGGATCGGCTTGCATGCGGAAAATCTCGTGACGGGCGCGAAGATCACATGGCGCGCCGAAGAACGCTTCGTCATGTGCAGCACGTTCAAGGCTTCGCTTGCCGCCTTTGTTCTTTCTCGGGTCGACCGCGGTCAGGATCGTCTCGAGGACATGATCGCCTATGGACCCCAGGATATTCTGGACTACGCCCCGGTGGCCAAACAGAACCTGACTCAGGGGACCATGTCGGTGTTCGATATGTGTAAAGCTGCGGTAGAGCTCAGTGATAATACGTGCGCCAATTTATTGCTGGCGCGGTCCGGCGGTCCGGCTGCGCTGACCGCGTTCTGGCGTTCGACGGGCGATTCGGTCACGCGTCTCGACCACAACGAACCGGAGCTCAATCGCTCGCCGCCGGGCGATCCGCACGACACCACGACACCTGCTGCGATGGCGGGAAACCTGCGCCGCTTCTTGCTGGGTGCGGTGCTGTCGCCGGACTCGCGTGAGAATCTCACGGCATGGATGGTGGGCTGCAAGACCGGAAATAACCGGCTGCGTGCCGGCCTGCCCAAGAACTGGAAGATCGGCGACAAGACCGGCAACAATGGCAAGGACGCGAGCGGCGACATCGCGATGGCATGGCCAAACTCCGGCGGTCCGATGCTGGTTAGCGCTTACACGCAGGGCGGTTCGCCGACCGCACAGCAATTCGAAGCCGTCTTTGCGGAAATCGGTCGAATGGTGGGCGAGAGGCTGGCTTAGCCTGGCAGGGCAATGCGCCAGTTTCTTACGCCGGCACGCGGCCACCGAAAAACGGCATCAGGGCCCGGCTCAATTTGTGCGGCCGCTTCGACGTGAAAATCATTTCGGCGCCGGCCTTGTCGGATTCGCTGCCGGGGGAATCCGAGCAAATCCGCAACGCGCCGCGCGATCGCCGGCGCAGGATCGATCCACTCGACCGGCCATGGCGCCAGCTTGACGAGCCTGTCGAGCAACAGCGGATAATGCGTGCAGGCCAGTACGACCGTGTCGGTTCGGGCGGAATCCGTTTCGCCGTTTCCGACAAAGCAGGGGGCGAGCTCGGCCGAGATATCCTTGTCGTTGACCTCGTTGCCGCTCAGCGCCGATTCGGCGAGCGAAGCGAGCTCCGCCGAACCCACCAGCGTCACCTCGCAGCCTTGCGCGAAATCGTGGATCAGGCGCCTGGTGTATTCGCGTTTGACCGTGCCCTTGGTGCCGAGCACCGAAACACGCTTGGTCTTTGAACTGGCGCAGGCCGGCTTGATCGCGGGCACCGTGCCGACGAATGGCACTTTATAGGCGGCGCGAAGGTGCGACATGACCAGCGTGGAGGCGGTATTGCAGGCGATCACCACCAGATCGGGTCTGTGGATCGCGATCAGTTCGCCGACCAGCGGGACCACGCGGGCGATGATCTGCTCCTCGCCATGATGGCCATACGGGAAGAACGCGTCGTCGGCGACATAGATATAATGCGCATCGGGCCGGGCCCGGACGATCTCACGCAAAACGGTGAGGCCGCCAAGGCCGGAGTCGAAGACGAGGATCGTTGGGGGAGCTGACACGCTGCGACCTTAGCCGATCCGCGGTTACCATTCAGTTGTTTTGATGGCGCCGGCGGCTCAGCCATCAGGTTGTCATCGACCGGATCCAGTAACTTTGCGGTAATTTGGAATGATTTAAATCGCCTTGGCAAGGGCGGAAAGCTATCAGAGCGGGCCGTCGCGGACGCGAACGAGGCGGCTCGCAAACCGCTGGATCCGAAAGGCTGCGCCAGACATGATACGAAACACGCAATCGAGCTGGGGCGGTGTCGCGCGCTCGTTTCACTGGATTCTCGGTATCGCGATCATCGGCATGATCGCCTATGGCTGGTGGATGAACCATTTCCCGGCGCGGGCCGATCGCTTTTTCTATCGCTCGATCCACGCCGATATCGGCTATGTCGTGCTGCTCCTGATGGTGCTCCGGCTGATCTGGCGTGGCATCAACCCGACGCCGGCCCTGCCGGCGGATACGCCGCGATGGCAACGGATCGCTGCGAGTATCAGCCATTGGTTGCTCTATACCGTCACCATTTTGGTGGCGATGCTGGGCTGGGCGCATTCCGGCGCACGCACGCAGAACTATTCGGACTGGTTCGGGCTGTTTCACGTCCCGCAGATTACCTCTCCCGACAAGGCCGCGGCCGCGGCCTACGAAGACCGTCACATCTTCTTTGCCTATGTGCTGCTGGCGTTGATCGTGCTCCATTTCGCGGCGGCGCTGTGGCACCACTTCATCAAGCGCGACCGCGTAGTCGCCCGCATCATCGACGGGGTGCCGGGCTGAAGGTCAGCTCTCGCCGAACACGCGCCTGAAGATCGTGTCGACGTGCTTGAAGTGATAGCCGAGGTCGAACTTCTCTTCGATCTCGGCATCGCTCAGATACTTTTTCACGTCCGGGTCTTTTTTCAGCAGCGTCTGAAAGTCGCCTTCGCCGCGCCAAACCGGCATCGCGTTGCGTTGCACGAATTTGTAGGCGTCCTCGCGGCTGGCGCCTTTCTGCGTCAGCGCGATCAACAGCCGCTGCGAATGCACGAGGCCGCCGAGGCGATCGAGGTTCTTCTGCATGTTGGCCGGATAGATCAGGAGCTTGTCGATCAGGCCGGCGAGGCGGTTGAGCGCGAAGTCGAGCGTCACCGTGGCGTCCGGTCCGATCATGCGTTCGGCCGAGGAGTGCGAGATGTCGCGCTCGTGCCAGAGCACGACATTCTCCATCGCCGGCATCGCATAGGCGCGCACCATGCGCGAGAGACCGGTGAGGTTTTCCGACAGCACCGGGTTGCGCTTGTGCGGCATGGCGGACGAGCCTTTCTGGCCCTCCGAGAAGAACTCTTCGGCTTCGAGCACCTCGGTGCGCTGCAGGTGACGGATTTCGGTGGCAAGGCGTTCGACCGAGGAGGCGACCACGCCGAGGGTAGCAAAATACATCGCGTGGCGGTCGCGCGGGATCACCTGCGTCGAGATCGGCTCCGGCACCAGTCCCATCGCTTTCGCGACATGTTCTTCCACGCGCGGGTCGATCTGCGCGAAGGTGCCGACAGCGCCCGAGATCGCACAGGTCGCGACTTCCTTGCGGGCCGCGATCAGTCGCTCGCGGGCGCGGGTGAATTCGGCATACGCAAAAGCGAGCTTCAGCCCGAAGGTCACGGGCTCGGCATGGATAGCGTGGGAGCGGCCGATGGTCGGCGTCATCTTGTGCTCGAAGGCGCGCTTCTTCAGCGCGGCCAGAACCCTGTCGATATCTGATATCAGCAGGTCCGCGGCGCGGGTGAGCTGGACGTTGAGGCAGGTGTCGAGCACGTCGGAGGAGGTCATGCCCTGGTGGACGAAGCGCGCCTCGGGGCCGACGATTTCGGCCAGATGAGTAAGGAAGGCGATGACGTCGTGCTTGGTCTCGCGCTCG
This sequence comes from uncultured Alphaproteobacteria bacterium, assembly GCA_963770355.1. Classification (GTDB taxonomy): domain Bacteria; phylum Pseudomonadota; class Alphaproteobacteria; order Rhizobiales; family Xanthobacteraceae; genus Bradyrhizobium. The sequence goes on along the minus strand of CAVYPL010000021.1, from coordinate 224,021 downwards.
ATCTCGTCGATCCGCTCCACATTGAACGTGGCGTCTTTCGCCTTGGCCCAGATCGTCTTCGCGGCCTCTTTGGGGATGGTACCGAGTTCCGCCAGCGCGTCCGCCGCATGTGCTTCGATCTCGAACCAGATCTTGAAGCGGGTTTGAGGCTCCCAGATGGAAGCCATTTCCGGGCGGGTATAGCGGGGGATCATCGAGGACTCCGAGCGAGCGTAGCTGGGCATCGTGGACGACTCCCGGCCGATTGTTTTTACACCGCGCTTTAGCAGAGCGGCCCAAGCGAGACAAACGTCCAAAGACAAAGCGCCTAAAGACAACGCGAGAGCCAAACGGCACCCGAATGCCTCGGGCGGGCACCGGCTTCGGCCTGACCGGGCAGGGCCCTTTCCAAGGGTCTTCCGGTCCAGGGGTCGGCTAATCACAAAACATTGACTGACAGATATTGAAATCTGTCAGCGGGATATGCTATATCCGTTCCGACGCCGATATTGGGCGTTACCCGGCTCGTGGATCGACCTTGGGGACTTTAAGAGGACTACGCTGTGACGATCGAACTCATTCATTTGACTGCACAAATTCAACGCTGGCTCAATTTGCGGATTGCCCGCCATCTGGCGGCACAGGCCGAAAAGCTGGAACCGACAAAACACTAACCGGTTAAGCGAATCGGATGACCACCCTTCATATCGCTTCACGACAAACGGTGTGCGCATGAACGAAGTAGTGGTTTTGACCCCCGAAAAAATTCTGGAGGCCACCGAGGACGTGCTGCGCCGCTTCGGGCTGGCAAAGGCCACGGTTGTGGACGTTGCCCGTGCGCTCGATGTGAGCCACGGCAGCGTCTACCGGCATTTCCCGAGCAAGGTGTCGCTGCGCAAGGCGGTCGCGAAGCGTTGGCTGGACCGCGCCAACGCGCCGCTGGAGAAGGTCGCGGAAAGTTCGGGCCCGGCGCCAGCGCGGCTCGATCGCTGGCTGCGCACGATGTTTGCGATCAAGTATAAGAAGGTATGCGACGACCCCGAGATGTTCGCGACTTACCTGGCGCTGGCACAAGAGGCCTGCGAAGTGGTGAAGGCGCACAAGGAACGCCTGGTCGACCAGATCGCAACCATCCTGTCCGACGGCGTGAAGCAGGGCGTGTTTGCCGTTGCCGACCCGAAGGCCTCGGCGCGCGCCATTTTCGACGCGACCTGCCGTTTCCATCATCCCGCTCATGCCGAGGAATGGAAAGATCCGGAACTCCCGGCGCGGATAGACGCGCTGTTGGCATTGCTGTTCAAGGGCCTGGAAGCGCCGCGTAAGCGCTAGGCGTCCTCGCGCGCATGCGATCGTCGCTGCGCAATGGCGATCGCATTCCGCCATGTTGCGGCCACCCCCCGCATTTCGCATGATTGCAGGCTGCGCGCCGCCTGTTGTTTGATATCCGTCAAGCCACCTGCCAGCGCGTGTGCGATCATGGGCGCGGAGGAAACGTGCGTCTCGCTATCTTTGCCGATATCCATGCCAACCGGCAGGCGTTCAGCGCCTGCCTCGAGGCAGCGCGGTCGCGTGGCGCCGAACGGATGATCTGCCTCGGCGACTATGTCGGATATGGCGCCGATCCGGAATGGACGGTCGAGACGGTGATGGCTCTCGTCGATGACGGCGCCATGGCTGTGCGCGGCAACCATGACAATGCGATCGGCACGCCCTCGGAGTCCATGAATGCTGCAGCCCAGGCGGCGATCGAGTGGAGCCGCGGCAGGCTAAGCGCGCCGCAGCGGCGTTTTCTCGCCGAACTGCCGTTGACCTTGCAGGAAGACGATCGCCTCTACGTGCATTCCGAAGCCTCTCACCCGGCACGATGGCGCTACGTCCAGAGCGCAAGCGATGCAGCCGACAGCATCGAGGCGACCGATGCGCGTGTCACATTTTGCGGACATATCCACTTGCCGGCGCTGTATTCGATGTCGTCGGCTGCGAAGATCACGAGCTTTATCCCGACATCCGATGTCCCCGTGCAATTGCTGGGCGGCAGGCGGTGGCTCGCCGTTATCGGTTCGGTCGGGCAGCCGCGCGACGGCGATCCGGCCGCCGCGTTTGCGATGCTCGATACCGTTTCGCGCGAGATCACCTATTGCCGCGTGCCTTACGACGTCGAGACCGCAGCCAGCCGAATTCGCGCCAACGGCCTGCCGCACTGGCTGGCCGAACGCCTGCTGATCGGGAAGTAAGCGATGGCCAAACCTGCGCGGACCAAGCCCTCGATCGAGCCCGGCGCTGTACTCGATGGCTTCACCGTAGGCGAGCTTGTCCACCGTGGAGGCATGGCGACGCTGTGGACCGTGACGCATCCCGGCATCACGGTGCCGCTGTTGATGAAGGTTCCCAGGATTGCGGAGGGCGAAGATCCGGCGGCGATCGTCAGCTTCGAGATGGAGCAGATGATCCTGCCGCGGCTGGCCGGACCTCACGTGCCCGGTTGCTTCGGCTCCGGCGATTTCGAACGGCAGCCCTATGTCGTGATCGAGCGCATTCCCGGCAAGACGCTCTACCACCGGCTCGGCGATCTCCCGATCCCGTATGAAGAGGCGAGGGTTATCGCTGGAAAGATCGCAACCGCGCTGGCCGATTTGCACCGGCAGAACGTCATTCATCACGACATCAAGCCGAGCAGCATCATGTTCCGCGAAAGCGGCGAAGCTGTGCTGATCGATTTCGGGCTGTCGCACCACAACCAGTTGCCCGATTTGCTGCAGGAAGAATTCCGCTTGCCCTTTGGCACCGCGCCCTACATGGCGCCGGAGCGCCTGCTTGGTGTGCGCGACGATCCTCGCAGCGACCTCTTTTCACTCGGCGTGCTCCTGTATTTCTTCACGACCGGCGAGCGGCCGTTCGGCGAGAGCGAAACGCTGCGCGGGATGCGGCGACGGCTGTGGCGCGACCCGCAGCCGCCGCGAAAACTGAGGGGCGATTATCCGCCATGGCTGCAGGAAATCGTGTTGCGCTGCCTCGAGATCGAGCCGGTCTGGCGTCACCCGACGGCGTCGCAATTGGCGTTCGAGCTTGCGCATCCCGAGCAAGTCAAGCTGACCGCGCGGTCGGAACGGACGCAGCGCGATCCGATCAGCACGGTGCTGCGCCGCCGCTTCAATCGCGGTCTGACCCAGCCGAAGCCGAAATCCGATGTTGCCGTTCAACTGGCGTCGGGGCCGATCGTGGTGGTCGCGCTCGATACCGAAGAGGGCTCGGGGCCGCTCAATGAGTCCCTGCGCATGACTGCCGCGCAATTGCTGGCGACGTTGCCGTCAGCGCGGCTTGCCTGCCTGAACGTGCTCAAACTCGGCCGTATCACCATCGACAGGACGCTGGACGAGGAAGGCAACAACAAGCACATCGACCGGCTCGTCGCGCTCCGGCATTGGGCCTCACCGCTGGAGCTCGACGAAAGCCGGCTCACGGTGCACGTGCTGGAAGCGATCGATGCCGCGTCGGCGATCCTCGAGTTCACCAAGGTCAATCACGTCGACCATATCGTCATTGGCGCGCGTCAGAATTCGATGATGCGATCACTGCTCGGCAGCGTCTCGGCCAGGGTCGCGGCCGAAGCCGCCTGCACGGTTACCGTCGTGAGACCGCCCCGGGTTGCCGCGGCGTCAGTGCCGAGTGTGCAAACCGGATCAGATCGCGCCTGATCGGTGAAATCGATTCAGACTTCGAATTGGCTCATTCGAGCGACTGGACCGGCGGCGCCGTCTTGGCCGCAGGCGCCGGCGGCGGTGCGGCCGGCGGTGGATTGCTCGCTGCGTTGCCCGAGGTTGCTACGCGCGCATTGGTCGTGGCTTGGGCAGCCGGTCTTGATCCGCCATTGGTAACTTCCGCTCTCGCTCCGCGTACGCCGTCTTGCGAGGCTTGCCTTCGATTTCGCGACGAGCGGGACCGATCGATTCCCCAGGACCGCGCGATCGAAGGCCCGGCCGAATAGCCGATGAACGCCCCGGCCACTGCGCCGATCGGGCCGAGGACTACCGCGCCGGATACCGCACCCAATGCGGCGTCACCAGCCCGGTGCTGCGCAAGCGCAGCGCAGGGTGCGAGCAACAGGATCATGGCGGCAGCGGTGAGGGCTTTGATCATGTTCGTGGTCCGTCGCGGATGAAAGTGCACGCTGGTCCGCCTTTATGGCCAGACGATGAAACATCGGGTTCCATTGCCGCCGATCATTGCGCGCAAACGTCGCGATCGCGCGGATAGGTTCCCGCTACGCGGCGAATTGGTGGCTTAATTCCGGCTAGATTGCTTCCCCGCGCGCCATCGCTGCAGCGTTGCGGATCGCATCGATGTTGGTCTTGTAGGATTGCATTGTGCCGCCCTTGAACACGGCGGAGCCCGCGACAAAAGCGTTGGCGCCGGCGGCGGCAAGCTGGCCTGACACATCGGCTGCCACACCGCCGTCAACCTCGATGTCGATCGGACGCCCCGCGGTCATGGCCCTGATGTCGCTGATCTTGCCGAGCGCCGACTTGATAAAGGCCTGACCGCCGAAGCCGGGATTGACCGACATGACCAGCACGAGGTCGATCAGGTCGATCACATATTCGATCGCGCTCGCCGGCGTGCCCGGGTTGAGCGAGACGCCGGCCTTCTTGCCGAGCGCGCGGATCGCCTGCAGCGACCGATGTAGATGCGGACCTGCTTCGGCATGAACTGTGATGTGATCGCAGCCGGCTTTGGCAAAGGCTTCGAGATAGGGATCGCACGGCGAAATCATCAGATGCGCATCGAAGATCTTCTTCGTATGCGGGCGCATGGCCTTGATGACATCGGGGCCGTAAGAAATGTTCGGGACGAAATGTCCGTCCATCACGTCGAGATGGATCCAGTCGGCGCCGGCCTGGTCGACTGCGCGGACCTCTTCGCCCAGTTTGGCGAAGTCCGCCGCCAGGATCGACGGTGCGATGACGAGGGGACGTGACGCAAATTGCTGAGACATGTGCGCTTCCCGAGAGACTTCCAAGCATGCGGAACGGCTCCGCGTAACATGCAGGGCGGCCCGGGGCAATGCGGGCAGGGCAGCTCTCCTGTGGGCGGAAAAATCTGCCGCAGCGGGCACCAATTGCCGGTCAATGCGGACCAAGCGGGACACAGGAAACCGCGATTTTATTGGGTTTTTCGCGCTGGCACGGTGTTTGCTCCAGAAATCGGCGTGAGCTTAAGGGCCGCGTCGCGCGGCGTTGTTGGAGTTCTGCCATGTTGTTCGCTCTCGGCGCCGCGTCGTCGGCCATCGATACCCTCAAGAGGCTGATTTCCTCGAACTCCGCCTCGACCCAATCGACCGGTCTCGCCCAGAACACTGTAAGTCCGTTCGACACTTCCGCCAGCACCGCGACCGCGACCTCGGCCGGTCCGAGTACGCCTCTCGCGGGCAGCGGCGCCTCGCGAATAGCCCCGGAGACGATGGGTGCGCTGCTGGACGCGCAGAGCCAGTCTTCAACCGGCTCGACGGCGTCAGCATCGGCGAGCCCCTCGGCTGCACTGAAAGACCTGTTCTCGCAGATCGATGCCGATGGTGACGGCAAGATCACCAAATCCGAATTTGAAAACGCGCTCGGCGCTGGCGGCACCAATCTCGCCCAGGCCGACGACGTGTTCTCCAAGCTCGACAAGGACAGTGACGGTTCGGTCAGTGTCAATGAAATGTCGTCGGCGCTGAAGGGGGCCGGCGGCAAGGGCGGCCATCATCGGCATCACCACGTCGCCAGTTCGGATGGATCGGGCGATTCCAGCGGCAGCAATGGATCGAGCTCCGATCCGCTGATGCAGGCCCTCGACGGTGCAACGAGCACGGCCGTAACCAACAGCGACGGCTCGACCACGACAACGCTGACCTATGCCGACGGATCGAAGGTGACGATGACGTCCGCCGCGCAGGCGTCGACTTCCAGCGCGGCCACATCCTCCTACAATTTCATCGAGCAGATGATCCAGCGCCAGGCCAACGCGATCTCGACCTCGGCCACCGCATCGCTCTCGGTCAGCGCCTGAACACGAAACCCGGCGACGATGGAACACGACCTAACCGAAACGATCCTGCCACGCCGGTAGCGCGCCCGGAAAGGGCAGCGCGGTCGCCGAATGGACACCGCGCGCGATCGCGCGGGCGACCGTATTGGCCGCCACCATGCCGAGTTCGGTGAGACCGTACAGCGGATCGATCGGCTTCTTCCCGGTCGCCGCGGCAAATACCACGTCGCCATCGAGCGGTGCGTGCACGGGATAGATGGCGCGCGCCATTCCGGTCTGCGCGATCATCGCGAGCCGCTTGGCCTGCGGCTTCGTCAGCACGGCGTCGGTGACGACCGCCACCAACGTGGTGTTTTCCGTAGGCGTCGCTTCCGGACCGCCCTTGAGGCGCGCCTTCAGCATGTCCGGTGTGAACGCTGCCGGCAGTCCGCGTCCGCCGAATTCGCCGTCGATCTCGAACGGCGCCGCCCAGAACCACGGCCCGTCGCCAACGGTCACGCTGCCGACGGCGTTGACCACCGCAATCGCTGCAACTGTGACGCCATCATTGGTCTGCGCGGACGCGGAGCCGATGCCGCCCTGAAAATTGGCGGTGGTTGCACCGCGCCCCGCGCCGACGCTGCCGAGCGCGAAATCGGCGCTCGCGGCATTGGCTGCGGCGTAGCCGAGATCGCGATAGGGCGGGAAGCGTCCCCAGGCCTTGTTTCCACCGTTCAGGAGATCGAAGCAGATCGCACCTGGAACGATCGGAATAACCGCGTCGCGTATCCGCAGGCCGCGTCCCTGTTCGGCAAGCCAGGCCTGCACGCCGCCTGCGGCATCCAGTCCATGGGCGGAGCCGCCGGAAAGAGCAATAGCGTCTATAGCGTCGACTGTGCTCTGGAGCTCAAGCACCGTTTCCTCGCGTGTACCGGGGCCGCCGCCGCGGACGTCGATCGAAGCAATCGCGGGAGAGTCGAAAATGATCGCGGTAACGCCCGAGGCCAGCGCTGCGTCGTCGGCGTGGCCGACGCGAACGCCGGATATATCTGTGAGGAGATTTTTCAAGGGACAGGTCCGCCAAGCGGCATCCGGTTAAGCCTCCATCACGATACCAGTCGCGGCAAATCCTTCAACTGATTAGCGCCAATCTCAGCATCCTGGCGAGTTCGGATTTGCGGTAGGGTTTTGCGAGCAGCAGCACGCCGGAATCGAGGCGGCCATGGTGAACGATGGCGTTCTCGGTATATCCCGACGTGAACAAGACCTTGAGGGTCGGCCGCCGCTTCAGCGCCTCGTCGACCAACTGCTTGCCGTTCAGTGTGCCGGGCATGATTACGTCGGTGAAGAGCAGGTCGATGGTCCCGACGGCATCGACAATCTGCAAGGCTTCGGAGGCATTGGACGCCTCGAGCGTGGTGTAGCCGAGACTCGCGATCTGGGTCATGACGTATCGGCGCACCAGCGAATCGTCTTCGACGACGAGGACGACTTCATCACCGCCCTCGATAGTCGCCGATATCAGCGCCTCCGCGGCGGTCTGGTTCAACCCGGTTGCGCGCGGCAGGTACATCTTGACGGAAGTGCCGTGGCCTTCCTCGCTGTAGATCTTGATATGCCCGCCTGACTGTTTGACGAAACCGAATACCATGCTGAGCCCAAGGCCGGTGCCCTTGCCAACCTCCTTGGTGGTGAAGAAGGGATCGAACACCCTTTCAACGAGCGCGGCCGGGATTCCAGTCCCTGTGTCGCTGACGGCCACCATGACATAATTGCCGGGCGTAACCTCGCTGTGCATGCCTGCGTAGTTTTCGTCGAGAAAGACGTTGTTGGTCTCCAGGGCCAGCTTGCCGCCGCCCGGCATGGCGTCGCGCGCGTTCAAGGCCAGATTCAGTACGGCCGTGGTGAGTTGATTGGGGTCGACGAGCGCCGTCCAGGCATCCTCGGCCAGCAGCGGCGTAATTTCGATGTGCTCACCCAGTGTGGGGTGCAGCAGCTTGGCAGCTTCCAGCACCAGCGAATTGACGTCGACTTCAAGGGGCTGCAGCGGCTGTTTGCGGGCAAAGGCCAGCAGATGCTTGGTTAGATTGGCGCCGCGTTCGGCGGCTTCGTCGATCAACTTGGCAATGGCCACGAGCTCAGGCTTGTCGGCGACGGCCTCTTCCAGGATTCCGATGGTCCCCGTGATCACGGTCAGAATATTGTTGAAGTCGTGCGCGACACCGCCCGTCAGTTGGCCGATCGCGTCCATCTTCTGGACATGGCGCATTTGCGCTTCCGCGGCCTGCTTCTCGGTCAGATCGCGGCCGATGAAGAAGTGGCGCCGCACCGGCTCCGACCACGTTCCCATCCAGTTCAGCGTCACCGCTTGTCCATCCCTGTGGACGTAACGGGTCTCGAAGCTGCGCATTTGCCGTCCGCGCCGTGCCGAACGCATCTCATGGCGCGTGCTGTCGAGATCGTCGGGATGGATGAACTCCACCGCGCTCCGCCCGATCATCTCGGAAGCCTCGTAACCGAGGATGGTCTTGGCGCTCGGGCTGACCTGGATGAAATTTCCTGCCGTATCCGTCACCAGGATGAGGTCCTGCGAGGTCTCGAAAATGCGCCGCCGTTCCTCGATCTCCTGATTGAGCGCCGTCTGCGTCCGCTTGCTCTCGGTGATATCGCGCGCCGTTTTGGAGACGCCGATGATTTCGCCCGCGACCGACCGGATCGGTGAGATGCTCAGCGATACCTCCACGCTGCGGCCGTCCCTGTGTACGCGCAGCGTCTCGTATTGCTCGATCACCTCGCCGCGGCCGACCCGCTCGAGAATGGCGCGGAGCTCGGTGCGCCGGTCAAGCGGGACGATGATATCGATGTGCTTGCCGACCGCCTCAGTCGACGTGAAGCCGAACAGGCGTTCGGCAGCGCGGTTCCAGGCGGTGATGGTGCCGCCGACGGTTTTGGTGATGATGGCATCGTTGGATGATTCCACGACCGCGCTGAAAAGCCGTTCGCGTTCGGTCCGAAGATTCTTTTCAGAGGCGGCCTGTTGGCGGACTATTCCGAGCAGGCGAGACAATTGGGCCTGCAGGCCGACATTGTCGGCCAGAAGTACCGCCAGCACGAAACTGGCGGCGAAGAGCCCGTAGATGCGACCGAGATAGAAGCCGAGATCGAATCTTGCCACGTTCAGCAACGCCGACAACGCGATATCGAACACCCATGCACAGAGCACGACCATCAGCCAGATGTCGAGGACGGAATGCGGCCGGCAAATCCACAACGAGACCAGTGCGGCAACGCAAAAACCCAGCACAGTTGTGACTACGCCAATAAAGACAGGCGTGTAATGACCCCCACTCAGCAACGTTGGAAGAATGTCGTGCTTGCCGGTCACGACCCAAATGAACGCCGCCATCACGACGATCACAGCGGCGATGCTTCCCATGATCGGCTTCGCGGTCGAGCCCTTTATTTTTGTGCCGTCATCCTTCGCCTTCAGCAGCGCATAACCCAGCACGAGCAGCGGAAATCCGCCATGCCAGATCATGAAAAGCCAGACCGTGGTTTGCGAGCCGCCGCCGAGAAGCCCCGAGGGCGCAAACAAGCCGGGAAAGGTCAGCGCGTGCGTCACCGCAGCCGCAGCCGTGAACAAATACCCGCTCGCAAGCAGCAACAGGGCCCGCGAGCGCGAAACGGCGAACTGCGAAAACAGCAGGACGGCGGTGATCAGATCGTTGATCGCGAGCGCGGATTGATAGCTCGCAACAAACGCCGGGACCGGAGCGAGCGGTGTACCGGCAAACGGAACGGAGCATGCAAACAGCACCGCCGAGACGCCGACAACGGCCAGGGCCGCGGTGCGATCGCGTCTTGTCGCCGGCATGGTCGAGAGAAAGATGCTGCGGTCGTAGCCGGTCTGCATTGTCGTCTCCTGCAAACCGGCATCCAACGCGCCATCAAGTTCGCTTCAAATGCGGATAGTAGCGTATTCGCAGCGGGAGAACATCCAGCCAATATATCAATATCAACTGGGAGAAATGCTGCCTTGCGGCGTTTCCTGCAGGCATAAAAAAGCAGCGGCGTGGCGATGGGATTTGTAAGTCACGGCCGCGCCGAGTGGAATCAACCCAAGGTTTACATATTACCCAACCGGCCCGAGAGCGAAAGGCCGTATGGAGAGTAACCGGGTCTTTACCGACAAATTGAATAACGCCGTCGGGCTTTTGGCCCAAATGCGGGTTTCCATTTAAACTGCCGGGATACCGACCGGGAGGGTTTTGGTGCCCCGCGTTCTCGTTATCGACGACCAGGCAGATGTCCGCGCAATGATTTCGATCATATTGCGCGTCAACCAGTTCGAAATCGTCGAGGCCGCAACCGCCGCGGCGGCGTTGAAGGCATTTGAGAATTCCAGCTTCGATCTCGCGATCGTCGATATCTTTCTGCAAGGCACCAACGGCTCCGACCTGATCGCGACGATGCGCGAGCGCGTACCGGATTTGCCGGTTGTCGCGATATCCGGAATGACCGCGCTCGACTTCCTGACCAAATCTCCTGAAATGTCCGACGTCGTATGCCTGCAAAAACCGTTTCGCCCGCCTGAACTGGTCGCTGCGATCGAGGCGGCGCGGGGATCGGTGCGGCATTCGACCGGCGTCGTGGCAGGGACGGCGGTCTAGGACGTGTACTCATAAAATGGCAATCGCTGGCTGATGTCCGCTTTTCCCCCGAAAGCAACCAAATAACAGACATCTTGATATGTCCGCCATGTGCCAATAACGGACTCATGCATCGCGGCAAATAGCGTCTTTATTCGATCACCTCATCGGCTTGAGCGAGCAGCGCTGGGGGCACCGCGAGGCCGAGTGCCTTGGCAGTCTTGAGACTGATAACAAGTTCGAACTTCACGGGTTGCTCGATAGGCAAATCGCCCGGCTTTGCCCCGTTCAAAACCTTTTGCACATAGCCCACCAAACGTTTGGCCTCGAAAATTCGACTCGGTCCGTAGGACAACAAGGCGCCGTTGGATACGAATTCCCGCCACGAAGCAATCACGGGAAGCCGGCGCTCTTGCCCATACTGAGCGATTTTCGTCGCAACAAGACCGGTCAGCCGTGACGAGATGACGAGCAGGCTATTAGTGCCGCTCGCACTCACCTCGTTCAGCGCTGCATCAAGATCGGCGACTTTGTTTATCGGGTGGGTCGTTAACTCGATGCCGAGCGATTCAGCACCTCGCCGCGCGAACGTCACTTCGTCGTCGAAATGCTGAGGATTAAATATCACCGCAACACGCCTTGCATTGGGCGCCACTTCCTTGAGGAGTTCTATCCGCTTGGCGGCCATTTCATCCGTGAGATACGTGATCCCGGTAAAATTCTTGCCTGGCCGAGCAAGAGACATCGCAATTCCTGCCCGCATTGGGCTATCGCTGACCCCACCGACAATGGGTATGCTGCCTTTACTTGCCTCGAACAACGGCTTGATAACATCACCACCAATGGCGAGCAGAAGGTCGGGATTTTGCGCGACAAGTTCAGCGGCCAATTGCGCAAGTCGATCCGATATGCCATTCGCATAGCGGAAGATGATTTCGATATTGCGGCCATCAACGAGTCCGGCCTGAGCGAGCGCTTCCTTCAACGACCGATCGATCGGTCCCAATTGGGCATCGCCGTATACAAGCCACCCGATCCGGGGCAACGCTTTCTGCGCACGCGCGGCAAGTGGCCAAGACGCCGCCGCACCGCCGATTAGCGTGATGAACTCGCGCCGCTTCATTGCCGCTCCTCTCGCCGTTGCTCCAGCCCACCGTAGGCGCTTTACGGCGTAGCTCCAAGCGGGCCGAATGTCCGTTCCGGGCCATTTGCAGACATCGACACCTGCCACCGCGATGTCCGTTCGTTACTCAATAGCGAACGTGGCCGCGCGGGATCCTTAGGCCCGTTTTGTGCCAATGAGCGACATCCCGCGCCTATTCGATCAGCTTGTCGGCTCGGGCGATCAGCGGTTGCGATATTTCAATCCCGAGAGTCTTCGCCGTCTTCAGATTGATAAAAAGGTTAAACTTGGTCGGCTGCTCGACCGGGAGATCACCGGGATTGGCGCCACCCAGGATTTTCTTGAGCAGCCGCGCCACGTTTTTGAATGCTTCCGGCGGATCTCGCGAATAGTCGAACAGCGCGCCTGCCTGCGGAAAACTTATGCCAAGGTTAGCAAAGGTTGGCACCCGTTGCGCCAATGCCCGCGTGACGATTGGCTCCGCCAGCGCCTGAAGGCTGTTGTCGGTCAGCACAAAGAGAGCGCCGGGGTGCTGTCGCGCCATTTCAGTATAGGCCGCATCGAGCTCGGCAGGTGAACTCACGCCGATCGTGCCGATCGTAAGGTCCTTGTTGGCGACGTATCGGATCAGTGTCTCGACCATCGGCGGATTGGACGGGTTCGTCGGATTCGTCATCACCGTCAGCTTGCGCACGTTGGGTAGCACCTCGCGCATGATCTCGATCAGCTTAAGCAAGACATCTTCCGCCATGGTGGAGACACCCGTGATATTCCCGCCAGGGCGAGCAAGGCTCGTGACAAGACCGGCAGCCACGGGATCGTTCATGCCCGTCATGACGATCGGCACAGTCCGCGTCAGGTTCTGCACGGCCTTCACCGCGAGAATGGTCGAAACGACGACGGCGCTGGGGTGTCCCGCCAGTAGCTCGGTTGCGAGGGCTGGGAAGCGGCTGGAGTCGCTGTTTGCCCAGCGGGTCTCGAACATATAATCCCGCCCCTGAACGAGGCCGTTTTCGAGCAGCCCCGCTTCCGTCAGGGACATCAGTGCTTTGCTCGCGCTGGCCTCTGCGGCACCGCTGTTGAGAAATGCGATTACTGGAATTGGCTTCTGCGCACGGACGACGATTGGCCATGAAGCAGCGGCGCAAACGCCTGCAACAAATTCCCGTCGTTTCATCTGCGTTGCCCCCGAGCCCAAAGCAGGGCCATTTTCCCTTTTCAAAGGTAAGTTAGAAGGCGTGGCCAGCATAGAGCTTTAGCCAGCCGATTGCCCGCTATGGGTCAAAAGCTGCCCTGACCACCCCAAAAGTTTGGCTTCCGCTTTGCCCGCTATAACGAACTGCGACGAGCACCGCGGCATGTCCGAAAATTGCCACAACCGGACTCATGCACTGCAATAAATCGGTCGCTATTCGATCACCTCGTCGGCGCGCGCGAGCAGCGTCGGAGGCACGGTGAGGCCGAGGGCTTTCGCAGTCTTGAGGTTGATAGCTAGTTCGATTTTGGTTGGGCGCTCAATAGGCAGCCCTCCGGGCTTGGCGCCTTTCAGGATCTTGTCCACGAAGTCCGCTGCATGGCGATACATCTCCACAATGTCAGGCCCGTAGCTCACCAAGCCACCGGCCACAACCGATTCGCGTTGGAAATATATCGTCGGCAGCCGCGCCTTCGCCGCCAGTCCCGCAATGCGCACCCGCTGGGTCGCGAACGTGACGTCGGGCGGGACCAGGATTGCCTCGACCTTCTCTCGTGTGAAGTTGTCAAAGGCACGCTCCAGGTCGTCAGGAACGCGGTAATCGTGATGCACGAGGGCGAGCGAAGCCTTGGCCGCCGCCGTTTGGATCTCGCGCCACTGCGGTACGTGCAGCGGGTTCTCGACATTGATGAGAGCGCCGACGCGCGCAAGATGGGGGAGCAATTCGCGCATGATATCGATCTGCTTGGACGCCAGGTCCTCGGCGAAGTTTGTGAGCCCCGTGACGTTGCCGCCCGGTTGAGACAGGCTCTGCACAAGTCCGAAGCTGACCGGGTCTGCACCATTCGCCATGACGATCGGGATCGTAGTGGTAGCCTTGCTCGCGGCGAGATTGGCAGGCAGAGGTCCCGAAACGATAATGCTGGGCTGCAAACTGACTAGCTCCGCCGCCAGGGCGGGAAGGCGATCGAGGAAACCGTCGGCGTAACGGTACTCGATGCGAATGTTGCCTCCTTCGACGTAGCCGAGCTCACGCAGTCTGCTGCGAAATGCGTCGAATCTGCCCGCCATCGTTGCCGCAGACGCACCTTCCAGCACGGCTATCAGCGGAGGCTGCAATCGCTGGGCCCATGCGGGGTGCGGGATAAACGCCGCCGCGCCAACAACAGCCGTCATGAACTCGCGTCGTCGCATCGGACCTCCGAAGGGCCGGTCCAGCCAATGCGTGCAAGGCTAGCACCTTGTGGACGGCAGGCGGGCATAAATCGGCTCGGCGTCCGCTTCGGGTCATTTGCAGACATCGACCCTCATGACGCGAATGTCCGCTGCACCCTAAAAGCGGACATCCGATTTGCCAATTTACGAGTACGCGCCCTAGACGGGTCCCCAATCGTCCAGGCCTCTAACCTTCAAGGTCTGGCCGTCTGTACCGCGCGCTTGGCGGCTTTGCTTTCGGGGGTTACCTCTTGGTGCTGGCTTGAATCGGACGTCCCGTGGCGTGAGGGCAGGGGAACGGAAAGCCGGCAAATGAGGCCTTCTTGTCGCCAATCGAACTCGGCCTGTCCGCCAAGCTGTGACTCGATGCTGGCGATAACGCTGCGTGTTCCAAATCCTCGCGATACCGGTTTCTCGACCCGAGGTCCGCCGGTCTCCGCCCAAACGATCATCAGCAGCCCTGCCTGATCCTCCCAACCGACCGACAGTCGTCCCGACTGCGTGGAGAGGGCGCCATACTTTGCCGAATTGGTGACGAGCTCATGCAGGGCCAGAGCAACCGTCTGTGCGGTCGCAGGCTGCAACTGGACCTCGGAGCCAGACAGCGAGATCTGGTCGCCGGTCGAATAGGGCGCGAGCTCCTCGTCGATCAGTTTCCTTATTTCCGCTCCCTGCCAGCTCGATAGCGAAAGCACGGTATGGACGCGTGCAAGCGCGTTGATCCGTCCTTCGACGGACTGGACGTAGGTCTTGACGTTGTCGCCGCGCGTCAAGCGGACGATGGACTGCGCCAGCGCGAGCGCGTTCTTGGCGCGGTGATCGACTTCCCGGGCCAGCAGGTTCTGGCGTTCTTCCGCCTGCTTGCGCTCGGTAATGTCCACCGTCACGCCGCTGACGCGGACGACGCGGCCGCTCTTGTCGGTGCTTGCCGCTGCCGTTCCGGCGCACCAGCGCACTTCGCCGTCAGGTCGAAGGATGCGGAATTCCGCTTCGAGTGATTTTACGCCGCGCGCAAAGCCGCCCCAGGCCTTGTGCAATTCGTGAACGTCGTCGGGGTGAAACAGCGCCTGAATATTGGCCGGCGTCAGGTCGAAACTGCCGGGCTCAAGCCCGAGAATTTGATACTGGCCTTCGTCCCACATCCAGTCGCCGTTGACCCAATCCCAGTCCCAGGAACCCATTTTCCCGGCGGCGATGGCGAGGCTGCGGCGCTGCTCGCTTTCGAGCAGCCTGGTGTGGGATTCCTCCAGCTCGGCGGTGCGGGCGCGAACGCGATCCTCGAGCTCGACGTTGAGCCGCTCCAGTTGACGGGTCTTGCGATAGAGTTCGGCGAACACCTTGATCTTGGCGCGCAACACCTCCGGGACGACAGGCACCGGAACATAGTCGACTGCGCCCATCTCGTAGCCGCGCAACCGGTCGATATCGCTGACCTGGATCGCAGAGATGAATATCATCGCGGTTTTCTGGAAGCGGGGATGTTCGCGGATCATGGCCGCGAGTTCGAAACCGTCCAGTTCCGGCATGCAGACGTCGACCAGAATGATAGCGACTTCGTTCTTGAGCAGGAACTCCAGCGCTTCGCGCCCCGAGGCGGCCGTGACCAGATTCTCTCCAAGCTCCTTCAGAATGACTTCATAGGCGAGCAGCTTGGCCGGCTGATCGTCAACCAGAAGAATGTTTACTTTCTCTTGGTCCATCATCTCTTTGCGCCGGTCAACGGTGGAGCCACATGCGGATCGCGAGGAGCAACTGCTCGGTATTGACGGGTTTGGCCAGATAATCCGAAGCGCCGGCCTCCAGGCATTTTTCGCGGTCGCCCTTCATCGCCTTGGCAGTGAGCGCGATGATGGGCAGGCGGCCAAGCGCCGGATTTTGCCGGATGACGCCGATCGTCTGATAGCCGTCCATTTGCGGCATCATGATATCCATCAGCACGATGGCGATCTTGGGCGTCGACTCCACGAGCGCAATGGCCTCGTGGCCGGTCGTGGCGGTCAACACCTTCATGCCGCGCCGTTCCAGCACGCTACTGAGCGCAAAGATGTTGCGGGCGTCGTCGTCTACCAGCAGTGCAGTTTTACCAACCAGATCTTCATCCGAACTATTGAGCTTCTCGAGCATCCTCTGCTTTTCGACCGGCAATTCCGTGATCACACGGTGCAAGAACAGTGATGTTTCGTCGAGCAGGCGTTCCGGCAACTCTACTCCCTTGACCACGATGCTCCTGGCCATGGTGTGAAGTTCCGCGTCTTCCTCAGCCGAGAGTTCCCGCCCGGTGAACACGACGACCGGAACATTCGACAGCGTTTCATCGCTGCGGAGCTGGTTCAGCACTTCGAAGCCACTCATGTCCGGCAGCCGAAGATCGAGCACGACGCAGTCGCAAGGATTGTCTCGCAGCGCCGATAGCGCGCCGGCGCCGGTGTCTGTCGTGACGATCTCAATGTCCTTGTGATCGAGAAGTTCCCTGATGCTCATCCGTTCGGCGGCGTTATCCTCCACGATCAGGAGACGCTTGCGGCGGGGTTTGGCGTATTCCTTGATCTGCGACAGTGCCGCCGCCACGCCTTCGGTCGTCGTCGGCTTGTTGACGAAGGAGAACGCCCCGCGCGCCAGCGCGTGCTGCCTGTCTTCGTCAAGCGTGATGATCTGGACCGGGATGTGCCGCGTCAGCGGATTATGCTTGAGCTGGCTCAGCACGGTCCAACCCAGCATGTCGGGCAGGAACACGTCGAGCGAAACCGCCGTCGGCTGGAACTGCTTGGCGAGGTCGAGGGCTTCGGCGCCGCGATTGGCGACCAGCACCTTGAAGCCCTTGTCGCGGGCGAGATCGATCAGGACCCGCGCATAGTGCGGATCGTCCTCGACGATCAGGAGAATGGTATCTCCGGGTTCAAGATTGAGCCGGTCATCCGGCAGTTGCTCGATCACCCGCTCTTGCGTTGCGGAGGCCTGCAGTGCCGGCGGAGACATAAAGGGCGAGCGCGCCGGGATGCGCAGCGCGACCGTGGGTCCGGAATATTTCAGCGGCAGATAAAGCACGAAGGTGCTGCCTTTTCCAGGCGCGCTACGCAGGTGGATTTCGCCGCCGAGCAGGCTCGCGAGCTCGCGGCTGATGGCAAGGCCGAGGCCGGTGCCGCCGTATTTCCGGCTGGTGCCGGCGTCCGCCTGCTGGAACGCCTCGAAGATCAGTTTCTGCTTTTCCAGGGGAATGCCGATGCCGGTGTCCGCGACCTCGAAGGCGACGACCGCCGGAGCATTGTTCAGGATCGGGTGCTCGGTACTCCAGCCTCCCAGCGCAGCCGAGACGGTCAGGCGCACGCCACCTTCGGCGGTGAACTTGAACGCATTCGACAGCAGGTTCTTCAGCACCTGCTGCAATCGCTTGGAGTCGGTGACCATGCTGCGGGCAAGGTTCTCGTCGACGCTGACCTGGAACGAGAGCTGGCGGTTTTCCGCTTCATGCCGGAACGGACGTCCAACCGTATCGAGCAGGCTGGATGTCAGGATTTCCTCCGCATCAACGGTCACGGTGCCGGATTCGATCTTCGAGAGATCGAGGATATCGCTGATCAGGTTGAGCAGATCGGTGCCGGCGCCATGGATGGTGCGGGCGAATTCGACCTGCTTTGCGGACAGATTGCCGTCCGGGTTCTCGGTGAGCTGCTGACCGAGGATCAGGATGCTGTTGAGCGGCGTGCGCAGCTCGTGCGACATGTTGGCGAGGAACTCGGACTTGTATTTCGAGGTCAGCGAAAGCTCGGTGGCCTTCTCCTCGAGCGCGCGCCGGGCCTGCTCGATTTCCTGGTTCTTGCGTTCGACTTCGACGTTTCGCTCGGCGAGCTGCTGCGCTTTCTGCTCGAGTTGGTCGTTGGTCTGCTGCAATTCCTTCTGTTGGGTCTGCAATTCGCCGGCGAGCTGCTGCGATTGCTTGAGCAGACCTTCGGTCTGCATCGTCGCCTCGATACTGTTCAGCACGATACCGATGCTGTCGGTGAGCTGCTCCAGGAAGGTCATTTGCGAGGTCGTGAACGAACTGACGGACGAGAGCTCGATGACCGCCTTGACCTGATTCTCGAACAGGACCGGAAGCACGACGAGATTTTTCGGGATCACGCGAAGGAGCGCCGAATTGATCGGAACGGTATCGGCCGGGATGTCCGACACCACGCGCGGGCGCTTGTCCATGGCGCACTGACCGATCAGGCCCTCGCCGAATTGCACGAATTGCGTGTGAGGGTTCGCGGCATCTCCCGCATAGGCGGAAAGCAGGCGCAATCGCGGATGCTCCTCGCTATCTATCTGGTAAATGACACCCATATGGGCGTTCACCAGCGGCGTCAGCTCGCTCAGCAGCAGCCGGCCCACGGTGGTGAGATCACGCTGGCCCTGCAGCATGTTGGTGAAGCGGGCGAGGTTCGTCTTCAGCCAGTCCTGCTCCGTGTTCACGTCGGTCGTGAGCCGGAGATTGCCGATCATGGTGTTGATATTGTCCTTGAGTTCGGCGACTTCGCCGCGGGCGTCGACCTGAATCGAACGGGTGAGGTCGCCCTTGGTGACGGCGGTCGCGACTTCGGCGATGGCTCGGACCTGTGAGGTCAGGTTGGCGGCGAGCAGGTTGACGTTGCCCGTGAGATCTTTCCAGGTGCCGGCGGCGCCGGGCACGTTGGCCTGGCCGCCAAGCCGGCCTTCGACGCCGACTTCGCGCGCGACGCTCGTGACCTGATCGGCGAACGTCGCCAGGGTCTCGGTCATGTTGTTGATGGTGTCGGCGAGCGCTGCGACTTCGCCTTTCGACTTCACCGTCAGGTTCTGCTTCAGATCGCCGTTGGCAACCGCGGTCACGACCTTGACGATGCCGCGAACCTGTTCGGTCAGATTGGCCGCCATGAAGTTGACGGTGTCGGTGAGGTCCTTCCACGTACCGGCGACGCCCGGCACCTGTGCCTGGCCGCCGAGCTTGCCTTCGGTGCCGACTTCGCGGGCGACGCGCGTCACTTCGCCCGCAAACGCGTTCAACTGATCGACCATCGTATTGATGGTGTTTTTCAGTTCGAGAATTTCGCCCTTCACGTCGACCGTGATTTTGCGCGACAGGTCGCCGCGCGCGACGGCCGTGGTGACTTCGGCGATGTTGCGGACCTGCGTGGTGAGGTTGGCCGCCAGCAGATTGACGTTGTCGGTGAGGTCCTTCCAGGTTCCGCCGACGCCGGGCACCACGGCCTGGCCGCCGAGCCGCCCTTCGGTGCCGACTTCGCGCGCCACGCGCGTCACTTCGGCAGCGAACGAGCGAAGCTGCTCGACCATGGTATTGAGGGTATCTTTCAGCAGCAGGATTTCGCCGCGGACGTCGACCGTGATCTTCTTGGAAAGGTCGCCGCCGGCGATCGCGGTTGCGACTTCCGCGATGTTGCGGACCTGCGCCGTCAGGTTCGACGCCATGAAGTTGACGTTGTCGGTGAGGTCCTTCCAGGTGCCGGCGACTTCGGGCACTTCGGCCTGGCCGCCGAGTTTGCCTTCGGTGCCGACTTCGCGCGCCACGCGGGTGACCTCGGAAGCGAAGGCGTTGAGCTGGTCGACCATCGTGTTGACGGTGTTTTTCAATTCGAGAATTTCGCCTTTGACGTCGACGGTAATTTTCTTGGAGAGGTCGCCCTTTGCGACCGCCGTCGTGACTTCGGCGATGTTGCGGACCTGACCGGTCAGATTGCCGGCCATCGAGTTGACGTTGTCGGTCAGATCCTTCCAGGTACCGGCGACGCCGGGCACGTTGGCCTGGCCGCCCAGCCGTCCCTCGGTGCCGACCTCGCGCGCCACGCGCGTCACTTCGCCCGCGAAACGATTGAGCTGGTCCACCATCGTGTTCAGCGTTTCCTTCAACTGAAGGATCTCGCCGCGGACGTCGACCGTGATCTTGCGCGACAGGTCGCCGCCGGCGATCGCGGTGGCGACTTCGGCAATATTACGGACCTGCGCGGTCAGATTGCCCGCCATTGAGTTCACGCTATCGGTGAGGTCCTTCCAGGTGCCGGCGACGCCGGGCACTTCGGCCTGGCCGCCGAGCTTGCCGTCGGTGCCGACTTCGCGCGCGACGCGCGTCACTTCGCCGGCGAAGGCGTTGAGCTGGTCCACCATGGTGTTCAGTGTTTCCTTCAGCTGAAGGATTTCGCCCGACACGTTCACCGTGATCTTCTTCGACAGGTCGCCCTTCGCCACCGCGGTTGCGACTTCGGCGATGTTTCGGACCTGGCCGGTCAGGTTGCTGGCCATCGAATTGACGCTGTCGGTCAGGTCCTTCCAGGTACCGGCGACGCCGCGTACCAGCGCCTGACCGCCAAGCTTGCCTTCGGTGCCGACCTCGCGCGCGACGCGCGTCACTTCGCCGGCGAAGGCGTTGAGCTGATCGACCATCGTGTTGATGGTGTCTTTCAGCTCGAGAATTTCACCGCGCACGTCGACCGTGATCTTTTTCGACAGGTCGCCGTTGGCGACCGCGGTGGTCACTTCGGCGATGTTGCGAACCTGTGCCGTCAGGTTGCTCGCCATCGAGTTGACGCTTTCGGTCAGGTCCTTCCAGGTGCCGGCGACGCCGAGCACGTTGGCCTGACCGCCCAGCCTGCCGTCGGTGCCGACCTCGCGCGCGACGCGCGTCACTTCGCCGGCGAAGGCGTTGAGCTGGTCGACCATCGTGTTGAGCGTTTCCTTGAGCTGAAGGATTTCGCCCGACACGTTCACGGTGATCTTCTTGGAGAGGTCGCCGCCCGCGATCGCGGTTGCGACGTCAGCAATATTGCGCACCTGTGCGGTGAGGTTGGAGGCCATGAAGTTGACGTTGTCGGTGAGGTCCTTCCAGGTACCGGCCACACCGGGCACCTGGGCCTGACCGCCGAGCTTGCCCTCGGTGCCGACTTCGCGCGCGACGCGCGTCACTTCGGAGGCGAACGAGTTCAATTGGTCCACCATCGTGTTGATGGTGTCCTTCAGCTCCAGAATCTCGCCGCGGACGTCGACGGTGATTTTGCGCGAAAGGTCGCCGCGCGCGACCGCTGTCGTGACGTTGGCGATATTGCGGACCTGGGCTGTAAGGTTGCCGCACATCGCATTCACGGAGTCGGTCAAATCCTTCCAGGTGCCGGCGACGCCGGGGACGATGGCCTGACCACCGAGCTTGCCGTCGGTGCCGACTTCGCGGGCCACACGGGTCACTTCGGAAGCGAAGGAGCGAAGCTGGTCCACCATCGTGTTGATGGCTTCCTTCAGCTGCAAGATCTCGCCGCGGACGTCGACCGTGATCTTTTTCGACAGGTCGCCATTGGCAACAGCAATCGTAACTTCGGCGATGTTTCGGACCTGGCCGGTGAGGTTGTTGGCCATCGAGTTGACGCTCTCGGTCAAATCCTTCCAGACGCCCGTCACCTCCGGCACCTGGGCCTGGCCGCCGAGCTTGCCCTCGGTGCCGACTTCACGCGCGACGCGCGTCACTTCGGAGGTGAACACGCTGAGTTGCTTGATCATCGTGTTGACGATGGTGGCCGACTGTAAAAATTCGCCGCCCAGCGGGCGGCCGTCGATGTCAAGCTGCACGGTCTGTAGCAGGTCGCCCTGCGCGACGGCGGCGACCGCGCGCGTCACTTCGCGCGTCGGCCATAGCAAGTCGTCGATCAGCGTGTTGACCGAGCCCTCCATGTCCGCCCACGATCCGGCGGATAGATTGAACTTGACGCGCTGCCGGGTTTTGCCTTCGCGGCCGACGACCTGTCCGACCCGCTCCAGCTGCTGCGCCATTCGTTGATTGGCGGCGACGATTTCGTTGAACGTATCCGCAATCTTGCCTTCGATACCCAGATGATCGCCGGTCATTCGCACCGAAAAATCGCCCGCCCGCATCGCCTGCAGCGCGTGCAACAAATCCTGCAGCGGGTCTGGATTTCCGTTGGCTGGTGATTTCGACTTCGGCAGACGGCGTGTGGGTGATGCCGGAGAAAGATCACTCATGGTATTTCCTCGAAGCGGGTGCGCGCGAATCGAAGGGCCGGAATGCGATCCCGCATCATAGAACCGGCTGCCTCTTTAATTATCAAGTGAGATCAGCCGTTAATGCTTTAAAATCAATGACATGGAACTCAGCCCAAGTTCCATAATTCGGCGGGAAGCAATAAGTTCCCTGAACGTCAAAGATTTCGCTTGGCCAAACAAAAACGCCCCGGCGAGAACCGGGGCGTTCGACTTTAGTAACTGACGTTAAGCCGTCAGGAACCCTTCGGATTGATCTCGGCGTAGTTGCCCTTGGCGTCCCACTTGTAGACGACATAGTCGAGCTGCTTGATGTCGCCCTTGGCGTCGAACTCCATCTTGCCGATCACCGTATCCCAGGCGCCACCCTTGATCGTATCCATGACTTTCTTCGGATCGGTCGTGCCGGCCTTCGCAACCGCCTGCGACCAGACCTGCATCGCGGCGTAGGTATAGAGCGTGTAGCCTTCGGGATCGATGTTCTTGGCCTTGAAACGGTCGACGATGGCTTTCGCCGTCGCCTTGTTGCGCGGGTCGGGGCCGAAAGTGAACAGCGTGCCTTCGCCGGCCGGTCCGGTGATCGAGGCGAACTCCTTGTCGGCCAATGCATCGCCGGCCATCAGCACGGTCTGCAGTCCCTGATCGCGCATCTGGCGTACGAGCAATCCGGACTCCTGATGGTAGCCGCCGACATAGACCAGATCGATGTTGTCCCGCTTCAGGCGCGACACGATGGCGTTAAAATCCTTGTCGCCCTTGTTGTAGGACTCGAACATCTTTTCGGTGAAGCCGGCCTTGTTGAGCGCCTTCTTGGTCTCGTCGGCGAGGCCTTTGCCGTAGGTCGTCTTGTCGTTGAGGATCGCGACGTTCTTGCCCTTGTAGTTTTTCAGAATGTACTCAGCAGCAACCAGGCCCTGCTGATCGTCACGGCCGCAGACCCGCGCCACGTTCCACAGCTTGCGCTCGGTGAACAGCGGATTGGTCGAGGCCGGCGTAATCTGCAGCACGTTGCCGTCGGCATAGGCTTCCGAGGCCGGAATCGACGACGAGGAACAATAGTGGCCCGCGACGAAGGGGAGCTTGGCGCTGGCGAATTTTTCCGCGACCGAGCGCGCCTGTTTGGGATCGCAGGCATCGTCGCCGACTTGCAGCGCCAGCTTCTTGCCGAGCACGCCGCCGGCCGCATTGAGATCGGTCACCGCCTGTTCGGCGCCGTTCTTCATCTGCCGGCCAAACGCGGATTCGCCGCCCGTCATCGGGCCCGCGACGCCAATGGTGATATCTTGCGCAAACGCTGCGGTTGACAGCGCTAGAGAGGCGCCCAAAGCCAGGCCGATGAGTTTCAGTGATTTCATGAGGTATCCTCGCGGGTAGGTCGATTTCGGGAAGTACCCGGCATGCCGGGTACTAAAATCGCGGCTATTGTCGGCTGATTTTGCTGCGAAGTCATCGGCAATTTTCGGACAAATCCGTGGTCCGTTCGCAGCATGTTGCCGCAGTTCGCGCCGTCGCGCCGGTGAACGCTATCCCCGGCGGCCGCCTTCCAGATAGGCGGCGCGGATTTCCGGGCGCTGCAGCAATTCGCTGCCGGTCCCCGACAGCGTGATCAGGCCGTTGACCATGACATAGCCGCGATGGGCAAGTTTCAGCGCGTGGTTGGCATTCTGCTCGACGATCAGCACGGTCAGGCCGTCCTGCCGGTTCAGGGTCCTTATCGCGTCAAAAATCTGCCGGGCGATGAGGGGGGCGAGACCGAGCGAGGGTTCGTCCAGCATCAACAGGCGCGGCCGGCTCATCAAGGCGCGGCCGATCGCCAGCATCTGCTGCTCGCCGCCGGACAGTGTGCCGCCGCGCTGGGTCATGCGCTCCTTGAGCCGCGGAAACAGCGTGAAGATGCGCTCCAGCCCGCTGGCGCGATCGGCTTCGCTCGAGAAGGTGGCGTCGGCCCCCATCTGGAGGTTTTCCGCAACGCTCATGCGCGGGAAAATCCGGCGGCCTTCAGGAGACTGGGCGATGCGCAGCCGGGCGATTTCGTGCGTCGGCACGTCGGTGATGTCCTGCCCGTCGAATTCGATTTGGCCGGAGCGGGCGCGGGGTTTGCCGAAGATCGTCATCATCAGTGTCGACTTGCCGGCGCCGTTGGCGCCGATCAGGGCAACGATCTCACCCGACTTGATCTCGACGTCGACGCCCTTCAGCGCCTCGATCTTGCCGTAGGCCGCGCGCAAGGAGCGGATCGCGAGCAGGGGCGTTGCGGAGGGGGCGGTCACGTTCCGCCCTCCATGACGGCGATGGCTTCCTCCTCGTCGGCGCCGAGATAGGCCGCGATCACTTTGGGATCGTCGCGCACCTGTTGCGGCGTGCCTTCGGCGATCTTCACGCCGTAATCCATCACGACGACATGGTCGGAGATTTCCATCACCACCGACATGTCGTGCTCGATCAGCAGGATCGAGGTGCCTTGCTCCTTGCGGATCGAAAGCAGGAGTTCGCTTAAGCTGGCGCTTTCCCGTGCGTTCAATCCGGCCGCGGGTTCATCGAGGCAGAGCAGCGCCGGTTCGGTGCACATCGCGCGCGCGATTTCGAGGCGGCGCTGATCGCCGTAAGGCAAATTGCCGGCCGCATCGTCGGCGCGATCGAGCAGGCCGATCCGCTGCAGCCAGGTCCGCGCCAGATCGATCGCTTGTTGCTCGGCGCTGCGCCAGGACGGCGCGCCGATCAGCCCGAGAAATGTGAGACCGGAAGCACGCATCAGCGCGTTGTGCTGCGCCACCATCAGGTTTTCCAGCGCCGTCATGCCGGGGAAGAGGCGGATGTTCTGGAAGGTGCGCGCAACCTTGGCCTGTTTGGAAATCCGGAAATCGTTCAGCCGCTCGAGCCGGATGGTGTGGCCGTCATCATGCGTAAGCTGCATGGCGCCCGAGGTCGGCTTGTAGAAGCCGGTGATGCAGTTGAACACAGTGGTCTTGCCGGCGCCGTTCGGCCCGATCAGCGCGGTGATCTTGCGCCGCTCGGCATCGAAAGAAAGGTCGTTGACGGCGACGATGCCGCCGAAACGCATCGACAGGTGGCCGACGGACAGGATGTGATTGTCGCTCATCCGTGTCCTTCCTTGACGAGGTCGGATGAGATCGCCTGGTTGCGTTCGAGGAAGACGGTCGGTGCGCGATGTCCGACGAGGCCGCGCGGGCGCCAGATCATCAGCAGCACCATCGCGAAACCGAATACCAGCATTCGATACTGGTCGAGCCCGCGGAACAGCTCGAAGCCGCCGATCATGGCGAGCGCGGCAAGCGCCACGCCAAGCTGCGAGCCCATGCCGCCGAGCACGACGATTGCGAGCACCAACGCCGATTCCTGGAAGGTAAAGGATTCCGGGCTGATAAAACCCTGCCTGGTGGCGAAGAAGGCGCCGGCGAAGCCGCCGAACATTGCGCCCGTCGCAAATGCCGTGAGCTTGGTCGTCGTGGTGTTGATGCCGAGCGCGCGGCAGGCGACTTCATCCTCGCGCAACGCTTCCCAGGCGCGGCCGATGGGGAGCCGGCGCAAGCGGATCGTTACCCAGTTGGTGAGCAGCGCCAGCGCCAGGATTAGATAAAACAAAAAGACGATGCGGTGGGTCGGCGAGAATTCGATCCCGAGTTTGGCCGCCAGCCCATCGTCGCCGGGCGACAGCGGAATGCCGAACATGGTCGGCCGCGGAATGCCGCTGATGCCGTTCGGGCCGCCGGTCAGGCTTTGCCAGTTGATGATGACGAGGCGAATGATCTCGCCGAAGGCGAGCGTGACGATGGCCAGATAATCGCCACGCAATCGCAGCACGGGAAAGCCGAGCAGCACGCCCCAGAAGGCGGCGAGGATGCCGGCGAGCGGCAGGCAGACCCAGAACGACAATCCGAAATTGGTCGCCAGCAGCGCGTACGAATAGGCGCCGACGGCATAAAACGCGACATAGCCGAGGTCGAGCAGACCGGCGAGGCCGACCACCACGTTCAGTCCCCATCCCAGCATCACGTAAGTCAGCACGAGAATGCCGAGATCGAGGATGTAGCGCTGGTCGTAGAAAATCACCGGCACCAGAAACGTGAAGACGAGCAGCGCAGGCGCCACCAGGCGTCCCGCCAGCGAGAGCGCCGACTGAACCGATGGCGGAACCACATGCACCGTGCCGACCGGACCCCACCATTGTCGCAGCAACTCGACAAGGATGCTGCCGCCGAACACGATCGCGACCATGGCGGCGAGATCTCCGAAGCGCGTCCAGTAGATCAATTGCCCCTGCGGTCCCGCCTCGGTGCGGATTCCGATCATCAGCGAAAACAGCACCAGCGCCACCAATGCGCTGATCAAGGCTTTCTTGAAGATGAAGGCGATGCCTGAAGCCCGTGAGGCTTGCTTGGGTGCGGCTGGGGTTGCGCTCACTCGGCGGCCCGTCAGACTTTTTCGACTTCGGGCCGGCCGAGCAGGCCGGTCGGAAGGAAGATCAGCACGACGATAAGGATCGAGAAGGCGGCGACGTCCTTGTATTCGACCGAGAAGTAAGCCGACCACAGCGTCTCGATCAGTCCGATGGCGAGACCGCCGAGCATTGCGCCGGGCAGGGAACCGATGCCGCCGAGGACTGCGGCGGTGAACGCCTTGATGCCGGCGACAAAGCCCATGAAGAAATCGACGAGGCCGTAATAGAGCAGGTACATCATGCCGGCGACGGCGGCGAGCGCAGCACCGATCACGAAAGTCATGGAGATGGTGCGATCGACATCGACGCCGAGCAGTGCCGCCATGGTCTGATCCTGCTCGCAGGCGCGCATGTCGCGGCCGAGCCGGGTGCTCGATACCAGCCACGTGAACAGCCCGAGCAGGACGACGGTGGTGATGACAACGACGATCTGGATGTTGGACAGTTGCACGACGAAACCGCCTGCACCCTCGTGCAGTGTGTAACCGCCCCGGATGATCGGCGGCACCGGCTTGACGCGCGCACCCTGCGCTACCTGCGAATAATTGGTCAGCACGAATGACATGCCGATGGCCGAGAGCATCGGCGCAAGGCGGAACGAGTGCCGCAGCGGCCGGTAGGCGATCCGTTCCACCGTCCAGCCGTAGAGCGCGGTGATTGCCATCGACACCAGCAGCACGATCAGCAGGATCAGGGGGATTGCGGTCAAGCCGAACGAGACCAGGATGAGAAACGTGATCAGTGCGATGAAGCCGCCGATCATGAAAATATCGCCGTGGGCGAAATTGATCATGCCGACGATGCCATAGACCATGGTGTAGCCGATGGCGATCAGGCCGTAGATCGAGCCGAGCACGAGGCCGTTGATCAGTTGCTGGGCGAAATAATCCATGCGCTGCCGTTGGAGACTATTCCGTCGAATAGTCTCTCGCTTTCAGTTTGACGCGCTTTCTTCACGCGAGCCGGTACCCACTTCGCTCGAAAACGCTACGTCCGAGAGCGACGCGGCGAGGGCCCCCGGCAGCCGTAACCGACGCGTCGTGCCGTTTTCTAACAGGTGGGAACCGGGGGCGGCAACAGCGCGAGGTGCGGCCTGAAGGCTTGTACAGGCTACTTTTGTCGCGGGGGTTCCGCCGTCACAGTCCCAACACGCCTTTGCCGTGCAATCATCACGGCGGAACCGTCATTCGCTGCGCAACCAATGCCTTGGCCCTCGGTTATCGCCTGCTACATTCAACAAGGGAGACCCCGAATGAGCAACGAGAACCAGAAGCCGGGCCAGCAGAACCAAAACCCGGGTCAGAAGCCCGGCCAGCAGCAAGGCGGCGGCAAGAAGCCCGGCCAGCAGCAGCAGGATCCTAATCGCCAGGGCCAGACCCCCGGTCAGCAGGGTTCCGACCGTTAGTTCGGATTGTTTTTCGTAAGAGCAAAGCTAGTCCCGCCGAAAGGCGGGACTTTTTTGCACGCGGCAGGCGGTACGCCGGTCCGCCGGCCAATCCGTTAAGGTAAACAAAGGGTTTAAATTGCCGCCCTCAGTTTAAGGGAGTTACGTCGCCCCAAACCGCCGCCTCCATTCGGGGGTTTGCGGGAAAATCGGGAAGCGACATGTTCAGCAATTGGCGGATCAGTTCATTCAGCGGCGCGCTGCTGGCGGCCTATTTCATTCCGGCCTGGACCAAGATCGCGTTCGCGATCATGATTTCGCCGATCCATGGCCTCTATGAACGGCCGAACATTTCGATGGCGCTGTTCGCGAGCGATCATCTGAACCTGACCGGGATGGCTACCGTTCGCTTCGCCTGGTTGCTGGCGCTGGGCCGGATGACGGTGGTGGCGTTCTTTGCGATCTTCCTGGTGTTCATCACCCGTGCCTCGACCCGCAAGAGCGGTGGCTGCGATGAAGCGCTCGGCATGGCGCTCGGCATCGGCAGCGTGATGAGCTTTGCCGGCGTACTGATGGCGTCGCAGGTCGGCGAGGCCGCAGCACTTCGTATGCACGCGGCCGAGCTCCTGATGTTGCTCGGTACCGTCATTGTGATGCTGGTCGAGCGGCCCGCGCCGAAACCGGCCGGCGTCAGCATGCCGTCAGCCGACCTATCCCTTCAGCAATCCTAATTCTGCGACGATCGCGGATGCCTCCTTGACGGCGTGATTTGCTGCCGGCACACCGCAATAGATCGCCTGCTGCAAGATGATTTCCTTGATGTCGTCCGGCGTGAAACCGCCTTCGGCAAGCGCCGCGCGCACGTGCAGGCGGAATTCATCCCATTGACCGAGCGCGACCATGGTGCCGATCACAAGCACGCGGCGGGTGCGGTGGTCGAAATGCGGCCGGGTCCAGATGTCTCCCCAGGCATAGCGGGTGATCAGGTCCTGGAAATCGATATTGAACGCATTCCGGTTGGCGATCGATTTGTCGACCCATTCATGGCCGAGCACCTTGCGGCGCTGGGCCATACCGTCGTCGCGGCGCTTGTTGTCGTCCATGGAATTCCTTCTCCGCTTATCTTGCGTTCGTCTTAAGAATGGAGACCCGATCAAATTCTGATCGCGCGTATCGCTCATCTCCTGGTTCGCGTTTTCTTACTTGAACTATCGTTCCATAAACTATAGTCTATAGGCTTATAGAGGACACCAGTGCGTATTTTCAAGACTAAGACGCTTGCGAAGTTTACGCGACAGCACAGTGTAGGTGACGACAGTCTTGTCGATGCCGTCAAGAGAGCCCTGCGGGGGCTTGTTGATGCTGACCTTGGGGGTCAAATCATCAAGCAGCGCGTTGCCAGGCCGGGTCAGGGCAAGAGAGGTGGCTTCCGAATGCTAATCGGAATCCGTTCCGATCGCGCTATTTTTCTTTTTGCCTTCGCTAAGAACGAGCGTGAGAACATCGATAGAGCTGAATTGATGACTCTGCGAGAGATCGTAGCGTCATTCTTGAACGCCGATGACAAGACAATCGCACGGGCTGTGACAGAAGGGACCCTAATCGAGGTGCAAAATGGCGACGAAAGTTAAAAAGCCAAAGATGAGCCGGCTAACGAAGGAACTGCTGGAAACCGCACGTGATATGCGTGCAAGTGGCCTGCTTACAAAGGCCGCCCATGAAAAGATCACAATGCGGCATGCGAGCATAGTACCTGCCGTTGCCGTCACTTTCACAGGCAAAGAAATAAGAGCCCTCCGGGAAAAAGCCCATCTTAGTCAGGCTGTTTTCGCAAACTACTTGAACTTGACTCCGGGCTATGTCTCGCAACTCGAACGTGGCGCAAAACGCCCGACGGGCCCTGCGCTCGTGCTGCTCGATGTCATCCGACGTAAGGGAATAGAAGGAATTCTTTGACCGGCCTCGCGGCGAAGCGACGTTGTTTGAGTTAGCGTTGCGTCAGGAAACCGACCACGGCGTCGGTAAAGGCATGCGATTGCTCGACATTGGAAATATGCGCGGCATCGAGGATCGTCATGCTCGCGCCGGGAATCTGACTCCGGATCATTTCGCCGGCCGCGACCGGTGTCGCCATGTCGTGACGCCCGGCGATGACAAGTGTCGGGCTCTTGATCCTGGGCAGCATTTCGCGCTGATCGAGCGTCGACAGCGCTTCGCAGCAGGCGAGATAGCCTTCGACCGGGGAGGCCAACAGCATTGCCTTCAAATTCGCCGTGATCTGCGGCTCACGTTCCCTGAAATCCGCCGTCAGCCAGCCGCCGATGACGGTGTCTGCGACCGCGGCGATGCCGCCTTCCTTCACGGCCTTGATGCGGTTGTGCCAGTTGGTCGGGTCCGGATAGTGGCAGGCGGTGTTGGCGAGGACGATCTTGCCGAAGCGATCGGGCGCGTTGGCGCCCAGCCATTGTCCGACCATGCCGCCCATCGACAGTCCGCACCAATGCGTCTTGGCGATGTTGAGGTCGTCGAGGATTGCCAGCACGTCGCGCCCGAACCGCTCCATCGAATAGGGGCCGGGCGGTACGCTCGATTTGCCATGGCCGCGGCGGTCGTAGCGGATAACGCGAAACACCTGCGTCAACGCCTTCATCTGCGGCTCCCACATCTGCAGATTACAGCCCAACGAATTCGACAGCATCAATGTCGGTCCGCCGTCGCGGCCTTCGACTGAGACGTTGAGCAGGCACCCGTCGGCGTCGATCATCGGCATCGGCTTTACACTCCGCTGTCATGCGCGGACTTGATCCGCGCATCCATCCAAAGAAAAATCTATTCGAGATGATGGTTTACCGGGTCAAGCCCCGGCAATGACATCAACTACCATCCAGTGAAGCGAGCAGGCGATCGATCAGGGCTTGCGAGGCGCCTTGATAGGCCATCGGCTCGAAGAGTTCGGTGATTTTGTCGGCGCTGAGCTGTGCAACGATCTGGGGATCGCTGATCAACACCTCGCGCAGATGTTTCTTGTCCGCGACTGCCTTCTTGCTGGCGGCCTCGATCAGATGGTGGGCGTCGCTTTTGCCGATCTTTTTGGCCAGCGCCATCGTCACCGCTTCCGCCATGATCAATCCGCCTGTCGCGTCGAGATTGGCGCGCATCCGCGCGGTATCGACTTCCAGCCCCTCGGCAATGTCGACGATCGCCGCGAGCGCGCCTGATGTAACGAGCAGCAGCGTCGGCAGGGTCGGCCATTCCGCGTGCCAGGGACCGGCGCTGCGCTCGTGGTCCTGCACTTGCGCCGCGAGGATCGTTGCTGCGAGATTGGGCGCCATGGTGGCTGCGCCGAGCGCGCTGGCAGCGGCCACGGGATTACGCTTGTGCGGCATGGTCGACGAGCCGCCGCGGCCTTCGCCCGACGGCTCGAAGGCTTCGCCGACATCGGTCTGCATCATCAGCGAAACGTCGCGCGCGATCTTGCCGCAGGTGCCGGCGATGATGGCAAACACCGAAGCCGCCTCCGCGATGCGGTCGCGGTGGGTGTGCCAGGGCGCGTCGGGTAACGGCAGCCTGAGCTCTTGCGCCAGGCGTTCCGCGACCGCCAGTCCCTTGTCGCCGAGGGCTGCGAGCGTTCCGGCGGCGCCGCCGAACTGCAGCGCCAGCGCTTCAGTGCGTAACCGCTGCAGCCGTTTCCGCGAGCGATGCAGCGCCGCGGCATACTCGGCCAATTTGAGCCCGAAGGGCATCGGCAGTGCATGCTGTAGCCAGGTGCGGGCGACCACCGCCGTGTCACGGTGCTGACGCGCCAGTTTCGCAAAGCCGGCAACGGCGCGATCGATGTCGCCGAGCAATATGTCGATCGCCGCACGCAGGGTCAGCATTGTGGCGGTATCGATGACGTCCTGGCTGGTCGCCCCCCAATGCACATAGCGCGCCGCGTCGGCATCTTGTTGGGCGACGTTCGACGTCAGCGCCTTGACGAGGGGAATTGCCAGATTGCCGGATCGCGTCGAGGCGTCCGCCAGTGCGGCGAGGTCAAATGATTCGGCCCTGCAGGCGGCCGCAATCGGGCCGGCCGCGCTCTGTGGAATCACCCCAGTCGCGGCTTCGGCGCGCGCCAGCGCAGCCTCGAAATTCAGCATGTTTTGCAGGCATGCGGCGTCGTCGCATACCGCGCGCATCGCGGCGCTCGACAGCATCGGGGCAAGCAGCGGGGAGAGGGACGTGCTCATCTGCGCGCGACCTAATCATCCCAGCTTGCCGCTGCCAATGCCCCTTGTCGGTTTGGCGTGCTGCGCGTGCGAATATGCATCGCTCATGCTCCGAAGGTGGCCTTCCTTTTGGGCCGGGCGTGCTTTACTTCAGGTACGAGATTTGGGGGAGCGCCTTGAAGCGATCCGGGAGACATTATCGATGGCCATGACAATGACGGGCGAGGTCCAGCTCGCGGCGCCGCGCGAGGCCGTGTGGGCAAAATTGAACGATCCGGAGGTGCTGAAGGTCTGCATTCCCGGCTGTGAGGAACTGGAGAAAACCGAAGACAATGGCTTCCGTGCCACTGCCAAAATGAAGGTCGGGCCGGTGTCCGCCCGGTTCAAGGGCAAGGTCACGCTGAGCGATCTCGATCCGCCCAATGGCTACAAGATTTCCGGCGAAGGCGAGGGCGGCGTTGCCGGCTTTGCCAAGGGTGGTGCGACGGTAGCGCTGGCCGAAAAGGACGGCGGCACGCTGCTGAGCTACAATGTCGAGGCGCAGATCGGCGGCAAACTGGCCCAGCTCGGACAGCGCCTGATCAACGGTTCAGCCAAGAAACTGGCGGACGAATTCTTCGCCAATTTTGCCAAGGCTGTGCAGGGTTAGCCTGATCCCTTAAGCCTTGCCTGCAAGTCCCGCTAGACCATATCTGGCCATGCCCCAAGCGACTGGCTCCTGAGGTTGCTCATTGCCGGGATGGCCCATATTATGGCCTTGGAATGATTTTAAACGCCTGCACGGCCGATATGCGGCAGTGCAGCTAAGAGAGTGCTGATGGCCAAAATTTCCCTGATCGTGAACGGCAATCCCGTAAACGCCAATGTCGACCCCCGTACCCTCCTGGTTCAGTTTCTGCGCGAAAATCTGCGCCTGACGGGCACCCATGTCGGCTGCGACACCTCACAATGCGGCGCCTGCGTCGTGCATCTCGACGGCAAGGCGGTGAAATCCTGCACCACGCTCGCGGTCATGGCCGACGGCCACGAGGTTCGCACCATCGAGGGCCTGGCCGCCGACGGCGCGCCGCTGCATCCGATGCAGGAGGCGTTTCGCGAACATCACGGCCTGCAATGCGGCTTCTGCACCCCGGGCATGATCATGACGGCGGTCGATCTGGTCCATCGCAAGGGCCATGACCTCTCCGATCACGTTATCCGCGAAGAGCTCGAAGGTAATCTCTGCCGCTGCACCGGCTATCAGAACATCGTCCAGTCGATCGCCGCCGGCGCCAAGGCGATGGCGAAATCTGATCTCGCCTAAGTCCGACCTCGTTTAATCAATTCATCGCGACCCGCGATCAGGAAGTTCTCATGTACGAATTCAAATATCATCGTCCGGCGACCGTGCGGCAGGCCGCCAACCTCCTCGTCAAGAACGAGGATGCCAAGCTGATCGCCGGCGGCCACACGCTGGTGCCGGTCATGAAGCAGCGCCTTGCCAGCCCGCCGCATCTGGTCGACCTCTCCCATATCGAGGGGCTGGACGGCATCGAGATGAAGGGCCGCTCGCTGGTGATCGGCGCCACCGCCAGGCATGCCGACGTCGCCAATTCGCCGATCGTCGGCGAAGCCATTCCGGCGCTTGCCGAACTCGCCGGCCAGATCGGCGATCCCGCCGTGCGTCACAAAGGCACTATCGGCGGCTCGCTCGCCAACAACGATCCGACCGCCGATTATCCCGCCGCCGTCCTCGCGCTCGGCGCCACCATCGTCACCAACAAGCGGCGTCTCAAGGCCGAAGAGTTCTTCCAGGGCCTGTTCACGACCGCGCTCGAGAGCGACGAGATCATCACCAAGGTGATGTTCCCGCTGCCGAAGAAGGCGGCTTACATCAAGTTCCGCAACCAGGCCTCGCGTTATGCGCTGGTCGGCGTGTTCGTCGCCAAGCGTCCGTCGGATGTGCGCGTGGCCGTTACCGGCGCGGGCTCGGATGGCGTGTTCCGTGTCACCTCGTTCGAGGAGGCGTTAAAGAAGCGCTTCTCGCACAAGGTGCTCGACGGCTTGTCGGTGCCCTCGGAAGGGCTGAACAGCGATTTGCACGGCAGTGCAGAATACCGCGCACATCTGATCGCGGTGCTGGCGCGCCGCGCCGTCGAAGCCGCGACGGCCAAATAAACTTGCTAATTCCTGTATCGAGACTGGCTGGCTCATGAGCGCATCGGCGTTACCAAGATCTGTCGATGCGATGCTCGAATTGCTGACCTCGCGCGGCTATCTCGCCGAACGTTCGCTGGCGACAGTCACGTATCTTTCGCTGCGCATGGGCCGTCCGCTGTTCCTCGAAGGCGAGGCCGGCGTCGGCAAGACGGAAATCGCAAAAGTGCTTTCGGCAGCGCTGGGGCGGAAGCTGATCCGGCTGCAATGCTACGAAGGGCTCGACGTTGCGTCCGCGGTCTATGAGTGGAGCAGCGCGGCGCAGATGATCGCGATCCGCCTGGCGGAGGCGGCCGGCGACACCGATCGCGAGCAGCTATCGTCGGATATTTTCGCCGAACGCTTTCTGATCAAGCGGCCGTTGCTGCAGGCGCTGGAGCCGGATGTAGCCGGTGCGCCGGTGCTCCTCATCGACGAACTCGATCGCGCCGATGAGGCGTTCGAGGCCTATCTTCTGGAAATCCTCAGCGACTTCCAGGTGACGATCCCCGAACTCGGCACGATCAAGGCGCCGCAGCCGCCGATCGTCATCATCACCTCCAACCGCACCCGCGAAATCCACGACGCGCTGAAGCGACGTTGTCTCTATCATTGGGTGGATTATCCCGATGCCGAGCGCGAGCTCGCGATCGTCAAGTCGCGTGTGCCGAATATCTCCGCAAAACTGTCGCAACAGGTCGTGCGCTTCGTGCAGGTGTTGCGCGATCAGGATTTCTACAAATCGCCGGGCGTTGCCGAGACCATCGACTGGGCGACCGCGCTGACCGAACTCGACGCCCGCTCGCTGACGCCGCAGGTGGTCGGTGACACCCTGGGTGCGCTGCTCAAATATCAGGACGACATCGCGCGGATGCAGGGCGACACGCTGCAGAAGGTTTTGAAGGAAGCGACGAGCGATTGATCCGTCATTCCGGGATGGTCTATCGGAATCGAGCGTTTTCAGCAACTTAGCACTGTCACATCCGGAGCAAACGCCTCGCTGAATATCGCTGGATTCCGCCAGCGAGTGTCACATTTTTTCGAGCCGCCCTTTTCCATCCGGATTTGCTAAAAGCCAGTGCCCGTCGCTGGTCGCGTCCGAGACGTCGGCCCGGCAAACCCCCAAACCCACCGGGTCGCATCGAAGGCTGGCGGCGGGCGCGACTACAGCCCGAAGGCGATCAGCATCTCGATGCACTCGGCTAGCGAAAGTGCCGGGTTGTTTACAGGAAGCACCATGTTTGATCCAGATGAGGTCCATGAAGAAGCCACCCGTCACGGCTTCAAACGTCGAGGAAGGCAGAATTGGCATCGGAAGACCGATGATTTTGTGCAGTTGATCAACCTGCAAAAATCAGCGTGGTCAAACGACGCAAACTACCTCAACTTCGCTTTATGGCCTTTGGCCCTTGGAGAACCACCGACGCTCGCGGAGAGTAAGTTTCATTTCAGGATGCGGGTCGATGGCATTCAAACACTCTTCGCCGTCGCCGAAGAGCTTAAGTCGCTTGGCGATCTAGCGCGAAACCGGGCACGAATAACCGGGATGACGACAATAGCTTTGACGAACCTACTGGATCAGCGTTCTGCCAAAATTTCAAACTGACCCACTACCCCTTAGTCTCGAATGCTGCCTTGATAGGAGCTGGGACAATTGTCCCGGCTCCATCCATTAATCCCTCGATCAGTCGCCTTGTGACCGCCGCCACCTCGTTCAGCTCCGCGCGCCGTTTTCCCGACGAGACGCCAGACCGGTTTCGCGCAATCGCCAGAGAGTTCGTCGAAACCAAGGTCGACGTGATCATCGCGGTGACTGCATTGGGCGCAAAGGAGGCCAAACAAGCCACCAATACGATTCCCGTTGTATTTGTGGTCGATCCCGACCCCATCGGTAGCGGACTTGTCGAAAGTCTCGCGCACCCCGGCGGCAATGTTACCGGTCTTTCACTCATGGCAATTGACGTATCCGGCAAGCGTCTCAGTTTCTTCAAGGAATTGGTTCCAAATCTGTCGCGTGTGGCAATCATGGTTGATCCGAGAGACTCGACCGCCCCACGTTTCGTCGCAGGCTATGAGAAAGCGGCACGACTTCTGGGACTGTCGACGCAGCCTGTAGAGGTGGCGACGCCGGATCAAATTGAGCAGGCGTTTTTCGCAATTGCCCGAGATGGCGTCGATGGCGTGGCCATAGCCGGACCGCTTCTCTTCAACCAGCGCGTGCGGGTCGGCGCAGCGGCCCTCGCGCACAAGATACCATCACTCTCGGGTGTCGCTGAAATGGTTCCGCACGGACTGCTTCTGTCCTATGGGCAGGATTTTCCTGATTTCTTCCGCCGAGCGGTCGGCTATGTCGACAAAATATTGAAGGGCGCGAAAACCACCGATTTGCCCGTAGAACAGCCTACGCGCTTCAAGCTAGTCATCAATCAAAAAACGGCCAAGGGCCTCGGCCTGATCATTCCCCAGTCGCTGCTTATAACCGCCGACGAGGTGATCGATTGATGGTCGCCCCTTTGCACATAGCTGCCCCGGACGCGTCGGCACGTTCGTAGTTGGCGAAAGCCGACACCGCATTCCAAGGCGCATCCGTTGGTCAACCGACTGAACCTTGCTTAGGGAAGAACGAAACGGGACGCGAAAGTGTCACACGTCGGATCATGTGACAATCGATGGAATAGAGCGATAGCGCTAAGTCCTGTTTTTACTTGAGATTTTCGCGAGACCATGTGACAGGCTTCGGACCGGGATGGTCCGAAGGACCAGACCCGGAATCTCGAGATTCTACGATGTGCAATAGCACATCGTAGTTCGACGCTGACGCGTCGCCCCGGAATGACGGCGGAGGTTAGTGCAACTGATGGCCATCGATCACCTGAACCCGCCAACCGGACAAATGGCCGACAACGTCGTCGGATTTGCCCGTGCGTTGCGCGCGGCCGGTATTCCCGTGGGGACCGGTGCGGTGATCGATGCCTTGAACGCGCTGCAGGTGATCGAGATCGGCAACCGCGCCGATGTCTACACCACGCTGGAGGCGATCTTCGTCACGCGCCATGAGCATGCGCTGATCTTTGCGCAGGCCTTTGACCTGTTTTTCCGCGCCGCCGAAGACTGGAAGCACATGCTGGATTCGGTGCCGCTGCCGGATCACGCCAGGAAGAAGCCGCCGCCGGCCTCGCGCCGCGTGCAAGAGGCATTTTCGCAAGCATCGATGCGTGAGGAAGCCCCGCAGGCCGAGGCGCAGGAATTGCGGCTGTCGGTCTCCGACAAGGAGATCCTGCAGAAAAAGGATTTTGCGCAAATGAGCGCAGCCGAGATCGCGGAGGTCACCCGCGCGATCGCGGACATGAAGCTGCCGCAGGCCGAACTGCGCACCCGCCGCTATCAGCCCGACGCGCGGGGCTTGCGGCTCGACATGCGCCGGACGCTGCGTGGGTCATTGCGCACCGGCGGCGAGATCATCGATATCCGAAAGCTCGGTCGGATCGACAAGCCGGCGCCGATCGTGGCGCTGCTCGATATCTCGGGTTCGATGAGCGAATACACCCGCCTGTTTTTGCATTTCCTCCATGCGATTACCGATGCCCGCAAGCGCGTCTCGGTGTTCCTGTTCGGCACCCGGCTTACGAATGTGACGCGCGCATTACGGGCGCGCGACCCGGACGAAGCCTTGGCCAGCTGTTCGTCGTCGGTGGAAGACTGGGCGGGCGGCACCCGGATTGCCACTTCGCTGCACACCTTCAACAAATTATGGGGCCGGCGGGTGCTCGGGCAGGGCGCCATGGTGCTCCTGATCTCCGACGGGCTGGAGCGCGAGGCCGACGACAGACTGGCGTTCGAGATGGACCGGCTGCACCGGTCTTGCCGCCGCCTGATCTGGCTCAATCCTTTGCTGCGTTACGATGGCTTCGAGGCCAAGGCGCAGGGCATCAAAATGATGCTGCCGCACGTTGACGAATTCCGCCCGGTGCATAATTTGAGCTCCATGGAAGGGTTGATCGAGGCGCTTTCGGCACCGCCGCCGCCCTACCGTCGAAGCCTGATCCGATCGGCAGCTTGAAAGAGGCCCGCAATGCTCAATCGTGACGAAGATATTCTGCAGGCGGCCGAGGACTGGCAAAAGGCCGGTCATGGCGTTGCGCTGGCAACCGTGGTCGAAACCTGGGGCTCGGCGCCGCGCCCGGCCGGCTCCAGCCTCGTCATCAACGATGACGGTACGTTCCTGGGCTCGGTCTCCGGCGGCTGCGTCGAGGGGGCGGTGGTCACGGAAGCGCTGGACGTGATCGCCAGCGGCCAGCCCAAAATGCTCGAATTCGGCGTCGCCGACGAGACCGCGTGGAATGTCGGCCTGTCCTGCGGCGGCACCATTCGCGTGTTCGTCGAGAAGGTGAGTAAGTCGTGAAACTCGAAACGCTGGCTCAAGTGAATGTCGAGCGCGCCGCGCGCCGGCCGGTGATCGTGGTCACCGATACCGCCAATGGCGATCAGCGGCTGGTGAAGGCCAAGGATATTCCGACCGATCCTTTGCGCGCCGAGTTGGCAAAACAATTGCGGATGGGCAAAAGCGGCATGATCGAGGCCGGCGGCAAAAAGCTGTTCCTCAATGTCTATGCGCCCACCGCGCGGCTCGTGATTATCGGCGCGGTCCACATCAGCCAGGCGCTGGCGCCGCTGGCGCGGTCGCTCGACTATGACGTGACGGTGGTGGATCCGCGTACGGCGTTTGCCAGTCCCGAGCGATTTCCGGACGTGCCGCTGATTGCGGAATGGCCCGATGTAGCGCTGCCGCCGCTTAACATCGACCATTACACGGCGTTCGTCGCGGTGACGCATGATCCCAAGATCGACGATCCGGCGTTGCTGCACGCATTCGAGCGCGACTGCTTCTACATCGGCGCGCTCGGCTCGCGAAAGACGCATGCGAAGCGGGCGGACCGGTTGAAAGCGCAAGGCGCTTCCGATGCGCACATCGCGCGCATCCACGCGCCGATCGGGCTGAACATCGGCGCCGTCTCGCCGTCCGAGATCGCGGTCTCGATCATGGCCGAGATCACCGCCGAGCTGCGGTTGTCGAAAGAGCCGGCGAAAGAACAGGCGGCATGAAGTTCGGTCCCGCCAGTCCCGCCGCCGCGATTGGCGGCGTCACCGTGCATACCCTGCGCCAGGGTTCGCTGGTGCTGAAGAAAGGCACCACGATCGGCCCGGGCGAAATCGAGGCACTCAACAAGGCCGGTGTCAAAGAGATCGTCGTGGTGCGGCTGGAGGAGGGTGACGTTTCCGAGGACGTCGCCGCTGCCAGCATCGCGCAGGCGGTTGCCGGCGACGGCGTCAATGTCGAGCGCGCCTTTACCGGCCGCGCCAATCTGTTTGCGGCGCAGGCCGGCGTGCTGGTGGTGGACCGCGCCGCGGTCGATCGCATCAACGGTGTCGATGAAGCCATTACATTCGCAACTCTCGCCGCGTTCAAGCCGGTCGTTGAGGGCGAGATGATCGCGACCGTCAAACTGATTCCGTTCGGCGTCGAAGCGAAGCTGCGCGATGCGGCCGTGGCGGTCGCGGGCAAGGGCGCGCTGCGCATTGCGCCTTACACCATCAAGCGCGTCGGTGTCGTCTCGACGTTGCTGCCGGGGCTGGCGCCGAAGGTGATTGAAAAGACCCTGCGTGTGACGGCGGAGCGGTTGGCGCCCGCAGGCGCCACCATCATTGCGGAGCGGCGCGTTCCGCATGACGAGGCTGACTTGGCAGCCTCGATCAAGGAATTGCTCGGCCTCGGCGCCGAACTCGTGATCGTGTTCGGCGCGTCCGCGATCGCCGATCGGCGCGACGTGATTCCGGCCGCGATCACGGAAATCGGCGGTGCGATCGAGCATTTCGGCATGCCCGTCGATCCCGGCAATCTTCTGCTGATCGGCAGCGCCGGTGGCGTGCCCGTGCTGGGTGCGCCCGGTTGCGCACGTTCGCCGGTGGAGAATGGCTTTGACTGGGTGCTGATGCGACTGCTCGCGGGGTTAAAGGTCACGCGCGCTGAACTCACCGGCATGGGCGTCGGCGGGCTGTTGATGGAAATCGTAACGAGACCGCAGCCGCGCACCGTTCCCGACCCCGAAACCAACCGCAATGTCGCAGCCATCGTGCTGGCCGCCGGGCGCTCGACGCGGATGGGTGGTCCCAACAAGTTGCTCGCCGAAATCGACGGGAAAAAACTGGTGCGGATCGTCGCCGAGCAAGCGCTGGCGTCGAAGGCGTCGGAGGTGATCGTCGTCACCGGCCATCAGGCCGATCTGATTGA
The DNA here is from genome assembly GCA_963770355.1 of uncultured Alphaproteobacteria bacterium. Classification (GTDB taxonomy): domain Bacteria; phylum Pseudomonadota; class Alphaproteobacteria; order Rhizobiales; family Xanthobacteraceae; genus Bradyrhizobium. Next base: position 183,326 of record CAVYPL010000021.1, on the reverse strand, counting down.
ACAGGCGCTCAAAGGCCTCAAGGTGAAATTCGCCCGTAACCCGGATTTCGCGGGCGGCCTTGCATCTTCGGTCAAAGCCGGCATCTCCGCGGTGCCTGCGAATGCCGACGGTGCGCTCGTCTGCCTCGGCGACATGCCGTTGATCTCCGCACGCCTGATCGACCAGCTAATCGAGACCTTCGCGCCCGATCGCGGCCATCTGATCGCTCTGCCCGTCAGCGATGGGCGGCGCGGCAATCCCGTGCTGTGGTCGCGGCGCTTCTTCCGGGAATTGATGACGCTCGACGGCGACATCGGCGCACGCCACCTCATCGCCAAGCACGCCGAAGCTGTCGCTGAAGTCCCGGTCGAAGGCGATAGTGCGTTTCTCGACATCGACACGCCTCAGGCGCTCGAGGCCGCGCGGCGGGGGTGATGCGTTTGCTTTTTTCAACCTCCCGTTCACCAAGTGGAAACTCCCTCAAGGCTAGGTTCGCCGCCGACCGTCTTGGGGGGTGGGGCTTTGATCGTTTCGACTGCCGCCGCGCAGCGCCGCGCGTTGTTCATTCTTGCGCTGACATTGTTGCTGGGCGCATCGCGCTTCATCACTGAAACCTGGGCGGCCGGCGCGTTTGCCGTCGGTAAATGCGGCGCCTATGGCCAGGCTTATGACTATCCCGTCGAGGCGACCGCGCGCGCCGCCGCATTGAAGCAATGCAAGGGCGACTGCACGACCATCACCATGAAGCGTGCCTGCGCCGCGTTCGCGGTCGACATGGCCAATCCCTGCGGCGCCCATGGCTACGCGGTGAAACCGAAGATCTCGAGCTCGCTCAACGCCGCGACCAGGAAGTGCTACGAATTCGGCGGCAAGGAATGCGTCATCCGCGCCTGGGCCTGCGACGCCAAGGGGTGATATGCTGACCTCATCCTGAGGAGCGCGCCCTTGCGCGCGTCTCGAAGGATGGGCCACAGCGGGGCCGCATGGTTCGAGACGGCGAAGACGCCTCCTCACCATGAGGGACTCAGTTCCTCGGAACTCAGAAGACGCGGGTATTTCTTCATGCAATTCGACACCAAGATCGCGGTCATCATTCGGGCCGATCTCGAACCGTGGCAAAAACTCAATGTCGCTTCGTTTCTGGCGGGAGGCATCGCCGCGACCTTTCCCGAATGCATCGGCGAAAATTACGAGGATGCTTCCGGCACCCGATATCTGTCGTTGATCGGCCAGCCGATCCTGATCTATGGCGCCGATCGCCCGGCGCTTGCCCGGGCACTTGAACGCGCGCTCGCGCGTAACGTGAAGCCTGCCGTCTATACCGAGGACATGTTCAAAACCACCCATGACGCCGCCAACCGCGAGGCGGTGAGGGCGGTGATCCGCGCCGAACTCAATCTGGTCGGCTTGGCGATGCGCGGTGAGCGCAAGGTGATCGACAAGATCGTCGACGGGCTGAAGTTTCACAGCTAGCGGGCTTTTTGGCGCGATCAGTGAGTAGCGCAGTGAGCGCCCCGTTCACTGCACCTGATGGTCGCGCGTCGACCTATGTCCGCTCAACAGCAGACATCGTGAGAACGGCTGGGTTGTCAGCTTTGTGGTATCGGAAGTGCGCCCTTATTCGATCACCTCGTCGGCTCTCGCTAGAAGGGAAGCAGAAAACTCCAATCCTATCGCCCTCGCGGTCTTGAGGTTTATCGCAAACTCAAATTTTGTCGGCTGCTCAACTGGAAGGTCGGCGGGCTTGGCGCCACGCAATATCTTGTGCACGAGGGCGGCCGCTTGCCGATACTGATCTGGAAGACTTGTCCCATAGGAAACCAGCCCGCCCGCTAAAACGTCTTCACGAAAAGGGTATACAACAGGCAGCCGGTATTCGGTTGCTATTTCCACTGTCGGCTTTCGCAATTCGGTGACCGTCGGATCAATCATGCGCAACGCGCCGGCGGCGCCTTCCTGCACCGCTGCTTTAAATGCCGTCGGGAGATCAGACGCGTTGCGTATGTGAAGGATCGGATGGAGCCGGATGGCCAACTGCTCGGCGCTAGATTTCGCACTTTGCATTTGCAGTGGCGCTATCGGATCGTCAGGGTTGATAAGAACAGCGACCTTGGAGGCAGCAGGCGCTATTTCCTTCAGGATCGACAATCTCTTGCCAGCAAGCTCAGCCGCGATATTGGTTACACCGGTAATATTGCCGCCAGGCCGTGAGAGGCTTTTGATCAAACCCACTCCAACCGGATCGGCAACACTCACCATAACAATAGGTACGGTCGAAGTAGCGGCCTTCGCCGCCAAGCTGCCCGGCGTCGTCGAGACGAACAGGAGATCTGGCTTCCAGGCGAGCAGCTCGTTTACGAGGACAGGGAGACGATCGAAATTGCCTTCAGCATAGCGGTGTTCAACGACGAAATTATTTCCCTCGACGTAACCAAAATCGCGCATGCCCGACATGAAGGCCTCCAGCAAGGGCACGCGCGAAGCCTCTGTGCCTCCAGACAGTTGCGCTAATCGATACGTTCGCCCAACCTGCTGAGCACGTGCCGCAAGCGGCCACGCCGCCGCGGCACCTCCCATAACCGCGATGAATTCTCGCCGATGCATTTGCCCCCTCAAGGATCGCTTCATGTGCGGCATCAGAACGTAGCATTTTGCGACATAGCGGCAAGGAAGGAAGGGTAGCCAGGCGCTGCGACGCAATGTCCGTTGTGGGTTGCCGGCATCGGCCGGTGACCGGACTAACGTCAGACGGCATCGTTGGATTCTCTGATGTGCAGTTGCACATCGAAGCTCGCGCTACGCGTGCCCCGGAATGACGAAAGAGGTGGCCCGACGCGCGAAAAACAGCCCGACGGGCAAATCAACAATTTCCTGTCCATCCCCCTCACAAAAAATATTCCGCTTTCGCCGTCGGGCAAATCAGCGCTATCAGCTCGCCCGTCTCGCGCCCACAAGAGGGGCGTATCGCGATCGTCACGGACGTGGGGCGCGGGATGCGGTGGACGCGATGGTATCGGCGCGCGCTTCGAGCGTGCGGACGAGCGATGTTATTGCGTACGGCGAAGTCGTGTGGTCCTGACACCCCGACGCTGGTGTCAAGTTTCCAGGAAGCTAACGCTTCTCGGGAACGACGGTGACAACAAAGCCCGGTCACCGGGGAGAGTACGAAATAAGCCGTAAAGCCATCGCGCAGGGAAGGCCGGAGTGTTTCCGCTGAACCTGTATGCTCGTGTGCGCTTTTCTTTAAATGCACATTGCACACGAGACCGCGGGTGCAGCGCGCACCCGGTCTTCCCTGCGCCCTCTCTTTTAGGGCGAACGAATTTGCAAAACTCGGGCGCAGTGAGCCGCGAGATCGCGAAGCACATATTCAACGCTGTAGGGCGGGTGACTTGTCCGCCGTAGCTCAACGAGCGAAGGCGGAACCAGTATTCCGAGGCAGCAGTGATTGAACCGAGAGGCCGCGGCGTACTGGATACCCGCCTTCGCGGGTATGACGACTGTATGTGGGCGTCTCTCTTCTCCGTCATTGCGGGAGCCAACAGGTCGCGCGAACGCGCGCCCGATGACAGGTCCGCGAAGCAATCCATCTGGCCGCGTGAAGGAAGAATGGATTGCTTCGCTTCGCTCGCAATGACGAGCAACCCATTGCGAATACGAGAATAATTCCGGGTAACGCTGACGTGAGTTCGAGACCAGATCAGCCAATATTGACAATGACTGACCGGTCAGTCATATTAGAAGCATGAAGAAAACACGCACCAGCAAATCACCCCGTCCGCGATCGGCCAAAAGCCGCGTCACGATGCGGGCTGCCCAAGCCAAATCATCCAAAGTGGTCTCGCCGAAGGCGAAGCCCGTGTCGAACCGTGCCGAACGTGCAGCCGAGCGGCGCGAGGCGATCATCGAGGCGGCGATGGATGAGTTCATCGCGCGCGGGTACGCGGCGACGCGGCTCGACGACGTCGCCAAGCGGGCAGGCGTCGCCAAGGGCACGATCTATCTTCACTTCAAGGACAAGGAATCGATGTTCGAGGAGTTGATCCGGACGGCCATCGTGCCGCTGGTCAATCGTCTCGGTGCAGGGCCGCCGCCTGTTGGTGCATCGATCCGCGACATGATCGAAGGATTTGCCCGGACCTTCATCCATGAGGTGACGACGACACGGCGCGGCGACATCGTGCGTTTGATCGTCGCCGAGGGACCGCGATTTCCCGATATCGCAGACTTCTATTATCGCGAAGTGGTCTCGAAGGGGCTGGCCGGCATGCGCGCGGCGATCGAAATCGGTATCGCGCGCGGCGAAATCCAGAACAAGAACCTGGCGCAGTTTCCGCAAATCCTGATCGCGCCCGCGATGATCGCGGTGATCTGGCAGAGCCTGTTTGCGAAACACGCGCCGCTGAATGCCATCGAGATGTTTAGGGTTCATCTCGATCTGATCTTTGGCGAACGGAGGACGACATGACTTCGTCGCGAATGACGGCAATGTTGACTGTGCTCGTGCTGGCAACCACGCTTGCCGGCTGCAATGAGCGCAAGGATCCGGGCTTTCAGGGTTGGGTCGAGGCCGACATGATCTTCGTCAGCCCCGATGAATCCGGACGCGTGACCAAGCTCAATGTGCGTGAGGGCGACGAGGTAAAGCCCGGCGAGCAAATCTATTCGGTCGACGACGATCTGCAGAAGGCTGACCATTACCAGAACAACGCCACACTGGCGAACGCGCAGCAGACCTATGATCGTGCCGCTTCCCTGAGCAAGACCGGCTCGGGCACGCAGGCCAGTCTCAACTCCGCTCTCTCAGCGCTGCGCGTCGCCGAAGCGCGGGTCAACACCTCGCAGACGCGATTGGCGCGGCGCAACGGCTTTGCACCGGTCGCCGGCACGATTCAGCAGATCTATTTCCGGGAAGGCGAGATGGTGCAGGCACAGCGGCCGGTGTTATCGATCATGCCGCCCGGCAATATGAAGCTGCGCTTCTTCGTGCCGGAGGCCGAACTGCCGAAGCTTTCGATCGGCGACGAAGTGAAAGTGACTTGCGACAATTGCGCCGCCGACCTCACCGCAAAAATCTACTTCATCGCGACCACGGCGGAATACACCCCGCCCGTGATCTACAGCCTCGATGAGCGCAACAAGCTGGTCTATCTGATACAGGCGCGGCCCAGCCGGCCGGACAGTCTGCGGGTCGGCCAGCCGATCAGCGTGTTCCTCAACGCCCGCACACCGGTGGCGGACAAGCGATGACATCAGCACTCCAAATCCCGGCCGACATCGCTATCGATGTCGAGGGCCTGTCAAAGTCGTTCAACGGACGCGAGGTCGTGCATGACCTCTCGATGCAGGTGAAGCGGGGCACGATCTACGGCTTCCTCGGCCCGAACGGCTCGGGCAAGACCACCACCATCCGTATGCTGTGCGGCCTGCTGACGCCGGATTCCGGCGAGGGTAAATGCCTCGGCTACGACATTCGTCGCGAGGCCGACAAGATCAAACGCCAGGTCGGCTATATGACGCAGCGCTTCAGCCTGTATCAGGATCTGTCGGTACGCGAAAATCTGGAATTCGTCGCGCGGCTTTACGGCCTGTCGAATGCGCGGGGCGCAGCAGCCGAGATGATCAAACGCATCGGATTGAACGGCCGCGAGGAGCAACTCGCCGGTGAGCTTTCGGGTGGCTGGAAACAGCGGCTGGCGCTCGGCGCCTGCACGTTGCCCAACCCGCAATTGCTGCTGCTGGACGAGCCGACCGCCGGCGTCGACCCCAAGGCACGCCGCGATTTCTGGAATGAGATCCATGCACTCGCGGCCGACGGGCTGACGGTGCTGGTCTCGACCCATTACATGGACGAGGCCGAGCGCTGTCACGAGATCGCCTATATCGCCTACGGCCATCTGTTGGCGCATGGCACGGTGGATGAGGTGATCGCCAAATCCGCACTGTCGACCTACACGGTCGCGGGCGACGATCTCAATGGTCTCGCCGCGGAACTGACCGGCAAGCCCGGCATCGACATGGTGGCGCCGTTCGGCACCAGTCTTCATGTCTCCGGCCGCGACAAATCCGCGTTGGAAGCCAGCATCGCGCCCTATCGCGACAAGGAAGGATGGCGTTGGCAGCATAGCGAGCCATCGCTCGAGGATGTCTTCATCGACCTGATGAGCCGGTCCAAGGATAACTTCCAAGGATAACTTCCAAGGATAATTTCCAATGAGTGCGACGGACACCAGCCATAACCGCAACATCAGGGAGCCGCGCTTTGGCTTCTGGTGGCGCAGTTATGCGATGCTGATCAAGGAATTCATCCAGCTTCGCCGCGACCGCGTTTCGTTCGCGATGATCGTGATGCTGCCGGTGATGCAGCTCGTGCTGTTCGGCTTCGCCATCAACACCACGCCGCGCAATCTGCCCACGGCAGTATTGCTGCAGGAGGACAGCGACCTCGCGCGCTCGATTCTGAAAGCGATCGAGAATACCGCCTATTTCCATTTCACCCGCGAGGTTCACACTGTCGCCGAGTTCGACGACCTGCTGCAGTCGGGCAAGGTGCTGTTCGGCGTGGAAATCCCGCGCGGTTTCGAGCGTTCGGTGCGGCGCGGCGATCGTCCGGCGCTATTGGTGGCAGCAGATGCGACCGATCCGGTCGCGGCCGGCTCGGCGCTGGGCACGCTCGGCACTCTCGTGCAGACCGCGCTGACGCATGACCTGCACACGGGCGATCCGCCCTCGATGCCGTTCGAGATCCGCACTCATGCCCGCTACAACCCGGCGGCATCGTCGCGGCTCAACATCGTGCCGGGCCTTGTCGGCACCATCCTGACCATGACCATGCTGATCTTCACGGCATTGTCTGTGACGCGCGAGATCGAACGCGGCACCATGGAAAGCCTGTTGTCGATGCCTATCAAGCCCGTGGAGGTGATGTTCGGCAAGATCGTGCCTTACGTGATTGTCGGTTTTGTCCAGGCAACCCTGATCGTCGGCATCGGCGTGCTGTTGTTCGGCGTGCCCATTCTGGGCAGTGTCATGCTGCTCGCGCTGCTGACGACACTGTTCATCACCGTCAACCTGGCGATCGGCTACACGTTCTCGACCATCGTGCAGAACCAGTTACAAGCCATGCAGCTATCGATGATGTTCTTCCTGCCCAGTATTTTGCTGTCCGGCTTCATGTTTCCGTTCGCGGGCATGCCGGTATGGGCGCAATATATCGGCGAGGGCCTGCCGCTGACGCATTACGTGCGGATCGTGCGCGCCATCATGCTGAAGGGCGCGACCATCCAGAATTTGCAGTACGACACGATTGCACTCATTGCACTGATGCTGTTGGCCATGACGATTGCAGTGACGCGCTTCCGTCGTACGCTCGATTGAGGCAATATCTGGCCGTCATTCCGGAGCGCCTCGAAGAGGCGAATCCGAAATCTCGAGATTCCGGGTTCACGCTTGCGCGTGCCCCGGAATGACAAGGGGTTACGATGCTGGGGTTAAGCAACAAGACCGAGGCTGCGACGGTATCGGCCGATTTTCAGCACGCGCTGATGCGGCAGGTGATGCGCACCGAGCTGATCCGCGTCAAGGCACTGATCGGGACGGCGGCGTTTATCACGATCGTGATCCTGATCCTCCACCTGGTTGACCCCTATGCGGTAGAACATCTCTGGCATGGCGGGCTCAAACCGACGGACCTCTACAGGATCCTGATCCCGTTCATTCTGTTCGAACTCTGGGTTCATTTCACCATCAGCCGGCATTTGACGCTGGATCGAGACTTGCCGGTCTACCGGCGCTATCTCGGCGTACTGATCGAAACCTCGATGCCGACGCTGGCATTGGCGCTGCACATCGACAGCATGGGGCCGGTGGAGGCGCTCGGATTCGTGGTGCCGCTGACCTATTTCATCTTCATCATTCTCTCGACGCTGCGGCTGGACTTCTGGCTTTCGACCTTCACCGGCTTCGTGGCCGCCGCCGAGCTGTTTTGCATGGCGATGTTCTATCATCGCGTCGGCAGCGCCGATCCGCCGCCCGATCTCTATTATCATTCGGCACGCAGTGCGGTCGTACTGATCTGCGGCATGCTGGCGGGTGCAGTTGGCGTGCAGTTGCGCCGGCAATTTGAGGCCAGCATTCTGGCCGCAACCGCCCGCGATCGCATCACCAATCTGTTCGGCCAGCACGTCTCGCCGCAGGTGGTCGAGCGCCTGATGGCCGAAGGCGCCACAAATGAGAGCGAGATCCGCCGGGTCGCGGTGATGTTCGTCGATTTCCGCAGCTTTACCGCCGGCGCCAGCACCCGTTCGCCGCAGGAAGTGGTGGAACGGTTGGATGGCGCGTTTGCGGTGCTGGTTGATATCCTCGATCGTCACGGTGGCATCGTGAACAAATTTCTGGGCGACGGATTTCTGGCGCTGTTTGGTGTTCCCTTCGAGGCGCCCGACGCCGCGCATCACGCGGTGGCGGCGGCGCGCGAAATGCTCGAGGCGAACGAGCGCGCCAACAAGACGACGAGCTGGCCGCTACGAATCGGCATCGGCATCCATTTTGGTGAGGTGGTCGCCGGTAACATCGGCTCACCACGGCGCAAGGAATATACCGTGATCGGCGATACCGTGAATTTCGCTGCACGGCTCGAGGCACTCAACAAGGAGTTCAATTCGCAATTCCTGATCTCGGCGGCAGTTCACGACGCGCTGGGTGAGGAGTGTCGCGATGCGGTGTCGCTCGGCGAGGTCCCGGTTCGGGGCTACGACCGGCCGATGACCGTCTGGCAATTGGCATAAGGGAGTATCGGATGCAACGGCGTTACATCACCGTCGACGTTTTCACCGACCGTGCTTTCGGCGGCAATCCGCTTGCGGTAGTCCTCGATGCCGGAGGGCTTTCGACCGCGCAGATGCAGGCGATCGCGACCGAGTTCAATTATTCCGAAACGACCTTCGTGTTGCCGCCGCAGGATTCCGCGCACGATGCGCAGGTGCGTATCTTCACCGTGCGCTCCGAGATTCCCTTCGCAGGCCATCCTAATGTGGGCACCGCCTTCGTACTGGCGACGCAAGCCGCCAAGCCGCCGGCGCGGTTGCTGTTCGAAGAGAAGGCCGGCCTCGTGCCGGTCGCGGTCCTGACCGAGCAGGGCAAGGTGACCGGCACTGAGTTGACCGCGCCGCAGCCGCTGAAGCGGCTGTCGCAGCTCAGCGCCGAACAGGCGGCGGCCTGCCTTTCATTGTCGGCCACTGATGTGAAGACGGATCGTCATCCACCGCAGATCGTCTCGGTCGGATTGCCGTTCCTGGCGGTCGAGCTTGCATCACGCGATGCGGTGCGACGGGCAAAGGCCGACGCTGCGGCGTTCGGCAGGACCTTTCCGTGCGACGGCAGCGACGCGGTCTATCTCTATACGCGCGACGTGCCGGCAAGCGAAAAGCCGTGCGAGCTGCAGGCGCGAATGTTTCATCCCGGCGCCAGCGGGCTCTCCGAAGACCCTGCCACCGGCAGCGCAACGGCCGCCGCCGCGGCGCTGCTCGCCGATCTCGACGGCACGAGAGATGGCGAACTGAAACTCGCGATCGGTCAGGGTGTCGACATGGGGCGGCCGAGCCTGCTGCTGACGCGCGTGAAGAAGCAAAACGGCGCGATAGCCTCCGTGCATGTCGGCGGTGGTTGCGTGCAGATGATGGAAGGGACGTTTCGGCTGGCGGGCGAGGGGTGACAGCTACATTTGCTTGCCGGCCAAATTTTCGGTCCTCACCCCATCACGATCCTCGATGATTTCGGCAATCCATTGCCGGTGGCAGTGCTTGTGGTCGCGCTCGTAGCAGAGAATACAGACCGGCCCGGATTTCTTCACCAGCGCGGACAGCTCGTCGAGCTCTTGCTTCGCCTGGGCCGTCTTCAGATGCGCCGAATAGATCTTATGCAGCAAATCGAATTTGCCGCTGCGCGCGGCCTCGCGGCCGCTCTTTGGCGTGCCGAGCCCCCTCAGATGCAGATAGGCGATGCCGCGCTCGTCGAGCCCCGCCGCCAACTGGTTCTTGGAAAAACCGGGCCGCCGCGAAGATGCGATCGCGCGCACGTCCACCAACAGTTTCACGCCGGCATTTTCCAGTTCGTCGAGCACGGCCTTCGGCGGCGTCTGCTCGTAGCCGATGGTGAAAAGGCGTTTTGCTTTGCGGGCCATGCTGGTGTCCAGATGTTCGCGGGCGTCTCCGTTCGAGGCTACGTTAATGGCCGATTGATTTCCACAACCGCGTTGCCGCTGCTTGCCGCATGTCGCATAGTCGCGAAAAGAGCCGTTGGACCGCTCGCTTCCGGGGGAAATGGAATGAACCGATTTTGCCGCTCGCTGACATGGATACTCGCGCTTCTCGCCTTCGGCGTTGCGACAGTCCGCGCGCAGTCTACCTATCCCGACCGCCCGGTGAAGATCATCGTCCCGATCGGGCCCGGCGGCAGTTATGATCTCGTCGGCCGCCATCTTGCCGACGCGTTGTCGAAGCGGATGGGACAGAGTTTTGTCGTCGAGAACAAGCCAGGCGCCGGCACCGTTGTCGGCACGCAGGCTGCGAGCCAGAGTGAGCCGGACGGCTACACATTGCTGGTCGGTGGCCTCTCCAACATGGCGTTCAATTCGGCGCTGTATTCGAAGCTCGGCTACGATCCGCTGAAGGATTTCGTCCCGGTCGCGCTGGTCTACAAATTCGGCTACGTGATGGTCGCTCGCAAGGATCTGCCGCACGCCAGGCTGCAGGACATCGTCGCGGCGGCGAAATCCAGTCCGGGCTCTATTTCAGTCGCGACCGCAGGCGTCGGTACCGGTCAGCAACTGGTGGCCGCAGCGTTCATGAAGGCAGCAGCCGTGAAATTTCTGGAAGTGCCTTACAAGGGGTCTCCGCCGGCGTTCACCGATCTGCTCGCGGGCCGCATCGATCTGTTCTTCGATTCGATCGCAGCGGGGCTTCCCTATGTGCAATCTGGGCAGGCGAGGGGCATCGCCGTGCTGTCGTCGAAACGTAGTCCGCTCGCGCCTGATGTGCCGACCATGTCGGAGGCCGGCGTGAGCGGTCTCGATGTCGATTCATGGCTCGGAATTTTTGCTCCCGCCAGAACGCCGCCGGAAGCCATCGCACGATTGCGCCGGGATATCCGCGCGGCGTTGCCGGAGCTCAAGGAGAAATTCGAGAAGAGCGGTGGCGAGGTGTGGGATTTACCGGATGATAAACTCGATGGCTTTGTCGCATCCGAATACGAGAGCTGGACCAAATTGATCCGCGAAGCCGGCATCAAGCTCGATTGAGGGTGTCTGGACCGGACTTGCGATTATTTCACCCGTTCAATCAATTCCATCGCGCCCGCGGGCGCACGCACTTTGCCCTCATGGATGACGTAGGCGAAGACGTCGCGCGGCGCCTTCTTGGGTTTGGCCGCGTCGACACGGGGCAGATCGTCGGGCTCGCCGCCGGCGGCCCAGGCCTGAAATCGGTTAGCCCAGGCGTCGAGCTGTTTTGGCGGATAGCAGGTTTTCAGCTCGTCATTGCCCTTCTGCAGCCGCGCATAGACGAAATCGCTGACGACGTCAGCGATCGCGGGATATTTTCCATGCTCGGCGAACACGACGGGCGTTTCGAATTTTCGCAGCAGCGCGACAAAGTCCGGCACACAGAAACTGTCATGCCGGACTTCGACCACGTGACGCAGCGCGCGGCCTTCGAGCTTGCGCGGCAGCAGTTCGAGGAATTTCCCGAAATCGGCTTCGTCGAATTTCTTGGTCGGCGCGAATTGCCACAGCACCGGGCCGAGGCGGTCGCCGAGCTCCAGCACGCCGGAATCGTAGAATCGCTTCACGGAATCGCCGGCCTCTGCGAGTACGCGGCGATTGGTCGCGAAGCGCGGCCCTTTCAGCGAGAACACGAAACCATCCGGCACCTCGCGCGCCCATTTGCGAAAGCTCTCCGGCTTCTGCGAACCGTAATAGGTGCCGTTGATCTCGATCGAGGTCAGCTTGGAGGCGGCGTAGGCGAGCTCCTTCGCTTGCGTGAGCTTCTCCGGATAAAATACGCCGCGCCACGGCTCAAACGTCCAGCCGCCGATGCCGATAAAGATGTTGCCGCTGTCTTTTGCGGTCGATTTCGAAGGCTTGCTCACCGAGGGAACTCGTCGCGAAAGAGGAAGGTAGGACGATCCTAATCAAATCGGCACTGATTGACCAGTTCGCTAACCAAGCCCTCGATCCGTGTCGGCTCGGGCCGCTGCCAAATCCGTCTCGCGTAACGCGTTCAGGGTTTACCGTGCGTTTCGCGCGTCTTTCCCATCAAGCCCTGAAATGGCTGGAATGTTTGCCTGGCAAGCCTGTTGTGGAGTTCGCAGATCCGTTGCGACTCGGCGACCGAGGTCTCGTAAGCCCGTTTCATGAAATCGGTCTGGACCTTCATCGCTTTGTCAAGCGAGCGAACGCCTGTGAGCTGTTCGAAATAGGACCCGATCTCCTCGAACGACTTTCTGGTGTAGTCGCGATAGGCATTCGCAATCGTTTGCAGGCTAACCGGCGCGGGCTCGGTCGGTGCGGGAGCGGCAGCAGGGAGAGCGTCGGGCGAGGTGACCACGGTCTCGATCGGCTCAGCGATGACCACGGCTTCGACCGGCTCAGTGACGGCCGGCGGCAGCTCTGGCTTCGCGCTCTCCGCTTGATCCGGCTGCAGGTGTAGCTGGTGATCGGGTTCCGGACTTTGCGTTTGAACCGGCGCCGGGCTCTCAAGTGGATCCGGTTTCTGCCGCCGCTGTTCGCCCTTCTTGCCGCGCTTACCGGACTTTCCCACCGGCTTGTTCTCATTCGTAGTCGACATTCTTTTCCCCTATTCCCTATCGAATCAAATGTCGAAGGTCCGCCATGTTTGCGCTGGAATCGCGGTTCTTGCTTGTCGGTGACGCGGCAGTCGCGTGGTGACATTTGGGTCATCTGTCGATCCGAGCGCACGAAAAGTGTCGCGCTGAAATGAGCAAGGGAGAACGGAATGCGGGCGATTATTCTGGCCATGTTGGCGGTGACGACCACCGCCGCGATGGCCGACGATACCGATGATGCACACCGGCTGGCGGTGTCCGGACGCGACGCCTATTGGAACTGCCTCGCGCGGGAATATCCGCGCGAAAACAACCGGAACATGTCGGAACAGGATTTCGGCGCGTTGATCGCGGCCGCATGTTCGTCCGAGCGGCAGAATTTTCGGGTAGCGCTGGTGGATTATCTGGGATTGCAGTTCCCCGACAAGGACGCGGGCGCGAATATGACCACAGCCAACAATGCCATCGCCCTGGCTCAAAAGGATATCGTTGCGGCGTTCGCCAGGCGTAAGGCTGCGGCGAAGTAACGACGCTCGGCTAACGGCGCCCTATTCCTCGGCTGCCGTGTTCCATGGTATCGATCCATCATTGGGTGAGGGGGTTGCTGCGTATGAATTCTCAGTCGATAGCCGGTATTTTGGGGGCCATTGTCGCGTTGACTGTGCTGGTGGTCGCGATTGCCTATGGACCGATCGGGCAATTTGGAAAGCCGGCCAAGCCCGCGAATGTCCAGCAGCCGGCCCAACCGGTGCAGCCGACGCCCGCCCCGCGGGGGCCGGTGATTCGGGAAGTGCCCAATTAGCGAACGCGGGCGAGGGCTGGCGGGCGGGCCCTTGCGGAACCGGTCAAGCATCCCTATTTAGTATTTAACGGCGACGTTGACGCTTCAAAGCTCCGGCGCCGGGACGACCATGAATGGCTTGGCTGCGCCGGATGTACGCGCGCCCTCTGTTCGTGGTCGTTGGCATTTTTGGACCGGTTTGGCCGGGTTTTCCACCGTCAAAGAGCCATCCCGGAACGCCTTGGCATCGCCAGCGGCTTTCGGATATATGCTTGCGCATGAACGAAGCCATCAGACCGGGCCCCGAAAACCCGCCGCAGGCCACCGGTTTGCCTCAGCTTTCGGTCGTCGTCCCCACCTTCAACGAGCGTGACAACGTCACCGTGCTGTATCGGCGGCTGGCGGCGACGCTTACCGACATTTCCTGGGAAGTCGTTTTCGTCGACGACAATTCCCCCGACGGGACCTGGGAAGTGGTGCGCGGCCTGGCACGGCAGGATTCCCGCGTCCGTTGTATCCGCCGCATCGGGCGGCGTGGCCTGTCCGGCGCCTGCATCGAGGGCATTTTGGCTTCGAGCGCGCCCTATGCAGCCGTGATCGACGCCGATTTGCAGCATGACGAGACGCAGTTGCCGAAGATGGCGGCGCTGTTGCAAAGCGGCGAGGCGGAGCTCGTTGTCGGTAGCCGCTATATCGAAGGCGGCAGCGCCGACAGTTTCAACAGGCAGCGTGCCGGTGCCAGTCAGCTTGCGACCGAAGTCGCCAAGCGCGTATTGAAGGTCGAGATCGCCGATCCCATGAGCGGCTTCTTCATGATCCGCAGGGATCGCTTCGAACAATTGGCTCCCCAGCTCTCCACGCAAGGCTTCAAGATACTGCTCGATATCGTCGCGACCGCGCAGGGCAAGCTGCGCACGATCGAGGTTCCCTTCACCTTCGGCTCGCGCCAGCACGGCGAGAGCAAGCTCGATTCCATGGTGGCGCTGGATTTCCTTGGCCTCGTGCTGGCGAAGCTGACCCATGATGTGGTGTCGCTGCGCTTCCTGTTGTTCGCGATGGTCGGCTTGATCGGTCTGATCGTTCACCTCACGACGCTGTTCATCGCGCTCGAATTCTTCAACGTACCGTTTCCGGAAGCTCAGGCCGCAGGCGCCCTGGTCGCCATGACCAGTAATTTCATCCTGAACAATTTCCTCACCTACCGTGACCAGCGGCTCAAGGGTTTTGCCATCCTGGGCGGGTTACTGCTGTTCTATCTCGTCTGCAGCGTCGGCTTGTTTGCCAATGTCGGCGTGGCGTTCTCGGTCTATGACCAGGAGCCCATTTGGTGGCTGGCGGGTGCCGCCGGCGCGCTGATGGGCGTGGTCTGGAACTACGCGATGTCTGGACTGTTCGTCTGGCGCAAGCGATGATCCAAAGATGAATCCGAACGAGGCCCGGCTTGTCCTCAACACGGTTCTGATGATCCTGGCACTGGTGGCGTTGCGCCTGATAGCCGCCGCCTTCACGCCGCTGACCTTCGACGAAGCCTATTACTGGATGTGGTCGAAGAGCCTCGCCGGCGGCTACTACGATCACCCGCCGATGGTCGCCTTTGTGATCCGCCTCGGCACCCTGATTGCGGGCGACACCGCGCTCGGGGTCCGGCTGGTCTCGATCCTGCTGGCGCTGCCGATGAGCTGGGCGGTATATGAGGCCACAGCCATACTGTTCGGCAGCCGGCGCGCGGCGGCAACCTCGGCGATCCTGCTGAACGTGACGCTGATGGCCGCTGTCGGCACCATGATCGTCACACCGGATGCGCCGCTGCTGGTGTCCTCGAGCTTTGTTCTGTTCTCGCTTGCAAAAGTGCTGGAGAGCGGGCGGGGCGCGTGGTGGCTCGCCGTCGGCGTCGCCGCTGGCGCTGCGCTGCTGTCGAAATACACCGCGCTGTTTTTCGGGCCGGCGATTTTGATCTGGCTGATCGTTGTTCCAAAACTGCGGCGCTGGCTGCTCTCGCCGTGGCTCTATCTCGGCGGTCTCGTCGCAGCGGCAATGTTCGCGCCGGTCGTCCTGTGGAACGCCGATCACCATTGGGTCTCCTTCATCAAGCAGATGGGCCGCGCGCGGATCGAGGATTTCAAGCCGGCCTTCATCGCCGAACTGATCCCGACGCAGATAGCGTTCGCAACGCCGCTGGTGTCGATCCTCGGCGCGATGGGGCTTTATGCACTCTACCAGCGCCGCGCCGGCGCACTTCCGGCACGCGCCCTTGTCAACGTGATGTTCTGGACCATCGTTGCGTATTTTGTCTGGCACTCGCTCCACGCCCGCGTCGAAGCGAACTGGTTTGCGCCGGTCTATCCGGCGTTTGCGATCGCAGCCGCGGTTGCCGCCAATCTGGTGCAATGGAAGGCGCGCCAGCAGCGCACCGTGAATTTCTGCCTGCGCTGGGCGACGCCGACCGGCATTTTGATGTTTGCGCTGCTGATCGTGCAAGCCAACACCGGCGTACTCTCCGGCTATCGTCGCGACGCGACGGTGCGCAGCGTTGGTGTCGGCTGGCGCGGAATTGGCCGGCCAGATCGAAGCGGTGCGGGCGCGCACCGGCGCTTCTTGCGTGCTCGCGCCGGATTACGGCACCACCGGCTGGCTCGCCTTCTATCTGCCGAAGGGCACTTGCGTCGCGCAACAAGAGCCAGCGCATCCGCTGGGTAAACATGCCCGAGCCCGATGCGGCGCAACTTGCAGGCAAGTCGCTTTATGTTCACGAATTCGACGAAGCCTCGTTGAAGGACGCCTTCGCTCGTGTCGACAGGGTCGGCGAGGTCAAGCGCAAGCGCGGCCCGCTTGTCATCGAGACCTATTTGCTCGACCTGCTGGAGGGGCCGAAGGGCGACGTGTTCGACCGTTCCCCGCCACCGGAACTGCAGTAGGTACGCGCTTGCCTTCGCGCGAGGCCCGCAAAAATAATTCTGCGAGCCTGTCGGATCGGGTCCATCCCGGATCGTCTTATAGCGAGCCCAACATTCCGCCCAACCGCGAGGTCATGCCCATGTCCGGTTCCGTCCTGAAACCCGCTGCCGAGCTTGCCCGCGCCAACACCGCCCGCCATCCCAACGAAAGCGCCGAATATCGCCGCGCCCGCGCAGCATTGCTCGCTGAAGAGATCGAGCTTCGCCGCCACATCGAGCGCGTCGCCGAACTGCGCCGCGCGCTGCCGCCGGGCGGCGAGGTGACGAAGAACTATGAATTCGCAGGCGAGGGCGGCAAGGCTACCTTGCCGACCTGTTCGGCGACAAGCAGACGCTCGTGATCTACAGCTACATGTTCGGCCCGCAGCGCGAAAAGCCATGCCCGATGTGCACCTCGTTCATGAGCACGTGGGAAGCGAAGCTGCCCGATGTCGAGCAGCGTGTCGCCTTCGTGTTTGTGGCGCGCTCGCCGATCGCGCGATTGATCGAGGCCAAGAAGGCGCGCGGCTGGACGCGGCACAAGATCTATTCGGATCCGTCGGGTGACTACACGCGCGACTACGTCAGCAAGGAAGATGCCGATGCGCCCGGCTACAGCGTGTTCACGCGCCGCGACGGCACGCGTCCGCCATTTCTGGTCCGGCGAAATGGGACAAGGCACCGCCGACCCCGGCCAGGACCCGCGCGGCGCGCCCGATCTCGATCCGCTCTGGACCGTGCTCGACACCACGCCGGAAGGCCGCGGCAGGGATTGGTATCCGAGCTTGAGCTACTGAATATGGCATTCATTGTGGGGAAACCCGCATAATCACGGGGTGATTTTTGTAGCAGTTCCATGCATTTGGGCTGCCTCAGATCTGCCCGGCTTTAATCCGCATTTAACTAAAACTCGCCTTAATGACGCTCCGCGCCTCTGCGAGATGCGGCGCCGGAACTTTTCCGGCGCGGCATCGAAGAGGGGTTTAGTAGAGTTGTTCTGGACGCAAGGCGAATGAGTACGAGTACCGGTGCGTTTGGCCTTGCGGCCCGCAAGCCGCAAGAAATCTTCCCGGAAAGTCATTCCTCGACATCTGCTCGGCGGCGTTGCCGTCGCTGGCCTTGTGCTGGGCTGCGCCTGGACCGTCTACACCAATATTTTCGGCGCGAGCATCTATCCGTCGGTGAACAGCGCGGCGCTCGAGGCACCGGTCAGTCAAGCAGTCGAGCGTTGTCGCAGCGCGTCCCGCGCGTCCGACCTTCAACGAGGTGTTCGCCTCGCTGCCCGCGCCGGCGCCGAAGATTTCCGCGCCCGAGACCGTTCCAGCTTCGATTATGTTTAACGAAAGGTTTGCAGCCTCGGCGCCGCAAAGCGACGCGCCAAGGCCGGTCGAAGCCACGAAAATCGCTGAAGCGTCACCGGCGACGCAGGCGTCGAAAGCTGTCCCAACTGCGAAGCCGGTGGAACCACCGAAACTTGCCGAAGCGCCGAAGAAGGTCGAAGCGCCCAAACTCGCGGAAGTACCAAAGAAGGAAGTTGCCGCGCCGGCAGCGTCCACCCAGGTCGCGCTCAACGCGCCCACGGCGCCTGTTGAAGCCAAGCCCGCTGCAAAGACACCAGGGGCTTCCGTCCGCGACATGGCGCAGCGTGCCAAGGCAGCGGTGATGTCGATCGCTTCCCTCGACAAGCCGAGCATCGTCGAAAAGCTTTGGGGCAAGCAGCCGTCGCAGGGATCTTTGTTGTCCTACGCGTCTGCCGATGTCAGTGCGACCGGAAGCATTCCGGATACAAGAGCGCAAAATCCGATGCTCGGCGGATCGCCACCCTATGATCGACAGACCGCGGTCTATGACATCTCCGCACGCATGGTCTATCTGCCCGACGGCACCAAGCTGGAAGCGCATTCGGGCCTCGGCTCGAAGCTCGACGATCCCCGTTCCTCTCACATCAGAATGCATGGGCGTGACGCCGCCGCATATCTATGAACTGACCCCGCGCGAGGCGCTGTTCCACGGCGTGCCGGCGTTGCGGCTCAATCCGATCGGCGGCGAAGACAAGATCTTTGGACGCACCGGCCTGTTGGCCCACACCTACATGCTCGGCCCGAACGGCGATTCCAACGGCTGCGTTTCCTTCAAGGATTACTACGCGTTCCTCAATGCCTACCGGAACAAGGGCATCAAGCGCCTTGCCGTGCTGGCGCGGGTGGAGTGACGGTACCTCCTCGCAATGGCGGGGGTGGTAATTCAGATTCAATTTTCAAACAGCGAGAGGGTGCGCGCCCGCATTCTCGCGGCATGAACTGCCCGAGCTTTGCGTGAACTTTGTCCCTCCGAAAAAGTGGAGGGCGCAGGGAAGACCGGGTGCGCGCTGCACCCGCGGTCTCGTGTGCAATGCGCATTTAAGAAAACGCACACGAGCATACAGGTTCAGCGGAAACACTCCGGCCTTCCCTGCGCAATGGTTTTACGGCTTATAACGCGCTCTCCTCGGTGACCGGCTTTGTTGCCACCGTCGCCCCCTGGAAGCGCTAGCTTCTTGAGGACTTGACGCCAGCATCGGGGCGCCAGGACCACACGACTTCGCCGTACGCAGCAAGCAGCGCTCGTCTCGCGCGCCGCCGCGTCCACCGCATCCCGCTTCCTACGTTCGTGACGATCGCGATACGCCCCTCTTGTGGGAACGGGATGGCGCAAGCTGGTAGCGCTGATTTGCCCGACGGCGAAAGCGGAATATTTTTGCAAGTGGGACTGGACAGGAAATTGCTGATTTGCCCGACGGGCAGCGCAAAATGCCCAAAGGCGCGCTCGCACAGCCGTTCATCGTCCGTCGCGCGGCTGCGGGATTAGGCCTTCATCGTTTTCAGCAACTGCATTTCGATGCCGATTGCTGCCTTGACCTGGGGGCGCGCCTGAATGCGGTCGCGATAGGCGACGAGGGCTGGCCATTGCGCCAGATCGACGCCGGTGCGCCCGAGCAACAGCAGCGACCAGGCGAGATGGGCGTCCGCCACGGTGAAGCGATCGCCGACGACGTAGTCGCGGTTCGCAAGATGCGCAGCCGCCGCCGATACGCTCTGCCCGATGCGTTCGCGTGCGCTCGCTTTCGCCGCGTCGTCCTTGTACCAGAAGGTCGGAAACAGAAACGCCTTGTGGATTTCGGTGGCGACGAAACTCAGCCATTCCTGCAGGCGATAGCGTTCGAGATCGCCGGGCGGCGGCGCAAGCCCGCTTTCGGGCCGGAGGTCGGCGATATATTGCAGCACCGCGGCAGCTTCGGTCAGCCGCTCGCCGCTCTCCAGCACCAGCACCGGCACGGCACCCTTCGACGACACCGTCAGGAAATCGCTGTCGTCTTCCAGAACTTTCTTCTTCCAGATATGTGCGAGGCTGATAGCGCGCCTCGATGCCGGCCTCCATCAAGGCGATGCGGCTGGAGAGCGAACAGGCCATCGGGTAGAAGTAGAGCTGCAGCATGACGGGTCTTCTCCCTTGCGTTTTCCAGTCAGAACGGAACGGCTTTACCGATCAGATCAGCGCGTTGTCGCCGCGCGCGATGATCGCAAACCGGTCCGACAGCTCGGCGAGCGCGACTTCGTGAATGGTTGCAGCCGCGATACTTCCGCCGCGGCCGTCGGGGAGGTCGCGTGTCGCGCAGCTATCGGCATCGACCGTGATCCGGAAACCGAGATCGAGCCCGGCGCGGGCGGTCGAACTGATGCACATATGCGTCATGAAGCCCGCGAGAATGATGTCCTTGCGCCCGGTCGCGGCGAGTTGCGCCTGCAGATCGGTGCCGGCGAAGGCGTTGGGCAATCCTTTCTCGATGACCGGCTCATCTGCCAATGGCGCAAGCACGGACACGATGGCGCCACGTTCTGCCGTGCGATCGAACAATCCGCCCGGACGGCCCTTGTGGGCGATGTGGAAGATCGGCGTGCCGTTCTTCCTTGCACGTGCGAGCAGCCTGGCCGGCGCTGGCAATCGCGCTGTTGGCATCGGGCAGGGCGAGTGGGCCCGCGATATACTCGTTCTGCAGGTCGATCAGAACGAGGGCAGCGCCAGCGAGGCGCGGCGGCTTGAGGTCGGCGCCGGATAGTTCGAGCAGGGTTTTGGGTGCGGTCATGATGTCGGAAATCTCCCGGACAAAAATGTCTCGGTCAGATATAGCGGGAGATCGGCCTGCTTTTGTGCAGGAAAATTGCAGCGGATGGCTGCGATATTGCAGGCAACGCGGCGCGCGTGATACGACAGCATATGAACTGGGACGATCTTCGCATCATCGCTGCGGTCAGAGATGAGGGTACTTACGCCGGCGCCAGCGCGCGGCTGCGTATCGACGAGACCACCGTCGGGCGGCGGCGTGGCACGCATCCAGCGTACCTTGGGCGTGCGGCTGTTCGAAGCCGTCGATGGCGTGCGCAAGCCGACCCGGCAGTGCGAAATGGTTCTCGCCCATATCCAGGCCATGGCCTCGCACGCCGCCGAGATCGGCCGGATCGGCGAAGGCTTGCCGGGTCTCGTTGGGCGCCTGCGCCTTGCGTCCACCAACGCGGTTGCTGAGGAAGTTTTGTCGCCCCGCGCCGGCCAGTTTCTGCGGCAAAATCCGGGGCTTACCCTGCAATTCCTCACCTCCAGTGAGAACGTCAAATTCTCGCGCTGGGAGGCCGACCTCGCCGTTCGCCTGCGCAAGCCGGACAAGGGCGATTTTGCGATGTCGAAGCTCGCGGATGTGAGGCTGTATTTCTTCGAACCGGCTGACGCCTCCGATACCGAACCGGTGGTGTGCGCCTATCCCGACGAACTCGATCCGATTCCGGAATCGCAGTTTCTGAAAAGTCGGGGATTGCAGCAGCGCGCCCGCTGCGTCAGCGACAACATCCGCGTCCTCCGAACGCTGATCCAGAGCCATCAGGCCGTCGGCGTTCTGCCCGAATATAGCTGCGAGGCGTTGCTGGCCGACCGCCGCCTGCGCGCGACGCTGTTGCCGAAACGCCGGGATGTCTGGCTGCTGGTGCAGAACCACCTCAAGCGTGACTCCGCCGCGCGGCTCGCGATCGACTGGGTTCGCGATTGCTTTCAGGAGATCGCGCGGGGGTAGGCTACGGCGGGATGGCGCGCTACATTCTTGTTCATGTCCCAGCCTGACTTTCAGCCGATTCTGACCGGCCCCACGATATCAATCAGACCCGTCTCAGTTGATGACTGGACCGAAATGTTCGCGGCCGGCTCCGATCCGGAAATCTGGAAAGTACATCCGGTGCGCGATCGCCATACCGAAGCGGGCTTCCGGAAATTTTTCGACGGTGCGGTCAATTCGAAAATGGCTTTTACGTTCGTCGATCGATCGACCAACCGGCTGATCGGCTCGAGCCGTTATTATGGCCATGAGCCCGAACTGAGCGAGATCGAAATCGGCTGGACGTTTCTTGTCCGCAGCCATTGGGGCGGCCGCGCCAACCGCGAGGTCAAACGGTTGATGCTCGACCACGCCTTCACCTTCGTCGATACCGTGGTGTTCTGGGTCGGCGAACAAAACTGGCGTTCGCAGGGCGCGATGACGAAGATCGGCGGCGTCAAGCGCGAGGGGCTGTTTACGCGCGAATTGTCCGGCGAGACGCCGTATTTCATTTTCGAGATTACGAAGGACAGGTATCAGTCGGGTGGACGGGCGCTGGTTGAGTGAGCGTCGTTGGCGCACTCCATCCCTCGTCATTCCGGGGCACGCGAAGCGTGAGCTTTGATGTGCAATTGCACATCGAGAATCCATAACCACGATCGGGAGTATGGATTCCGGGCTCGCGCCAAGAGGCGCGCCCCGGAATGACGAGAGAGACTAATTCGATGGCCTATTACGTTTATCTCCTGGCGAGCAAGAAGCACGGCACGCTTTATTTGGGCATAACAAACGACATCGTGCGGCGCGGATATGAGCATCGGACCAAAGCTGCTGGCGGGTTCACGGCGAGATACGACGTCGACAAGTTGGTTTGGTTCGAAATCTACGACGATGTCGTCAGCGCTATCGCGCGCGAGAAAGAGCTCAAGAAATGGCGGCGTGACTGGAAGATACGTTTGATCGAAGAGCAGAATCCCGGATGGGTTGATTTGTATCCAGGTATTGCGAGTTGAAGTAATTCGCCTCACCGTCATTCCGGGGCGGCGCGGAGCGCGAGCTTTGATGTGCAATTGCCATCAGGAATCCATAACCACGATCGTGAGTATGGATTCCGGGCCCGCGCCAAGTGCCGCGTCCCGGAATGACGGCGGAGAGATTTTCGTGCCGCACGAATGTTTGGTTGCTCCCCAAACAAAAACCCCGGCATCGCTGCCGGGGTTTTGCATTTCTTGTAACCGCCTGAGTGGCTGGACTTAGAAGTCCATGCCGCCCATGCCGCCGCCCGGGGGCATGCCGCCGCCGCGCCGGCGTTCTTCTTCGGCAGTTCGGCGATCATGGCTTCGGTGGTGATCAAGAGTGCCGCAACCGACGCTGCGTTCTGGATCGCCGCACGGACCACCTTGGTCGGGTCGATGATGCCCTTGGAGACGAGATTGCCGTATTCGCCGGTCTGCGAGTCGAACCCGTAAGCGTACTGGTCCTTCTCGAGGATCTTGCCGACGATGACGGAGCCGTCTTCACCGGCGTTGATCGCGATCTGGCGCGCCGGCCAGGAAAGCGCCTTGCGGACGATCTCGACGCCGGTCTTCTGGTCGTCGTTCTGGGTCTTGATGCGCTTGAGCTGCTCGGAGGCGCGGAGCAGGGCGACGCCGCCGCCCGGCACGATGCCTTCTTCAACCGCCGCACGGGTCGCATGCATCGCGTCATCAACGCGATCCTTGCGCTCCTTGACTTCGACTTCGGTCGCGCCGCCGACGCGGATCACCGCGACGCCGCCCGCGAGCTTGGCCAGACGCTCCTGCAGCTTCTCACGGTCGTAGTCCGAGGTGGTTTCCTCGATCTGCGCCTTGATCTGCGCCACGCGCGCCTCGATGTCGGACTTCTTGCCGGCACCGTTGACGATGGTGGTGTTTTCCTTGTCGATCATCACCTTCTTGGCGCGACCGAGCATCTGCAGGGTGACGTTCTCGAGCTTGATGCCGAGATCTTCCGAGATCGCCTGACCACCGGTCAGAACGGCGATGTCCTGCAGCATGGCCTTGCGGCGATCGCCGAAGCCCGGAGCCTTGACGGCCGCAACCTTCAGACCGCCACGCAGACGGTTGACGACGAGGGTGGCGAGAGCTTCGCCTTCGACGTCTTCCGCGACGATGACCAGCGGCTTGCCGGTCTGCACCACGGCTTCGAGCAGCGGGAGCAGTTCGTTCAGCGAGGAGAGCTTCTTCTCGTTGATCAGGATGTAGGCATCGTCCATTTCAACGCGCATCTTGTCGGCGTTGGTGACGAAGTAGGGCGAGATGTAGCCGCGGTCGAACTGCATGCCTTCGACGACGTCGAGTTCGGTCTCGAGCGACTTGGCTTCTTCAACCGTGATGACGCCCTCGTTGCCGACCTTCTTCATCGCATCGGCGAGGAACTTGCCGATTTCGGAGTCGCCGTTGGCGGAGATGGTGCCGACCTGGGCGATTTCCTCGTTCGAGGTGACCTTCTTGGAGTTCTTGACGAGGTCGGCGACCACGGCTTCCACAGCCAGGTCGATACCGCGCTTCAGGTCCATCGGGTTCATGCCGGCGGCAACCGACTTGGCGCCCTCACGGACGATCGCAGCCGCGAGCACGGTTGCGGTGGTGGTGCCGTCGCCGGCAGCGTCTGCCGACTTGGAAGCAACTTCGCGCACCATCTGTGCGCCCATGTTCTCGAACTTGTCCTCGAGCTCGATCTCCTTGGCGACGGTGACGCCGTCCTTGGTGATGCGGGGAGCGCCGAACGACTTGTCGAGCACGACGTTGCGGCCCTTGGGACCGAGCGTCACCTTGACGGCATTGGCGAGAATGTCGACGCCGCGCAGCATGCGGTCGCGGGCATCAACGCCGAATTTTACTTCTTTAGCTGACATAAAATGGTCTCCGGTTTGATCTGCTCCTCATCCTGAGGAGCCCGCTCTTGCGCGCGTCTCGAAGGATGAGATGAGTGAGTTTGTGGCCCATCCTTCGAGACGCCGGCTGCGCCGGCTCCTCAGGATGAGGGAACGGGGCTAGGCGGCTTAGGCAGCCTTCTTCTTGGCAGCGGGAACGTCGGTGAGGACGCCCATGATGTCGCTTTCCTTCATGATCAGCAGCTCCTGGCCGTCGATCTTGACCTCGGTGCCCGACCACTTGCCGAACAACACACGGTCGCCGACCTTGAGGTCGATCGGGATCAGCTTGCCAGCCTCGTCACGGCCACCCGGGCCGACGGCGACGATTTCGCCCTGGGAGGGCTTTTCCTTGGCACTGTCCGGAATGATGATGCCGCCAGCAGTCTTCTCTTCGGCGTCGATGCGCTTGACCACGACGCGGTCGTGAAGCGGACGGAATTTCATGCAGTCCTCCTAAGTTTCTGAAGATGTTGTCAAATTCTGGAATGTTGGCAGTCCGTACAGGCGAGTGCCAGCACGGCTGCGACGGACATAAGCCAGTATTGTCAGGGGGACAAGGGCTTCTAGCAGAAAAATTGGCACTCAAATATGACGCCTGCCAATTTCGTTAATCATGATTAACGCGGCCGAGAACCGCCGACCCCTGTATTAGCACGTGCGGTAAGCTGCTGCTAATGCGTGAATTTTCAACAATTCATTAAACATTTAGGCTTGTGATGGGTTGGTATCGTGCGTCACATTTCTCTCATGTGAGCGCATCTCCGCCGGGGTGGCTCGGTGTGCGGCCACCACGTGAATGCGCTCCTTAAATGGAGGTTGGCATGGTCTCGCGGGTTGGGGTTGTTTCCGACGATTTCCGGAAACAGGTGCTGGGTTACGGACTGACGACGGCGCAAATTCTTTACCGGATGCCGGATCATCCCTCGCTGCTGCAGACCTATGTCTGGCAGAACTACGATCTGTTTCCGAAATTTCCGGCGCTCAAGGATTTTCTCTCCTTCTGGCAGGCAAAGCTGGATGGCCCGCTATTCTCGGTCACGGTCGCGCATTCCAAGCTGATCAAGCCGGCTGAGCTTCGCGCCGTCGACGGCGTGTTCAGGCTGCATTGATGCCGTAGCGGGCAGGGTGGGCTGCGTCCGGATAGATGGTGGGCACGGCGCAAAGAGCGCGTTTGTCCACCCTACGAAAATTCGTTTTTTGTGCTAGCCTCCCTGCCATCAACGAACGGGAGGCAAGCATGGCCAAGAAGACGGCATCAAGAGCCGCGGCGAAGACCGCGGTGAAGAAGAAATGGGCAGGCCACAAGACGGCAGCCAAATCCTCAAACCGCAAGACCATCAAGTCCAAGGCCAGGAGCGTGCCGGCAGCAAAACCAAAGGCGCGGCCGAAGCAGCGCATCGCGATCAGCCATCACCGCGAGGAAGATTTCAAAACCGATGGCCTGCGCACTTACGCAAAGTATCGCGACCTCGGCATCGCGGATGCCACGCACGGCCTGGCGCACGCACAGGTGATCCGGCTGATCGGACCCTGCAATCCGGCGGAAGTCTCAAAGCTGCACTATCACGACCTCGAATTTCAGATGGTCTATGTGCTCAAGGGCTGGGTGAAGACCTACATGGAAGGTCAGGGCGAGACCTTGATGAAACAAGGCAGCGCCTGGACCCAGCCGCCGCGCATCAAGCATCTGATCATGGATTATTCCGACGACGTCGAATTGCTGGAAGTGCTCTTGCCGGCGGAATTCAAGACGGTGGAATTGGCGACGTAAGACGTCGTCATTCCGGCGTTGCCCAAGCATCGCCCGCCGTCATTGCGAGCCACCGGGTCGCGCGAACGCGCGCCCGATGACAGGCTCCGCGAAGCAATCCATCGTGCCGCAGGGCAAGAGTGGATTGCTTCGTCGCTTCGCTCCTCGCAATGACGACTAGCTCATCACCCCCACGATCGCACCCATCAAACACGTCGTCAGCGTGCCGGAGACGATCGATTTCAGTCCGAGCGAATTGATCTCGTCGCGGCGGCCTGGCGCCATGGTGCCGAGGCCGCCGATCATGATGCCGAGGCTGGCGAAGTTGGCAAAGCCGCACATCGCGTAGAGCATGATCAACCGCGAGCGTGGATCGAGCGCGTCGGGACCAAGCTTCGATAGATCGACATAGGCGATCAGCTCGTTCAGCACCGTCTTGGTGCCCATCAGGCTCCCAGCGGTGATAGCTTGCGACCACGGCAGGCCCATCAGCCAGCACACCGGCGCC
This sequence comes from uncultured Alphaproteobacteria bacterium, assembly GCA_963770355.1. Taxonomy (GTDB): domain Bacteria; phylum Pseudomonadota; class Alphaproteobacteria; order Rhizobiales; family Xanthobacteraceae; genus Bradyrhizobium. The sequence goes on along the minus strand of CAVYPL010000021.1, from coordinate 156,501 downwards.
ATCAGATAGCCGAGCAGGCGCTGCAGCGAAATCTTGGCGCCGCCGATTTCCGGCAGCAATCCCAGGACAGCATTGGCGAGATAGACCAGCGCCACCAGCACCAGCAGCATCGCGATGATATTGAGCAACAGCTCGAGCCCGGATGTGGTGCCCTTGACGATTGCATCCATGGTGCTGGACGTCTGCATGTCGGGATCGGCCAATGACCCGCCAGTGCGCCTGTCCGATGTCTCCGGCACCATGATCAGGCTGATCAGGATTGCGGCGGGTGCGCCGAGCACGGAGGCGATGACGAAATGCGCGGCCGAATCCGGGATCAGCGGCGCGAGCAGCGTGGCGTAGAGCACCAGCACGGTGCCGGCGATGCCCGCCATGCCGCCGGTCATCACCAGAAACAATTCGCTGCGCGTGAGTTGCGCCAGATAAGGCCGGATGAATAATGGTGCTTCCACCATGCCGAGGAAGATATTGGCTGCGGTGGAGAGCCCCACCGCGCCGCCGACGCCGAGCGTACGCTCCAGTAGCCACGCCATGCCGCGCACGATCGGCGGCAACACACGCCAGTAGAACAACAGCGTCGTCAGCACGCTCATGACCAGGATGATCGGCAGCGCCTGAAACGCCAGAATGAAATCCGCGCCGGGCGCTTTGAGATCGAAGGGTAGCGCGCCGCCGCCGAGATAGCCGAACACGAAGGAGGTGCCGGCGCGGGAAGCGGCTGCGATCGTGTTGACGGCATCGTTGATGGCGCCGAACGCCTTTGCCACCGGCGGCAATTTGATCAGCACCAGCGCCGTGAGGATCGTGACGCCAAGCCCGATGGCCATCTGCCGCCACGAGACTGCGCGGCGGTTTTCACCCAATGCCCAAGCGAGCGCCAGCAACGCCAGCACGCCCAACGCCGATTGCAGTTGCAGCATGATCTCAAGGCTCCCCGCAGCGATTATGGCAGCGGGGGAGTTGATAGCGCAATGCCGGGCAGCCCATCGTCTCCAGCCATTGACAACGCCTCCACGGTCGGCCACGGCGTAACAAACAACAAAGAAGTGGGGCGGCTGACGGCTCACGCTTTGAGAAGCAGGAACCGGTCAAGCCATGTCTTCGATGATGCCCGTCGGCGCCGGCGCTCTGCTCAAGCACAAATCGTTTTTGCTGTTTCTGCTGTCGCGCAGTTTTTCGCGGTTCGCGACCCAGATCGGCGCCGTCGCCATCGGCTGGCAGGTTTACGACCTGACCGGCAGCGCCTTTGATCTCGGCATGATCGGCCTCGTGCAATTCCTGCCGACGGCGCTGCTGCTGTTCGTGGCCGGACACACGGCGGATCGGTACGAACGCAAACGCGTCGTGCAGATTTGTGAGGTGGTCGAAGGGATGACGGCGCTGTTTCTTGCCTGGGGTGCTTTTGCCGGCTGGCTCACGGTGACGCAGATATTCATCGCGACGTTCATCCTCGGGATCGTCGGCGCCTTCGAAAGTCCGGCTCTGGCGGCGTTGTTGCCGCTGATCGCGCCGCAAGGCTCGCTGCAGCGCGCGACCGCAATATCGAGCGGCGCGGCACAGATCGCCACCATTACCGGTCCCGCCCTCGGCGGCCTCGCTTACGCCTTCGCACCCAGCGCGTCCTACGGGATCATGGCCTCGTTTGCGCTGTTCGCGGCGGCGTGCATCGGCGCGGTCCGCCTGACCCAGCCGGCCACCGTGAGGGACTCCGAGACGCCGGACGATCTGTTTGCCGGCGTCCGGTTCGTTCGCAACAACCCGGCGATCCTCGGAACGATCTCGCTGGATTTGTTCGCCGTGCTGCTCGGCGGTGCGACGGCGCTGTTGCCGATCTATGCGCGCGATATTTTGGAGACCGGCCCGCTAGGCCTCGGCATCCTCCGCGCCGCGCCTGCGGTCGGTGCGTTGTTGATGACGGCGTTTCTCGCGCACTACACCATCAACCGCCGCGTCGGCATGCGTATGTTTCAAGCCGTGATCGTGTTCGGCGCGGCAACGGTCGTGTTCGCGCTGTCGCACTGGATGTGGCTGTCGGTGCTTTCGCTGGCGATTTTGGGGGCCGCGGACACGATCAGTGTGGTGATACGTTTCTCGCTGGTGCAACTGCGGACGCCCGACGAGATGCGCGGACGGGTCGGCGCGGTGAATTTCCTGTTCATCAACGCCTCGAACCAGCTCGGCCAGTTCGAAAGCGGCATCACCGCAGCGTTGTTCGGCGTCATTCCGGCCGCCGTGCTCGGCGGCGTCGGCACGATCGCGATAGCGCTGCTATGGATGAAGCTGTTCCCGACGCTGCGGGATGTGGAGAAGCTGGAGTAGGTAGACACCTGCCTCCACCGGTTCACCTCATCCTGAGGAGCACGCGTTAGCGTGCGTCTCGAAGGATTGGCCACATGGTTCGAGACGGCGCCCACAGGCGCCTCCTCACCATGAGGGTCTGGCCTCAGCCCCGTCCCACGAACGGCATCTTGCTCGCCATGACCGTCATGAACAGCACATTGGCGTCGAGCGGCAGGCTCGCCATATAGGCCACCGCATCGCCGACGGCTTTCGCGTCCATCCGCGGCTCCTGTTTCATCGTGCCATCGGGCTGCATCACGCCGGGACCGGCGACCATGCGATCGGTCATTGGCGTTGCGGCATTGCCGATGTCGACCTGGCCCGACCGCGATGTCGTACATGCGGCCGTCGAGGTTGGTGGCCTTGGTAAGACCCGTGATGGCGTGCTTGGTCGAGGTGTAGGCCGACGAGAACGGCCGCGGCGCGTGCGCCGAGATCGAGCCGTTGTTGATGATGCGGCCGCCGCGCGGCTTCTGGTCCTTCATGATGCGGAAGGCGTGCTGGGTGCAGAGGAACGGGCCGGTGAGGTTGGTATTCACCACTGCCTGCCACTGCTCGAGGCCGAGATCCTCGAAATTGACCGGCGGCGCGCCCATGCCGGCATTGTTGAAGAGCACGTCGAGGCGGCCGTAGGTTTCCATCACCTTGGCGAACAGGGCTGCGATCGAGCCGGGATTGGTCATGTCGGCGGAGACGCACATGCTCTTGCCGACATTGTCGCCGAGCTTCTTGGTCTCTTCCAGCATCTCCATGCGCCGCCCGGCGAGCACCACGGTGAAGCCGGCATTCATCAGCGCCAGTGATGCTGCGCGTCCGACGCCGGTGCCTGCACCGGTAACGATCGCGATCTTGTTTGCTGCGTCGGTCATTGTTTCCTCGCCTTCAGTTTTTTGTTTCTGTTTCGGTCTTGTAGGGTGGTCTTGGAATATTCTGATGCGCCGCGCGCAGCGCTGCCGACCAGCGCGAACGCAGATCGTGGAAATAGGGTTCGCCCGCCTCGATGCGGTGGTTGAGATCTGCCTCGCAGGCATCCGCGCGCACCACCAGCACGTCGATCGGAAGGCCGACGCCGAGGTTGGAACGCATCGTCGAGTCCATCGAGATCAGGCTGGTCTTCAGCGCCTCGTACAATTCGACGTCGTAATGCATCGCGCGATCGAGCACCGGCTTGCCGTATTTGTGTTCGCCGATCTGCAAATAGGGCGTGTCGGTAGTGCATTCGATGAAATTGCCGGCGGTGTAGACCATGAACAGCCGCATCTTGGAGCCCTTGATCTGGCCGCCGAACAGAAACGACACGTCAAAACTGACGTCTTCCGACCTCAGCGCCTCGCCCTCGGTGGCGTGCACGCTACGGATGGCGCGGCCGATGCGTTGCGCAGCCTGAAACATCGTCGGCGCGTTCATCAGGGTTTCGACTTCGCCACTGTGCTGGTCTTCCAGGCCTTCGGTCAGGGTCGACAGCACCGACTGGCTGATGGCGAGATTGCCCGCACTCGCGATCGCCATGATGCGCTCGCCGGGCTTGGAGAAGACGTGGAGCTTGCGAAAGGTCGAGACGTTGTCGAGGCCGGCATTGGTGCGGGTATCCGCGATCATGACCAGGCCGTCCCGCACCAGCACTCCGCAACAATAGGTCATTCCAGGTCCCCGAACCGTCCGAATTCCGGCGGGGCAACTAGTAGCCAATTTCGCCGTGCCGTCCAACCCCAATTCCCCGTGGCGCGGCATGCACCCAATGGGTAGAAAAGGCGAGTGGAATCCGGAAGGCGGGGCGGCGCATGCGAAAACCTGACGTTATCGGAGGCTTGATCTTTGCCGCCTTCCTGCTCAGCGCCTCCAGTGCCCAGGCCGGCCCCTGGGAGGACGGCATGGCGGCCTATAACCGTGGCGATTATCTGCCGGCGATCCGCCTGTTTCGTCCGCTGGCCGAGAACGGCAACCGGAAGGCGCAGAACGTGATCGGGGCGATGTATAGCAAGGGCGAGGGCGTTCAGCGCAATGCGAGCCGCGCCTTGATGTGGTTCACCCTTGCCGCCAAACGCGGCGATGCGCGGGCGAAGGCCCGGATGCGCGAGGTCTCCAAGACCATGACGCCGGCGGAAATCTCGCAAGCCGAGGCGATGGCGCAGGCCTGCGAAGCCTCGGACTATCGGGCCTGCGAGTATTGAGCAGATCCCGATCGGAGCATCGGCCGATCTCAAACTCGCGCTGATCGCACTCCGATGAGCCAACTAGCGGACCATCGCTGTCGCCGAGCTTCACGGCTGTGAGCGCCTCTAGAGACATTTATTTGTATTTCGGTCGCGAATTTCGCGTGAACCTCTTGATCCGGCCCACCCACTAAGAAGTCGACGGGCCGTAATGTGACCGACCAGTCTTAAAATGGGAGGCGATTAGTCCATGAAGAAGACATTGCTGATTACAGTTGGGCTCATCTGGGCCGCTGCCACGTTGCCGTTGTCACCGGCCAGCGCGATTGATCATGTTAAATACGGCCATAAGGAAGGCGACCGCTGTGGGCCGCCATGCGGGGCGGTGCAGTGCTATGACGCCAAGAACGAAGTGTGGGTGTGCAAAGCGACCATAGCGCTCGACGCTATGTCCTGTAAGTGGCACACCACCGGAGTTTGCGACAACAACGTCAAGGCAGGCGAGGACATAAACAAAAACGCAGAAGAAGCAAAGAAAGTTGGTGAAGAAAGGAGGAAAGCCAACGAAAAGAGAGCTGCTGACGAGAAGAAAGCCGACGAAAAGAAAGCTGCTGACGACAAGAAGAAGGCTGACGAAAAGAAAAAAGCCGACGAAAAGAAAGCCGCTGACGACAAGAAGAAAGCTGACGACAAGAAAGCTAAGGATAACAAGAAATAGGACTCCTCGCCGCGCAGCCGCCTCGCGTGCGGCGTTGTTTCGCCGACTGCCACTTGGCATGGCCTTAAGAAAACGAAAAAGCCGCCTCAGTGGGCGGCCCGATGCCTGATTGTATCGCTATCGCAAAAAAGCGACATCCTGGCTTGCATGATAAAGGCGAGGCCGCCAAGGAAGCGACCTTACTTTTTTACTATGCGATGGCCTCTGAACTTCCGAGCGCGTGCCATCTCTGTGCATGCCCCTTTCGTGTCGCTTTTCAGCCTACGGATGCGCCTGCCTTTGCCCGGCTTATTCCGAGGGCCAAGATGCGATGCAGTAGGTCCGGATAATCAAGTCGGTCATGCCGAGCCGCTGTGGCGAACTCCTGGCTCTTCGCTATTTCGGGATTGGGATTCGCTTCAATGAAATACGGAGTGCCGTCCGCAGAGAGGCGAAAGTCGATACGTGCGTATCCGTCCAGCCCCAGTGTCCGGTAGATGCGTTTCGCCGTTCGCTGGATGCGGGCGGATACCTCCGGTGCAAGGTCCTTGGCCGGCCCATCTACAATTCCGACGCGTTCCTGATAGCCGGGATCGTGTTTGGCCTTTTCAGTGGCTATCTGTCGTGCCCCCTGACCGCCCATGCTGCCGAATTTCAATTCCCAAACCGGCAGAACGCGCAGCCGATTGTTGCCGAGCACGCCGACATAGAGCTCTCGTCCTTCGATGTACTGTTCGGCTATGGCGGCAGTTCCGAGCCGCTCGTGAACGAAGGCGACGCGCTCTGCGAGCTTCTCGTCCGTATCGACGATCGACGCTTGCGAGATCCCGAAGGATCCATCCTCGCTCAGGCTCTTGACGATCAGCGGCAGCGCAAGGCGCGGTGGCCGTTTTACCTTGCGGCGCATCGGAAACACAGCAAAGGCCGGCACCGCGACCCGGCGATGGTGCACCAGTGTCTTGGACAGATCCTTGCCGCGCGCCAGGATCAGGCCGCGCGGATTACACCCCGTATACGGGATTTTCATTAGCTCGAGATAGCTTGCGATATGCTGGTCATACACGAACTCATTGTGGAATTCCTCCAGCAACGTAAACACTACATGCGGCTTGAAACTTTCGATCTCGTCGCGCACCGGCTTGATTTCCTCCTGCACGCCGAGCGGGCGAACGTCATGGCCAGCCGCACGCAAGGTGCTCACGACGTCGAATTCCGTTTTCCATTCGTTGATTTCCTGCGCGGTGTACCCGTCGGCAAAGTCCGGCGGCACGAAGTTCGGATGCATCAGCACCAGGATGCGCAAACGTCTCATAGCGCGATCCATTTGCGCCGCGACGGGCCGAACAGCGCGTGCATGGTCTTGGCGGTCAACAGGATGGCGAAGTTGATTACAAGCTTCCGTTCAGAACCGGCGGCACGCAGATCGAGTTCGCGGCAGCGGGAGATCATGTTATCCAGAACGGCATCAAGCGTAAGCTGGTTCTCGCCCGTCCACTGCGCGACCAGCTGCCTGACCTGGGCGCGGTGCCGCCTGATAAAGACCGCAGCCGGTGGTGCCCGCCGGTGCCGTGGATCGGCGGAAAAGAGACGGGAGAGGTCGCGGTCGTATGTCTTCGGTGGCTTGAAGGCGTAGAACGCCTGCTTTTTCTGGTAATGCTCGCCAAGCGTTTGGCTGAGCTTATGCAGCGGATCGGCACGCTCCCGCGTCGTGACAAGCGGCCGCTTCCCTGCAATCTCGTCCATCAGCTCGTCGACATATTCAAGCTTCTTCAGCGCCGGCCAACCGGCATACCGTGTCCGCCAGTTCGACCGCGGCCGCAACCACACTGCGAAGGTTTCGGCGAAATCTTCGTCCGGATGGCTCTGCGCGTACCAGAGCCGAAGATGCTGGACATAACGTCGGCTGGCCGGATTGGGCCGATAGTAGAGCGGGTAGTGTTTCGAAGACGGGCCGAACAATTGCTGCCAACGCCGGCGACGTTGCAACTGGTAGGCGTGCTGCATGGCATGGCCGGCCTCGTGACGGAGAATGGCCATGCACGCGGACCATGTGCCGCCTTCGACGTCGAGCATCATTTTCTTCTCGAGTTTCATCAGGCGGGGGTGGGCGAGATAGAATGGGATGGCTATGCCGGGCACATCCGCTGGACTAAACCATTCGCTCGATATCCATGCGTGTGGTCGCAGCCGGATGCTCCGCGCCTGAAGCTCCTCATTTAGAGTGCCGAGACAATCCTCGAGCCAAGTGTCTTCGATCGTAACCCTCAGACTGCTGAGGCGTTGCTTGAGCAACTGCTCATCCGACAGCTTTTCCCAGGGATGTTTCCGACGTGGCATAGGCATCCAGAAGTCGCAAAGACTCGATCCCTGGATGGTGTCATAGGATGTTGCTCGCAACAACCGCCGAGTCCTCGCGCCGTGCCGTTGCTCGGTGGCCCACGGCCGAGGTCAAAAGCGGACGTTGGCCACGTGCGCTATGGGCTATTCGCGGCGATCTCGCCACATCTACGATATGTCCGTTATCCGGCCGCTCTGAGACCTGCCAATTCGACGTTGCGAACCTCCGAACAGGCCGTGATTCAAACTCCCGGATCGGAGCCTCGAATCATGAGATATCGGCCCTCGCGAGGATGACGTGCGCCTGGATCTTGGCAGCGACTTCGCCGCTTCCATGTTTGGCTGCGATGACGGATGCGGCGTGGTCGGTTGCTGCCTGCAGTTTTTGGGGATCTCTGGCTTCGATCTCGTTGCGTAACGGCGTGCCCTGACAATAGGCGATCGCGGGATGGCGGGGGGAGGGTGCGCGGCTCTGCTCGGCGCGGGTCTGGATATCCACGCTGGAAAACCCTGCCTTGGCCAGATCGCCGCGGATCAGCGCGGTATCGTGATAGCCGTGCGGCGTTCGCGCCAGAAAGCGGGGAGGATCGTTTGGAAATAATTCCGCGAGTGCGTTCGTCGTATCATCTGCAAATACATTCTCCTCGATACGATCCCATACGTTGAACAAGAACCATCCGCCGCGCTTGAGAACCCGCTTGGCCTCCCGATAGCCCGATGGGCGATCGGGGAAAAACATGGCGCCAAACTGGCAACAAACGAGGTCGAAGCTGGCGTCTTCAAACGGCAGTGCTTGTGCATCGGCCGTGCGCCAGCTGATGCGGCTGTCGGCGATTTGCCGCGTGGCGGCATAATCGAGCATTGCCTGATTGAGATCCGTCACGACATATTTGGCATCCGGCGAAAGCTTTGGCGCCAGCGCGCGGGTAACGACGCCGCTGCCGGCCGCGGTTTCGAGGACGGCTTTCGGAGACAATGCGACGGCTCGCTGCGAAATATCCGCGGCAAAACTCTCAAAGATCAGCGGAACCAGATAGCGATCGTAATTTTCTGGAATCGAGCCGGCGAACACCTTGTCGGATTCCGACATTGCTGACTCCTGCGTTGCGGCAGTTTTCCTTTGGCAGTACCCTTTGGCAGTTCTATACAAAAACAAACCAGATTGGGAGGCTGACGTGCGCGCCAATATGTTGCCGGGCAAGCTAGCGGCCGCATCCGTCGTCCTCCTGGGCGTTGTTTGGCTTGCCGCAGCACCCGCGGCCGCGCAGAAAAAGGGTGGCACGCTGCGGCTCTACCACAATGACAATCCGCCCTCGACCTCCTTGCACGAGGAATCGACCATCGCCTCGGTGACGCCGTTTGCGGCCATCTACAACAACCTCGTCGTGTTCGATCCCGCCAAGGTCCATGAGAGCCTTGATACCGTCATTCCCGATCTCGCCGAAAGCTGGTCGTGGGACTCGACCAACACCAAACTCACCTTCAAGCTGAGGCAGGGTGTGAAATGGCATGACGGCCAGCCGTTCACCGCGAAGGACGTGCAGTGCACCTGGCGGATGCTGATCGGCAAGGGCGATGCCAAGGATTTTCACCGTAACCCGCGCAAGGTCTGGTACACGAAACTGCAGGACGTCACCGTCAACGGCGATTACGAGGCGACCTTCGAGCTGAGTGAACCGCAGCCCAGCCTGCCGGTGCTGTTAGCGAGTGCATTTTCGCCGGTTTATCCCTGCCATGTTTCGCAGCAGGTCATGCGTACCAAACCTGTTGGCACCGGGCCGTTCAAATTCGTCGAATTCAAGCGCGGCACCTCGATACGCCTGGTACGCAATCCCGATTACTTCAAGAAGGATCGCCCATACCTCGATGAGATCACCTTCACGATGATCGACAGCCGCGCCACGCGCATGCTCGCCTTCGCGACCGGCGAATACGACATTACGTTTCCCTCCGACGTCAGCATTCCCCTGATGAAGGACATGAAGGCCCAGGCGCCGAAGGCGATTTGCGAGATGATCACGACGGGAACGCAGATCAATCTGATGGTCAACCGCGTCAATCCGCCGTTCGACAATCCGGACATTCGCAAAGCCATGTCGCTCGTGCTGGATCGCAAGCCCTTCAATACGATCCTGATGGAGGGACGGGCGCGGATGGGTGGGGGTATGCTGCCGCAGCCCGAGGGCGAATGGGGGATGCCGCCGGAAATGGTGTCCGGTCTGACCGGCTATGGTCCCGACAGCGCGAAGAATGTCGCCGAGGCGCAGGCGATCATGCAAAAGCTCGGTTATAGCGACACCAAGCCGTTGCCGATCAAGATTCAGACCCGCAATTTGCCCACCTATCGCGATCCCGCGGTCATCCTGACCGACCAATTGAAGAAGATCTACATCGTCGGCGAACTCGATATTCTCGATACGCCGCGCTGGTACACTCGGCTGGCGAAGAAGGACTACACGATCGGGCTGAACGTGACCGGCGTCAGCGTCGACGACCCCGACGGCAACATCGTCGAGAACTATTCCTGCAATTCGGAACGGAACTACACCCAGTACTGCAACGCCGAAGTCGACAGACTGCTCGCGGCGCAATCGCGCGAGCTCGACAAGGAGAAGCGCAAGAAGATGGTCTGGGATATCGAGCGGCTACTTGTCGACGACGCCGTGCGCCCGATCATCCTGCACGGCTCTGCCGGTAATTGCTGGCAGCCTTATGTGAAGAATTTCAAGCCGCACGACAACAGCCAGTACAATAATCTGCGGTTCGAGGATGTGTGGCTGGATAAATAACTATATCCGCCGTCATTCTCGCTGCGCAGTTGCGCATCTGAGGCGCGCAGGCGTTTGATGTGCAATTGCACATCGAGAATCCGATAACCACGATCGAGAGTATGGATTCCGGGCCTGCGCCTTACGGCGCATCCCGGAATGACGAGGGGATAGATTCTACGACTGCGCCTGCCACTGTCCCGACCGCCCGGCCTGGTCGACCCGGACTGCGACCGTCAGCGTCTCGGTGCCGCCGCCATAGCGCGTGCCGCGCACCGGTGCGGCGCCGAGGTAATCGAGCCCGATGGCGACGCGGGCATGAGCGTCGGTGGTGCAGATGCCATTGGCCGGATCGAACCCGACCCAGCCGAGGCCAGGTACATAGGCTTCCGCCCAGGCATGCCCGGCCTGCTGGTTGACGGTGCCGTCGGAGCGCAGGAAATGCCCGGAGACGAAGCGCGCCGGCACGCCGCCGGAGCGCGCGCAGGCGATGAAGATATGCGCGTAGTCCTGGCATACGCCGCGCTTGCCGGCGAAGGCCTCTGCGGCCGAGGTGCCGCTGTTGGTGGGGTCTTCATCGAACGTCATGTGCTCGTTGATCTGGACCATCAGCGCATGCAGGAACCCGAGCACGTCGCCGTCGGACTCGGAACGCAGCTCACGGACAAAGGTCGCCATCGCCGGATTGACTTCCGTCAGTGCCGTCGAGCGCAGGAACAGGCTCGGCGGGAACCGCTCGTCGGTGCCGCGCAGCACGCCCCCGGTGTCGTGGGTCTCGATCAGGCCTTCGACATTGATGGTGAGATCGGCGATCGCGCCGTGGGTCAGCACGTGGGTGACGTTGCCAAACGCGTCCTGATGCACATCGAGCCGGGAATCGGTGGAGACATCGATCTGCCATTCGGCGACATATTGCCCGTCATGGCTACCGGGCGTCATGCGCAGGATCTGGATCACGCCGGAAGCAGGGGGTTCATAGCGATAGCTGGTGGTGTGGGCAATTCGCAGGCGCATGGCGTACCGAGATGAGGTTGGGATCGTCATGCCCGGGGCTGGTCCCGGGCATCGACGTCCTTTTTGTGAGGTCGGCATAGCAAGACGTGGATGGCCGGGACAAGCCCGGCGATCACGGTATTTGATGGCGCGCTCCTCTAACTCTTTAAACCAGATATTGCCTGGTGATGATTTCACCGAGTCGTGAGTTATCCGCGACGAATTCCTGGATGAACTCATGGACGCCATGCTGGAAGATATCGTCCATATGGCTGTGTTCAAGCCGGTTGCGGACCCCGCGAGCGTGGCGCTGGGAGGCGCCCTGGCGGCCATAGGCGACGCCGATCTGGTCGAGATTGCGCACCAGATTGCTATAACAACTCGCCAGCGACCGCGGCAGCGTATCGTTCAGGATCAAGAGATCCGCGATCAGCCAGGGTTTGAGCGTCTCGCGGTAGACCCAGTGATAGGCGGTCAATGCCGACACCGAGCGCAGGATCGAGGTCCATTGATAATAATCGAGGGGACCGCCGACATGTTCCTCCTCGGGCAGCAATACGTGATACTTCACGTCGAGAATGCGTGCGGTGTTGTCGGCGCGTTCCAGATGCAGGCCGAGCCGGGAAAACCAGTAGGCGTCGTTGCGCAGCATGGTTCGGTAGGCCGAGCCGTCGAAGCGCAGCGAGGTCTCCTGCACGAAGCGCAGAAATTTTGCCAGTTCCTCCCGGGTCGAAGTGCCCTTGCCCCAGACTTCCTGCAGCTCGATCCAGGCGGAGTTGATGGTGTCCCACATCTCGGAGGTCAGCGCGGTGCGCACCGAGCGCGAATTGAGCCGCGCGGCCTCGATGCAGTTCTTGATCGAGGAAGGATTGGACGGCGAGAACGCGAGATACTCGACGACGTTGTTTTCGTTGGCCTCCTGATAGGCGTCGTAAAAACTGGCGCTGACGCCGGCTGTCAGCAGCGCCGAATCCCATTCATTGGTCTTGCCGATATAGGCGGCTGGCAGCGCAGTCACGCGCAAGGTCGCGTCGATGGTGCGCGCGAGATACTCCGCACGCTCGACATAGCGGGCCAGCCAGTACAGGTTTTCGGCGGTGCGCGACAGCATGCAGCGATCTTGCCCTCTATTCGTCGAGTATCCAGGTGTCCTTGGTGCCGCCGCCCTGGCTCGAATTGACCACCAGCGAGCCTTCCTTCAGCGCCACGCGGGTCAGTCCGCCCGGCACGATGGTGGTACGGTCGCGGCCGGTCAGCACGAACGGCCGCAGATCGACATGGCGCGGGGCAAGGCCGGAAGCGGTACAGGTCGGGCAGGTCGATAGCGCCAGTGTCGGCTGGGCGATGAAGCCTTCGGGTTCGCGCTTCAACTTGTCGCGGAACGCCTCGATCGTCGCCTTGGTGGCGGCTGGTCCGATCAGCATGCCGTAGCCGCCGGAGCCGTGCACTTCCTTCACCACGAGATCGCCGAGATTGTCGAGCACGTAGGCGAGATCCTGCGGATCGCGGCAGCGCCAGGTCTGGACGTTCTTCAGAATAGGTTCTTCGCCAAGATAGAATTTCACGACTTCCGGCATGTAGGAGTAGATCGCCTTGTCGTCGGCAATGCCGGTGCCGACCGCATTGGCGAGCGTGATATTGCCGGCCGCATAGGCCGACATCAGCCCGGGCACGCCGAGCGCGGAATCCGGGCGGAAGGTGAGGGGGTCGAGGAAGTCGTCGTCGACGCGACGGTAGATCACGTCGACACGTTTCAGGCCTTCGGTGGTGCGCATGAACACTTCATCGTTCTTGACGATGAGGTCGCGTCCCTCGACCAGCTCGATGCCGAGCTTGTCGGCGAGGAACGAATGCTCGTAATAGGCGGAGTTGTAGACGCCGGGCGTCATCAGCGCGACCGTCGGCTCGGCCGAGGCGCTCAGCGGGGCCACCGACCGCAAGGCCGACAGCAATTCGTCCGGATATTTCTCCACTGGAGCTACGCGATGGCGGGCGAACAGGTCCGGAAACAGCCGCATCATGATTTCGCGGTTTTCCAGCATGTAGGACACGCCGGAGGGTGTCCGAGCATTATCCTCCAGCACGATGAAGTTCTCCGCATCGACCCGGATGATGTCGATGCCGGCGATGTGGACATAGACGTCGTGCGGCACGCTCTGGCCGTTCATTTCCGGGCGGAACACCGGATTCTGGAAGATCAGGTCTTCGGGGATGATGTTGGCGCGCAGGATGTCGCGGCCGTGATAGATGTCGCGCAGGAACATATTGAGCGCACGGACCCGCTGCTTGAGGCCGCTTTCGAGCAGGGTCCATTCCTTGCCCGACATGATCCGCGGGATCACGTCGAAGGGGATCAGCCGTTCCTGGGCTTCGGCATCGCCATAGACCGCGAAGGTGATGCCGATCCGGCGGAACAGTAGCTCCGCTTCCTGGCGGCGATATTCGAGGGCGTCCGGTGGCGTCTCCTTCAGCCAGCGGGAGAGTTCCTGATAGGCCGGGCGGAGGTTGCCGCCGGAGCCGTTCATTTCATCGAAGGCAACTGCCATAAATCCCGACTGTCCTTCCAAGCCAGCGCCACAGTGCATGACTTAACGGGATGGTAGCAAGGGCCGGGCCAGCGGGATATGCATTGGCCGGCGGCATTTGCTATGGATGGTTCGCTGCGTTGCCGAAAAAAACGGCCGCCGGATGCTTATTTCGGCGGCAATCCCCCGTGACATCAACGCGTTGCTTACGCAGAGTCAGGGGAAAGGGGTGAGGACAAGTCATGAGTGAGATCGTTACGGCGGGAATTCTGGTCATTGGTGACGAGATCCTGTCCGGCCGGACCAAAGACAAGAACATCGGCTTTATCGCCGAATATTTGACCAATATCGGGATCGACCTCAAGGAGGTCCGGGTCGTCGCGGACGAAGAGACCGACATCATCGCGGCCCTCGATGCGCTGCGAAAGCGTTACACCTACGTCTTTACCACCGGCGGTATCGGGCCGACCCATGACGACATTACCGCCGACAGCGTCGCCAAGGCGTTCGGCGTCAAGATCGATCATCATCCGGAGGTGGTCGCGCGCTTTAGGGAGCGCTGGAGCGAGCAGGATCTGAACGAGGCGCGGCTGCGGATGGCCCGCGTTCCCGACGGGGCCGAACTGATCCAGAGCGCCACCATTTTGGCGCCCGGCTTCAAGCTCGGCAATGTCATCGTCATGGCCGGCATACCCACGATCATGCAGGCGATGATGGACATTGTCGCGCCCAAGCTGAAATCCGGGGTGCGGATGCTGTCGGACTCGGTCCGCGCCAATGCACGCGAAGGCGACATCGGCGGGCCGCTGCGCGCAATCGCGAGCGCTCATCCCGAGACCATCATCGGCAGCTATCCATTCCAGGACGAAGACAAGAAGCCGAATACCAATCTCGTCGTCCGTTCGCGCGATCCCGAAAAGCTCAACGCCGCGATGGCCGCGGTGAAGGAGATGTTGGCGGGCTTGAACACCACGCGGTGATGCGGCGGAACTCGGAACAGGCAGGAGAAGTACAATGGTGCCGGGTAGTCCGGAAGTGAGTGCGCAGGGACGGGCCGAAAAAGCCTTTCCCGTCTCGTGGGACCAGTTTCACCGCGATTGCCGCGCGCTGACCTGGCGGCTCAACGAGGTCGGGCCGTTTCATGCCATCATCGCGATCACCCGGGGCGGGCTGGTGCCGGCGGCCATCGTTGCGCGCGAACTCGGCATTCGCATCATCGATACCGTCTGCATTGCCAGCTATGACCACACCAGACAGGGCGACCTGAAGGCTCTCAAGGGCGTGTCGGCGGAAGTGGCAAAACTCGGCGGCGGTCGTGGCAAGGGGCTGTTGATCGTCGACGATCTCGTCGACACCGGCAAGACAGGGCGGCTGGTGCGTTCGATGATGCCCGACGCGCATTTCGCGGCTGTCTACGCCAAGCCGCAGGGCAAGCCGCTGGTCGATACTTTCATTACCGAGGTATCGCAGGACACCTGGATCCATTTTCCCTGGGACACCGCACTGTCGTTCCAGCCGCCGATCCGTGACGGCTCGGCGTGAAACGGGCCGGGCGCGCCGGAAGCATGCTAACGCCGATGCCGCTGCAAAACCGGGTCACACCTACGGGCGACATCGTCGCCGACCCGCACCGCGGCCTATTCACCGGCAATCGCGGCATCATCCACGATCCGGCAACCCGGACATTGCTCAGGAAGCGCTGGTCCAGTCCCGCGTGGATCACCTGCCTCTGCGAGTTCAGGGGATGGCGACGCAAGGTGATGGGCGGGCGGAGCTGGACCGAACTGTTCTTCCTCGACGAGGCGACCGCGTTCGCCGCTGGACATCGCCCGTGTTTCTTCTGCCGCCGCGACGACGCCAACCGCTTTCGCGCGGCGTGGCAGAAGGGGAATGGTGTTTCATCAATTCTCGCCCGCGACATCGACGCGGTGCTGCATCGAGAACGGCTGGACCGCGGCAAGAAACGGCTGCATCCGCTGCCGATGCCGGTTGAGGAATTGCCTGATGGCGCGATGGTGCAGGCGGGGGAGGAGAGTTTTCTGATTTTGCAGGGCAAAGCGCTGCGTTGGTCGATGACGGGCTATCGCAAGGCAGAGAACGCAATTGCCGAAGCGAGGCTACTGACACCGCCTTCCACGTTGCGCGCGTTGGACGCGGGCTATCGGCCAGTGCTGCATCCGAGTGCGATTCAATAGCGAGCCGACGCTCGCCGCCTGACGCTAGTCGATCGAAATATTTGCCTCGCGCGCGACCTTGATCCAGCGCTCGGTTTCCGAGCGCATCAATTCGCCGAATTGCTGCGGGGTCATGGTTTCGGCTTCGGCGCCCTCGTTTGCGAGAAAAGTGCCGAGTTCGGGTGAGGCCAGGATTTTGCCGATCTCCGCGTTGAGTGCATTGACGATATTCGCAGGCATCCCGGCCGGGCCGGCAATGCCCCACCAGGACCCCAGATCGAAGCCTGATATCCCCGACTCCTCGAGAGTCGGCACATCAGGCAGAAGCGCCGTTCGCCGGGCGCTTGTCACGGCAAGGGCCTTGGCCTGCCCGCTTCGGGCGATCGGCAGCACCTGCGGAAGACTCGATACAAAGATGTCGACATGGCCGCCGACGAGATCGTTGAGCGCTGGCGCACCGCCCTTGTAGGGAACGTGCATGAACCTCACTCCCGCCGAAAGCGCGATGAGTTCGGTCGAAATCTGATTGATGCTGCCGAGACCGGCTGAAGCGTAGGTGATCCGGCCCGGTTTGCTCCTCGCCAGATCGAGCAATTCCTTCGCGGACTTCACCGGTAGTTCGTTCGACGCGGTCACCAGCAGCGGCGAGCGGGCAATAAAGGCGACCGGTGTGAAGTCCTTGACCGTGTCGAACGGCATGTTCTTCTTGATCGCGGGGCTGATCGTGAAGGTTGGCGACACCAGCAGGAGCGTGTAGCCGTCCGGCGGCGCGGTGGCGACGGCAGAGGTGCCGATCAGGCCGCCCGCGCCGGCACGGTTTTCGACGACGACCGGCTGTCCCCACGCCTCGGCAAGCTTCTTGCCGATGGCGCGCCCGACCAAATCGTTCGATCCCCCGACCGCGAACGGAATGATCAGCGTGATCTGCCTGGACGGATATGTTTGCGCGTGCCCCGCCGAGCCCGCGAGTACAAGTGCTGCGGCAAGGCAAGCTCCGGTCCTCGTCATGATAGGGTTTCTCCCGGCGCCCGATGTTACGGCGAACGCATGCTCGAAAATGACCTATAATCATCGTACCCGCGACCGACATTTTGTCCGTCACAGCCTTTTTCAAGTCAAGGACAAGCAATGGACTTCCAACTTACGGAACAGCAGCGGCGGATGGTAGCTGCGGTGCGCGAGCTCGCTCAGGAAGAGTTCAAGCCAAACGCGCAAAAGTACATGGATGGGACGTTTCCCTGGGAAAACATGAAGAAGCTCGCCGATATCGGCGTGCTTGGCATGTCGGTCCCGGAAGAATATGGCGGCCTTGGTTTGCCGGTGTTCGATACGGCGCTGGTGCTCGAGGAAATTGCGAAGACTTGTTATGTGACCGCAATGGCCACGCTCGGCGAGGCCGGTGTTCAGACCCGAGTGATCGCAACCTACGCGCCCAGTGCTATTCGCGCGCGAATTCTTCCGAAGGTCGTCTCGGGCGACTGCATATTGGCCGTCTGCATGACCGAGCCGCACGCCGGCACCGATGTCGCGAATTACCGGACCAACGCCGTCATCCGGGGTGACCGTGTCGTCCTGAATGGGACAAAGACGCTGATCAGCCGGGCCAGGGAGGCCGGCATGTTCGTCATCTTCACGCGGATCGACGGCAGGCCCGGCCGCGAGGGTATCGGGTGCGTCTTGCTGGAGTCGGGCACGCCGGGTTTCGAGGTGACCGGGACTTACCACACGATGGGCGGCGAAAACCTCCACGAGATCCAGTTCAACGATTGCGAACTGCCGATGGAGAATCTCGTGATTCGGGATGACGGCTTCAGAAAGCTGCTGAACGCCTTCAACACGCAACGCTGCCTCAATCCGAGCATCTCGCTCGGTCTGGCCGAGGGGGCCTTTGAAGAAACCCGCAAATATGTCAGCGACCGAACGGTGTTCGGAAAGGCAATCGGGCACCATCAAGGCGTGCGGTGGAAGCTCGCAGAGATGTACCGCGAGATCGAGACGGCCCGCAGCATCCTCTATCGCGCCTGCATCACCGCCAATCCGTTTCCCGATCCTTTCATGGCGGCGGTGGCCAAGATCACATGCAACGAGATGTCCAACCGGGTCACCAGCGAGGCGATCCAGTTGCACGGCGGGTTCGGTTTCACCGACGAATTCGCGGTATCGCGTCTCTATCGCGGAGCGCGCTACGGGACGCTCGGCGGCGGCACCTCCGAGACGCTGCGCGATCTCATCGGCAAGCGGATCATGGACGCGACGGAAACGGGCGCGGAACTCCTGGCTTATGACATGATGAACGGCGCCTGATCTCCCGATATCAATTGCATCGGGCCGGACCGCTGCGGGCGTCGTTCACCCCAGCCGCTGCCGCGCCAGCTTCGCCCCCGCGCCGAGCGCCATCAGCTTCGCTTCCGCGATATCCCTTCGCATCGGCGCCATGCCGCAATTGGTGGTCGCGACGATGTTGCTCTTCGGCACGAATTTCGACACTGCCTCGATCACCTTGACGACGTCTTCGGCGGTCTCGACCGTGTCGCTGGCGACATCGATCACGCCGGCCTGGATGATCTTTCCGGTCAACAGGCCCAACAGATCGAGCGGTACCTTGGAATTGCGGCATTCGATCGCGACCTGCTGGATCGGGCTCTTGGCGATCGCCGGGAAGATATCCTCATATTGCCGCCACTCGCTGCCGAGCGTCTGCTTCCAGTCGGTATTGGCCTTGATGCCGTAGCCGTAGCAGATGTGCACGGCGGTGGCGCAGGTCAGCCCTTGCGCCGCGCGCTCCAGCGCCTTGATGCCCCAGTCGGAGACCTCGTCCATGTAGACGTTGAAGGCGGGTTCATCGAACTGGATCACATCGACGCCGTCGGCCTGCAGCGCCTTGGCTTCCTCGTTCAGGAGTTCGGCAAAGGCAAACGCCATCTTGACCCGGTCGCCGTAATATTTGTCGGCGATGGTGTCGATGATGGTCATCGGACCGGGCAGGGTGAATTTCAGCTTGTTTTTGGTGTGGGCACGGGCCACGCGGGCCTCGTCGGCATGGACGCGGCCTTTCAGTGTCAGCGGCGCGACCACCTGCGGCACCATCGCCTTGTAGCGGTCTTTACGGATGCCCATCTCGACCTTGTGGGCGAAGTCGATACCCTCGATCTTCTCCAGAAAGCCGTGGACGAAATGCTGGCGGGCCTGCTCGCCCTCGGTGACGATATCGACGCCGGAATCTTCCTGCAGCTTTACCGCCAGCATGGTGGCGTCGCGCTTGGCGCGGGCGAGTTCGTCGCCTTTCGATTTCCAGGGTGCCCAGAGCGTATTGGGCTCGGCCAGCCATTCCGGCTTCGGCAAAGAGCCTGCGATTGTCGTTGGAAACAGCATGAGGGCCTCCCGGTCGGTTCTGATTGAGCGCCTGTCTGCCATGTCTTATGATCGAGGTACAGAACAACAAAAGTCGCCATCACCGGGGAATAATCCGGCGCCATAGGCGAGCTAAGGGGAGCCATGATCGACCTGCATTACGCGCCGACGCCGAATGGCTGGAAAATCTCGATCATGCTGGAGGAACTCGGGCTCCCTTATCGGGTCATTCCCGTCAACATCCGGGCTGGCGAGCAATTCAAGCCGGAATTCCTGGCCATCAGTCCCAACAACCGGATTCCCGCGATCGTGGATCATGAGCCTGCGGACGGGGGCGGGCCGTTTTCCGTGTTCGAGACCGGCGCCATCCTGATCTATCTCGCCGACAAGGCCGGCCGGTTTCTCCCCGTGGAAATGCGCGCCCGCTCGCGGGTGATCCAATGGGTGATGTGGCAGATGAGCGGGCTTGGTCCCATGCTCGGCCAGCACGGCCATTTCGCACTCTACGCGCAGGAGAAAATTCCCTACGCGATCGAACGCTACCGGGACGAAGCGGCGAGGCTTTACCGCGTGCTGGACACCCAACTCGGCAAAACCGGGAGTTACGTCGCCGGCGACTATTCGATTGCCGATATCGCCTGTTTTCCCTGGACCATGACGCACAAGGCGCAAGGCTTTACGCTCGACGATTATTCGCACATCAAGCGCTGGTATGCGGAAGTTCGTGCGCGGCCGCAGGTGCAGGCAGGGCTTGCCATCGGCAAGTTCGTGAAGGAGCCTTTCGACGAGGAGGCCCGCAGGAATATGTTCGGGCAGGCCGCGAAGGAGATGGCGAAACAGAAATAATTTTCTCGTCATTCCGGGGCGCGCGAAGCGCGAACCCGGAATCCATACTCACGATCGTGGTTATGCGATTCCGGGCCTTCGCCAAGTGGCGCATCCTCGATGCGCAATTGCGCATCGGGGAATGACGAGCGATGAGTTGGCTTTGAAACGCGAGAAACAAAAGGAAAACGCCATGATCGAATTCTTCTTCGACTGTTCCAGTCCCTGGACCTATCTCGCCTTCCACAACATCCAGCCGCTCGCCAAGGAACTCGGTGTCGAGATCGCCTGGCGGCCGATCCTGGTCGGCGGCATCTTCAATACCGTGAATCCCAGCGTCTACGCCTCGCGCGAGACGCCGGTGCCGCTGAAGGCACGCTACATGAAAAAGGACCTCTCCGACTGGGCGCGATCTGCAGGGCTTACGATCAAGATGCCGCCGACGGTGTTTCCGGTGAACAGCGTCAAGGCCATGCGCGGCTGCATCTGGCTCGGAAGCGAAATGGTGCCGTTCGCGCGCGCGGTGTTCGAGACCTATTGGGGTGGCGACAAGGACATCTCGCAAGAACTCAGTGCTGACCGAAATCTGCAAGAGCGTCGGTATCGATCACGTCAAATTCTTTTCAGGCATCGGCGAGCAGGCGACCAAGGACCAGCTCAAGGCCAACACCGATGAAGTGATGGCGCGCGGCGGGTTTGGCTCGCCGACCATTTTCGTCGACAAGACCGACATGTATTTCGGCAATGACCGGATGCCGCTGATCCGCGAGGCACTGCAGCGCCGCAAGGCGAGCGCCGCCTGATGCCGAAAGCCGTCGTCTGCCGCGAACTCGGCCCGCCCGAGAGCCTGCGTCTGGAAACCTTTGCCGCCGCACCGCTCGCGCCGGGACAAGTGCGTGTCGCCGTTCATGCCGCCGGGATCAATTTTCCGGATATTTTGATGGCTGCAGGCGAATATCAGCTCAAGCCGCCACTGCCGTTCACGCCGGGCGTGGAGGCGGCCGGCGATGTGGTCGAACTGAACGACGCCAAGGGCGTTGCTGTCGGAGACAAGGTCATCGTCAAGATGCGGCACGGCGCCTATTGCGACGAGGCCGTCGTCACACCCTCGCAACTTGTGCCGCTGCCATCGACCTTCGACTATGCCGAAGGCGCGACGTTTCTGGCCGGTCACGGCACGGCCTATCACGCGCTGATCGATCGCGGCCAGGTTAAGCCAGACGAAGTGCTGCTGGTGCACGGCGCCGGCGGCGGCGTGGGACTAGCCGCCGTCGAGATGGGCAAGATGCTCGGCGCCACCGTGATCGCGGCCGCCTCGAGCGAGGAGAAACTTGCGATCGCCAAGGCGAGGGGAGCGGATCATCTCGTGCTGTATGCGCGCGAGCCGTTCCGCGACGCCGTCAAACGTATCACCGACGGGCGCGGTGCGGATGTCGTGTTCGATCCTGTCGGCGGCGAGGTGTTCGAGAACAGCATGCGCTGTATCAACTGGGGCGCGCGGCTCTTGATCATCGGCTTCACCGGCGGCATCGGTCTCGCCAAGACCAATCTCCTGATGATCAAGGGCGCAAGCGTGCTTGGCGTGCGCGCCGGCGAAGCGGTGCGAAAAAATCCGGCGCTCGGTGAAGTCAGGATCAAGGCGCTGACGCAATGGGCGGAGGCAGGAAAAGTGCGTCCCAACATCTCTCACCGGCTACCGCTGGAAGATTATGCGCGCGCGATGCGGCTGTTGGTCGATCGCAAGGCGATCGGGCGGGTGGCGCTGATGACGCGATAATACCGTCGTCATGGTCCGCAAAGGCGCGGCGCACCGTACACCACGGCCTCTCTTCAGCGCTGAGGTCCCTGGAATACTGGATCACCCGCTTCGCGGTGCTCACGGTCACGGATCTGAACCGCCCGTACGCTTAAGAACACAACCGTCTGTGCGATCGCCTCGTTATTCCGCACCAGCCAGGGATGCGGCGCGCCGACGACGATGTGGCCGGCCATGCCGTCGAGCCTGGTGTTTTCGACGGAGACTCGGCCGTCATGTGGTTTCGGCAAAACCACCGAGGTTATCGGATAGATCGACCGGTTTCCGGCAATGATGCCGACGGGATAATCGACCGGCGGTAGTATCGCATCGACTGCGGCGTCCCGCTGCGTGCCAAGCTGTTGCCCGGCCGGTCCGAAGAAGGCGCGATAGGCGGAGAAATTTTTCAGGCGGTCGGCGATCTCGCTGCCGCCGTTCGGCGTGCCGAGCATGACCACGCGGCCCAATCGTTGCGGCCGATATCGGGCGAGATAGACCCGCGCCAGCAGGCCACCCATGGAATGACAGACGAAATGGAGAGAGCCATCGACGCCGGTGGCGAAGCCGGCGATGGCGGAGTGGATATCATCCGCCAGCATCTCTAGCGGGTTCCGGCGGCTGGCATAGTCCAGATTGAGCGTCGCGAAGCCGGAGGCCTCCAGCGCCGCCTGCATCTTTCGGAACGATCGCGCAGTTCTGCTGATCCCATGCAGCAGAACGACGCCGTCTTGTAGGGCGCCGGTCGGAGCGGGCCGTCCGCTCACTTATATTCGCGCTCCTGCCACCACGGAAAATAGTCGGGCATGTCGGAAGAAACCTTGTTCTTGAACTGTGCCGGCCGCTTTTCCAGAAACGACACCACGCCTTCCTTCACATCGTCCGAACGGCCGCGGGCGTAAATGCCGCGGCTGTCGACCTTGTGCGCTTCCATCGGATCGTCGGCGCCCATCATGCGCCACATCATCTGCCGGATCAGCGCCACCGAGACCGGCGCGGTCTTCGCGACGAATTCCTTGGCGAGAGCGCGGGCGGTCGGCAACAAATCGTCCGGCGGCACCACTTTGCTGACGAGGCGGCCGGCCAAGGCTTCCTGCGCCGGGAAAACCCTGCCGCTGTAGCACCATTCCAGCGCCTGCGAGATGCCGACGAGACGGGGCAGGAACCAGCTCGAGGCGGCCTCCGGCACGATGCCACGCTGGGAGAACACGAAGCCGAAGCGCGCAGCATCGGAGGCAATGCGAATGTCCATTGCGAGCTGCATGGTGACGCCGATACCGACCGCCGGCCCGTTCACCGCCGCGATCACAGGCTTTAAGCATTTGAAGATGCGCAGCGTCACCTGTCCGCCGCCGTCGCGGGCCTGGGGATCGCTGTAGTCGACGGCGCCGTTGGCCAGACGCTTCACCGGCCCGCGCCGCGCGTCGCGGTCGAAGGTGTTGGCGCCGGAGGAAAGATCGGCGCCGGCGCAGAAGCCGCGGCCCGCGCCGGTCACAATGATGGCGCGGACGTTGTCGTCCTTGTCGGCCGCATCGAACGCGTCGATCAGTTCCTGCTGCATGGTGCCGTTGAAAGCGTTGAGCTTGTCGGGCCGGTTCAGCGTGATGGTGAGAATCTGTTCGGCGACCTCGTACTTGATCGTCTCGTACGCCATGGGGTTTCCTTCGTGTGTTCTTTTGTCGGCTATTTCTAACTCGTCATTCCGGGGCGCGCCACTCGGCGCGAGCCCGGAATCCATAACCACGGATCGGGGTTATGGATTCCGGGCCTGGCCCTTCGGGCCATCCCGGAATGACGGTCGTGGGTTGCTTACTTCTTCGGCGGCACCGGCCACGGCTTCTGCGGGCCACGCAGGCCCTCGAAAGCCTTGGCCATGCCGAGCACTCCGAGATCGTCGAAGCGGCGGCCGATGATCTGCACGCCGATCGGAAAGCCCTTCTTGCCGTAACCGCCATTGATCGAGACGGCGGGATTTTCCGCCATGTTCCAGGGCACGGTGTAGCAGATATGCTCGAACGGCTTTTCGGGGTCGTTGAGTGGGGCGGCGAATTCGGCGGGGAAGTTCACCACCGGCGATACCGGTGAGATGACATAATCGAGATCGCAGAACAGCTTCGCCGCCGCAGCGCGGATCGCCATGGTGGCGTTAAAACCCCTGACGGCGTCGACGCCCGACAGTTTTGCACCGGCCTCGGCCCATTTATAAATGTAGGGCAACGCCTTGCCGCGCTCTTCCGGTGTGAGGAGAGAGAGGTCCGACCACATCCGTGCGCGCCAGAAATTGTCGAGCCCGTCGAGCATCTCGCGCGTCAATATGCTGTCGACTTCGGTGACGACAGCGCCGGCGGACTCGAACGCTTTCGCAGCCTTCACCGCGACATCGCGAACTTCCTTCTCCAACGCTTGTCCAACGCCGAGATCGAGCATCAGGCCGATCCGCAGCTTGCGCGGCGATTTGTCGAGCGCTTTCCAGTTGATCTCGTGCGCGGGCAGGCTCATGCCGTCGCGCCGGTCGGGCCGCGACAGCACGCTCATCATCAGCGCCGCGTCGTCCACGATGCGCGTCATCGGACCTGCGACGCGGCCGACATAGGGCGGATCGACCGGAACGCGCCCGAAGCTCGGTTTCAGCGCCACGAGGCCGCACCAACCTGCCGGCAGCCGCACCGAGCCGCCAATGTCAGTGCCGAGATGCAGGGGACCGTAACCGGCTGCGCCCGCGGCGCCCGCACCCGCAGATGAACCGCCGGGGTTCTTGCTGAGGTCCCAGGGATTGCGGGTGAGGGGATGGAAACTCGAGAGCCCCGACGACAGCATGCCGTAATCCGGCATCGTGGTCTTGGAGAAGATCATCGCGCCCGCTTCGCGCAACCGTGCGGCGGGCGGGGCATCCTTTGGTGACGGCACCAGTTTGACGCTGGCCGCTCCCAGCGGCACCGGCTGGTCTTTGGTTGCGATATTGTCCTTGATGGTGACCGGCACGCCATCGAGCGTGCCTACCGGCTCGCCCTTGTTCCAACGGTCAGTCGACGCCTTGGCGGTGGCGCGCGCGCCTTCGGGGTCGAAAAGATACAGCGCCTTGATGTGCGGCTCCCATACCGCGATATGCGCCAGTACGTCCTCCAGCACTTCCGACGGCGAGAATTGCTTGGCGCGATAGCCTGCGATCAGGTCGACGGCGCTGAGATCGTGCAGCGACGTGACCTCTTCAGTCTTTACTTTATGCATGGGAACCTACCGGCAGACGGGTTTCGATGATGCGTGCGAACATGCTGGCACCGATCGGGAGAATCTTGTCGTCGAACACGAAGCCGGGATTGTGCAACGACACCGAGCCGTCATGGCCGACCCAGAAATAAGCGCCGGGGACCAACTGCATCATGTCGGAGAAATCCTCGCTGCCCATCCTTGGCTGAGGCGTGGTAATGACCTTGGCAGGATCGACCACGGTACGCGCGACCTGCTCGACCACCTGGGTCTGTTCTTCCTGGTTCACCAGCACACTGAAGGTGTCGCGAATGTCGGCGATAATCTCGACCTCGAACGCCGTGGCGATGCCGGCGCAAATGGCGCGCATCCGTTCGCGGATCAATGCGCGCACCTTGTCGTCAAAGGCCCTGACGGTACCCGCGAGCTTTGCCTCACCGGGAATAACGTTGTAGGCGGTGCCGGCATGAATCTGCGTGATCGACAGCACGGCCGGTTGTGAGGGCTCGACGTTGCGGCTGACGATGGTCTGCAGCGCCTGTGCAACCGTCATCGCGATAATTACGGGATCCTTTGAGTTTTGGGGATTAGCGCCATGCGCGCCATAGCCGTTGATGGTGATGTCGAAGAAATCGGCGCCGGCCATCGCGGCTCCCGGAAAGACCGCCACCTCGCCGTGATTCAGATTTGGCGCGTTATGCAGCCCGTAGATTTCGTCACAGGGAAATTTTTCGAATAACCCGTCCTTGATCATGGCGCGGGCGCCGCCGAGGCCTTCTTCGGCCGGCTGGAAGATGAAATGCACGGTGCCGTCGAAATTCTTCGTCTCCGCCAGATAGCGGGCGGTGCCGAGCAGCATCGTGGTGTGGCCGTCATGGCCGCAGCCATGGAAACGGCCGGGAATGGTCGAGCGCCATGTCAGATTGGTGTTCTCTTCCATCGGCAGCGCGTCCATGTCGGCGCGCAGTCCGATGCGCTTGGTGCCGGAGCCGTTGCCCTTGAGCACGCCGACCACGCCGGTGCCGCCGAGGCCGCGATGCACCTCGATACCCCATCCCTTCAACTTGTCGGCAACGATACCGGAGGTGCGGACTTCCTCGAAGCCGATCTCGGGATGTGCGTGCAGGTCGCGCCTGATGGCGGTGAGTTCGTCGGCGTAGCCGTCGATGCGGTCGATAGTGGGCATGTCTTTTTTTATCCGGTTGCAGCGGAAGTTGAACCTGGTTGAGTGGTGGGCGTGAAGGCAGGGCCGTTCGGCTTGATGCGGACACCCGGACGCAATTTAGTCCAGGGCAGCGAAGCGGTGTCCGCCGGCATCGCGCCGGGGGCGGCGCAGATCAGAAGCTTTTCGGCGATCGGTTCGAAATCGGCGCGAAAGTGCACCGAGCTCTTGTTGACCAGGATCGCCTGCTCGGTAGGCTCGATGCCGACATAGCGGTACATCGATTGATCGGCGAGCTGCGCCTTGTGCGAACTCACGACCACGCGGACGTCGCCGATGCGTAAGGCGGCCGACGGTCCCATGTCCATGTCGCGGCCGCCATAATAGGGGCCGGGCGCCACGAACTTTCCGTCGGAGAGTTTCTCGACGACAAAGGTTTCCTTGTAAGGAGCATCGCCGGGAATCCCGGACTTGCCGCCGAGCGCCAGCGTGACCGTTGCGCCGACGCCGGCCGCATGCGCGGCCTTGGCCGACTGGGGATCGTAGATCACGCCATGCGCGGCGCGGGTGGCGTTGTTGCGAACCAGCGCGCGCAGCATGCCGGTCGTGTCGGAATCGCCGCCGGCGCCGGGATTGTCCTGGGTGTCGGCAATGATGATCGGCTTGCGCGCGGTCTTTGCCAGTTCCATCGCGTGACGGACGCCGTCGTCAGGCGAATAGATGCGGCCGTCGAAATCGTCCTCATGGCCTTCGATCAGGGCGACCAGTTCGTCGGCTGCAGCATCTGCATCGGCTTGGGTCTTGCCATAGGCGAACACGCTCGGTCCGCAATCCCTGAAATCGGCGGCCGGAAATCCCGGCGCAAAGGACAGCGTCGGCACGGCGTCGCTCTGCAGCACCGCCAGCTTTTGATAGATAGCTTTGGTCGGCTGGTCGTTGGTGCATTGCCAGCTGATCGGGATCAGGAACGGCAATTGCCGGAAAGCCTTTGCAAAGCTCGCCTTGGTCTTCAGCATCAGCGCGAGATGTTTTGCGCAAGCCTTACCCGTGTCGGCCATATCGACGTGAGGATAGGTGCGGTACGCAATGAGTGCATCCGCGTGCTCGACCATGTCAGGCGTCACATTGGCGTGCAGGTCGAGGCTGACCACCAGCGGCAGTTCCTTGCCGATCACCTTGCGCACGCGCGCCAGGATTTCACCTTCGCCGTCGTCGAAATGCTCGGTCACCATGGCGCCGTGCAGGTCGAGATAGACGGCGTCGAGCGGGCCGGCGGCTGCGATGCCTTCGATCATTTCCTTGACGATGCGCTCGAACGCGTCCTTGGTGACATGGGCCGAGGGACTGGCGCCGCAGGAGACCGTCGGGACCATTTCCCAGCCATTGGCTTCGGCCGCCTCGACAAATCCTGCAAGGCCGACATTGATCCCGCGCATCACCTTGAGGACGTCGGCGCCATACGCCATCGACGGCCAGCCGCCGCCATGCACGAAATCGTCGTAGGTCGCCTTCGTCGGTGCGAAGGTATTGGTCTCGTGCAGGAAACCGCCAACCGCGATGCGGGTCATCAATGAAATCTCAGCCAATGTTCGCGCGTGACGTTAAACGTGTCATTGCGCGAAGCGCAAGCGCTGGAGCAATCCCGTTTTGCATGACTCATGGGCGTATGGAATGGTCGCTCTCAATTCGTCATTGCGAGGTCGATGCGACGAAGCAATCCTGTGTTTTCCGTGGAAGCGGTCCGGATTGCTTCGCTGGCGCTCGCAATGACGGGTTGAAGTGCTTCACTCTGCCGCAACACCTGAAGAAACCGGGCGGAAATTGGCAAAATCCCAGCCGCGTCCCGGTGCGGCGTCGAGCAACGCGCGGGTATAGGCCTGTTGCGGATGGGTCAGCACTTGCGCCGCCGGTCCCTGTTCCACGATTTTGCCATGTTGCATCACAGCGACGTGGTCGCAGATTTGTGCCGCGACGCGAAGATCGTGGGTGATGAACAACAATGCGATGCCGAGCCGGCTCTGGATTTCGTCGAGCAGTTCGAGCACTTGGGCCTGCACCGAGACGTCCAGCGCCGAGACCGCTTCGTCCGCGACCAGAACGTCGGGATCGAGTGCAAGCGCCCGCGCGATCGCGATGCGCTGGCGCTGGCCGCCGGAGAATTGATGCGGGTAACGCGAGACCGCGTCGGGCGGTAAATCGACGAGTTCCAGTAATTCGCGAGCTTTTGCCAGCGCCTCGTCGCGCGGCATCCCATAGTTGATCGGGCCCTCCGCGATGGTCTCGCCGATGGTGACGCGCGGATTGAGCGAGCGGTAGGGGTCCTGGAAGATGATCTGGATGCGTTTACGGTGTGGCTGCAGCAGCCGGCGGGAGAGGTCGGAGATTTCTTTGCCCGCAAGCCGCACGCCGCCGGAGGTCGGATCGATCAGACGGACGATACAGCGCGCGACCGTCGATTTGCCGGAACCGCTTTCGCCGACGATGCCGAGCGTGCGGCCCTTGCGCAAGGTCAGCGTCACGCCATCCGCGGCCGCGACCTCGCGCGCCTTGCCGAAGAAGGAACGCTCACGATAGACCTTGCCCAGTGCGTTGGCTTCCAGAACCACCGGTTCGGTGCTCTCGGTGCGCGGCGCCCGCGGCACCAGGCTCGGCACTGAAGCGAGCAGGTTGCGGGTGTATTCCATGGTGGGCTGACGCAGGATGGTATCGAGCGTGCCGGTTTCGACCAGCCGGCCGTTGCGCATGACGGCAACGCGATCGGCAATCTCGGCGACAACGCCCATGTCGTGGGTGATGAACAGCACGGCGGTGCCGTGGTCGCGTTGCAGGTCGCGGATCAGGGTCAGGATCTGCTTTTGTGTGGTGACGTCGAGCGCCGTGGTCGGCTCGTCCGCGATCAGGAGTTTGGGTTCGAGCACCAGCGCCATCGCGATCATGATGCGCTGACGCTGGCCGCCCGAGAGGCGGTGCGGGTAGGATGCGAAGATACGCTCGACCTCCGGCAGCCGCACCTGTTCCATCATCGCCAGAATTTTTTGACGGCGTGCGCGCGCATCCAGATCGGTATGGACACGCAACACTTCGTCGATCTGACGGCCGACCGGGACGACGGGGTTGAGCGCCGTCATCGGCTCCTGGAAGATCATCGCCATCGTGGTTGCGCGCAATTGCCGCAAGCGCCGGTCGCTCGCCGTCAGCAGTTCCTCGCCGACCAGTTTGACGCTGCCGCCGGCGGGCACCAGCGCGCCTTTTTGCAACAGTCCCATCACGGTCAGCGACGTGACTGATTTGCCCGATCCGCTTTCGCCGACCACGCACAGCGTCTCGCCTTGGTGCACCCTGAGGGAAACGCCATCGATGATGCGCTCGCCGCTCGGCTTCTTGCCGAGGTTGACGACGAGGTTGTCGATGTCGAGAACGATGTTGCTCATGTCATCGTCCTCCGCCGTCATTCCGGGATGGTGCTTTAGCACCAGACCCGGAATCTCGAGATTCCGGGACCGCTTCGCGTCCCGGAATGACGTCTTTGCTTCGTCGCCTCGCTCCTTGCAACGACGTCACTTGCCGCTCTCCCGCTGTTTCATGCGGGGATCGAGGGCGTCACGGGCGGCATCGCCGATCAGATTGACGCTGAGGATCGCGATCGACAGCAGCAAGCCCGGCCAGAAGATCAATGACGGCTTGATCTGAAAATAAGCGCGGCCTTCGGCCATGATGTTGCCCCAGGTCGGGGTCTCCGGGCTGATGCCGGCGCCGAGGAACGACAGGATCGCCTCGGTGAGGATGGCGGACGCGCAAACATAGGTCCCTTGCACGATCAGCGGCGCCACCGTGTTCGGCATCAAATGCCGCCACATGATCTTGGGCAGGCTGGAGCCGACGGAAATCGCTGCTTCGACATAGGGCTCCTCACGCGCCGACAGCACGACCGAGCGTACCAGCCGCGCCACGCGTGGAATTTCTGGAATGGTGATGGCGACCAGCACCGTCATCAGGCTGGCGCCCGACAGCGACACCACGGCGATGGCGAGCAGGATGCTCGGGATCGCCATCAGCCCGTCCATCACCCGCATCATCACCGCATCCACCCAGCGGAAGAAGCCGGAGACGAGGCCGATCACGAGCCCGATGCCGATCGAGAAAACGGCGGCGCCAAGCCCGATCAGCAGCGAGATCCGGCCGCCATAGATAATGCGCGACAACACGTCGCGACCGTAGGCATCGGTGCCGAGCAGGAATTGCGCGCTCGATGGCTTTAGCCGCAGCGCCGGTGCCAGCAATTTCGGATCGTGCGGCGCGAGCACGGGCGCCAGGATCGCCATTGCGATGACCAGCGCGAGACAGATGGTCGCAATCGCGATGATCGGCGACGCCGTCAGAAATCCCAGTCGCGGCCGGAACGGCGTGGTGATCGGTATCGAAGGTTCTGGAAGGGTTTCGATCGCCATCAGTACCGCGCCTCAATAACGAATTCTGGGATCGAGCAGGGTATAGGCGACGTCGATCAGGAGATTGACAGTCACGTAGATCAGCGACGTCAACAGAATCATCGCCTGTATCACGGGATAGTCGCGCGCCAGCACGGCATCGACGGTGAGACGGCCGATGCCGGGCAGGTTGAACACGCTCTCGGTGACGACGACACCGGAAATCAGCAGCGCAAAGCCAGTGCCGATCACGGTGATGACGGGGACCGCCGCGTTGCGCAGCGCATGGCGAAGTAGCACGCCGGCTTCACCGATGCCCTTGGCGCGTGCGGTACGGACATAATCCTCGCCCAGCACATCCAGCATCGCCGCGCGGGTCATGCGCGCGATCAGCGCGACATAGATAAAGGACAGCGTACAGGTCGGCAGGATGATGCGCTCGAAGAACGGGCCGAAACCGGTGGTGATGCTACGGAAGCCCTGCACCGGCACCCAGCGCAAATCGATCGCGAAGACCTGGATCAGGACGTAGCCGATCACGAACACGGGTACCGAGAAGCCGACCACCGACAATCCCATCACGAAGCGATCGATCCAGGTGCCGTGTTTCCACGCCGCGATCACGCCGAGCGGCACCGCCACCAAAATGGCGAGGATGATGGTGCAGAGTGCGATCGAAATCGACGGCTCGATGCGCGTGCCGATCATCTTCAGCACCGGCACGTTCGAGATCAGCGACACGCCGAGATCGCCATGCAGCAGCTTGCCGATCCAGGTGAAGAACTGCGTGTAAAGCGGCTCGTTGAGGCCGAGGGAGGTGCGGATGCGCTCGAGCTGTTCCGGCGTCGCATTATCGCCGGCCAGAATCGCGGCGGGATCGCCCGGCGTCAGGCGCAACAGTAGAAACACAAACAGCGCCACCACGCCCATCACAGGGACGGCGGCGAGGATCCGGCGAAGGAGATATCCGAGCATTCTCGTCCATCACTAAGCGAGCCAACCGCTCTTTGGGTTGTCGCAGATTAGGTTCCCCGACAGCAGCCTAACAGGTCAGCAAATCCCGTGCCATTGGACATCCTTCTCGTCATTCCAACGTAGCGAGCAGTCCCGCCATCAGCCGGCCACGCTCGGCCAGGCTGTCGACCTCGATATGTTCGTTAAGTGTGTGGGCATCGGCGCCGCGGACGCCGAGGCCATCGAGGGTGGGGATGCCCATCGCGCCGGTAAAGTTGCCGTCGGAACCGCCGCCGGCGCTGCCATGGGGAAGCTCGACGCCCATTTGTTTGGCGAGCCCGCGCGCTTTTTCGTACAGCGCCATGGTGCCGGCATCCGGCTCCCAGACCGGACGGGTCACACCGCGCGTGACCTTGAACGCGACATCATTGGCGCTGCCGGAGAGCGCCAGCATGCGTTCGACGCCGCGGTCGAGATCGGCCTGGCGCTTCGCCATGCTCAGCGCTTCGCCGGAGCATGTCGTGGCAACGCAATTGACCCATTGCCCGCCATGCACGATGCCGACGCTGAACGTGCAATCATCCGTCGTCATGCCGTCGATCGCGATGATCTGGCGCGCCATTTCGCGGATCGCCGAACGGCCCGAGGACAAGGTGGCGCCGGCATGGCTCGGCTTGCCGATGGCTTCGAGATTGAAGCGCGCAATCGCGTAACGCCCGGTGACGACGCCGTTATGGGGCCGCCCCGGCTCGGGCACCAGCACGTATTTGTGGCGGGCGGCCTCGGCTTCGATGATATCGCGGGTCGACGGCGTGCCGACTTCCTCGTCCGGCGTGAACAGTACCGTGATCGGCAGCGGCGTGGTGAAGGAGGCGCGGGCCAGTTGCCGGATCGCTTCCAGCGTGAGGTAATTGCCGCCTTTCATGTCGAAGATGCCGGGGCCGAAGCATTTGTTGCCCTCGCGCCGCCATGTGAGCTTCTCGATCGTGCCGACGGGATGGACGGTATCGAGGTGACCGGCGATCAGGATGCCCGGTTCGCCCTGCTTCGGATGCGGAAAGCGGGCGCGGACGCAGCCGGCAAAACCCTGCCGGCCGGCGATGCGCTCGATGGTCGCACCCATGATCGCCATCTCGCGCGCGGCGAGGTCGAGCATGCGCTCGACAGCGCTCGCGTCCCAGGTCGGGCTTTCGCATTCCACCCAGCTACGCAGTCCCTGCAGCATGGCCTCGGAATCAAAGGGAAGATTGGCTGGGTTCATGGCGTTCTCTCGACTTTCCAACGAGCGACATTCGCGTCATCAGTTACGAGAATGATGTCAGGCGAATTTGTAAAGTGAAACATGAGCGCTTGCGCTACGCGGACGCGCGGGGGCGGTCCCACCGCCAAAGGCGGATTGACGCGCCACGCGCTTGATGCAAGTCTCAAATATCCAAGATTTACAGCGTGTTAGTTCGCCCAAATAACGAACCACATGCATAATGAATCATCGGCCTTTGACCAGTTTCACGCCAGGAGAGATCGAATGTTCCCCATCACGCGTTGGAAACGTCCCACTGTTGCCTCGGCCCTGTCGGTTCTTGCGCTTTCGGTGGCCCTGACTTCGCAAGCGCTGACGTCGCAGGCGATCGCCGCCGGCAAGACCATCACCGCCGTGATGCATTCCGACCTGCGCATCATCGATCCGCTTTTCACCACAGCCTACATCACGCGCGACCATGGCTACATGATCTATGACACGCTGCTGGCGACCGATTCCAATTTCAAGATCCAGCCACAGATGGCGGACTGGAAAGTCAGCGACGACAAGCTGACTTACACTTTCACCTTGCGCGACGGCTTGAAGTGGCATGACGGCACGCCCGTGACTGCAGAGGATTGCGTGGCGTCGCTGAAGCGCTGGGGCAAGAGCGACAATATGGGCCAGAAGCTGATGGATTTCACCGCCAGCATCGAGCCGATCGACGCCAAAAGCTTTGCGCTGAAACTGAAGGAGCCTTACGGCCTGGTGCTGGACTCGATCGGCAAGCCGTCGTCCTACGTGCCGTTCATGATGCCCAAGCGCATGGCGGAAACGCCGGCGGGCCAGCAGATGAAGGAACAGATCGGTTCCGGCCCGTTCAAATTCGTCCAGGCCGAATTCCAGCCCGGCGTAAAGGCGGTCTATGAAAAGAACACCGACTATGTGCCGCGCAAGGAACCGGCGAGCTGGACCGCCGGCGGCAAGGTGGTGAAGGTCGACCGCGTCGAATGGATCACGATGGCGGATGCGCAGACCGCGGTGAACGCGCTGCAATCCGGCGACATCGACTTCATGGAAAATCCGTCGTTCGATATCCTGCCGGTTCTGACCGCCAACAAGGAGATCAAGGTCGAGACGCTGAACAAGCTCGGCTTCCAGACGCTCGGCCGGATGAACTTCCTCTATCCGCCGTTCGATAACGTCAAGGTGCGCCGCGCTGCCTTCCTCGCGATGAACCAGAAGGACGTGCTGGATGCGCTGGTCGGCAATCCCGAATACTACAAGATCTGTGGCGCATTCTTCGTCTGCGGCACGCCGCTGGCGAGCGATGTCGGCTCGGAGACGCTGGTGAAGGGCACCGGCATGGCGGCAGCAAAAAAAGCGCTCGCCGAATCCGGTTATGACGGCACGCCCGTCGTGATCATGGCGCCCGGCGACGTCGTGACGCTGAAGGCGCAACCGGTCGTCGCCGCGCAATTGCTCCGTGACGCCGGTTTCAAGGTGGACCTGCAGGCGACCGATTGGCAGACCGTGGTCGCCCGCCGCGCCAGCCAGAAGCCGCCGAAGGAGGGCGGTTGGAACATGTTCTTCACCAACTGGGTCGGCGCCGATGTGGTCAATCCAATCGCCAATTTCTCGATCGGCGGCCGCGGCAAGAATGGCGGCTGGTTCGGCTGGGCGGAAGACGCCAAGATCGAACAGTTGAAGGATGCCTATGCGCGTTCGTCGTCGCCGGACGAGCAGAAGAAGATCGCCGCCGAAATTCAGCAGGAAGCCTATGACCAGGTGATCTATATTCCGCTCGGCCAGTACCTCGCGCCGAGCGCATGGCGGAAATCGCTCTCGGGCGTGCTCGATGGCCCGGCGACGCCGATCTTCTGGAATATCGACAAGTCGGAATAGGCTGCGTCAGTTACGAAAGCGCGACGGGAGCGAGATATCCCGTCGCGCTTTTGTTTGTACGATCAGCAGTGACTGTCGCGGATCAGTTCCGGTCCGTCGTTCGCAAGCGGTGAGCCGAGTTCCGGCTGATCTCGCGAAGGCGTGCGCTTGTTCCCGGGCGGCTTGCGTTCGGTAACCGGTGGCTTGTCGGAAGGGTGTTCGCTGGGCATGTCGTCGTGCTCCATTTGCTGCATGACAACATTTTTGGCGGGATCGAGTTCCGTCAGACCGGATGCGCTGCGACGTGTTCCAGTAACAATTCGCTGACGCGTTGAGGCGCCTGATCCGCCGCGAAATGCCCTACGCCGGGCAGCACCTCGAAGCGATAGGGCGCGGCGACAAAATCGACTGTGCCTTCGGCGGCGACGCGGCCGACGGTGTCGTCCGCATCGCCCCAGATGTAGAGCGTAGGCACGCGGATCGGACCGAGAGGCCCGCGGATCGCGCCGCGCGCGCGATACCACGCGAGTGCTGCCTCCATCGCGTCCTTGTTGCCGAGCACGGCGAGATGTTCCTCGATCGCGGCAGCGGGAACGCCATTGCCGGCGAGGCGCTCGCGCAGCCATTTGGCATCGTCGGCGAGCACGACGTCGGCGGCATCGGGCTCGAGAAATGCCTTGTGGTGCCGCGAGCGATGCGCCTGGTCGCCGTCGACCATTTGCAGCGCGCGATTGAACGCGTTCGGGTGCGGCCGCGAGAGAATGGTGAGCGAAGCAAGCCGCGCGTGATAGCGGTCCGCGAGGCCCCACGCGATGCTGCCGCCCCAATCGTGGCCTGCGAGATGAAAGCGCGCATCGCCGTAGCCGGAGGCCGCGACAATCGCCATCGCATCGTCCATCAAGCGGTCGATGTGGTAGTTCGAGGCATCGCGCACATCCGGCCGCGCCCCCGGCGAATAGCCGCGCTGGCTCGGCGCAATCGCGCGGTATCCCATGTCACCGAGGGCCGTAACCTGCGCGCGCCAGCAATTCATGGATTCGGCAAAACCGTGCAGGAAGAGCACCAGCGGCGCGCCAGGCTCGCCGGCGACGAGGGCGTCGAAGGTGAGATGGGGCGCTATCGTGATTTTGTGAAGGTCGGGCATGCGGATGATCCTGAATTCGCGCTCCGGGAAGGTCCATCGCGAAGCCGGATTTTCCCGAGCTTATGCGCTTTGTCGCCGTCTCATCGCGGGAGCGCGTTGTCGTGAGGTTGGTTGATTTTTGAAAGCCGCGTAGAGGCGGCAAAAAGCCGGCGCTGACGACGCCCTGCAAGCCAGCCCGCGAATGGCGCACCAAAGGCCAAACACCAGAAGAATTGCGCTGCGAAGGGAGCGACGAAGGCCACAGTAGTCGCGAGCACGAAGACGAAAACCGGAAACAAGGCTGTCACCAGCAACTCCGGATCGCCACGCTCCTTTAGCGCCAACACCCATAACAGCGCGTTCAGCGTGGCTATCACGGTCAGGTGGATGCCGTAGATCACGGCGACAATGCCGTCGAGCCGAAAGACTCCGTACAGGCCGTTGGTCACCGGCAGAATAATAATCGACAACAGAAAAAGCAGATTGAGGAAGACCACGCCCCGGCTGGCTTCCGGGGCAATGGCGAGCCGCCGATGATGGCTGAACCAGAATAGCCCGGCGACAACGAAGCTGATCGTCAGCGCTATGAGAGGTTGGGCATAGGCGCGAACGAGATCGATCCAGGCCGGGGCGTTCGCAAACCCGCTCGCTTTCGGCAAATCATAGGCGAGCAGCGTCATGGCAACGCCGAAGATGGTGTTGCTCAGCATTTCCAGCCGGCGCATTTCGAAAAGACCGATCTGCTGCAATATTGCTCCTCCGCCTCGCGCAGTCCGTCTTCGCTCCGCTGCGCTCAAGCTACGCCGGACACGCGTCGCTTGAATGACCGGCCTGGCTGAGCCACGCGTAGCCCGTCAAGGCGAAGCGTGGTGCGGGCGGTGGGACTCGAACCCACACGACGTTGCCATCGAGGGATTTTAAGTCCCTTGCGTCTACCAGTTCCGCCACGTCCGCGCCGTTGTTTCATAACGGTTTTCTGGTCTCAAGCAATGGTGTTTTCCACGTGGCACAAGATGAGATGTGGCGATAACGTCGAACGTCCGCTTGCTAAAGCACAATGACGCTGTGGACGGTTATGTCGACACTTGACCTATCTCGGACATTGGGTCGCAGCGTTTGAGCCCGATTGCCTGGCCTTTCGCACTCGCCGCTCGCCCGCGAAGTGCTAGGCTTTGGCTATCGATGAGGCGTTTTCTCCGGGGGGCTCAATGAGGCGGCGCGATTTCATCGCGGTTCTCGGTGGTGCGGCGGTCTCGTGGCCGCTCGGGGCGCTGGCTCAGCAAGGAACCAGGATTCCGCGGATAGGCGTTCTGGTGCAGGGCCATGCTGAAGGGCCCGATGCAAGTCGTGTGATGATCGACGCTATGATCGGAGGCCTGCGCGATCTCGGTTATATGGACGGACAAAATATCAGCTTTGAGCGGCGGTTTGGAGAATCGAATCCAGATCGACTTCGCCAAGCCGCAGTTGAGTTGGTCGAACGCCAGGTCGATGTCATTGTGGCGCAGAGCACGACGGCCGCCCGCCCGGCAAAACAAGCGACCAGCGTCATTCCCATCGTTGCAATAGGCATGGCCGATCCCGTTGAAGACGAACTGATAGCCAGCCTCGCGCGGCCGGGCGGGAACGTGACGGGCACAACCTTTCTTGGGCCCGAGCTCGTCGCCAAGCGGCTGCAGTTGCTGAGAGAGGCCGTGCCGCAACTCTCCCGCGTCGCTGTCCTCTGGCATCCCCGTGCATACACCGACCGCACAATGGCCGGCATGTTGAAGGAGATCGAGAGCGCGGCCCAGACTTTGGGAATACAGCTTCAACTCGTGCCGGCGGCCAGTCCCGACGATATCGCCGATGCATTCCCCGCCATGATCAAAGAGCGCGCCGCCGCACTTACTGTTTTTCCCAGCCCGATGTTGTATGCCGAGTATCCTCGCATCGTGAAGATGGCATCGGATAATCGGTTGCCCGCGATATATGCCGCGAGGGAGGGTGCGGCTGTCGGAGGACTCATGTCTTACGGCGCGAACCTTCCTGATTTGTCCCGGCAGACAGCTACATATGTGGACAAAATTCTTAAGGGAGCCAAACCGGCAGACTTGCCAGTCCAGCAGCCGACCAAATTCGAGCTGGTCATTAATCTGACGACAGCCAAGGCGCTCGGCATGGAAGTTCCGGCTACGCTACTCGGCCGTGCAGACGAGGTGATCGAATAGGTTTGGCGAGATCCAAAGAGATTTTATGTCCCTCGCGACTACCAGTTCCGCCACGTCCGCTTTGCCTCAACAGATCAGATGCTTGGCGCGTTTACCGGCAGCGTGGAATTAGGATAATCTTGACGCAAACGCGCCCCTTCCTTAAGACGCCGCGTGCCAAAGCAAAGCCTCAATGCCGACACCTGGGCCTGCTTTAGGCAATCTCAACATTGTCTGTTTAGGAAGGCCTGATGCCCATTCGCTCGTCCCATCGCCAGCCATTCACGCGCGCCATAGCGGCGCTGGCGCTGCTTGCGATCGGGGCAGGGCTGTCCGGCTGTGCCGAGATGGGCGAGAGCATGTCGTCGGCGTTTGCCGATCCCGCCAAGTATGATCTTTACGAGTGCAAGCAACTGGGACCGGAGCGCAAGTCCCTTACGAGCCGCGCCGCAGAATTGCAGGGCCTGATGGCAAAGGCGGAAACCGGGGTTGCCGGACCCGTGGTGGCGGAGCTTGCTTATCGCAACGAATACATCTCGGTGCGAGCGCAATCAAAGCTGGCTGAGGAAGCCTGGCGGCGCAACAAGTGCCAGGAAGAGGCTGCGGCTACGCCGGCGGCGGCGCCGGCCGCGCCATCGGCGTCAGCCAAAGGCACACGCTCGCCGTCGCGGTCCGGCAGCGCGGTGCACTAGAAGGCGTTTTCGAATGCGGTCGCGCCACGACTATGCCCGCCAGTCGTAAATCCAGTCCTGCCGTGCCAGCACACGTTTCGGTCCCATCGCCTTGATGGTGAGGTCGCGCGCCAGCGCCAAGGGGCCGGTGAGGTGATAGATGCGTCCCGAGCGCCGGGCGGCGCGCTGAACTTGCAGCACGCGGGCGCGCCGTAGCCGGCCATAGCGCTTCAGGGCCGCCGGGATCCCTGCGATATTTTCGCCGGCGCTGTCGCTCAAGGCTTTGGCGAGTACCGCGGCGTCCTCGATCGCCATACCGGCGCCTTGGGCTGCAAACGGCAGCATCGCGTGCGCGGCATCTCCAACCAACGCGATCGCGCCTTCGCTCCAGTCGCCAATGTCGGGCACCGTGAACAGCGCCCATCGGCGCCACTCATCGACGGCGCCGATCAGCATCCGCGCGCTAGGAGGCCATCGCGGGGAGGCGAACGCGTCCTTGATTTCGTTGGTGCCGCCAGGCGCGCTCCAGCCCGGCCTGTTCCAGGTCCCCGGCACGATGGCGACGACGTTGATCTGCCGTGCGCCTGAGATCGGATAGGCGACCAGATGTGCATTCGGCCCCATCCAGAGCTGCACACGCGGAGAGGTGTATTCGCGCGGCAACGCCGTTGCATCGAGCGTCCCGCGCCAGGCGATCAGGCCGGAGAATTGCGGCTGCACGTCCGGGAACAGATGATTCCGCACCGAGGACCAGATGCCGTCGGCGCCGATCAGCGCCACCGCCAGTTCCTGCCGCCGGGCATCGCCGCTGCGCTGAACCACCGTCAGCCCCTTGGCGTGCGACGTCACGTCATCGAACTGGCAGCCGAGCCGCAGCTCGATGTCGGGATTGTCGTTGACATGGGCCTGCAGCGCAGCCTGCAGGTCGGCGCGATGCACCACCCAATAGGGCGCGCCGGCACGAAACGAGGCGGCTTCACCAAGCGGCAGGCGGGCGATCTCGCCGCCTTCGCGTGCGCTCATGATGTTGATGGCATCTGGCATGACCGCGCGCGAAGCTAGCCGCGGCTGCAAGCCGAGTTCGACCAGGATGCGGCTGGCGTTGGGCGAGAGCTGCAGGCCGGCGCCGGCTTCCTCCAGCCGTTCGGCCTTCTCCAGAACGACGACGCGAAAGCCCTTCGCCGCGAGCGCGAGCGCCGCCGTCAGTCCTCCGATCCCGGCACCAGCGACGATGATGGTGCGTGTGACGGCCACGGACCGATCAGGCGACCTTGTCTTTGAGGACACATTCGGGCGGCCGCGCTTCGCCGGCGGCGAGGTCGGCGGCAAAGCGATACAGCGTCGAGCAGTACGGGCAGATGATCTCGTTGTCGTTGCCGAGATCGAGGAAAACATGGGGATGGTCGAAAGGCGGGTTGGCGCCCACGCACATGAACTCCTGCGAACCGATCTCGATCACCGAGACGCCGGCATCGTTGTGGAAGTGCGGGACGACATGGTCGGACATCTTGTTCACCTTAGAATAGCAATGACGGGCGGATGCAATCAATGTTGCGCGGCCGCTCGAAACGCCGCGCACCATACTGACGGGTGCAATTGATTCCTAGAGCCAGATTCCTGGAAGTTCCCGCCGCTCATTTGCTCATGCAAATTCGACACAATCTTGTCGTTCCAGAGAAGCCCTTCTTTCGTCGGGGCCGTTGTGTCTTAAAAGCGGCACACCATGTTGGGGAAAGCATAAACATTGGGCTTTTCGGGATGAGGCGGGTGCGGCTCGGTTCGGCATTGGCAGGCATTGCGGTTAGCGTCGCGGTAGGCATGGCGCTATGGCCGCACGCGCGCGACGCCGGCGCCGTCCTGGCGGCACAGGACGAGCCCGCACAGTTGGCGGATGTCAGGCTCAATTCTACGCTGCGGAATACCCCGATGCTGATGTCGGATGGTATCGATGCGGCACTCGCCGCCAATGATGCCGATCTCGCGAACAGCTTCGTCGAACTCGCGCGCGACAGGAACATCGTTATCAGCGACGAACTGTTGAAACGGGTGAGCGATGCCGTCGCTGAGGAAAATTCGGCATCGCATTTTACAAAGCGCTTTGCCACCGGTCTCGTGACCGGCAACGCCGACGATGTTGCGAGCCTGTCGGGCACGGTTGCCGGCGATCTCTTTGTATTCGGCGATATCCGCGACGTGGTGCGCGAAGGCAAACATCTGGCGATGGGTGAGGATACCGATCACCTCGTGCTCGGCCTGGCCGCCGCCGGCCTTGCCGTGACGGCGGCGACGTATGTTTCGGTCGGCGGCGCGATGCCGCTGCGCGCCGGTCTCACCATGGTCAAGGATGCCCGCAAGGTCGGGCGGCTCGGCGAAGGGTTGACGCAATGGGCCGGCCGCTCGGCGCGCGAGATCGTCGATAAGCCCGTCCTGCAGCAGGCGGTCGCCTCCGGCTCGGTGCTGCGGCCGGGCGAGACCGTCAGTGCGATCAAGGCGGCATTCCGCGCCGAGAAGGCCGGCGCGCTGGTTCGGCTCGCCAAGGACGTCGGACGCGTCGGCGAAAAGGCCGGCACACGCGGCGCGCTCGATACGCTGCGCATCGCCGAAGGCCCGAAGGACGTCGCGCGCGCCGCCCGGCTCGCGGAATCCAAGGGCGGCCAGACCCGCGCGATCTTGAAAATTCTCGGCCGTGGCGCCTTGCTGCTGGCGGCCGGCGCATTCAATCTGACGATGTGGGTGTTCGGTGCACTGTTGGCGCTGTTCGGCTTCCTGTCGTCGATCAAGGCGACCACGGAGCGGCTGACCATGGCCTGGCTGCGCAGCAAGAAGGCGCGGCGGTTACGGAAGCTGGCGGCGGCCGCGGCATCGCGGCCGGACCCGGCTCTGGCGGGCGCGCCAGCGCACGGCTAAGCTTGCGGTCATTTCCTGATCGCTAATCGTTGAACTCCCAAAAAATGGATTGATGATGCCGAGTTTTCACAACGGCGCTGTCGAAATTGCCTATCTCGACGAAGGTGAGGGCGACCCGATCATTCTCGTGCATGGTTTCGCTTCCAGCAAGAACGTCAACTGGGTCTATCCGACCTGGGTTTCCGATTTGAAGAAGGACGGCCGACGCGTGATTGCGCTCGACAATCGCGGCCACGGCGAGTCCGGCAAGCTTTATGATGCCGCGCAGTATGAGATCGCTATCATGGCCGGCGACGTCATTGCGCTGATGGATCATTTGCAGATCGCGCGCGCCGATATCATGGGCTATTCGCTGGGTTCGCGCATGACCGCGATGCTGGCGCGCGAGCAACCGCAGCGGCTGCGTTCGGCCATCCTCGGTGGCATCGGTATCGGCCTGATCGAGGGCGGGGGGCCCGGCGAAAACGTGGCGCTGGCGCTGGAGGCGCCGTCGCTGGAGGACGTCACCGATCCTGTGGGGCGCACCTTTCGCGCCTTTGCCGATCAGACGCGTTCCGACCGCCGCGCGCTCGCGGCCTGTCTGCGCGGCTCGCGGCGCCTGATGACGCGAGAGCAAGCCACCGAAATCGCCGTGCCCGTGCTGATCGCGGTCGGCACAGTGGATGAGATCGCAGGCTCGGCGCATGCGCTGGGAGAAATCATTCCGGGTTCGGAAGTCCTCGATATTCCTAACCGCGACCACATGCGCGCGGTCGGCGACAAGGTTTACAAGGCCGGCGTGGTGGACTTTCTCTCACGACGGGCGTGAGCGTTCGTCCTGGCCATAGCGTTTTCGAGCGAAGTGGATTCCGGTTCGCGTCAAGAAAACGCGTCAAAACAAAAGACTAGAGCCCGGTTCTGATTCGATCAGAACCGATAAGGCTCGTGAAATGCTTCACGCCCGCGATCAGCACCACGAAGGTCGCGACCCAGGCTAACCGTGCACCGTAGCGATCGTGCGGGCCCGAGATCACTCCGCAGACAAATGCGTTGCCGAGCAGCGCGAACGAGACCGTGCCGGCGAGCAAAGTGAGGTCGTCGAACGGCCGGCGGCGTAACCCGGTGCCGAACAGCATCACCGCCAGCAACATCGACCCCAGCGCCACGGGAACGTGGATGGTGTTGATCGCGGTGAAGTCGAAATGCCAACGCTGCTGCTCCGCGGCGCGCATCGGCTTCAGCTGCGCCGGAATATAGCGCTCGATGATGCCGTAGGTATGGCCGAGCCAGCCGTCGGTGCCTTCGCCGGTGGCGACATGGACCAGCTGTTGCGCCGTGGCGGTAAGCGCTGCCTTGGCCTGCAAGGCCGGATATTCGGCCAGCGAGCGCAGTACGATGAATCCCA
Source organism: uncultured Alphaproteobacteria bacterium (assembly GCA_963770355.1). Lineage (GTDB taxonomy): Bacteria > Pseudomonadota > Alphaproteobacteria > Rhizobiales > Xanthobacteraceae > Bradyrhizobium. The sequence continues at coordinate 113,398 of CAVYPL010000021.1, read as the reverse complement.
TCTCGTCGTTGAGACCTTTGAAGCGGCCGAGCGTGTTGAACATGCTGTTGCCCCACAGGAACTGATCGGCGGTGGCCGGTAGTTCGTTGCGATAGGGGCAGAGCTTCAGGGACTGCTGCGGACAATGATCCCGGAGGTAGCGTGTGACGATGCCATCCTGCAGCATCCGCCCGAAGGCCACGCCGTAACCGCCGGGGGTCCAGGCCAATTGACCCGACAATGCGAAATTCGTCGATAACAGCATTGCCGCACCGGTGACGATGGTGAGGCTGCCTTGCGTCAGTCCGGAAACCGCAATCCGTCCGCGCGAAAGCGGACGCACGATCCATCCAAGGCCGCATAGTCCGAGCAGCACCGACAGCGTCGCGCTGTGCGACGCCGCGGCAAAGGCCGTCAATGCGAACAGGCAACATTTTTCGATCGCCGTGGTCCGCTCGCCACACACGACCAGGATGAAAAGCGACAGCACGGACAGCCCGGCAAAGATGTCGGTCAAAAGCATGCTTGCAAGCGATGGCAGCGCGGTCGTCAGGATCAATACGAAGCTCATCGCCAGCAGCCGCAAGGGCTGGGCCATTCCGAATACGCGCAACGTCAACTGCAAGATCCACAGTGTCGCCAGCGCCTGGATCCCGAGATTGATCCAGAAACCGGAATCCTCGCCATAGTGGAGATAGAGTCCGAACACGGTGGAGCGGCTGGGTACGAGGTAGCCCTCGTACCAGCGCGCCAGATAGCCGCCGGTATCCCATTGGAGCAGGGGGTAGCCGTTCCACAGGGCGGGAGCTAGCAACATCAAGGGGATGGCGACGGCGGCGATCCAGACAGAGCGTGTGTCGGCGATGCGCGCGCGCAAAATCTGCGTATTGATTTGGCTTCCCCCCATTTTGCGCCACCATGCCGGGAAGGGCAGGGAGGCCGAAATTCACCAATAGTCGGACGCTACCCGGCTTGATTTCCGCAAAATCCCGACCACCTTGAACTGACCTGGAAGGCATTCGGAAGGGGTTTACTTGGCCGAAGCCTGCCCGGGACAGTCGTCCGCCCGCCGTGCTATAAGATCAACGAAACAAGCAATTGCGAGAGCAAGCTATGGCAGTGCATCAAGTCAATCCGCAGGGTTCGAAACTGGCAGCGCTCGATCCGATCTGGGAGCGGGTCCGGAACGAGGCGGAGGACATCGTTCGCCGCGAGCCCGAATTGGCTTCCTTCATCTATTCGACCGTGCTGCATCATGAGCGCCTTGAAGATTCCGTCATCCATCGCCTGGCCGAGCGGCTGGATCATTCGGCGCTGTCGGGTGACCTGATCCGCCAGACCTATGATGAGGCGCTGCGCGACGAACCCGATCTAGGCAATGCTTTCCGTGCCGATATGGTCGCCGTCTATGACCGCGATCCCGCAACTTCGCGCTTCATCGACCCCTTGCTCTACTTCAAGGGTTTTCATGCGCTCCAGACCCACCGGCTGGCGCACTGGCTCTACAAGAAGGGCCGCAAGGATTTTGCCTATTATCTGCAGAGCCGCTCGTCGGCGGTATTCCAGACCGACATCAATCCGGCCGCTGTCATCGGTCGCGGTATCTTCCTCGACCATGCCACCGGTTTTGTTTGCGGCGAGACGGCTGTAATCGAGGACGACGTCTCGATCCTGCACGACGTCACGTTAGGTGGCACCGGCAAGGAGAACGAGGACCGCCATCCCAAGATTCGCCACGGCGTGCTGATCGGGGCGGGCGCAAAAATTCTCGGCAATATCGAGATCGGTCACTGCGCGCGGATCGCGGCGGGTTCGGTGGTGGTCAAGCCGGTGCCGCACAACGTCACCGTGGCCGGTGTTCCCGCCAAGATCGTCGGCGAGGCCGGCTGCGCTGAGCCGTCGCGCACCATGAACCAGATGCTCAACGCGACCGGGCTTTGATTTTACAGGCGTTTCGCTGCCGATCTTTGTGAAGTTACGGCTAGCGGTCCGCGCCGTCTCGGCCTAAAAACCCTCCCGGAAAACCTTTAATCCGATTGGAGACCGCCGTGGACGTTCAGGAAGTCAGGAAGCTCGACGCCTATCTCAAGCGCGTGTTCGGCAATCCCAAGATTCGCGTTGTGCCCCGGCCGAAAAAGGATGACTCCGCCGAGGTCTATATCGGCGAGGAGTTCATTGGCGTCCTGTTCGTCGATGATGAGGACGACGATCGCTCATTCCAGTTCCAGATGGCGATCCTCGAGGAAGACCTGGCCGATCAGGGATAGTCGCGGCGAGATCGCCGCTTATCCCTTCGGTCCCTGCAACTGCACTGTCAGATAGTCCATCGCTTTGGCGACGTCGCGCCATTGCGCGAGCCAGCTCCGTGGAAAGCGGAACGTCAGGTCGGCGCCGTCGACGCGGCGCTCGCTCAGGCACATGCCGGGCGTTACGCCGTCGCGCGTGCAGCGCGCGGTGAGGCCAGGGGTGCCGGCAAAGAACAGATCTTCGCTGGCATAGGGTGAGCCCTCGCGGAACGGTCGCATCGACAATCCGTTGTCGAGCGGCGTTGTGGCTTGCTCGAGATAACGCGGATAGATCGTGCGGACCCGGGCGTCGGGCGCCAGCGTGTCGTGGTGGGCCGCGATCGACAGGAATATCCGGTCGATCGGCTGCACCTTTTCTTCAACGGTATCGGCACTGACGTGCTTCGGCGCCTCGGGCGCCTCAAGCGAAGGGAAGGTGAAACTGAGATCGACGCGTTCCTGCGGTCCGGAGTGACGCTGGATCTTCATGCGGATGGCGGCCGTCGGCACGTTGAAGATCGTTGCCCCGACGCTTACCGGCAACCGCGACGGACCACGCGAGGGGTCGCTTCCCCAGGTCGGCCACAGTAAATAGGCGACGAGCGCGATGGCGCCGGCGGTGAGCGCGGCCGCAGCCATGATCAGGACCATGTGCGAGCGCGGGTCTTTACGCGTGTCGCGGGCGAGGTGCTGGGCCGTCGAAAGCAGTGTCATGAACGAAGCATCGGTTGAGTTCGAGGCTGGGGCATGATCCCGACACGTGGATACGGAGTCTGATCCAGCCCGCCGGATCGGACCCATCGCGCCGAATCAGCTGTGAATATGGCACGCGCGGCGGGATTTCCGCATGATTTCACTGACGTCGAAGTGCAGCGAGCCATGCACAAACAAGGTCATGGCCGTGCCCTATTAACCTTTCCTTAAGGATGCGGTGGCGGCCGACCGCCAATTTTGCGAAAGCAAGGCGCGTTCCGCTTGAGTAAGGGTAAGTGTTCCATGTCGCCCGATGCGTTGAATTCCCTGTTTTCGCTGTGCATCGGCTTTGCGCTCGCGGGCGCACTGGCCAACGGCTATCAGGCGATGGCGGAGCGGCCGGCAGGCTTCGGGCTGCTTGGGGAAGGCGTGGCGCCGAAGACCTTTGCCGCGGTTCCGTTCCTGGTATTCGCCGCGCCCTTTATCATCATGCGCAACACGCTGCGCGGCGCCAAGATCGAACGCCGCCGCTTCGAATTCGTAATGATGGCAACCGTGCTCGCAGGTTTCTGGAGCATGATGTCCGGCACATTTTTCCTGATGACGCTGCGCGCCGCAGGATTGCTCGTCTGAGCCTGCCGTCCCTCGCTTGATCCCGCGCTAGCGGCCATGCCAAGGTCTCCGCGAACGGAGACTTATTTCTTATGGCGATCTACGAACTCGATGGGCAGGGACCTGACCTTCCCGCCGATGGAAACTACTTCATCGCGGATACCGCTGTTCTCATCGGCAAGGTGCGCTTGCTGAATTCGGCGAGCGTCTGGTTCGGCGCGGTGTTGCGCGGTGACAATGAGTGGATCGAGGTCGGTGAAGGGTCCAACGTGCAGGACAATTCGACCTGCCACACCGATCGCGGCTTTCCGCTCACGATCGGGAAGAGCTGCACCGTCGGCCACAACGTCATCCTGCACGGCTGCACGCTGGGGGACGGGGCGCTGGTCGGGATGGGATCGATCGTCATGAACGGCGCGAAGATCGGCCGTGGCAGCATCGTTGGCGCGGGGTCAGTCATCACCGAGGGCAAGGAATATCCCGAACATTCCCTGATCATTGGGTCGCCGGCGCGCGTGGTGCGGACCCTTATCGCCGGAGCAGGTGACGGCAATGGGCGGTGCCGCGAAATTCTACGCCATCAACGGGCCGCGATACAAAAACGGTCTGAAGAAGATCGGCTAAAGCCTCGTCAGGGCTTTGCTTTCCGAGACTGGTTCGGGCTCCTCGTCTTCGCTGGCGCTGCGGTCTTCAACGCAGCGCTCTTGCGAAGCGCGTCCTTGAGATCGATGGGAATGCCGTGCTTCTTAAGCACATCCGCAAAGGCCTCGTCGGCCAGTTCCTGAATCGTCGCCATCCGGTCGCGGCCAAGCTGGGTCAGCTTGTCGAACGTGTCGTCGTCGAAGGCGATCAATTTGCGCAAGCGTCATCGTCTCCCGGCGAGGTGGCGGACGCTTGTCTAATGCGGATCTGTCGAAATCGTTCCGGTCCGGAACCCGCGCAAAGCTTGGTGGTTGATCTCCAGAGGAGATTCCCGATGGTGCGAATATCTGCAGTCGCCGCGATTGCGGCAATCGCTATTTCGGTGTCGCCGGCCGGATCGTTCGCGCAGAGCGCCGGCACACCTTCCGCGGCTTTGCCGCCAGCGCCCGGCACAAACAGCGCAGGCACCGCTCAATCCTCCGGCTCCGGCATGAATACCGGACCAGGTGTGACAACGGGTTCGACGGGATCGCTGGGGACGGGGATGGCGTCCGCGCCGCAGCAGAGCCCCGATGCTGCGATCAATGAGGAGAACAAGACGATCGATCGCAAACTGAAGGGCATTTGCCGCGGTTGTTAGCGGTGCCCCATGGTCGCGCAGAAGTGAGCAGATAGGACAAGCGTGCGGTCAGAACTCGTTCTAGATTTGATCTGGGCAATGATCTGGCATCGATGATGTGGCTCGCCGCAGCAGGCGAGCTATCGTAGAGGAGGGTGAGTAATGTTACGCAAAACGATGATCGCCTTGTTTGCGATCGCTTCGGTGGCCATGCTGGCGCCGGACATAGCCTCGGCCCGCGGCGGCTTCGGCGGTGGCGGTTTTCACGGTGGTGGCGGCTTCGGCGGCGGTGGCTTTCGAGGCGGTGGTTTTGGCGGTGGTGGTTTTCGCGGCGGCGGCTTCGGTGGTGGTGGCTTTCGCGCCGCTAGCATCGGAGGTGGCGGCTTCCGTGCGGCAGCGATTGGAGGTAGCGGTTTCCGCGCAGCGGCAATCGGGCCTGGCTGGCGTGGCGGCGGATGGCATGGTGGTTTTCGCCCTGGGTTTGGACACCGGAGATTCCCATTTGCCGCGGCCGCGGTCGGCGTCGGCTTAGGCTACGGCCTGTATGGCGGCGGCTACTACGACGACTATTACGGTGACCCGTATGGTGGTGGCTACGGCTACGGTGGCTATGGCTACGACGACTATGGTTACGGCGATGGCGGCTGCTACATCATTCAGCGGCGCGTGCTGACCTCGTATGGCTGGCGCCTTCGGCCGGTTCAGGTCTGCGGCTGAAGTGCCCGTGATCAAAAAGATACCGGCCGGATAAAATTTCGGCCTGATCTGCCGACATGAATCCAGCGGTCCCGGTGTTTGTTATACCGAGACCGCTGTTTCGATTTGCTGGTACGCCGTTTGCTTCGTAACAGAGATGTTGGACATGCTCACGGCCCCGGCTTTGACCTTGCTGTTCCTCGGCGTCGTCGTCGGTCTGGGTACGGGCTTCGTCTGGATATTCTGGGAAATCGAACGGACAATTTCCAGGCCGCGTCGCAAGGGCGATCGCCCCGGGCCGTTCTGAGCCGCGCCGTCTTCATGTTTGCGGTTTGACGACCGACGCAAGCCACTCAGCACACTGTACTTCTTGGACCCCGCGCGGCCGCGTCGGCACGTGCGCGGGCTACAGTTCACAGGGCACAAAAAACAAGGCCGTCGACGTAGTATACCGTCAACGACCTTGCCAGCCCCGGATATTGAAATCGGCTCACGCCATCCGGTGAAGTGCACCATGCAGGGTATTTCCACGGACAAATGTGAAACAGTTCACACTCGGTTGGAAAAAATTGGCGGGAAGCACCGTTTTGTGTCGCTGGACGACAAATTCCTGTCGCAGACGGGCTGACGAGGTGACGTGGGGCGGCCTTGAACGTGCTGATCCGACCCGAGGGTGTGGAGGCCGTACGAGAATGCAGGGAGGCCGACCGCGCCGGGTTCTTCTGGTAGCTACGGCGTTCAGAACCGATAAGGCTCCGAGGGGTGGCCGGCTAGCTCTGCGACTTGCCGCGCTTGCGGTTCGCACTCCTGACCCCCGCCTTTGCTTTCGCCGATCGCTTGCGGACGGCGGGCTGGGTGTCGGGCTCGGACGCCCGCGCGCTGGCAAAGGATTGCCGCAGCCCGTCGACCGCCTCGGTCAACGCGCCCACCTGTTCTGAGAGCTTTTTGGCATCCGCCTGCTGCGAACTCAGCAGTCGGCGCACGGTCAGCAATTGATCCTGCACCACTTGCAGTTGGTCGATCGATTCCTGTTGGGTTGCTTCCAGGCCCTTGGTCTTTTCGACCAGTTGTTCGGACGCTTGCGCGGCCCGAGCCTGCAACTGGCGGGTCGCGACGACGCGATCCGTTTCGGGCGCATTGCCGGTATAGGCGCGCCACAGGGCGATCGAGCCTATTCCCATGACGACGATGACGAAGGCTACAGCAGCGATCGCGATAGGTTGTCCGCCGAAGCGGGCGATCGTGCTGTCATTCCGGGGGGCGAGTTCGATCATGAGACTCCAATATCCGGACGTTATGCAATGTTCCCGCTTACCACAGCCATGAGGGCACTAAAACCCAGGATTCACCGAATCAGCGCGAGATTCCGGGGTAAGATACTACAGAATCGGAGGTTTTCGGTACAAAACGGGCTGCCAGCGCCCGGCCGAGGCCACATGCTCTACGGAGGCTGTAGCGTGCGCGCACGGATAAATTGCCCCGCTCTCGCCAGCGCACGGCGTCCGTCTTCCAGGCTGGCATTCCAGACCGGCCACGCGTGGATCATGTTCGGCCAGATTTCCAGCGTCACATCGACGTCGGCGGCACCGGCTGCAGCGGCCAGGCGGGTTGCGTCCGCCAGCAGCGTCTCGGCTGATCCGACCTGGATCAGGATCGGCGGAAAACCGGAGAGTTCTGCGAACAACGGCGAGATCAGCGGATCCCTGCGGTCGATGGATTTGGGCGCATAGGCGTCCGCGAGCTCGATCAGATAGCCTTTGTGGATCAGCGGATCGACGGCCTCCTTGGTCGCAAGGGTGGCGCCGGACATGGTGAGATCGGTCCAGGGCGAGACCAGCCAGGCGCAGGCCGGCAAAGCCTCGCCGGCCGCACGCAAGCGACTGATCAGTCCGAGCGTGAGATTGCCGCCGGCACTGTCGCCCCCGACGGCGATGTCTTCTGCTGCGATGCCTTGCTGGCGCAGAAATCGCCACGCCCCGAGCGCGTCTTCATGGGCCGCTGGGTAGGGATGTTCGGGCGCGCGCCGGTAATCGATCGCGAGCGTGCGCATGCGTGCCGCGCGTCCGGCTTCCGTCACCAGCCGGCGATGGCTGACAATCGAGCCGGAACAATAACCGCCGCCGTGAAAATACAGCAGCACCTGCGATGGATCGCTGCGAGGGACGAGCGACCATTCGCCGGGCACGCCGTTGCAATCGACGGCGTCACATTTCACATCGGCAGCCACCGGCCAGGTCGATCCGACTTCGTCGAGGCGCTCGCGCCGCTCCGACCATCCGACCGGCCGCGGTTTTGAGCCCAGAAGTGCGCGGATGGCATCGATCTCGTCGTGAGCCAAGATTTGTTCTCCCGGGAAAACAAATCATCATGTCACACTGGGCATCCAACAAAAAGTTGCGGCCAGCCTTTGGGGGAAGGCTGGCCGCGCGCGAACCGGTCTGGGACGGGGAGGGGTGGGGATGTGACCGGGTCGCGGGTTCCTGAATTCCTGTTCTCGTTAGCGGTTCTGCGAGCTTGCCGTGGATACCGCGGGGCGGTTGTCACCGAGCGAGACCCAGACGTTCTGGTCGCTCTGCGACTGACGCTTGACGAAGCGGTAGCCAGTCTCAGTCCAGGCGACGACGTTCTCGTTCTGATTGTCGAGAATGTATTCGCCCTTGTCGGTCTTCACGGTCAGCACCGCGTGGCCTTCGCCCTTCTTGTCGCGCACCACCGTGATCAGCAGCGCCTCGCGCGGCCATCCCGCGTCGATCAGCATCTTGCGCTTCATCAACACGTAGTCCTCGCAGTCGCCGTAACCGTCCGTCGGTAACGACCATTTCTCGACCACACCCCAATGATCCATGTCGGTGATCGGCTTGACGGTTTCGTTGACCCACTTGTTGACCCGCAGCAAATCTCGCCATGCTGTCTGCGACATCACGATGTCGCGCGGCTGTGTCGCGCCGCCACGGCAGTCGCCGGGATTCTCGGCGCAGAATTCGACCCAACCGATCGGCGAACGCGTGGTTTCGCCTAGGCTGGCATAGAGCACGTCGCCGGCTTTCGCCGAGACGCTTGTCGCCAAAAGGATGGCGATAACAGCCAGCCCCTTTCCCTGTCCCCTGAACAACATTGCGGCCCCCGTTTCTTGTTGGGACCACATTTCGCATAAAGGTTTTGCGCCGCCGCTAAGTAAGCCAAGTACATTTGACGCGAATGAAAGTAAAAACCGCAGATTATTCGATCTATACTTGAATCGAATTCGACTAAAATTTGAAATGACTGCAATTGATTCAAATTTTACGCATTAACGCGGCAGACGCTGCCCGGTCAGGCGATGTCGCGGCAAAAGTTCCCGGCGTTAACCGCCTGCGGCAGGCAGCGGACGCCCAAAAAACGACGTTCGACGGCCAGGACCGTGCGTTCACGCCTTGCAAGAAAGCGGATTCGCGGCGGCCTGCGGTTTACGGCCCGGTAACGCTGTCTACGTTGTCTCGAAATTTGGGCCGCCAACGGCAGGCTTGGCAAAGCCGGCCGTCCATGCATCCATGCAGGAAAAACAGGGAGGTCGTCATGAAGCGGTTGGTTTGGGGTTTTGCAGGGCTGTTTTGCCTCGCGGCATCGGCCCAGGCGCAGGTGAAGATCAACCCCACCGACCCGCAGCCGACCTGCCAGATGTGTCCCGGCACCTACATACCCCTGAGCGAAATCGAGAACTATCAGAAGAAAGCGCTTGCCGAAAAACTGCTCGATCAGCAGGTGCGGGATATCGATATCGGCAAGGCCAATATCGGCATCGGCATTGTCCATCGCGGCAAATTGGAAAAGCCAGCGCCGGATTCAGTCGCCGAACATGACCAGATCAGCGAAGTCTATCATGTGCTGTCGGGAGCGGCGACGCTGGTGCTCGGCCCCGATATCGTCAACCGGCAGCGGCGGCCTTCGACCATGCGCACGGTCGTCGAATTCAACGGTCCTGGAAATAACGGCTCCGACGTTCGGGGCGGCATTGCCTATGAAATCAAGGCCGGAGATGTCGTCGTCATCCCGGCCGGCACCGGTCATTGGTTTACGAAGATCGACGACCACATCGATTATCTTATGGTGCGGATCGATCCTGACAAAGTCACGCCGCTGAAAAGCGAAGCGCAGTCGCAGGACTATCTGTCGAAGCCGGCGAAGAAGGGGGAGTAGCGCAGCGTTTTCGAGCGAAGCATGCCCTCGGACTTGATCCGGGGGTGGGTGCCGGTTCGCGCTGGGAAAACGCGTCAAACAAAACTTCTAGCGCGAGGTAACCGCGTCTTCGAGCGTCTCGGCGGACTGCTCGTGGACGAATTCGAGCGCAAAGCCTTCCTCGAGGTTTCGCACCACGCGCGACTGGACCTTGCCCAGCATGACCAGCGATTTCAGCGGCGGACGGTTCTCCGCGGCGATCGCAGCGCCCGACATCGAAAGGTCGATGATGCGGCAGGTCATCTTGCTGCCGTCCTCGAGCGTAAGCAGCGCGATCGGGTTGCGCGGTACGATACGGTCGTGGCGGCGGTCTTCCGGCAGATTGAGAATGTCGCGGTTGGCAAGCCAGGTAAGCTGGGCGGCGAGCTTGTCGCGCTTGCGCGCGGTCGCACCCACCGTCATCGCAAAACCGTTGTCGATGATGCGGGTGATCTTGCCCTCGACCCGGCCGATATGATCGAGATAGGCAATCACGCGGTCGCCGACATTGCCGATGCCGGGCGCCAGCAGGGCCAATCCGCCCGGTGACATATTGATGATCTGGCAGGGAAATTCGCGCCGGTCCGGCAGCATATAGCGGCCGAGCAGATGCACCTTCACCCGCTGGAAGCGTCGTCGCTCCTGGGTAGCCGGGACACTGGATGATTTCTTTTGCGCAAACGACATCTTCGCCACCCGACAACCGCCCACTCGGGGTCTCCTGACCCTACGGCCGACAGGGTTAACGATGTGTTATCGACGGTTGCATGAAGTGTAGGCATGCGCGCGGCCAGCGGTCGCGGCGGGCTGATGTGACGGATTTTCATCGCCTATCCCGGCCGTTTCCCTTGGCCGGCCGCCGTTATCCGATTGAAGCCCCAGAGTAGCACGGGACACGCCAGCAGCACGATCGCGCCAAAATCGAATGCGGCCGCGGCGGTGCCGGACCATTTGGAATAGGCGCCGCCGATCACGGGGCCCAGCATCATCGCGGCATAATAGACGGTGTAGAAGATGCCCATGCCGATCGCGCGCGTGGAGGGTTGAAGTACGCGCGCGGGCAGGCTCATGATCGGCCCGGCCGGCTGGCCGCTGACCAGTCCAAGGCCGATGACGATCAACACCACAGCGCTGCTGCGCGGCAGCACCAGCATCAACAGCGCGAACACGATGGAGCCGGCGGCAAGGATCAATTGCGGACGACCGGTTCTATCCGCCAGGAATCCGCCGAAAGGGACCGAGAACACCGCAAGCCACAGCACGATGCTGACGATCGAGCCGGCCGCCGTGATCGACCAGCCACGTTCGACCAGCATCGATGGACCGAAACTGAAGATCGTGGCGAAGCCTATGTTGAAGAGACCCCAGATCAGACCAGCGACGGTCACAGCTATGATCGCATGACGATCGGGCCGCCCGGAAACGGCAACGGCGGCGACAAAATTCGAAGGCGGGCGATAGGTCGTGGCGAGAAGAATGATGCCGAGCGCAATCAACGCCGCGACGGCGAGATAGACCGCGCTGATGCCGTAGGCGGTACCGATGGCTGGCAGCGTAAGCAGCGAGAGCGCAACGCCGGCCGGCCATGAATTGACGAAGACCCCCATCGCGGTCGCGATTTCGTGGCCCGCGAACCAGTCGGCGATCATCTTCGTCATCTGGACATTGAGCAGCACGCCGCCGGCACCGGCGACCAGCCGTCCCGCGAACTGCATGTTCCAGGAATTCGAAAGCGCCATCGCAAGACCGCCGATCAGCATCAGCAACAGCGCCGCGAGCACCGTGGCCTTGTCGCCGAATTTTTGGCCGATCGCGCCGCCCGGCAGCGACAATACGACGCCCGGTGTGAAATAGAGCCCGATCAGGATTCCGATATCCGCGAGGCTGACGCCGAACTGGCTGCCGAGCAGCGGCGCAACCGCGGCGACGCTCTGAAACTGAAAGCCCAGGCAGAGGCGCACCGTGAACAGGACGGCGAGAACACCCCAGCGATTGCGCAAGTGCCACACTCCCGATTTCGCGGGCTACCGTGCGAGCTTGGTGCCGGCCTGTCAACGGCGGCCGAACGCGTCTTCTCAACGCAGTTCATCGCGAGGGTGGGTGCGGGCTCGAGCCAGGAAAACGCGTCCAAACAAATAAGCTGAGCCTCGGTTCTGATCCAATCAGAGCCGAGAGGGATTGTTTACTCAAGTTTCCGGCTTTGTGCGCCAATGCGGTTGAACGTCCACAGCAGCAGCGGACAGGCGAGAAGCGCGACGACACCGAAATCCAAAGCCGCCGCGGCGCTGCCGGTCCATTTGGCGCAGGCGCCGCCGATCACCGGGCCGAGCATCATCGCGATATAATAGATGGTGAAGAATATGCCCATCCCGATCGCCCGTGTGGTCGGCGCCAGCACTCGGGGAGGAAGGCTCATGATCGATCCGGCGGGCAGGCCGATAAACACTCCGAGCGCAATGATAACAAACGGGACCGCATTGGAGTGTGCTAGCGCCGCGATCAGCGCGGCGAACACCAGACAGCCGCCCCCGATGAAAATGGCGTCGGAACGCTTGAGCCGATCCGCCACATATCCGGCCAAGGGAACGAAGGGGATCGATACCCACAACACAATGCTGACCGTTGATCCCGCGGCCGCAACCGACCAGCCGCGCTCGACCAATAGAGTGGGGCCGAAACTGAAGAGCGTGGCGGGGCCGATACTATAGGAGCCCCAGATCAGGCCCGCCACGATCAGCGAGAGCGTAGCGCGGCGATCGAGCCGCTCTGCTTTCCCGGCGCCGCCGCTCGCGGTCTCCGGCGATCGATAGCCGACCAGAAGAAGGAGGAGCGCCGAGCCGATCAGGGCCGCCACCGTGACATAGACAGTGGCCACCCCGAACGTCGTGCCGATCACGGGCAATATCAGCAGCGACAGCCCGAGGCCCACCGGCCATGAGTTTATGAAGATCGCCATGGCGGTAGCGATCTCGCGCCCGGCAAACCAGTCGGTCAGCATCTTGGTCATCTGCACAGTGAGCACCACGCCACCGGCACCGGACACCAGCCGCCCCGCGACCTGGAGGGTCCAGGCGGGCGAGGACGCCATCGCAAGCTCACCCATGACCATCAACATCATCCCGGCAAGCACGGTTTGCTTGTCGCCGAATCGCTGCCCAAGTCCGCCGCCCGCAAGCGCCAGCGCGACGCCCGGCGTGAAGTACAAACCGATCAGCAGGCCGATGTCGGCGAGGCTCATGCCAAAGTTCGAGCCGAGGAGTGGCGCCACCGCTCCGACGCTTTGGAATTGCAAGGGCATGGCGAGGCGAACAACGAACAGGATGGCAAGAATACCCCAGCGATTACGCAAGCGTCGTTCTCCCTGATTGAAAATGGTGGCGAATGATGGTCCAAACCTTCTGCTTATTGTCGGCGCGTCCCCCCAGCGTCCCCCAAAGAGTCCTCGGAGAGTCCTCGGAGAGAACTTCTGGACCAAACCACACAGGAATCTTAGGTTTCTACGGTCCTTTCGAATCCCAGGCGGGTGCGGCAGGGTTCGTCGAACCAGGTTCTGATTCAATCGGAACCGAAATGCTCTGGAGAAGATCGCATGCAGGAAATTCGGGTTTGCACCTATGACGGCCCCGGCGCGAAGCCGGTCATTCGCACCGTGCCCTGGCCGAAAATCGGCAAGAAGGCCGCGCTGATCAAGGTCGGCGCGTGCGGCGTCTGCGGCACCGATCTGCACATCCTCAAAGGACATTGGCCGAAGCCCTTGCCCTGGCCCTTTACGCTGGGGCACGAGATTGGCGGCGTCTTGGTCGAGGTGGGGTCGGAATTCAACGCAGACTTCATGAGCAAGCCGCTCAAGGTCGGCTCGAAGGTGATGATCCCGCCGCTGATGCCCTGCGGAAGTTGCTATTACTGCATCCATTATCCCCAAAGCGCGAACAAGTGCCTGACGCCGGTCTACTACGGCCGCTATCTCGGCTTCGATAAGGCGCCGCATCTGTGGGGCGGCTGGGCCGAATATGTCTATGTCGATCTCGAGGAGTTGCCGGGCACCAAGATCTACAAACTGCCCGACGATATGTCGTTGCGGCTTGGCGCGCTGTCGGAGCCGCTGACGTCCTGCATCCGCGCCTTCAACCGCGCCACGCGCGCCGGCGGATTCACCTGGGGCGACACGGTTGTCATCCAGGGCTCCGGCCCGATCGGAATTCTGGCGGTCGCGGCCGCGCGGGAAATGGGCGCGGGCAGGGTGATCTGCGTCGGCGCGCCGGAAACGCCGCGGCTGGCGCTGGCGCGAAAATTCGGTGCGGAGGCGACCGTCGATATCGATCGCCTCAAGACGCCGGAGGAACGCATCAAGACCGTGCGCGACATCGTCGGCGGCTTCGGCGCAGATCTGGTGATGGATTGTTCGGGCCATCCGAGCGCCGGCCCCGAAGGCATCGAGATGCTGCGCGACGGCGGCACCTATGTCGAGATGGGGCAGTTCACCGACGCCGGTTCGATCAACACGTCATGGCATCGCATCTGCACCAAGGACCTCAATGTGCTGGGCTCCTGGGGTTTCACCGGCAACGATCTGCCGCTCGGCGTCGACATGCTCTATCGCACCCGCGACAAATATCCCTGGCTCGACATGCAGACGATCTATCCGTTCTCGGAAGAGGGGATAAGCACGGCTGTCGCCGATGCCATGGCGATGAAGACAGTGAAGTCCACCATCGTGCCGTGGCCGGAACTGGTGGAATGACGAAGAGGTGTGCTCAACACGCGATCCAACAACAAAAACAAGGGAGGCGAACTCGTGAAATACAAACTCATTATCGCAGCAACAATCGTTACGGCGGCGACGGCGGCTGGAGCTGCGGACAAGAAATACGGCGTGGGAGTGACCGACACCGAAATCAAGCTCGGCCAAACCTCGCCCTATAGCGGACCGGCTTCGGCCTACAGCGTCATCGCCAAGGCGCAGCTCGCTTTTTTCAAGATGATCAACGACCAGGGCGGCATCAACGGGCGCAAGATCAATTTGATCAGCATCGACGATGCCTACAGTCCGGCCAAGACCGTCGAGCAAACGCGAAAGCTGGTCGAGCAGGAGGAGGTCGCCGCGATCCTCAATCCGCTGGGTACGCCAACGGGCCTCAGCGTCCGCAAATATCTCAACGACAAGAAGGTGCCGCAGCTCTTCGTCGGCGCCGGCGCCACGCTGTGGGGCGACCACGAGCACTTCCCCTTCACCATCGGGTTTCAGCCTTCCTATCAGGCCGAGACCGCGGTCTACGCAAAATACGTGCTGAAGAACAAACCGGACGCCAAGATCGCGCTGTTCTATCAGAACGACGACGCCGGCAAGGACTACGGCAACGGGTTCAAGAAGGGACTGGGGCCGGACAACGTCAAGAAGATGGTCATCTCCGAGGCCACCTATGAGCCGACCGACCCGACCATCGACAGTCAAATCGTCAAGCTGAAATCCTCCGGTGCCGACGTGCTGTTCATGCACGCGATCCCGAAGCAGGCGGCGCAGGCGATCCGCAAGATCGGCGAGATCGGATGGAAGCCGGACATGTTCTTCCTGGCGGCGACATCGACTTCGGTGTCATCGGTCCTTAAGCCTGCGGGCTTTGAATATTCCAAAGGGATCATCTCGTCCTACTCGTTGAAGGACCCGAACGATCCGCAATGGCAGAACGACAAGGACGTGCAGGACTGGGCTGCCTTCATGAAGAAGTATTTTCCCGACGGCAACATCCAGGACCAGCTCATCGTTTATGGCTACGTCGTTGCCGAAGCGACGGTGCAGGTGATCAAGCAGTGCGGCGACGACCTGACCCACGAAAACATCATGAAGCAGGCGGCCAATCTCGATGTCGCCTTGCCGATGCTGCTGCCGGGCATCCGGCTGAAGACCTCGCCGACGGATTATTTTCCGATCGAGGCCATGCGCCTGCAGCGCTTCAACGGCGAGACCTGGGAACTGTTTGGCGACGTGATCGGCAACGATTGACGGGCCTCGGCGCGCAGCCGAGTCTATTTCTGCACGAGTTGATTGAGGTCTTGCTTGATCGACTCGAGCAGCGATTGCAGCCGTTCCGGTCTAAATGCCGGCTGATCCGGAACGGCAGCCCGGGCACGTCGCTCGGGGAGCATGGGTCGTTTCGGCAAAACAGGTCGCGTGGTGAAAGCCGATCGCGCAGGGAAAATGGGCGGCGGCTCGGGCATCGACGATTGGATCGGCTCGTTGGACTGCGGATCGTTTTCGACGAACTCGCCGTGCAAAACATCCTCGCGACGGCCCATCGTCCAGAGGACCGCCCAATAGGATACCGCCAGAACAATTACGAAGAAAATACCGATCTCAAACATAGCTCACGTCCAAATGCGGACAGTATCCGGGAGCGCGCCGGATTTGGAAGGGCGCAATGCGTTTCTCGAAAAACGTGCGGCGCGCTTCAGCGGGCGCTGACGATAATTCGGCCGCACTAATCTGTGATCGTGCTGGGTGCTTGCGCGATGGCTTCGCGCCGAACATCATGGTCAGGCCAGACCAAGCGATTGTGTCGGAATTGATTTCCGAAGGCCCCTTGAAGAAGGATGCGCAACAATGCGGATCGACAATGTCGCAGACCTCATCGCGGAAACACTGGTCCAGGCGGGCGTAAAGCGCGTTTTCGGCGTGGTCGGTGACAGCCTGAACGGGCTGACTGACGCGCTGCGCAAGCGCAAGACGATCGACTGGATTCATGTCCGGCACGAAGAGGTGGCCGCGTTCGCCGCTGCCGGTGAAGCTCAGATCACGGGCGAGCTTGCGGTTTGTGCGGGATCGTGTGGTCCGGGCAATCTCCACCTCATCAACGGATTGTTCGACGCCCACCGCAGCCGCACGCCGGTGCTGGCGATCGCCGCACAGATCCCGTCGGGCGAGATCGGAGGCGGCTATTTCCAGGAGACCCATCCGCAAGATTTGTTTCGGGAATGCAGTCACTATTGCGAACTGGTTTCCGATGCGGCGCAATTGCCTTACGTTCTGGAGAACGCCATCCGCGCGGCTGTGGGGCGACGTGGCGTGGCCGTGCTCGTCATCCCCGGCGATGTCGCATTTCGGTCGGCGCCCAAGCGTGGGATTTCACCCAATGCCGGACTGCTGCCGGTCGCGCCGATCGTTCGCCCAGCCGAACCCGAATTGGCGGCGTTGGCCGAACTCCTGAACAGCGCCCAACGCGTCACACTGTTTTGCGGCCGTGGCTGCGCCGGCGCCCATGATCGCCTGTTGCGATTGGCCGAGACGCTCAAGAGCCCGATGGTGCATGCGCTCGGCGGCAAGGAACACGTCGAGTACGATAATCCCTACGATGTCGGCATGACCGGATTCATCGGTTTCTCTTCCGGTTATGCCGCGATGCATGCGTGCGACGTGCTGCTGATGCTGGGAACGGACTTTCCTTACAAGCAGTTTCTGCCGACGGATGCGAAGATTGCGCAGGTCGATATCCGGCCCGAGAATCTCGGCCGCCGTTGCAAACTCGACCTCGGCATCGTCGGCGACATCAGCGCCACGATCGACGCTCTACTGCCCAAGCTGACGGCGAAGAGCGTCAGCAAACATCTCGACGACAGCCGGGCTCATTACAAGAAAGCCCGTGCGGGGCTCGATGATCTCGCCCGGGGCACGCCCGGCCAAAAGCCTATCCACCCGCAATATCTTGCGCGCGTGCTCAGCGAGGAAGCGTCTGACGATGCCGTCTTTACGGCCGACGTCGGTACGCCGACCATCTGGGCGGCGCGTTATCTTGCCATGAACGGGCGCCGGCGCCTTGTCGGTTCATGGGTCCACGGCTCGATGGCCAATGCCATGGCCCATGCGATCGGAGCACAGGCGTCGCAGAAGGGACGGCAGGTCATCTCGATGTCGGGCGATGGCGGCTTCGCCATGCTGATGGGGGATTTGATCACGCTGACGCAGATGAAACTGCCCGTGAAGGTCGTGATCTTCAATAATGGCGTGCTCGGTTTCGTGGCGCTGGAGATGAAAGCTGCGGGCTTCATCGAGACTGGCGTCGATCTGCAAAACCCCGATTTCGCAGCGATGGCCCGCGCCATGGGCATTCACGCCATTCGGGTCGAGGATCCCGGCGACCTGCCGAAGGCGATCCGCGATGTATTGTCCCACGACGGCCCGGCGGTTCTTGATGTCGTGACGGCGACGCAGGAACTATCGATGCCGCCGACGATCACCGTCGAGCAGGTCAAAGGCTTCAGCCTGTGGGTGCTGCGCGCCGTGATGAGCGGCCGTGGCGACGAAGTGCTCGATCTGGCCAAGACCAATTTGTTGTCACGCTGACTTCGCAGTCGGTCCGCGGTACGAAAGCTAGCGCAGCCCCTCATACACCATGAAGCCGCGCGCGATGGCGAGCTTGCGCAACGCGCGGGGAACGAGTTTTTCCGGTCGGTGCAGGTAACGCCACGACGTCAGCTTGAAATCGCTGAGGGTGCCGAGATCGCCCTCGAACGGTGCCAGCAGTCCGGTCAGGCTGATCGGCGCATGGGCGCGGTTGTTGAAGGGCAATAGCAGAAGTTCGAGATGCGCGGTCGCGCCGTCACGTCCGGTCGCCGTGATGCCGGCGATGGCGGGAAGCATTTCTTCGGCAACGTAGGTGATAACGTCTTCGATCTCGCGGCGGCTTTCGGCTGTGAACAGCGCGGAGAAGCTGGTGTCTTTCAGGTCGCGGCCGAGCAGGGCGGATACGCGCGTCCCGGCCACGCGAAACGGGTAACCGGTGTCATTGTCGTAGGACAGTACGAAGATGTCGCCGAGCAGATCGCGCACGGCGCTCGGCTCGATCTCGCTGCGGTCCGGTGCGCGTGCATCGCCGCGTTTCGCGTCCCAATATGCGAAGAACTCGCGACTCGACGGATGTTTCATTTGAGACCTGCTCCGCGCTTGCCTCGGTGGGACACATCTGTCCCGCTTTTGTGCACGCGCGCTCCCTTGTTTGTTGTGCAGGACAGGCTTTGCAGCGTCCATGCCGCGGACGCGTTTTGGCCGCTCCGGTGGCGCCTTTGCGTTATTAACGTTAAATTAACTACGCGGTTGGCGATCGGCAGGCGGAGTGAGTAGGGTGGAACGCATCAGGCCCCGCCGGCTTACCTCCAGGTTACCGGCACGGCCGATACACAGGTGGCGTCAAACAGTTTGGTCATCGCGCGGGGAGGGGTGGGGATGCATCCGTCTCCCCTGGGGCGCGACAAGATCGGCACAATGAGGGAGGGCTTTCTCAGAGCCCTCCCTTTACTTTAAGGCGCTGACTTAGCTTACTTTTCCCTCGATTTGGAAAACCTGGGCCCTCGCGTTTTCCAAATCTTGTTCTGTTCTCGTTCGCTGCGCCCACAAAATTCTTTGCCGTTTGTGCACTTGCACAGTGCGGGCAAAGCCGCCTATCTGGGTTCAACGCCCCTAAAGCCGCCCTTTAAGGTCCTGGACCCCTTGGAATCCCAGCCTGAATCCTCGCCAGCCCTGCCGCCGGACACCCCGCGGGAGCCGATTCTAACGCTACCGGGCGCGCTGACCGCCTATGTCGCGCTGATCGCGGTCATTCATTTGCGCGTGCTGCTCCCGCCGGTACTCGAAAACTGGACCGTCGAGGTCTTCGGCTTCATTCCACAACGTTACGACTCGACGTTGCTCGCAGTCCCCTATGCGGGCGGTTCCGGCGCAAAGGTCTGGACCTTCGTCACCTATTCGCTGCTGCACGCCAATCTCAGCCATATCGGGTTCAACGTGCTGTGGCTGCTGCCGTTCGGCAGCGCGCTGGCGCGCCGTTTTGGCGCTGTCAGGTTTTTCCTTTTCATGGCGGTGACGGCCGCGGCCGGCGCGCTGGCGCATCTTCTCACGCATGAGCATGCGATCGCGCCGATGATCGGCGCCTCGGCGTCGGTGTCCGGTACCATGGCGGCCGCCATTCGTTTTGCCTTCGTGCAGGGGAGCTTTCTCTCGTTCAGCCGGGGCGATGCAGATGTTGCGGCCAAGGTTCCGGCGTTGTCGTTGTCGCGCGCGTTGCGTGACAGGCGCGTGCTCGGGTTCCTCGCGGTCTGGTTCGGCGTCAATATCGTTTTTGGCGTCGGGTCGATTACGCTCGGCGCCGAAGGCGCGAGCGTCGCCTGGCAGGCGCATATCGGCGGGTTTCTCGCCGGCCTGATGCTGTTTTCGCTGTTCGACCCGGTGCCGCGGACGACGCTCCATGCTGCAGATGCGTCTTCGCCGGACCAGTCGAGCAGCGTCTGATCGCCGCTTGCGGCGCACCGCGATTTCATTCATCATCGCTGCACGTTGTGACGCAACACAAAGCAACCCGCCGTGCATAGCGGCCGCACTTGCTTGCCGCGCCCGAAACCGAACCGGCGTGGACCTGTTGATTGAAGACTCGCGAACAAGTCGAGCCCGTTAAAGGGCGCGAATGGATTCAGGGAGACGACAATGACGGTACGTGCAATTCTCGATTCCAAAGGCCATCAGATCCTGAGTGTCGAGCCGGAGGCGAAGCTCGCGGCCGCGGTCAAGATATTGGGAGAGCGCAAGATCGGCGCCGTGCTGGTCATGAATCAAGGGCGCCTGGAAGGCATCCTCTCGGAGCGCGACATCGTGCGCGTGCTCGGTGAGCGCGGCGCCAGGGTGCTCGATGAGCCCGTCAGCGCGGTCATGACGCGCAAGGTCGTGAGCTGCAGGCAGTCCGACACCGTCAGCGGCATCATGGAAATGATGACGCTCGGCAAGTTCAGGCATTTGCCGGTGGTCGAGGACGGCAAGGTGGTTGGCTTGATTTCGATCGGCGACATCGTCAAGCGCCGCGTCCATGAATATGAAGCCGAACAGGAAGCGCTGCGCGATTACATCAAGACCGCCTGAGGTTTATTCCTTCACCGTGTTGTCGGCGGCATTGCCGCTATCGGCTGCCTGCGGCGCCAGGATGTGAATCGCTTCCTGGATGGAATCGATCGCGCGTTCGGCGGCGCGCGTGCCGTGGGCAATCAGATCGTCGGCACGGTGAAAATCGAACAAGCCGATCCGGGCGACACGCGGCGAGATCAGCAAATCGGGTGGATCGCCGGCCAGCCGCGCGCGAGTGATGCGGTCCTGCATGATGTTGAAGGCGTCGACCATGACGGTGGAGATGCCCGGCCGTCCGGCGCTGCCGAAGAACTCGCGTTTCATGGTGCGCTCGATCGAGAAGAATTTGCCAAGCCCGCGTTTCGGCGGCTCGGCCTCGGGCGCCGGCTCCGGCGCGACCGAAACCGAAACATCGGCCGACGGGCCGTGGGAATAGATCGTCGTCGAATGCGCAAAGACGTCGCTGGAAAGATTGGCCGCGATGACGATTTCCGCGCCAAAGGCGCGCGCCGCCGACACCGGCACCGGGTTTACCAGCGCGCCGTCGACCAACCAGCGGTCGCCGACCAGCACCGGCGAGAATATCCCGGGCAGCGCGTAGGACGCGCGCATGGCATCGACCATGCGGCCGTGGGTCAGCCAGATCTCGTGGCCGGTGCGCACTTCGGTCGCAACGGTCGCATATTTCACCGGCAGGTCTTCGATCAGGATCTGGCCCATCGCCGCCTCGAGCTGGGCGGCGAGCTTGGTGCCGCCGATCAGGCCGGAGCCGTTCAGGCGGATATCGAGATAAGAGAGGATGTTTCGCGGCTGCAGGCTGCGCGCCCATTCCTCAAGCGTGTCGAGATGGCCGGCAGCATAGGCACCGCCGACCACGGCGCCGATCGACGTCCCCACCACCACATTGGGAATGATGCCATGGGCCACCAGCGTCCGGACGATCCCGATATGCGCGAAGCCGCGCGCTGCGCCGCCGCCCAGCGCCAGCCCGATCACCGGCCGGCGGATACTGCCGAGCCCTACCTTGTCGTGGCCGTCGGAGCCCTTTTGGCCGCGGCCCATCCAGTTGTCCAACACCACACACTCTCCTGCCGCGACCAACATATTCGCCGCGACGTGCCAGAATCGTACATAGAGCTTACCTAAGCATTGTTTATGCCCGGCTAAAGCGACCTTAGCAGCATTGTGACTGGGGCCACGACCGCTGGATTAACATCGCGTCTTTGTGCGGGTTCCCGGACGGCCACGCCCGGAGCCCGCCCCGGAGGCTTGAATTTGCCGCGTTTTCGGTGAAAAGCATGCCCATGACTTCGTGGGGTGACGGTATCGAAGGAGACGGGCGGGCCGGGCGGCTTTTCCCGGCGTTTGTGCTTGCCTCGGTGCTGGCTTGTTTCATCCCGGCATCCGTCTCCGCCCAGATGTTTTCCGATCGCCCCCCGCCGGTACCGCCGGCCTTGGTGCCGGACGCCCCTTCGGGTCCGGCGATGAATCTGGCGCCGCCCTCGGGGCCGGGGTCGGTTCCGAGCCTGCCGGCGCCATTGACGCAGCCAACGATCGTGCCGCCGTCGATCGCAACCGTACCGCCGGTCGTGCCGCCGCCGGGTGCTGCGACTGCAGGCCAGGCGGTGCTGTCGCTGACGGCGCGGTATGGCAAGGACTTGCCGGTCATCAATAGCGGCCTGGTGTGGCGGGTATTCGCGGACAAACCTGACGATAACGGCACGTTCAAGCTGATCCGCGAGGAGCGCGGAGCCACCCCGAACATCGTGCTGCCGCCGGGCAATTATGTCGTTCACGTCGCACTTGGGCTCGTCAGTGCGGTGCGCACGGTGAGTTTGAAGTCGGAGACCGATCGCGAATCTTTCGTGCTGCCGGCCGGCGGCCTGCGCATCGAGGGTCGCGTTGGCTCCAGCAAGATTCCACCGAACCAGATTGCGTTCGCGATCTACAAGGGCAGCCAGTTCGAAACCGCCGAGCGCGCCTCGCTGATACCCAACGTCGCCGCCGGCGACGTCGCGCTGCTGCCGGAAGGCACCTACTACATCATCTCGAATTACGGCGACGCCAATTCCGTGGTGCGCTCCGACATCCGCGTACAGGCCGGCAAACTGACCGACGTGATCGTCACCCATCGCGCCGCCGTCATCACGCTCAAGCTCGTCAGCGACAAGGGCGGCGAGGCGCTGGCGAACACCGCATGGTCGGTGATTACGCCGGGCGGCGACGTCATCAAGGAATCGATCGGCGCGTTCCCGCGCGTGGTGTTGTCCGAAGGCGAATACCGCGCCATCGCCAAGAACGAGGGCAAGGTGTTCGAGCGGCCGTTCAACGTCGTCAACGGCGTCGATGGCGAAGTCGAAGTCGTCGCGCGCTAGCCAAAACGTTTTCGAGGTGCAGGGCTTTCTGTTCAGTCCGGCGAGGCCGGCCTGCGAAATCGCGGCGTTGCTGTCCGGGTTTGCCGAGCGCGCCGCAAGGGCGGCGTAGTGGTCAGAACCGCGTCACGATATCCGACAGCGCCGGGCGTGGACGGTCTTCGCTGGGTTTGGCTGGCGTACCGATATGAATGAAGCCGGCAAGTCTTTCGTCCGCCTTCAGCCCGAATCCGTTGAGCACGTCGCGATCGAAAGCAAACCAGCCGGTGAGCCAGTTGGCGCCGTAGCCGAGCGCTGTCGCCGCGGTGACGATATTCATCGCGCTGGCGCCTGCGGACAGTTCTTGCTCCCAGGCCGGCACCTTGGGGTGCGGCCTGGTAAAACTCACCACTGCAATGACCAGCGGCGCATCCATAAGACGTCGCCTCTCGATCTCGATGTCGGCGATTGGCGCCGCCGGATTTTTCTTCGCGAACACTTGCGCAATGACATCCCCGGCGCGGGCCCGGGCATCGCCTTCGAACACGATGAAGCGCCACGGTGTCAGCTTGCCATGGTCTGGCACCCGCGCGCCGATAGTCAGGATGGTCTCGAGTTCGGAAGGCGAGGGGCCGGGGCCGCTCATCTCGCGCGGTTTCACCGAGCGGCGGATTTTCAGGAGTTCGAGGGCGTCAGGCACTTCGATGTCTTTCGTCAAGGGTGTGAGGGCCCATGCAAAGATAGGAGCGCTGCCGCACCAGCGGAAGCGAATTTAGACCAATTGTGATCAGGCCGCCTCCCGCGCGCGACGCACGTCCGGCGGCAGCGCTTCCTCGACCAGCGCGGCCAGTGCCTCATCGGTTGGCATCACCTTTTGTCCTTCGCTGCCGAGACGGCGGATGGAAACCGAATGCGTTTCGGCTTCCTTCTTGCCCACGACAAGAAGTGCCGGGATCTTTGCCAGCGAATGCTCGCGGACCTTGTAGTTGATCTTCTCGTTGCGCAGGTCGATCTCGACGCGCAGGCCTGCACGCCGTGCCGCGGCCGCGACCACCTTGGCGTATTCGTCGCCTTCGGAGGTGATCGTGGTGACGACGCACTGCACCGGTGCCAGCCAGAGCGGGAAGTTGCCGGCAAAATGCTCGATCAAAATGCCGATGAAGCGCTCCATCGAGCCGCAGATCGCGCGATGCACCATGCACGGCACTTTTTTGGAGCCGTCGGCATCGATGTAGAAGGCGCCGAACCGTTCAGGCAGATTGAAGTCGACCTGCGTGGTGCCGCATTGCCAGTCGCGGCCGATGGCGTCGCGCAGCACATATTCGAACTTCGGCCCATAGAACGCGCCTTCGCCGGGATTGATCGCAGTCTTTATCCGCTGGTTGTGGCCTTGCGCCTCGATCTGCGCCAGCACCGTCGCCATCACGCGCTCGGCATGGTCCCACATCTCGTCGGTGCCGACGCGCTTTTCGGGCCGCGTCGACAGTTTCACCGTCAACTCGCCTTCGAAGCCGAAATCGGCATAGGTCGACAGGATCAGATCGTTGATCTTCAGACACTCGTCGGCAAGCTGCGCTTCCGTGCAGAACACATGCGCGTCGTCCTGCGTAAACCCGCGCACGCGCATCAGCCCGTGCATAGCGCCCGAAGGCTCGTAGCGATGCACCACGCCGAATTCGGCGAGCCGCAAGGGGAGGTCGCGGTAGCTCTTCAATCCGTGCTTGAAGATCTGCACATGGCCGGGGCAGTTCATCGGCTTGAGCACAAACCAGCGCTTGTCCTCGGCCTCGTCGCCGGCCGATTGCGCCGCGAACATGTTCTCGCGATACCAGTCCCAATGGCCTGAGGTTTCCCACAGCGCCTTGTCGAGGATCTGCGGCGCGTTGACCTCGCTGTAATCGCCGGTCAGCCGCCGGCGCATATAGGCGATCAGCGCCTGGAAGATGGTCCAGCCCTTCGGGTGCCAGAACACCACGCCGGGGCCTTCCTCCTGGAAGTGAAACAGATCGAGCTCGCGGCCGAGCTTGCGATGGTCGCGCTTCTCGGCTTCCTCGATCTGCTTCAGGTATGCGTCGAGGTCTTCCTGCTTCGCAAACGCCGTGCCGTAGATGCGCGTCAGCATCGGATTGTTGGAATCGCCGCGCCAATAGGCGCCCGCGACCTTCATCAGCTTGAACGCATTGCCGACCTTGCCGGTCGAACTCATATGTGGGCCGCGGCACAGATCGAACCAGTCACCCTGGAAGTAGATCTTGATCGGCTCGTCGCCGGGAATGGCGTCGACCAGTTCGACCTTGAAGGCCTCGCCCTTGTCGCGGAACACCTGCTTTGTCTTCTCGCGCGACCAGACCTCTTTCGTGAACGGCTTGTCGCGCGCGATGATCTCGCGCATCTTCTTTTCGATGGCGCCAAAATCTTCCGGCGTGAACGGCTCGTTGCGAAAGAAGTCGTAATAAAAGCCGTTCTCGATCACCGGGCCGATCGTGACCTGTGTGCCCGGCCACAGCGACTGCACGGCTTCGGCGAGCACATGCGCGGCGTCATGTCTGATCAGCTCCAGCGCTCGGGGATCGTCGCGGTTGATCAGCTCGATCTTCGCATCCTGCGAAATCGGATCGTTGAGATCGGCGACCACGCCGTCCAGCGCCATCGCCACCGTGCGCTTGGCAAGCGACGGCGAGATGCCCTTGGCGAGTTCGAGCCCGGTGATGTCCTTGGGATATTCGCGTTTTGCGCCGTCGGGGAAGGTGAGGGTGATTTTCATCTCGGGTTCGGCCGGTTTCAAATTCGCAAGGCCATATTGGAATCCCGAGGCGGGCGTATTTTGGTCAGGCATTATCATCTCCTAATGCTCACTCCTGCGAACGAGCGCAGGTAAGCGGAAGCAGCGGTATAGCAGGGGATTCGAGCCTTGCAATCCGGCAATATCAAGAAAATCGGTTGCATAAGGTCAGGGATCGCAGCTTCGCCCGGCCGCAGTTTGGACCAGGCGTTAACAATGGGCGCCTCACACATTCCTTGATGTCGGCGAGATGATCGACGCCGAGACTTGCGCCTACGAGACTTGCGCCTACAGACTTGCGCCTACAAGACGTGCGCCTATTTGGAAAGCGGCTTCAATATCTTTTCGCGCGTGTTCGGCGGCGGCGTCTTTGTCTCCGCGCTTACGCTCCATCCCGGAGCGTCGCCGAGAGCCTTGCTGATGGCCTGCGTCGCGCCGTTGACGAGCAGCATATTCTGCTGCTCGTCCACGATCTCGATGCCACCTGCCCGAAGCCGGGAGGCGATCTTGTCGGAGGACTCCGAGTTCGGATTGGCGCGGTAGACGACGGTTCGTTCAGCCATGGGCAGCCATCCGGTTTGGGCCCGCACGTTCCGCATCAGGGAGGGGTCGGCAATCCGAACCCTTCAAAGTCGCGGCCGAAGCCCTCGGGTTTACACCTTGCATATAGGGCGTCCTTTAACGCCCGGGAACGGGCGGCCCCTGCATTTTGTTTCAGCGCCGGATCTTTGGCGAGCACATAGGCGGCAAATCCCGCGACTGCAGGCGAGGCCATCGACGTTCCGCTCATGGAACCATGGCCAGTGCCGGGCAGCGTCGATACGATCTCGACGCCGGCGCCGGTGACGTCGATTTCGGGCCCGATGTTGCTGAAATCAGCCACGAAATCCTTGGTGTCGGGGTTTCCCTTGGGGGCCGCTACATCGCTTGTACCTATCGCAGTTTTCGGGAACGACCCGACCCGCCCCATGGCCGAAACCGCGGTGCATTCCGAAAATGCGGCCGGGAACGCCACCGGTTTCCGGTCGTCGTTTCCGGCCGCCACGATGACGACGACACCGGCGTCGAGGGCGCGGTCAATCGCGGCGTGGGTAAGATCGTCCTTGGGACCTCCGCCCAGGCTCATATTGATGATGTCGCACTTCTCGGCCACAGCGGTATCGATCGCTTTGGCGATGTCGAAATTGCTCGCGCCGCCTCCCGCATCCGGAAATACCCGGTAGCTTCGTAGCGTGACGCCCGGTGCAACTCCGCGGAAACCGCTCGCCGTGCCTCTGCCGCCGACGATGCCGGCAACATGGGTACCGTGTTCGCCCTCGCTGAGCGCGGGCCGCCATTCCTTGGCCGCGGCGGGATTGTTGCGGACTTCGTCACTCACGCAATTGAGACCACCCGATACGTTCTTCAAGTCGGGATGCGTACCATCGACCCCGCTATCGATAATGCCGACGGTCACGCCTTCGCCGGCGTTCGCGGGCAATGAGCCGTAGAGCTGGGTCAGCAGCAGTGTCGGATCCTGCACGTTGATTTTTGTCAGCTTGATTTTCGATATCTTCGTGCCGGTGGTGTCGGTCGCGAAAAATCCCCAGTAGCCCGAAGGCGCATAGAGGTAAACGCGTTCGAGCTTGCGGCTCGCCGAGAGGCCGTTCAGGGTTGCGCGCCCGTTCGCGCCTGTCGTTGCGCTCGCACCCTGGCGCGCATCGAAATCGGTGAACGCAACGACTTGCGCGCCCTGTACCGGAGCGCCGCCCGATGCGTCGGTCACCGTGACGGTGAAGCCCGCAGGCGCGACGGCTGCCTTTGCGACCTTCATCACGTGACGGCCGGCCTTCTTCGCGGTCTTTTTGGCCTTGGTCGCAGGTTTCGGAGGCCGCTGATGGATTTTGAAGCGCTCCCATTGCCGATGATAAAATACTTCGGGCACGATTTTCAGTCCGGGCACGCTGAGGCGCAGGCTGAGTTCGCCCTCGGGCGGCATTTCGACGAGCTTCGGACCGTTTTCATGGAGCGAGTCGAGTACCTTCATTTGCGGAGCCGGCGTAACGGCTGCGGCCCGGGCCATGACATTGACCATGCCTGAGTTCGGCTTGAATGTGGCGGCGGTCAGCGATGCGTTCAAATATCCTTCGTTGCTCATAATGATGTAACGGCGAAGCTTCTGCTGTTTCGCGGGCATAACAGTCTCCTCCATTTGCAACTAGTAATAGAATTAATATGCCTCCAATTGACGGGTCGTGGCCAGATTTTTTTGCATCGTTTGCATGCGGCCATTAGACCGGCGTCAAGAAATTGCCGGCTTCCCTTTGGGCGGGAGAATGCCTACATGCGCTTGCATGGAAATTCCCCACGCTCGCCGCTTCGCTCCCACCGCATTGATGCTCGGAAACATCGTCACCGGCTGCTCGGTATTGGCGCCGGCCGGCATGTTGAGCGAATTATCCGCAGGCCTCGACGTCAGCATCCGCACCGCGGGCCTTCTGATCACCTTTGGTGCGATCATGCTGTGTATCGGCTCGCCGTTGACGGCGTGGCTGACCAGCCGGATCGAGCGCCGCACCTTGCTCACGGTAACGCTGGCGGTGCTCGCACTGACCAATGCCGCGTCTGCCTTCGCACCTGATTATACCAGCCTGCTGGTTATTCGTGTGATCATGCTGGCTATCGGCGCGCTCTATACGCCGCAGGCGGCGGGAACGGGCGCCCTGATCGTGCCGTTGCAAAAGCGCGGTTCGACCATCGCCTACATCTTTCTCGGCTGGTCGCTGGCGGCTGCGATCGGTTTGCCGCTCATCACCTTCGTCGCCAGCCGTTATGGCTGGCGCGCGGCTTACGGCGGCATCGGCGTGTTGGGCTGCGTGAGTTTCCTGTTGCTGTTGTGGCGTCTGCCGGGTGGTTTGATAGGGGCGCCGGTCGATCTCAAGACCTGGACCGATGTCGGGCGCAACCGCATGATCCTCTTGTTGCTGGCGATCACGACGTTGCAGATGTCCGGGCAGTTCGTGGTGTTCACCTTCATGGGGCCGCTGCTGGCGAAACTGACGGGCGCGGGCCCGGACGCCATCTCACTGGTGTTTGCGTGCTACGGCGTATGCGGTTTCATCGGCATCGCGATCGCAACCCGCATTGTCGATTCCTGGGGGGCCTGGAAAACCTCGGTGCTGTTCACGGTGTTGTTGCTATCAGGCGTAACCGGCTGGGCATTCAGCGCCGGCATCTATGCCTTGATGGCAGCATCGGTTGCGATCTGGGGGCTTGGCTTTGCGTCCACCAATTCGATGCAGCAGGTGAGGCTGGTCGGTCGCCGCGCCTTCGCTCGCGTCCGCCTCGGTGTCGCTCAATACCTCGGTGCTCTATGTCGGGCAGGCCGTCGGCTCCGCGATCGGCGGCTTTCTGTACGCGCGCGATCTCCTGCACGCCGCGGGTTATGTCGCTGCAGTGTTTGTTGCGCTGGCGCTGACCCTGGTGATCCTGACTAAACCGCGCCGGGTCGCGGCACAGCCGGTATGAACGGGGTTAGTCCGCGTGGCCAAAATCGCGGGCCATCACCTTTACAACGCGGCTGACTATCGGTTCGCGGACGACGGCGCGCCGGCTATTCGGGTCAGCGAAGGCGAAGCCGCCATCTTGACCAGCACTTCCTTGACTGGGAGTTCCGTCCAGGCCTGGGTGACATAGTCGCGATGGGTGACGCCATTGGGCGTCTGCACGAAAACGACGCTGCCGGGCCGCAGCGGCCCGTCCATGTTTTCGGTGACGGTGATGCCCTTGTCGCGCAGCATCTCGATCAGTTCCTTGTCACGCCGCTTGGTGTAGCGGGTATAGGAACTGACGAAGAAACCGGACCGGTTGTTCGCGATCCAGGACGCGAACTTGTCCAACTCGCCATAGACGGCATCAAGCAGGAACACGCCGCGGACGCGGTTGGGGGTGCCGCCGACCTCGAGGCTCCATGCCGTCGGCAGGAAGCCGCCGCTATAGCCGACGATCACGATCGGCATGTTGGCGAATGTCTGGGCCGAATTCGGATCGCCGTAGAGGCGGGCGAGATGGCCTGCGGATTCATCGATGAAGCGTTTGAAGCCGCCGGGTTGCCAGAATTTTCCGGCGCTGGAATCGGCGGCGTTCACGGCAAGCTGGGGCGCCAGCAGAACGGCGTTCACGCCGGAGTCGGAGATCTGCTGCGGCACCAATTGACGGTCGCGGACGTCGCGTTCCAGCGTCGCGCCGTTGCCGTGGAAGAACACCACGATCACGCCGGGCTTGCGGGCATCGAAGGTTTCGGGGACGTGCAGCAGCACGCGATTGTCGCTGTAGGTCTCATCCTGCCAGTAGACCCGGCCGCCATAGCTGCGATGGCCTTTGCGATCGCCCTTGCTGATGTTCAGGAACGGCGCCTCCGAACGCGGATTGTTGCCGAAATAGGGGAAGGCGGAAGATTTCATACTGACCAGCGTGGTCAGTTCCTCGCGCTCGGTCTGACGCGGCAGATTCAGCGTCGGCGTCAGCGACGCGACCCTGACCGGTTCGGACCGTACCGTGCGCGGCGGCGGGGCGAGGGCGACCTGACGCTGAATAAGGCTTTCCCCGGCGCTCGGGAAACGATCGTTGAAAGCCGGCTTCGGGAAGCGATCCTCGAAATTGTCGCCAGCGTTTTGCGCGTTCGCCGCCAGCATTCCGGGGCTCGGCGCCTTGCCGCATTGAACCAGAACAAAGGACAGCGGCACGAACAGCGGCGCAACGGCAAGCCAGCGCCATCGAAGGGGTTGGAAATATCGCGACGCGCCGAGGGAAATCGCCCGGCCCACGCAATCAAGTATCTGGAATTTCGGATTGACTCCGACCATCCACCTACTGCCCCAAAATCCACCGTTGAACGGCGTATGCGCGAACGCGTTTAGGCGACGTTAATCTTCCGGAAAATCTCCCCATCCGGAACCCCGAAGGAGACCATCAAATCGTGTCGCGATTGTGGGAGGCGTCACGATGCGTTCGCATTCCAGTAGTGGCCCGGAGACGTCGAAGAGGTTTTGTGGTATTTTGACACCGGTTCCGCGCCCCAATTTAAACCGTTGTTAACGCTCCTTGAATTGAGCGGAATCAGCCTGCACCATGGAGCGGTTCAGGCGTGCGGCGGCTGAAGGTACGGTCCGACATGGCGGCAACAGAAACGGGCAGCGCAGCGTGGCGCGGCCCGCTCCCCGGCGGCGGCTCGACCGTTTCGGTCTTGGTCGCAATAGCCATCGTGGTCGCCGACATGATCGGCGTCGGCGTGTTCACGAGCCTTGGCTTTCAGGTCAAGGACATCCCCTCCGGCTTTTCGATCCTGCTGCTCTGGACCGTCGGCGGCATCGTCGCGCTGTGCGGGGTGTTTTCCTATGGCGAGCTCGGCGCGATGTTTCCGCGCTCGAGCGGCGAGTACAACTTTCTCGGCCGGGCGTTCCACCCGGCCTTCGGGTTTGTGGCGGGCTGGGTGTCGGCGACTGTGGGCTTCGCAGCACCGGTCGCGCTGGCCGCGATGGCATTCGGCGAGTACGGCAAATCGGTCTTGCCGAACGCGCCGCCTTTGGCGCTTGCCGTCGGCGTGGTCTGGCTGGTGTCGCTGGTGCAACTCACCGGCGTCAAACACTCCTCCAGCTTTCAATTGATCGCGACCATCCTGAAGGTGGTGCTGATCACAGCCTTCCTGGTTTCTGGATTTGTGATCGGCACGCCGCAGCCGATCACGTTTGCGCCGTCGGCTGCCGACTTCTCCTATGTGGCCAGCGCGCCGTTCGCGATCAGCCTTGTGTTCGTGATGTATTCGTTCTCGGGCTGGAACGCTGCGACCTACATCATCGGCGAGGTGCATTTGCCGGAACGCAACGTGCCGCGCGCGATGCTGGCGGGGACGCTGGTCGTCCTTGTGCTCTATGTCGCGCTGAACGCGGTGTTCCTGCATACCGCGCCGATCGAGAAGCTCGCAGGCCAACTCGACGTCGCCCGCATATCCGGCAGCTACATCTTCGGCGAATTCGGCGGCCGTATCGTCGGCGCAATGATCTGTTTCGGACTGATTTCTTCCATCAGCGCGATGATGTGGATCGGACCGCGAGTCATGATGACGATGGGCGAGGATATTCCGGTGCTGCGCCCATTCGCACGGAGATCGACCGGTGGTGCGCCGCCTTATGCAATTCTCTTTCAGCTGACGGTGGCGAGCCTGATGCTGTTCACCCGCAGCTTCGAGGCGGTGCTCGATTTCATCCAGTTCGCGCTGCTGTTCTGTTCGTTCTTCACCGTGCTCGGCGTGATCAAGCTGCGCATCACCCGGCCTGATCTCGATCGGCCCTATCGCGCCTGGGGATACCCGGCGACCCCCTTGGTTTTCCTGCTCGTGACCGGCTTCATGATGTACTATCTTTTGACTGAGCGGCCGCTGCAGTCGGCGCTTAGCATCTTGATCATGATCTCAGGTCTTTTGATTTACGCCGTTTTCCGCAAGCGGGCAGATCGCCCCGCGACGGCAATGCCGGGCCGCGAATGAAACTGCATTGGTTCCCTCGAATTGCGGCGATTGCTTTCGCCATGTTGCTGATGGCCGCGGCTCCCGGGCGCGCCGCCGACACGGCGACGGCCGACGATACCGCAAAATTTCTGGCCGGCATGATGCCCTCGGCGGACTCGCCGCTGACGCCATTGACCAGAGATCCCGCTTGGCAGCGGCACGCCAAATTCTTCGATCAGGCCTTCGCGCAGCTCGATGCGCGTCAGATTTCGAGGATCCGCGCCTGGTCGGAAACCAATCTGGCGGCGCCGCGGCCGACCATGTTTTACATGTTCAGCGGTCCGGACTTTCTCTACGCGAATGCCTTCTACTCGAAGGCCACGACTTATGTGCTCAGTGCGCTCGAGCCGCCGGGTTCGGTGCCTGATCTGACGAGAGTGCCGCGCGGAGGCGTCGGGCTTGCACTCTATGACGTCGAACGCTCGCTAAGTTCGATTCTCAGTTTCAGCTTCTTCATCACCAAGCAGATGAAAACCGATCTGCACGAGGGACAGATCAGCGGCACCTTGCCGATCCTCTATGTGTTTCTGGCGCGCTCGGGCAAAACCATCCGCAGCGTCAATCCGGTTTCGCTCGACGACAAGGGTGCGGCGTATTTCGCCAACGAAAACCCCGGACCGAATGCGGTACGCGGCGTGCGCATCATCTTCGGCGATACCGACGGTACGGAAAGAACGTTGTATTATTTCTCGACCGATCTCTCCAATTCCGGTGTGAAGGCGAGTGGGTTCCTGAAGTTCTGCTCGACGCTTGCGCCTGGCAACAGTCTGATCAAGAGCGCGTCCTATCTGATGCACTCCGGCAACTTCACCACGGTACGCAACTACATCCTCAACAACAGCGCCACGATCATCCAGGACGATTCCGGAATTCCGCTTGCCTATTACAGTCCGCGGAAATGGCGGTTCTTTCCGTTCGGACGTTATGCCGGACCGATCGACAAATTTCCCGGAACCTATCAGCAGTCCTATGCCGAGTTGTTCAGGCGGGCGCAGCCGATCGATTTCGGCATCGGCTATCGCTGGCGCACCTATGAAACGAATGTGCTGCTCTCGGTGCGGCTGCCCGACGACGGCTCGGCGAGTTCGGAGGCGACATCGTCGACAGAAGAACTGCCGCCACCGCCACCGCGTCCCAAGAAACCTCGCCCACCGGCGCCGATCGGGCAGACCAGAGGCGGCTTCTTCTGGTTCGGGCGCTAGCCGCATTCGAAGCGTTTCACCACCTCACGCTTTGACTGGGCACGATGAAGGCCGTGCTGTTTGCGGGCTCCGGGCGGCTGAAATAGTGCCAGGCTGAGACAATGATGATGAGCAACGCCAGTATGGCGAGCAGGTCGATCTGACGAGGATCGTGACCGTGGTGGCTGTTTTTCCAGCGCATTGTTGGCGTCCTCCTTGCGGAAGCATCAAATCAACGCGAGTGGGGAACCCCGGGTTCCCGGCGCAGCAGCAATGCAGAATGCTCAGGCGCCGTTAACGCCGCGCCAGCGGCCATAGCGCCACGGCACATACCATCGCGCGCCCGGTGGCTTGGCCAGCGGTACGTTGTCGATGCCGGATGTGCCCCACGGTTGGCAACGTAATATCCGTGCCAGCGTCATCCATCCGCCGCCCCAGAGTCCGAAACGTCCGATCGCCTCATCGCCGTAGACCGAGCAGGTCGGCAGATGCCGGCAATTGAAACCGACCAGAGGCGACAGAGTGTGACGGTAGATCCAGATCAGCGCACGGCCTGCATTGCGCGGCAGGCGATGGACCTTGTTGGCACAATCCGTGCATCGCATTTGATGTGACGATGAATGATCTGCGGGCGACATTCGGTGACTATGTACGTGTTTTTGCGGGAGTTCCCAAACAAGGAACTCAGTCCCTGCAGATATTTACGCCACACTTCGCAACTATCGCATCGTCCCGGTGGCGCTGCAGCAAAGGTCTTATGGACGATCCAGGTAAGCAAGGTTACCTTTTTGATAACGCTTGGATGACAGAATCATGTGGCGTTTGAATCGGGGCCATTGCCACTGCTCTTCTAGGGGCCTGGGGGAAGGAACCAAATTGAGGTTGATGAGCTCGCTGAAATCATGCGGTTGGGCACTCCTCGGCGCCACCGCCCTCTGTATCGCATTGCCTGGCGCGATTACGACGCTGGGCAATTCAGCGCAGGCTGGCGTCACCCTCGAAGAACGCAAATTGCCGATGCACTTTAGCTGGGTCGCGTGCCAGCCGGACTGCAAGGGGTGGGTTGCGGCCGTGGGTGTCGTCACCTCGGACAGTCCCAGAGAGTTCGACGAGTTCGCGCGCGGACGTCAGCTCGGCGGCGCGACCATCGTGCTGGATTCCAGCGGTGGCTCGGTCAATGATTCCATTGCGCTCGGTCGGCGCTTCCGCGGCCTTGGTGCGCTGACGACGGTCGGCGTTACGGTGCGGACCGAAACTCCGCACGGCGAACGCGCCAGCGTAACACCTGAAGCCTATTGCGAGTCGATGTGCGTGTTCCTGTTGTTGTCCGGCAAGACGCGCTACGTGCCTGAGGCCGCGCGTGTCCGGGTGCATCAGATCTGGATGGGCGACCGCGCCGACGACGCCAAGGCTGCAAGCTACACCGCGCAGGACCTGATGATTGTCGAGCGCGACATTGGCCGCCTCGCCAAATACACCTTCGACATGGGTGGCGCCGGCGATCTGCTGTCGCTGGCACTGAGCGTTCCGCCGTGGGAAGATCTGCACGAATTGTCGCGCGAAGAATTGCTGTTGACCAATCTCGTAACGACCGGCGCCGTCGCCGACGTGCTGCCGCGGGACAATTCGTCGACGCCGGTCGCCGAACTGAAGGGCAAGCCGACGCAGGATCGCTTCGTCAGCAGCGTGGTTGAAGGCGACGCCCAACCGCACGCGGCGAAGGCGACCAAGACCGCCGAAGCAACGGTCCCGACCGGCGGTGCTGCAACAGTGCCGGCTCAGCCGCAGAAGTAAGTTTCAACTGGAGCTGTCATTCCGGGGCGATGCGCAGCTTCGAACTACGATGTGCAGTTGCACATCGGAGCATCTCACCCCTGCGCGGCGGCGGGCTGATTGGCCTTGGCTTCGATCTGGCCGATGGCGTCGACCACGGCGTCGAAGGTCAGCATGGTCGAGGCGTGCCGCGCCTTGTAGTCGCGCACGGGTTCGAGCAGCGCGATGTCGGCCCATTTGCCTTCCGGAGGCGCGCCGTTTTCCTTCAGCATCTTGCGGACGGTCTCGCGCAATTCGCGTAATTCGTCCGCGGTCGAACCGACAACATGGCTCGCCATGATCGAGGAGGAGGCCTGGCCGAGCGCACAGGCTTTCACGTCATGGGCGAAGTCGGTGACCACAGGCCCATCCATTTTGAGGTCGATTTTCACGGTCGAGCCGCACAGTTTGGAGTGGGCGGTGGCGCTGGCGTCGGGGTCGGGAAGCCGTCCCAATCGGGGGATATTGCCGGCCAGTTCGATGATGCGCTTGTTATAGATGTCGTTCAGCATGTGAGCAGAGGTCCCGGGGCAGGGCGGAAGCACCCTCTAAGTGCCCTTGGCGGCAAGGTTTCACCGTCCTATATATGAACCGCAAGGGCGGAAATACAGTCCGGCCATGTCGTCACAGCGGCCTAATTGGCAACCAATTCCACGGTGGCGGTGTTAAAATGAGGGGACTCAGGCGCCCGGCGGCAAAACCGCCCCGTCTGCCCGGTGACACTCCGGTCCCATTGACCGGTCGAACGGAGAAGACATGGACGCATTGATCAAATCCCTCCGCCCAAGCAAGTCTACTGAACCCAAAGCGCCTGACGTGACGCCGGAAACCCGGCCCGCCGAACTCGATCCTTCCGAATTCCTGGCCGCTGCCGTCCGCGCCGACCAGTTGCGCCCGTCGCGTGCCGAGGCCGAGCAGGCGGTGCTGACGCTGCTGAGCTATATCGGCGAGAACCCGGACCGCGAGGGTCTTTTGGATACGCCGCGCCGGGTGGTGGAAGCCTACGACGAACTCTATCAGGGTTATCACCAGTGCCCGGCCGAGGTGCTCAACCGTACCTTCGGCGAGACTGCGGGCTATGACGATTTCGTCCTGATCCGCGACATCGAATTCACCTCGCAATGCGAGCATCACATGATGCCGTTCTATGGCAAGGCGCATATCGCCTACACGCCGGTCGAACGGGTGGTGGGATTGTCCAAGCTCGCCCGCCTGACCGACATTTTTGCACGCCGCCTGCAGACGCAGGAACATCTCACCGCGCAGATCGCGGCTGCGATCGATGAAATCCTCAAACCGCGCGGCGTTGCGGTCGTGATCGAGGCGGAGCATACCTGCATGTCGGTGCGTGGCGTCGCCAAGCACGGTGCGATGACGTTCACCAGCCGCTTTACCGGCATGTTCCGCGATAATCCGGCGGAGCAGGCGCGCTTCCTGTCCATGGTGCGAGGACCGAACCGGTAACCTCGCTAGAATTTCGCGAGGGGATACCCTGTGTCCACGTCTGCAGATATCAATGAGCGCGAGGAAGGGCTGGCATTCCAGCCCAAATTCGATGCGTCGGGCCTGGTGACCTGTGTCGCCACTGACGCTGCGACCGGCGAGGTGCTGATGGTCGCGCATATGAACGACGAAGCGCTGCGCAAGACCATTGCGACCGGTGAGGCCTGGTACTTCAGCCGTTCCCGCAACGCATTGTGGCGCAAAGGCGAAACCTCCGGACACACCCAGCGCGTGGTCGAGCTGCGGATGGACTGCGATCAGGACGCAATCTGGATTCGCGTCGAACAGCATGGGGCTGCCTGCCACACCGGCCGGCACTCCTGCTTCTACCGTGCGGTAGCCGGCGCCGATGGCGACACGCGTTTGTCGTTCGTCGATGCCGACAGGCTGTTCGATCCGGCGAAAATCTATCGCAAATAAGTTTAATTGATACCGGCGTGAAATGACGCAGCTTCGGTGCCGAAGCTTTGTTGCCTCGGTCGGCGCGATGTGCAAAAATTCCATCTCATCGTCGAGATGGGGCAGTTACGGTGGCGCAGCGCTTTCCGGCAATCTTCGCCTTTCTCGCTCTGATTGCGCTTCCGTTCGCGCCTGCGCAATCGCAGCCCGCTGAGCGCGCGCCCGACACCATGGCCGCCCGCGTCCTCGCCTGTGCCTCATGTCACGGCGCCGAAGGCGAGGGCACCAGCGACGTCTATTTCCCGCGGCTGGCCGGCAAGCCCGCAGGCTATCTCTACAACCAACTGGTGGCGTTCCGGGACGGGCGGCGAAAATACCCGCCGATGAACTATCTGCTGGAGTTTCTGCCTGACGCTTATCTGAAACAGATCGCCGAGCATTTTGCCTCGCTGCGCCCGCCATTTCCGCCACCGGCTCCTCCGACCGTGAGCACTGAAATCCTGGCGCGCGGCGAATCGCTGGTGAAGGAGGGCGATGCGAAAAGCGGCGTCCCGCCGTGTTCCGGCTGCCACGGCCCGAGCCTTGGCGGCATGGAGCCCGGGATACCGGGTCTGCTCGGCCTGCGCGCCAGCTATATCAGCGCTCAGCTTGGTGGCTGGCGCTACGGCACGCGAACGGCATTCACGCCCGATTGCATGCAGATCGTCGCCGGCCTGTTGACGGAAGACGATGTCAAGGCGGTGGCCGCCTATCTGTCATCGCGCCCCGCGCCGACTGACCCGTCGTTCGCCAAGCAAGGCAGCCTGCCGATGCCGCTGGCTTGCGGCAGCCAGCCGAACTGAGAGGAGATCGTGCACATGCCGAGAACCTTGAATGCGCTGCTCCCGATCCTGATCGCAGTCTGTCTGTCGATCGGTGCGACGAACGCGATGGCGCAGCAGGATGCGGCGTTATTGAAAAAGGGCGAATATCTCGCCCGCGCCGGCGACTGCATCGCCTGCCACACCGCGCGGGAAGGTAAGACGTTTGCCGGCGGCCTGCCGATGAAGACGCCGTTCGGCACGATCTACACGTCGAATATCACGCCGGATCCGGCAACCGGCATCGGTACCTGGACGTCCGACCAGTTCTACCAAATGATGCATAACGGCCGTTTCCCCGATGGCGGGCTAGTCTATCCGGCGATGCCGTTTGCCTCCTACACCAAGGTCACGCGCGAAGACAGCGATGCCATCTACGCTTATTTGCGTTCGATCCCGCCGGTGAAGCAGTTGAACCGCGAGCACGATCTGAGATTTCCCTTCAATAACCGCTCGCTGATCATCGGCTGGCGCACGTTGTTCTTCAAGGCCGGTGAGTTCAAACCCGATCCGACCAAGTCGGCGGACTGGAACCGCGGCGCTTACCTCGTCGAAGGCCTCGGCCATTGCGGCATGTGCCACACCGCGATCAACGCGCTGGGCGGTAGTTCGGAATCGCAGGCGTTCGAGGGCGGATTGATTCCGATGCAGAACTGGTACGCGCCGTCGCTCACCTCGAACAAGGAGGCAGGCCTCGGCGACTGGAGCATCGAAGAGATCACAGATTACCTGCGCAAGGGCGTCTCGGCGCGCGGCGCGGTATACGGGCCGATGGCCGAAGTCGTCTACAACAGCCTGCAATATCTCGACGACGACGATACCCGCGCGATGGCGGTCTATCTGAAGGGTCTCGCGCAGGGGACATCGCCGGAAAAGCCGGCAAAGCCCTTGCCGTCGGCCGAGAGCAGTCTGCTGGTCAGCCTCGGCAAGCCGATCTACGATCGCGAATGCGCCCATTGCCATGGCACGGTCGGCCTCGGCATGCCGCCGCATTATCCGCCGCTCGCCGACAACCAGTCGATCCAGATGGTGTCGGCGGTCAACGCGATCCGGATGGTGCTCAATGGCGGCTACCCGCCGGGGACGGCTGGAAACCCGATGCCCTATGGCATGCCGCCCTTTGCGCATCGATTATCCGACGACGAAGTCGCGGCCGTCGTCACCTTTATCCGGACGTCCTGGGGCAATCGCGGCGAGCCCGTTTCGGCGCGCCAGGCCAATGAACTTCGCGCGGCAACGCTGAACTGAGGCGCATCATGATCAATTCTACCCCGCCGCAGGCGTCCACGTTAGGCTCCGAGGACGAACGCGTCGACGCCATCGTGCGATCCGGCCCAGGCGGTGCCGTCGCGGTCGCCGGCATCGCGACCGCCGTGGTGATCGCGTTGTGGTTTGCGTTTTATTTGTTCGTGTTCCTGCCGCGGAGCGTGTGAGCATGACGGCGGAGACGGATCACGGCATCGGCGAAGCGGTAGCTGCCCGCATCGAGCGGCGCTGGGCGACGCTGTCGATCGTGATCGTAGGCCTCCTGGTCGGCATGGCTACCTTCATCGGCATCCATCAGGCGACGATGCCGCAGGGCCATGTCGAGACTGCCGACCCCAAGACGCTTCATCTCGCCGGCGAATTCATCGAGAGCAATCTGGGCAGCGCGGTCGAAGCGAACGGTTCGATCACCGTGCGCGCGATCGGGCAGCAATATTCGTTCACGCCGCAATGCGTCGTGGTGCCGTCGGACACCCCGATCACTTTCCGCGCCACCAGCGCCGACGTGGTTCATGGCCTGCTGATCGAGGGCACCAACATCAATATCATGCTGGTGCCGGGTTATGTCTCGGTGCTGCCGATCCGCTTCAAGGCGCCGGGCGACCACGTGATGCCGTGTCAGGAGTTCTGCGGGATCGGGCATCAGGGCATGTGGGGCAAGGTCAAGGTGGTGGACAAGACCGCGTTCCTCAACATGGCGGCGGCAAAGCGGAGGCTGACCTGTGTTGATTAACAAGCGGCTCATCCTTGCGCATTTCTGGCTGGCCTTCGCCGTCTTCGGCCTCGCACTGCTGCTGGGCGCCTGGCAGATGTTCCTGCGCAGCCCGCTGAACGCCTGGCACTTCAATCCGGAATTCTATTATCGCTCGGTCACCGCGCACGGCTCGGCGATGGGCTACGTGTTCCCAACCCTGATCGGGATGGGCTTTGGCTACGCGATCACGGAAGCGTCGCTGGAGAAGCCGCTGATCGGCCGCCGTTGGGCTTGGGCCGGCTTTTTCCTCGTCGCCGTCGGCGCGATCGTGGCGATGATCCCGGTCTCGCTGGGGTTGGCATCGGTGCTTTACACTTTCTATCCGCCGATGGTGGGTAATCCCTTCTATTACATCGGCGTCGTCATGGTGGTGGTCGGCTCATGGATCTGGGTCGCGCTGATGTCGATCAATCTGGCGATCTGGAAGCGGGAGAACCCGGACAAGCCGGTGCCGCTCGCGATGTTCGCCAACGTTGCGGGATCCTATCTCTGGGGCTGGACCGCGGTCGGCGCCGCGCTGGAGATCATTTTCCAGATATTGCCGGTGGCGCTCGGCCTGACCGCCACCATCGACGCGGGGCTGGCGCGCGTGTTCTTCTCCTGGACGCTGCATGCCATCGTCTATTTCTGGCTGATCCCGACCTACATCGCCTATTACACGATCTTCCCGCGCGCGATCGGTGGTCGGCTCTATAGCGACGCCATGGCGCGGATTTCCTTCATCCTTTTCGTCGTGGTCGCGATGCCGATCGGCGTGCATCATCTATTTACCGACCCGCAGGTCGGCCCCGGATTCAAATTCATGCATTCGGTGTTCACCGGCCTTGTCGCGCTGCCGACGCTGCTGACCGTGTTCACGATCTGCGCGTCGGCCGAAATCGCAAGCCGCCTGCGCGGCGGCAGCGGCGCGTTCGGATGGGTGAGGGCGCTGCCCTGGCAAAATCCGATCATGCTGGCGACCGCATTGTCGCTGGTCATGCTGGGCTTCGGCGGCGCCGGCGGGTTGATCAACATGAGCTACCAGCTCGACGCCAGCATCCACAACACGCAATGGATCACCGGGCATTTCCACCTGATTTTCGGCGGCGCTATCGTGATCATGTATTTCGCGATCGCCTATGATTTGTGGCCGCACCTGACCGGCCGAGCGCTGGAAAGCTTTGGCATGATGCGGACGCAGCTTTGGCTGTGGTTCGTCGGCATGATCGTCACGACATTCCCGTGGCATTATGTCGGCGTTCTGGGTATGCCGCGCCGTATGGCGTTTTACGATTACGCCAACCCGGCGATCTCGCCGCAGGCGTTTTCAGTGTCGATGTCCGCCTTTGGCGGCTTGATCCTGCTGATCTCGGGAATGCTGTTTCTCACCGTGCTGATCCGTGGCCAGATGGCGGCTAGCAGCGAATCGGGGGCCTACAAGTTTGCTGTGCCCTTGCACATGCCGGCGCGGATTCCCGTTGCGCTCAACAGCTTTGGGCTGTGGCTCGCACTGATGGTCGGCCTCACCGTGGTCAATTACGGTTATCCAATCGCGCAATTGATGGTGCTGAAGGAAACCAACGTGCCTGCGGTCTA
The DNA here is from genome assembly GCA_963770355.1 of uncultured Alphaproteobacteria bacterium. Classification (GTDB taxonomy): domain Bacteria; phylum Pseudomonadota; class Alphaproteobacteria; order Rhizobiales; family Xanthobacteraceae; genus Bradyrhizobium. The sequence continues at coordinate 71,772 of CAVYPL010000021.1, read as the reverse complement.
TATCGGAGCCAGCCGATGAGCGACCAGTCACCATTCTCGTTCCGCAATCCCTGGGTGAGCGCCAGCGTCGGCATCACGGCAGGGATTGCGGTGCTTGCGGCGTTCGCCGGACTGGTCTGGCTGCCGCTTGCGCAGCCCGATCTGAAACTCAGCGGCATCTGGGATGCGATCTGCAGCGCCGCGGGCGTGCCGCGAGTGTCGTCGCAGGGCAATGCCATTCAGCCGGATTTCAAAACATCGAATGTGGTGATGACGTCGGAGATGCTGACGAAACCCAATCAGGTCTCGATCGGCCGCGGCGCGACGTTGGCGCAGCGCTGTGCGATTTGCCACGGGCCGCAGGGCGTCAGCGACGCCAACTCGCCGAATCTGGCCGGGCAATTCGCCGCCGTGACCTACAAGGAGCTGAACGATTTCAAGACCGGCGCGCGGGTCAATGTGGTCATGAGTCCGTTTGCGGCCAATCTGAGCAACCAGGATATGCTCGATATCGCGGCCTATTATTCCTATCTGCCGCGGGTGCCCTCGAACAATCTGGACCCGAAGCTCGCAGCGCCGCAGATCGTCACCACGGGGGCGCCGATGCGCAACATCGCGCCCTGCGGCGCCTGCCATGGCGACGTCGACAACAAGGCCGGCAGTCCGTGGCTCGGCGGCCAGTCCGCCGTCTATATAAAGGCTCAACTCCACGCATTCGCGACCGGGACCCGCCGCAACGACATCAGTCAGCAGATGCGTAACATTGCCCGCCAGATGACGGCGCAGGAGATCGACCAGGTCGCCCGCTATTACGAGGCCCAGCCTTGAGGGGCGCGGGCTCGCCTTTCTTCCTTAACCCGCCATTAACCATAAATGTCGCAGTGTCACAGCGGCCTTGGGCGATCGGGAGCTCGAACAGGCCCGAGGGGTCGTTTCGCGGGGAGCGGGGCACCAACACATGTCGGTCGACACAATAAACGCCACGGCTGCGGCAGGTGTCGATCCTACGCGCGTGAAGATCGCGGGCTCGATCAAGCAGGCTGCCTCGACCACCGGCACCAGCTTCGAATACCTGCTCACCACCGCCAAGATGGAATCCAATTTCAATCCGAAGGCTTCGGCCTCGACCTCCTCGGCGCGCGGGCTGTTTCAATTCATCGACCAGACCTGGCTCGGCACGGTCAAGGAAGCGGGCGCCCAGCTCGGCTACGGCAAATATGCCGACGCCATCTCGAAGAATTCCGACGGCAGCTATTCGGTCAGCGATCCCAATGCGCGCGCGGCGATCTCGAAGCTGCGTGACGATCCCGACGCGGCCTCTTCGATGGCGGCGGTACTGACACAATCCAATAGTTTCAAGCTCACCGGCAAGATCGGCCGCCGCCCGAGCGACGCCGAATTGTATATGGCGCATTTCATGGGTGTCGGCGGCGCCGGCAAGCTGATCCAGAACGCGGAAGACAATCCAAACGCATCCGCCACGCGGATGTTTCCAAACGCGGCGGCTGCGAATCGTTCGATCTTCTATGATCGCTCGGGTCAGGCGCGCAGCGTCTCCCAAGTCTACTCGGAGCTGAACGCGCGGTACGCCGGCGCCGCCAATTCGCAGGCGACACGCACGGCGATGGCTGCTGTCGGCGGTGACCTTCCGCGGCGCGTCACGGTTGCGAGCGCAGCGCCGGCGACGACCGCGATCGATAACGCGGCGTATCTCTCGAGCTTCCCGAATGCGCGCGCGGTAACGCCGGTTGCCGCGACATCGCAGACCGCATCAGCGCAACCCGATCCGATCTTCCGTTCGCTGTTCCAGGCCGGCGAACGCACGCAGCCGATTTCGCCGGCGGTGCAGGAATTGTGGGGCAATGGTTCGTCATTGACATCGGTTGCGTCAGCAACCACGACGCCGTCCTTATCGGGGCAAACCCCCGAAGTCCGCGCGCCGGGCCGGCTCGATCTCTTCAGCGATCGCAGCGGTGCGTTCAGCAGCTGAGGCTGCGGCATTCCCGTCGGCATGCGCAGGCGGCATGGCCGTCTCCACACCCTTAACAAAACGTCAATAGAACCAGCCGTTTATGGTGAACCCTTTGTTAAGCGTCATGGTTTATTTTCTCTTGTAGTGGCGTCCCATCTCGGTGTCGTCTCACGTTGCGTAAGCCGGCAGGACCATGATCGTTCGGCAGTTCATCAGTTGGATAAGGACCGCTCCGGCGGGCGAGCGGGCAGAGGCAACGCGTTCTCTGGCGCGGGCCTGGCTCGTTTCAGATCTTTCCGAGGACGACCGCGCCGCCGCTGAAGGCGCGCTGTTGATGCTCCTCGACGATCCGTCGCCGCTGGTGCGTCAGGCCATGGCCGAGGTGTTCGCGCGCAGCGCGGAAGCGCCCGCCGCCATCGTGCAGGCACTCTCGCTCGACCAACCCAATGTCGCGCTGCCGGTCCTCGAATATTCACCGCTTCTGATCGATGCCGATCTCGTCGACATCGTCGCGACCGGCAACGACCAGATGCAATGCGCGATCGCCCGCCGCATCAATCTGCCGCCGTCCGTCTGCGCCGCCATTGCCGAAGTCGGTTCGGCGGCCGCAGCGCTCGAGCTGATCGAAAATGCCTACGCCGAACTCGCGTCGTTTTCTTGGGATCGCATAGTCGAGCGTCACGGCCATCTCGCCGCGATCCGGGAATCGATGCTGGTGCTGGAAGGCTTGCCTGCCGCGACGCGCGTGGCGCTAGTCGCCAAACTTTCCGACACGCTGGCGCAATTCGTCGTCGCCCGGAACTGGCTGAGCGCCGACCGGGCAGGACGGATCGCCAACGAAGCGCGCGAGCGCTCGACCGTGAACATTGCGGCGCGTTCGCGCGGCGACGATATGCACGGCCTGGTGCGGCATCTGCGCGTCACCGGGCAACTCACCGCCGGCCTGATCCTGCGCGCGCTGTTGTCGGGCAATCTCGAACTGCTCGAATCCGCGCTGGCTGAATTGTCAGGCCTGCCGCAGGCCCGCGTCTCTGCGCTACTGCACGACCGCGCTGGCGCGAGCGTGCAGGCCCTGTTGATCCGTGCAGGCCTTCCGGAGTCGACCTTCGCCGCCTTCAAGATGGCGCTCGAGGTCAGCCATGAAATGGGCTACGTCGACACCGTCGGTGGCGCGGCAAGATTGCGCCGCCGCATGGTCGAGCGCGTGCTGACCCATTGCGAGACCGACCGCAAGGCCGCCGAGCCGTTGCTGATCCTGTTGCGCCGCTTTGCAACCGAGTCGGCCCGCGAGGAAGCCCGCCTGTTCTGCGACGAGCTGATGGCGGAAGATGCCGTAGCTCCGCTCGGCCACGATTTGATCGCAGCGTAATTCAGAAGAAATCCTAGGGTGGGCAAAGCGACAGCGTGCCCACCATCTTCAACGCATGATCGTAATTGGGATTGGTGGGCAGGGCGCAAGAGCGCCTTTGCCCATCCTACACATCGTCCTATTCCGCCGGAATAATGCTCGGTGCCAAAATGGCTTCGAGGTGCTCGGGGCGGTCGCGATTGACGTGCATGAGGAATTCGTCCGCGACGCCGCGCAGCTGACGGCTCAACGCACTCGCCACGCTGACGGTGTCGAGCTTGGTGCGCTCGCGCACGATCGCCTGGATAGCGTTGATGTGATGGACGATCAGATCCGACGGTACCTTGTCGAGATCGGGGGCATGTTCGATGATGCGGCAAAGGCTCTCGGCGGCGGCGCCGGCCGAGGGAAATCCGAATGTGGCAGCATCGCCCTTGATGTCGTGGGCGGCGCGAAACAGCTCTATGCGATTCTCGGTATTGAAGCCGTCGCGGAGCACGATGGCATGGGCGGCCGAAAGCCGATCGGCTTCGATCGTCATCCAGTTCTTGAATTCGACCGATAGCCCCGCAAGCGCTTTTTCCGCGCGCCCGACCGGATCGTCCAGATCGCTTTCGGGAACGCGAAGCAGGACGTTGCGCAGGGGATTGGGCTGCGTGATTACGTGATGATCGGCAAAGGATTTGACCTGCAACGGGCCGGATTTTTCTTTTGCCATGACTATCCTTCAAACTCTTTTTATTTGAGCATGCTCTCCGCGCAAACGCTTCGCGTTTGTCGCGAGGAAAAACCGGTGCCCACTTTTCCGGATCATGCTCAGACGCCCGACCGCGCCTTATCGAGCAGCGACGGCTGCTGCATGACTTCCATCTCTCCGCCGACGCGACGCTCGGGGCCGATATAGGCGTTGTTGTTGTTGCGGCGGCGGTCCGGGCCGAAATAGGTCTTGGTCTTGATGAATGGGCGCGGATTGGCGACGACGTTGAGGATGCGTTGATAGAGCCCCTTGGCCGAGATCGGCTTGGCCAGGAATTCCGTCACGCCCGCATCGCGCGCCACCGTCACGCGGCGCTTCTCCGAATGTCCGGTCAGCATGATGATCGGCGCGTAGGGGTTGCCCTTCGATTCCGGCTGCCGGATCATCTGCGCCAGTTCGAGACCGTCGAAGATCGGCATCGACCAGTCGGTGATGACGATATCGGGAACGTAATGGCTGTACATTTCGAGCGCGGTCGCGCCGTCTTCGGCCTCATAGGCCTCGCGTGCGCCGAACGAATGCAACAGCGTCCGCAGGATGCGGCGCATATGCGGATTGTCGTCGCAAATCAGAAATCGCAGCTTGTTGAAGTCGATGCGATACATGGTCCGGCCCCAAGCGCATACCGGCCAAAAACGGTATACCCGGCGTTAACCATATCGCGCCGCCGGTTAACGAATGGTTGCGAAACCGGCCTGGCGAGGGGCGCGCAAGCCGAAATCAGCCTCCGAACTGCTCGCGCAGAATGCGCTCTTCGAGGCTGTGGCCGGGGTCGAACAGCATCCGCATCGAAATCGTCTTGTCGGACAGCACTTCGACGCGGCGGACATCGCGGACTTCGTCGTGGTCGGCAACCGCTGCGACCGGGCGCTTGTCGCCCTCGAGCACCTCGATCACCACAAAGGCCGAGATCGGGAGCAGGGCGCCGCGCCAGCGCCGCGGCCGGAATGCGCTGATCGGGGTCAGCGCCAGCAGCGCCGCGTTGATCGGCAGGATCGGTCCCTGTGCCGAAAGATTATAGGCGGTGGAGCCGGCGGGCGTCGCCACCAGGATGCCGTCGGCGATCAGTTCGGCCATCCGCTCGTGTTCGTCGATCAGGATGCGCAGGCGCGCGGCCTGATAGGTCTGGCGAAACAGATAGACCTCGTTGATGGCGTGATGCAGATGCACCTCGCCATGGATGTCGGTGGCGCGCATCAAAAGCGGATTGATCAGGGTTTCCCGCGCCGCCGCCAGCCTCGCATGCAGATCGTGGGAAGAGAATTCATTCATCAGGAAGCCGACAGTGCCGCGATGCATGCCGTAGATCGGCTTGCCCGAGCGCATATGCGCGTGCAGCGTCTGCAGCATCAACCCGTCGCCGCCCAGCGCCACCACGACGTCGGCGTTTTCGGCATCGTGATTGCCGTAGACCTTTGTCAGCTGCGCCAGCGCAGCCTGTGCCTCGTCGCCGGCGCTCGCAACGAACGCAATCCGGTCATATCGCTTGGAACTGGTCATATCTAAAGGGCTCAGGCTTCGGGGTAGTCAGGTTCCAGCTTCGATACAGCATGCGCGCATGAAACAAAACCGGGTCAGCGCCTGTGAGGGGAAGCTAGTTAACCGAAATCAGGGGTAGGGGACGGCGGTCCGGAGGGCTATTTCTCCTGCAGCGTCCGGATCGGATCCCAATCCTCGCCGGGCGGATCCTGGGCCAGTTCGAGCGCACGCGCTTGGAACAGCGATGCCGGCCGGTCGATGTCGGCGGAACGGCCGAAACATTTCGCGGCAAGCGCAAACTCGCGAGCGCGCCAATGGGCAAGTCCGTCGGCGTAATCGGCGATCAATGCCTGCCGTGAAGCGGCAGGCTCGGTCGACAGCGCCATCAATTGGTAGATTGTCAGCGCCTGGCTTCGCCCCTTGACACGGACCGCGTCAAGTTCGCGCCAGACGAAGGCTTCACCCGCAAGCGCGACTGTCGCCTCCGAGGCGATAATGGTCGTCCCATAGAATTTATTTGCGCCTTCCAGCCGCGAGGCGAGATTCACCGCGTCGCTCATGACCGAATAGTTGAAGCGCCGCTGCGATCCGAAATTGCCGACCAGTGCCTCTCCGGAATTGATCCCGATCCGTTGCGCCAGCTTGCACTCGCGGAAGGTGTCCGAGGAGTCATTGAGCTCGGTGAGCCGGGCGCAGCAATCCAGCGCCGCGCGCGCTGCGTTGGCGGCATGGTCGGGGTCGTCGGCCGGCGCCCCGAACACCGCCACGATGGAGTCGCCGATATATTTGTCGACATATCCGCCATGACCTTCGATGACGTCGGTCATCTCAGAAAGATACTCGTTCATCAGCGACATCAGGCCGTCGGGTGACATTTTTTCCGCGATCAGCGAAAATCCCTCGATGTCGGAGAAGAACACCGTCACGTCGCGGGTCTCGCCGCCGAGTTCGGGCAATTTGTTCGAGGACAGCATCCGGTTGATGACGTGCGGGGCGAGGTAGAGCGCAAAACTCTTTTGCAGCAGGCGGCGGTCTTTGTCGGCAACGACAAAGCGGAATCCGATCATGGAGGCCAGTGCCGCGAGGCTCGCAATAAACGGCTCGGCGACCGGGAGCACCAGCGCATGATTGAACGCAAACGTCGCGCCGGTGACACCAAGCACGATCACGACCAGCCAGATAAGGAACGCGCTGAGGGGCTTGAAGCGCCAGGCGGCGGCCGCGGCTATGGCAGCAACCAGGGCGGTGATCAGGAACACCGGCAGCCGGCCGGGTTCGATCGCAGCGTTACGGGCGATGAGATTGTTGACCGCGGTGGCATGGATATAGACGCCCGCTATCGAACTGCGTCTGAAGGCTGCGGTGACCGGCGTGCTTTCGGCTGCACAACGGGAGGCGCGTGCACCCTCGATGCCGGTTGCAAATCGCTTGGAGGTCAGCATGCGGTCTTCGAGATCGAGCACGGTACCGAAGATGACGACTTTTCCGTCGAAGGCGCGCCGGAAGTAGTCCTTGTCGTTTTTGAGCGCACAAGCGCGCAAATCGGCAAACGAAAAGGTCGGGATGTCGTCGGCGCCACCCGCGAAATTCAGCGTCATCGTATCCGGCACCTGGCTTTGTATCCGGTAGCCTGCCAGCGTCACCGCGCCATCCGTGTCGAATTCGGGCGCGAACTCCTAGCGCCCGCGCCGCCAGTTCAAGCGCCATTCCGGGCACCCGCGCGCCGTTGATGGAAAACGACAACGGCACCCGGCGCACGATGTCGTCGCTCCCGGCGTACACGTTGAGCGGCCGGATGTTCTGCTGCTGGCGGACCGCAATGCGCTGCCCCGCCGAAGGCCGTATCGGCTGGTCGTTGCGAAGGGCTTCGCCCAGCACCACCTTGCCTGAGGCTGCTGCGCCGGCGAGGGCGCGAAGGAAGTCACGATCGAAACCGCGGACCTTTTCACCCAGCATGCCCTCGCCAAACGGTATCTCGGATTGCTCGATCGATGTCGGGATCACCAGATCGAAGCCGACAACCTTGGCGCCGCCTTCGAGGGTCGCGGTCAACACGCGGCCGATCTCGCTGGTCCAGGTCAGCGTGGGCGAACCCTTGAACGGGGCGGTGCGATAGCTTTCCTCATCGATCGCAACGACGACCGTCGGTGAGGCGGATGGATCCTGGCTTTTGCCGAATACCTCCCAGCGCAGCGCCGTGAGGATGTCGATGGACAGACCATGGATCGATTTAAGTGCGGGAGAAACCGAGATGGCGGTGCAGATCAACGCAATGGCGGCGACTGCAATCGCGTCGCGTGTGCTGCGCCTGATTTTCAAGATGCAGAACCCGATGCAATACCCGGCAAGGCCTATTCCATGCGTAGCAGGCGACCGACAATCGGCGTTGCACCGGGGTGGGCCCACGGGTCGACCCGAAACACGATCTTCGACGCACCGAATGTTGCCGCATAGACACCGCCCGGTGCCAGGGCGCGGTTTGCGCTGGCAAAATCGAAGAACCTGCCCCTGAGCTGCTTGCCATCGAGATCAATCTGCTGACGCTCGCCAGTGACGTCGAGACGCTCCATGACCAGCGTGCCGCGGCCCTTTGCCTGCACAAGCGGCGAAGTCCCGTAAAGCGTCAGTTGAGGTTTTGGCAGTGTATTAATTGGCACCACGCTGCGCATCACCGTGGCTGCGACTTCGCTGGTCGCCCGATTGATCGCGTGCGACTGATTGGAATCGCAGGCGGTCTTCTCGGCCTTGACGTCGGCAAGGTGGACGACGCTTTCCTCGGTGCCGACGATCACGGTGCCGATCCCGCTGATCGTCTCGCGTCGGCAGGACTGCATGTAGCTGAGGACAATGGAGCCCCCGGCGCCGATCTTGATGACGGCTTTGGGTGCTACATAGTCCATGAACTCGGCGCCGGTGACCTTGCCGGAAACCTCTTCGACGACGGCGACCGGCGGTTCGGCCGCGGCGGGAGAGGCCAGCGCCAGCAAGCCGACACAAACAGCAATCGCTCGTTTCATTTTTGAATCCTATCGGACAGGAGAGGCGTTTGGTCGGCGCCAGCGCCAAGTTGTTTGACGGACCGGATCAGATAGTTGACCGGTTTCTTCGACCGAGGTGACCGATACCATTTAACCATCGACGAGGACAACCCGACCGCTGCACGTGGTAAGTCGCGCCGGCGCTGTCGCGATTGTGATTTCACCCGAATTCTCTTCCTCTTGTGTACCGGAGGCTGACTGTCGCAGTTTGAGCTGGAACTCGTCTCGCAGATAGTGGGACGCTGCGAGCGCACGAGCAGGGAGCAGATGATTATGGCTTTTCTTTTTGCGGCGCGGCGCTTGACGAGCTTTGCTGTCGCGCTTGTCGCTCTGTCGCTTGTCGCTGGCGTCCGCGCCGAGGATGCACCGGAGCTGCCCCAGCCGTCACAACAGCAGCCGCAGCAGCAGCCTGGGGCGACGCCGGCAGGTCAAACGCCGGCAGGTCAAACTCCCGGGGGCCAAAAGGGTGGAGCAGGGCGCGGCAACGTCGGCAGCGCCACCAGCACGCCGCCTGCCGCCGAGCAACATCGCCTGCCACCGGACTCGACGACCAAACAAACGGTTGCGTTGCCCGGGCGCACGCTGTCGTTCACCGCGACTGCGGGTTCGATCCGTCTGTTCGATGACAAGGGCGAGCCGCAGGCCGACATCGCCTACACCTCCTACCAGCTTGACGGCACCGACCGCGGCACCCGGCCGGTGACGTTTCTGTTCAATGGCGGTCCGGGTGCGTCATCGGCCTGGCTTCAGTTCGGCGATGCCGGACCGTGGCGGCTGGCGATCGGCAGCGACGGCGCGGTTGCGTCCGCCTCGCCGGATCTTCTGCCCAATGCCGAGACCTGGCTCGACTTTACCGATCTCGTCTTCATCGATCCCGTCGGCACCGGCTATAGCCGCTTCGTTGCTTCCGGCGACGACGTGCACAAGCGGTTCTTCTCCGTCGACGGCGACGTCAGTTCGATCGCGCTGGTGATCCGGCGCTGGCTGGAAAAATACGATCGCCTGCTGTCGCCGAAATTCGTGACCGGCGAAAGCTATGGCGGCATTCGCGGTCCGAAGATCGTTCGCAATCTGCAGGTCGAGCAGGGCGTCGGCGTGAGAGGGCTTATTCTCGTGTCGCCGGTATTCGATTTCCGCGACTATCAGGGCTCCAGCCTCCTGCAATATGTCGCGAGCCTTCCGACCATGGCCGCGGTGGCGCGCGAAGCGAAGGGGCCGGTGACGCGCGCCGATCTTGCCGAGGTCGAACGTTATGCGCGCAATGAATTTCTGGTCGATCTCGTCAAGGGACAGGCCGACACCGAAGCCACGACGCGCCTCGCCGACAAGGTGGCTACCTTGACCGGCATCGATCAGGCGGTAAGCCGCAGGCTGGCCGGGCGCTTTGGTGTCGCCGATTTCCGCCGGGAGTTCGACCGACGCAACGGCAAGGTGACCGGCCGTTACGACGCTTCGATCTCGGGCTTCGATCCCTACCCGGACTCGAACTCCTATCGTTTCAGTGATCCTTCCGGCGATTCTCTGACGGCGCCGCTGACCAGCGCCGCGGTCGACCTCACGACACGCAAGCTGAACTGGCGGCCGGATGGATCCTATGAACTGCTCAGCAACAGCGTGAACAGGGCCTGGGATTTCGGCCGCGGCCAAAATCCCGCCGAGTCCGTTTCCCAATTGCGGCAAATTCTCGCGCTCGATCCCAAGATGAAATTGCTGGTCGGGCACGGGCTGTTCGATCTCGCCACGCCCTATTTCGCTTCGAAGATTATCCTGGACCAACTGCCGGCCTATGCCAGTCCCAACCGGGTCAAGCTCGTGGTCTATCCCGGCGGTCACATGTTCTATTCGCGCGATGGCGCGCGTCAGGCGTTCCGCTCGGAAGTGCAGGCGCTGATGAAGTGAACGGGCCAAAACAAAACCGGCGCAGCTTTCGCTGCGCCGGCTGCATTTTCGATCCGCCTGAAGTTCAATAAACCAGACCGGTGCCCGGGGGCTTTTCCAGCGCTGCGGCGAGCGAGCGATATTCCTCGCTTGAGGTGCCGGCAAGCTGGGCGATCCGGTTCAAATGATATTGCGCCTGGTCGCGATTGCCCTGTTCGACCTGCCACAGGCCGTAATACTGCCAGGTCTTGACGTGGTTCGGATCGGCCTTGAGCGCGCGCTCGTACCAGATCTGCGAGACCTTGTAGTCGCCGAGCTGGCGATAGGAGTAGCCGATCAGATTGGCGACGGCGGCGCTGTCGTCACGGCCGAGCGTCTTCAATTGTGCGATCGCCGAAGCGTAGTCGTGGCGGTCGTAGATCGTGGAATAGGCGGCGCGATAGCCGTCGGCGAAGGCGGTTTGCTCGATGCCGGGGCGCGCTTCGCTGGATTTCTTCTTCTTGCCCTTGTCCGGCGGCGGCGGATCGTTGTCGGGCGCAGCATAGACCGCGGTGACGACAGGGGCTGCCGCCAGTGTGAGCGACAACATCGCGAGCGTCAAAAGTCTGATGGCAAGTTTGCTCATTCGTTTCTCTCTCCTGATTGGACGGCCCGGCGATCCTACACCGAAGCTTGCTGACTTGAACACCCGGCGGCTGAGAACATTCCCGGCCATTATCGCCGGTTCCCGGGAATGTGAGCGCGCCAACCGGGCGACCGGCAGAACATGACAAACAAGTCATCCAGATGAACGAAGTCCGTCGCTCCGCTTCAGGGGCGGTTCAGCGCACCGTCGCTAAGGTCGTCCGCATGATCACCGAGCCCGGTCATCCGACCGGTGAAGTCGACGATCCCTGGAAGAGGAGACAATCATGCTCAAGTCCATTTCCGCAGCGCTGCTTGCCGTTTCCGTTCTTGCCGCGCCCGCGTTCGCCGCTGCCCCCGGCAAGACCGCTCAGGTTCCGGCGACCAAGACCACGCAGGCGCCAGTGATCAAGGCCAAGCTGCTGCCGTCCAAGGTGCTCAATGCCAATGCCCGCATGGGCTATCACCACAAGCATTACCGGCATCATCGCCACCACAAGCACATGGGCATGCTCAAGACGCACGGCACGCCGAAGGTCGCGATCAAGCACATCACCGCGAAGCGCGGCTGAACTGATCCGCCGGCGCGGTACGATCCACATTGCCCCGCCGAGCCGGCGGGTGTCAGACCCAGCCCACGCGCCATTGCTTCCCCAATGGCCGTGGGCTGGTGCTGCTTACGACACTGAGATGCGAATTCCATTTCACCGCCGGGCGGTTTAAGAGAATCCCCGGACCGAGATGGAAGAGTTACGCTTGGGGAAATCAGCCAAAATTGCGGCGATCCTGTTGCTGCCGATTGTGCTTGCCGCCTGCGCAGGCAGCGACGACGGCAAGTCGATCACCTATACAGACGACCGCGGCGTCTCCAACCAGCCGTATCCCAATAATTATCGCGCCGAAGTGCTGGCGTTCATGAAGACCTATCTCAACAACCCGGTCGGCGTGCATGACGCCGCGATGGCGGAGCCGGTACAGCGGGTCATCGGCGGGCGGCTGCGCTACATTACCTGCCTGCGCTACAGTCCGCGTGAGTCCGACGGCAACTACCGCGAGCCGCGCGAGCGCGCGATCCTCTATGTCGATGGCCGGCTCGACCGTTTGGTCGAGAACGCTGCCGAGCCCTGCGCCGGCGCGGTCTTTGCTCCGTTTCCGGAACTGCAGACCATGACGCGCTAGCGCGGGATGACGCTTCTTCGAATTGTCATCCAGCTCTATCTTTTTGTTTGAGCATGATCTCCGCGCAAACGCTTCGCGTTTGTCGCGAGGGAAAACCGGTACCCACTTTTCCGGATCATGCTCTAGCGTTCGGTTGCCGGCTTTGCCTACGCGTGCTCTGCGCCTCGCGCCGCCTCGATCAAATTGTTGCGAAGCGCGACGACTGCCTTTTGCATTTTAGGGAATTCCTCGGCCGAGAGCCCGGTCTCCGCAATCAGATTCATCGGCAACCCTTTCTCCCGCAAGCGGCGGCCGGCGTCGGTCAGGCTGACCAGCACCTGGCGCTCATCTGCAGCATCGCGTTGCCGGCGCAAATAACCCATCGTCTCGAGTTTTTTCAGGATCGGGGTGAGCGTGTTCGATTCGAGAAACAGCTTCTCGCCGAGGCTGCTGACGGTCTGCGTGTCTTCCTCCCACAGCGCCACGATCGCGATGTATTGGGTGTAGGTGAGGCCAAGCTCCTCGAGGATCGCCTTGTAGGCGCGGCCGTAGGCGAGGTTGGCCGAATAGACCGCAAAGCACAGGAAGTCGGCGAGCCTGGGCTTCGACGTTCTTACGAATCTCGGATTCAAAGGTCCTGGATTCGAAGATTTTGGCGTTGAAGGCCGATGTGAAGATCTTGAATCCGCAGCCTTTTGCTTCGCGGGGTTCGCTTTGCTGGCTTTCATTCTGGCCTCCGGGGGCACACGAGAACGTGACGTTTCGTGAGTATATAGATCGCATACGATTAAATCGGAAGGGTTGACTTGCAACGCAAGGGGTCTATTTGGATCGGACACGATTTAATCGTATCTGATTAATATATGCTTTGCAGAGGAGACCCGCATGTCGAGGATCGATAAGGTGCTCTATACCGGCAAGACCCGCACCTTTGGCGGGCGGTCCGGCGTGTCCCGCAGTTCTGACGGCCGGCTGGACGTCAAGCTGTCGCCGCCCGGCGCCCCTGGCACCGGCACTAATCCCGAACAACTCTTTGCGGCCGGATGGTCGGCCTGTTTTGCGGGCGCAATGGGACTTGCCGCCCGCAAGCGGAGGATCGCGCTGCCGGATGACCTCTCGGTCGACGCGGAAGTGGATCTCGGCATCGCCGGTGAGGCTTATTTCCTGCAAGCCCGTCTCAATGTCAGCCTGCCCGGCGTGAGGCGCGACATCGCCCAATTGCTGGTGGATGAGGCCCATCAGAACTGTCCGTATTCCAAGCTGACGCGCGGCAACATCGACGTCGTCGTCAATCTGACCTGAGAAAGACCGTCGCGGATCTGGCCTGCCCCAATTTGCGGGGTAGAGCACCCCCTTCAATCGGAGAAAAACAGATGTCCCAGCAAATCGACATCGATCGCCGTCGCCTCATCAGCACCGCCGCCATGGCGCTTGCCGCCGCGCCGTTCGCGATGACCGGCTCGGCCGCCGCGCAATCCAGGCCGGCGGGCGCGCCCGCGATCAAACCAGGCACGAACACCTCGTTCGGCCCGTTGAAGCAGATCAATGCCGGCGTCCTCAATGTCGGATACGCGGAAGCGGGTCCGGCCGATGGGCCGGTAGTCATCCTTCTGCACGGCTGGCCCTACGACATCTACGCCTTCGTCGACGTCACCCCGGTGCTGGCCGCAGCCGGCTTCCGGGTGATCGTACCTTATCTGCGCGGTTACGGCACAACGCGCTTTCTCTCGGCCGACGCGGTGCGCAATGGCCAGCCGGGCGCGCTCGCAACCGACATCATCGACTTGATGGACGCACTCAAAATCGAAAAGGCTGTGCTTGCCGGATTCGACTGGGGCGCGCGCACCGCTGCAATTCTTGCCGTGCTTTGGCCGCAACGCGTCAAGGCGCTGGTGTCGGTGAGCGGCTATTTGATCAGCGGCCAGGAATCCAACAAGGCACCGTTGCCGCCAAGCTTTGAGCTCCAGTGGTGGTACCAGTTTTATTTCGCCACCGACCGCGGCCGGGCCGGTTACGAAAAATATCGCCGCGAATTTTCCAAGCTGATCTGGCAGCTCGCTTCGCCAAAATGGAATTTCGATGACGCCACTTTCAATCGGACGGCGGCGTCCTTTGATAATCCGGATCATGTCGATGTCGTGATCCATAATTATCGCTGGCGCCTTGGCTTGGCCCAGGGCGAGGCAAAGTACGACGATCTGGAGCAGCGACTTGCCAAACTCCCGGTCGTTACCGTTCCCACCATTACGCTAGAGGGCGACGCCAACGGCGCGCCGCACCCGCCGGACCCGAGCTTCTATGCCAAGCGGTTTTCCGGCAAATACACCCACCGTCTGATCACCGGCGGCATCGGCCACAATCTGCCGCAGGAAGCGCCGCAGGCCTTCGCCGACGCGGTGATTGACGTCGCCGGCTATTGATGCTGATCGGCATGGCGGACGCGCAGGCGTCCGCCGGCTGCCGGAGCAGCGCTGCAGAGGAACATCATGGTACTTTTCGTGGTTGCCTTTCTCGGCGGGCTATTGACGATCGTCAGTCCCTGCATCCTGCCGGTGCTGCCGTTCGTATTCACGCGCGCCGGACAACCCTTCGCCAGGGGCACCTTGCCCATGCTGGCCGGGATGGTCGTGGCATTCGCCGGCGTTGCGATGCTTGTCGCGGTCGGCGGCAATTGGGCCATTCAAGCCAATATTTTCGGGCGATGGGCAGCCGTCATCTTGCTCGCGATCTTCGGTTTGACGCTGCTCGTTCCGTCTCTCGCCGATCTCATGACGCGGCCCCTCGTTGCGGCCGGTGAGAGACTCTCGAGCGTTGGGCAGGCTGATGCTCCCTCGCCATTGACGTCGGCCGTTCTCGGGATCGCAACCGGGTTGCTCTGGACACCCTGTACGGGCCCGATCCTCGGTCTGGTGTTCACGGGCGCCGCCCTGAACGGCGCGAATTCCGACACGGCACTGCTCTTGCTGGCCTACGCGAGCGGGGCCGCAACGTCGCTGGCGTTGGCGCTTCTCGTCGGCGGACGTGTCTATGCGGCGATGAAGCGATCGCTGCACACCGGCGAGTGGCTGCGCCGCGGGCTCGGAGCAGCCGTGATCGGTGGCGCCGTGGCGATCGGCTTCGGTCTCGATACCGGAATATTGGCGCGTCTCTCCTTGCCGGGCACCACCGCGTTCGAGCAGGCGGCCATCGATGCGTTTGGCCTGAACGGGAAGAGTCGTATGGGCAAGGACAAGGTTGCGGAGAATGCCAATATGAGCGGCCGGCTTCCGGTCGAGGGCGAGTTTCCTTCACTGTCGGGCGCCGATGGCTGGTTGAATTCGCCGCCGCTGACCGCGGAGCAGCTTCGCGGAAAAGTCGTCCTGATCGATTTCTGGACCTATTCCTGCATCAACTGCATTCGCACCATTCCCTATATTCGCGCGTGGGCCGAAAAATACCGGGATCAGGGTCTCAGGGTCATCGGCGTCCATGCCCCGGAATTCGCATTCGAAAAGAACGTCGCGAACGTCCGCAAGGCGATCGACAATTTCGGGATCACATTCCCCGTGGCGATCGACAACGGCCTCAAAATCTGGCGCGCTTTCGACAACAATTATTGGCCGGCATTGTACGTCATCGATGCAACGGGCCAGATCCGGCATCACCAGTTCGGAGAGGGTGGTTACGACACGACCGAGAAGGCCATTCAGGAACTGCTCACCGAGGCCGGCAGCAAGGCGGTGTCCAGCACCGTCGTTGCGCCGGATGCAACGGGCATCCAGGCGGCGCCCGATCTCGCCAGCATCGCGTCGCCGGAGACATATCTGGGTTATAATAACGAAGAAAATTTGGTCTCCGCCGACGGCTTGAGCCGTGACGCCGCAAAGCAATATAGCGCGGGCGAATTGCACCTCAACGAATGGTCGCTTTCCGGCAACTGGACGATCGAGGCCGAGCGGGCGGTTCTCAACAAGCCCGACGGCGGGATCACC
Source organism: uncultured Alphaproteobacteria bacterium (assembly GCA_963770355.1). Lineage (GTDB taxonomy): Bacteria > Pseudomonadota > Alphaproteobacteria > Rhizobiales > Xanthobacteraceae > Bradyrhizobium. Next base: position 55,568 of record CAVYPL010000021.1, on the reverse strand, counting down.
TTCCGCTTCAGTGCGCGCGATTTGCACCTCGTCATCGGGCCCGATGCCGAACAGAAGAGCATCCGCTTCCAGGTAACGATCGATGGCAAGCCGCCGGGCGACGACCATGGCGCGGATACCGATGCACAAGGAAACGGTATCGTGGACGGCCACCGGCTTTATCAACTCGTGCGGCAGTCCCACGCGCCAAGACAGCGGACCTTTGAGGTGCGCTTCCTTGATCCCGGAGTGCAGGCCTATGTGTTCACCTTCGGTTAGATCACGACGTCGTTGATGTCGCTGATCCAGCGGGTCTGCCGCGTCGCCTCGAGTGAGCCCTGCGCGTCGAACGGCAGCAGCGCCGAGAAGTCGAGGCCGCTTACATCCGCAATGGCCTGGATGGTGGTCTGGATGTGGCGCTGGCGCATTTCGTCCACCGTGTAAGGCGTCAACCTGGTAAAGACCTTGGCCTCGAACAGCGCCTGAACATATTGGACTTGCCCGACGATGAAGGCGGCGGCTGCGACTTTGGCCGGTGTCTTCTGCAGCACCGCAACCTTCCAGTACGACAACGGGATTTTCCAGGGCCCGTTCGGGCGGGTCTTGCCGTAGAGTGGATCGTCGTCGCGATAGACCGGGCCGGTAAAGACCGTAAGCCGCTTCATTGTGGTCTGCGCCTTATCGAGCAGGTAGTCCTCGAGATCGCCCCAGTCGATATCGTTGTAGGTTTGAACCTGCGGTGCCGCGTTGGTGTAGTGAAACGTGTCCTCGGCATTGAGCTTGGCTTCCGTCAATGCATCGGCATGCTGTTGGGCCTTGCTCCAGCAGGGGTCGAGCAGCCGCACCTGATGGCCGCGGCTGAATTGCACGGGATCGTGGCCCTTCTTCTTCTCATAGAAATCGCCGTTGGGCTGAAATTCGTCGGCAATCCGGGCGTCGCGCCGCCATGTGTCCTGGCGCGCACCGGGATTCACCAGCCTGTCGCCATCGATATTGACGGCGGTAATCAGCGGAAATTTCCGGTCGGCGCGGATCACCGAGGTGAAGTGGTGATAGGCAAGTTCGTGTCCCGAACCATCGAGCAGGGGTGCGACTTTTCCCTGGTCGAGCATCGGCTTGTAGATTTTCGTTAAATCGATCCGTTCGCTCAGGAAGGATGGATCGTAACCGTGGACGTTGGTCCAGCGGGCCACAGGGAGCGGCGCGCGGTCGGCCTCGAGCAGGCTCTCGCCCATGACCTGACCTTGCCCCATGGACGTAAGGCCGAGTGCGTTGTCGAGGCGATCGAGCACGAGCCCCGCCTGCGGCCGCTCAAATCGCTCGCGTTCCAGCAAGCCATAGATCGCGCTGATGCGAACGCCCTCATTGGCGATGAAGACCTGCTTGCGCGTAGGCTTTCCTACCTTTTCTGGCGCCGGCACCGCCTTGTGATGCAGCGCCAGCACCTGCCACTGGTCGTTGAGAACCGGCGCGCCCGATGACCCCGGTTCGGTATCGGTCGAATAGTGAATGAACTGGTCGAGATCGACACCGGGCACCAGCTTGGGGTCGAGCGTGACGACCTGGCTCGCGCGGATCGCGATCTGCTTCGGCCCGCTTTCGGGGTGCTGGATGATCGTGACCCATTCCCCGCCGATCGCCTTGCCCGACAGCGGTATCAGCGGCAGCCGGCCATAGCGCTCGAGCGGCACGCCGTCTTCCGAAAACGGCGTGACGGCAACGAAGGTGATGTCGAGTTCGGCATTGCTGTAGAAAATTTCGTGCGGACGCAGATTGAAGCGCACCGGTTCGAGCAGGACGCCGTCGAGATCGTGCTCATAGCCGAACTCGGCCTCGCTCTGGCTCGCCTCGTCGGCGTTGGCGAGCACGTGATGATTGGTCAATAGCAGGCGAGGGCCGACCAGAAAGCCGGTGCCGTACCAGATACCGCCGTCGCTGGGGACCTTGATCCGGCAAACCGCGGCGGCGGCCTTTCGGCCGCGATCGAGGAAATTGATCGACAGCAGGTCGCTGTCCCCGATGATGCGTTCGAAACCGTGGGGATCGCTGCGCGCGGGCTCCAGCAGATCCTTGCGCAGCGCAAAGCGCGTGTCGGCGATGGCGCGGCTGCGGCGCCGGCTGCGCCCCGCCGGCGGCACGTAGCAGGAGTTGGTGCGGGCGGCCTTTTCCAGTTCGACCGAAAGCGTCTTTGACTGGGTGGGTACGACATCCTTTGCGGTGTCGTGATCGTCGGTGTCTGTTTCAGCCGCCATGGCCCGCCCCCTGAAAAGAACGCGATAATATTCCCTGGCACTACAACTACAATGTGCACATGAATTGCACTTGACGGAAAGGGTGCGGAAAGGGTGCGGAAAGGGTGGAGGACCGGTGCGGCGGGAGGTCGCGCTTGCGGCCGGGACTGCGTTCCGACCTGTGTGGGGGCGGGGCCAGGGGTGTTTCCGGGCGAAAACCTCAACGAAATCCGATCACTTTTCGGCGAGGCTTGAACCTTACCTTAGCTATCCCCGACAACATCAAAGCGGGATACCACCCCATTAACGGGGCGAAAAAACCTTATATGCGAGGGAACCAAAACGCTTTGTGGCCATACCGTCACAGTCGCGAGCAATCACGGCTCCGGCATTGCCCCAAAGCAACCTAATTGAAGTCACGTTGTTTGGATTGATATCCGCAACGTCACAACGGGGAACGAAGATGAAAAAGATACTACTCGGCGCTGCCGCGCTGGCCGCCTTTGCCGGCCAAGCCTTTGCGGCGGACATGCCACCCCGCCCTTATTCCAAGGCGCCGGCCTACACCGCGCCTGCGGTCGTCTATAACTGGACCGGCTTCTATATCGGTGGCCATGTCGGTGGCGCCTTTGCGGGCGACAACTCGCTGCAGGGCAGCGACGCGCGCTTCCTCGGCGGCGTGCAGGGTGGCTTCGACTATCAGTTCGCGCCCAATTGGGTGATCGGCGCCGAAGCCCAGTACAGCTGGCTGACCAATGGCGGCAATAACGGGGTACTGTTCCCGGGCGGCACGCTGGTGACTTCCAACACCAACCAGCTCGGTTCGGCGACCGGCCGGATCGGTTACACTTGGGGTCCGGCGCTGGTTTACGCCAAGGGCGGTTACGCCTGGCGCGACGGCAACAATCTCGGTGTGTCCGTTGCCGGCGTCCCGGCAGGCTTCACCACCAACGGCAACCACAAGGACGGCTACACCGTCGGTGGCGGCCTGGAATACATGTTCGCGCCGAACTGGTCGGCCAAGGCCGAGTACCAGTATTACAATTTCGGCAACACCAACTTCGCGACCGGACCGGCTGATATCGCCGGACGAGGCTTTCGCAACGACGAGCACACCGTCAAGCTCGGTGTGAACTATCGGTTCGGCTGGGGTGGTGCACCGGTCGCCGCCAGATATTGATAGGGGTTCGTCCCTCGCTACGAAAAGGCCGGCTCTCCGCCGGCCTTTTTGTTTGAGATGTGCCAGGCGACGGCTGCGATCGTCGCCTTCGATGGTCCCAAAAAATAATTTTCGCGCTGCACGCAACTTTTTGTCACGTTCGGCTATTATGGTGCAGCCGGGCTGGTTGGACATCAAACATGCGTGCTTATGCGTTAGGGCTGATTTTTTCCGTTACGGCGGTGCCGTGCCTTGCCCAGACCGTCCTGAAATCCGAACCGCTCATCCTTGCCCCCTATGAAATCGCCTTCGTGCAGGACGCATCCTGTCCGGTCGGGAAGGTGCTCAAGGTGACCGGCGCGATCCGAGGACTGCACCGGCGCAAGGCCTGCGTAACCCTCGCTGCGGAACAGGCATCGCTCGCAACCGCGACGCCGTAAGGCCATCCCACATTCAATTGTCGTCCCGGCGAACGCCGGGCCTATACGCCGCGGCCCATTGGTTGGCCCGGCTGCTCAACACCTCTCCCACAATCTCGTCCTGTGCCTATGGATACCGGCCTTCGCCGGGATGACGACGGTGTGGTATCCCCAGATGACGGTCACGAACCTAACTGCGGCTCCATCCGGGCTTCGCGCTCGGCCTCGGCCTTGTTCTGGGCGGGATCTTCATTCGGGTCCGGGCTGCACGGCCTGATCTCGTAATCATTGTCCAGCACCGGCCGCGGCGCCGACGTTTCCTCTTCCGATACCGCATCGACCACGAGGCCGCATTTCTGCGCCTGCTTCCAGACGTCGGCTTCGGTGGGATAGGTCTTGCTGAGCTTGGCATCCTTAGAGAACAGCGCGTAGGGCATCATTCGCTCCACCAAAGGCCGACAACGCAGAGGCCGCCTTGGTGTTTCCTTGTGGTTTCGGGCATAGCGGCATGCCGGGCTTTCATGGCGGGGCGAGGGGATAAAAGGGCCCATTTTCGGGCCTTTTCGGGTCGTTTTGGCTGGAGTCCCTAAGTCGTAAACGAGTCATGAATCCCGCAAAAAAGAATCCCCGAGACTCTCCCGATAGAATCGCCGGATGTTTCCGGCCATGAGATCGATCGTCCAGACCCCCTGCGAGCGTGTCCATTTGACGCTCACCGTCGCGCTGCTGGCAGCCTGCGCGGCCAATGTCGCGCTGGTATGCGCCTGGCTCTAAATAGCGTTTTATAAGAAAACGAATGAGGGCCGAGCATGATCGAAACGCTGAAGGCGCGGGTCAATGGCGATGAAGGGCTGGTCCGGCGCGGCCGGTTTCTCACCACCACATTCCTTCTGGAAGTAGGCGAGAGCACCTGGCTGGTCTCGATCTTCGAGGGCCGCATCATGTCGGTGACGCAAGGTCCTTTCGTGATGCCGTCTGCCGCCTTTGCGCTCTGCGTGGGAGAAGAGGAATGGCAAAAATTCTGCAGCAACCGGCCGCCGCCGGGCTCCAACGATTTGATGGCGCTGATCAAGCGGCGCGTGCTGAAGGCTGAAGGCGATCTTTGGATATTCATGGCGAACTTGCGCTACTTCAAGGACGCGCTCGCCAAGCTGCGCAGTGAGGGAGCGGCCGCATGAGCGCAAAATTCGAACCGATCGTCGGCCGCTACATGCACCTCGATCTGTTCGGCCGTCCGCACCGCATCTATGTCGAGGAAGCGGGCGAGGGCACGCCACTATTATGCCTGCACACCGCCGGCAGCGACGGCCGGCAGTACCGCGCCCTGATGAACGATGGGCGGATCACCCGCAACCATCGCGTCATCGCCTTCGACATGCCCTGGCACGGCAAGTCGTCGCCCCCGGCGGGCTGGCATGACGAGGAGTACCAGCTCACATCGGCGCAATACACGACGATGATTCTGGACATCATGACCGCGCTTGAACTCGAGAAGCCGATCGCGATCGGATGCTCGATCGGCGGCCGTATTGCGCTGCATCTGGCGCTCGAACACCCCGAACGCTTCCGCGCTATCATCGGCCTGCAGGCCGGCGCGCACGTCGATCCCTATTACGATCTGAATTTCCTGCACCGTCCCGACGTGCACGGCGGCGAGGTCGCTGCCGCCATCGTCTCCGGCCTGGTCGGCCCCGATGCGCCGGACAAAGAGCGCTGGGAAACGCTGTGGCATTACATGCAAGGCGGCCCCGGCGTCTTCAAAGGCGATCTCTATTTCTACAAGATCGACGGCGACATCCGCAGCCGCGTCGCCGAGATCGACACCAGGCGCTGCCCATTGTTTCTGTTGTCGGGTGAATATGATTATTCCTGCACACCCGAAGAGACGTTGGCGGTGGCCAAAAGCATCGCGGGCTCCGAGGTCACCATCATGAAGGGGCTCGGTCACTTCCCGATGAGTGAAAATCCGGACGCGTTTATGAAGCACCTGCTGCCGGTGCTGGAGAAGATCGGCGGGCGTTGATTTTCGACAGCGGTTTCAGACGAGCGTGGGTAAGCGTAGAAGGCGCGCCGTCTGTCCGTCCTATTTGCCGGGCCGCGGCGGCACGGGGTTGTCCTGCAGCGAGGCGCGGACCTTGGCCATCGTGGAACTGCCATAGGCCTCACGTTCCCGGTTGAACCGCTCCTGATGGGCGCGGAAATTGGCCACGCGGGCCTTTATCTCGGACTGCTCGGATTGGAATTCGCCCTTGAGGTCGACCCGCGCGATCGCGGCCGGTTTTGGCGGCGCGGCGAAAGTCGTATCGGCAAGCAACGCCGCGATATCAGGCATCGGCGCGGCCGCGAGATTGGATTTGGCGGCTTCAAACGGCTGGGGAGCCTCAGGCCGCGCGCCGGCGATCTCGGCGTCCGGCCTCTTGCCGGTCACCGATTGAACGAATTCCATCGTCTGTGCGATCAGAAGGTCGCGCTCTCTCATCCATTTCATGAGACACCTCACCCAAACCAACTCCAGCAAACGGCATTTATGGAATCAAGGGTGTCCAGTGAAGCTGGTTAATCGCGACATCAGTTTTGGCTGTCAGGTGACAAAAGTGTGACACTCAGCGGTTCTCAGGCACCGCAGTACTTGAGCTTAATACCTTGGGCCTAGCGCTCACGCGGATTGGTGTTGGGGACGAACGGCGCCCCGACCACGCGGACCGGGGTTTGGCGGCTGGGATCAACGGTGCTGCCTGAAGCGGCTGCTGCGCTGCCCACGGTCCGGCTGGCAACATAGACCGGATTCTTGTCGGCGGCCGACACGGGCTTGAGCAAGGTCGCACCGCCTGCGATGGCCAGCGTAAACAGGGTGACCACGGCGAGCAGAACGAGGTTGCAGTTTTCTTCACGTATTTTCATGGCGGGAAAACGTGGCAACGGGACGTTTGTTCCGGCCTCGGGAGGAGCAATGCCGCTGCAAGGAATGGTGCCGGTTGAGACGATTGAACTCCCGACCTTCGGTTTACAAAACCGCTGCTCTACCGCTGAGCTAAACCGGCGCATGAAGCAACCGATGAGTGGCGAAGGATCCCCGTCACGCTAATCCGATCTTCGACGGCCTGAAGCGTTGTAATTGCCCTGGATCGTCAATGCGGGAGCGTCAATGCGGGAATGAGACTTTCGAACAACTGGACGAGCCTCTGTCCGGTCGATCCCACAGCGGCGATAATGGCTAGCGCAATAAACCCGGCGATGAGGCTGTATTCGATGGCGGTAGCGCCGGACTCATCGCGCAGAAACTTCCGAAGCATTGATTCTCTCCCGAGCTTTGACGGTGCTATGGCACGTACAAGTTGCTTGAAAGAAAATTAGAAACCTAAAAATTGTTGGAAGCCTGCGAGCCGGAAAACGCAGCAATGATTGAATAAATTCTTTTGGAAACGTGGTGCCGGTTGAGAGGATTGAACTCCCGACCTTCGGTTTACAAAACCGCTGCTCTACCGCTGAGCTAAACCGGCGAATTGATGCGATCGGCGGCCAGTAAAATTTACCGCTGATCTTCGGCGGCTCGAATATCAGACTTGCCAGCAAAGGGCCAGAACCTCAAACCCGCTTCCACCGTGCCCGCGCATGAAAAATGCGACCGTTTGGCCGCTATTTTCGCGCCTGGATACGCCTAACTTGGCGGCAAAAGTGACTGGCTGCGCCACTCACTCGGCAGCGACAGGCTCTGCGTTGACCGGCAGAATCGTTTCCAGATAGTCGCAATGCACGGAGATGGGTGCCTTGTTGCCATCGAGCAGGACGCGGGCGCAATTTACGTAGACGCTTCGCCCGACAATAGTGCCTTTCTTGTCGGCATGTCGCGGGCAGCGTGATGCGCCGAGTGCGCTGATTTGAACTCGATCGCCAATCGAAAAATCGGACTTCATGGGTCAGTCCATACTGCAATGGATCGAACGGCAAAGGCTCGATCTGTGAGACGGCTTCCAGAAAATCGCTTGGTCGGTTCAGTGCAAACAAAGCCAACCGCTTTTGTCTAAATTTTTAGTTAAGCAAAAAAGGCGGCTTTTGGGCCGCCTTTTCCGCCTCTCGATGCAAACTTCTTACTGGCAAATATGCTGCCGGCCGTCGTCGCCTCGGAACCAGGTGCCGGGGGTGCAGACGAACCCGTTCCGGCGGGCGTATTCGGCGCCGCCGATTGGCGCAGTGGCGATCGCGGCTGCGGTGCCGACCGCGCCGCCGACAACGCCGGCTGCGACAGCGCCCGGCCAGAAGCCGGTGTCGCGATCTTCCCAGCGGTTGTAGCTGTCATTCCAGCTGCGGTTATCGCGATAGGCCGGCTCTCGGTATGCCTGATCGCGATACGCTTGATCGCGGTAGGTTTGGCGCTGGTAGCTGCCGGTGTAGGGATTTCCCGGTCCCTTGTTCTGGCAATTGGCGTTTGGATAGAACTGCGCGCAATAGCCGGGATTGGAGATCACCTGCTGCGCCATGGCAGGGCTTGCGAGCGCCGAGGCGAGGATCGCGGCGGCGCCGAGGATTTTGATTTTTGTCATGTGATTTCTCCGAACGAGAACGAACGAGCGAAACCAACCGATGGTGTTGGCTGAGGTTCCGATTTCGGGTTGTGCGAACTTCAAACCGGTGTGAAGTTCCACTTCTCCTTTTAAGACGCCCTGAGAATTTCATGCAAACACGCGACGTCGATTATCGCTGCGAGGAAGCCAATTTGCGCGGCTATCTCGCCTACGAGAATGCTGCCGGGCCGCGGCCGGGTGTGCTGGTGTTTCACGAGGGATTGGGACTGAACGAATTCGCCATGGAACGCGCGCGTCGGCTGGCCGAGCTCGGTTATGTCGCGCTCGCCGCCGACATGTTCGGTGAGCGGCGGCAGGGGAAAAATCTGCAGGAAATCGCCACCTTGGTCGGTGGCCTTCGCGCGGAGCCGGAAATACTCCGCGCCCGTGGCCGTGCTGCGCTCGTCACATTGGCCGCGTTGCCGCAGGTCGATGCGGGTAGATGTGCTGCAATCGGTTTTTGCTTCGGCGGTTCGGTGGTGCTGGAGCTCGCGCGCGCGGGCGCCGATCTCAAGGCCGTGGTCAGTTTTCACGGCGTGCTCGCGACGAAACTGCCGGCGCAGTCGGGCCAGGTGAAAGCCAGCGTGCTGGTCTGTACGGGGACGGAAGATCCGCTGGCGCCGCCCGACCAGGTCGCGGCGTTCGAGGACGAGATGCGGGCCGCCGCGGTGGCCGACTGGCAGGTGATCAGCTATGGCAACACGCTGCATGGTTTCACCAATCCGGCCGCCGATGGCTCGATGATGCGCACCGCGATGTATAATGAGCAGGCCGACCGCCGCTCCTGGGCGTCGATGCAAAGCCTGTTCGATGAAGTATTGACCTGACAAGCGGTTGGAACCGGTGTCTTATGCAAACGTGGAGCGGGCAGGAGGCTCATGTTCGGAATTCTGGGACTTGGGTTTTTGCTGGGTATGCAGCATGCGCTTGAAGCCGATCACATCGCTGCCGTGTCCAGCATCGCCGCACGTCGCAGCCATGTCGGCGATATCGTCAAGCATGGGCTGACCTGGGGCCTCGGCCACACGCTGACGCTGTTCGCCTTTGCCGGTGCCGCTATCCTGCTCGGCCGCGCCATCCCTGAAGGCATCGCCCGGCCGATCGAGACCGCTGTCGGTCTCATGCTGGTCGGTCTCGGTGCGCATGTGCTGTGGCGGCTGTGGCGCGACCGCGTGCATTTTCACAAGCACGGCCATGGCGACGGAACGATTCATTTCCATGCCCACAGCCATGCCGGCGAAACCACGCCGCACGCCCGCACCGCGCACGTGCATGAACATGGTTTTCGCTGGCGCACGCTGCTGGTCGGGCTAATGCACGGCATGGCCGGCTCGGCGGCGCTGCTGGTGCTGACGGTGTCGCAGGCTTCGAGCCCGGCGGTCGGACTTGGTTATGTCGCCCTGTTCGGCATCGGCTCAATGATCGGGATGGGCGTCCTGTCGACAGTGATCGCGGTCCCGCTCGCGGTCTCCGCGCGCTGGCTGACCTGGGCCAATCGCGGCCTGCAGGGTGCGGTCGGCGTCGTCACCGTCGCGATCGGGCTTAGGACGATTGTCGAAACGGTGTTTGCATAACGCATTTTCGAGCGAAGCGGGTACCGGTTCGCGTAAAGAACATGCGTCAAAGGATAGAGGGAGCGAAACAATGGATCGCCGCAATTTTCTGGCCGGAAGCATCGGATGGTCGCTGGTTGCGGGAGCGGCCGAGGCGTTCGCGCAATCCGGACCGCTGACAAAGATCATCTTTCCCTTTGCGGCGGGAGGTAGCGGCGACACGCTTTCCCGTCTGCTTGCGCAACACATCGGCCCGCTTCTCGATCGCAACATCATCGTCGAAGATCGTAACGGCGGCGACGGTTTGATCGGCATCAAGGCGGTCAAGGGCGCCAAACCCGACGGCACCACGATCCTCGTCACCACCGGGCCGACGATGTTTCTGCTGCCGATGGTGGAGACGCAGCCGAGTTTCGATCGCGACAGGGATTTCATGCCCGTGTCGCTGCTGACGCGATTTGAATTTTGCGTTGCTATCGGTCCTGCCGTCGATGCAAAGGATTTTGCCGGTCTGGTCGCGTGGCTGAAGGCCAATCCGGCCAAAGCGTCGTTCGGTGTGCCGAGTAACGGCACCATTCCGCATTTTGCCGGTTCAAGGCTCGAGCAGATCCTCGGAATTCCACTGACCCGCGTCGCCTATCGCGGCACCACGCCGATCATCAACGATCTTCTCGGCGGGCATTTGCCGTTTGCCGTCATCACCGCTGCCGACGCGATCCCGCAACACCGCGGCGGCGGCATAAAAATTCTGGGGGTCAGCAGTGAGGTGCGCTCGCCGTTCCTGCCCGATGTGCCGACATTGAAGGAGAGCGGTGTCGATCTCGTCGCCAACGCCTGGTACGGCATGTGGCTGCCGGCCGGTTCTCCGCCGGAGTTTGCCAAGCAACTCAGCGGCGCGGTTGTCGCGGCGCTGGCGAAGCCGGAAGTGAAGGAAAAGCTGCTGGCGATCGGTCTCATTCCGGTCGGGACAACGCCCGAAGGACTTACCCAGGAACTCGCCGCCAACACCGCGTTGTGGCAGCCGATCGTGAAAGCGACCGGATACAAGATCACGAATTAGAGGACATTCCGCCGGCCGGCATCGAGGGGGATCAGCGGCCGGCCGGCGGAAGCGTACGCAAGCATCAAGATGGTGATGCCGTCGCGTTTACTTTGCGAGTTTGGCCTTGATCTGGGTCAGGCCGGCTTCGTAGACCTCGCCCAATGCCTCATTGGCAGCCTTCTCCTTGCCCTGATCGGGGGTGTAGGAGCCGCTCCAGGTGACGGTCGAGGATCCGTCACCCTTGGCCGTAACCTTGATCGTCGAAGTGTAGTTCGAGACCGGGAGCGGGCTCGACAGGAACGTGTAGGAATAGCTGTGCTCCGCGTCGTTGCGCGCGGTTTGCGTTTCCACAAATGCGGCCTTGCCGTCCATGGTCACGAGGGTTCTGGTCGGCGGCGTCTTGCCGTCCTCGATGCAGGCTCCCACCGGCGGCAACCAGTTCTTGATTGCGCAGAACGGGCCGATCATCGCCCATACGGCCGACGGGGTGGCTTTCACTTCGGCACTGCGCGTGATGGTAGCTGCCGAAGCGGGCGCGATAGCGATACTCAGAATGGCAGTCAGGCCAAGCACCGCAAGGCCGGTCAGCGGGAGCTTCGGATCACTCGGAAATTTTCTCATCGGTAGTCCTTATCATTTGAAAGTTGAATGTGCGGCTCGGCACCTGTCGCCGGCATGCGGCGACCGAGGAAGAGTCCGGTTCAGGCGAGCCCGAGCCCGCTTTCCGGCGAATTAACAGCCGGTGCCGCACGCGGCCAGTTCAGGAACTGAATCGAGACCGGTACAGAAACTGAACTGGAAACCGCTGCCTTTCGTTAGTACGCTTCGCAGTCGTTCGATGGAGAGAAGCATGACCGTGGGCAGCTATAAGCAGTTTTGTCCGGTCGCGATGGCGGCAGAAGTATTGTGCACGCGCTGGACTGTCGTCTTGCTCCGCGAACTCGTCGCCGGCTCGACGCGCTTCAACGAACTGCGTCGCGGCGTACCGCGAATGTCGCCAGCGTTGCTTTCGCAGCGGCTCAAGGACCTCGAAGTCGCCGGAATTGTCGCCCGCGAAGCGTTGGCTTCGGAGCCTGGCGTGTTCGAATATCGCCTGACCGCGTCGGGACGAGAGCTTGGGCCCATCGTTGAGGCATTTGGCGTCTGGGGCCAGCGTCGCATCGAAGCCGACCTGTCGCTTCAGCATCTCGACGTTCAGCTTTTGATGTGGGACATGCGGCGAAATCTGAACACAACGCCGATGCCACGGGGTCGAAATGTGATTCAGTTCGTTTATCCCGAACTCACCGTGGCGCAGCGCTCCTGGTGGCTGATCGTCGATCCCCGGGACGGCGTCGATCTCTGTTCTGTCAATCCCGGTTTCGACGTCGATCTCTATGTGTCCGTCGATCTGCGAACCATGACCGCGATCTGGATGGGGCTTGATACGGTTCGCGCTGCTGTCGGCAGCAAGCGGATGGTGCTCACCGGCGACCGCCGCATCGCTTCTGCCATGCAGACCTGGCTCGGTCTCAGTCCGTTTGCAAAAGAGAAAAAACTCGCAAGTTGAAGCGGTTCTGACAGCCGGCAATCCTCGCGAGCCATCGGTTTGCGCGGGCCGATGTTCGCGGCTACGATGACCGTGCCTTCTCGACGCCGCCGACGATCGCGAGCTTCACCGCCCACGCCAGTCGCTGCGTGGCCCATTCGCTGTCGTGGAGCCTGCTGTCGTCCATCGGGTCGACCATCCGGTCGAACGAGGCCTGCTCGACCTGATGCAAGCCCTTCATGAATGCGAAGCGGCGAAACACATTGACGCTGGCGTCCCGCGCCAGTTCGCTGATCGCTTCGACCATCGCGATCGCCCTGTCTTTCTTGGCCGGCGTCAGCACGGCGGGCAAATATTGGAGGTCCATCACGATGACGTCGGCCCGCGTTTCGTTCCGCAGCTTGACGAGTCCGTCGCGGATGGCTGTGGTGGTTTCGTCGAAGGAGGGAGGATGCTGGTCCGCGCTTTGCCAGACTGCATTCGTTCCGACCTGCCAGATCACCAGATCGGGATTCTCGGCGATGACGTCGGTCGGAAACCGCTGAAGCTCGATCGGCGCTTCCTGGCCGGAGATTCCCTTGTTGACCATGGTGATCCCAGCCTTCGGAAAGTCGACCTGAAGAAACGCCAGCACCCGTTCCGGATAGGCCTTGATCTGGCCATCGCCCGCCGTCGTCGACGACCCGATCGCGACGATCTTGGCCTGTCCTCGGGTGAGGCTCTGCGCAAAGTAAGTCAGGCCGTGCTCGAAGGGGATCGGCACAACCGGGATCTGTGAGGGATCGCTGTCCATGGGTCACCTGTCTGTTGCGGCGGAGACAACGTGAGGTGGAAGAAGGATAGCGCACCACGGCGAGATTGCCTAGCCTGCGGGCGCGGATCGCCCACGCCGCCGCGACAATGTTGGGAAGTGTTGGCCGGGAAGGCTGAGCTAGTTGCCGAGCTTGATGCCGGCATCCTTGATCACTTTTGCCCATTCGGGCGTTTCTTTCTTGATGATCGCCGTAAACTCGGCCGGCGTGTTGCCGACCGGATCGAGGCCAAGCTCGTCGAACTTCTTGCGCACCTCCGGTATCGCCAGGGCCTTGACGGTTTCGCCGTGCAATTTGTCCAGAACATCCTTCGGCGTGCCGGTCGGCGCGAGCAGACCGAACCACGGCACCGCCTCGAAGCCAGGGAATCCGGATTCCGCCATGGTCGGCAGGTCGGGCGCCAGAGCCGAACGCTTGATCGAGGTGATGGCCAGCGCGCGCAATTTCCCTTCGCGCGCAAGCGGCACCACGTTGACGATATTGGCGAACGACATGGTGATTCGATTGGCGAGCAGGTCCGGCATGAAAGCTGTGGTGCCGCGATAAGGCACCGGTGCAATATCGACATGCGCCCTGTATTTGAACAGTTCGCCGGCCAGATGCTGCGACGTGCCCACGCCGGCATGCGCATAGGAAAGCTTGCCGGGCTCCGCTTTGGCGAGCGCCACCAGTTCCGCCACGGTCTTGACCGGTACTTGAGGCGGAACGGCGAGCACGTTCGCCGCGATGAATACCTGCGAGATCGGGGCGAAATCCCTGAGCGGGTCAAATGGCAATGTTTCGTACAAGCTCGGATTGATGACCAGCGACGGGTTACCGCCCATCAACAATGTGTAGCCGTCGGCGGCCGCCTTGGCGACGCGATCGGTGGCGATGTTGCTGCCGGCGCCGGGAACATTCTCGACCACGAAGGGCGTGCCCCAGACTTCCGCAAACCGGTCGGCAAGAATGCGCGCCGCAAGGTCGGGAGCCGTGCCGGCCGTGAAGCCGACCAGGATTTTCACCGGACGGTTCGGATAACCGGATTGCGCCGACGCGCTCTGCGCGGCGAGCAACACAAGCAGAGCGGCGAACAGGTTCGCAGCGAGCTTCATCGTTCCCTCTCACGTCCGGTGTCCGTTCGCCCGGCCTTTGCCGTCGGACTTGAGGGTAAGTGTGGCACCGGTGTGCAGCGCCTGCAAGGCGGCGCAGACCGTCAGGGCTTGATCCCGATCTTCTCTCTGATCGCGCCGAGCTCTGCCTCGTCCCAGATGCCGATCAGGACTCCGTTCTTGACCTGCATCTGCTGGCTCGCATAGGCGGCGATCTTCTCGTTGCTGGTCGTGATGTGTCCCTTGGGGTGCAAGGCCCACTCGAACAACACCGACTGCAGCCGCGCGATGACATCGGCACAAGCAGGATCGGCGCCTCGGTCCGTCAATTCCTGCGAATCGCTTTCGAGGTCGTAGAGCATCGGCCGGAAGCCCGACGCGTGAATGTATTTCCAGCGGCCGTCATACACCATGAACAGTCGGCAGCGCTCGACCGGCTGGCCGAGCATCACGCGAACGTCCTGCATGGCGTAGTCGTATTCGGAGAAAACCACCTTGCGCCAATCGGCCGGCCGCACACCATGCAGCAGCGGCATCAGCGAACGGCCTTCCAGAATATGATCCGGCGGCTTGCCGCCGAAATATTCGATGAAGGTCGGCGCGAGGTCGATCCCCTCGACCAGTGCGTCATTGACGGTGCCACGCGTGCTGTTGGCCGCGTCCGACGGATCGATCACGATCAGCGGGATCTTGGCGGATTGATCGTGGAACAGATCCTTCTCGCCCATCCAGTGATCGCCGAGATAATCACCGTGATCGGAGGTGAACACGATCATCGTGGTATCGAGCAGGCCGCGCTGTTCGAGGAATTGCATCAGCACGCCCATCTGGTCGTCGATCTGCTTGATCAGGCCCATATAGGTCGGAATGACCTTTTCGCGCGCCTCGTCGCGCGACATGGTTTTCGAATAGCGCATGTCCATGTAGGCAGCGAACACCGGATGCGCGTTCTCGCGCTCGGCTTCCGAGCGGATCGCCGGCTGCACATCTGCCGGCCCGTACATGCTGGCGTAAGGTTCGGGCGCGATATAGGGCCAGTGCGGCTTGATGTAGGACAGATGCAGGCACCACGGCCGGCCGTCGTCCTCGGCCTCCGCGATGAAATCCATCGCGCGCCGCGTCATGTAGGGCGTCTCCGAGTGCTCCTCGGGCACGCGCGCAGCCTTGTCGGCGTGCACCAGCAGCCAGCCGTTTTGCAGTTCGCCATCCGCGGCCACGCCGGAATTGGCCCAATGCTCCCACGGGTTGTCGGCGTTGTAGCCATGCTGGCGCAAATAATCGTCGTAGTTCGGACGCGGTCGACCTGTGGGATGCAGGCCGTCGTCGCGCTCATAGGGCTCGAAGCCGCATTCCGACACATGCACGCCGATGATCGAGTCCGGCGCGATCCCGAGATTTTTCAAGCCTTCCAGATCGGGCGCCATGTGGGTCTTGCCGACCAGCACGTTGCGCACGCCGATCTTCTTGAGATGATCGCCGAGCGTCGGTTCGCCGACGCGCAGCGGCCAGCCGTTCCAGTGCGAGCCGTGTGAACGCATGTAGCGGCCGGTATAGAACGACATCCGCGAGGGGCCGCAGATTGGCGACTGCACATAGGCATTTGAGAACAGCACGCCACGCTTCGCCATCGCATCGATATTCGGCGTCTTGAGGACGGGGTGCCCGGTGCATCCCAAATAGTCGTAGCGAAGCTGGTCGCACATGATCCAGAGCACGTTCTTCGGACGCGGCATGTCGGGCATTTCGGCTGTTTCGGTAGCCGGATAGTGCGATATCGCCGGGGGAATAACAATCAACCGGGCCGTTGAATCAAGCGTGCACCCCGCCGTTAACGTTTGGATATCGGGATTCCTAGCAATTGAGCGTGCAGGAGGGCTGGCGCGTTAGCCTTATCTGCAGTTTGGCCACCCTCCTTAACCCTTGGGTGCAGCCGTTCGATTAGATTAACGGTTAAGGAAGAGGGGCCTCCAAGGCATGCGCGTTGGCGTGACACTGGCGATTTTGATGGCGATGACGTCGGCGGCCTTTGCCGGTGGCGGCTTTGACATCGTGATCCCCGGCCGTCCCGGCGTGCCCATCATTATTAACGGCATCGATGCGTCCTATGCGGCGATCGAGGGTGAATGGGGTCTCGGCAGAAACTGGCAGGTGCAGCCGACCATCTATGGCGGCCGCTACATCGACCCGGTTCCGAATGTCGGCCATTATTATCCGAGCTCGGGCCGTGTACCGGGGTACGGACGTTTGGAAATCGAGCCGCCGGCGAACCGCAGATTGCCGCACCCGGCCGAAACCTATCACCAATCCTGGTCTGCACAGTCCGCGCCGCTGCCGGCGCAGTCCAACGTGCCCGTCGATCCGCCGCCGATCATTTACGCGCCGCAGGATTTGGGCCGAAACAATTTCAGGCCTCGAAGACCACAGAACCTTCCACGCTGAGCAAATAGCACCATCGAAAGATACCGACAGGAGAGTGTAATGCGTAAAATGATTTCAGGATTGGTCGCGGCTGTTGCCGTGATGGCCGCGGCGCCCGCGATGGCCTGTGGTTACAGCGGCTGCTGGCAGCCGCAGGCCTATGTCGCGCCGGTCGCGACCTACGGCTATTCGGGCTGCAATTCCTGTGGCGGCGGCTGGGGCTATGGCGGTGGCTGGAGCTACCGTGAGCGCCTCCCTGATCCCGTGGACCAATATGGATATCGGGGCCATGCGTCGCAGCAATATTACTATGTCAACCAGGGCCCGACCTATAGCGGTCCCGGCGACTACGCTCCGCGCCCGATCTATCGGGAAGGCGCGATCGCCGGTTATCGCCATTACGGCTACCGTCGCCATTACCGCGCGCACCACTACGGCCATCCCGTGATCAGCCGCTACTATTGATCCACGATAGCGTTTTCGAGCGAAGTGGACGCCGGTTCGCGTAAAGAAAACGCGTCAAACAAAAGAGTTTGCGCCTTTGACGCCCGTTCGCTTCACGCGAGCGGGCGCTGTCTTTTCACTTCATCAAGCCTAGTCGGCTCGCCCCGATGTAGAGCGCCAACACCGCAGCGTTCGAAACGTTCAGGCTCTTGATCTCGCCGGGCATGTCGAGCCGCGCCACCACGCTGCAGGTCTCGCGCGTCAATTGCCGCAAGCCTTTGCCTTCGGCGCCGAGCACCAGTGCCAGCGGTTGTTGCAAGGCGACCGCGCCGAGATCCTCCGTTCCCTCGCTGTCGAGGCCGACCGTCATGAAGCCACGGTCGTTCAGCTCGTTCAACGCGCGGGCGAGATTTTGCACGGTGACCATCGGCACCATCTCGAGCGCGCCGGAAGCCGATTTCGCCAGCACGCCGGTCGCCTCCGGGCTGTGCCGCGCCGTGGTGACGATCGCCTTGACCGCAAACGCCGCCGCCGAGCGCAGGATGGCGCCGACATTGTGCGGATCGGTGATCTGATCGAGCACCAGCACGATGCCTTCCTGGTCGAGCGTATCGATGTCCGGCGAGGGCAGGGGATCGGCCTCCGCCAGCAGGCCCTGATGCACCGCGTCGGGGCCGAGCCGCTGGTCGATCGCGCTCGGCCGGACGATCTCCGGCGGCACGCGGGTGTCGATATTGTCGTCGGCCAGACGCCGGGCGGCGTTTTCGGTCAAGAACAGCTTGCGGATCTGGCGCTGCGGGTTGGCCAAAGCGGCCGAAACCGTGTGCCAGCCATAGAGAATTGCCGGCCCGTCCGGGTTCGATTCCCGCTCCCGCCGGGCGGGCCGGCCAGCGAATTTCCGCCCTTTTTCGAAGGGTTTGCCGCCGCTGCGGCGGAATGGCGGTTTTCGGTCGCGATCGCTCATGGGCCAGCTTGTGTCACGGGTTCCGGATTATGGCAATTTAGGCCTTTCCAACGTGCATTTGGTGGCCTCCGTTGGTTGACTTTGCCACCCCCCTTCGCCCATAAACGCGCCCGACCGGGAGCTCGCCATCGGCTCACGGTATTAACGTCATCCATGGCCTGATCCGCCGCCTCTAAGCGGTTGGGCTTGTGATGCTGTTGGACGGGGGAGTGTCCCGAGTGGCAAAGGGAGCTGACTGTAAATCAGCCGTCTTATGACTTCGAAGGTTCGAGTCCTTCTTCCCCCACCACCAACAAAAAACAACGTTGAAATCACTCGAGCCGCGATTGCATCTGAACCGTGGCTCGCCGCTGCCTTCGATGTCGGGCAGTAGTATATCCGCACGCGCGATTTCAGATCGTCGCGACCCATCCTTTCGAGAATTTTCGGGAACAACGGATTATCCGGCTCGGCTGTTTGGTACGAGTGCGTTCGCGCCGAGTTCGGACCAGTACAAATGCGAAACCGCTAGCCCAGTCGAAGCGTCAATTGCCGCCGGTTGCCCTCGTGGCCTTCGACGAAATCTTGAATAGAAGACGGAATGTCCTGCATCTGCAGATCGCAGCGGCGGCGGATTTCGAGGGCTACATCTTCCGAAACTTCCTCTGACCAGCGTTCCGTGGTGTTGAAAGCGATAATCCGAATAGGTTTGTTGCACTGGCCGGAAAGCATGTCCTGAATGATAGTCTCGAGGTCCGTCCCCTCGTAATCGGCCTCTCGCCACACGCGTCCTATTCGACCAAAGTCATCTGCTACCAGGTAGACAGTCTGATCATAGCCGCCCGGCACGATGGACGGCGTCCAATTCGACCTACGCATTCCTCACAACTCCACGCGATACGAACTGCGATAAGGCGGGGTTGAGCAAACGTTCCCGCAGGGAGGCCTTGCCAAAAAAAAGGCCCCGGCACCAGGTGGACGCGGGCTGAGGCCGAAGTCTTTCGTCCAGTTCCCACCAGACCTAACCTCAATTCCTATTATTGCCACTTGTTCCCGGTTTTTGTTTTGGTCTAGTTTGATTTCGGAACGGCTCTATAGTCTGCCTTATAAGAAACGGTAGTCCATGGTGGACAGGCTCAAAAGATCGTTGGAACAACTCGACACGCCGATCTGCCCAAAATGCAGCATCGAAATGAAGTGGTTACGCTCGACGCTTTTGAACGCGACGACAGTCGCGCATGTCTTTGTCTGTCCCAGCTGTTCTCGTATCGAAGAAGCCAAATCCACGGTCAAGGCGACTGATACCCCGCCCGAGAAGCTGTCCGCACCACACGACCGACACGCCGCTTAAGGCCGCCTCAGGAACTTGGCGCGGCCCGGGCCCCATGTGTTCATTAAAGGAGCTTCGCTGTCCGAGCTCTCGGCACATTTTTTCAGCATTGCCTGTTTTTCCCGATCCGTGGAGGAACGAGATTCTAATCAAGTACTTTTCATTGGAGCTGGGGTCTTTCAGTGAATGGAGAAGTTGGAATGCGTACACCACTCGTTTTGGCGGCGGCCGCCCTATCTGCCGGGCTTGCCGCTGCCACGCCGGCAAAGGCGAGCCTCGTCTTGGCTGGCCCTACCGACCTAACAGGTCAAGGCCTCGGTGCGACTACTACCGCACTTACCCTACAGAACACCGGCACCGAAAGCGGTGGCGTGAATCTCGACGGATCTGTCTCTGGCAATGCCAAGCAAGGAGCCGGGCAGTCTGAGGTGTTCACCTTTGCGCAGCTTGGGATTTCAAGTGCGAGTCAGTTAGGTCTGATTCTCAACCTGAATGAACCACCGAACGACGCCGCTGCGACCGTCAACCTGATCTCCCTAAATGTCTACTCGCAGGCGGGGACCTTCCTTAAGTCGTTCACTACTGCTCAGTCATACGACGTAACGCAGGTGGCCAATGGACTTGGCGGATCTGGGATCGTGTTCAAGCTTGATACGACGCAAGCCGGTCAGTTGGACGCGCTTCTCGCTACCACCGGCACGGAACGGTTTACGGTCAACGCTAGTTTTAGCAACGTTTCCGGTGGTCCGGATGCCATTCAAGCTGGCATGCTGACCGCTGTTCCAGAGTCCTCTACCTGGGCAATGATGATTGCCGGCTTTTTTGGAGTGGGTTTCCTGGCCTATCGGCGAAGAGATCGGGCGTTAACTTTGCGTCTTGTCTAATCGTCTCATTTAGCAAGGGGTCGCCAATGGTGACCCCTTGTGAGGCGGGACCGGCAGAAGCCGTTATTGAAAGCGATCATCCGAGTTGCCGAACAGAATGCAAGTGACCACCCGCAAGATATCCCTTCCACTCGACGATCAGATCGAATTCAGCGGCCTAAGTGAACGGAGCAGCAAAGCCTTGCGGCGGGCTTTGCAAGGAAATTCTCCGACGCGGCAATCCATCAGCAGGATATCGCAGCGGGATCTTCGTATGCTCCCCCGGGTAGGCTTGATCACGCTGAACGAGATCGTCGATTGGGCTGCGCGACAGGGCATCGATTTGGCCCGAGAGTAAGCGCCTACAGCACCGATGGGGCGAAATAAAAATCATCTCGCGAGATTGCCTGCCGCAGTTGCTCGGTGGTGGTGGCCTAATCTAATTTTCAGCAATTGCCGCTTTTTCCCGAATCTGATGTATCGGGTCTAAATGTCCTCAGGCACACAAATGGCCTTAAGGGGAAACCGATGCCACTACTAGAGTATCGCGTCTACATTGTAGACGACGCCAACGACCGGATTTTGCAGCGCATTCATTTGATGTGCGACAGCGATGAGATGGCCGAGGAGCGCGCTAGGCAGTTAGTTGACCGTTTCCCAATTGAACTGTGGCAAGACACGAAACTGCTGGGACGCTTTGAGCCGAAGCAGTGAGGGTCGCTTCAGTTGGCGGATGCCGGGCGTCCGGCCGCCGAAGAAGTAAGGCTGCCTCGGTTGTCCTAAGTCGGATTGTTCACTTTGGAACCGACGCAGGGTCATCTGCATATTAGGATCGGACTTGCAAACCCTACGGTCAGGACCCGTAAGCACGAGGTTGTATCATGCAGCGTCGCCGATCTGTCCCCCACACGTTCGAAGAAAATATCGCAGCCGAGAAAGCGAAGCTCGAAGCCCAAGTTGCCAAGCTAAAACCTGGTCCTGAGAAGGACGCACTGGTTAGAAAGATCAGGCAACTTGATACCGCGGCCCATATGAGCGAGTGGCTTTCCTCCCCGGGGCTTCGACCACCAGAACCAGCATAGGAAAGGGGCCACCGTCGGAACAAAGCTGCTCCGTCGGCATAGACCCCGCATGGAAGAATTAGAAAAGCAAAAGGACGTGGCCCTGGTCGCGGTGTCTTTATGCACCGCGACGCTGATCACCTGCTTCAGCATCGCCTTTGCGTTGCTGTAATGCCGTCTCAGTTGGCGGGCCTCTTCATGCTACTTGTTCCCGAGATTCCCAGGCTCTATAATTCTGGCCAACGGTGACCAAGAGTGCTGCAAGCTCCCGCCCAGTTGACCCATGCAAGACTTTCAAACTCGCCTGGAAAAACTCCGAACGGACGCAGCCGAATGTCGGCTGATTAGCGACGTTGCAACAGACGCAGCCAAGCGCGAACTGTTTGACCGACTTGCCAGTCACCTTACTCTCCTCGCAGACCAGGTTGAGATAGAACTGCTCCGCCAGAAAACTGCTTCGAAGTAAGTCGGTTGGCCGCCTTTGAGGGTCTAAACAAAGCCCGCCAGCGCGAACCGGCGGGCTCCCTTGGAACGTATACGAGTGACAAGCGTCATTCCTCAGCTTCCGGCATCCTGGCCCCCAAGCTACCGGGAGTAAAACCTCCCCGTTGGAGTTCGCGGCCCCAGATGTGATGATCTGGGGCCGTTTCAGCCTCACGTGCCGGCCGCGATTTGCATCCTCAGCGCGTTTAGCTCCATACAACAAATGGCCCCGGACGATGCCGGGGCCAAGTTCGTTCGCACCATGGGAGAAGTTTAGTACCGAGCCGTGACCGGGGCCGCGCCCCAACCAAAGCGGTAGTTGAGGCGCAAGGTGACCATGTCCACGTCTTGAGTAATCCGGTTGTTGACGACGCCTGCAAGGCGCGGATCGACCCCGGTGAAGGAATTGTTCGCATCTCCCATCCACAGATGGTTGTATTCAGCACCGATCGACCAGTTCGGCGCGAAGCCGTACTCAAAGCCGACGCCGAGGGTGCCGCCCCAGCGTGTCGCACCAGCCGAGGCCAGACCCGCCAAGGTGACCGTGTCGAATATATCAAAGTGATTGCTGGTTACAGCCGCGCCGCCCTTGACGTACAGCAGAGCTGCATTCCACGCCCAACCGATTTGGCCCGTGAAAAGGCCGATGCCGTCGGTCTTCACGCGGGTTGAAAGCGCCGGGTTGAACAAGCTGACGCGCGAACTGTTGAGGTCGGCCCAATCGCCTTGTGCTTCCAATCCAAAGACAAACTGATTGGTTTGCCAGCGATACCCGATTTGCCCGCCCGCGAGGCCTCCGGAGCGATCAGCGCAGCCGTCGCTGAACACTGGCCCGACGAGCCTTACGAAATCCAAGCAACTGTGGCTCTGTCCCCAGCCGCCGTTGGCGCCAATGTAGAAGCCGCTCCAGTTGTAGATCACCGGAAGCGGAGCAGGTGGCGGTGCCTTTACGGCCATATCCGCAGCCGAGGCAGGACCGGCCAATCCCGTTGCTGCCAGACCCACGATGCCCATCCAGAACTTTTTCATCAGTGTCTCCCCTAAGAAAGAATGTGTCCCCGGAAAACCCCCAAAACCAAGCGCAAAGCTAACACAACGTCTGCTTGTCTACTGTGCTCAGGGGGCAACAGGCGGCTTTTCAACTATGGCGAGAGTATGGCACTGTGCATCATTCAATACATTTGCGCTGGGCTGCGATCCCGCCAAAGGCAAGCGCACCGGTCCCGGGCGGGGTCATCTTGCCGCCGCTGACGATTTGCATCTCCTGAGTTCCCACCGCAGGATACCTGCCGATCGAGCGCGCCCACGCGCAATCATCACAGGTCACCCGCGTGTCCCTGCGTCCCAACGCGCTTCATAACGCCAACAGGCTGAAGCTTGGCCTGTTCTTGCTCAACGCCGACGGCGGGATTGCGATTACAAGAGTGCCAGAGCGATGGCAGGCGGGTTGGGCCGAGATTGCCGAGGTCGCCAAAATGGTCGACCCGCGCCGGGTTCGAATTCATCCTGCCGATTGCGCGCTGGAAGGGATTTGGCGGCGGACTCGATGTCCGCACGCTGTGCTTCGAGACGTTCACATTCGCATCGGCGCTGAGCGCGATGACCGAACAGATCACGATCTTCTTC
Source organism: uncultured Alphaproteobacteria bacterium (assembly GCA_963770355.1). GTDB lineage: Bacteria > Pseudomonadota > Alphaproteobacteria > Rhizobiales > Xanthobacteraceae > Bradyrhizobium. The sequence goes on along the minus strand of CAVYPL010000021.1, from coordinate 32,024 downwards.
ACGGTGCATGTGCCGGTCGTGCATCCGGTGTTCGCGGCCAAGGCGCTGGTAACGGTCGATCACGTCAGCGGCAGTCGAGCTGGATTGAACATCGTGGCCGGATGGAATCAGGGCGAGTTCGACATGTTTGGACATGCGCCGGCCGAACATGATCGCCGCTACGAGCAGGGGCTCGAATGGTTCGACGTGATGAGCAAGATCTTCACCTCGAAAGAGCGGTTCGACCATGATGGTGAATTTTACAAGCTGAATCGCCAGCTCGACACCAACGAGATCTTCAACGAGCGCAAGCGCTATGCCGGCAGCTTAAGCTCGCATCCACTAATCGGCCGGCCGGAAAAGATCGTGGACGAACTGGTGCGCCTGCAGTCCGCCGGCATCGACGGCGTGACGCTGTCATTCGTCAACTTCAAGAATGAATTGCCGTTCTTCATCGACCGGGTGCTGCCGCTGTTGCGGCAGGCGGGCTTGAGGCAATAGGACGTGCCCTCAACCCGGACCGGCCGGCGTCTCCGTGTCGGGCAATGCTGTCCCGGGTAGATATCGTCGGACGGAGCGGATCTCGTAGACCGCCGACGGATTGACGCGGCGCAGGTCGCGGGCAATCTCGATCGCGGCGTCCTCGTTGGCGCAATCCACGACATAGAAACCCAGCAGCTGCTCCTTGGTCTCGGCGAACGGTCCGTCGATCACCATTCCGGCGCCCGGACCGCGCAAGGTGCGGGCCTTCTTCGTTGCGCCGAGGCGCACCGACGGTCCGAGCAGCTTGTGCGCGTTGAGCCTGTCATGGACCCCAAGCAGGCCAGTCATGACGGCGGCGTCCTGCTCCGGCGTCCAGGACATGACGTCGGCTTCCACGTGATAGGCCAGAATGGCGTAGAGCATTCGATATCTCCTTGGATGAATATGGGGTCGGGTCCCCGGGATGAACCTGCGCCCGCAGGACGTTCCGCCATCGACAAATCCCGACAAATCAGGACGCAGAAAGCCGCACAGTGATTGCCAATGTTGCGATCGCGGACGTCTCACGAAACACTCCGGAAACACGATATAGGGGTCTTCTCCTTGAACGTGCCTTGCCGAGTGCACGACTGATGAGCAGAACGCAGGAACTGCTTTACGGAGACGGTCCATGCAACGCCAGCCAGCCATGATCATCTGCGACGCCACCCGGGCGCCAGCGTCTCAGGCCAGCGATTGGCACGATGTCACCGGTCACCATCGCTACTATGGCAGTTCAGCCGTCAACGGCGGCGAGCGAATCGTCGAAAACCGCCGCGGCCCGTGCCCACGATCGGTCAACCTCTGCGGCTTCTGAACCCGGCTAAGCAACTCACGCAAATAAAAAGGCGCGGCGGGATCGCTCCCGTCGCGCCCCAACTATTGTGCTCGCTGGTCCAGGGCTGAGAGCGCCCCAGTGCCAGGCTTTCGAGGGCCTAGCGGGCGATCCCAGCGAGGTGACAGCGCTTGGTAAAAGACACTGGATCACCTCCTTTCATTGTTGATGGAATTGTTAATATAGAGAGCGAATCTGCCGCTGTTAAGGCCGGAAACGGCAGAGAATCCGGGCAGGCAGAGGCGGTTAACTGCGCCGAAGGCCACGCCGCTGGGCGGTTGAGGCCGCCCGCCCGGCGTGTTAGGTGATCCCTCGCGCGGGTGTAGCTCAATGGTAGAGCAGCAGCCTTCCAAGCTGAATACGAGGGTTCGATTCCCTTCACCCGCTCCAACCCTATTGATGACCTTCCCCCGCCGTTCCCGAATCCTCCACTTGGGCGATGATGATGTCGGCTCGGGAGAACAGCTATGTTCAAATTTCATTTCGGGAAGAAGCGGCAAACCCGATAAGCTGTCGGCACAAACGAGTTGCAGGGGGGATGACCGTGACAGTGTCGGGAAAGCTAGCGCTGTTCATCGACGGCGCCAGTCTCTACGCCACTGCGAAGGCACTCGGGTTCGATATCGATTTCAAGCGACTGCTATCCGAGTTCGCAAGCCGCGGAACGCTCGTGCGCGCGCACTACTACACCACCATCATGGAAGGAAACGAATTCCAGGCCATGCGACCGCTAACGGATTGGCTTGATTTCAACGGCTTCGCTGTAAAAGCCAAACCCGCCAAGGAATATGACGACGGACTCGGCCGCAGGAAGATCAAACGAAACATCGGCGTCGAGCTCAGCATCGATGCGCTGGAAATTTCAGGTTACGTCGATCACGTTCTGCTGTTCACCGGCGACGGCGACTTCCGTCGCCTGGTCGAAGCAATTCAACGCCGCGGCCCCGTTGTGACGGTCGTGTCCAGCATCCGCACGAAACCAGCGATGATCGCGAGCGATCTCAGGCGGCAGGCAGATGAATTCATCGAACTCGACACGCTTCGGGACCGTATCGGCAGGGCCCTACCATCGCTGGCTGCGCAGTGAGTGCTCGCGGCGAGCAGCACCCGAATGCCGCCTCCGAACCGCGCTGGTTTTTTTGGGCTAAGGGCCGGGAAGCGGCCACGGGCAACAGTCAGTATTTTTGGAACCCGCCTCACAGCATCGGCGGTTCGAGGAAGGCTGGCGGCGTACCGTGATTTGTCGTGGCTGAAAGCGATTCAATCGCCGACTGTTCTTCCGCCATTCGCCTGGTAATGAACCGGCGTTCAAGGTCGGTCAGGTCTGTATCCAGCAATTGGCGATAGCGCTGAATGTTGCTTCGATGCGTTCGAAGCCGGGCAAATGCCTCATCCAACATTTCGTACTCCTAAAATGACTATTCAAAATCGACGGTGCAAAAACGGAAATTTCCAACCCGGGTCAAGCATGAAACGGGCCACACGCTTAATGTGCGGTACTGAAGCTGCATCTTTGTGACGACAAACAGCGGAACTGCCGAGGCTCAGCGCGTCGCTGAGCGCCTCCGGTTACCACTAACGACTCTGAGGACAGGGAACTCGTCGTCCTCCTGGCAGCTCCAACAAGGGCAATCCGAAGAGAGCCTTTTGCGTCCCGGGACTGAGAACTCCCGGAGTAAGGCGGCCCAGTGGCGGCGATTCTTGGAACGAAGATTTACGCATGTCGTTTGGATAGGTAGGCATGGTAAAAATTCCAAATTGTTCAGCGAACTAAATGCTCAACTTCGTGTGGGACCGACATGGAAAAAGAGAATTTGGAAAATCGGGCCGAAGAGGCTTTGGTCTATGCGTATCTAAGCACCGCTAGTTTGGTTGTGTGTTTCAGCGTTGCGCTCATCATGCTCTGAGTCGCCCTCGGCTGCTGGGGTGGATTTTGATCGTCCTGCAAGCATGTTCATGCCCATCCCGGCGATTACATGAAACGCGAAAATGGGCCGGGTCCACACCGTAATCGACCCTGCCGGCTTGGACTAAATCCTACCCTTGCGCCCGACCGCTCAGCCAAAGGTGATCCTAAGTAGCTGAGTGACGATCCATGCGAGGAAGCCTGCAACGACTGCCAATAACAGATTGGCGTCTCGCGCATTAGACAACTCATGTCTCACGTGATGCCAAAATGATTTCAGTTTTATCACCGTAGTCTAGCTCTCTGGACCGATCTGGAGTTCTAGCAAAGCCATTCTTTGAAGAACCGAGGGGCTGGACTCGCCGTCTCGTGCAGCTCGCAAGATGGTTTCGGCCATCCGATGGATGAGGTGCGAACTGATTCGTTCAGGAAGGCTGTCGATGGCTGCCTGAAGCGCAGACGTCATCGATTCAATCATTTCCGGTGAAAATGCAGCGTCTGCAAAGTTTTTCATGCCACTTCTCCTCATCCAGAGAAACGGCCGCTTGCCCGCGGGCTCTGCGCTGACTCACAGACGGCATCGGTCCATGCAAACGGGAAAACGCAGCAATCGTTCCACGGTGAGCGCCAGTCCGCTTCGCTCGATTACCATTCGGATTGAAATGCGTCGGGAACATTCAGCAACAAGGGGGGTTGAGCCGTATCGAAATCCAAAGGAGCGTGTCATGAGGAACGTGGTTATCTCTCTAGCTATCGGCGTCGGCGCACTGCTTTCATCCGGGGCGAACGCCGCGCCGCTCTCGGTCAGCCCTTCCATGGCACCAGCCACAGACGTCGAAAATGTGCGATTGGTCTGCGACGAGTATGGCCGCTGCTACCGTACTCGCGGTGGCCAGCGCGTTGTCGTCGAACGCGGGTACGGCGACAGCTACAATTATGCCCCGCGCGAACGTTATATCGAACGGCGCGGATATGATGGCGGCTACTACAACAACGGGCCGAGCGTCGGTATCGGCGTCGGTCCAGGCGGCGTGGGCGTCGGCGTTGGCGTGGGACCGCGCTGGTAGCGCTTCTCGGAAAGAACGGGTCGCAAAGGCGACGCAATCCGCGATCGTCTGCGACCCGTCGCCATCAAGGCCGAAGTTACATTAAGCGCGGCAGCGAGCAGTGCCTAAGCGATTCCGCAAAGCTGGATCTTACTGAGGAACGGAGCAAACCATGAACGGACTTATCTATCTCGTTGGCCTGGTCGTCGTGATTCTCGCCGTCTTGTCTTTCTTCGGCCTGCGCTAGAGGTGCATATGTCATTCGAACAGGACGCCGGCTATCCGCGTAGCGTCGTCGGGCATTATATCGCTTGGACGCCGGTCATCGCGGGCGCGCTTGTCGCCACTGCGCTTTCCACCATTTTACTGGCGTTTGGAGCGGCAGTCGGTCTGGGCGTCGCTTCGACCGCCCCAACTTGGCGCGATGCGTCCGTTGCCCTTTGGCTGCTTTCGGGACTTTATCTCATTCTCGTGGCTCTGATCAGCTTCGGCGTCGGAGGATATATTGCAGGACACATCCGCGTTGCCGGCCCCGCTGCGGACCCGGCCGACGTCGAGCACCGCGACGGGGCCCATGGGCTTTGCGCGTGGGCTGTCGCCGTCGTGCTTGGCGCTATTATTGCCGCGCTTCTTGGCGTTGCTCTGACCCGCGCACCAGCCGCACAGGGGACCTCTTTGTCCAGCGCCGGCGCCGCAGAGCCGCTCCTCAGCTATGAACTTGACCGCATGTTTCGCCCGGCTCGCCGGGCTCCTAACGCCGAAAGTCCCATGGAACGTGCGGAAGCGGGTCGCATCTTGCTCACTGCGTCCGGCCATGACGGCGTAGCAACGGAAGACCGCGCCTATCTTGTTCAGCTTGTAGGGGGCGTGACGGGCCTTGCAGGAGCCGACGCGGAGCGACGCGTAGATACGACGATCGCGAACGCCAAGACAGCGATTGCCCGCTCCCGCCGAAGTGCAATCATTGTCGCATTTTCGATTGCCACATCTCTCCTCTTAGGCGCCATTGCGGCTTGGGCTGCAGCCAGCGAAGGAGGGCGGCACCGGGACGGGGCACCTGTGCCGCACTGGTTGAGGCCAGGGCCGCTGGTGGCACCACGCCCACATAGCATACCCTAGAGCACGGGCCCGCGGCGGCAACGTCACGGGCCCTTGCATGCCCCCGCGCTCTACGAAATGGCAAGAACCTCCAGTTCCTGACCGCCGGCGTCCACTACATCGCCGACACGCTTTCCCATTAGAGCTCTCGCCACTGGCGACACGAAGGAAATCGACCCAGCCTTAGGATCCGCTTCGTCTTCTCCGACGATACGATACTTCTGCAAGCGCTGATCGTCACGAATGAATGTAACGGTGCTCCCAAAGGCGACGATGTCAATTGACGCAGGATCAGGGATGACCTGAGCCGAGCGCACTCTCGCGCCAAAATAGCGCATATCACGCAAGGGGCTCGCGGCTTGCCGCCGCCGTTCATTTACGTCTTCGATTGTGCTCGTAGCATCGTAGGCCACGCGAGCTTCTTGGAGCTGCGCCTCCAGGGCCTTGAATCCAGCTTCCGTAACCAGGTTCGGGTGCGGCGAAATCGTGCGGTCAGGTAGCAGAGTTTCCGACGCAGTTTCGGCACTTTCTTCCTTGGTGAACGCAACGCTCAATCTCGAACTCCGTTTCTCCGTCCTCTGCGAAAAGGACGCCCGCGTGACCGCTATATTCTTACCTCACGCTGTGATGCTTTTCTATTCGACGGTAGTGGATCCAACGATGTGAAGTGGTGCCAACGCATTCCCGCCGATAGCGCTCATCCTATGCCAAAATCCTGTGTGGCTCTAGAAGACGCAGCATTGAGAAGCGCAACTATTCGCCGCGGGGGCGGTCATCCCTGCATCGGACGTAGAGCTGTGGCGAACGCACTAGGCGAACAAAGCAACGATCCCCTTCAGAACAGTAACGACGAGGCCTTAACGCCACATCCCGCGCGTGCGGGCGCCGATGTCCAGCTTTGGTCCCTGGCTCGTGGCCCGTGCTGCGGTGCCGGCCGCCACAATAGGCCACGCCGTCCGTTCGAACAGACCGAGCAGTTTTTCAGGAATGAAACGTGTCCTGGATGCATAGAGGTGGCGGTCGCCCTTCGCCTGCTGGCCGTGGACGAAAAAGCGCTGCGGCACGACCAAATGAAGGTCGTCCTTTGCGCGGGTCATGGCGACGTAGAGCAGGCGACGTTCCTCCTCGATTTCGGCCGAGGTGCCGGTACCGAGGTCGGAGGGCATGCAGCCGTCGACGGCGTTGAGCAGATACACCGACTTCCACTCCTGGCCCTTGGCGGAATGTATGGTCGACAGGATCAAGTAATCTTCATCGAGCAACGGCACTCCGGCCTGGTCGCTGGTTGCGTCCGGTGGGTCCAGCGTTAGTTCCGTGAGGAAGCGTTCGCGTGACGGATATCCGGACGCGATTTGCTCGAGTTGGAGCAGGTCGGCGCGCCGCGTTTGGGCGTCTTCGTGGATGCGGTCGAGGTGCGGTTCGTACCACAAGCGGGCGCGCTCCAGATCGACAGGCCATTCCGAATATCGGAGATCACCCAAGGTTTCGACGAAAGCCTTCCAGTCTTGGCCCGCACGGGGCGGGGTAGGCAGGCTCGCGATTGCTGCGATCGGATCGGTGCCCTCAGCCATGCGGTCCAGCACACGCTGCGCGGTTGCGGATCCTATGCCGGGCAGCAAATGCAGCAGACGGAATCCCGCGACACGGTCGCGGGGATTTTCGACGAACCGTAGCAAGGCCAGCATGTCCTTGATGTGGGCGGCGTCGAGGAACTTCAGTCCACCGAACTTCACGAACGGGATGTTCCGGCGCGTCAGATCGATTTCGAGCGGGCCGCTGTGGCTGGAGGTTCGGAACAGAACGGCTTGTTCCTTCAGCAGTGTGCCGGACTCGCGGTTCTCAAGGATGCGCTCGACGATGAAGCGCGCTTGGTCGGCCTCGTCGCGGACCGAGACGAGTTGCGGCTTCGCCGCGGAGGTGCGCTCGGTCCAGAGGTTTTTGGTGAAGCGTTCCTTGGCGAGACCGATGACGCCATTGGCGGCGGCGAGGATCGCTTGCGTCGACCTATAGTTACGGTCGAGGGTAATGATGCTGGCTGGCGGAGAGAACTGGTCGGGGAAATCGAGTATGTTGCGCACGGTCGCAGCACGGAACGAATAGATCGACTGGGCGTCGTCGCCGACCACCGTCAGGCCACGGCCTCCGGGCTTCAACGCCAGCAGGATTGAAGATTGCAAGCGGTTCGTGTCCTGATACTCGTCGACCAGAACGTGATCGAAGCGGCTACCAATGTCATCGGCAAGATTCGCGTCGCTGACCATCTGAGCCCAGTAGAGCAAGAGGTCGTCGTAATCGAGGACGTTGTGCTTCTGCTTGGCTTCGACGTAGGCCGCGAACAGTTCTTTGAGCTCCGCCGCCCACCCCGTGCACCACGGATACCATGCGCCGATGACCTGTTCGATCGGCATCTCGGCATTGACGCAACGCGAGTAGATCGAAAGACATGTTCCTTTGGTCGGAAAGCGGCTTTCCGTCTTGGAGAGGCCCTTTTCATGCCTGACCAGGTTCATGAGGTCCGCGGAGTCTTCGCGGTCGTGAATTGTAAAAGCAGGATTCAGGCCGATCTGTTCTGCGTACTCGCGCAATAGCCGGGCGCCGATGCCGTGGTAGGTGCCGGCCCAGGTTAGCGCGTCCGTCATGACGCCTGCGTTATCGCCCATCACCTTGCGCGCGATCCGTTCGACGCGCTTGGTCATCTCTGACGCAGCACGACGTGAAAACGTCATCAGAAGGATCCGACGAGGGTCTGCACCCTGAACGATGAGATGGGCGACCCTATGGGCGAGGGTGTTGGTCTTTCCGGACCCCGCTCCAGCGATGACCAGCAAGGGAGTTGCGGTTAATCCTCCGGCGGCGCCGTGCTCGACTGCACGCCGTTGCTCGGGATTGAGGGTTTCGAGATAGGCGGCGGTTTGGGGCACGGCGTCGAATCATTCCTGATTGACTGCCGACGATCCACTATTCCTGTTTTGTTCGCAATGGTGGGGTGGGGGTCATTCGAAGTTCTTCATAAGGCGCTCGATATAGTCGTTGACGGTGTCAGCAAAGCTCAGGTCAATGCCGGAACAATCATCCTTGTGATCTTCGACGGCTTTCCGAACGCTGGCGAGAGCTGTCTGCCGTTCCGACTCAGGTGTAGCGGCCACATACTCGTTGACCGCCCGCTCTGCCGCTCCAATACCGTTTGTGTCGCCCTCACTGATCAGCGGGCGCAAGACAGACATACATTTGTCGAAAGTTTCCATGCAGCCAATATGACCCTGGACCGAGCCGATTCCTAGGCACATTCGGCGCGCCTGATGTCGCGCCCGTATGGTGAGTTCACTTTCAACGCCGGCGAGTGGCAGGCAAGCTGGTCGATCAACCGTTTCACGGCTTGGACGCGAAGACGGCCAAGTCAAAATAATGGAAGAAACGGTTACCGTAGCTGCTCCCGATAAATAAGGCCGCTCGGCTGGTGGCCTCTTTCATTTCACCTGCGCTGGATTTCCCCCCGGGTCACGCCGGCGGGCGTTTTCATGTTGAGTCGGCTGGCGGACAGACAAGTGAGGGGTTCCGTATTTTAATGGAATGAGGCGGATCGCCAGCGCGGTTGCGTTGGGGCCGGGCGAGCACCGAATGTGTAGCGTGTTGCGTGTGGTGCTCGCCCTGGCTGGCTTCCAAAAATCCTGATCGCAGCGGTCTGAATGTTCACTATGGAACCGACGAGCGGGCATCTGCCTATTTAGGATCGACAGAACCGTTGGACCCTACGGATTAGGACCCGTATCTCGGAGGTCGTGTCATGAAACGTCGCCGCTCAGTTCCTCACACATTTGAAGATCAGATAGCAGCCGAGAAGGCCAAGACCGAAGGTCAGGTTGCCAAGCTCAGGCCAGGTCCCGCAAAGGACGCTCTGCTTAAGAAGATCGGCCAGCTAGACACTGCCGCCCACATAAACGAATGGCTTACATCGCCGGGACTGAGAACACCGGAGTGAAGCATGGGCAAGAAGCATCCACCCTCCGATGACGAGCCGAAAGACGAGCCTTCCCGCACGGAGCAAGCGTGGCAGGTCGCTGAGGAGTACGCCAGCGATCAGCGCGAAATCCTCAAGAAGCTTCGGAAGCCATCCAATCGATAAGGCCGCCTTCAGTTGGCGGCCTAATTCATTTTAATGCCGCCAACCATGCTTGGCGTCCCATATCGTCTTCATCCGGCATCGGATGGTCCCGGTAATTCATTGCCGGTAGCGCGGCAAAGCGCGCTCAAAAAATCCCGCTCAACCGCGACATGCTGTTGAAAGGCTGACTTTCGCCGTTGGAGCCGATTGCGGGAGCAGGGCGCCTCTGGGAGATTGAGCTGACTGGCAATGCATGGCGGAGTGGTGAAGCGATGACGGCCCTGACTGCTGCAGCCCCTCGCGTAACGTCCCGGGTGGGCGAAACCAATTTCTATTTCTACATGGCGCTTAGCTGTGCCGCCGTCGCATTCATCGGCTTCGCGCCGACCTACTGGATACCGGTCGCGTCGAAAACGCTGAAAGTGAATCCGGTCGTTCACCTTCACGGCGCGCTGTTTTTCTCGTGGTCGCTGTTCCTGGTCTATCAGACCTGGCTTGCATCCTCCGGGCGGGTCGCGCGGCACCGCTCGGTCGGCATGATCGGCGTATCGTTCGCGACCGCGATGACGATATTCGGCACGCTGGTCGCCATCAATGCGATGAAGGAGGCCGCGGCGATCGGGATGCGGAATGAGGGAATTGCCTTTTCCATTGTGCCGCTGAGCGGCATCGCGTTCTTCGCCGCAGCGTTCACCGTTGCCGTCGTCTACGTGCGCAAAGCCGATGTTCACAAGCGGCTGATGATGCTGGCTGCGATCTCGATCCTGGATGCCGCGATCGCGCGCTGGTTCCTGACGTTTCTGGCACCTCCCGGTGCGGTCGGTCCCCCGCCAGTCGCGGTGGCGATTCCTCCGGCGATCGTGGCGTATCTGCTGGTCGTCGTCGCGATGGTTTTCGATTGGCGCACGCGCGGCCGTCCCCACCCGGTTTACGTGATCGGCGGAACGCTGTTGCTTGCGCTGAAATTGCTCAACCTGCCGATCAGCATGTCGCAAACCTGGCAGTCCTTCGCCGGCGGCATGCTGGCGATGGCGCAGTAAAGACGGTTCGGCAAGTTCGCTTTGTGTCGGAAGCCGACCTCACTTCCTTCACTCAACCACTTCGGTGGCTCGTGCGATCAAGTCGGCTGGCATAGTGAAGCCGAGCGCCTTGGCGGTTTTGAGGTTGATCGTGAGCTCGTACTTCGTTGGGGCTTGCACGGGCAAATCCGACGGCTTCTCTCCCCTCAGGATGCGGTTGACATAATCGGCTGCGCGCCGGAACGGGTCTACCCGGTCCGGCCCGTAAGAAATCAGGCCGCCCGCGCTGACGAACGTGCGGTCTCCATGGACCGCCGGCAGTCGGTAGCGCGCCGCCAACGTGACGATCAGCTCGCGATGAACCAGAGCCAGCGTGCTTGCTGTCACGATCACGCCGCCATTCGAGCCAGTCGCGAACGTCGCGAGGCTTCGCTCAATCTCGCCGGCGTCACGTATGCCCACGGGGCTCAGTTCCACCCCGAAGGACGGCGCCACCGCTTGGAGTGCGGCCAACTGGCCGGTGCCCGAACCTATGGCAGAGTCTCGAAGGACGGCCACGCGCTTCACGCCAGGCGCAATCTCCTTGAGCAGTTCCAGCCATTTGCCGCTCATACCGTATTCGAACAACGTAAAGCCGGTGGAGTTGCCGCCGGGCCGCGCCAGGCTTTCGACAAAACCAGCTCCCACGGGATCGATGACCGTTACGAATACGATCGGTACGGTACGAGTCACCTGTTGGAGCGCCTCCATGACGGGGGTGCCTGTAGCGAGGATCACATCGGGGGCGAGCGCAGCCAATTCTGCTGCGTATTTGCGAAACAAGCCCGCATCGCCCGCACCCCAGCGATACTCGATCCGCAGGTTACGCCCATCCGTCCAACTTAGTTGCTGCAAGGCCTGTACGAACGCAGCGACGCGGCGCTGTGATTCCGGATCGTCCGATGCGAGATTCATGAGGAGGCCGATCCGCCGTATCGGCTCGCCTTGCTGTGCGACAGCAGCGAGCGGCCAAAGCCGCGGCGCGATTATCGCGCTGCCGATCGCCGCCATGAACTGCCGTCGCCGCATTGGATCACCCATGCCCTGCCTGGGCAGTTTACTGTCGGCGCAAGTGCATGTCGACCAGACAGAATATCGGAGTGGCCGTTAGTCGGCAGCCGGAGTGCTTGCGCCCAGAATCTCATTGATGCGTCGCCTTAGCTCGTGACGGCGGCCGGCGTAGAATACTTCGAAACCACCCAGCGAATCCGGCAATCCCTCGAGCAGGTGAAGGTAGATGTACTTTTCGCGCCTCTCACGCGTAGTTTCCCGCTCGTTCAGCCACTTCTTGGGTAATGTCGTGAGCTTCTCCTGATTGATTGCACCTTCCATCAATTGGAGATTTGGGAGTCTGCCCGCCTCGTCGATAACGACGTCGATCCTTTCTTCGCAAATGCCTTCGGCCAGCAACTGTCGTCGCTTGAAAAGCGAGTAGGGGAAGATGTGATCGACGTGCAATGCCTTACTGGTGTCGACAGATTCAAAGATAAGGGTGAGCAGTGCAAACGTCCGCGTCTCTCCATATGGAAGGTCCACCAGATCGTCCAGTTCGTCCGGCGCGAACGACAGAGTTTTGCCGCGACGCGTCATTTCGTCTTCGATCGCACTGACAGGAAATGCGTTGGTTCCATATGCGGCGATAATATCGCGCAGGGATGTCAGCAAGGTATCGAGACCGGACCCCCAAATGCCGGATGCCTTCAGATAGGATCGCGCCAGCCATCGTCGAATACCTCGACGGTCATCGAGAAATCTGGAGTGGGTGAGAAAATCGTCTTCGGCTCTTTTCTTGTAGAGATAGTAGGCGATCGGGAGGAGGGCGCTGTCTGCCCGGAGTGTTTGTCCCGAGAAGCCGAAATCCGACACCAGTTGGGCGGTCAATCCGAGAGCGCGGCGGATCGCAGGCCAGGTTGCCTCAAGGGTTGCCATGTTGGTCTTGTCGAAGTTCTCAACCTTGAATCCGACTGATTTTATTTCCGCCAGCATCAGCCCGGCCTTGAGAACGAAGTCCTTTGAGAACGCGAAACCGGTGCCTGTGCTGTTTAGCGTCTCCACCAGCTCGTTGACTTCACGGCGCGCGTCAAGCTCCTGCCAGTTTGCTACCGCGATCGAGAAAAGCAGATCGGAGTAGGAGAGAACGGTTCCACCGGAGTTCATCCTGATGAAGATATCGAGGACTCGACCCAAGTCCTGATCTCTCTCGGTGTAACAAGAGATCAGCGGCGTTTTATGAATCAGACGATGAAGCAGGTCGAGCCGCTGGTACGCCCGACCCTGCTGCTCGCGGTTTAGATCGTATTTCTGGATTTGCTCGAGGATGCCGTAGCCCTCCTCAAGCAGTAAAGCGTCTGCGGCCCGATACCACAGCCTCCCGAGAGCCGGATCGGTTTGCTCCTTCGCGCGTTCGCGAGAGAGAAATCGAAAGTCGTAGAGCATTCCCTCTTCCTGATCGCCAACTTCTCCCAGCAGATCCAGACACAGGAACGTTTCGGGATAGGCCTGGTCGTTTGAGCGTCGCTTGTTCGGCAACTTCATGGCGCGCGAGCCGCTCAGTCCTATATTCAACGCCGTGAGGCGCTGTTGCCCGTCGAGAATGGCCAATACCTGGCGTTCAGCGATATTCGGCAGCTCACGGCAGGTTCTTGCATCGCGCTCGTGGTAGCGTCGCATGAATTCATAGAATTTGAATTTGGACGCGGTCCCGGCCTCTATCTGCCAGAACAGGAAAGTTCCGAACGGATAACCTCGCATCATGGAGTCGAAGAGCCGGCAGATCTGGTCGTCGTCCCAAACGAACTCGCGTTGGATCGCCGGCAAAACCCAGCGATTTTCGTGAACCTCGTTCAAGATTGATTTCAAAGGCAGGTCGAGCGTCTGATAGACAGGCAGCAGGTTTTGGGATGCGGTCACTTCTAAACTCGTGCGATTCGGTCAGTGGTTGTATCCTAGCGCAGTTTCGTGGAGAGCGGGAATGCTGCCGGCGATACCCGTCCCCGGGCCAGCGCGCGACTGGCGGATAGCTTCATGCCGTCAACGCAAGGCTCGTCGCCGCAAAATCAGGGCTCGTCGCCGTAAAATAGTGTATCGGCTGGGCATCGCAGCGCGGGGCGACGCTCCCGCGCCACAAGATCAAAATTTCGGAGGAAGATTCCATGTCGGCTCTGCCACTTTCGGGCATCAAAATTCTCGACCTGACGCGCGTGCTCGCGGGGCCGCTGTCGGCGCAGATGCTGGCCGATCTCGGTGCCGAGGTGATCAAAATCGAACGTCCCGGCGGCGGCGACGATGCGCGCAACTTCGGGCCGCCTTATCTGGTCGACCCCGAGGGCAAGGAGAACAACAACAATTCGTTCTATCTCTGCGCCAACCGCGGCAAGAAATCCGTCACCGTCAATATCGCGAGCACCGAGGGGCAGGATATCATCCGCGAACTGGCAAAATCCTGCGACGTGATGATGGAGAATTACAAGGTCGGCGATCTCAAGCGCTACCGGCTGGACTATGAATCGATCAAAGCTATCAACCCCGGCATCATCTATTGCTCGGTGACCGGCTTCGGCCAGACCGGGCCTTACGCGCCGCGCGCCGGCTACGACGCCATCCTGCAGGCGATGGGCGGCTTGATGAGCGTCACCGGCCATATCGACGGCGAGCCCGGCGAGGGCCCGATGAAGGTCGGCCCCTCCATCGTCGACTACATGACCGGCATGAATACCTCGATCGGCATTCTCTCCGCGCTCTATCATCGCGACGCCAATGGCGGCGAGGGGCAGCATGTCGACGTCTGCCTGTTCGACACCGTGATCGCCTCACTGTCGCATTGGGCCCAGATCTATCTCGTCAACGGCAAGACGCCGCCGCGGCGCGGCACCTGGGGCAATGGTGGCATGCCGGCCGGTGTGTTCCGATGCACCGACGGCGAATTGATGCTGGTGGTCGGCAATGACGGGCAGTTCGCGCGCACCTGCGCCGTACTCGGCAGCCCCGAACTCGCGACCGATGCGAAATTCGTCAAGAACAACGACCGCGTCGTCCATGGCAAGGAGATCATGGCAATCTTCGCCGGCCTGTTCCTGAAGAAGCCGGTGGCCTATTGGCTGGACGAGCTGGAGAAGGCCGGTGTGCCCTCCGGCCCGATCAACGATTTCGAGCAGGTGTTCGCCGACCCGCACGTCCGCTCTCGCGGCATGCAGATCAAGGTCGAGCATCCCTTCGAACCGGAGCTGTCGCTGATCCGCAACCCCCTGACATTCTCGGGGACTCCGATCAAGGATTACCGCGCGCCACCGCTGCTCGGGGCCGACACCAAGGAAGTGCTGGCGACGATCGGCTATGACGACGCCAAGCTAGAGGCGCTGAAGCAGCAGAAGATTATCTGAACCCGTCGACACTTCGAGCGATGCCGAAGCATGCCGGTCGTGAACGGCGCTAGTCTTTCATAATCGATTTTCAGCCACAGGTGCTTGCCATGAAACGCGAAGCGATCCGCGTCGAGCCGATCTCCTCCTATCTCGCGAAATGGAAGGCGCCGATTTCGCCGGTGACGCGGGGCGGGGGCATGGTGTTCGTCTCTGGCCTGCCGCCGTTCGATCCCGAGAGCGGGGAAATATTGTCGGTGCCGATCGAGCGTCAAACCGAGATCGTTCTTGAACAGTTGAAGCTGTGCCTGGAGACCGCGGGCACGTCGCTGCAGAATGTCATGAAGTGCAATATCTACTGCACGTCGGCCAAGCACTTTCCGGTCGTCAACGCCATCTACGCGCGCTACTTCCCCGAAGATCCCCCGGCGCGGATCTTCGTCTGTATTCCGGAATGGACCGGCCCGTTCGATATCGAGATCGATTGCGTGGCCATGATGTAGATGGGCTCATGAAGCGGCCCGTTGAGCCGTGTCTGCGCAGGGTAAACCGCTAAATTTGGAGGCGATCCGCTAAGGAGAGCTTTACGGAATCGGCTGCAATCTGGCCGCTTGTTTCGACAATTCGCCAAGCCAATTGGGTCCAATTACGGATGGTCATCATGACTGTTGACGAGCCAAGGACACAGGTACAGCGCGAACCCCGACGCCAACTGCACAGACGGCCGGCCTGGATTACGGTCGATGACGGCGAGACGAAGTTTGAATGCTTCGTATTGGATGTCTCGCCGGGCGGCGCCAAGATCATGACGGATGTTGCGATCGATGTCAGGGACAGCCTCGTATTGGCACTCGTGCCGGAGCATGAAAAGCGCCAGCCATGCGAAGTCGTTTGGCGGCGAGGCAAGACCTACGGCATAAAATTCGTGCCCTGAGACGCTCCTGCGCCCCTCGGGCAAATCATCTCTACACGATGGGGCGGAATCTCCTGGCTGAAGATATCCGCCGCTCTATTGCGGCGCCACTGGCGAGCTCTCTCGAGTGGCTTGTAATTCGAGATTTCTCGGTGAAGGATTTGTTCAGCGCAAATCGAGATAGCTGCGGCAATGCCTCAGTAAGAGTGAGCCAAAAACCGCCTGTCGGGCAAATCACCGAAAACCTGTCCAGCCCTCAGCGCAAAAATATTCCACTTTCCCCGTCGGGCAAATCAGCGCTACCAGCTCGCGCCGTCTCACCCGATGAGAGGGGCGGCTCGCGATCGTCACGAACGTGCGGTGGGATGCGGTGGACGCGGATAGCTACGAAGGACGAACGTGGCTATGAGCGGACGGCGAAGTCGTGTGGTCCTGACACCCCGACGCTGGTGTCAAGTTCTTGAGAGGCTAACGCTTCTCGGGGCGACGGTGGCAACAAAGCCCGGTCACCGGGGAGAGCACGAAGTAAGCCGTTAAAACCATTGCGCAGGGAAGGCCGGAGTGTTTCCGCTGAACCTGTATGCTCGTGTGCGTTTTCTAATGCACAGTTTGCACACGAGACCGCGGGTGCAGCGCGCACCCGGTCTTCCCTGCGCCCTCTTGCTTCGGAGGGACAGAATTCATGCAAACCTCGGGCGCAATCGCGCCGCGAGATCGCGAACCCATATTCAACGCTGTCGGGCGGGTGACTTGTCCGCCGTAGCTCAACGAGCGAAGGCGGATCCAGTATTCCAGAGACATCAATGATTAAATCGATAAGCCGAGGCGTACTGGATACCCCGCCTTCGCGGCGTACGACAGTTCCTGAAGGATCAGCGTGCGTCGCGCGAAACGAGCCTTGCAGGCGACTTCTTGGCCAAGGCTTCACCGCCCGTCAGCGCCATCACCGACACCGCGACGACGCGGTCGACGATCGCCTGGACGTCGTTGAGGTCGCATTGTCCTTCCGACAGTTTTGCCAGCCGTTCTTTTTCCCGGATAGTGTGGTGGGACATCGCGAGCGCGAAGTGCAGGCCCCAATAGAGTTCGGCGTCGTCCCGCCCGGGCATCGCGCGGCGCATCGCCGCGGCAAATTTTCGCAGATGGTCGATCTCGCGATTCTTGATGCGGCGGATCGGCGGCACCGATTCAATGGAGGCACGGATCATGAAGCGCGCCGCGGTCGAGCCCTCGCGGTCGGGGCCGAGGCAGCCGCGCAAGGTCGGTCCGACCAGTGCGTGCAGGATCGCTTCGATCGAGGCGCGTCCGCCGCCTTTTTCCTCGGCCGCCTTCAACTCATTGAGCCGCTCGCGATTGGTGGCGAGGCTGCGGGTGACGAACAGCTCCGCGATCAATTCGTCCTTGGAGCCGAAATGGTAATTCACCGCGGCCAGATTCACATTCGCTTCCGCGACGATGTCGCGCAGCGTCACGTCGCCAAAGCCGCGATCGGCATAAAGCCGTTCGGCGGCAGCGAGGATGGCAGATCGGGTCTGGTCGGTCGGCATATCAGGTCCCCGTTTGGGGAGTTGCATTTCAAACACTTGTATGAAACTATCGTTTGAAGAGCCGAAAATGTCAATGCACGTTTACTGCTGTCACATTTCCGGCCCGGTTCGTTGCCGTCGCTGCGACTATTGCGAAAGCGCAAAATGGCTTGCGGTGAAACAGCGGCGGGCAGACAGTGCGGCCCAAAGATTTCAGAGGTGAGGGAGCGTCCCATGGACTTCAATATGTCAGATCGCCAGAAAGAATGGCTCAACCGCGTGCAGTCGTTCATGAATACGCATGTTCGCCCCGCCGTGCCGATCTACAGGAAGCAGGACGAAGAAGGCCCGCGCTGGAAGGTGATTCCGGTTCTGGAAGAGCTGAAGAAGAAGGCGAAAGCCGAAGGTCTCTGGAACATGTTCATGCCGCCGTCGTCGCATGAGGACGATGAATTCCGCGGCGCGGGATTGAGCAACCTCGAATACGCGCCGCTCGCCGAAGAGATGGGCCACATCGGCTGGGCCTCTGAAGTCTTCAATTGCTCCGCACCCGATACCGGCAACATGGAAGTGTTCATGCGGTATGCAAGCAAGGAGCAGAAGCGCAAATGGCTGCGCCCGCTGATGGACGGCGAAATCCGCTCCGCCTTCCTGATGACCGAACCGGCGGTTGCATCCTCCGACGCGACCAATATCGAAACGAGCATCGAAAAGGATGGCGATCACTACGTCATCAACGGCCGCAAATGGTGGTCGTCAGGCGTCGGCGATCCCCGCTGCAAGGTCGCGATCCTGATGGGTAAGACCGATCCGAGCGCCGCGCGTCACCAAGCGCAGTCGCAGATCATTGTTCCGCTCGACACGCCGGGCATCAAGGTCGAGAAAATGCTGCCGGTGTTCGGCTACGACGATGCGCCGCATGGCCACGCCCAGGTGCTTCTGGAAAACGTTCGCGTTCCCAAGGAGAACATCCTGCTCGGCGAGGGCCGGGGCTTTGAGATCGCGCAGGGTCGTCTCGGTCCGGGCCGCATCCATCACTGCATGCGCACCATCGGCAAGGCCGAAGAGGCGCTGGAGAAGATGGTGCGGCGGCTGTCGTCGCGCACCGCGTTCGGCAAGAAGATCATCGAACATTCGATCTGGGAACAGCGCATCGCCGAAGCCCGCACCGATATCGAGATGAATCGCCTGCTGTGCCTCAAAGCCGCCGACATGATGGACAAGGTCGGCAACAAGACTGCGCAGCTCGAGATCGCCATGATCAAGGTGGCGGCGCCGAACATGGCGCTCAAGATCATCGACAACGCGATCCAGGCATTCGGCGGTGCCGGCGTGTCCGACGATGCGGGTCTGGCGCGGGACTATGCTTCCATGCGCACCATGCGTCTGGCGGACGGCCCGGATGAGGTCCATAACCGCGCCATTGCAAGACTTGAGCTTCGGAAGTATGCAAACACTGCGCATTAACGGGACTGCCAAGATGGCGCTCCCCAAGAGACATTAAGAAGAATTCCAAGGGAGCGTCATCGTGGCGGACGGCGTCAGGAAAGACGAAGAGTTTTCGGGCACCAGACCGGTCGAGGAGCGGCATCGCATCGATGAAATCCGCCTCGACGGCTGGTTGAAGCAAAACATCGAAGGCTATGCGGGACCGCTGGTCGTCCTGCAATTCAAGGGCGGCCAGTCGAACCCGACTTACCGGCTCGATACGCCGGGGCGATCCTATGTGATGCGCCGCAGGCCGTTCGGCAAATTGTTGCCGTCGGCGCATGCGGTCGATCGCGAATTCCGCGTCATCGCAGCGCTCAGCAAGCAAGGCTTCACGGTCGCGAAGGCCTACGCGCTGTGCACCGACGATAGCGTGATCGGCTCCGCGTTCTACATCATGTCGATGGAAGAGGGCCGGGTGTTCTGGGATCCGTCGCTGCCGAGCCAGACGCCGGAGGATCGCCGAAAAATCTTCATCAGCAAGATCGAGACGCTGGCTAGACTGCACATGTACGATCCACAGGCGATCGGACTCGGCGATTTCGGCAAGCCCGGCAATTATTTTGCGCGCCAGGTCGATCGCTGGACCAAGCAATACCGCGCGTCCGAGACCCAGCACATTCCCGAATTCGAAAAGCTCGCCGAGTGGCTGCCGAAAACCGTGCCGCCGCAGGACCGCGTTTCGATCGTCCATGGCGACTATCGCCTCGACAATATGATCTTCCATCCAACGGAACCGCGGGTGCAGGCGGTGCTGGATTGGGAATTGTCGACGCTCGGCGATCCCATGGCCGACTTCACCTATCTCTTGATGCAGTGGACCATGCCGGGTCTCGCCAATGCCGATCTCAAGGCGCTCAACATTCCGAGCATGGAAGAGGCCGCGCAGATCTATTGCAACGTCACCGGCATGGCGGTGCCCGACCTCAACTGGTATTTTTCCTACAATCTGTTCCGCCTTGCCGGCATCACGCAGGGTATCGCGGGCCGAATTCGCGACGGTACCGCGGCCAATGCCAAGGCCATCGAGTCGGCGAAGCGCACCGTGCCGCTGTCGCAGGCTTCCTGGGAATACGCGCAAAAGGCCGGCGCGACTTAAGAAAGCAAATGTCTCCCAATATTCGCGGAAGCCTGCTCATGGCCGTCGCCATGGCGGCCTTCACGATGAACGACACGATCACCAAGGCCGTGTCGTCGGAGATGAATTTCGGCCAGACGATGCTGGTGCGGGGGTTATTTGCGATCGTGTTGATCGCAGCCCTCGCAGTCCATCAGCGCGCGTTGCGGCCGCTGCGCACGCTGATGCAAAAGCCGGTCGCGTTGCGGATCGCCGGTGAGGTCGGCGGCACGGTGTCGTTCCTGGCGGCGATCGTGCATCTGCCGCTCGCCAACACCGCTGCGATTTTTCAGGCGCTGCCGTTGGCCATCACGCTCGGCGCCGCGCTGATATTCGCCGAACCGGTCGGATGGCGGCGCTGGTCGGCGATCATGGCGGGCTTCATCGGTGTTCTCATCATCGTCCGGCCGGGGCTCGAGGGGTTCAGCCAGTTCTCGTTGTTCGCGCTGGTCGCGGTGGTGTTCTGCGCGTTACGCGATCTCGCGACCAAGCGAATACCCGCGCAGATCCCGTCGCTGTTCATCACCTTGCTGACGACGGTGACGGTAACGGCGGCCGGCGCTGCCATCCTGTTTCCGCTCGGCGGCTGGAAGCCGCTCACCGGCCGCGGCATCGGCCTGCTGGCGCTTGCCGCGGTTCTGCTGCTGATCGGCTATCAGACCGTCATCATGGCGCTGCGGTCAGGCGATATCTCGGCGGTGGCGCCCTTCCGTTATTCGGCGCTGCTATGGGCGATGGTGCTGGGCTATCTCGTGTTCGGCGACGTGCCCGACGCCATGATGATGACGGGCGCGTCGATCATCGTGCTGTCCGGTCTCTACGCCTTCTATCGCGAGCGCATACGTGACCGCGAGCGGCTGGTGGCAGCAAGCACATCCGGCTTGCCGCCCGACGGGTTGTAATCGTATGCGCGAAAACTCAGACCGGCCTGCCCGTGTACGGCATCGACGCGGTGAGGCCGCCATCGACAGGGATCGCCTGTCCGTTGACATAGGATGCGTCGTCGCTGGCAAGGAACAATCCCATCGCCGCGAGTTCATGCGGCTGGCCGGCGCGCTTCAGCGGATTGAGCTGGCCGATCTTGTCCTCCGTGCCGCGCTCCTTGGCGCGGTCGAACACAGGCTTGGTCATGCCGGTCTCGATCAGGCCCGGGCAGACCGCGTTGATGCGCACGCCGGTGCCGGACAGCGAATAGGCGGTCGTCTGCACGAGGCTGATGACGCCGGCCTTGCTTGCGCCATAGGGGTGCCCACTGGCGCCGGCCTTGAGGCCCGCAACGGAAGCGGTGCAGACGATCGAGCCGGACTTCTGTTTGATCATATGCGGCATCGAATGCTTGATCGCGAGGAATGGTCCGATCAGATTGACGCGCAAAACTTCCTGCCAATGTTCCACGGTCTGCTCCGCAAGCGGCACCAGTCCGCCGCTGACGCCGGCATTGGCCCAGATCGCATCGAGCTTGCCGTATTTCGACACCGCCTTGTCGATGAAGGCCTTCACGTCGCTTTCGGAACCCGCATCCGCCATCACAGCTTCGACGGTGCCTCCGGCATCGCTGACCAGCTTGGCGGTATCCTTCACGCCTTCGCTGCGGTCGACGATCACAAGTTTTGCGCCTTCCTTGGAGAACAGCAGGGATGCCGCGCGCCCGATGCCGCTTCCCGCGCCGGTGATGATGACGGATTTGCCTTCGAGGCGGCCCATGAGTTTCTCCCTTGTGGTGTTACGCGCGCCAGCGCCTGCCGTCTTGCGGAATTTCAAACAAGATTTCAAACGTCGAAGTCACTTGAGGCGACCTGCGCTCTGACGTACAGCGACGACGAACAGTATTGAAGGGCTTTGGCGATGTCCAATACAGACAAATCAGTTGCTACACCGAAAGGTGTTGTCACTACTCGATGGTGGTGGGTGCGCCATGCGCCGGTTCGCGAGGATGGCGGCTGCATCTACGGGCAGAAGGATCTGGGTTGCGACACCAGCGACCGTGTGGTGTTCGATGCGGTCGGCAAAATCCTGCCGCGTAATGCAGTCTGGTATTCGAGCAATCTGAAGCGCACGCATCAAACCGCGGATGCGATCTGGGCCGCAGGTTTTCCGAAGCCGGCTGTCATGACGCAGGAGAAGGCTCTCGCCGAACAGCATCTTGGCGAATGGCAAGGGATGAATTGCGCGGCGTTTTTGGCGAGCCGACCGGTCGGTAGCCACTGGTTTGCAGCGATCGACGAGCCCGCGCCGGGCGGCGAGAGCTTCATGGATCTCTACAACCGCGTGAAGGGCGCGATTGATCGCATCAATGCCGAACACGCCGGTAAGGACGTGATCGCCGTTGCACATGGCGGAACGATCAAGGCGGCCGTCGGACTTGCGCTCGGCGGTCTGGTCGAAAAAGGTCTCGCCTTCGACATCGACAATTGTTCGGTAACGCGGCTCGACCATCTCGCAAGCGCAGGCCGCAGCAATTGGCGGCTTCCGATGGTCAACCAGCAGCCATGGATCGCGGATCCCTCGCACGCCGCCATGCATCAGCCCGCGGGGCCGGAAGTCGTGCCGGAGACAAAGCTCGCCTGACCCTTGCCGCTCTGGTTGTCGAAAACGGCAAAGGCTGCTTAGTTCGAATTTGAAAACGAAAACCGGCGTATCGCTGGATCAACATCTGGGAGAGAGACATGGGCTTGTTCGATATGTCGGGAAAAGTCGCCGTCATCACCGGCTCCACGCGCGGCATCGGCCGCGCCATCGCCGAGCGGATGGCCGAGCACGGCGCCAAGGTCGTGATCTCCTCGCGCAAGCAGGATGTCTGCGACCAGGTGACCAAGGAGATCAACGACAAGTTCGGGAAGGGTACTGCTGCTTCGATCGCAGCCAACATTTCGAGCAAGGAAAACCTTCAGCATCTCGTCGATGAAAGCAACCGCACCTTCGGCAAGATCGACGTGTTGGTCTGCAATGCCGCATCGAATCCCTATTACGGACCGCTCGGCGGCATCTCCGATGATCAGTTCCGCAAGATTTTGGACAATAACATCGTCGCCAACAACTGGCTGATCAGCATGGTCGTGCCGCAGATGATCGAGCGCAAGGATGGCTCGATCGTGATAGTGTCCTCGATCGGCGGCCTGAAGGGCTCGACTGTGCTCGGCGCCTATGCGATTTCGAAGGCTGCCGACATGCAACTCGCGCGCAACCTCGCTTGCGAATACGGCAAGCACAATATCCGCGTGAACTGTATCGCGCCCGGCCTGATCAAGACCGACTTCGCCAAGGCGCTGTGGGACAATCCGGAGACGCTGAAGGCATCGACCGCGCGCTCGCCGCTGCTGCGCATTGGCATTCCCGACGAGATCGCGGGCGCCGCGGTATTGATGGGATCGTCGGCCGGCGACTTCATGACCGGCCAGACGATCGTTATCGACGGTGGCGCGACGATTAGCTGAGGTGTTGGCGTCACTCCACCGCCGCATAGACCAGGTTTCGCAGCATCGAACGGATATATTCGCGCTGGCCGGGACCCTGCATCATGAACACGGTGAACATGTCTTCCACCGGGTCGATCCAGAAGAATGTTCCGGCCATTCCGCTCCAGAAGAACTGACCTGCCGATCCCGTGAACGGCGCCATGCCCTGATGGGTGCGGACCGCGAAGCCGAGGCCGAAGCCGTGACCGGCCGGCATCAAAGGAGAGGCGATCTTGACCTCGGGGGCGAGGTGATTGGACGCCATCAGCTCCAGCGTCTTGCGGCCGATGATCCTGTTGCCGTCGAGCGTACCGCCGTTGAGCAGCATCTGGCTGAACCGCGCATAGTCCATCGTGGTCGAAACCAGTCCGCCGCCGCCGGATTCCATTGCCGGCTTCTCGAGCATGTTGAAGAGCTGCACCTTGTCGCCATTCCAGGGATCGGTTGCGAATGGTTCGGCGAGGCGGCCGGCATTCGCTTCGCCGGTATGGAATGCGGTTTCCGTCATTTGCAGCGGCGCCAGGATCCGTTCGGTCAGGAACGTGCCGAGCGACTTGCCGGAGATGACTTCGATGATGCGTCCCAGGATGTCGGTGGAGCGGCTATAGTTCCATTCAGCGCCGGGCTGGCAGATCAGCGGCATGCCGGCCAGCATGGTCGCGTGTTCGGCGTTGGTGATCTTGCGGCTGCGCAGCCGTGACTGCTGGTAGAGCTGTTGCACGAGGCCGTTGCCGGTGTGGTCGTAGGTCAGGCCCGACGTGTGCCGCAGCAAGTCCTGCACCGTCATCTGCCGCTTCACCGGCACGAGCTCGAGCTTGCCATTGTTTTCGACGCCGACCTTGGAGTCGGCAAATTCCGGGATGAATTTTGCAACGGGGTCGCTGAGGATGAAGCGCCCTTCCTCGGCCAGCATCATGATGCCGATCGAGACGATCGGCTTGGTCATCGAAAAGATACGGAAGATCGTGTCGTGCGCCATCGGGGCGGCGGCCGTCGGGCTCTGCTTGCCCAGCGCCTCGAACCAGCCGATCTGGCCGCGGCGCGCCACCAGCACGGTCACGCCGGGGACGGTTCCCTTGTCGATCTCGCGCTTGAAGGCG
Organism: uncultured Alphaproteobacteria bacterium; assembly: GCA_963770355.1. Lineage (GTDB taxonomy): Bacteria > Pseudomonadota > Alphaproteobacteria > Rhizobiales > Xanthobacteraceae > Bradyrhizobium. The sequence goes on along the minus strand of CAVYPL010000021.1, from coordinate 7,521 downwards.
TCCGACATCCGCTGCAGGCCGGCTGTCGAGAGCCCGAGCGCTTCCGGCTTGGCGTGTGGGAGGGAAGGGGTCTGCGGGGCGGACGTCTGCCTGGCGGCGGTTTGCGCGTTCATGGTTTCTCCCGTTGCTCTTGTTATTTGTGGTGAAGCCGAAGTTTGGCGCAGAAGCCCCGGATTGAACAGAGCGTTTCTGATCAGACGAGCGGCGCGCAGCACGCATGAAGGGGGCGTTGCCCTAGAGCCCGGCCGAAAACGTGTCGATGCCCTACGGCCAAAACTATCGCGACTGGCTGTTGCGGAGGCCTAGCCAACTTGTTGGCCGGCTCATCCGCTTCGCCCTTGCAATCGGGGCATGCCCTATGCTTGAAACGGCCCGAACCGGCCGCACACGCCGGTTCCCTGCAGGAGTGTAGCTCAATTGGTAGAGCACCGGTCTCCAAAACCGGGGGTCGCAGGTTCGAGCCCTGCCACTCCTGCCAGCTAAATCAATAACTTATCGATCAAGGCCCTGGCAGGATTTCTTGCTGCCGGCTGGCAGCTAGTTGAAGAACGCAGCAATCACCGACATGTCCGATTCTGCGGGAGCATCGCCGCGCAGACTGGCATCGATCACCCGCCGGCAGGCATCGACCGTGATTGTATCGCCGAGGTCGTTGGCCGCATCGAGAACGCTCCAGGCGATCTCGCCCGCGGCGTTCTCCCCGCCTGTCTGGTCCTGACTCAGCGAAGCCGTGGTCATCTCATTGCCCCTTAAAGGAACGGCAGGATGCGCACCAATTTTTAAGAACCAGAGCGCGGCCTTGTTCGGATTTGAGCTGAGAAGGTACCTTCAATTAACCAATCCTGTTCCCTGCGAATTAGGCCGCGAGGGAAGCCGGATCAAGCGGTCCATTCCCACCCCAGGAGACCGGGCCGATGGGCCCCCGCGGCACCCCGTACCTTGACCTTTTGCCCGACTGGCAGTAGATAGCCGCCACCTGCTGCCGGCCCGTTGAAATGCGGATATCCGGCGCGGCTTTGAATTCCCCCGAACAATCGAGCCCGCATGGCGGCTCATCCTTCGAGAGAGGGCTGGGCGCTAGAGGGCTGTTCGGATTCGCTTAAATCAAACATTCGTCTCAAAGGACGCGGATACCCAACGATGGCTTTCAGCCCGTTCAAATTCCTGCAGGAAGTACGCTCGGAGACCGCCAAGGTCACCTGGCCGACCCGCCGCGAGACGACGATCACCACGATCATGGTGTTCGTGATGGTTGCGTTGGCTTCGATTTTCTTCTTCGCTTCGGATCAGATCATTCGTTACCTCGTCACCTTCTTGCTGGGCGTCCACTAAAATGAGCACCGGGACCCAAACGATGGACAAGCGCTGGTATATCGTTCACGCCTATTCGAACTTCGAAAAGAAGGTCTCTGAATCGATCCGCGAGCAGGCCAAGCAGCGCGGGCTCGAGGATCTGTTCGAGCAGGTGCTGGTGCCGGTCGAAAAGGTCACCGAAGTGCGCCGCGGCCGCAAGATCGACGCCGAGCGCAAGTTCTTCCCCGGTTACGTGCTGGTGAAGATGAAACTGACCGATGAGGCGTTTCACCTCATCAAGAACACGCCGAAGGTGACCGGCTTCCTCGGCGCGGAAAACAAGCCGATGCCGATCTCGGAATCGGAAGCGATGCGGATCCTGCACCAAGTGCAGGAAGGCGTCGAACGTCCGAAGGCGTCGGTGTCGTTCGAAATTGGCGAGAACGTTCGCGTGGCCGATGGTCCGTTCGCGTCGTTCTCGGGCGTTGTTGAAGAAATTGACGAGGCGCGTTCGCGCGTGAAGGTCGCGGTGTCGATCTTCGGCCGCGCTACGCCCGTCGAACTGGAATTCGGTCAGGTCGAAAAGGTCTGACGCGAAAGCGCGGAGCGCGGCTCCGCGTGAATGAGAGGCCGTGGGAGGAGAGGGCAGTCGCCAACTGCTTCGATCCGAACCACGAAACCTGAAACAGCCGGCTTGCCGGCACAACAGGAGTGATACATGGCAAAGAAAGTGACCGGATACCTGAAATTGCAGGTGCCGGCCGGTGCGGCGAATCCTTCGCCCCCGATCGGTCCCGCGCTTGGTCAGCGCGGTCTCAACATCATGGAATTCTGCAAGGCGTTCAACGCCCAGACGCAGAAGGAAGAAAAGAACACCCCGATTCCGGTGGTGATCACGATCTACGCCGATCGTTCGTTCACCTTCGAGATGAAGACCCCTCCGATGTCGTTCTTCCTCAAGCAGGCCGCCAAGATCCAGTCCGGTTCGAAAGCTCCGGGCCGCGACAAGGCCGGCAAGGTGACCAAAGCGCAGGTGCGCGAGATCGCCGAGAAGAAGATGAAGGATCTTAATTGCGATACCATCGAGTTGGCCATGAAGATGGTCGAGGGCTCCGCCCGTTCGATGGGTCTCGAAGTTGCGGGGTAACGGGTCATGGCAATCGGAAAACGTTTGAGCAAGGCCCGCGAGGGCGTCGACCGCGAGAAGCTTTATCCGCTCGCGGATGCCATCAAGATGGTCAAGGAACGCGCCAAGTCGAAGTTCGACGAGACGATCGAGATCTCGATCAATCTCGGCGTCGATCCGCGTCACGCCGACCAGATGGTTCGTGGCGTCGTCAATCTGCCGAACGGCACCGGCCGCACCTTGCGCGTCGGCGTGTTCGCGCGTGGCGCCAAGGCGGAAGAAGCCAAGGCTGCAGGTGCTGACGTCGTCGGCGCCGAGGATCTGGTCGAGAAGGTGCAGGGCGGTACGATCGACTTCGATCGTTGTATCGCAACCCCCGACATGATGCCGCTGGTCGGCCGCCTCGGTAAGGTGCTCGGTCCGCGCGGCATGATGCCGAACCCGAAGATCGGCACCGTGACGATGGATGTCGCCACTGCCGTGAAGGGTGCCAAGGGCGGCTCGGTCGAATTCCGCGTCGAGAAGGCCGGCATCGTGCAGGCCGGTATCGGCAAGGCGTCGTTCTCGGAAGAGAAGCTGGTGCAGAACGTGAAAGCGCTTGCGGACGCGGTCGCGAAAGCAAAGCCTGCCGGCTCCAAGGGCACCTACATCCAGCGCGTGGCGGTTTCGTCCACCATGGGCCCGGGCGTGAAGGTCGAGCCCGGCACGCTGCTTGGCTAATTGCTGGAATTGCGCATGAATACAGGGGCGGGATCGGGCAACCGGTTCCGCCCTTTGCGTTTGCAATCGTCATCATGCCGGACTGAGCAAGAAAGAAAAACAAAATGCCCGAAAAAGTCCTGATCTATTCACGCTTTCCGAAAGCGCAGATGCTGCGGTTCGGCGAACGTTTCGAATTGCTCAACGCCGCGGGCAAGCCGCCGAACGAAGTGTTTTCCCGGGAAGAGCTCGCAAATATTCGCGCGATGATCACCGCCGGCGGAACGCCACTCGGCGGCGGCGCGATGGACCTGCTGCCGAAGCTCCGCGCCATCGTCTGCTACGGCACTGGCTATGACGGGGTCGATCTTGCAGCCGCTGCCAAACGCAAGATTGCGGTCGGCCACAGCCCCGGCGCCAATGCAGCTTCCGTTGCCGATATTGCGGTGACGCTGATGCTGGCCGCGACGCGGCGCTTGCCGGTGGCCGATGAATATGTGCGCAGCGGCGATTGGGCGGCCGCAAAGCCATCGCCGATGATGCGGCCGCAAGCGGGCATGCTTGGCCGCCAGGTCGGCGTCTATGGTATGGGCGAGATCGGCCGCAAAATCGCCGCGCGTGTCGCCAGCTTCGAAACCGAGGTCGGCTATTTCAGCCGCAGCAGACACGATGTGCCGTATCAATATTTTCCGAGCCTGGAAGCGCTCGCGGAATGGTGCAGCGTGCTGATGATCGCGGTCCGTGCCGGCAATGATACCAATCACGCGGTCGATGCGAATATCCTCAAGAAACTCGGCAAGGACGGCTATGTCGTCAACATCTCGCGCGGCTCGGTGATCGACCAGCAGGCCTTGGTTGCGGCGCTCACCGATCAGACCATCGCCGGTGCGGGTCTCGACGTCTATGCCAAAGAGCCGCATGCGCCGGATGCGCTCACCGCGTTGCCCAACGTCGTGCTGAGCCCGCATATCGGCGGCCATACGCTGGAGTCGCATGTCGCGATGCAGGACTGCGTGATGGCCAATCTCGAAGCGTTCTTTGCCGGAAAGGCGCTGCCGCACGAGGTCCGGAACGCCTGACTTGAATGTCAGTGTGGGACGGCAGCGGGCAGGTGCCGCAGCTTGTCCGGGTTGCGCACGATGTAGATCGCGGCGATCCGCTCGCCGTCGATCGCCATGCTGACGGTGTGATCGGCTTCGCCGTCCAGATAGAGCAGGGCGCCCGCGTTGCCATTGATCATCATCGGCACGATCCGCACGTCACGGCCTGCATTCTTGTTCGCAACTCCGATGAAGAAGCGCGCGATCTTGTCGGCGCCGACGACGTGATTGATTGGTGCGGCCTTGCGGCCCGCACTGTCGGCGATAAGGATCGCGTCTTCGCGCAATAACCCCACCAGCCGCGAGGTGTCGCCGCTCGATGCAGCTTCAGCGAAGGCCTGCAGAAGACGCGCGTGATTCTCGGGCGCGGCCGTTGGCGTGGGGCGTTCATCGCGAACCGCACGCCGTGCGCGCGCCGCCAATTTCCGGCAGGCCGCTTCGCTCCGGTCGATCATGCGCGCGACATCGGCAAATGGAGTATCGAACACGTCGTGCAGCAGGAAGGCCGCGCGTTCCATCGGCGACAGCCGGTCAAGCGCCAGCAGAAGCGCGAAAGACAGATCGTCCGCGAGTTCGGTCGCCGAGCCAGCCGAAAGGTCTTGTGCGTCGAACACCGGTTCGGGAAGCCAGGGGCCGACATAAACCTCTCGCTGCGCCTTCGCGCTCTTCAGCCGGTCGAGGCAGAGGCGCGTGACGATGGTGACGAGAAAGGCCTCGGGATTATGGATGTCGTGGGCACCGGCAAATCTGATGTAGGCGTCCTGCACGACGTCCTCCGCATCGCTGCGGCTGCCGAGCATGCGATAGGCAAGCCCGAGCAACCGCCCGCGATACGGCGCGAGGGGATCGTCGTTATGCCGCCTGTTTGATGACGTCGACATCATGTCCACCCACTATCACGCGGCGGCATTCCTTCGCATATCCCAGTGCGGCCTTCAGCATCGGGAACATCCGGCTCATTTGCAGCACCATTGTCAGATCGACGACGCCCTTGTCGCCCCATTGCGCGCGAACGGCCTCCCGGTACTCGTCATCATTCGCTGAACGCCGGACGACCGCATCGGCAAAGCGGAATCCGAGAACCGTTGCCGCACTCATCGCGCTGGTATTGCGACGAAGCACCGCCTCTATCTGGTCTCCCGGCATGCCGGCTTCCAGGGCCTGGTCGACGACCAGTTGCGTGCAGGGGCCGCAATCCTCAGCCATTGCGCCGATGATCTTGGCGGCGAAGCTGGCCTCGACGGGAACAACTTCCCGGTGATTGGCGGCTTTGGCCAATGCTGCGAATTTGAAGAAGGCGGATGGTGACGCGTCCAGCAGCATTTCGAGATAGCTCGTATCGTAATTGTAACGTTTGCTTGCACGGCGCAGCATCCTGCGCGCGATCCAACTACGCATGATGGTGTTCTCCTTGATCCGGGAATGCGGAATAGAGCGCGAGGGCCGCCGGAACGACGACGGCTGCGAGATCCGCTGTGACGTGATGATCGTGCCCGGTGACGATCATCACCAGGTGGATCAGTGCGTGGGCGACCAGGAACCCTGAGCCGGCCACAGCGGCCGGCCAGTACACCGGCCGCCATGCCCGCGCTGCGAGCGCGAGGCCCGCCACCAGGAATGCCGCGCCGACGTCCTGGACGAAGTGGGGATTGTACGGCCCGGTTTCGGACGCTCCGGGAACGGCCGCGTACCAGGCTGGACCGGCGAAAAGCATCGCCAGTCCGTTGAGGGCGTTAAATATTGCCAGAATTGCCGCTATCCATCGTCGCATGAGGACCTCCTGCGCCCAAGACGAGCCGTGGGGTCCAAGTGTGACAGACCGGGGCAGGAATTTTGGGGGACTTCGGCCCGAATTTTACGGTAAGGGGTTCCGGCCGAACTGGTGTGAATTTTGCTCTTGGCAATCCGGACCAGACCCGTTACATAGCCGCTTCCGGGCGTGCTGGCTGTTGCTGGCAGGTCCGTGCTCGCATTCCGAAAACCTCATACGGTAGGAGACTATTCCTTTCTGGGACGTCCGTCATGGATTGCTCGAAAGGAAGGAAACCCGTCGCTTTGGTGGAATGAGAGCAGGGGTCATTCGGCTTGCCGGATAACCTCGATCCTGTCCGAGACTGCAGGCGCCCGCGAGAACGAGAGTTTTCAACGGCTTAATCGTATGGCCTGCATAGACGGGTGAAGACCGGATTTCGCTCAACGCTGCTTCCTGCGGCGCTGGCTGATTTGGTTCGAACCTCGACACCCCGCGCCATCTGGTTCGGGAGGGCAGGCTTTTCAATTGTCGTCTTGCCCGGCGTGTCCTGTGGACTGGTGTCTAGAGGTCAGGTTTTGGGCGGGACGATGGGTGCAACCCGGCGGTCTCGCTCTCGCGAAGGCCGCCAACCGGAGAGAGCTTGCTGTGGAAAGAGCGGCAAAAAAGGACGCGGTTGAGGCGTTGAACGGGGTCTTCAAGACCACGAGCGTCGCAGTCGTCGCCCACTATTCCGGCCTCACCGTTGCCCAGATGCAGAAGCTGCGCATGCAGATGAAGCAGGCGGGCGCATCGGTGAAGGTCTCGAAGAACCGTCTCGCCAAAATTGCTCTTGAAGGCACGGACGTCGTTGCCATCGGATCCCTGCTGAAGGGACCGACCGTGATCGCGACTTCAAACGATCCGGTAGCGGCGCCGAAGGTTGCCATCGAATTCGCCAAGGCGAACGAACAGTTCGTCATTCTCGGCGGCTCGATGGGTAAAACCGTCCTGGATGTGAACGGCGTGAAGGCGCTTGCCTCATTGCCCTCGCTGGACGAACTGCGCGGCAAGATTGTCGGCCTCCTGGTGGCGCCGGCGACCAAGATTGCTCAGCTCTCCACTGCGCCCGCGGCCAAGCTCGCGCGCGTCGTTCAGGCCTATGCCTCAAAGAGCGAAGCGGCCTGACCCTTCGCAAATCAAACCTGGTTCGAACCAATACGTTTAAGGAAACAGATCAATGGCTGACTTACAGAAAATCGTCGACGACCTCTCGAGCCTGACCGTGCTCGAAGCTGCCGAGCTCGCAAAGCTCCTCGAAGAAAAGTGGGGCGTGTCCGCTGCTGCCGCCGTTGCGGTGGCCGGTCCGGCCGGTGGCGGCGCCGCCGCTGCTCCCGCTGAAGAAAAGACCGAATTCACGGTCGTCCTTGCCGCCGCTGGCGACAAGAAGATCGAGGTCATCAAGGAAGTCCGCGCCATCACCGGCCTGGGCCTCAAGGAAGCCAAGGACCTCGTCGAAGGCGCGCCGAAGCCGGTCAAGGAAGGCGTCAACAAGGACGAAGCCGACAAGATCA
>CAVYPL010000020.1:0-420958 GCA_963770355.1 uncultured Alphaproteobacteria bacterium | reverse complement strand
TCGCGTATGCACGCTGCCCTAGGCAAAGCTCCCAGCGTCTGGGCGAGCCTATGGAAGGAACACTCGCCATCAGCTTAGTTGGTCGCGATTCAACGACGGAGCCAAAGTGGGCCAATCTATCAAAGCGCGCGGTGCCAGTAGGGCAACAAAGCGAAAGAATCCTTCACCGCGGCCTGCGATCTCTTCTTCATCCCCTTTGGGCATGATGGCTCTCCACCTGCTGGCGGAATGGAGGAAGGCTGGCCGCAACGGTATTGTCTTTCTGTCTGAAAACGAAAATAGAGCCGAGCGGCTGGGTGCCGTCATTCATGCCCTCGATCCCTCGTGCGATGTGCTTGTTTTCCCGAGACTAAATACTCTACCGTTCGACCAGTTGGAGCCATCACTCGAAATCGCGGGCAGACGAAGTTCGGTCTTGAGGCGCCTCGCTAAGCCAAAGAAGCCGATACTGCTCGTGTCCACGGCAGAGGCCGTGATGGAGCGCTTGCCCATGCCGGCGAGCTGGTCTCGCGCAAGCTTTGGTCTGAAGATGGGCTCTGCGTTTTCCGAACGGGATCTTCGTGCGCGGCTCGAAGCCCTCGGATACGACCTCGATGACGAGCCGGATTATCCAGGTGGCGTGCTGTTTCACGGAAACACGTTCGAGATCTTTCCGGCAGGTGCACTCGGTCCTTTCAGAATAGAACATTCCGGGCAGGTGATACGCCGGATTGCCGCGTTCGACCCGATAGGACAAGAGGTTCTTTCCGAAGTGAAGGAGCTCCTTATTGATCCCATGTCGGAGCGACTTGCATTCGGGGGGAAACGTGGAAAACGATCGAATTTGTTCGACTATTGCGAGCGATCCAAGTGGATCGCGGATGCCGGGGTTCCCGCGCACGCCGACAGCTGGCTGAGCACGATCGAGGAGGCGGCCGGTCGCACAGAAACAGAGCGCGAATACCTTGGGAGACGGGACTGGAAACGCCGAACCAAGCGTATGAAGGTGTTGTCCCACAAGGCTGCGTTCCGTCCCACGCCGGACTTTTCGAAGGTCGCATCGCCGAGGAAGGAGCTGCGTGCATTCGTCGATGAGACGCGAGGCGTCGCCGGCTCGCGCCTGGTATTCGTTGCGGCGCAGGAGGAGGACCTGCGCGCTATGGAACGGTTGAGCGGGGTTAAGGCGGAGCGCTTTCCTGACTGGAGCGGGGCAACGGCCGAACGCAACCGAGAAGCGTCGCTTCTGGTCGACTTCGATGCGGGTTTTGTCGTGCCTGGTCGGAAGCCTCTTGTCGTCGTGACTGCTTCCGACGTGCTCGGCAGCAGAGCTCATCATCCGCAGCCGATGGCCAGAGCTTGGAATGCGGCTTTCGACCACACAGATGTGCCGGAGTTAGGCTCCGTAGTCGTTCATCTGCAGCGGGGACTGGGCTTGCTCGACGGATTGCAATCGGTGGCAACCGGAGACGTGTCGTCGCGCGAAATGATCCGGCTCGTATTTGCGGGAGAAGATGCCGTTCTGGTTCCACCCGCTGACCTCGCCCTGATCTGGCCGTACGCATCGGAGCCTGGCGAGCTGACCCTGGACAAGGCGGATGGAAGTACATGGTGGGCTCGACGTACGGAGGCCGAGCAAGAAATTCAAATCGCCGGCAAGCAGCTCTCCAAGCACATCAGCCAGCGACGCCGCCGGCGGGCGCCGAAACTTGCACCTCCAGGCCCCGTCTATGAGAGGTTCGTCGCGCGTTTTCCGTATTTCACGACGGTCGACCAAGCGAAGGCCGTTCGGGACGTCCTGGATGATCTTGCGTCCGGCCACCCCATGGACAGGGTCATTTGCGGCGACGTCGGGTTCGGCAAGACCGAGGTAGCATTGCGAGCGGCGGCCGCCGTCGTGCTGTCAGGGAAACAGGTGGCGATTGCCGTGCCGACGACCGTCTTGGCAAGACAGCATGTCGCGACTTTCCGCAAACGTTTTGCCCCGTTCAATATCGAGGTGGGAAGCTTGTCGCGAGCCGCTTCGGCCGCGGAGACAAGGGAGGCGAAGGAGGGGCTAAAGAGCGGAAAATTGAAAGTCGTGGTCGGAACGCAGGCTCTCGCCTCCAAGGATGTGAAGTTCGCCGACCTCGGTTTGGTAATCATCGACGAGGAGCAGCATTTTGGGGCGGCTGAGAAGGCGAAGCTTTCAGAACTAGCCAAGGGTATCCATGCCCTTTGGATGAGCGCCACGCCGATTCCTCGGACGCTCGCGGCAGGTCTCGCGGGCTTCAGGGATCTCAGCGTCATTGCCTCGCCGCCCATTCATCGACTTCCGGTGGTCACGAAGGTCGCTCCGCTTTCGGATGCTGCTATTGCATCGGCGTTGTTGCGCGAGCAAAGGCGTCATGGGCAAAGCTTCTTGATCTGTCCGCGTATTCAGGACCTCGACCCGATGTTGGCGCGATTGCAATCGGTGGCCCCGGATCTCCGCATCGTCTGTCTCCATGGCAAGTTGCCCGTCGACGAAATAGACGACCGAATGATGAGCTTCGTCGAAGGAGCGACGGACGTTCTGCTGGCGACCAACATCGTGGAGAGTGGTCTCGATATCCCGCGTGCAAACACGATCGTGGTCTGTTGGCCCGAAAGGTTCGGCCTTGCGCAACTCCATCAGCTCAGAGGAAGGGTCGGGCGCGGTGGGATACGTGCGTTTGCGTACTTGTTGACCGATTCAGGGGCGGAGCGATCCGAGAAGCGGCTCGCCGTTCTGGAGGAGTTCAACAGACCTGGCGCGGGTTTTGCCATCAGTGCACGGGACTTGGACCTGAGAGGAGCGGGGGACCTGCTTTCGGAGCGTCAGTCCGGCCATGTGCAGGTGTTCGGACCGGTGCTCTACAGCCACCTTCTGAAATTGGCCTCGGAGAAAGCGGACGACAGAACAGCCGACCTGTGGGTGCCTGACCTGAATCTGCCCGGCGCGGACATGTTGCCGGCAAGCTACGTGCAATCGGAGGCGGTCCGGCTGGAAATCTACGCCCGCGCCGCCAGGTGCCGAAGCGAAGATGAACTGAACGACCTGGAGGACGAGACCTCCCGTCGCTTTGGCAAATTGCCGCCGGCGGCCCGCGATTTCTTTGCCGCAGCAAGGCTCAGAATTGATTGCAGGCGAAGAGGAATTGTAAGACTCGATGTTGGACCGGAGGCGGTAGCCGCAACCCTCCTACCAGGAAGACTGCGGAAATCAAAAGGGCGATCGCTGCAACGCGACGGCGATCGGCTCGTCTATGTCAGCAAGGGTTGCGAGGGACCACTCAGAAAGGTCGAAGAGTTCCTCGACCTTCTGGACGAGTGATTGCGGCGACGGTTAATCATTTAACATAAGAGAAAATTGCTCATCTTGATCTGACCCCACCCGCTAAATCCGGAAACGGAGATTCCGAGCAGCCGTATCGCCTTCTTTGGCGCATCAGGTGCTTCAGCAGGTCGAGAGCCAGGCTCGAAAGATCACCCGCAGTGTCAATGACGGCTACCGACCTGCAAGCGAGTGATCAATTCAAAATCGGAAAACTTCACCTTGAGCGTCGCCGTCCGACCCCGCGCGCCCATGGTCTCAAAGTGGCGCCGCACCTTGTCGAGCAACGGCTGTAGTTCGAGCGCCAGAGCGTCGTAGTCCGTCAGATCCTGCGAGAAGGTTGTCTCTGCGCCTCGCCCGAACAGGACGTTCATCAATACCGAGCGAAATCCAATAGTAATAGCTACCTGCTTTGCCGAAGTTGGCGTTCATAAACTCAAGGGTCTAGTTGCGCATATCATGCCCGTGTAGATCCTGAGGCCGTTCATCTTCGCGCTCGTCGCTGGGCCGATCCCATGGAATTTCCCGACGGGGAGATCTTGAACGAACGCTGGACCCATCTTCGGCGTGATGGCGAACTGCCCATTCGGCTTACCGTGGTCCGATGCCAGAAGCGAATGACGCAATCCGGAGTAAAGCCATCCACCAGCACTTCGACGTTCCAGGGATTGAAGAGTGCCCCGAATTTGATCGCGCATTTAGGCAACGAACGGTGGATCTCAGAGCCACAGGCGCTTGAGGGGACCGTCCGCGCTAAACGTGCGCGAGCCGCCAGGCTTCCCCAGCGGCTCAGGCGTTGCGTAGCGATATGGTGCGACGCACAGCGTCGCGTGGCAGGATACGTTACGATGCGCCGAGGCGCGCCGTGTTGCCTACCATGATGTCGATAAGTCCTACGCGTCTCATCGACGACCCCAACATGATGCAGTCGCGAGTCAACTTCAAGACAGCGCCGCTGTCATAGTGCGCGCTACCAATAATGGCCGCGCCAATGCCGCCTGTGGCTCCCCACGACTGTACCCGTGGCAGCGCCTACGGCTGCACCGCGGCGGTAGCCAACGCCGGTGCCGATGATTGCACCGGAGACCGCGCGGCGGTTCATACGCGGCTCTTGCCGCGCGGCGAGGGCGTTCTAACCGCGGCGCTGTGGTCACTCCCCAACGACGTTATCCTGTGACCTTTGTATCGGTGACCAAATTTGTATACGCGGGAGTTAGCGAAGCGACCTCGGTGTTGGCTTTGGGTTTTCGATTTCTCTTTGATGGCGCGGTTGATTGAGGCGCAATCTTATAGGCGGTCTTCCGACCGCGCTTGCGGCGCGTCTTGTCTCGGTTCGAGTCAATCCACGCGGACATCGTCGTTGAGCTGGTCTTCGCATCGTCCGGAATAATGAGACCTTTACGCTGCGCCATCTTCTTGGCGTACAACAACTGTGCCGGGCTCGCCGGTTTTTGGTCGAGTTTGCCAACTGTCTTACTATCGGCTTTTTTGGGCGCATGTTCGCTGAGAAATCTGCGGCATATCGATATCGACGTCTTATAACCGGGCGGTGGCTTGATGCCCTTTTTCCGGCTAAGGCTGTCGGCAAACCGCTTCATCGCTAGAGTTGGTGGATATGCGCTTGCGCCGTTGCCAACGGAGGCGCCAAGCAAGAGAGGCCCTTCGGCGGCGGCGCCCTCCTTCAACTTGCCGATAATGCGTTGGGCAACATCGCACACAGCATCAATCGCGCCGACCATCTCCTGCTTGCCGACAACGACATCGTCGAGCAGGCATTCAAGTTGCGCCGTCACGCCCGGATCGACCAAAGCCGGATCGGCCTGTTTGAGAACGCCAAATAACGACAGGCCGGTCTCGGTCGGCACGATATTCTTTCCTTGCGCGATCAAAAAATCCTGCTTCTTCAATCCGCCGATGATCTCGGCCCGGGTCGCCGGCGTTCCAATGCCCTTGGCTTCCTTCAGACGTTCCCGAAGCACCTCATCGTCGACAAAACGCCAGGCATTTTGCATGGCCTCGATCAGAGTGCCTTCATTGTAGCGCGGCGGCGGTCGGGTCTCCTTGTCCTCAATTTTGGGGTCCTGTAGTTGCGCGGTCTCGCCGTTGCGCAGCGGCGGCAGGGATTGTGCCTCGTCACCCTTTTCATCGGCGGGCTGCCACTCCGGAAAGGCGGCTCGCCAGCCGTGATCAATGGGCTGGCGACCGGCGGCGCGGAATTCGAAGCCGCGAACATCGAGCGTTGCAGTCGTCTGCTGGTAGCGGAAGTCGGGCATCAGCGCTGACAGATAAGCACGCGCGATAACGTCGAACAGCTTTTTCTCGTCGGACGAAAGACGAGGCCAGACTTCCGGCAATTTGTCGATGGTGTTGACGTTGGGAATGACGGCGTGATGGCTCGCTCCTTCCAACCCCTTGTCGTAGAATGTGCCGCCCGCGCCCTTCCGGATCACAGGTGGGTTGGGCACGGGTATGGCGCCGAACGATTGTCCGACCCGCAGTCCGGCGACGATCCGCGGCACATCCGAAATCAAGCTCTGCGGCAGATAGCGTACCTCCGCGCGAGGATAGGTGATGATCTTCTTCCCCTGACCGTCATAGAGTTCCTGCGCTACCGCAAGCGTCTTGCTGGCCGCCCAGCCGAAGCGCGAACTGCAAAGCTTCTGTAGTGACGGTAGATCATGCAGCTTGGGTGGCGCTTGCCGCTTATTCTCGACCCGCACAGTGAGCGCACCCTCGAAACCGTCAGCTGCTTTGACGACGTTCTGAGCAGTCTCGCGCTTAACAATTCGGTTCTGGGGCGCGTGCCGCATCTGGAATTGGCCTCCCGCGACCTTGGCGGTGGCGACAACTTCAAAATACGCCAACGGCACAAAGTTCCGGATTTCCAACTCGCGCTTGCACACAATTGCCAAGGTCGGCGTCTTCACGCGACCGACCCCGATCACTCGCCGCGTAGCTCGACCCAGGATGACAGTTGCGGTTCGGGTGAGTGACAGGTTGTAAATCTGGTCGGCCTGCCGACGCGCAACGGCGGCGGCGTAAAGGCGGCTATATTCCACATTCGGCTTTGCCCGGCCAAATGCGTCGCGGATGGTCTGCAGGTCCTGCGCGGTGAACAGCACCCGCATGACTTCGCCGCGATACTTGTAGTGCTCAAGAATCTCCTGACCGATAAGCTGACCCTCGCGATCGCAATCGGTGGCGAGCCAGACCCGCTCGGCCGTGCGAAGAGCGTCACGAATGGCTTTGAGCTTGGCGGCTTTGTTTCCACCCTCTGCGGGGCGAGTGCCATAAAGAGCTTCGGGTCGAAGAAGTATTGGCGACCAGTGCTTCCAGGCCGGCACAACATCCTCAGGTTCGAGGAGATCGAACAGGTGGCCTTCAGCCGGGAGGATCTCTCCATAGCGAGTACCAACGGCGGCGCGGATGTCCTTTGCTTGGCTGGTTTTCTCCGTGATGACGATCTGATCTGCCATGCCAACCCTTCCGGGCGGAATCGAATCGGCGGCGCCCGATTGGAACATAAAGAGAACATGGGAGGTTCACAACCTGCCTTTTGATGAAGCGCAGCCTTGATCGTTTCGGTAGCCAAGCAAAAGGCCCGGCATCGCTGCCGAAGCGCGATTGGACGGTAGGCACCGTAACGATGCCGCAGACCCGCCCATCGAAAGCCACGGGCGGCTCGCTATCGCTCGCAGCACCAGATATACAGAGCGATTTTCCGCGCGGGGTGGAGTGGTGCCGATCGGGAAAAATTACGGACATTGCTTCATCGATGCGGAGGTAGAGCATTCCACCTTTGCACCTTAAGGCGGAGGCCTAGGCTATTAATCAGCGTGGGGTCCCGACGCCGATCGGCGCGCTAAGCCATTGAGTCACACTTGGCGCTTATTCACACGGCGGAGCTAACCGACGAGCTGAACGGCGTACTCAAGCCAGTCGCGATGGGCGGCAAGGTCCGGGGGGAAGTCGACGAATTGACCGGCTTGCTGAAGGGCAATCTCGAAAATGTCGCCCAGCACGGAAAGCGCGCCGACACCATCGTCAAAAACATGCTGTTGCATTCGCGCGAGGGAAGCGGCGAGCAGCGATCCGCCGACAACGCGACTTCGATGCAGATGCAGGCTCGGTCGAACTGCATCCACAAGAGATTATGCGTGCCTTCCTCAATCTAATCTCGAACAGCTTCTATGCAGCGACCAAGCGCAAAACGGAGAGCGCGGAGTCCGACTTCGAGGCGAACCTCACCGTCTCCACGAAGAACCTGGGAAGCGCAGTGGAAGTTCGCATTCGCGACAACGGCAATAGCATCCCGGCCGTTGCGCAGGAAAAGATGTTCAAACCCGTTCTTCACGACCAAGCCAGCCGGCGAAGGAACGGGCCTTGGTCTTTCGATGACCCACGACATTATCGTGAAGCAACACGGTGGCAGAATTGACGTAGAGACCGAACCACGTCGTTTTACGGAGATTATTATCACGCTGCCGCGAACGCCAATCTTGCAAAAGACACCCGTTGGCACGAATTGAGTACGCACATTCCAGTTGTCGATGACGGTGCCCGATGTTGAAAGCAAGTTCCGCCAGCATTTCCGGCGTGAACTTCGCTCGGGTCGGTTCATTATGGAGTTCGCGCTATCTGCTCCGGCTGCACTGGAGCGCGTCAAATTTATCGCTGACGCTTCGCTGATATCAGAGCCCGGGACTTTCAGGAAGCAGCGCTTGCGCGTCGATGATCCTGGCAAGCAATTCGTTCGTCAGATATCTCCGTCGGTGCGGCTAAGTGGGCTGTTGAGCGATGACCGGCAACGCTGGCAGTTGCGGGCGCGCGGCGCTCGGCAACGCCACTGTGCTCTCGACAAGCTCGATGAAATCGCGCCGTCGCATGAGCCGCCCCAATTAGGCCAAGGACGCTCCGACTATCCGACTGACCTAGGGAGTTCCGAGCGGCGCTGAAATTAGCGGGCGCGGACCCGGTTAGGTTTCCACAACCGTCGATATCCTATATTCTTCGTGCGTCAATCAACGCTGATGCGTCTCAAAAGGGAGCTGCGGCTAAACATGCATGCGATGAAAGCGATCGCCATCATAGCGGTCCTGCTCCTGGTCGTGGTGAACGCTCTGGAATTGCTGCCGGCAGCGAGCGCATTCCAAATGTATCTATCGGGTGGGGCGGTGGCGCTGAGCCTTGTCGCGCTGATAGCGATCCTGGTCGGGCGCGGCCCGTCACGGGATAACCGAAGTGCTGGCGCTGAGGCGGCCCGACCGATGCCTGTTACGACTCGCGCAAACCAGGCAGACGCCGAGATCGTCAGTTTTTTGGCGATGCTGCAGGCAAGGGGCCGGCTGGTCGATTTCCTGATGGACGACATCAACGCGCATGACGACGCACAGGTTGGAGCCGCCGCGCGCGTGGTCCATGCCGGATGCAAGACCGCCCTGCTGGAGCACTTCCAAATCTCCCCCGTGCGCGCAGAGAGCGAGGGATCGATGGTGCAGGTCGCCGCTGGCTATTCGCCGGACGAGTACCGACTGGTGGGCAAGATCAGCGGCCAGGCGCCGTTCTCGGGAGTGCTTGTCCACCACGGCTGGAAAACGGATGCGGTGAATCTACCACGCGTTTTGCGGAGCTCGACCCATCGACTTCCAGCAATCGCTCCGGCGGAGGTGGAACTGAGATAAGCGGGCTCGCATCGGCCGGCTGCCGGACGTCCGAGCGGAATGTACAACCGGTGCTTTCCATCACGCGCGGCTATTGACGCGAATTGTCAGCACGACAACCAGGACAACCCTCCCCCATGAGCGCTCGTTTCAGTCTTGCTATCGACCTCGGCACTAGCAACAGCGCAATCGCGATCGCCGATCTCGAGAGTGGTGAGACCAGGATTATCGAGATCGCGCAGACCCTGGGACCAAATCAAATCGGCGAGATGCCGACACTGCCGTCCGCCGTTTATATCCCGCACTCCGAGGAGTTCCCAGAGAGTTCGTTTCCTCTGCCCTGGAACGATGCCGGGGAGCGCACGATCATTGGCCAGTTCGCGCGCGAGCGGGGGGCACTCGTGCCTGATCGCGTCGCGACCTCCGCCAAATCCTGGCTGTCCAACCCCCATGTCGACCCGAAGCAGCGGATCCTGCCCTGGCGATCCGACATCGCGGAAGAGAAGCTCTCGCCATTCGAATGCTCACGCCTTTACCTCCAACATCTCAGGGACGCATTCCTGCACACCGAACGGGCGCAAGGGAGGGATTGGGACCTCTCGGAAGGCGAGATCGTTGTAACCGTTCCTGCCTCGTTCGATGAGGTCGCAAGAAGCCTCACCGCCGAGGCCGCCAAGGCTGCGGGGCTTGGGGACGTCACATTGCTGGAGGAGCCGCAGGCTGCATTCTACGCCTGGATGGCGCAGACGCGCACAGAATGGCGAAATCTGATTGCTGATGGCGATATCGTGCTGGTCTGCGATGTCGGTGGCGGGACAGCCGATTTCAGCTTGATCGCGGTCACAGATGTCGAAGGCCGCCTGGAACTGGAGCGTGTCAGCGTCGGCGAGCACATTCTGCTAGGTGGCGACAATATGGATTTGGCGCTCGCATATGCGCTGAACGCCAAGCTTGAGGCCGCGGGCAAACGGCTGGACTCCTGGCAGTTCCTGGCGCTCGTGCATGCCGCCTCCAAAGCCAAGATCGTCCTGTTTGATGATGGCGGGCTGGCGCAGGCGCCAATCGCGGTCCCCTCGCGCGGCTCCAGCCTGCTTGCCAAAACTGTCTCAACGACTCTCGATCGCGAGACGCTGGAGCAAGTTGTTGTCGACGGTTTTTTCGCCAGAACCAGCGTTGACGACCTGCCGCGCGAGAGCCGTACGGCAGGGCTGCAGGAATTCGGTCTTCCCTATGCTTCCGATCCGGTCGTCAGCAAGCATATCGCCCGGTTTCTCGCTCAGAGCCTGCAGAACGTGAAGGCAAGCGAAAAGCTTGCCGCTCTGGTGGGAGCATCGGCTGGCACGCAGATGCTGATGCCGACCGCGGTCTTGTTCAATGGGGGCGTTTTCAAGGCCACGCCAATCCGGGCCCGGGTGCTTGATCTGCTGGCGTCCTGGAATGGGGGCCTGCCAGTCCGCGAATTGCAGGGTTTCGAACCAGACCTCGCCGTCGCACGGGGCGGCGCGATCTACGGACGTCTCCGCGCCACTGGCAAGGGCATGCGCATCAAGGCCGGCGCGGCGCGCTCCTATTACATCGGCCTGGAAACGTCGATGCCCGCCATTCCGGGCTACAAGCCGCCGCTGAAGGCATTGTGCGTTGTCCCGCAGGGGATGCAGGAAGGCACGGAACTGCTGATCGAAGGACGCGAGTTCGGCCTAGTCACCGGCCGCACGGCGGAGTTTCGGTTTTTCTCTTCCTCGGTACGAAGCGGCGATACGCCGGGACAGATACTTCCCGACGCAGAGCGTGAGCTTGACGACGCTGGCCTGCTCGAAGTCGCGATCCCGGCACAGGACGTCCCGGTGGGGCAGGCGGTGCCGGTCCTCGTCAGCCCCGTCGTCACCGAACTTGGGATCCTTGAGCTTTGGATGAGGCACACGAACTCCGATCGCCGATGGAAGGTTGAGTTCCAAGTCCGCACGGAATAGCGGCCGGACCGCCTCTGGAGGTTATTCTTGACGAAAGACCGCGCCCGCTTCGCCATTGGTATTGATCTCGGCACCACCAACTCCGCACTCGCGTTCGCGCCACTGGTCGGCGAGGGGACGCCAGAGGTCCTTCTCATCCCGCAATGGGGAGGCCTGGCGACTCTGACCGAGAAGTCAACCCTACCTTCTTTCCTGTACCTGCCAGAGGAAGCGATCGCAGCACACTTGCGGGGTGAGGAGGTCGGAGCCGGGCAATGGATCGTTGGCCTTTTTGCACGCATGAAGGCAAGCGAAGCGCCCGGACGGGTCGTCCATTCCGCGAAGTCGTGGCTTTGCCATCACGCCGCCGACCGGTCGGCACCCTTTCTGCCATGGGGATCGACGGTTCTGACTCGTGACCAGAAAATCTCACCCGTACGCGCCTCGGCACTGATTCTGAACTATCTGCGGGGGATCTGGAACAGCCGGTTTGCCCAGGCCGGATTTGCGTTCGATGATCAGGACATCACGGTTACCGTCCCGGCTTCCTTCGATGCGGCGGCGCAGCGGCTAACGATTACCGCCGCCGAGGAAGCGGGCTTCCCCGGCGATGTGCGACTGCTCGAAGAGCCGCAGGCTGCGTTCTATTGCTGGCTGGAAAGCCACGACCCAGCGCGTGAATTATTGCAGCCGCCCGACAAGGGCGATGCCGGGCTGCGACACGTGTTGGTCATCGATATCGGCGGCGGCACCTCGGATTTCAGCATTTTTGAAGTTCGCCTGAACGCGCAAACGCCGGATCCTGACATCAGTCGTGTCGCGGTGAGCGAGCATACGTTGCTCGGCGGTGACAATATCGACCTTGCCGTAGCGCATTTCCTGGAGCCGCGGCTTGCTGGGGCGAGCGGGCGGCTTTCCGGCCCGCAATGGGATCAGCTCGTCGCCTCCTGCCGTCATCTGAAAGAGCACGCGCTGACCACTACGGGGCCGCCGGATGAGCGGTTCGTTGTTGCACTGGCCGGTCGCGGGTCGGGCATGGTCGGCGGCTCGCAGACGGCGACGGTGATGCGGGCGGAAATCGAGAGCCTATTGCTGGACGGATTTTTTCCCTTCTGCGACGCGGCGGCGCGACCGTACCGGACCCACGCGGCACTGAGGGAATGGGGGCTTCCTTATCCTTCCGACAGCGCGATAACCCGACACCTTGCCGAATTCCTCAACGATCGCCCGCGCATTGATGCCGTCCTGTTCAACGGCGGATCCGTTCGACCGCCGCTCCTGCGCCAAAGACTCCGCGAGCAGATCGGAGGCTGGCAGGACGGCTTCGTACCGCAGGTTCTGGAGAACGAGGAGCCGGATCTGGCGGTGGCGCGCGGAGCCGCGCGATTTGGTGCCCTTCTCCACCACCGTTCGGGTCGCATCGCCGCTGGGGCCGCCGCTGCGATCTTTCTCGAAGTGGAGGGGATACAGGCAACGGATCGCCAGACTGTGCGTCCGCCCCTCGTATGCGTTCTTCCTCAGGGTGCAGGGCCGTCGCAGCTTTTTGAGATCGCTGATCTTGGGCTTAAGCTCCGCACCGATCAGCTGGTGCGCTTCCAGGCTTATTCCTCAACCCGGAAGAGCGTCAGCCGGGCCGGAGACATCGTTTCCTGGTCCGAGGGCGAATTTCACCCATTGCCCCCGCTCCAGACCATCGTCAGGACGGCGGAGCTATCCGGTCCGGAAGCGGGCGGGATGTTGCCCGTCGGTCTGACGGCGCGGATGAACGCACTGGGGCTGCTCCAAATCTCGTGCGTCAGCGCCGACCCCGCCGTCCAGCAGTCCTGGCCGCTGGAATTCAACATGCGCGAGCACGTCCAAGGCGTCGCGGGCGCGCCCGGGGCGGGGCGGTCGCGGGAGGCAAACGCTCCGATTGAACCGAACGCTTCGGCGGACGCGCTGGAAACGGCACGCAGGCAGATCGGGATCGTGTTCACCCAGCCTGCCAATTCCAGCAAGAAGAACAAGATTACTGCTGCCACGATCCTCAAGGGTGTGGAGCGCATCCTCGCGTCCCCCAGAAGTGAATGGAACGGGCCCCTGCTTCGCGCCCTTTGGCCTGCGCTCGAGGAGCGGCGGGACGACAGACGGCGTTCGGCGGATCACGAGGAGGCCTGGCTCATCATGGCTGGATTCCTGCTGCGCCCGGGCTTCGGTGTTGTCCGGGACGACCTTCGTATCGACGCCCTGTGGCGGGTGCACGATGGCGGCCTGTGTTTTCCCGGTCGGCGTATCAAAAGCCAGGAATACATCCTCTTGCGCCGGGTGGCGGGCGGGCTTACGCGCGAACGCCAGACCCGGCTGATGGCCGGAGAGATCGACAGGATCCGCGGCGGCAGGGCACCCGACGAACTCGTGCGTCTGGCAGGATCCCTGGAACTGATCCACCACGACACCAAGGCGGAACTGGTGCGTTGCTTTTGCGACATCGCGGTGACGCTTGCACGGGCCAAGCGGCACTGCGCTCCTTATCTTGCGGCGCTCGGCCTCCTGCTCAACCGAACTCCGCTCTACGCAGGGCCGGAGACTGTCGTCTCGCCCGATCTCGTCGAGCACGCGTATCAGGCGTTCCAGAGCTTCGATTGGACTACGCCCGAGTTGCTCGACCTGCAGATTCTGTTCCTCCGGGCCGCGCGGGTCGTCGACGATCGGAGCCTGGACCTACCCATGCCTTTGCGCGGCATGATTGCCAGCAAGCTGGAAAAATCCGGCGTCCCTGCGCTGCAGACCGCAAAAATCAAAGAGTTCGTTCCGATCGGACGATCCGACCGGGCCAGTCTATACGACGAGTCACTCCCTCCCGGTCTGATCCTGATCGAATAGAAATGCGCGAGGCCCGCGCCGCTAGATTAGACGAACTTCTTCGTCCTTCTCAGACCACGAGTGGTGGTCGCGGTACAGCGCCTAACGTTTCCTGAATTACGCCGCGACATCGGCAAGAGTTCGCAAACCATTCCACATCTCGGCTACGGCCAGTAACGATTCCAAAATTTTTCTGACGCACGTTCTGACCAGCGAACACGATGATTATGGAGCTCGGGTCATGAACGGGGAAGCCATTCTTGAAAACGTCCGCCGGTACCGCGTTATCGCGTCTTTGTATCGGCAAACCGCGGCGTTTCGGCCTGGCCAAAGTTGGTCTCTGCTGGATCAGGCTAAGGAGTGGGAGTGCCGCGCGCTGTCCGAGTTGGAGGACTACTTTGCGCGCATACAGCACAAATTTGGACAGGCCGAAGTCGGTTTCGCAAGCTGATTTTCGGTCGTCATCCGCTTCCAATCTTTGAACCGGCGAACCGGTCCTAATGGCCGCCATAATGCTTAAAACTCCAAACGATTTCGCCCGTGTAGGTGGCGGACATTGCCCTACCCGGCGGTGTTGCACTCACCGCACGTGGCGGCTACTTCGCGAGCAAACCGGTCAAGTCATTCGCGCTAGAACAGCGAATTTCATCGATCTGCCGCGCTAGCAAGAGTGCGCTTACCCTTAGTGCCTCGATCTTCGATGCGTCGGGATGTTGCTTTTCAAGTTTCTCGATCTGCTCGTTGAATGAGGCTAGCCGCAGGCGAAGACGCTCGATCTCCGCGTTACTGTTCACCGAACCGACAGGCTCCCAAACACGCTGTACTGACATGATGCATTCCCCCTGCTTGACTACGCCTTCGTGAGCTCGATTCGTGGCCAGAAATGGAAGTCCTCTTGGCGAGGATATGACCAAGGGAAGCCCGGACCGTTATGCAGCAGCCATCTGCATAGCGATCCGGTCTGACTGTTACGCGGATACTCTGAAAGCGGAAGCTGCCACCCGTCCGTGCTGCGAAGGCGCAGCTGGCTTGCTTCAGACGCTATCCGGATGCCGTGACGTTTTCGTCGAACGGTTTACTTCTTTTTCTTCTTGGCTGTTTTCTTTGCCTTCTTCGCCTTCTTCGCTTTCTTGGCCATGTTGCCCTCCATGA
Source organism: uncultured Alphaproteobacteria bacterium (assembly GCA_963770355.1). Classification (GTDB taxonomy): domain Bacteria; phylum Pseudomonadota; class Alphaproteobacteria; order Rhizobiales; family Xanthobacteraceae; genus Bradyrhizobium. The sequence goes on along the minus strand of CAVYPL010000020.1, from coordinate 406,046 downwards.
TCCCCAAAGTTGGACTAATGCAAATCACCTCGACATGCATGCATTCAAAATACACCACAATTGCAAAATTGATACCGAACGCTTCAAAGAAGGTAAACGACCGTCGCGTCGTCGCGACCACGACGAAGTCGCTTGGTCTCGCAAACGGTTCTGGTCACAGCCGATGAAGTGATCGAATGAAGTGATCAAAAAAATGTCGCAGCCGCGGACAGCACGACGACGGTCGCAAACAAACTCGGATAGCAATGGATCCCCGCATGAAGAAGATCGGCTTTCTCGCTTTCGGGCATGCAACTGCTATCAACTCTCATCTGCCCGTTGCGCCAGCACTCCACCACCGAGACCATTGCGACTGACGCCTGCCAGTTTTTCTACGACTGCAAGGGCCGCGGCCAGCGGCTCAAGCCGAAACCCGGCGATTATTTCCAACCGCAGGCCTTTTACCGAGTAAAACTGTCCCTACCCAGTCGACGGCCCGATCCAGCCCCTGCCTGCCCCGTCTGCGCACGGAATCGGACCTCCCCAAACATGTCCATCCCTCCGATTTCAGTTTACGGACGGCTTTCCCAAACAGCGGAGGGGGCAAATGAACATCGACCGAAGGACATTGCTTCAGGGTTCAGCCTGCCTGGCTCTAACAGGGTTGTCTTGGCCGTCGGAGGCCGCGCCCCAAGACGGCATGGAGGAGCGACTCGCGCGATGGCATCCTCTCACCCGATCACTTCTTGACCGTGCCCAACGAGCCAGCTCTGCTGACACAGCCGACACCAGCCGGATCGAAGGCGTCATTCGCCGGGTGGCCAACGCCCAGGGGTGGACCAATCCTCCCGTTATAAAATGGCTCGCTGATCCGTCCGGTGCCTTCGACCATCTGAGCCGGTACGGTCTCGACGCCCTGCTCCAGATGGGCGCCGCGCAGCTTATGGCGCCGTGCCGGGCCATCGGTCACCTTCGACGATCGATCGTTAGAATTATCACTGGTCCTTGGCGGAGTGATCCGTGGCATCGTCGGTGCCGAGGACCATGACCGCGTCCTGATGGCGCCAAAGCTGCTCTCAAAGTCCAAGGCGATGGCGGAGAACGCATCGGCTGAAGCAGTCTTCGAGGTCAGAGCCGTCGCGGCTCAGATCGGTTGGCTAGAAACCTGCATGCCGGTCGCTGCGGCCCAGGCCGTCGCCGACGTCGAGCTCCTCCTGTCCTCGGGCTGCTCCGAGCACGACGAGTCGATACATCATCAGTTGAGGGTGTTCGAAGCCTATGAGCTTGGCCTGCTCGCCACGTGGGAGACGCCGGACGCCATCATCTGCGTTCCCCGAACGATTGCCGTCTAGACACGACAAAGCCGGGCGACGGGTTCATCCATCGCCCGGCTCTGACGATCAAGCAGCCTTGCGCGCCTTGCCGATCGTGCCGGTCTTGGCCGCCTGGCTGAACAGCTCGTCCAGCTCCCCGGCACGGACGGCCGCGATCAGGGTATCGATCACGGTCGGGAGCTTGTCCTTGGACGGGACCGCGATGCCGGCCTTGCCCTTCTCGAACTCGATGGGCTTGGCCCCGAACTTGATGGACATCACCACCTGACCGGACGGATCGGTCTTCCACCAGGGCCGGACGGCCTGCTGCTTGGTGGTGGCCTGCCGCTCCCCGTTGACCTTGGTCCATCGCTGGACGGTCCGGACGTGGTTGGGGTCTTTCAGGAGCAGCTTCTGCTCTTCCAGCTTGGTGATGAACTTGGTCCGGCGCTGCTGGACGGGATCGTTCGTGGACTTGGGAAGAGCGGTGAACGAGAGTGACTTGAGGACTGGCATTGAGGTTCTCCATTGTTGGATAAAACCTCGCTGATCCTAATCACGTGCATGACACTGTACACAGCCCGGTCAAGGAAACTCTCGGCTCAATCGGATTGGGCGTTACGATGTCCATTGAGACAAGTGGACCGTTTCAACGGAACTGGCCATCGCTGGATGGTTGCCCTCACGGCGCTGGCTCTATTGTCACGCCTCAGCAAGCGGCTCTTCTCGGCTTGGGCCAACGACCCGGTCTAAATGACTACATCAAGCCTTATCGAAATGGACGTGATGTGATACCTCTAGGCCGCGCGGCTCGGATTGCTTGAGCGCGTCGTCACCAATGACCGCGAGATCGACTACATCAACAATCACGCCCTGCCAAACGGTGCCGACCGCCTGCTTGTTGCCGAGCTCAAGGCACGCGGCCTGCCCGGTTGGGTCATGAACTCCATAGAGACGCCGCGCATCACCGATCAGCTGTACCTGCCACCATGGCAGCCGCGCTCGAATTATCTATGGCCGCCGAGAAAATAGTCGTACCGAGGCGCTGTCATGCTCTCCGGTTCGGCGCGTAACCGACGCGATCTTGGCCACGTCAGCAGCACGGTCATTGATCCATTGTGAAATCGTCGAGGAATTCAGATACGGGGCTCACGCCGGTCACCAGGAGATGATCGCGAGCCCTTGTGCAGGCTACGTAGAGCAGATGGCGCTCGGTGTCGTAAACTTCCTGCAAATCGGCATCGTCGCCGACCGCCTCGATACGTTCCTGTAGCGGAATGACCTCATCATCACAGGCCATCACGGCGACTGCTCGGAATTCCAGACCTTTAGCGAGGTGCATGGTGCCGATTGAAACGTGACCACTGGTCGTTTCTACGTTTTGATCAAGAACCCTGTATGCCAACCCTGCGTCTTTCGCCGCCGCAGCCGCGCGATCTAGTTGAGCGTCGGATCGCACAAACAAGCCAAACTCATGAGGCATGACCCCTGCCTTGACTTGTTCGGCCATCCATTTAGCAACCGCTGCGACCTCCTCGGCTTCATCGTTAAGCGCGTAGATTGTTGGCGGTGGACCATCAGCCCCGATTCGAGCTGAAGATTGGACCCGGTGTCGTCACGGACATGCACGACCAATCGGCCAGCCGAATAAGCGGCCAGACGCGGGCGGCAGTCTCTGCGATGTATGCTAGTGCGTTCCGCATCACGGTCCTCAAGAGTGCGGGCAATGTCACCCGCGGCGAATGTCATGATCTAAGCGCGGAGAAAATTCAGCACGTCAAATGTTTTATGTTCACAAGATATGGAATTGTTGCGCGCCAGCAATTTTCGAACGCCAGCGCTGCCGGCTGCGTTCGAAAATTTCAGGCTCTGTCAACGTGTCCTTCACCAAACGGCATGGCTTCGACAAAGACAAGCGGCCGCGGCGAGGGGTGGGGGAGGCCCGGGGGCGCGGTTATGCGGGATTGAAGCGGAGCAGGTACTGGTGCCGGTTATAGCTGAAGGGGAAGACGTGACCTCGCGCTATCGCGGCCCGTGGGGCCGCCGGGATTGAACCGGGTCAGGTGCCGGTTACTGACACTCGTTTTTGCCCGGCAAATTCTCCGCTGGTCACCTGCCAAAGCGTCTACGACCTCGTGCTCACAAAGGAACTGCTGACGCGCGAGCAAGTCGACCAGATCTTGCAGCCGGACGTGCTGACCCGGCCGCGCTCGTTTGCGGTGACCTCGGTCGCCGGTCAGCCCCAGGTGGTGAACGTCGCGTCGAAGGAATCCGTGTCGGCGCGAAGCAATAGCGAAGCTAAAGGCAACTCGCTTGCAATGTTTAGTGAACCGTGTTTCACTAAACAAATCGAGCTTCGCCGGTCCTTAAGAATCCGGGTAGCGCGAGGGAACACACGTTTAGTGAATCAAACCGTCACGGACTGTGTCGCACTGCTCGAAGAATTCGAGCGGGGAGGAATGCCGCGCGCCATGTCGATGGCCGGCTCAAACGGAGGAAAATGCGCATGAACACTATGAAGGCGCTTCTTGTTGCAGGCGGTGCCCTTGGCGTCGCGCTAGGTAGCGGAGCTATGACCACGTCCGCGCACGCGCAGGGCAAGACGATCACGCTGTGCTGGGCGGCATGGGACCCGGCCAACGCGCTGGTCGAACTGTCGAAAGATTTCACGGCGAAGACCGGGATCGGCATGAAGTTCGAATTCGTGCCGTGGACCAATTATGCCGATCGCTTCCTGAACGAACTCAACTCGCGCGGTTCGCTGTGCGATCTCATCATCGGCGATTTGCAGTGGATCGGCGGCGCCGCGGAGAACGGCCAGTACGTCAAGCTGAATGACTTCTTCAAGAAGGAAGGCATCAGCATGGACGACTACATGCCGGCCACCGTGGTCGGTTATTCGGAGTGGCCGAAGAACACGCCGAACTATTGGGCGCTTCCGGCGATGGGCGACGCGGTGGGCTGGACCTATCGCAAGGACTGGTTTGCGCGCCCTGACGTGCAGGCGGACTTCAAGGCCAAATATGGCCGTGATCTCGCTGTGCCGAAGACGCTCGACGAACTCCGCGACATCGCCAAGTTCTTTCAGGGCCGCGAGATCGACGGCAAGAAGGTTTATGGCGCCTCGATCTATACCGAGCGCGGCTCGGAAGGCATCACCATGGGTGTTTCGAACTATCTCTACGACTATGGCTTCAAGTACCAGGATCCCAACAAACCTTATGTGATGGACGGATTTGTCAACTCGCCCGGCGCGGTCAAGGGGCTTGAGGCCTACAAGGAGCTCTACAAGTGCTGCACGCCTCCCGGAGCTTCCAACTCCTACATGTCGGAAGGCCTTGACGCCTTCAAGTCCGGCCAGGTGGCGCTGCAGATGAACTTCTTCGCCTTCTTCCCGGGCCTCTACAAGGATCCGAATGTCGGCGGCGACAAGATCGGCTTCTTCTCCAATCCCGCCGCCACCACCCGGGCAACCCAGCTCGGCGGTCAGGGAATCTCCGTGGTTTCCTATTCCAAGAACCAGGGTGAAGCGTTGCAATACATCAAGTGGTTTGCGGGCAACGATGTGCAGAAGAAGTGGTGGGCGCTGGGCGGCTATTCCTGCGCCAAGTCCGTGCTGAACGACCCGAGCTTCCCGGACAGTGCGCCGTTTGCCAAGGAGTTCTTGACGTCGATGGGTATGGTGGTCGACTTCTGGGCCGAGCCCTCCTACGCCCAGCTCCTGCAGGCCGAGCAGAAGCGCGTGCACGACTACGTGGTCGCCGACAAGGGCACCGCGCAGGAAGCGCTCGACGGGCTGGTGAAGGATTGGAAAGCCATCTTCAAGGAAGAGGGCAAGAAGTTCTAGGATAGCGGCCTGGAGCGCTGCCGTCAGCGCTCCAGGCCTTCCTTTCGGCCATAGCAGAACTCTTTTCCTAAGCCGGCAATCGCAGCGCATCAGGATCAGCCGACGCCATGAATGATTTGAGTGCCCCATCGCGGATCACGTACGGCGCTGTGCCCGTACAGCCCGCCGCGGTGCGCCGTATCCGGGGCCTGTCCGACACGGCGCTGGCGTGGCTCTTCATCACCCCGACGATGGTGCTGCTGCTGGCGATCAACATCTTCCCGCTGGTCTGGACCATCTATTTGTCATTCACCAACTACCGGGCCAACCGGGCCAACGCACCGGTAAAGTGGCTGGGGATCGACTGGTACCAGACGATCCTGACCGATCCAGACATCTGGGCGGCGATGCAGGTGACGGCGCATTTCGTGTTCTGGACCGTCGTCATCGAGACCGTGCTCGGATTTGGCCTCGCCTTCCTGATCGACAAAAAATTTCGCGGTCACGGCGTGTGGACCACGATCATCCTGCTTCCGATGATGCTTTCGCCGGCCGTCGTCGGCAATTTCTGGACGTTTCTCTATCAGCCGCAAATCGGGCTGTTCAACTATGTGGTCGCCTTCCTCACGGGCCGCTCCGCATCGTCGTTCCAGATGCTGGGTGATGTGACGTTGAGCCCCTGGGCGATCGTCATCGTCGACGCTTGGATGTGGACGCCTTATGTGATGCTGATCTGCCTTGCCGGCCTGCGATCGATCCCGGACTACATCTATGAGGCGGCGGAGGTCGACCGCGCATCGAAATGGCGGCAGTTCTGGTCGATCACGCTGCCAATGGCGTTGCCGTTCATCATGCTTGCCGTGCTGTTCCGCGGCATCGAGAACTTCAAGATGTTCGACATGGTCAACCTGCTCACCGGCGGCGGGCCGGGGTCGACCACGGAGGTCGCCTCGATCACGCTCAAGCGCGCGGCCTTCGAAAGTTGGCGCACGGGCTATTCGTCGGCCTTCGCGATCATTCTGTTCGTGACGGTCTTTGGCCTAGCCAATATCTATGTGAAGGCGCTGAACCGGGTGAAGAGCCGATGAGCACCGCCAATACGGCCCATTCCGTCGTCGAACCATCGCCCGGCACCCGGCGATTGGCGGGCTCGCTCGTGATGCTGTACGCCGTGATCACCATGATCCCGCTGATCTGGATCGTTCTCACCTCGTTCAAATCGCCGGACGATGCGATCTCCTATCCACCCAAGGTCGTGTTCACGCCGTCGCTCGAAGGTTTCTGCAATCTCTTCACCACGCGCTCACGCCAGACGCCGGAATTCATCCGCACGCTGGGACCGCCGCAGGGAATTTGCGATGAAATTGCGCGCGATCGCAACATGGTTGTCGCAGGACCGTCGAATTATGTGCCGCGTTTCATCAATTCGCTGATCATCGCCTTCGGCTCGACCGTGCTCGCGGTCGCGCTCGGTACGCTGTCGGCCTACGGCTTCTCGCGATTCCGCGTGCCCCTGAAGGACGATCTGCTGTTCTTTATCCTATCGACCAGGATGATGCCGCCGATCGCGGTCGCGATCCCAATCTACCTGATGTACCGCACCATCGGGCTGTCGGACACAAGGCTCGGCATGATCCTGCTCTATACGTCGGTCAACGTCTCGCTCGCGGTCTGGCTTCTCAAGGGCTTCATCGACGAGATCCCGCGCGAGTACGAGGAAGCGGCCATGATCGATGGCTACACGCGCTTTCAGGCCTTCGTGAAGGTGGTGCTGCCGCAGGCAACCACGGGAATTGCGGCAACCGCGATCTTCTGCCTGATCTTCGCCTGGAACGAATACGCTTTCGCGGTGCTCCTGACCTCCGGGAACGCGCAGACGGCGCCGCCCTTCATTCCGATCATCATCGGCGAGGGTGGGCAGGACTGGCCTGCGGTCGCCGCCGGCACGACGCTGTTTCTGGTGCCGATCGTCGTGTTCACGGTCCTCTTGCGCAGGCATTTGCTGCGCGGCATCACCTTTGGAGCCGTTCGCAAATGAGCCTCGATGCAAATTCCTCCATGCCGGCTCGCAGCCTCGCGGACAGGATTCTGCGGCGCGGTCCGCTGGAAGCCATAGCGACGGCGATCATCGCCGCGGGCGTCATCATGTTGATGCAGCCATTTTTCCTGACGCTGTATTCCTGGTCGTTCGCGACTACGCTGTTCGGTACCGTGATGTTCATCATTGTCTCGAAGGTCAGGGAGTAGGGCCCGATGGCACAGATCAGGGTCGAAGCGCTCGACAAGTCCTTTGCCGATTTCCATGCCGTCAAGGCTGCCAGCTTCACCGTGGAGGACGGCCAATTCCTTTGCCTGCTCGGGCCCTCGGGCTGCGGCAAGACGACAACGCTGCGCATGATTGCGGGACTTGAACTGCCGACGGCCGGTACCATTCGGCTCGATGGCGAAGACGTGACGATGAACCGCGCCTCGGCGCGCGATATCGCTTTCGTGTTCCAGTTGTTCGCCCTCTATCCGCACATGAATGTGCGGCGAAACATCGGCTTTCCCTTGAAATGCGAGGGCATCGGCGCAGCAGAATCCGAGCGGCGGGTAGTGGAAGCGGCGCGCATCCTGCGCATTTCGCATCTTCTCGACCGGCCAGTGTCGGGTCTTGCCGGGGGCGACCGGCAGCGCGTCGCGCTCGGGCGGGCGATCGTGCGCAAGCCGAAATGTTTCCTGATGGACGAGCCGCTGGGAGCGCTTGATACCGAAATGCGCGAGGCGATGATCCATGAATTGCGCGCGCTGCATGACCGGCTCGGCGCGACGACGGTCTACGTCACCCACGATCAACTCGAGGCCATGGCGATGGCCGACATGATCGCCGTGATGAACAACGGCGTCGTCGAGCAGGTCTCGAGCCCGCGCGACATCTATGACCGGCCTGCCTCACTCTTCGTTGCGGACTTCATCGGCTCGCCGCCAATGAATTTCCTGCCGTTCCGCGGCAGCCTGCAGGCAGGCGCGCAGACGATCCGGCTCGGCGAACGCGAAATTGCCATTCCCGCTGCGCGCGAGGGGCTGCCGGAAAGCGATCTGGTTCTCGGGGTTCGGCCCGAGCATGTGCATTTCGCCGATAACGGCGTCGTGCGGGGCGAGGTCTATGGGACCGAGTATCTCGGCACGACGCAGATCGTGACCGTGACGACGCGCTATGGCGCACTCAAGGCCCGGTCGCCCGCCAGCGTGTCGTTTCGCACCGGAGAGCATGTCGGGCTCGACTTCCGGCCCGATACGCTGTCGATCTTCGACGCGGCGTCGGGCCGGGCGATCCGAACCGTGTTGCATGAGGGAGGCGTGCATGGCTGAGGTCGAGATCAGGGCGGTCTCCAAGGCGTTCAGGAAGACGCAGGCCGTCAGCGATCTGTCGCTGACCGTCGGCGACGGCGAGTTCGTTGCTTTGCTCGGGCCAACAGGCGCCGGCAAGACGACGACATTACGCCTCATCGCCGGTCTGGAGGTGCCGGACCGTGGTTCGATCCGGATCGGCGGACGCGACGTGACCGGCGATGCGCCGGCCGATCGCGACGTTGCCTTCGTGTTCCAGCAATATTCGTTGTACCCGCATCTGACCGTGTTCGAGAATATGGCCTTTGCGTTACGCGCGCCAATCCGTCGCGTACCGGAGGCAGAAATCCGCGCGAAGGTGCGGGAGGTTGCCCGCCTTCTCCACATCGAAACCAAGCTCGACAACAAGGCAACCCAGTTGTCGGGCGGGCAGATGCAGCGCGTGGCGATCGGCCGGGCCCTGGTGCGCTCGCCCGCGATCTATCTCATGGACGAGCCGCTCTCATCGCTGGATGCCAAGCTGCGCGGCGAAATGCGCCTTGAGCTCAAGCGTATCCAGACCGATCTCGGCGCAACCATCCTCTACGTCACCCATGATCAGACCGAAGCGATGACCATGGCTTCGCGCATCGGTGTCATCGAGGCCGGGCGGCTGATGCAGATCGGTACGCCACGCGAGATTTACGAGAACCCGATCAACGCCCATGTCGCCGCGCGGCTTGGTCAGCCGGCGATCAACCTCTTGCCGGCGTCGCTGTTTGCCGGAGCGCCGCACGGGGCCAAGACCATCGGCGCGCGCACCGAGCACCTGTCGATCGCGCGCGGCGGCGGCGGCGACGTGTCGGCGACCGTCACCCGGATCGAGCATCTCGGCGACCAGAGCCACCTCCACCTCGATCTTGGCGGCCGACCGGTCGTGACGTTGTCCGATCCTGAAGCCCGGCTCGGCGCTGGGGACATCGTGTCGCTTCGCCTCAACAAGCCGCTGTTCTTCGATGCGGCCGGCGGGAGGGTCGCGGCATGATACTCGATCGGGAAGCCAAGGAAAAATTGGTGCAGGCGCTTGCAGCGTCGATGATCGAACACGCCGAAGAACTGACCAGCCTGGACCAGGCGATCGGCGACGGCGATCACGGATTGAACATGAAGCGGGGTTTTGAGGCCGTGCGCGCGACGCTGCCCGGCCTCGCGGACAAATCGTTGCCCGAGATGCTGAAGGCTATTGGAATGACGCTGGTCATGAAGGTCGGCGGCGCTTCCGGGCCACTGGTGGGCACCTTCTTCATGGAGTTTGGCAAGGCGCTTCCGGAGCAGCCGGCGCGCGCCGATCTCGTGGCGGCGGCGGACAAGGCGATCGACGCGGTCAAGATGCGCGGGCGTTCGGAAGCGGGGCAGAAAACCTTGCTGGATGTTCTGGTGCCGGTGCAGGCCGTATTTGCGGGGGGCGGTGACGCCAGGGCGATTGCGGCCGAGGCGGCGCAAGCCGCCGATCGCACGACGCCGATGCTTGCAACCCGCGGCCGGGCATCCTTCCTCGGCGAAAGATCCGTCGGTCATATGGACCCGGGGTCCCGCTCGGCGTCCCTCCTGATTAGCGCAGCCGTTGCCGCGCTGGAATTCGAGGCAATTTCATGAGCAATTCAAGTTCTGGCAATGTCGGCATCGTCATCGTTTCGCATTCCTCCAAAATCGCGGAAGGCGCAGCCGATATGGTGCGCCAGATGGTAGGCAACGCCGTGCCGCTCGCCTGGACCGGCGGCGATACCGATGGCGGGCTCGGCACAAATGTCGCTGGTATCCTCGAGGCAATCAAGGCGGCCTGGTCACCGGCCGGCGTGGCGATCCTGGTCGATCTTGGCGGGGCGGAGACGAATTCGGAGATGGCGGTAGAGATGCTGGCTGAAGATCGGCGTGCGCGCGTTGTTGTCTGCAACGCGCCGGTGGTGGAGGGCGCTGTGATCGCTGCGACCGAATCCTCGGGTGGCTCGTCGCTTGCTGCCGTCAAGCGTAGCGCGGAGGAATTCTATGCATGATGTCAACGCCAGCCGGGCGGCTAACCCCTTCGTGCCGTTGACGGCCTCGGCGGTTCTCGTCAACGCCGTCGGCCTTCATGCGCGGCCGTCGGTCAAGCTCACGCAGTGCGCAAAAGGCTTTGCTGCGAAGATCGAACTTGCGCTTGCGCCGGACGGTCCCTGGACCGATGCGAAAAGTCCGGTGAAGGTGATGCGCGTGAAGGCTCCGCAGGGAGCGACGCTGCATTTCCGTGTCACCGGCTCCGACGGCAACGCAGCGCTTACAGCCGTGCTTGCGCTTGTGCATGACGGTTTTGGCGAGGCCTGACCGCGGTGGCAGAGATCCATCTCATCGGCCGTGCTGCCTCGCCGGGTCTCGCGATCGGGCCGGTCACCATGCTGGCTGCGGCTGTAGCCAGGCGGACGGCGAGCGGCGATCCCGCGCAGGAGGCGGCGGCACTGCGGGCGGCGATTGAAGGCGCGAGGACGGCGATCGCCGAACAGATCAAGACGATTCAGGGCGAGGTGGTTGACATTCTGGAATTCCAGGTCGCAATGCTTGAAGATGATGCGCTGGCAGATGCGGCATACGAGGCCATCTCGGCGGGGACCGCCGCTGACCATGCATGGCGCTCGGCACTCGACGCGGAGATCGCCGGCTATCGCGCTGCTGAAGATGAATATTTCCGTGCCCGAGCCGCGGATATTGTCGACATCCGCGACCGCGTGCTCGCGCATCTGAGCGGCGTGGACACGGTCGCCAGGATTTCCGATGGCTCGATCGTTGCGGCTGACGACATCACGCCTTCCGCCTTTCTTGCCGCCGACTGGTCGCACGGCGGCGCCATCGCGCTGGCCGAGGGCTCACCTTCCTCGCATGTCGCGATGTTGGCGCGGGCACGTGGCGCCCCAATGGTCGTTGGACTCGGTCCGTTGTCGTGGAACGAGCAGCCACCCGCGGTGGCGCTGGTCGACGGCGACGCAGGAAGCGTGATCTTCGATCCCGAGCCGGAGACGCGTCGCCTGTTCGAGCAGCGCATGGTGGTTGCGAACGCTGAGCTGGCCGCCGCCGAGGCCGCCAGTCTTGGGCCCGCCTATACGGCCGACGGCCGGCGGATCGTGGTTCTGCTCAACATCGCCGCCCCTGAAGACCTTGCGGGCCTCGATCCCGCAATCTGCGACGGCATCGGCCTCGTGCGCACGGAATTTCTATTCGAGGCGTCTCACGGCCTGCCGGACGAGGACACGCAATATGCGGTCTACCGGCGCATTCTCGACTGGGCCCAGGGTAGACCCGTGACGATTCGCACCCTCGATGCCGGCGGCGACAAGCCGATCAAGGATCTAACGATCGATGGCGAGAGCAATCCGTTCCTCGGCCTTCGCGGCATCCGCCTCTCGCTTGCGCGGCCGGAGGTGTTTCGCGTGCAATTGCGGGCGCTGTCGCGCGCGGCCGTGCACGGGGCGCTGAAAGTGATGCTGCCGATGATCGCCGTTCCCGGAGAACTTGATCGTGCCGGTGTCATGCTTGACGCCGAGTTCGCGGCGCTTAGGGCGGCCGGGATCGCTTGCGCTCGGCCGCCGCTCGGCATCATGATCGAGATTCCGGCGGCTGCACTCTGCGCCGAGGATTTCGACGCTGCTTTCTATTCCATCGGATCGAACGACCTGACCCAATACACGATGGCTGCGGCGCGCGATATCGGCTCGGTCGCCGACCTCAACGATGCCGGCCATCCGGCGGTATTGGCGCTGATCGCCCGAACTGTTGAGGCCGCGCGCAAGCGCGATGTCGAGGTTTCGCTCTGCGGCGACGCGGCCGCCGACACCCGCCTGACGACGGTGCTGCTTGCGACCGGGCTGACGAGCCTCTCGGTGGCGCCGGTTACGGTGGCGCGGCTCAAGGCGGCGATCGCAAAGGCAGGCTCAAGGGCAGGTTCATGACGGATGAAGCAGGCGAAGAGACCCGCGGGCCCGGCGACAGCAATGTCGCCGACTACAAGCTTATCCTGCGGCAGGTGCTCGACAACCGGCCATCCGGGACCAGGCTAAAGCTTGCGGCGGCGCTGGGCAAGAATCGCTCCTTCGTGACCCAGATCACCAATCCGGCCTATCTGGTGCCGATTCCGGCCAAGCATGTCGAGATCATCTTCGAGGTCTGCCATCTGTCCGGTGCCGAGCGCACGGCATTCCTGAAAGCGTATGGACGCGCGCATCCCGGCCGGCTGCGCACATCCCATCGCGAAGCGCGCACCCGCACCATCGCGGTGATGGTGCCCGACCTCGGCGACGACAAGAAGAACCGCGCGCTCGAACAACTCGTCATCGATTTTGCGGCGCAGCTCGCGCGCTACGCCGAGAGCGTCGGCTGACGGATTGATCCGAACCGCAAGTGAACCATCGGGAGGGCGTTTATGAAAAAGCTGATCAACAGCGCCGAGACGGTACTGGAAGAAAGTCTTGACGGCTTTGCTGCCGCGCATGCGGATATCCTGTTGCTTGGCGCTGAGCGCAAATTCGTGCGCCGCCGCACGTTGAAGTCGGGCAAGGTCGCCCTGATTTCAGGCGGCGGTTCGGGGCATGAACCGTTGCATGCGGGCTTTGTCGGCCGCGGCATGCTCGATGCCGCCTGCCCCGGCCAGATCTTCACCTCTCCGACACCGGACCAGATGGTCGAGGCCGCGGAAGCCGTCGACACCGGCGCGGGCGTGCTTTTCATCGTCAAGAACTACGAAGGCGATGTGATGAACTTCGCGATGGCCGCTGAGATGGCAGGGCGGGAAGTGGCAAGCGTGGTGACGAACGACGACGTGGCGGTGGAGAAATCGACCTACACGACCGGTCGCCGCGGTGTCGCGGGTACGCTGATCGTGGAAAAGATGGTCGGCGCGGCGGCCGAGAACGGAATGCCGCTTGCTGCCCTCAAGGCGCTCGGCGATGACGTCAACCGGCGCACCCGCTCGATGGGCGTGGCGCTGTTGCCGTGCACCGTGCCGGCAGCGGGACGGCCGAACTTCACACTGGCTGACGATGAAATGGAAATGGGCGTCGGCATTCACGGCGAGCCCGGCCGGCGGAGGGTAGCGCTGGCTTCCGCCGACGCGATTGCGGCCGAACTGCTCGACGCGATCCTCAAGGATCTTGCGCCGAGACCGGGCAGTGAAGTGCTGCTGCTCGTCAACGGGCTCGGCGCCACGCCGCTGATCGAACTGTATCTGATGGTCAATGGCGCCAAGCGAGTTCTGGACGACGCGGGGATCAAAGCGACGCGTTTCCTGACCGGGTCCTACGTAACATCGCTCGACATGGCCGGTGTCTCGATCACGGTATCCGTGCTCGATGAACAGGCGAAGACACTGTGGGATGCCCCGGTGCACACCGCAGCGCTACGCTGGAGCTCCTAATGGTGCATCACTCAGGGCTGCCTGAAGCCACTGGCCAATGGCGGCGCGACATTGTCGTCCTAGCAGACCGAACCCTGCTCGCCAGCGGGTTTCGGTAGGCGAGACTTACGGGTTCGAAATATAGCCATCCGACTCACGCTGGCAATGGCTGGAAGTTCACGGCCGAGACGGAGTGGCTGTTCTAGGTGCCGACCAGTTCTGGCCAGAAATTGCTTTAGCAATTTCTGCCACCTCTGGTGACGTGATCGAACGAGCAGCGCTAGGAATTGCAACTAGAAGTCAACGTCCCATGAGTTTCCGCTAATGGCGGAGCCAAAACAGACATTGGCCAGTTAATGATCGAGAGAGCGGCGATGGGATTAGGCGCCGCCCAGCCGAGAGGCGGCAAGACCTTGCACATTTTATAGGCGCAGGCTTGCTATCAGAAATAGCAAAGGACAAAATTGTTCCACGTTTGTGAGCTGAAACCGATTGTGATTCAATGGGTTCGCCCGAACACTGTCGATGGCATGAATCTTGATTAATTAGGTTAAGAATTAGACGCGGGAATCGTTATCGGCGTTGTCCGACCCTGGCTCAAGCATCAGGGAAAGGCCGGTAAGCCATGAGGCTAGTCTCCGCCAATACTCAGACCCAGCCATTCAAGCTCGACGAGGGGCGGCGCGTACGAGCGGTTCCCGGCGCACGCGGCATGACCGTGACTGAGGTCCAGGGATTCGGTCAGCAAAAGGGACACACGGAGATTTGCCGCGCCACTGCGCATGCGCTCAGCTTTGTGCCGACGGTCAGGATTGAACTTGTTGCCGCCTCTGAGCAGGCGGACAAGGTCATTGCGGCGATACCAGACGCTGCAAGAGTCGGAGAGGTCGGCGACGGTAAGATCTCGCCTATCGCGCGAGTCTTCCGCATTCGGACCGGGAGACCGACAAAGCGGCTGTGCAAACCTTCACCGACATCTCTTGCGACGAGGAGGGAGACCATGGAATCTGGAACATACGCGCGCCAAAGACTCGTATCAGTCGTGGCTGCTCTCTTGGGGACCGCGATTCTCTGTCTTGCATTCGGTGACATCGCGCTCGCGCAAGACGCGGGCCCGCCAGTCTGCGGTGGCAAGGTTCTCGAAAAGTGCACACCGAATTCCGGCGATACTGCGTGGATGCTCACCTCCGTTGCGCTGGTGCTGATGATGACGATCCCGGGCCTCGGGTTGTTCTATGGCGGCATGGTGCGCAAGAAGAACGTTGGCGACACCGTGATGACCAGCTTCGCCGTCACTTGCCTGGTCACGATCCTGTTTGCGCTCCTCACGTACAGCATGGCGTTTCGGGCCGGCACGCCCTTTATCGGCGGCCTGGATCGGATGTTTTTGAGGGACATCCTGAGCGATATCGGCAAGGGAGGGATCGGCAACCCCAATCCGCTCGCCGCGACCATCCCCGAAAGCGTGTACATCTGCTTCCAGATGACGTTCGCCATCATTACGCCGGCGCTGATTGCCGGTGCGTTCGCCGAGCGCATGAAATTCTCGGCCATGCTCTGGTTCATCGGGCTGTGGGCGATTTTCGTCTATGCGCCGATCGCGCATTGGGTCTGGGGACCTGACGGCTTCCTGGCCGCGGGCAACGACGCCGCATGGGTGAAGGTGCTCGACTTCGCGGGCGGCACCGTCGTGCACATCAACGCCGGCGTCGCCGGGCTGATGTGCGCCATCATGCTCGGCAAGCGCAAGGAGACCGGACCGGCGCACAACATGGTGCTCACTTTCATCGGCGCTTCCCTGCTCTGGGTTGGCTGGTTCGGCTTCAATGCGGGCTCGGCGGTTACGGCGGGCATGCAGGCCGGCATGGCCATGCTGGTGACCCAGATCGCCACGGCCGTCGCCGCTTTTAGCTGGATGCTTGTGGAATGGGGGCTGAAGGGCAAGCCGACTGTCGTCGGCATCTGCTCGGGCGCGGTCGCCGGCCTCGTTGCCATTACGCCGGCGTCCGGTTTCGTCGGACCCGTCGGCGCCTTCGCCATCGGAATTGCCGCGGGCGTCGTATGCTACTGGGGATGCACCGGCCTCAAGCGCATCTTCAGCTACGACGATGCGCTGGATTGCTTCGGCATACATGCGGTCGGCGGCATCGTCGGGGCGCTGCTGACCGGCGTGTTCGCGGTCGAGCAATACGGTGGAACGGCGGGCGTTCTGGAAGGCAACGTTGGCCAGTTCTTCAATCAGTGCATCGGGGTCGCCATCGTTTTCGTTTACGACGCGGTCGCGAGCCTGATCATTCTCTCCGTGGTGAAAATGTTCGTCGGCCTGCGCGTGACCGAGAACATCGAGCGCGAGGGGCTCGACCTCGCATTGCACGGAGAGGTCGTACAGTAGTCGGCGTCAAGGCAGCGTCCCCGGTCGCCGGAGCATGATCCGATCCATTCCCGGTCGGGTCATGATCCGGCGCCGGCGGCGAACAAGCTGTCCGAAACAGGATGGAAACAATCCAGGCGCCTGGGTCTCGACGGGTGCCTGAGCGCAAGGAGGTGACATGATGAGCGGGATATTCCCGCAAGGTGATCTGTTGCTCGAGCGAGCACGCGACGTCGCGCCACCGCAAACTGTCGCGGAAAGGTTTTGACGAGCGACCGGGGTTTTGAAAACCTTCTGCTCTCCGGTCATTCGGCGAGGAAATCACATGAACTGGTTCTACTGGGATACAGCATGGTCGCTGTTCTTCAGCCTCGTTTGGTTCATGACCATCACGCACAATCCCGACGCGCGGATCGCAGATGCGAATCTACGCGACGAAGCATTCGGCGGCTGAATGAAAGCTCTGCGTGACACTGCGGATCGGGCCGAACCCACAGGCGCCCGAGGGCGCTTTGTCGGCCAACAGCCAGCGCACACCTTGCGCCAACCGCCCCGCGGGTCCGCATCCTGCGCTAGCTCCGATAGTAGCGCCACATCCTGAGGAACGTCCGATGAATTTCTTCGGGCGACCGATCGAACGGTTCCAGGCCGACGCGCACTACGCCGCTGTGGTCCATGCGCCAGGGCAACCGCATCAGCAGGCGGTAGACCGGCTGGTTGCGCCAGTCGGCCACAAGCGCGCTGCCGAGCGGCACGTTCAGCGCAATCTGCAATTCGTGGACGGTCATCGCGCGCTCGGCGATCTCACCGAGATCGATACGCTCGATGGCGCGCCACCGGATCAGTCCGAACGCCTGGATGAAGATGCCGTACTGGTTGGCGCCGATGGTCGGCCGCCCGGTCTCCAGCAGGGGAATGTTGTAATAGGCAAAGCCGACCGCCGCCACGGCAGGCACCACCCAATAGGCGGCGCCGGTGATCCAGGCGGCTGTGAAAAACACCGCGGCCAGGGCGGCCGTCACATATACGGGAAAGTAGGTGTCGTCGCGCCGATAGGCGACCGAGTAGCCACCAACACTTCGTTCGTCCGAGGCTGCGCTCATGGGATCATGATGCCTGGGCCTGCCTGCGGCGTACAAGCCGTAATATCCAACTTCAAGTGCGATTGCTCGGGCTTTCGCGAGATACGAGAGCGGCTTCGGAACCCTCTTCTTCAGGCGACGGACCTCGACGGTCGGCGCCAATCGATCGATTGGCTCAACACGTTGTTTGGACGCTGTATCCTCAATTGAATGTAGCGGTGCGCACGTCTGAATTCTGACACGAAACGGACATGCCGAAGTATCTTGGCGGTGTCCGTTGTTGGGTGAACAACGGAAAACATTTGCTCTGATTGAGTTTTTCCGTTTTTGATGCTGTGGACGGCGCCCACTCTGCGGCATCGAGGTGCCATAGGGTGGTTGCGTTAGAGCAAACCACGTTGAGGGGAGCCGTCCATGGATGAGGTTAGCACGATTGGGCTTGATATTGCGAAGTCGGTCTTTCAGGTGCACGGGGTAGATGCTGCGGGCGCGGTTGTGATCCGCAAGCGCGTCAGTCGCGCGAAGGTGCTGGAATATTTTGGCGAGCTGCCGCCTTGTCTGGTCGGAATCGAAGCGTGTCCGTCAGCGCATCACTGGGGCCGCGAGCTTCAGGGGCTTGGTCACACGGTCAGGCTGATCCCGCCGAGTTATGTGAAGGCTTACCTCAAGCGCGGCAAGAACGACGCGAACGATGCGGCTGCGATCTGTGAGGCCGTCACGCGGCCATCGATGCGGTTCGTCCCGATCAAGACGAAGGAGCAGCAGACGGCCTTGATGCTGCATCGGGCCCGGCAATTGCTGGTGCGCCAGCGCACGATGTTGAGTAATGCCTTGCGCGGGCACCTGGCGGAGCTTGGCATCGTGTCGGCCAAGGGCCGTAATGGCACAGCGGAGTTACTCAGGATCATCGCGGATGGCCGGGTGTCCCCGGCCGTGTGCGGCATTCTCAAGGTGCTGGCGCGGCAGTATGGCGCTATCGGCACCGAGATAGCATCCATCGACAAGAGCATCATGGTCCTGCACCGCGGGTGTGAGGCGAGCCGGCGGCTGGCGGAGATCCCAGGCATCGGCCCGATCGGTGCTACCGCATTGGTTGCCGAGATCGGCGACTGGAAGACATTCTCATCGGGGCGCAGTGTTGCGGCCTGGATCGGGTTGGTGCCGAAGCAGCACACCACCGGCGGCAAGGACAGGCTTGGCAGCATCACCAAGCAGGGCAATCGATATTTGCGGTGGTTGCTGGTGGTCGGGGCAATGGCCGTTATCCGCTACGCGCGCAAGCACGGAACGCAGAAGCGTCCCTGGCTCGGCCGATTGATGGAGCGCCGCCCCACGAAAGTGGCGGCCGTGGCGCTCGCCAACAAGATTGCGCGGATGGCCTGGGCCATCATGGTCCGGGGCGAGAGATACAAGGAGCCGAAACTGTTGCTGGCGGCATGACGCGCGCCGGCAGATAGATCGGCAACACCAATTGGCGAGGGCATGATGACGTAATGCAGATACGGTCGTTCCGGGGATCGGGAGAACCCGCTTGGGTCAACGCACGACTTCTAAAGTGCGCGTTTTTGTTTGGGACCCGATCCGCGCAGAGCATTAGGGCCAGCGGCCATACCTGCCGCATCAACAGGCCGGACACGTGACCGCACCCGACCAATGCTGCAAAACGTCAGAAAGTTCTTGCCAGGGCGCCGTCCACACGTGACCCATGACGGAAGTTACCGACCGGGCCAAAATATTCCTTCCAAGCCCGCCGAACCGGCCTTCCATGTTTCCAATTTTGGCGATTACATTGTCGCACTCGTATTTACAGCCATTTTTTGCACGGAGGGATTTCATGACTTTGTCAAACGTCACCCGCCGAAGATTGATCGGCGGTCTCGCGGCCGGAGTAACCGCGGTAACTTCATCAAGCATCAGAAGCGCACGTGCTCAATCGGCACAGAAGACTTTTGTTCTTATTGGCGGCGCCTTTTACGGAGCTTGGTGTTGGCATCGCGTCACCGACAGGCTCGAAAAGCAGGGCCATAAAGTCTATGCGCTTACGCTTACGGGATTAGCAGAACGCTCGCACCTCCTAAGCAAAGACATAAATCTCGACACGCACATCACAGACATCGCAAATCTCGTCGAATGGGAAGACCTCACAGACATTTGCCTCGTTGCCCATTCGTATGCCGGATGTCCCGCATCGGGCGCGCTTGAGCGCATCGGAAACCGTGTGTCATCTATCGTCTGGGTTGATGCAATAAAGCCGGCCGACGGCCAGTCATTTCGAGACTTGGTCCCCTTCCCAATAGAGGAGGGTGCGATCAGCCGTCCAGCTCCGAAAGCGGTCCCTCCGACCGCCTATAACGACCCTAAAGACGTTGCTTGGGTTCTATCGAAAGTAACCCCACAACCGATTGGCACATGGCTACAACCGGTGAAGCTCTCCGGCGCACGCGAAAGGGTCGCGAAGAAGACCTACATCCGCTTACCCAAATTCCAGTTAGCCGCCTTGGACAAAGCGGCAGGGGAGTGCAAGTCCGATAATTCTTGGACCGTCCTCGAAAACACGACGTCTGGTCACTCAGTTATGATCGTCGAGCCGGATTGGTTGACTGGCGTGCTGGTGAAAGCAGCGTGAGACCGATCTACCAACTTCTGGGCTGTTAAATTGTGGCCGAGCGATCCGTCTCGCTCGGCATGCGAGTAGCCCGTGTACGAACGACTTCCGCTTCTGGCACAAAACAGACATGGTGCGATGTCCGACTTGAGTCCGTTATGCGCTCAAAAGCAGACATTGACTAAACCTCCCGACGACGGTGCCGGCCAACACGCCTTTCTCAAGATTTCCGCGCCAGGCGTGACAACAAGTTGACTAGGCTCACTGCTTGGATCGCCTCTTTCGTGCGCGTGCCGTGCCGATAATTTCCGTTACGCTTGCCGGTCGGCGCGCCACCTCTAGCTCCATGCATTCGACATACACGACAGCCGCGTACCGCAGGCGCTCGACAGCGCTTACCTGTTCGTTTCGATTTGGCTTTGCAGCGAGGTGCGTCGTGGGCGCTTTGCATGGGGTTGATGGTCATTTCGATTTGGTACCTCCCCCAACCGCAGCCGTGTCAGGCTGCGTTATCTCGTCCAGGATTGGCATAGGTGTCTCCGAACTGGCAGTCAGGAGCGCGGAAGATGTGGCGTTACGACCGGCGCCGGTAGTGATGCTATCGGCAATGATCGCCTGATCTGCTGTGACGTTGTTCGTGGTGACGTGCTTCACCGTGATCTGTTGTTGCCCTCGGCCCCGATGGTGGTCCAACCGTTCCGTCAGCATCATGACGGTGCGGGTAGCCTTATCCGCCAGTTGCAGATACTTGGTTCTTGCCGCGAAAAACTCTGGCGGCTGCGACCATCCCTTCTGATACATCGCCAGCGCGGCCTCGTTCGCCGCCATCAATTGCGCGATCAATATTCCCTCGACGGGATCAGCCGGCGCCATGTCCATCACCCCGTAAGAGACGGCCAGAGATGCCTCGGTGATGGCATCTTTGTTTTCGAGTGAGCAATCGGCAGCGCATTGACGGTGATATCGCTTAGTCTCTTGTTCCATTCATCCATCTTCCCGCCGCCCAGCAGCTTAAACTTGCTCTCTGGCTTATTGGGGTCGAGCTTCAGTTGTATTGTCGTCTTTTTCGTCATCTGCTCTCCTTTGCTAATCGTTGTTATTGCAATGGCCGAACCCATACGCCGGGTCGCCTGACTGGCGGCCGGCAATCGATGATCGTCATGCAAAATCCTGGAATGAGAAATCGGGATACGCGGTATGCAACGGAACTGTGAACTGGCTCACACGTCAGCCTGACCGCTTCCGGTAGAGGGTGCGGCCACGGAGGGCGTAACTGTGGCTCAACAGCGCGTATCTGATTGGCTCAGAATCGACCTGCTGATCATCGTCGTGGTGCTATCGAGTATCGCGGTCGGCGTGTTGATTGCTCCTTGAACTCGTACCCGCGCGGAAAACACCAGCTATGACCCAAACGCTTGCTCGCATATCTAATTGGCCTCGGACCGAGCTGACGATTATCGTCGCAGCGATGGCGATCGTAGGGTCGGTGGTGTGGACTGCTCCTGATAAACCTGAATGCCCCGTATTGATTCTGCGGGCACCGCACACGCGATTTGATGCACCGCCGCTGCATAACCAGCCCTTACGAAAAGACTCACGGACGAGTCTCTGAATGCCTCCTTCAACGTACATCAGGCTTGGGAGGCAGCAGCCCGGTGCCTGATAGCTCCCAACTCCATGACGTGACGGCGGAGGTCCGGGCTACACGCACCTTCTACAGAGCGGACCAGATAGCCGGCGGTGGTTGCCAGTCGATCCTTGCGGTTCACGGTGGTGCCGGCAGCGCCAAGCAGTCGTCGGATATCCTTCAGCGTATTACTGCGCCGTGGGCGCCTGACAGGCGGGCAGCTATCGTCAATCGACATATAAAATCCTGTGAATGAGAAATGGGGGACGCATACGCACCAGACGCAACTCAAACGTTGGAATTCCTTGGCGTGTGGAAATTACGACACATAACCGCCGCGGTGAATCGTGTACGGTACGGGTCTCGGCGCTTCCTCCCTAGACTTGAGGCCTGCCGCGAATGGCGGGCCTATCCTTTGAAAACCGGTCACAACCGGGTGAACTTGCCCATCAATCCCCAAGACATGTGAACCAGTTCACAGAAGTCTGCTCTCTTCCGGGAGAGAGTGCGGGTCGCGGAGGACGCAGCTATGACCCAACAACCTGCTGGCGTACCTGAGTGGCTCAGAATCGACCTGCTGATCATCGTCGTATCGATAGTTATTATCGCGCTGCCAGCCTGGATTGCTCCTTAGAAACTAGAATGCCCTTTCCTGACTCAGCGCGGGCCGTGGCCGTTTCTGGCGTTGCCATTCGCTTGGCAATCCTTGCAATGGTGGCGCGACTGCAACCGGTCGCGTCCTGTATCGAGCCCCAGGACTGTTTGGCCTTGAGCATGCGGGCGCGTAAAACGCGTATATTTCATCGCAGCGCAACTTTTAGGACGTGGATATCGTCGATATGATCGACGGGGCCGAAACCACTCGCAGCTTCGGCTTCTCCGCCTTGGGTGCCCTCCTGGGTCTGGTGTCACGAACACGGTGGGTGTCGGCGATCCTCTTCGCCTCTTCCGGCGTCGAGTGTTCGAGATAGTCGTGGGTGGCGTCGTTTGCTGTCGGTGTCGTCGGCAGGAATGTCGGTCGCCACATGTCCGGCGTTCGGCCGATCGCCGAGCCGCCCATGCTCCGTGTGCGTTCGATGATGCCGAGCGCTACCAGAACGCGGAGACTGCTTCCGACGTGGCTGGCGTGAACTCCGGCGCGCCGGAAATCCATCGTCGTCACAATCAGTCCATCGTTAACAAAGCCGGACTTGGATTGATGCTCCTCCATGATGCGGTCGAATGCGCGGCGCTCATGGATGTTGAGTGCCTTCCATGCCGGGCCGTTGAGTAGTTGCCGGGGAAACCGGAAATATTGTTCGTTAGGTTTCTTCACTGCCCGGTCTCCAGCAACACGTCATTCCAATCGGCACCCGGATGGTCCGGCATCCTGATCTCGACCGGCAATGACAAGCGACCGCGCAGAGCTTCTGCTGCGCGGAGGCCGACTCCGTGCTTGTCGTGATCGGCGAATACGATCAGGGAGCGGCACTCTGGCGGTGGTTCGAATGTCTGGATGCCGTGCGCGGACACCACAGACCAGACAGGCACCTGAAATAAACGCGATGCCGACATCGCCGTCTCGATACCCTCGGCGATACCCATCAGCGCCGCAGTCGGCATCAGTCGAATCGTTGGTCCCTTACCTAACTTGCCGGTTACGCGCCGCGGCTTGGATACGTTCGCCTTGCGCCCATCGGTGCTGAGGAATGTCCGGTGGGCCGCCACGTGCTGACCATCGGGGTTCGTGATGGCCGCAACCATGGTGGGAACGCGATAGGTCATGGACGCCGGGGCTTCCTCGCCGCAGTTTTCGGCAAGAAAGGTTGCGTCATCCTCGTAGCAGTAGTCTTCCGGCGAGAACCGCAGGCATGGTGGATAAATGTCCAGGCCGACGCCACGTTGCCGCAGATAAATATCAACGGCGTCGCGCCGCCGGATGGTGCGGCCACGCCGCCACGCCTTCTGGAATTGGTCATCCCGGACCCCATTCGTTTCAGCGATC
This sequence comes from uncultured Alphaproteobacteria bacterium, assembly GCA_963770355.1. GTDB lineage: Bacteria > Pseudomonadota > Alphaproteobacteria > Rhizobiales > Xanthobacteraceae > Bradyrhizobium. The sequence continues at coordinate 382,534 of CAVYPL010000020.1, read as the reverse complement.
CTGATCGGCGCTTGATATGCCATTGGATTTCCTCCGATGATGTCGTCGATGGCGCGCGCCGCATCGCGGAACGGTTTCCCAGTGAATTTGATGGCGAGTTCGATCGCCGGTCGCGGCTGCGGCTGGCATTGATTGCAGACCCACATTCCGTCGCCGGGCTTCCGGTCGAGAAAACGGAAGCGATCCGTCCCGCCGCACATTGGGCAGGGGCAATTTCGCCCCGTGAGGAAGCGATCGTCGATGCCCAGCGCAGGCAGGATCTGGCGCCACCTTCCGTGTGCACATTCCTTGGTCGAGGTCGTCTTGGCTGAGGGCCTCATGATGCGACCCTCCGCTTCGCATAGGCGATTGAACGGGATTTGACCCACGAGCGCGTAGTCGGCCTCGGGCAAGGGTCGGATAATCGTTCCATTCCCACGGCGGGAAGTCGCTAAATTTTGCCTTGTATTGCTGAGCCGCCCAGCCGGTTTTGTAGCTGCGCTCCTGGGCGATCGATCGGAGCTCACTGTAGAACGTGATCCGCTCCTGCTTGTTCGTCGCCGACGCCTCACGACGCGAGGTCAGTTCGATCAATTCGCCATCACGGTGCACAGCGCCCGGCTGCGGAACGGGAATGAACCCGCAGCAGGGGCATTGCAGCATCTTCGGTGGCTTCAGGAAGCTGCACTTGATGCACTTCTTTGGCAGGGTCTCAGCCTTATCGGCGACCGCGGCCCGCTTCGGCTCACCATCGTCGAGTTCGTCGTGGTGAATGTCGGTGACGAAACCGAGCCGGGTGTGGTTGTCGCTGTGGTCGAGGATCAGGCAGTCCGTCTTGCCTTCGGCGGTACGCAAACCGCGCCCGATCATCTGAACGTAGAGCATCTCGCTCTTGGTCGGCCTCGCCAGGATGATGCAGCGGACATCCCAGTCGATGCCGGTGGTAAGGCAGCCGACGTTGCAGACGACCTTCACCTCTCCAGCGTGGAAGCGTTTGGCGATGGCGGCGCGATCGAATGCCTCGGTGTAGGCGTCGATGTATTCCGCGCTGACGCCGGCCGCCTGAAACTGCGTCTGGAGATGCTTGGCGTGCGCCCGATCGACCGCGAAGCAGAGCGTCGGCCGGTTCTTCGCACTGCGCCAGCCATGTCTCGACCACATTGGCGACCAGCGTCGCCTTGTTCACGGCGGCGGCAAGATCGCCCTCGTGGTAGTCACCCGCCATCGTGCGGACGCCGGTCAGGTCAGGTGACGCCGGTGCGAAGGAGCGGAACGGGGACAGGTGCTTGTCCTCGATCAGCTGCGCCGTTGTGGCGCCGACGATCAGGCGATCGAAGTGCTTTCCGAGCCCCTTGCTCCACGGCGTTGCCGTCAAACCGATAATCGGCACATCGGCGAAACGGGGATCGGCCAGGAGCTTGGGGTAAATCTTGAACCACTTGTGGACTTCGTCGATCAGAATCTCGTCAGCGTCGGGGATTTCCCTGCGCTGAAGGCTCTGCGGCGTCGCGACCTGGATTGGCCGCGCCGAGTTCGTCATCTGGTGAGAAGCCTGGATGACCCCGACGTTGGTGACACCCTCGGCGAATAGCTTCTCCACGGTCTGATCGACAAGACTAAGGGCCGGCACCATGATGATGGCACGGCGGCCAGCGTCCTGAAGATGCCGCAGCCGATGCGCGGCAACGATCGTCTTGCCGAATCCGGTAGGCGCCTGGGCAACAAGGCGTCGGCACCCCTCAGCGAGGGCGGCATCGATCTTGTCGAGGAGGGCGACCTGTCCTGGTCGGAGGATCGCGCGGCTCATCGCGACACCGAGAAGGCGAGGGCGGCGATTACGCTCGCGATATAGAAACCAAGCGCAAAGCGACGTCGGAGAGATGCCGCTTAAATCTCGGTCAGGGTGTTTGTAGTGTTCTTGTCGAGCGGGCCGCCAAGCTGCTCAACAATCAAAGCCGGTTCACTGGAAACAGTGGCCGGCTTCGCCACATCTGGATGCGCCACGAGTTAGGCGACAACCGATGGTGGGTTTGACAAAACCGAGCTATCCCTTTGACGGCTACACCCGGGTTTGACGCATTTAGCGACGCTAACCCTTTGATTATGCGTGCTTAGGCTTGGTCTCCAAAACCGGGGGTCGCAGGTTCGAGCCCTGCCACTCCTGCCAGCTAAATCAAGGGCTTAAGTCAATGACTTGGCCATTTTGCTGCGCCCACGACTAGTCGAAGAACGCAGCGATCACCGACATGTCCGAATTCGGCGGGAACATCGCCCCGCAGACTTGCGTCGATCACCCGCCGGCATGCATCGACCGTAATGGTGTCGCCGAGGTCATTCGCCGCGTCGAGAACGCTCCAGGCGATCTCGCCCGCGGCGCTTTCCTGGCTTGTCTGGCTTGTCTGGTCTTGGCTGAGCAAAGCCATGGTCATCGCATTAGCCTGTAGCCTGTCCAAGGGAACGGCAGGGTATGTGCCAATTTTTAAGAACCAAAGCGCGGTCTTGTTCGGATTTGAGATGAGAAGGTACTTTCGATTAACCAATTGTGTATGCCTCGCAGCGGCGCTGCGGCCTGCGGGTCAGGCTCTGAGCGAGGGGGTATAATGCGGTCGATCCCCCGCCGCCGGGACAGCGCCGATGAGGGGCCCCGCGGCACCCCGTACCTTGACCTTTTGCCTGACTGGCAGTAGATAGCGCTGACCTGCTGCCGGCCCGTTGAGATGCGGATATCCGGCGCGGCTTTGAATTCCCCCGAACAATCGAGCCCGCATGGCGGCTCATCCTTCGAGAGAGGGCTGGGCGCTAGAGGGCTGTTCGGATTCGCTTAAATCAAACATTCGTTTCAAAGGACGCGGATACCCAACGATGGCTTTCAGCCCGTTCAAATTCCTCCAGGAAGTGCGCTCGGAGACCGCCAAGGTCACCTGGCCCACGCGCCGCGAGACGACGATCACCACGATCATGGTGTTCGTGATGGTTGCGTTGGCTTCGATCTTCTTCTTCGCCTCGGATCAGATCATCCGTTACCTCGTCACCTTCCTGCTGGGCGTCCACTGATGAGCACCGGAACCCAAACGATGGACAAGCGCTGGTATATCGTTCACGCCTATTCGAACTTCGAAAAGAAGGTCTCTGAATCGATCCGCGAGCAGGCCAAGCAGCGTGGGCTCGAGGATCTGTTCGAGCAGGTGCTGGTGCCGGTCGAAAAAGTCACCGAAGTGCGCCGCGGCCGCAAGATCGATGCCGAGCGTAAATTCTTCCCGGGCTACGTGCTGGTGAAGATGAAGCTGACCGACGAGGCGTTTCATCTCATCAAGAACACCCCGAAGGTGACCGGCTTCCTCGGCGCCGAGAACAAGCCGATGCCGATCTCGGAAGCGGAAGCGATGCGGATCCTGCACCAGGTGCAGGAAGGCGTCGAGCGTCCGAAGGCGTCGGTGTCGTTCGAAATCGGCGAGAATGTCCGCGTGGCCGATGGTCCGTTCGCGTCGTTCTCCGGTGTGGTTGAAGAAATTGACGAGGCGCGTTCGCGCGTGAAGGTCGCGGTGTCGATCTTCGGTCGCGCCACGCCCGTCGAACTGGAATTCGGTCAGGTCGAGAAGGTCTGATCGTTTGCAAGCGGCATAGCCGCTTGATGAACAGCCGTGGGAGGAGATGGACGATCGCCAGTCGTCCATTGAACCGCACCACGGTCCTGTGAAGTTTTCGGAATCGTCCGGAAACAACATGAGGAGTGATACATGGCAAAGAAAGTGACCGGATACCTGAAATTGCAGGTGCCGGCCGGTGCGGCGAATCCTTCGCCCCCGATCGGTCCCGCGCTTGGTCAGCGCGGTCTCAACATCATGGAATTCTGCAAGGCGTTCAACGCCCAGACGCAGAAGGAAGAAAAGAACACCCCGATTCCGGTGGTGATCACGATCTACGCCGATCGTTCGTTCACCTTCGAGATGAAGACGCCCCCGATGTCGTTCTTCCTCAAGCAGGCCGCCAAGATCCAGTCCGGTTCGAAAGCTCCGGGCCGCGACAAGGCCGGCGCGGTGACCAAAGCGCAGGTGCGCGAGATCGCCGAGAAGAAGATGAAGGATCTCAATTGCGATACCATCGAGTCGGCCATGAAGATGGTCGAGGGCTCCGCCCGTTCGATGGGTCTTGAAGTTGCGGGGTAACGGGTCATGGCAATCGGAAAACGTTTGAGCAAGGCCCGTGAGGGCGTCGACCGCGAGAAGCTCTATCCGCTCGCGGATGCCATCAAGATGGTCAAGGAGCGCGCCAAGTCGAAGTTCGACGAGACGATCGAGATCGCGATCAATCTCGGCGTCGATCCGCGTCACGCCGACCAGATGGTTCGTGGCGTCGTCAATCTGCCGAACGGCACCGGCCGCACCTTGCGCGTCGGCGTGTTCGCGCGCGGTGCCAAGGCGGAAGAAGCCAAGGCCGCCGGTGCTGACGTCGTCGGCGCCGAAGACCTCGTCGAGAAGGTGCAGGGCGGTACGATCGATTTCGATCGCTGTATCGCCACTCCCGACATGATGCCGCTGGTCGGCCGCCTCGGTAAGGTGCTCGGTCCGCGCGGCATGATGCCGAACCCGAAGATCGGCACCGTGACCATGGACGTCGCCACCGCCGTGAAGGGCGCCAAGGGCGGCTCGGTCGAATTCCGCGTCGAGAAGGCCGGCATCGTGCAGGCTGGTATCGGCAAGGCGTCGTTCTCGGAAGAAAAGCTGGTGCAGAACGTCAAGGCACTCGCGGATGCGGTGGCGAAAGCCAAGCCCACCGGCTCCAAGGGCACCTACATCCAGCGCGTGGCGGTTTCCTCCACCATGGGCCCGGGCGTGAAGGTCGAGCCGGGCACGCTGCTCGGTTAAGGTCCTTGCGGCTGCTATGAGATCGGGGCGGAATCGGGTGACCGATTCCGCCCTTTGCTTTTGAGACTTGTCACCTGAGGCTTATCATCTCGGGCTCGCCATCCGCGTGTCTTGTTATCCGCGTGTCTTGCCATCCTCGTGTCCGGTTCTGACAGGGAATAGAAAAACAAAATGCCCGAAAAAGTCCTGATCTATTCGCGCTTCCCCAAGGCTCTGATGCTGCGGATCGGCGAACGCTACGAACTGCTGGACGCCGCGGGCAAGCCGCCGAACGAGGTGTTTTCGGCCGAACAGCTCTCCGGCATTCGCGCGATGATCACAGCGGGCGGAACGCCGCTCGGCGGCAACATGATGGACCTGATGCCGAAGCTCGGCGCCATCGTCTGTTACGGCACCGGATATGACGGCGTCGATCTTGCGGCCGTGGCAAAACGCAACATCAAGCTCGGCCACAGTCCGGGTGCCAATGCGGCCTCCGTCGCCGACATCGCGGTCACGCTGATGCTTGCCGCCACGCGACGCCTGCTGGTGGCCGATCATTACGTGCGCAGCGGTGACTGGGCCGCGGCAAAACCGTCGCCGATGATGCGCCCGCAAGCGGGCATGCTCGGCCGCAAGATCGGCGTCTACGGCATGGGCGAGATCGGCCGCAAGATTGCCGCGCGTGTGGCCGGCTTCGAAACGGAAGTCGGCTATTTCAGCCGCAGCAAGCATGATTTGCCGTATCAATATTTTCCGAGCCTGGAAGCGCTGGCGGAATGGTGCAGCGTGCTGATGATCGCAGTCCGCGCCGGCAACGATACCAACCACGCGGTCGATGCCAATATCCTGAAGAAGCTCGGCAAGGACGGCTATGTCGTCAACATCTCGCGCGGTTCGGTGATCGATCAGCAGGCGCTCGTTGCCGCGCTCACCGATCAGACCATCGCCGGCGCGGGTCTCGACGTGTACGCGAGAGAGCCACATGCGCCGGATGCGCTGACCGCGTTGCCCAACGTCGTACTGAGCCCGCATATCGGCGGCCATACGCTGGAGTCGCATGTCGCGATGCAGGACTGCGTGATGGCCAATCTCGAGGCGTACTTCGCCGGGAAGCGTGCTTCCCCTCACGAGGTGCGAGGCGCCTGACCGATTTCGATTTCGCCAAATCGTAGGCAAGTGCGCGTGTCCACAGACGGCAACTCGCGCGATGGATCCCCGCATCGGCGCTGACGGATGGCCACCGGAGTTGCCGAGTTCGGATGACGCGTCCAACCGTCCGGCCGGGTGTCCGGGCCTGAACAATCCACGCAGGAGGTCGCCGTCGCTCCGGTTGCCCAGCCAGTGACGAGCGCGAAAAGTGCCGTAGACGTCATGGCCGCCGACGGCGCCAGGTGTCGCGTGATCGATTTCCCATCCATACGCTGTGGTCTTGCCGTACGCTTTCCAGCAAATAACCCGTCCGACGCAAGCGAGACGGTCTGAACTATCCTCCATGGCGTGGGCGCTGTTCCAGGCGGCGATTTTGCGCCGTTCGTGCTCGGTTTGGCCAATGAGGTCAAGTAGCGTGTGACCATGCAGGATGTTGTCTTTGGAGCCAGTCATTTGCATTCCGAAGCTGAAGCATTTTGGGATGCTCCGGTTCGAGTCTTTGTTCACTTTATGTTCGCGAATGCGTTTTGTCCATCGTCATATTTGACCGGTCCCACGCCTGACGATCGGCGTGCGGAACCGGTGTGAATTTTGCCCTTGGCAATTGAGGCCGGACCCGGTAAAGAGCCGCTTCCGGGCGTGCTGGCTGTTGCTGGCAGGTCCGTGCTCGCATTCCGAAAACCCTTTATGGTAGGAGACTATTCCTTTCTGGGACGTCCATCATGGATTGCTCGAAAGGAAGGAAACCCATCGCTGTGGTGGAATGAGAGCAGGGGTCATTCGGCTAGCCGAACGATCTCGATCCTGTCCGAGACTGCAGGCGCCCGCGATAAACGAAAGTTTCTCAACGGCTTAATCGCATAGCCTGCATAGACGGGTGAAGACCGGATTTTGCTGCGCGTCGCTTCCTGCGGCGCCTGGTTGATTTGGTTCGAACCTCGACACCCCGCGCCATCTGGTTCGGGAGGGCAGGCTTTTCAAATGTCGTCTTGCCCGGCGTGTCCTTGAGACTGGTGTCTAGAGGTCAGGTTTCGGGCGGGACGATGGGTGCAACCCGGCGGTCTCGCTCTCGCGAAGGCCGCCAACCGGAGAGAGCTTGCTGTGGAAAGAGCGGCAAAAAAGGACGCGGTTGAGGCGTTGAACGGGGTCTTCAAGACCACGAGCGTCGCAGTCGTCGCCCACTATTCCGGCCTCACCGTGGCCCAGATGCAGAAGCTGCGCATGCAGATGAAGCAGGCGGGTGCGTCGGTGAAGGTCTCGAAGAACCGTCTCGCCAAAATTGCTCTTGAAGGCACGGACGTCGTTGCCATCGGATCCCTGCTGAAGGGACCGACCGTGATCGCGACTTCAAACGATCCCGTAGCGGCGCCGAAGGTTGCCATCGAATTCGCCAAGGCGAACGAACAGTTCGTCATTCTCGGCGGCTCGATGGGTAAAACCGTCCTGGATGTGAACGGCGTGAAGGCACTTGCCTCATTGCCCTCGCTGGACGAACTGCGCGGCAAGCTTGTCGGCCTCCTGGTGGCGCCGGCGACCAAGATTGCTCAGCTCTCCACTGCGCCCGCGGCCAAGCTCGCGCGCGTCGTTCAGGCCTATGCCTCAAAGAGCGAAGCGGCCTGACCCTTCGCAAATCAAACCTGGTTCGAACCAATACGTTTAAGGAAACAGATCAATGGCTGACTTACAGAAAATCGTCGACGACCTCTCGAGCCTGACCGTGCTCGAAGCTGCCGAGCTCGCAAAGCTCCTCGAAGAAAAGTGGGGCGTGTCCGCCGCTGCCGCCGTTGCGGTTGCCGGTCCGGCCGGTGGCGGCGCTGCCGCTGCTCCCGTTGAAGAAAAGACCGAGTTCACGGTCGTCCTCGCCGCTGCCGGCGACAAGAAGATCGAAGTCATCAAGGAAGTCCGCGCCATCACCGGCCTGGGCCTCAAGGAAGCCAAGGACCTCGTCGAAGGCGCGCCCAAGCCGGTCAAGGAAGGCGTGAACAAGGACGAGGCCGAGAAGGTCAAGGCCCAGCTCGAAAAGGCTGGCGCCAAGGTTGAGCTCAAGTAACGCAAGTTACTTCTGCGAATCCCGGGCGAGCGCGCTATACCGGGAAGATGCAAGAGGCGTGCGACGGGGAAGCCCGACGCATGTTGTACACAGAAAAGTGTGGGGATTCGCGGGGTTAACCCTCGAATCTCCACGTTTGCTACCCCATATCGGGATGGCAGCAGGAAAACGCGGTAGGCGGTGGGGACGGCAGGGTTCCCGGCGTAAGCCGTTGGGAGACAGTCAAATTTCGGGCTTTTTCAGTCCGTGAAGCGATGGTTGTGACGGGCGAGGTGCAGTCATGCGCCCCGCGCGTCGTTTTGCGTTTTGAAGGTCAAAAGAACGGGTTTGGGACTTAATTCCTGAATTCGAGCTTTGTTCCGGCGAGACGAATCGAAATTCAACCCGGGGGCGGCGGCAGTCGCGCTTCGGAAGGTTCGCTCATCATGGGCGACGAAAATGAGAGGCCACGATGGCGCAGCAGACATTCACCGGTCGCAAACGCGTTCGCAAGTTCTTCGGACACATCAAGGAAGTCGCCGAGATGCCGAACCTCATCGAGGTTCAGAAGGCATCCTATGACCAGTTCCTGATGGTTGACGAGCCGGTCGGCGGGCGGTTGGACGAAGGCCTGCAGGCAGTGTTCCGCTCGGTGTTCCCGATCTCGGATTTCTCCGGCACCTCGATGCTGGAATTCGTCCGCTACGAATTCGAGCCGCCGAAATACGACGTCGACGAGTGCCGCCAGCGCGGCATGACCTATGCTGCGCCGCTGAAGGTGACGCTGCGCCTGATCGTGTTCGATATCGATGAGGAAACCGGCGCGAAGTCCGTAAAGGACATCAAGGAGCAGGACGTTTACATGGGCGATATCCCGCTCATGACCATGAACGGCACCTTCGTCGTCAACGGCACCGAGCGCGTCATCGTCTCCCAGATGCACCGTTCGCCCGGCGTGTTCTTCGACCACGACAAGGGCAAGACCCATTCGTCCGGCAAGCTGCTGTTTGCCGCGCGCGTGATTCCCTATCGCGGTTCCTGGCTCGACATCGAGTTCGACGCCAAGGACATCGTGTTCGCGCGCATCGATCGCCGCCGCAAGATTCCCGTGACCTCGCTGATGTACGCGCTCGGTCTCGACGGCGAGACGATCCTTTCGACGTTCTACAAGAAGATCAATTACAAGCGCGCCAAGGAAGGCTGGCGCGTGCCGTTCGACGCCACCCGTTTCCGCGGCTACTCGACCATCAACGACCTGATCGACGCCGACACCGGCAAGGTCGTGCTCGAAGCCGGCAAGAAGCTTACCGTGCGCGCGGCGCGTCAGTTGCAGGAAAAGGGCCTCAAGGCGCTGCGGCTGTCCGACGAGGAACTGGTAGGCAATTATCTCGCCGAAGACCTCGTCAATCCGAAGACCGGCGAGATCTACGCCGAAGCGGGCGAGGAAATCACCGAGAAGTCGCTGAAGGCGCTCAACGAGCAGGGCTACAAGGAACTGCCGCTGCTCGACATCGACCACGTCAATGTCGGCGCCTATATCCGCAACACGCTGCATGCCGACAAGAACATGACGCGTGAAGACGCGCTGTTCGACATCTATCGCGTGATGCGTCCCGGCGAGCCGCCGACCATCGACTCGGCGCAGACCATGTTCCAGTCGCTGTTCTTCGACAGCGAGCGCTACGACCTGTCCGCGGTCGGTCGCGTCAAGATGAACATGCGCCTCGAACTCGACGCGCCCGACACCCATCGCACGCTGCGCAAGGAAGACATCCTCGCCGTCATCAAGACGCTGGTGGGTCTGCGCGACGGCAAGGGCGAAATCGACGACATCGATCACCTCGGCAACCGCCGTGTCCGTTCGGTCGGCGAGTTGATGGAGAACCAGTACCGCATCGGCCTGCTTGCGCATGGAGCGCGCGATCAAGGAGCGCATGTCCAGTGTCGATATCGACACCGTGATGCCGCAGGACCTGATCAACGCCAAGCCGGCGGCGGCCGCGGTGCGCGAGTTCTTCGGCTCGTCGCAGCTGTCGCAGTTCATGGACCAGACCAATCCGCTCTCGGAAATCACCCACAAGCGCCGTCTCTCGGCGCTTGGACCGGGCGGTCTGACCCGCGAGCGCGCCGGCTTCGAAGTGCGCGACGTGCATCCGACGCATTACGGCCGTATCTGCCCGATCGAGACGCCGGAAGGCCCGAACATCGGCCTGATCAACTCGCTCGCCACCTTCGCGCGCGTCAACAAATATGGCTTCGTCGAAACACCGTACCGCAAGGTGAAGGACGGCCGCGTCACCGACGAGGTGGTCTACCTCTCGGCGATGGAAGAGGGACGCTACTCCGTCGCTCAGGCCAATGTCGCCATCGACGCCAAGGGCCGGTTCACCGACGATCTGGTTGTCTGCCGCTCGAGCGGGACGCGCGACGTGCTGCCGATCACGCCCGACAAGGTCGACTACATGGACGTGTCGCCGAAGCAGCTGGTTTCGGTCGCTGCAGCGTTGATCCCGTTCCTCGAGAACGACGACGCCAACCGCGCGCTGATGGGTTCGAACATGCAGCGCCAGGCGGTGCCGCTGGTTCGCGCCGAGGCGCCGTTCGTCGGCACCGGCATGGAAGGTGTGGTTGCGCGTGACTCGGGTGCTGCGATCGCGGCCCGCCGGTCCGGCGTCATCGACCAGATCGACGCCACGCGCGTGGTTATCCGCGCTACCGAAGATCTCGATCCGACCAAGTCGGGCGTCGATATCTACCGGCTGATGAAGTACCAGCGCTCCAACCAGTCGACCTGCATCAACCAGCGTCCGCTGGTGAAGGTCGGCGACATCGTCAAGAAGGGCGACATCATCGCCGACGGTCCCTCGACCGATCTCGGCGAACTCGCGCTCGGCCGCAACGTGCTGGTCGCGTTCATGCCGTGGAATGGCTACAACTTCGAAGACTCGATCCTGCTCTCCGAGCGGATCGTGAAGGACGACGTCTTCACCTCGATCCACATCGAGGAGTTCGAGGTGATGGCCCGCGACACCAAGCTTGGTCCTGAGGAAATCACCCGCGACATTCCGAACGTTTCGGAAGAAGCGCTGAAGAACCTCGACGAAGCCGGCATCGTCTATATCGGTGCGGAAGTGCGCGCCGGCGACATCCTGGTCGGCAAGATCACGCCGAAGGGCGAAAGCCCGATGACGCCGGAAGAAAAGCTGCTGCGCGCCATCTTCGGTGAAAAGGCCTCCGACGTCCGCGATACCTCGCTCCGCGTGCCCCCGGGCGTGCAGGGCACCATCGTGGAAGTCCGCGTGTTCAACCGTCACGGCGTCGACAAGGACGAACGTGCGCTGGCGATCGAACGGGAAGAGATCGAGCGTCTGGCCAAGGACCGCGACGACGAACAGGCCATCCTCGACCGTAACGTCTACGGCCGTCTCGCCGAGCTTCTGGAAAACCGCCAGGGCATCGCGGGTCCCAAGGGCTTCAAAAAGGACACCAAGATCACGCGTGCGGTGCTCGACGAGCATCCGCGGTCGCAGTGGTGGATGTTTGCATCGCCCAACGACAAGCTGATGGCTGAAATCGAGGCGATGCGGAAGCAGTACGACGAATTGAAGAAGGGCCTTGAACAGCGCTTCCTCGACAAGGTCGAAAAGCTGCAGCGTGGCGACGAATTGCCGCCCGGCGTGATGAAGATGGTCAAGGTCTTCGTCGCGGTGAAGCGCAAGATCCAGCCCGGCGACAAGATGGCCGGCCGTCACGGCAACAAGGGCGTGGTGTCCAAGATCGTTCCGATCGAGGACATGCCGTTCCTCGAGGACGGCACGCATGCCGACATCGTGCTCAATCCGCTCGGTGTGCCCTCGCGCATGAACGTCGGTCAGATCCTGGAGACGCATCTCGGCTGGGCCTGCGCCGGCCTCGGCAAGCGCATCGGCCAGACCATCGACGCCTATTATCAGAAGCAGGATCTCAAGCCGCTGCGCGAGACCCTGAAGAAGATCTACGGCGACGATGAAACCATCAAGACGCTGAACGACAACGAGTTGATGGAACTGGGCCGCAACCTCAGCCACGGCGTGCCGATTGCGACGCCGGTGTTCGACGGCGCAAAGGAAGCCGACATCGAGGAGATGCTGAAGCTCGCGGGCTTCGACGCCTCGGGTCAGTCGACCGTCTATGACGGCCGCACGGGCGACGCCTTCGATCGCAAGGTGACGGTGGGCTACATCTACATGCTCAAGCTGCACCATCTCGTGGACGACAAGATCCACGCGCGTTCGATCGGGCCGTACTCGCTCGTCACCCAGCAGCCGCTGGGCGGCAAGGCGCAGTTCGGCGGACAGCGTTTCGGCGAAATGGAGGTGTGGGCGCTGGAAGCTTACGGCGCGGCCTACACGCTGCAGGAAATGCTGACCGTGAAGTCGGACGACGTCGCCGGCCGTACCAAGGTGTACGAGGCGATCGTGCGCGGCGACGACACGTTCGAGGCGGGTATCCCCGAATTGTTCAACGTGCTGGTCAAGGAAATGCGCTCGCTCGGCCTCAACGTCGACCTGCACAACTCCAAGGTCGGACCGGGCACGGCGTCCGAGGCGGCTGAGTAACACGAAGGTTTCATGCCCGGCCAAAAGCGCGAACTTCGCGCAGATGGGCCGGGCATTCGCGCCTCTCCCGGACGTTGAGAGTGGTGCGCGCTAAAAAAAGTTTCGAATTTGCTGCCGGTGACGATCGGCACGCGAGGAGAAGACGATGAACCAAGAAATTATGAATCTCTTCAATCCGACGACGCCGGCTCAGGTCTTCGACCAGATCCGGATTTCCATCGCGTCTCCGGAGAAGATTCTGTCGTGGTCCTACGGCGAGATCAAGAAGCCGGAGACCATCAATTACCGTACCTTCAAGCCGGAGCGCGACGGCCTGTTCTGCGCCCGCATCTTCGGGCCGATCAAGGATTACGAGTGCTTGTGCGGCAAGTACAAGCGGATGAAGTACAAGGGCATCATCTGCGAAAAGTGCTCGGTCGAGGTGACGCTGTCCCGCGTCCGGCGCGAGCGCATGGGCCATATCGAACTGGCGGCGCCCGTTGCGCACATCTGGTTCCTGAAGTCGCTGCCGTCCCGTATCGGCCTTCTGCTCGACATGACGCTGAAGGATCTCGAGCGGATTCTCTATTTTGAATATTACGTCGTGCTCGAGCCGGGCCTGACCGCGCTCAAGGACCGTCAGCTCCTGTCGGAAGACGAGTATCTGAAGGCGCAGGACGAATACGGCCAGGATTCGTTCACCGCCATGATCGGCGCCGAGGCGATCCGCGAACTGCTGAAGGGTCTGGAGCTCGAAAAGCTCGAGGCGTCGCTGCGCGCCGAGATGCAGGAAACCGAATCCGACATCAAGCACAAGAAGCTCGCCAAGCGCCTGAAGATCGTCGAAGCGTTCCGCTATTCCGGCAACAAGCCGGAATGGATGATCCTGACGGTCGTTCCGGTGATTCCGCCGGACCTGCGTCCGCTGGTGCCGCTCGACGGCGGCCGCTTTGCGACCTCGGATCTCAACGACCTCTACCGCCGCGTCATCAACCGCAACAACCGCTTGAAGCGGCTGATGGAGCTGCGCGCGCCTGACATCATCATCCGCAACGAAAAGCGCATGCTGCAGGAGGCCGTCGACGCGTTGTTCGACAACGGCCGCCGCGGCCGCGTCATCACCGGCGCCAACAAGCGTCCGCTGAAGTCGCTGGCCGACATGCTGAAGGGCAAGCAGGGCCGCTTCCGGCAGAACCTGCTCGGCAAGCGCGTCGACTATTCCGGCCGTTCGGTGATCGTGGTCGGTCCGGAACTGCGTCTGCACCAGTGCGGCCTGCCGAAGAAGATGGCGCTCGAACTGTTCAAGCCGTTCATCTACTCGCGGCTCGACGCCAAGGGTCTGTCCACCACGGTGAAGCAGGCGAAGAAGCTCGTGGAAAAAGAGCGTCCCGAGGTCTGGGACATTCTCGACGAGGTGATCCGCGAACATCCCGTGCTGCTCAACCGCGCGCCGACGCTGCATCGCCTCGGCATTCAGGCGTTCGAGCCCGTGCTGATCGAAGGCAAGGCGATCCAGCTGCATCCGCTGGTTTGCGCGGCGTTCAACGCCGACTTCGACGGCGACCAGATGGCCGTGCACGTTCCGCTGTCGCTGGAAGCGCAGCTGGAAGCGCGCGTCCTGATGATGTCGACCAACAACATCCTGCATCCCGCCAACGGCCAGCCGATCATCGTGCCGTCGCAGGACATCGTGCTCGGTCTCTATTACCTCTCGATCATGCGCGAAGGCCTGCCCGGCGAGGGCAAGATCTTCGGCGACATGGCCGAACTCGAGCACGCCCTGCATTCGAAGGTCATCCACCTCCACACCAAGATCAAGTACCGGTGGGAAGGCTCGGACGAGAACGGCAAGCAGGCCAAGCGCTGGATCGAAACCACCGCCGGCCGCGTCATGCTCGGCAACGTGCTGCCGAAATCGTCGAAGATTTCGTACGACATCATCAACAAGCTGATGACCAAGCGCGAAATCTCCGGCGTGATCGACCAGGTCTATCGTCACTGCGGTCAGAAGGAGACGGTGATCTTCTGCGACCGCATCATGGCGCTCGGCTTCTATAACGCGTTCAAGGCCGGCATCTCGTTCGGCAAGGACGACATGGTCGTGCCGCACAGCAAGTGGAAGATCGTCGACACGACCCGTACGCTGGCGAAGGATTTCGAGCAGCAGTACAACGACGGCCTGATCACCCATGGCGAGAAGTACAACAAGGTGGTCGACGCCTGGTCGAAGGCGACGGAAGAAATCGCCAAGGAGATGATGAAGGAAATCTCCTCGACCAAGAAGAACGCCAAGGGTGCGGATGCCGACATCAACTCGATCTACATGATGGCGCATTCCGGTGCGCGCGGTTCGCCGGCGCAGATGCGCCAGCTTGCCGGTATGCGCGGCCTGATGGCCAAGCCGTCGGGTGAGATCATCGAGACGCCGATCATTTCCAACTTCAAGGAAGGTCTGTCGGTGCTCGAATACTTCAACTCGACCCACGGCGCCCGCAAGGGCCTCGCGGACACCGCGTTGAAGACCGCGAACTCGGGCTACCTGACCCGCCGTCTGGTCGACGTGGCGCAGGACTGCATCATCACGCAGGACGATTGCGGCACCAAGCTCGGCATCAAGATGCGCGCCATCATCGATGCCGGTACCGTCGTTGCGTCGCTGGCGTCGCGTATTCTCGGCCGCACCGCGGGCGAGGATCTGCGCGATCCCGCGACCAACAAGGTCGTGGTCAAGCGCGGCACGCTGATGGAAGAAATACATGTCGACGCCATTCAGCAGGCCGGCATCCAGGAAGTGAAGATCCGCTCCGCCTTGACCTGCGAACTCGTCAACGGCATCTGCGGCAAGTGCTACGGCCGCGATCTGGCCCGCGGCACACCGGTCAACCACGGTGAAGCGGTCGGCGTCATCGCCGCCCAGTCGATCGGTGAGCCCGGCACGCAGTTGACGATGCGCACGTTCCACATCGGCGGTGCGGCGCAGATCAACGAGCAGTCGTTCGTCGAATCGAATTTCGACGGCAAGGTGACCATCAAGAACAAGGCCATCGCCAAGAACAGCGAAGGTCATCTGGTCGCGATGGTCCGCAACATGGTCGTTGCGATCAGCGACGCCGACGGCACCGAGCGTGCGACCCACCGCATTCAGTACGGCGCGCGCATGCACGTCGATGAAGGCGATATGCTCAAGCGCGGCCAGCGTATCGCGGAATGGGATCCGTACTCACGGCCGGTTCTGACCGAAGTCGAGGGCGTCATCGGGTTCGAGGATCTGGTCGAAGGCCAGTCGATCTCGGAAACGCTCGACGAATCCACCGGTATCGCCAAGCGCGTCGTCATCGACTGGCGTGCGTCGCGGGGCGGTGCGGATCTGCGTCCGGCCATCGTGGTCAAGGGCAAGGACGGCAAGGTGCTGAAACTCGCGCGTGGCGGCGATGCCCGCTACATGCTGTCGGTCGACGCCATTCTGTCGGTCGACACCGGCGCGAAGGTGAAGGCCGGCGACATCCTGGCGCGTATCTCGACCGAGAGCGCCAAGACCCGCGACATCACCGGCGGTCTGCCGCGGGTGGCGGAACTGTTCGAGGCCCGCAAGCCAAAGGACGCGGCGATCATCGCGGAAATCGCGGGCACCATCCGCTTCGGCCGCGACTACAAGAACAAGCGCCGCATCTCGATCGAACCGATGGACAAGACCGAGGAGACCAGGGAGTACCTGATCCCGAAGGGCAAGCACATCCATCTGCAGGACGGCGACATCGTCGAAAAGGGCGATTTCATCGTCGAAGGCAACCCGGCGCCGCACGACATCCTGGCGATCAAGGGCATCGAGGAACTCGCTGCCTACCTGGTCAACGAAATCCAGGAAGTCTATCGGTTGCAGGGCGTGCTCATCAACGACAAGCACATCGAGGTGATTGTCCGTCAGATGCTGCAGAAGGTGGAGGTCACCGACCAGGGCGACACCGACATGATCTCGGGCGAACAGGTCGACAAGATCGAGTTCGACGTGATCAACGCCAAGGCCAAGGAAGAGGGCAAGAAGATCGCCACGGGAACGCCGGTATTGCTCGGCATCACCAAGGCGAGCCTGCAGACCCGCTCGTTCTTCTCGGCGGCCTCGTTCCAGGAGACCACCCGCGTGCTCACCGAAGCTGCCGTCAACGGCAAGGTGGACCCGTTGGAAGGCCTCAAGGAGAACGTCATTGTCGGCCGGCTGATCCCGGCGGGCACCGGCGCCTCGATGGCCAAGATTCGCGAAGTCGCAGTCAAGCGCGACAAGCTGATCCTCGACGAGCGCGAGAAGCAGGCGGCGGCGATCGTCCCGGCTGCTCCCGAGGTAGAACCTTTGGCGCTGCCGCCTGCGGAATAGACTCCGCAAATTTACGGTGTTGGAAAAAAAGGCCGGCGCAAGCCGGCCTTTTTGCTGCTTTCTTTCATTGCTGCGATGCGGGGACCCGCTTTGTTCATCTTTCCTTCAGAGTGAAAAGCGCTTTTGCTAAGGCGGCTTAGACCGGGCGCCTTGCGGGCGGACCGAGACCACGGAACAAACATGCTCGATCTTGCAATTGTTGGCGGCGGCCCCGGGGGGCTGATGAGCGCCTGGTACCTGAAGAAGAAGCTCGGCGATCTCTGTCGCGTCACGATCTATGAGGCCTCCGACCGCGTCGGCGGCAAGATCGTCACCCGCAAATTCGATTCCGCGCCCGCGATGTATGAAGCCGGCGTCGCCGAGATCTACGACTACTCGATGACCGGCCCGGATCCCTTGCGCGAACTGATCCAGCATTTTGGGCTGCAGACGATACCGATGGACGCCGAGCAGGTGCAGTTCGACGGCGAACTCCTCAACGACGTGCCGGGCATGCGCCGCAAATATGGTGCGAAGACCGCGGCTGCGATCGAGGCGTTCCGCAAGCGTTGCACCGACATGGTGTCGCCGATCGAGTATTACGAAGGCGTCGGCGCCCACGACAACGAGCATCCCTGGGCCTACATGACGTGCGAGGAAGTGCTCGACAAGGAAGTCGACGATCCCATCGCCAAACGTTTCTTCAAGGTGATGGCGCGCTCGGACCTTGCGACCGAGAGCCACAACACCAATGGGCTCAATGCGCTGAAGAATTTCGTGATGGATGTCGAAGGCTATATCGGCCTCTATTCGATCCAGAACGGCAACGAGCAACTGATCGAGTGCCTGCGCTCCGAGGTCGACGCCGACATCCAGCTCAATCACCGGGTGCTCAAGGTCGGTAAGACCCAAAGCGGCCGCTATCGAGCTCAACATGATGAACGGCAAGGGGCCGGAAATCCGCGACTTCGACCTGGTGCTGATGTGCCTGCCGCATTCCTGGCTTGCGACCATGCGGTGGGACGGCGAACAGCTGCGCAAGTCGATGGTCAAGCACGTCGCCTATTTCGACCGCCCCGCGCACTACCTGCGCGTCTCGATCCTGTTCGACGAGCCGTTCTGGGGCGAGAAGATCCCCGGCGCCTGGTTCATGTCGGAAGCGTTCGGCGGCTGCTGCGTTTACAACGAAGGCGCGCGCCACGACGTCGGCAAGCACGGTGTGCTGAACTGGCTGATCGCCGGCTCCGATGCGCTGGCGTTTGCCAATCTCAGCGACCAGGAACTGATCGATGCCGCGCTGAAGTCGCTGCCGGCGTCGTTCGGCGACGCGCGCATCCATTTCAAGGAAGGCAAGATCCACCGCTGGCTGTCGTCGGTGAATGCGCTGCCGGGCGGCTTGCCCGTGCGCGACGTCATGACCAATCATCGTCCGGAGCCGAAGGAACATCCGGGCATCGTCGTGGTCGGCGACTATCTGTTCGATTCCACGCTGAACGGGCTGCTCAACTCCTCGGATGCCGCCACCGACATCATTCTCACCGAGATGATACGGCTGCGCCGCGCGCGCGCGCAGGAGGGCACGCTGCTGTCCGACAAGATCGACCGCGGCTATTTCGAAAATTACCGCGGGCAGGGTCCCTACAGCGAGGTCTGGAACAAGTTCACCGATCCCGCTTATCTGACCGATCTGATCAAGATCGTCTGGAACAGGGCCAAGGGCTACAAGCTCCTGGTCGCCGGTTCCGCCAGCGGCGAACTGGTCGGCGCGCTGCGCGAGCGCGGCATCGATGCATGGGGCATCGAAAACAACCGGGCGATCCACGCCAAAACACCGAAGGCGCTGCGGCGGTTCAACAAGCTCGGTTCGATCGTCGATATGCCGTTCAAGGACGACGAATTCGATTTCGTGTTCGAGACCAGCCTGTGCCATGTGGCGGAAAAGCAAATCGCCCGCGCCGTGCGCGAACTGAACCGGGTAATGAAGACCGGACTGGTGTTCGGATCCGTCACGTCGGACATGGCGCCGGCGCTGATCGACCGCTACGACCTGCTGCGCGGGGTCAAGAAGCTCGGCACCTGGTGGGAATGGTCGGAGTTGTTCTTCGGCAACGGGTTCGACCTCTCGATGCATCGGCGCGACTGCACCGACGCGTTGTGGGCGGCGACGCTTGCCGCCAACAAGGGGCCGGGGCAGTGGTATGCGGACTCCGACAGCCTGCGCTATTCGTTCTTCGACAAGGTCGAAGCCGACGATTGATCCGCAGGCCGGCCAGACGGAATGTCTTCCGGATCGTGTCCTCATTGTCTTGCCAATTGTTTTGCCGAATGCATCCTGATCGCATAGGATCGCGCGCGGTAGCATTTGCCGCTACCGCGTTCGATTTGCGGTCATGCCGGCCGTGCAGCATCGGTTGGTTTCATGGCGCCAAAGACTCCTTCGTCGGATGATCAGAATCCCGCGCGACGGATGATCCTGAGCTCGAGAAGAAGCTCGCAGCCGCGGCTGCCCTGCTGGTTCGGTTATCGACGGCAAGGCGACCGGTGCACCGCCTGATGACGAAGACGATGATGACGACGACGAGCTGGAGCTCGACGACGATGATGATGACGAGGACCTCGTCGTCTTCACCGCCAAGGAAGCCGCCGGCGCGCTTGCGACGATCTATGGTTTCATCAAGCCGTTCCTGATCCGCTACAAGAGGCTGCTGGTATTCGTCGGCTTCGGCATCCTGGTCGAGACGCTGTTCAACGTCATCATGCCGTTGAGCCTGAAATTCCTGATCGACGACGCGCTCGGCGAAGAGGATTTTCAGGCGCTGTACAAGATCCTCGGCGTGCTCGCGGTCGCCGGCATCGTCACCTCGATCATTGCGGTCTGGTACGAACGCTGGGATGCGCGGCTGGCGGCAAGTGTCATTGCGGAGGTGCGGACGCGGCTGTTCGAGCACGTCCAGAATCTGCCGTCGGCCTATTTCGCACGAACCAAGCGCGGCGAAATTCTCTCGCGCTTCTCGATCGACCTTGCGGCCTTTGAGGGCTCGATCAAGAGCTTTGCCAACAGCGCAGCACTGCCGTTCCTGGAATTGATCGCCGGCATCGTCCTGATGCTGTTCCTGAACTGGCAGCTCGCGGCGGTAGCGCTATTGGTGTTTCCGATCACGCTGATCGGTCCGCGGATTCTGACGCCAAAGGCGGTGCAGGCGAATTACGAGCAGAAGCTCAATAAATCGTCGCTGCTCGGCATGGTGCAGGAAAACGTTGCGGCGCAGGCGGTTGTCAAGGCTTTCAGCCTGCAACGCCGCACGCTGGGCTGGTTCACCATGCGCAACCAGGATGTACGAATCAAGACGGCGTCCGCGGTGTTCCTGTCGACGATGGTCGAGCGCACCGTCACGATTTCGGTGCTGTTGCTGCATCTCGTGGTGCTCGCGATCGGCGCTTATCTCGCCACCAAGGGCCAGATCACCATCGGCACCTTCGTCACCTTCGAGAGCGCGTTCTGGGAGGTGTCCTACAACATCGCCCATCTGATGCACTTCATTCCGGTGTCGATCCAGGCCGCAGCGGCGGTGCGCCATATCCAGGAATTGCTCGACGAGCCGACCCGCGGGGCCGATCGTCCGGGCGCTCCGGATTTGCCGCGCATCACCAATGACATCACCTTCGACCGGGTGACCTTTGGCTACGAAGGCAGCGAGACGCCGGTGCTCGACAATCTCAGCCTCAAGCTCAATGTCGGCAAGAGCATCGCGATCGTCGGTCCGAGCGGCTCCGGCAAGAGCACGCTGCTCAATCTGATCCTGCGGCTGTATGTGCCTGATGAAGGCCGCGTGACTATCGACGGCGTCGACATCCGCCGGGTGACCCGCGAATTGCTGCGCGGAGGCATGGCGGTCGTGTTCCAGGAGAACATGCTGTTCAACATGTCGATCCGCGAGAACATCCGGCTCGGCAAGGAAGGCGCCAGCGATAAGGAAGTCGAAGAGGCCGCGCGAAAGGCCGAGATCCACCGCTACATCATGAGCCTGCCGCAGAAATACGACACGCCGGTCGGCGAGCGTGGCGACACACTGTCCGGCGGCCAGCGCCAGCGTATCGCGATCGCGCGCGCGATCATCCGTAATCCATCCGTCCTGCTGCTCGACGAAGCGACGTCGGCGCTCGACCAGACCACGGAAGCCGCGATCAACCGCACGCTGTTGAAGGTCGCGGAGGGGCGCACCATGATCTGGTCGACCCATCGCCTGACCTCGGTGGTCGAGATGGACGAGATCATCGTGATTTCAGGCGGCCGGGCGATCGAACGCGGCTCGCACGCGCAATTGCTCGCTGCCAACGGCATCTACCGCAAGCTCTGGGACGACCAGGGCCATACGCCGCACAACGCGGCCGGTCAGGCGGACGACGACAATGAAGACGACGATGACGACGATGACGACGACGAGGAGTGATCGCCGGGCTTCGACCGCGCGTTAATTCGGTTGCGTGCACGCCGCATTGTGCCTTCGCCGAGCCGGGCCAGGAAACGCGCCCAACGCTGCGCCTGCCAGTAGAGCCCGTTGTCGATCGTGACCTTGCGGAAGCTGAATGCCTTCGCCGACGACCAGGCGTCGCAGGCTTGCTTGACCGGATCCTCGTAGAACGCGGCGATCTTGGCCTCGTCCATGCCTTCGGTCGCGAGCCAGGCGGGGATATGGACGTTGCAGAGCTGCGCGACGTCCGTGAACACCTTGTCGGTGCCGGTGCCGGTAACCGGGCAGGTGGTCGCAAAGGCATCACCGACCAGCACGATGCCGGGCCGGCGATAGCAGGTGCTGACATAGAGATCGGCGGGCCGGATTTTTACGTCGCCGGAAACGGCGTACTCGCCGGTGATCCGGCGCAGCCTCGGCAGCGCGGCATTCATGGTCTCGACCGGCTTGTGGCGCATCTCGCGCAGCCAGGGATCGTCGAATCTCGCGATAGGCGAAAAGGTTGGCGCGCATGTCGCTGCCGACCGGAAACAGCGTGAGATAGGGGATACGGTCGCTCGGCCGTTCCGAAAAATAAGTCAGCGCCGGAAAATCAAACGTTGCGCGGCCGACCGGCACGAGGTCGAATCCGATCGAGATGGAATGGCAGGCGCTGACGATGTGGCGTTCGATGCCGATGTTGCGGCGCAGCCCGATATTCAATCCGTTGGCCAGCACCACCAGCCGCGCCGAGATCGTTTCGCCGTCGGACAATGTTAGTTTCTGCCGCTCGGCGCTCACGGCGATATCCGTGACCTTCGCAAACACCAGCTCGGCGGGCTTGGGGATTTCGGCCCGGATCGCGATGATAAGCGCGTCATACATGATGCCGAACTGGCGACTCGGCTTCTTGTCGAGCAGGTAGCCGAAGCGGGCGATCCAGTTTTCGCCGTCATGGATGGCCGAGCGGAGCACCGAATCGGCGATTCCCGTCTGGTAAAAGCGCTCCAGTTGCTCGTCGCCGCTCAGTTTTTCGACGCGGAAGTCGAACGGATAGGTCTGGTGCGGATCGATCAGGAGGGTGGGAATCCCGGCACGTCCGAGCATTGCGGCCGCGGTCGAGCCGGCAAGGCCGCCGCCGATAATCGCAATGTCGGTGTACCGCATGGGAATATTCCGGCCTCGAAATACCAGTTTTGCGCTCGGAATGGCAAATAAAGGCTTAGCTTGGAGGCTAACGTTGGTCGGGAACCCCGGGATTGATGATTTCTCGATATATTATCCGGGTAAAAATAAGGAGAATCGGCGATTGGACCGGGTTGCACCGGGCAGGGCGCACGCACCATTTATGAACCTTGCCAATTCACGCGAAGGCGCGATTCCGCAGATGCCATAGACGTTTCTTGGGCGTTTCTTGTGTTGTCGTTTCGCTTGACTTAGCTACCCACCGCTTATAGAAGACGGCCACTTAACGACAGGCGGTGAGCAACGCCAACGTCGGAACGGAACACCTTTTCAAATCCTTACGGGCAATTTCCTGGAGGATGCGGAACGGGCACCAACCTCGACGAATGCCGCTCAAACGCTGTCGATATTATAGCTAGGCAATGCCAGGACGATTTTAGTTCTCTTGAGCACGTACTCTTGAGAGTGAAACCGGATGCATGACCTCGATAGCAGGCCGAACAGCGAACGCTGATCGGCCTTCACTCGCGGTCCTCTGTGGCGTCGAAGCGCTTTCCGCTCAGCGATGGGTGGTTGGCGCGATTTCGCTTTGCGTGGGTTCTTCCCGCGTGAAGCGGGCCGAACGGGACGGCTAGTCTCGAGAAGAATTTGCGAAGCCATCCACGGCCTCGCGTGAATAAAAGGGTGAAGGCTGACATGCCGACGATCAACCAGCTGATCGCAAAACCGCGTACGGTGCAGAAGTCGCGCAAGAAGGTGCCGGCGCTGCAGCAGTCGCCGCAGAAGCGCGGTGTTTGCACGCGCGTCTACACCACGACCCCGAAGAAGCCGAACTCGGCGCTTCGTAAGGTCGCCAAGGTGCGCCTGACCAACGGCTTCGAAGTGATCGGCTACATCCCGGGTGAGGGCCATAACCTTCAGGAGCACTCGGTGGTCATGATCCGCGGCGGCCGCGTCAAGGACTTGCCCGGCGTGCGTTACCACATTCTCCGCGGCGTCCTCGATACCCAGGGCGTCAAGAACCGTAAGCAGCGCCGTTCGAAGTACGGCGCGAAGCGTCCGAAGTAATCGGGAACAGACAAGATGTCTCGTCGCCATTCTGCTGAAAAGCGTGAAGTGAACCCGGATCCGAAGTTCGGGAACGTCATCATTACGAAGTTCATGAATTCGATCATGTACGACGGCAAGAAGTCCGCCGCCGAAAGCATCGTCTACGGCGCGCTTGCCATGATCGAAGCCAAGACCAAGCAGGGCCCGCTGCCGGTTTTCGAATCGGCGCTGGAAAACGTCATGCCGACCATCGAAGTGCGGTCGCGCCGCGTCGGTGGCGCCACCTATCAGGTGCCGGTCGAAGTGCGCTCGGTTCGCCGTCAGGCGCTGGGCATTCGCTGGATCATCACCGCAGCGCGCGAGCGCAACGAGAAGACGATGACGGAGCGGCTCTCGGCCGAGCTGCTCGACGCGTCGAACAACCGGGGGAACGCCGTCAAGAAGCGTGAAGACGTGCACCGGATGGCGGAAGCCAACCGTGCCTTCTCGCACTATCGCTGGTAACGGCGAAACACGGATTTTAAGGAACAACCCATGCCCCGCGTTCATGCCATAGAGAACTACCGCAACTTCGGTATCATGGCGCATATCGATGCCGGCAAGACCACGACCACCGAGCGGATCCTCTATTACACCGGCAAGAGCCACAAGATCGGCGAAGTGCACGAAGGTGCCGCGACGATGGACTGGATGGAGCAGGAGCAGGAGCGTGGCATCACGATCACCTCCGCTGCGACCACCGCGTTCTGGAACGGCAAGCGCCTGAACATCATCGACACTCCCGGCCACGTCGACTTCACCATCGAAGTCGAGCGCTCGCTGCGCGTGCTCGACGGCGCGGTATGCGTGCTCGACTCCAACCAGGGCGTTGAGCCGCAGACTGAAACCGTCTGGCGTCAGGGCGACAAATACCGCGTTCCGCGCATCGTCTTCGCCAACAAAATGGACAAGACCGGCGCCGACTTCTTCAAATGCATCGACGATATCGTCGATCGTCTCGGTGCCAAGCCGATCGCGATCCAGCTTCCGATCGGCGCGGAAAACAATTTCAAGGGTCTGGTCGATCTCGTCCGCATGAAGGGCGTGGTCTGGGAAGACGAGGCGCTCGGCGCCAATTTCAAGGACATCGATATTCCCGCCGATCTGGTCGACAAGGCCAAGGAATATCGCGAGAAGATGCTCGAAGCCGCCGTCGAACTCGATGACGATGCGCTCGCTGCTTATCTCGACGGCAAGGAGCCCGATGAAGCCGACGCTGAAGCGGCTGATCCGCAAGGCGGTGCTGACTGGCGCGTTCTATCCCGGTGCTGTGCGGTTCGGCCTTCAAGAACAAGGGCGTGCAGCCGCTGCTCGATGCCGTGGTCGACTATCTTCCGTCGCCGGTCGACGTGCCCGCCATCAAGGGCATTGACGAAGACGGCAACGAAGTCGTCCGCAAGGCCGACGACAAGGAGCCGCTGGCTCTGCTCGCGTTCAAGATCATGGATGATCCGTTCGTCGGTACCATTACCTTCTGCCGCATCTATTCCGGCGTCCTGGCCAGCGGCACCGGCGTCATCAATTCGACCCGCGAGAAGAAAGAGCGCATCGGCCGCATGCTGCTGATGCATGCGAACAACCGCGAAGACATCAAGGAAGCCTATGCCGGCGATATCGTCGCGCTGGCGGGCCTGAAGGAAGCGCGCACCGGTGACACGCTGTGCGATCCCGACAAGCCGGTGATTCTGGAAAAGATGGAATTCCCGGAGCCCGTGATCGAAATCGCGATCGAGCCGAAGTCGAAGGCCGACCAGGAAAAGCTCGGCGTCGCATTGGCGAAGCTTGCTGCGGAAGATCCGTCGTTCCGCGTGTCGACCGATCAGGAGTCCGGCCAGACCATTCTCAAGGGCATGGGCGAACTCCATCTCGACATCAAGGTCGACATCCTGCGCCGAACCTACAAGGTCGACGCCAACATCGGTGCGCCGCAGGTGGCGTTCCGTGAGCGCGTGACCAAGAAGGCCGAAGTCAAGTACACGCACAAGAAGCAGACCGGTGGTACCGGTCAGTTCGCTGAAGTGACGATCATCGTCGAGCCGAACGAGCCTGGTAAGGGCTACGAGTTCGAATCCAAGATCGTTGGCGGCGCGGTGCCGAAGGAATACATCCCCGGCGTCGAAAAGGGCCTCAACAGCGTCATGGGTTCGGGCGTCGTCGCCGGCTTCCCGGTGGTGGACGTCAAGGTGCAGCTGGTCGACGGCAAGTATCACGACGTCGACTCGTCGGCGCTGGCCTTCGAAATCGCATCGCGCGCGGCATTCCGCGAAGCGCTGCAGAAGGGCAAGTCTGTTCTGCTCGAGCCGATCATGAAGGTCGAGGTGGTGACCCCGGAAGACTATACCGGTTCGGTCATCGGCGACCTGAATTCACGGCGCGGCCAGATACAAGGTCAAGACATGCGCGGCAACGCCAACGTCATCAACGCGATGGTGCCGCTCATGAACATGTTCGGGTACGTGAATAACCTGCGCTCGATGAGCCAGGGACGCGCGACCTTTACAATGCAATTCGATCACTACGCGGAAGCACCCGCGAACGTGTCGGCAGAAGTCCAGAAGAAGTTTGCCTGATTGTCGTTGACGGCAGTTAACGACTGAACGGAGAGTCAAATGGCCAAAGCAAAATTTGAACGTAATAAACCGCACTGCAATATCGGAACCATCGGTCACGTCGACCATGGCAAGACTTCGCTGACCGCAGCGATCACCAAGGTGCTGGCTGAAACCGGCGGT
Organism: uncultured Alphaproteobacteria bacterium; assembly: GCA_963770355.1. Lineage (GTDB taxonomy): Bacteria > Pseudomonadota > Alphaproteobacteria > Rhizobiales > Xanthobacteraceae > Bradyrhizobium. The sequence goes on along the minus strand of CAVYPL010000020.1, from coordinate 356,148 downwards.
GCGACGTTCACGGCGTACGACCAGATCGACAAGGCGCCGGAAGAGAAGGCGCGCGGCATCACGATCTCGACCGCGCACGTCGAATACGAGACCCAGAACCGGCACTATGCCCACGTCGATTGCCCGGGCCACGCCGACTACGTGAAGAACATGATCACCGGTGCGGCGCAGATGGACGGCGCGATCCTGGTTGTGTCGGCTGCCGACGGCCCGATGCCCCAGACCCGCGAGCACATCCTGCTCGCCCGCCAGGTCGGCGTTCCCGCGCTCGTCGTGTTCCTGAACAAGTGCGACATGGTCGACGATCCGGAACTGCTCGAACTCGTCGAGATGGAAGTCCGCGAACTGCTTTCGAAGTACGAATTCCCGGGCGACACGATCCCGATCATCCGGGCTCGGCGCTCGCAGCGCTCGAGAACAAGGACCCGAAGCTCGGTCACGACGCGGTCCTCGAACTGATGAAGGCCGTCGACGAGAGCATTCCGCAGCCGGCGCGTCCGATCGACCAGCCGTTCCTGATGCCGGTGGAAGACGTGTTCTCGATCTCGGGCCGCGGCACCGTGGTGACCGGCCGTGTCGAACGCGGTATCGTCAAGGTCGGCGAGGAAATCGAAATCGTCGGTCTGCGCGACACCCAGAAGACCATCGTCACCGGCGTCGAAATGTTCCGCAAGCTGCTCGATCAGGGCCAGGCCGGCGACAACATCGGTGCGCTGCTGCGCGGTACCAAGCGCGAGGAAGTCGAGCGTGGCCAGGTGCTGTGCAAGCCGGGTTCGGTCAAGCCGCACACCAAGTTCAAGGCTGAGGCTTACATCCTGACCAAGGAAGAGGGCGGTCGTCATACTCCGTTCTTCACCAACTACCGGCCGCAGTTCTACTTCCGCACCACCGACGTGACCGGCGTCGTGCATCTGCCCGAAGGCACCGAAATGGTGATGCCGGGCGACAACATCGCGATGGAAGTGCACCTGATCGTGCCGATCGCGATGGAAGAAAAGCTGCGCTTCGCGATCCGCGAAGGCGGTCGCACCGTTGGTTCGGGCGTCGTCGCCAGCATCATCGAGTAAGAGAAAACCAAGGGCGAGTAGCGAATGGTTTCATTCGCTGTTCGCCGCTCACTACTCGCCATAAGCGACGGAAGAAAGAGACAACGGCAATGAACGGCCAAAATATTCGCATCCGACTCAAGGCGTTCGACCATCGAATCCTCGATACGTCGACCCGCGAGATCGTGAACACGGCGAAACGTACCGGTGCCCAGGTTCGCGGACCCATTCCGCTGCCGACCCGCATCGAGAAGTTCACCGTCAACCGTTCGCCGCACGTGGACAAGAAGAGCCGTGAACAATTCGAGATGCGCACCCACAAGCGCCTTCTCGACATTGTCGACCCGACCCCGCAGACCGTCGATGCTTTGATGAAGCTCGATCTGGCCGCCGGTGTCGACGTCGAGATCAAGCTCTAAATTTCAGATCGTCCGAAGTTAGCGGACAGAAAGAACAGGAAGCACGCCGATGCGCTCCGGAGTGATCGCACAAAAGGTCGGGATGACGCGGGTCTTTACGGAGACCGGTGAACATATCCCTGTGACCGTGCTGAAGCTGGGCAATTGCCAGGTGCTGGGCCACCGCACGACCGAGAAGAACGGTTACGTTGCGCTGCAGCTCGGTTCGGGTACCCGCAAGACCGTCTATCTGCCGAAGGCAGAGCGCGGTCAGTTCGCGGTGTCCAAGGTCGAGCCCAAGCGGAAGGTGACCGAGTTTCGCGTGTCGCAGGACGCGCTGATCCCGGTTGGCGCCGAAATTCAGGCAGACCATTTCGTGGTCGGCCAGTTCGTCGACGTCACCGGCACCTCGGTCGGTAAGGGTTTTGCCGGCGGCATGAAGCGCTGGAATTTCGGCGGTCTGCGCGCCACCCACGGTGTGTCGGTGTCGCATCGTTCGATCGGTTCGACCGGCGGACGTCAGGATCCCGGCAAGACCTTCAAGAACAAGAAGATGCCCGGACACATGGGTGTCGATCGCATCACCACGCTCAATCTGCGTGTGGTGCAGACCGACGTCGAGCGCGGCCTGATCCTCGTCGAGGGCGCCGTTCCCGGCTCCAAGGGCGGCTGGATCTCGGTGCGCGACGCCGTGAAGAAGCCGTTGCCGAAGGAAGCTCCGAAGCCCGGCAAGTTCAGGGTTGCTGGCGGTGAGCAGGCTGCAGCTGCGCCGGCCGAGCAGGAGGGCGCGTGAGATGGAACTGAAAGTCACGACCCTTGAAGGCAAGGAAGCCGGTTCGGTCCAGCTCTCGGACGCGATCTTCGGTCTCGAGCCGCGCGACGACATCATCCAGCGTTGCGTGCAACTGGCAGCTCAACAAGCGCCAGGCCGGCACGCACAAGACGCAGGGCCGCGCCGATGTCTGGCGTACCGGCAAGAAGATGTACAAGCAGAAGGGCACCGGCGGTGCTCGTCACGGCTCGGCCCGCGTGCCGCAGTTCCGCGGCGGTGGCCGTGCCTTCGGTCCGGTGGTTCGCTCGCACGCGATCGCCTGCCGAAGAAGGTGCGCGCGCTGGCGCTCAAGCATGCTCTGTCGGCGAAGGCCAAGGACGGCGGCCTGATCGTGATCGACAACGCGAACGCTCGAGGCGGCCAAGACCAAGGCTCTGGTCGGGCATTTCTCGGGTCTCGGCCTGACCAATGCGCTGATCATCGACGGCGCCGAGCTGCACAACGGTTTCGCGACCGCTGCGCGCAACATTCCGAACATCGACGTGCTGCCGATCCAGGGCATCAACGTCTATGACATTCTGCGCCGTCAGAAGCTGGTGCTGACCAAGTCGGCGGTCGATGCGTTGGAGGCGCGCTTCAAATGAAGAATATCGATCCGCGCCATTACGACGTGATCGTCGCCCCGGTCGTGACCGAAAAGGCGACGGTAGCGTCCGAGCACAACAAGGTTGTGTTCAGGGTCGCCAGCCAAGGCGACCAAGCCGCAAATCAAGGAAGCGGTCGAAAAGCTGTTCGACGTCAAGGTCAAGAGCGTGAACACGCTGGTCCGCAAGGGCAAGACCAAGGTGTTCCGCGGCAATTTCGGTTCGCAGTCGGACGTGAAGCGAGCGATCGTGACCCTCGAAGAGGGCCACCGCATCGACGTCACCACCGGACTATAAGGCGATACGACGATGGCATTGAAAACATACAATCCGACGACGCCGGGCCAGCGCCAGCTGGTGATGGTCGACCGTTCGGCGCTCTACAAGGGCAAGCCGGTCAAGGCGTTGACCGAGGGCAAGATCAGCAACGGCGGCCGCAACAACACCGGCCGTATCACGGTTCGCTTTCGTGGCGGTGGCCACAAGAAGGCCTACCGCATGGTCGACTTCAAGCGGAACAAGGTCGACGTTCCCGCGGTCGTCGAGCGGCTGGAATACGATCCGAACCGCACCGCGTTCATCGCGCTGATCAAGTATCAGGACGGCGAGCAGGCCTATATCCTGGCGCCGCAGCGGCTGGCCGCGGGCGACACCGTCGTCGCCGGCAACTATGTCGACGTGAAGCCGGGCAATGTCATGCCGCTCGGCAACATGCCGGTCGGCACCATCATCCACAATATCGAGATGAAGATCGGGAAGGGCGGCCAGATCGCGCGTTCCGCCGGTACCTACGCCCAGATCGTCGGTCGCGACCAGGACTACGTCATTCTGCGCCTGAACTCGGGCGAGCAGCGCCTGGTGCACGGCCGTTGCCGCGGCACCATCGGTGCGGTGTCGAACCCCGATCACATGAACATCTCGATCGGCAAGGCCGGCCGTACCCGCTGGCTCGGCTGGCGTCCGCATAACCGCGGCGTCGTCATGAACCCGATCGACCATCCGCACGGCGGCGGCGAAGGCCGCACCTCGGGCGGCCGCCACCCGGTTACGCCGTGGGGCAAGCCGACCAAGGGCAAGAAGACCCGTTCGAATAAGTCGACCAACAGATTCATTCTCCTAAGCCGCCACAAGCGGAAGAAGTAAGGAACGCCGGACATGGTTCGTTCAGTCTGGAAAGGCCCGTTCGTCGAGGGTTCTCTGCTCAAGAAGGCAGATGCCGCGCGCGCGTCCGGCCGTCACGACGTCATCAAGATCTGGAGCCGCCGCTCGACCATCCTGCCGCAGTTCGTCGGCCTGGTCTTCGGCGTCTACAACGGCCAGAAGCATGTGCCGGTATCGGTCAACGAGGAAATGGTGGGTCACAAGTTCGGCGAGTTCTCGCCGACCCGTACCTTCCATGGCCATTCTGGCGACAAGAAAGCCAAGAAGGCTTGAGGAATAGACGATGAGCAAACCAAAGCGCGAACGTAGCCTCGCGGACAACGAGGCCAAGGCAGTGGCCCGGATGCTGCGCGTCAGCCCGCAGAAGCTCAATCTTGTCGCGCAGCTGATCCGCGGCCGGAAGGCTTCGGCTGCGCTCGCCGACCTGCAGTTCTCGCGCAAGCGGATCGCGGTCGACGTCAAGAAGTGCCTGGAATCGGCGATCGCCAACGCCGAGAACAACCATGACCTCGAAGTCGACGATCTCGTCGTCGCCGAGGCGCATGTCGGCAACGGCATCGTGATGAAGCGTTTTGCACCGCGCGGCCGTGGCCGTTCGGGCCGTGTGTATAAACCGTTCTCGCACCTGACCATCGTGGTTCGTCAGGTCGAGGCCGAGGCTGGCGCTTAAGGGCGCGGGAGAAAACGATGGGTCAAAAGATCAATCCAATCGGACTGCGTCTCGGCATCAACCGGACGTGGGATTCCCGTTGGTTCGCCGGCAAGAACGAATACGGCAAGCTGCTGCATGAGGACGTCAAGATCCGCGAGATCCTGCACAAGGAGCTCAAGCAGGCGGCGGTTGCCCGCATCGTGATCGAGCGTCCGCACAAGAAGTGCCGCGTGACGATCCACTCGGCGCGTCCGGGCGTCGTGATCGGCAAGAAGGGCGCCGACATCGACAAGCTGCGCAAGCGGGTTGCCGACATCACGGCTTCCGACGTCGTCATCAACATCGTCGAAATCCGCAAGCCCGAACTCGACGCCACCCTGGTCGCCGAATTGATCGCGCAGCAGCTCGAGCGCCGCGTCGCATTCCGCCGCGCCATGAAGCGGGCGGTGCAGTCGGCGATGCGTCTCGGCGCCGAAGGCATTCGTATCAACTGCTCGGGCCGTCTCGGCGGCGCCGAAATCGCGCGCATGGAATGGTATCGCGAAGGCCGCGTGCCCTTGCACACGCTGCGCGCCGACATCGATTACGGCGTTGCGACCGCGTTCACCACGTTCGGCACCTGCGGCGTCAAGGTCTGGATCTTCAAGGGCGAAATCCTCGAGCACGATCCGATGGCCCAGGACAAGAAGATGGCCGAAGGCGACAATACACGGCCGCGCCGCGACGCCGCGTGAGGCATAGAGAAGGTTTGAGGGCTTAAAGCCATGATGCAACCAAAGAAAACGAAGTTCCGGAAGGCGCATAAGGGCCGTATCCACGGCGTTGCGACTTCGGGCGCGACGTTGTCGTTCGGTCAGTTCGGCCTGAAGGCGATGGCGCCCGAGCGCATCACCGCCCGTCAGATCGAAGCCGCGCGCCGCGCGCTGACCCGTCACATGAAGCGCGCCGGCCGCGTCTGGATCCGCGTGTTCCCGGACCTGCCGGTGTCGAAGAAGCCCGCCGAAGTCCGCATGGGCTCCGGCAAGGGTACGCCGGAATTGTGGGTGGCGCGGGTCAAGCCGGGCCGCGTGATTTTCGAGATCGACGGCGTCACGGTGCAGACCGCGAAGGAAGCGCTCTCGCTCGCCGCCGCCAAGCTTCCGATCAAGACGCGCTTCGTCGCGCGCATTGCGGAGTAATTGACATGGCCGAGATGAAGACCGCCGACATTCGCGCGATGAGCGACGACCAGAGGGAGGACGCCGTCCTCAATCTGAAGAAGGAGCGCTTCAACCTGCGCTTCCAGCGCGCCACCGGGCAGCTGGAGAACACGTCGCGGCTGCGTGAAGCCCGCCGCGATATCGCCCGCATCAAGACCATCGCCGCGCAAGCGCGCGCGAAGAAGAAGTAAGAGGCCGGATATGCCGAAACGTACCCTTCAGGGCGTGGTCGTGAGCGACAAGCAAGCCAAGACGGTGGTGGTGCGCGTCGATCGCCGCTTCACCCATCCGATCTACAAGAAGACGATCCGCCGCTCCAAGAACTACCACGCGCACGACGAGAACAACGAGTTCAAGCCGGGCGACATGGTGTGGATCGAGGAGAGCAAGCCGATCTCGAAGTTGAAGCGCTGGACCGTGGTCCGGGGCGAACAGAAGAAAACGGCCTGAAATCATTCGGTTCAGCCGGAAGACTTCAGGGAAATTTTAGGCGCTAATTCGAGCGCATCAGAAAGAGGACGAGGTGCATCAATGATTCAGATGCAGACCAACCTCGACGTGGCCGATAATTCAGGCGCACGCCGTGTCATGTGCATCAAGGTGCTGGGGGGCTCCAAGCGCCGCTATGCCACCGTGGGCGACGTTATCGTCGTGTCGATCAAGGAAGCGATTCCGCGCGGCAAGGTGAAGAAGGGCGACGTGATGAAGGCTGTCGTGGTGCGGGTCCGCAAGGACATCCGCCGCGCCGACGGCTCGGTCATCCGTTTCGACCGCAACGCCGCCGTGCTGATCAACAACCAGTCGGAGCCGGTCGGCACCCGTATCTTCGGGCCCGTGCCGCGCGAGCTGCGCGCCAAGAACCACATGAAGATCATCTCGCTTGCGCCGGAGGTGCTGTGATGGCTGCCAAGATCCGGAAAGGTGACAAGGTCATCGTGCTGAACGGCCGCGACAAGGGCCGTACCGGCGAAGTATTCGAAGTCCGCCCCGCCGAGAACAAGGCGCTGGTGCGCGGCATCAACATGGTGAAGCGTCACCAGAAGCAGACCCAGGCCCAGGAAGGCGGCATCATCTCCAAGGAGTCGCCGATCCACCTGTCCAACATCGCGTATGTCGGCAAGGACGGCAAACCGACCCGCGTGGGCTTCAAGATTTAGGCTGATGGCAAGAAGGTACGCATTGCCAAGAGCTCGGGAGCAGAGATCGATGGCTGAGACCGCTTATGTGCCGCGCCTGCGCGCGCAGTTCGACAAGGAAATCCGCGGCAAGCTGACCGAACAGTTCGGCTATGCCAACGTCATGCAGGTGCCGCGCCTCGACAAGGTCGTCCTCAACATGGGCGTCGGCGAGGCCGTCAACGACCGCAAAAAGGCCGAGACCGCGGCGGCCGACCTGTCGCTGATCGCCGGCCAGAAGGCGATCGTGACCTATTCGCGCGTCGCGATCGCGACCTTCAAGCTGCGTGAAAACCAGCCGATCGGCTGCAAGGTCACGCTGCGCAAGGCCAAGATGTACGAGTTCATCGATCGCCTGGTGAACGTCGCGCTGCCGCGCGTGCGCGACTTCCGCGGCCTCAACGCCAAGAGCTTCGACGGTCGCGGCAACTACTCGCTCGGCATCAAGGAGCACATCATTTTCCCCGAAATCGACTTCGACAAGGTTGCGGGGAAGCATGGGGCATGGACATCACGGTTTGCACCACGGCGCGTACCGACGACGAGGCGCGTGCCTTGTTGACCGCATTCAATTTCCCGTTCCGGCAGTGAGACGCAGCTAAAGCCTCTCAAACGCGGAAACCCAGGAGCCAAGCATGGCAAAGAAGAGTTCGATCGAGAAGAACAACCGGCGCAAGCGGATGACCAAGAACGCCGCTCCCCAGCGCGCGAAGCTGAAGGCGATCATCGCCGACAAGACCAAGCCGATGGAAGAGCGGTTCGCGGCGACGCTGAAGCTTGCCGAGATGCCGCGCAATTCGTCGGCGACGCGCATCCGCAACCGCTGCGAACTGTCCGGTCGTCCGCGCTCGATTTATCGCAAGAACAAGCTCAGCCGCATCGCGCTGCGTGAACTCGGCTCCAAGGGCCTGGTTCCCGGGCTCGTGAAGTCGAGCTGGTAAGGAGGGTCGGCAGATGTCAACGCACGATCCGATCAGCGATCTGATCACCCGTATCCGCAACGCGCAGATGCGTTCGAAGTCCAAGGTCTCGACCCCGGGCTCGAAGATGCGCGCCAGCGTGCTCGAAGTGCTGAAGTCCGAGGGTTACATCCGCGGCTACGCCAGCGTCGAACATGCGTCCGGCCGCAGCGAGCTCGAGATCGAGCTGAAATATTTCGACGGCGAGCCCGTCATTCGCGAGATCGAGCGGGTCTCCAAGCCGGGCCGTCGGGTTTACGCCTCGGTGAAGAACCTGCCGCGCGTGAACAACGGTCTCGGCATTTCGGTGTTGTCGACGCCGAAGGGAATCATGGCTGACCACGAAGCGCGCGACGCGAATGTGGGCGGCGAAATTCTCTTCACGGTGTTCTGAGGAAGGATTGAAGCCATGTCACGTGTTGGCAAACGGCCTGTGACGATCCCGTCCGGTGTGACGGCGACCGTCGAAGGGCAGACCGTCAAGATGAAGGGGCCGAAGGGCCAGCTTCAGTTCGTCGTGCATGACGACGTCGAGGTGAAGTTCGAGGACGGCGCGGTCAAGGTTGCGCCGCGGCTCGAAACCAACCGCGCGCAGGCGATGTACGGCACCGCGCGTGCGCAGGTCGCCAACCTGGTCGAGGGCGTCACCAAGGGTTTCGAGAAGAAGCTCGAGATCACCGGCGTCGGCTACCGCGCCGCGCTGCAGGGCAAGAACCTGCAGCTCGCGCTCGGCTACAGCCACGACGTCGTCTACGCGATCCCGGAAGGCATCACCATCGTGGTGCCGAAGCCGACCGAGATCACGATCACGGGCAACGATTCCCAGCGCGTCGGCCAGGTCGCCGCCGAGATCCGCAGCTATCGTCCGCCGGAGCCCTACAAGGGCAAGGGCGTGAAGTACGCCAACGAATTCATCTTCCGCAAGGAAGGCAAGAAGAAGTAACGGAGCCGGTCATGTCACTCAAGGTTACGAATGCCCGGCGCAAGCAGCGCGTGCGAAACTCGCTGCGCCGCTCCGCCGGTGGACGTCCGCGTCTGTCGGTGTTCCGCTCGTCGAAGCACATCTACGCCCAGGTCATCGACGACCTGAAGGGCGAGACGCTGGCTTCCGCCTCGTCGCTGGAAAAGACGATGCGCGAGAGCGGCAACACGGGCGCCAACATCGAGGCCGCCAAGGCCGTCGGCAAGCTGCTGGCGGAACGCGCGGTGCAGAACGGCGTCAAGGAAGTGGTGTTCGATCGCGGCAGCTATCTCTATCACGGGCGCGTCAAGGCGCTCGCGGATGCGGCCCGCGAAAGCGGACTTAGCTTCTAAAGATTGATTTCTAAGAACTGTTTTGAACGAACACGAGGAAAGAGGCTCTGGCCTCTCAGAGATTGGAAAACACCATGGCAGGTGAACGCGAACGCGGCGGACGCGAACGGAGCAGGGATCGCGAGGAGCGCGACAGCGAGTTCGTCGACAAGCTCGTCCACATCAATCGCGTGGCGAAGGTCGTCAAGGGCGGCAAGCGCTTCGGCTTTGCGGCGCTGGTCGTGATCGGCGACCAGAAGGGCCGGGTCGGTTTCGGCCACGGCAAGGCGCGCGAAGTTCCCGAGGCGATCCGCAAGGCGACCGAATTGGCGAAGCGCAATCTGACGCGCGTCGCGCTGCGCGAAGGCCGCACGCTGCATCACGATATCGCCGGCCGCCATGGTGCGGGCCGCGTCTATCTGCGCGCAGCGCCGGCCGGTACCGGCATCATCGCGGGCGGTCCGATGCGCGCGGTGTTCGAGACGCTCGGTATCCAGGACGTGGTGGCGAAGTCGATCGGCTCGTCGAATCCCTACAACATGGTTCGCGCGACCTTCGACGCGCTGAAGCATCAGGATTCGCCGCGTTCGGTGGCGGCGCGCCGCAACATCAAGGTGTCCACGCTGCAGTCGCGCCGCGTCGGCGGCGATGCCGAAGTGGTGGCTGAGTAATAACACGCGCTTTCAGCGCTTTCGGAGTTAAGACGATGGCCAAGGCCGCAAAGACGATCAAGGTCGAGCAGACCGGCAGCGCAATCCGCCGCCATCACTCGCAGCGCGCGACGCTGATCGGCCTCAAGCTCAACAAGATCGGTCGTGTGACCGAATTGCAGGACACGCCTGCGATTCGCGGCATGATCGCCAAGGTTCAACATCTCGTCCGCGTCGTCGACGAGAAATAAGGAGACAGGGCGATGAAGCTCAGCGATATCGCCGACAACGCCGGCTCGCGCAAGAAGCGCATGCGCGTCGGCCGTGGCATCGGTTCAGGCAAGGGCAAGACTGCGGGCCGCGGCGGCAAGGGCCAGACCGCGCGTTCGGGCGTGCGCATCAAGGGCTTCGAAGGCGGCCAGATGCCGTTGCATCGGCGCCTGCCGAAGCGCGGCTTCAACAACATCTTCAAGCTCGATTTCGCCGAGATCAACCTCGACCGGCTGCAGCAGGCGATCGACGCCAAGCTGGTCGACGTCAAGGAAACCGTCACCGCCGAATCGCTGGTAAAGACCGGCGTGCTGCGCCGCGCCAAGGATGGCCTGCGGCTGCTCGGCCGTGGCGAACTCAAGGCCAAGCTGAACATCGAAGTGCATGGCGCGTCGAAGTCCGCCGTTGCGGCGGTCGAGAAGGCCGGCGGCACGGTGAAGATCCTGGCTCCGGCCAAGACCGAAGAAGGTGAGGCGGCGTAACATCTGCGTCATCGCCCGCCATTCGCGGGCGATCCGCGAAGAGAGCGATGGACATATCAAAGCCGAGCACCAAATAATGTCCGGCGTCTGCCGATTGCTCCACTTGGGGGCGACGGCCCGAGGGGCGGCGGGAGAAAGCTAAAACATGGTCTCAGCAGCAGAACAACTTGCCGCAAACCTCAATTTCTCTGCGCTCGGCAAAGCCGACGAACTGAAGAAGCGCATCTGGTTCACCCTGGGTGCGCTGCTCGTTTATCGGCTCGGCACCTACATCCCGCTGCCCGGCATCGATCCCAATATCTGGGAACAGGTGTTCAAATCCCAGGCTGGCGGTATTCTCGGCATGTTCAACATGTTCGCCGGCGGCGGCATCCACCGCATGGCGATCTTCGCGCTGAACATCATGCCGTACATCTCGGCATCGATCATCATCCAGCTTTTGACCACCGTATCGCCGCAGCTCGAAGCGCTGAAGAAGGAAGGCGAGGCCGGCCGCAAGACGCTGAACCAGTACACCCGCTATCTCACGGTGATTCTCGCCGCGTTCCAGTCCTACGGCATCGCCGTCGGCCTCGAAGGCGCCGGCAATGTCGTCAGCGACCCCGGACTGTTCTTCCGTCTTTCCACCGCGATCACGCTGACCGGCGGCACCATGTTCCTGATGTGGCTCGGTGAGCAGATCACCTCGCGCGGCATCGGCAACGGCATCTCGCTGATCATCCTCTCCGGCATCGTCGCCGAGCTGCCCTCGGCGCTCGCCAACATGCTGGAACTGGGACGTCAGGGTGCGCTGTCGACCGGTCTGATCCTGGTCGTGATCGTGATGGCGGTCGCCGTGATCGCCTTCATCGTGTTCATGGAGCGCGCTCAGCGGCGGCTTCTGATCCAGTATCCGAAGCGACAGGTCGGCAACAAGATGTTCGAAGGCCAGTCCTCGCATCTGCCGCTCAAGCTCAACACCTCGGGCGTGATCCCGCCGATCTTCGCCTCGTCGCTGCTGCTGCTGCCGACGACGGTTGCGAACTTCAATGCCGGCAAGGGCCCGGAATGGTTCCAGTGGATCACGACGCAGCTCGGCCACGGCCGTCCGCTGTTCCTGTTCATGTATCTGGCGCTGATCGTGTTCTTCGCGTTCTTCTACACCGCGATCGTGTTCAACCCGACCGAGACCGCCGACAATCTGAAGAAGCATGGCGGCTTCATCCCCGGCATTCGCCCGGGCGAACGCACCGCCGAATATATCGACTACGTGCTGTCGCGCGTCACGGTGCTGGGCGCGATCTATCTCGCCATCGTCTGCCTGATTCCCGAAATTCTGATTTCCTACGCCTCGGTGCCGTTTTATTTTGGCGGAACCTCACTCCTGATCGTCGTCAGCGTGACGATGGATACGGTGGCGCAGGTGCAGGGCTATCTGCTCGCCCACCAGTATGAAGGGCTGATCAGGAAATCCAAGCTCAGGGGCCGCCGCCGCTAGGTTTGACAAAACGCGGTGGTCTGAAATTCATTATGGGGTGCGCGGGGTTTCGCTCACCAAGCCGGGGGGCGACTAATCATGAGATTGATCCTTTTGGGACCGCCGGGCGCGGGCAAGGGGACCCAGGCGCAACGGCTGATCCACAAATACGGGATCGTTCAGCTTTCGACCGGCGAGATGCTTCGCGCCGCGGTCGCCGCCGGGACGCCGATCGGCCTGCAGGCCAAGGACATCATGGCGAGCGGTGCGCTGGTGCCGGACGAGATCGTGATCGGGATCATCTCCGATCGCCTCGATCAGCCCGACATGAGGAACGGCTTCATTCTTGACGGCTTTCCGCGCACGGTGCCGCAGGCGGAAGCGCTCGACGAACTCCTGAAGAAGAAGCACATCAAGCTCGATGCGGTGGTTGAGCTGCGCGTCAATGAGAGCGCGCTGTTGAACCGCGTCGAAACCCGTGTGGCCGAGATGCTGGCACGCGGCGAGGAGGTGCGAATCGACGACACGCCTGAGGTGCTGTCGAAGCGCCTGGCGAGCTACCGCTCGCTGACCGAGCCGCTGATTCACTATTATTCGGAGCGGCGGAAGCTCCTGACCGTCGATGGCATGATGACCATCGAGCACGTCACGCGGGAAATTAACCGAATCCTGTCGGCGATCGGGGCGGTGGAACCCAAGCCGGCCAGGCCAGCGGCGTCGGCCAAGCGGGCCAAGGCGGCCCCCAGGAAGGCGTCCAGTCCTGTGGGCAAAAAGGCTGCTCAAACCGCCAAGAAGGCCGCCAAAGCTGCTCCCAAGGCCCGGAAGGCTGCTTCCAAGGGTGTCAAAAAGGCCAAAAAGGCTGTCAAGAAAGCCGCGGGAAAGCCGCCAAGAAGGTGGCCAGGAAAGCTGCGAAAAAGGTCACGAAAAAGCGAGCTAAACGCTAGAGACGGTTGACGAAACCGAGTTGAATCCTTTAATAAGCCCCGCATCCAAGTCGGATAGTTATCAGACGATGCCGGGCCCCGAAGAATCTGAGGGGAGGGCGTCGTGTTCGCGTTTGCGGACACCTGCCCGAGTTAGCAAGAACAGAGCCCGGTCCATGAGGGATCGGCGACAGGAGAGAAGTCCGTGGCCCGTATTGCCGGCGTGAATATCCCGACCAACAAGCGCGTCCTGATCGCGCTCCAGTACATCCATGGCATCGGCCAGAAGAACGCTGCCGAGATCATGGAGAAGGTCAAGATCCCTGCGGAGCGTCGCGTCAGCCAGCTGAGCGACCAGGAAGTTCTGCAGATCCGCGAAGTGATCGACCGCGACTATCTCGTCGAGGGCGATCTTCGTCGCGAGGTCGGCATCAACATCAAGCGTCTGATGGACCTCGGCTGCTATCGCGGCCTGCGTCATCGCCGCGGCCTGCCGGTGCGCGGCCAGCGTACCCACACCAACGCGCGCACGCGCAAGGGTCCGGCCAAGTCGATCGCCGGCAAGAAGAAGTAATTTCTAGATAGCGAACGGAGAGCGGCGTCATTCGCCGCTCGCTGTATAGGTGTAGCCGCTGGCATTACGGCGGCGTTTGAGATCACAGGAAAGGTTTTGGAATGGGCAAGGAAGCCACCCGCGTACGCCGCCGCGAACGCAAGAACATCGCCTCCGGCATCGCGCACGTGAATTCGTCGTTCAACAACACGACCATCACCATCACCGACGCGCAGGGCAACACCATTGCCTGGTCGTCGGCCGGCACGATGGGCTTCAAGGGCTCGCGCAAATCGACCCCTTACGCCGCGCAGGTCGCGGCCGAAGACGTTTCCAAGAAGGCGCAGGAACACGGCATGCGCACGCTGGAAGTGGAAGTTGCGGGCCCCGGTTCGGGCCGTGAATTGGCGCTTCGTGCGCTGCAGGCGGCGGGCTTCACCGTCACATCGATCCGTGACGTGACGACGATCCCGCACAATGGCTGCCGTCCGCGCAAGCGCCGGCGGGTTTGATATTCGCGGGCGGTTCGTTCCGTCGCGCGATTGTTTTTGGAATTTGTAAGCGCGGACTGATCCGCGACCTCCAACGCCAGTAATCAGATGTCAAATCGACTGGCCCATGGGTGACACAGTGACGATCCAGAAAAATTGGCAAGAACTTATTCGACCGAACAAGCTGCAGGTATCGCCGGGCACCGATGCGACCCGGTTTGCGACCGTGGTCGCCGAGCCGCTCGAACGCGGTTTCGGTCAGACGCTCGGTAACGCGCTGCGCCGCATCCTGCTGTCGTCGCTGCAAGGTGCTGCGGTGCAGTCGGTGCATATCGACGGCGTGCTGCACGAGTTCTCCTCGATCGCGGGCGTTCGCGAGGACGTCACCGACATCGTGCTCAACATCAAGGACATCGCGATCAAGATGCAGGGCGAAGGCCCCAAGCGCATGGTCGTCAAGAAGTCGGGCCCGGGCGCCGTCACTGCCGGTGACATCCAGACCGTCGGCGATGTCGTGGTGCTCAATCCCGATCTGCAGATCTGCACGCTCGACGAGGGCGCCGAGATCCGCATGGAATTCACGGTCGCTTCCGGCAAGGGCTACGTCGCCGCCGAGCGCAACCGTCCTGAAGACGCGCCGATCGGCCTGATCCCGGTCGACAGCCTGTTCTCTCCGGTCCGCAAGGTCTCCTACAAGGTCGAGAACACCCGCGAGGGCCAGATCCTCGACTACGACAAGCTGACCATGACGATCGAGACCAACGGCGCGATCACGCCGGAAGACGCGGTGGCCTATGCTGCCCGCATCCTGCAGGATCAGCTCAACGTGTTCGTGAACTTCGAAGAGCCGCGCAAGGAAGTGGCGCAGGAGATCATTCCGGATCTCGCGTTCAACCCGGCGTTCCTCAAGAAGGTCGACGAGCTCGAACTGTCGGTGCGTTCGGCAAACTGCCTGAAGAACGACAACATCGTCTACATCGGCGACCTCGTGCAGAAGTCGGAAGCGGAAATGCTCCGCACCCCGAACTTCGGCCGCAAGTCGCTGAACGAGATCAAGGAAGTGCTGGCCCAGATGGGTCTGCATCTCGGCATGGAAGTGCCCGGCTGGCCGCCGGAGAATATCGACGAGTTGGCCAAGCGCTTCGAAGATCATTATTGATCGAACAACAAACTGAAGCGCGGCGATGATTGTCGCGCTTTAGCGGGCGAACGCAGGAAGCCCACCTGAGAAACATGTCCGACGAACCGTCGCGACGAATAGAAATCAAGGAATAGATCATGCGTCACGGCAAGGTTCATCGTAAGCTCAACCGCACTGCGGAGCATCGCCGTGCGATGTTCGCCAACATGTGCGCGGCGCTGATCAAGCACGAGCAGATCGTCACCACGCTTCCGAAGGCGAAGGAATTGCGCCCGATCGTGGAGAAGCTGGTGACGCTGGGCAAGAAGGGCGGCCTCGCCATGCGCCGCCAGGCGATCTCGGAGATGCGCGACCTGGATCAGGTCCGCAAGCTGTTCGATACGCTGGCGACCCGCTACAAGGACCGCCAGGGCGGCTACACCCGCATCATCAAGGCGGGCTTCCGCTACGGCGACAACGCCCCGATGGCCGTGATCGAATTCGTCGACCGCGACGTCGACGCCAAGGGCCTGGACTCCGGCCCGGTGCAGGAAAAGGCCACCGAAGCGGCGTAAGCGTTTCCGGATCGAGTTTTCAAAAGCGGCGCCTCGAGCGCCGCTTTTTTATTGGGCAGACAACGCTGATATTCCCGGATTGCGGTCTCGCCTGACGCTTCCGATATCTCCTTGGCAACGAAGGAGACGGCACATGAATATCGACCTTTCGGGAAAGACCGCGCTGGTCACGGGTTCGACGGCCGGCATCGGTAACGCGATCGCCAAAGGCCTTGCCGCGACCGGCGCCAATGTGGTGGTCAATGGCCGCAGTCAGGCCAAGGTCGATGCCGCGGCGAAGGCGGTCCCAGGCGGCAAGGTCCGCGGCATTGCCGCCGATGTCTCGACGGCGGAAGGATGCAAGGCCTTGCTGGCCGCTCTGCCCGACGTGGACATTCTCATCAACAACGCCGGCATCTTCGAGCCCAAGGGCTTCTTCGACATTCCCGACGAGGATTGGAACCGTTTCTTCGAGGTCAACGTGATGTCGGGCGTCCGGTTGGCCCGCGCTTACATGCCGGCGATGTTGAAGCGCAACTGGGGCCGCATCGTCTTCATCTCCTCCGAGTCCGCGCTGAATATTCCGAAGGAAATGATTCACTACGGCATGACCAAGACCGCGCAGCTCGCGATCTCGCGGGGCCTTGCGGAAATGACCCGCGGCACCGCCGTAACTGTCAATTCGGTGTTGCCGGGACCGACCATGTCGGAGGGCGTTGAAACCTTCGTCAAGGATCTCGCCAAGCAGAACGGCCAGTCGGTCGAAGAGGCGGCAGCGAACTTCGTCAAGCAGCATCGCCCGACCTCGCTGCTGCAGCGCTTTGCAAGTCCCGAGGAGATCGCCAACATGGTGGTCTATGTCAGCTCAAAAGAAGCGTCTATCACCAATGGCGCGGCGCTCCGGGCCGAAGGCGGCATCATCCAGACTATCGCGTGAGGTGCGGGATGTCGGCCTATGTGATTTCCGAAGTAGATGTGAAGGACGCCGCAGGTTTCGAGGCCTATCGCACCATCGCCGCGAAAGCGATCGCGCATTATGGCGGCCGTTATCTGGTCCGCGGCGGCGCTGCCAGTGCGGCCGAAGGCGGGCCGCCCCCGAAGAACATCATCGTCGTGGAATTTCCGTCGATGGAACGGTTGCGCGAATGGTACGCCTCGCCGGAATATGCCGAGGCGCTCAAGCACCGGCGGACCGCGCTGGACCGCCGGTTGATTTTTGTCGAGGGTGTGCCGGTCGCCTAGCGCATGATCCGGAAAAGCGGACACCGGTTTTCCGAAAAGATCGTGCGCAAACAATAAGCTAAAGCGCGACGGCGATTGTACCTAAAGTCATCGCGCTTTAGAGTGCGACGTCGGCATGCGGAGTTATTGTCCGGGCGGAATGTAAGCGCTGCCAACCCGAGCAGCCTTTTCCGCGATGCCTTTGAATTCGCCCGGCGTCCAGGCGCGCACCGTTTCTATTTTGGATAGCGCGCCGGTTGCCGCAACAGCCATGCCTATGGCAACTGCATCCGATCCATCGGCTAGCTCGGAAACGAGCACAACGTCGTTCGAGCCCGTCGTGTTGTACATTGCCACGACTTTGCCGCCGGCCTTTTCGATCAATGCCCTGACGGGTCCAGATCGATCCGACGGCTTGTCAACAAGTCCCTTCACGCCGGAATGGGAATACGATGCATACGTGATGAACAAAGGCATCTTCTCCTCCCTGCTTTGATGGCGTTTTGAGAATGCATTCGGGACGCGGAATTTCTCCGACGGCCCGATGACGCATATTAGCATGTCGTGGAGCGAAAAACGCGCCAATTTATGCCGCATGAGAGCGGTGATCGGCGCCGCTTCTTGTTTGGGTACCCTACCACCCCTCCAGCACGATCTTGCCGCGCGACTTGCCGCTTTCCAGCAGCGCATGGGCGCGCTTGAGGTTGGCGGCGTTGATCGTGCCAAACGTCTGGTCGAGCGTGGTGCGCAGCACGCCCTTGTCGATGAGATCGGCGACATCGTTGAGCAGTTGATGCTGCGCGATCATGTCCGGCGTTTGGAAAGATGAGCGGGTGAACATCGATTCCCAGTGAATCGACACCGCCTTGCCCTTGAAGGCACTGACGGTGAATTCCGGGGGATCGTCGATCAAACCGAACTTGCCCTGCGGCGCGATGAAATCGGCGATCGCCTTGTAATGCTGGTCGGTGAAGGTGAGGCTCGCGACGAGGCCGACCGGCGGAACTTTCAGCTTCTCGATCTGCTCCTTCATCGGCTTGGAATGATCGATGACAGCATGGGCGCCGAGATCGAGACACCATTTTTGCGATTCCGGCCGCGTCGCGGTCGCAACCACCGTGAGCCCGGTGAGGCGGCGCGCCAACTGAATCAAAATCGAGCCGACGCCACCGGCGCCACCCGTGATCAACAGCGTGCGCGGATCGACGCTCTTGCCGGGCACCGCGCCGAGGCGGTCGAACAGCAATTCCCAGGCGGTGATCGAGGTGAGGGGCAGGGCCGCCGCCTGCGCGAACGAAAGCGATTTCGGCTTGCGGCCGACGATGCGCTCGTCGACCAGATGGAATTCCGAATTGGTGCCCTGGCGCAGGATCGAGCCGGCGTAGAACACTTCATCCCCCGCCTTGAACAGCGTGACGTCGGGGCCGACCGCATCGACCACGCCCGCGGCGTCATAGCCGAGGATCTTGGTCTCGCCTTCGGGTGGGGCTGCGCGCTTGCGCACCTTGTAATCGACCGGGTTTGCCGAAATCGCCTTCACGGCGACGCGGATATCGCGGCCTTTCGGCTCCGGTTTCGCGGTCTCGAAATCGATCAGCGAATCCGCATCCTCAACCGGAAGTGATTTTTTGTATCCGACGGCCTTCATCGCGCGTTTCTCCCTGTCATTCGCTGCACTCTCGAACACTAGGTGCCAATCCAACACAGAATTGCAAGCACCAGCGAAAAGCTGCCCGCTGCCGGCATATCGGGAATCGATCCGAATCGGCCCGTAACGGTCGGGTCCGTCCTCGCGGCGACTTCTATTCACCGGCCGGAAAGCCTATATTCGCACGGTCGATGCTAGGAAATCCATTCATGATCATCGTTCGCTCTTTCATGGCACTGTTGGCTATTTCTGCTGCGGCAGCCCCGGCGCTGGCACAGGACCGCCGCGTTCCGTCCTCGGCAGCGGAACTGCGCATGTCCTACGCGCCGATCGTGCAGCGCGTGCAGCCGGCGGTGGTCAATGTCTACGCCGCCAAGACGGTGCAGAACCGCAACCCGCTCCTGGACGATCCGATCTTCCGCCGTTTCTTCGGCGTACCCGGCCAGCAACCCGAACAGATGCAACGCTCGCTGGGATCCGGCGTGATGGTGGATAGCTCCGGTCTCGTCGTCACCAACAACCACGTCATCGAAGGCGCCGACCAGGTCAAGGTTTCGCTCGCCGACAAACGCGAGTTCGAGGCGGAAATCGTACTCAAGGACAGCCGCACCGATCTCGCCGTGCTGCGTCTGAAAGACAGCAAGGAGAAATTCCCGACGCTCGATTTTGCGAATTCCGACGAGCTGCAGGTCGGTGACGTCGTGCTCGCGATCGGCAATCCCTTCGGCGTCGGCCAGACCGTGACGCACGGCATCATCTCGGCGCTGGCGCGAACGCAGGTCGGCATCACCGACTACCAGTTTTTCATCCAGACCGATGCCGCGATCAATCCCGGCAATTCCGGCGGTGCACTGGTCGACATGACTGGCAAGCTTGCCGGTATCAACACCGCGATCTTCTCGCGCTCCGGCGGCTCGCAGGGCATCGGCTTTGCGATCCCTGCCAACATGGTGCGCGTCGTTGTCGCCTCCGCCAAGAGCGGTGGCAAGGCGGTCAAGCGTCCGTATCTCGGCGCGCGGTTGCAGGCGGTGACGCCAGAAATCGCGGAGACGCTGGGGCTCAAGCTGCCGAGCGGCGCACTCGTCGCCAATGTCGCGCCCAACAGTCCAGCGGGGCGCGCCGGGCTAAAGCCGTCCGACCTGATCGTGGCGATCGACGGGCAGACGATCGACGATCCCAACGCGTTCGATTATCGCTTCGCCACCCGTCCGCTCGGCGGCTCCGCGCAAATCGACGTGCAACGCGCCGGCAAAACGGTGAAGCTGACGGTGCCGCTGGAAACCGCGCCCGACACCAATCGCGACGAAATCACATTGAGCGGGCGCTCGCCGTTCCAGGGCGCAAAGGTCGCCAACATCTCGCCGGCGGTCGCCGACGAGCTGCATCTGGATGCCTCGACCGAAGGCGTCGTCGTCATCGATGTGGAAGATGGCGGAACGGCCGCCGGTGTCGGTTTCCAGAAAGGCGACATCATTCTCGCGGTCAACAATCAGAAGATCGGCAAAACCAGCGATCTCGAAAAGGCGTCGAAGACATCGTCGCGGATCTGGCGCATCACCGTGGTGCGCGGCGGTCAGCAGATCAACGTGACGCTGGGCGGATGAGTCCGAAGCAACCTCGCGAGGCTGCCAACCTCTTTGCCGCGGCAGGGATGGAGCAGGACGCGCCGCATCCGCTGCCGGATAGATTGCGCCCGCGTTCGCTCGCCGATGTCGTCGGCCAAGACCATATTCTCGGCCCCGACGGCGCGCTGACGCGCATGCTGGAAACGCGCACGCTGGGCTCGCTGGTGTTTTGGGGCCCGCCCGGCACCGGCAAGACCACGGTGGCGCGTCTGCTGGCCGATGCCACCGAACTGCATTTCGAGCAGATTTCCGCGGTATTTTCCGGCGTTGCGGACCTGAAGAAGGTGTTCGATGCCGCCCGCGCGCGCCGCGAGACCGGCAAAGGCACGCTGCTGTTCGTCGACGAGGTGCATCGGTTCAACCGTGCGCAGCAGGATTCGTTTCTGCCCGTGATGGAAGACGGCACTGTGGTGCTGGTCGGCGCCACCACCGAAAACCCGTCATTCGAGCTCAACGCCGCGTTGCTGTCGCGGGCGCGCGTGCTGGTGTTTCATTCGCTCGACCCGGTGGCGGTGGAACAGCTCTACGCGCATGCGGAAAAGGTCGAAGGCAGGAAACTCCCGCTCGATGCGGAGGCGCGTGCGGTGCTGGTCCGCATGGCCGATGGCGACGGCCGCGCGGCGCTAACGCTTGCCGAAGAAGTCTGGCGCGCGGCGCGCAAGGACGAGATCTTCAACGCCGAGAAATTGCAGGACATCCTGCAACGTCGCGCCCCGATCTACGACAAATCGGCCGACGGCCATTACAATCTGATTTCAGCGCTGCATAAATCGGTGCGCGGCTCCGATCCGGATGCTGCGCTGTATTATCTCGCGCGTATGCTGGATGCCGGCGAGGACCCGCTGTTCCTGGCGCGACGCGTGGTCCGGATGGCGGTCGAGGACATTGGTCTCGCCGACCCGCAAGCGCTGGTGATCTGCAACGCCGCCAAGGAGACCTATGATTTCCTTGGGTCCCCCGAAGGCGAACTCGCGATCGCGCAGGCCGTGATTTATCTGGCCACCGCGCCGAAATCGAACGCTGCCTACAAGGCGTTTGGTGCAGCCATGCGCACGGCGAAGGAGGGCGGTTCGCTGCTGCCGCCGAAACACATTCTCAACTCGCCGACGAAATTGATGAAGTCGGAAGGCTACGGCTCCGGCTACGAATACGACCACGACGCGCCGGATGCGTTCTCTGGTCAAGATTATTTCCCGGAAGCGCTGGGTCGCCAAACTTTCTACGATCCGCCGGACCGCGGCTTCGAACGCGAAATCCGCAAGCGGCTCGACTACTGGGCCAAGCTGCGGCGGGAGCGATAAACGCTCTCACGGGCAGGGAGCGAATCGTCGAGGAGGCAGTCGCAGCCGCGCGCGACCTCGCCTCGCAGCCCGCGTTTCCTGTCGTCAAAAACCAGGTTCGGGGCGTGCTTGCAGCCGAGCTTCGGGCGCTGGCCGATGCGGATTCGGATCCCTTTATGGCTTCGTTCGGCTGATTGATTTTGCGTTTTATTTCCTGCTGAGCGCGATCTTGTCGTGCGTCACGTTGTCCGGCCTTTGCCGTAGTTTCGCCTCTCGACGTCAGCTATTGGTCCCGCTCGATCGCGAGGAGTCCACTATGACGAAATCCGATGCTTCCATGCCCATCGTTCATGAGGGTGGTTGCCTCTGCGGCGACATCCGTTACCGGACGACCGCCGCCGAACCGATACGCGTGACGGTCTGTCATTGCACTTTTTGCCAAAAGCTCACAGGCTCCGCGTTTCTCGTCGAGCCGATATTCAGGAGAAAAGACGTCATCTTCTCCGGAAATGCCGTGAGCACGTATCATCACCGATCGGATACCAGCCAGATGCGCGTCAGCCTGAACTTCTGCGGCAGATGCGGGACGACATTGTATTTGGATATGGAACGATTTCCGCACATTCTCGGTCTGTGCGCAGGCACGTTCGACGATCCCAACTGGTTTGATCGCGGCCCGGAGAAATGCCGCCATATCTTTACGCGTTCGGCGCAGGCGGGAGTGGTGCTTCCGGCGGGTCTCGACACCTTCAGTGAACATTCGTTCCTGCCGGATGGAACAGAGCACCCACCGACCATTCTTGCGCAGGCGCTGATGGTGTCGCGCAAGCAATGACGTAGCCGCTATTTTTCGCTCTTGACGAAATCGAGAATTTCGTCGGTCAGCCGCGTGTCTGACGTGTTGATCGAATAGACCTCCGACATATGGCTGTGCTGCGGCAGCATGAACGAACGCGCGCATCCGCTCGTGCGCTTGCAAGCGGCCTGCTTCAAGAGTTCGAATTGTTCGACGAAGCGGGGCGGGTCGAGCTCGGTTGCCGTGATCATCAGGGGTATCTTGGTCGCGAGCAAACCCTGTAGCGCAGAGCGCTCGGCATAGCGCGCGGGATCGGCGCCGAAATAGGCGATCTCGGCATCGCCGATGGGTGAGGCCGTCAAATCGTAGATGCCCGAGATCATCACGGCACCGGCAAGGCCGCCGCCCTTCACCTTGTGAAATTCAGGATGCGAGACATAGTTTGCGACATGAACCGCGCCGGCCGATTGACCCATCAGAAAGATGCGCGCGGGATCGCCGCCGCGCTCGACGATCTTGTCCGAAACCCATTGAACGACCGCGGCGAGGTCTTCGGCGCCCGCCGGCCATGGCGACTGCGGTGCCAGCCGATAGGTGGCGTTGACGCCGACAAAGCCGTTCTTCACCGCCCACAGCATGACATTGTCGTAGAACGGGCTGCCGGGCGCGCGTTTGTTTCCGGCAACAAAACCACCGCCGTGGATGTAGATCAGCACCGGCCGGGCGGATGAATTCGCCTCCGGCATGAAGACATCGAGCAGATGGCGGTCGGCGGGGCCGTATTTGACGTCGCGATCGGTCTTGACGCCCTGATAGGGTTCCTTTTGCTGCAGCGGCGCATAGAGGAGGGGCGGTCCTGGGGCGGGTCAACGACGCGGCCGATTTCCAGCAGCTTCCAGGCCAATTCCTCTGGCATCGGGCTTTCCTGCCCCCATGCCGGTCCCGCAATCATGACCACTGCCGCGATCAACGCCGATCTCAAAAACGCCATCCCCGACACTCCCTCAGTTTCTTCTCTGTTCAGCCTAACATGGCCGATCCCGCGGCCGATTTGTACCGATTTCACCGTGACAATTCGCTGCATTTGCGCTACCCAAATGGCTAACTTGGAGCAGCAATAATCATGAGCCGTCGCGTCAAGAGGCCACTCGCGAAGTCACGCGCGCCGGGCGATCGTCCCAAGGGCGCGCGTCCGTATCGGGGATCGCAGGCGGAACGGCCAGCGGCGCATCGTCCGGGCGGCAAGTCTGCGCGGTTTGCCGAGCCGCGCCGGGAGAAGCCGGTGCCCTTCGTTCCCGAGCCCGCGAAGGTCGTTGCCGAGCCGCCGCCGCTCCCGACCAAGGTCGAGACCGTGGTCGTGACCGCGGACGAGAACAATATGCGGGTCGATCGTTTTCTCGAGGCGCGTTTCCCCGGCCTCTCATTCTCCCACATCCAGCGCATCGTTCGCAAAGGCGAGCTGCGCGTCAACGGTAAGCGCGCCGACAGCAAGGACCGGCTGGAAGAGGGGCAGAGCATCCGCATTCCGCCGCTGAGGCTGGACACGCCCAAGGTTGCCGGCGAGCTCTCTGAAGCCGCGACCAAAACGCTGCAAGCCCTCAAGGACATGATCTTGTTCGAGGACGCCGACGTCATGGTGCTGAACAAGCCCGCCGGATTGGCCGTGCAGGGCGGTTCCGGCATCACGCGCAATGTCGACGACATGCTGGAAGTGATGCGCGACGCCAAGGGTCAGAAACCGCGGCTGGTGCATCGGCTCGACAAGGAAACCGCGGGCTGTCTCCTGATCGCGAAAACGCGTTTCGCCGCGACGGCGCTAACGGGCTCGTTCCGCCATCGCTCGGCGCGCAAGATCTACTGGGCGCTGGTGGCGGGCGTGCCGAAGCCGAAACAGGGCCGCATCTCGACCTACCTCGCCAAGGAGGAGAGCGAGGACGACACCATCATGAAGATCGCCAAGCATGGCGACGAGGGCGCCAGCCATGCCGTGACCTACTACGCCGTGGTGGAGACATCTGCGACCAAGCTTGCATGGGTGTCGCTGAAACCGGTTACCGGACGAACCCATCAATTGCGCGCGCACATGGCCCATATCGATCACGCCATCATCGGCGATCCCAAATATTTCAACAAGGAAAACTGGGAGTTGCCGGGCGGCCTGCAGAAACGGCTGCACCTGTTGGCGCGCCGGATCGTGATCCCGCATCCGCGCGGCGGCGTCATCGACGCAACCGCGCCGCTGCCGCCGCACATGCTGCAATCCTGGAACCTGCTCGGGCTCGAGGCCGACAGGTTCGATCCGATCGAGAACGCGCCCGAGGAATAGCTGAAGACGCATCGGTGCGCTGTCATCAGCGCCTGAACTGATCGAGAAACATCCGCAAGGAATCGTGCGGGCTTTCGACATCCGCGATCACCCAGCCGTCGGTTCCGTTGACGACGATGAAATTCAGCGTAATCGCGCGCCCGCTATTGTCGAAGGCAACCGCGACGTAGGTCTTGTCGAATTGCTTGCGCAGGATCGAGATTGAGACCGGACCGAGTTGCCAGCTCGCGCTCTGCACCAGGAAGTCGTAAGGCTGATCCCGCGGGGCCGTCCAGGCGCCGCGCAAACTCGGGTCGAAGAATTGCCGTGCGGTCTCTGCATCGCGCGGCAATCCCTTTGAGAAATCGGACGAACCCTTGCCGTAATGGGCGTAGACATTGCGGATCAGGGATTCCGGAGAACGGAACCCGGCATTGGCCGGCGAGACGGCAAGGCCTGCCAGTAGAGCCACAACCGCAAGACGCGTCATCGTCCTCATCAGCTTTATTTGCATTCACCGATATCGTATTGTCTGATCTAGATTATCACCGACCGACGGGCGCCGAAAACCGCATGCGTGAACTATTCGATGAAGTCGCCGGACATTCTCCGCTCGATCCGGAGGAGGCGGTGCGGCGCGCGACGCGCGCTCCCCAGCGCAAGCGGTTTTATGCCAGCGCCGGCGTCGCCGAGGCGGAGGGCGGGTTTGCCGTCACGCTTGACGGTAAGGCGATCCGCACGCCGTCGCGGCGCCAGGTCGTTGCGCCCAGCCGTGAAATTGCCGAGGCGATCGCCGCGGAATGGAATGCACAAGTTGAAACCATCGATCCCCTGACGATGCCCTTGACGCGTTTTGCCAACAGCGTCGCCGAGGTTGCCGATCGCGTCGAAGCCGTCGCCGACGATGTCGCGAAATATCTCGGTTCCGATTTGCTGTTCTATCGCGCCGGCCATCCCGAGGCGCTGGTCAGCGAGGGAGGCCGCGCATTGGGACCCGATCCTGTATTGGGCCGCGAATGAACTCGGAGCCCATTTCATGCTTGCCGAGGGGATCGTGTACGTCGCGCAACCGGAATCTGCGATCAAGGCGGCGCGCGCCGCTTTTCCCGGCGACCCCTGGTCGGTCGCGGCGCTGCATGTGGTGACGACATTGACCGGTTCGGCGCTGCTGGCGCTGGCGTTGATGCATGGCGTGCGCGACGCCGATCAGGTCTGGGCCGCCGCCCATGTCGATGAGGACTGGAACATCGAGAAATGGGGCATCGACGAGGAGGTCGCGGCCCGCCGCGCCGCCCGCCTGGTCGATTTCAAAGCCGCGGTCAGCATCTTGAAGGCGCTGCGGACCTAGCGCGATCATGCCGCACGGAGGGAGTCTATCGGACGTCAGAGCTTGCGGCTGTCGTAGGCCCAGTGCAGTAGCGCTTGCCGTTGACGTTTCCGGCAAAAGACATCTCCCGGTTCGCAATTCATTTGAACCTGACGTATGTGCCTTCGCATGGCGCGCCAACGTTTGATCTGTCGCGCATCTTCGTCCGGAAGCCGCCGACCTAGATAGTAACGGCAGTACCATTGGAACCAGCCGCGCGGATCATCCGGATGTATCCAGCCCTTCCTGCGCCATTCGGCGAGAGACTGACTGGCATCGACACCAAAACAGTTCAGGCTGGCTTCGGCTTGTTTCGGCGAAAGTCTGGCCCGGGCGAACCAGCTACGCGGAAATTCACCCTTGCAGTCGGTCATGTATTTGCCGCCGAAAATACCCAAGCGCAGCATCTCTGGCGGAGAAAGCTCCGGGCGGAAGTCTGGATCAAAGTTGCGGCCAGTCGGTGCGATGAGAACGTATCGATAACCCCGCTGCATTCGATCATTGACAATGACGGTTCGTTGCTTCACCCGACCTCCGAATTCATGAGTACAGGCCCTAAGAAACTACTGCGCCGGGCCGGGCGCAATAGTGAGGAACCAGCCTGAATTCATTGAGAAACCGGTGCCGTTGCTCGGCGTGCAGTTAACGGGAGGTTTACGACGCCGGGCTACCCTCGCAGCCTGGCCGAGACCTCAGATATGGCGATCTCTATCAATCCTGTGCTTCCAGTGCTCGCCGCCCAAGAGGCTGGCAGCGTTGCGCCCGAGCTCGTGCTGCAGCCCGGAAGCGTGGTCAATGCGCAGGTCATGAAGATCATCTCCGCCGATCTGGTGCGGATCGCGATCGCCAGCCTCTCCATCGATGTGCTCTCGGAAATTCCGCTAGCGGAGGGTCAGGTCCTGCAGCTTGCGGTGTCGCAGACGAAGGACGGCGTCCGGCTCGCGGTGGTCGGGCAGCGCGGTGACGCCGCCGGCGCATCTGCTGACGCCGTGACCTTGTCGCCCGATGTGCTGGTCGATGCCGTAACCAATCCTCCGACCATCGTCGCGCAGCCCAGGGGTGCACTGACTCCGCTGGAGCGTGCGGCAGTTTCCGTGGCGGCGCAGAGTGCGGCCACCGAGCAGGACAGCCTGGCGCCGCTGTTTGCCAATCTCGGGGTGGCAGCCTCAACGGGCGGCCTGCCGCCGAAATTGCAGCAGGCGATTGCGCAGGTGCTGGCCCAACAGACCAGTCTCGATCACAACCTCGGCGGCGGCGACATCAAAACCGCTTTTCAGAAATCCGGAATCTTTCTCGAGGCGTCGCTTGCAACGGGATCGATTCCGTCCGCCGGCGTTCCCGATCTCAAGGCTGCACTGATCACGCTTCGCCAGACGCTGCAATCGCTGGTCGGCGCAAATGGAGCGGTGGCCGCACCGGCAACGCCGGCTGCGGATGGAGCGGCGGTGCTGCACGCGGCGATGGCGTCAGGCCTTGCATCAACATCATCCGTGAATTTCGACATTCAGGAAGTGATGCTGCCGCAGGCGCGGCTGCCAATTGCCAACGAACTCGTTCAACTCAACAATGCCGGCCGCGGCGCGCTCGCCGCAGCGCTGGATGCCGGACCGACGGCAGGTAGCACCTTGAACCTGCTGCAGGAGGCACTGCAGGAACTCGGCAATCCGGCGCGGGCTACGGTCGTGCCGAAAGATATCCGTGGCGACGACATCACCGTGCACACCAACACGCCACCGCCACCATTTCGTGGCGCGCTGCCGACAGCCCAGCCGGTCGCATTGCCCTCGATCGCGCCGGATGCGCCGCTCGCATCAACCGCGCATCATCTGCTTGACGATACTGACGCTGCGATTGCGCGGCAAACCCTGCTGCAGGTGGCATCGCTGCCGGATCGGATCGACGTTTCAGGATTGAAAACCGACACCAGCGCGCCGCGCTGGAATTTCGAAATTCCCTTTGTCACGCCGCAGGGTACGGCGATGGCGCAGTTCGAGATTTCCCGCGATGGCGGCGACCGCGAGGTAGAGGCCGCCAAGCGGGTATGGCGCGCACGGTTCTCGCTCGACGTCGAACCGTCGGGGCCGGTCCATGCGCTGGTATCGCTGACCGGTGGCAAAACTTCAGTGCGGATGTGGGCGGAGCGGCCCGCGACCGCCGCGCAACTGCGGGCCGGTGCACCGCAATTGAGTCAGGCGCTGAGCCGGGCCGACCTTCAGCCCGGGGATATCGTGGTCCGCGACGGCGCACCGCCTCAGGCTGCGCCCGCCCGCGCGGGGCATTTCCTGGATCGCGCGCTATGAGCGTGGATACGGTCGATACCAAGCGCCAGCTCGCGGTCGCGCTGCACTATGACAAGACCGGTGCGCCACGGGTCACCGCCAAGGGCAGGGGCACCATCGGCGCCAAGATCATCGAACTCGCCAAGGCCCATGACATCCCGATCGAGGAGAATGAGGTGCTGGCGGGGGCGCTGTCCAATGTCGAGATCGGCGACGAAATTCCGGCCGAGCTTTATAAAGCCGTCGCGGAAGTGCTGGTATTCGTGCTCCGGCTGACCGGGCGGATTCGTTAGCCGAATAGCTGCTGCGCCCGTCATAGTTTTTCCACGATGCCATCAGCATCTTTGCCGCGTTTTCAACCGTTGCCGGATATCTCCCGTGATCAATCGTCGCCATGCGCTCGGTCTTCTTGCCGCCGGGAGCCTGCTGCCTACGCGCAGCTTCGCCAACGTCTCATACCAGCGCAGCGAGTTTCGGGACGATCTGGCCAAGCGGTTTTTCGATCTTGGCACGGTCGGCACTTTCGTCGGCTACAAGGTCGACGACTACCTGATCGTCGCCAGCGACAAGGTGCGGTCGGGGGAGGCGAAGCTGCCGGCCTCGACCTTCAAGATTCCAAATTCGCTGATCGCGCTGGAGACCGGCGTGGTCGCCGATCCCGACAAGGATATCTTCAAGTGGGACGGGGTGACGCGCAGCATCGAGGCCTGGAACAAGGACCATACGCTGCGCTCGGCGATCGCGGTTTCCGCGGTGCCGGTCTATCAGGAGATCGCCCGGCGCATCGGACAAGAGCGGATGCAGAAATATGTCGACCTGCTCGAGTACGGCAACCGCGATATCGGCGGCGGCATCGACCAGTTCTGGCTGACCGGAAATCTTCGCATCGATCCGATCCAGCAGGTCGATTTCGTCGATCGGCTGCGGCGCGGCGTGCTGCCGGTCTCCAAGCGCAACCAGGAGCTGGTGCGCGACATCCTGCCGGTGACCAAAGTCGGCGACGCTACGATCCACGCCAAGAGCGGGCTGTTGGGGGCGGAGATCGGCAAGCCATCGCTGGGTTGGCTGGTCGGCTGGGCCGAGAAGGGCGACCAGCAGACCGTGTTCGCCATGAACATGGATTGCAAGGAGCCCGGTCACATCGCCGCGCGCATGACGGTGACGCAACAATGCCTCACCGATATCGGCGCGATCTAGGCAGTGATATGCGGTCCCAGGCGCTAGCCCGCCGCTAGCGCCTGTTGAGCGCGAGCGAGACCGCCGTGATGTTGGTGCCCTGGGGACGGATCGACACCGTCTGCCGGTGGCCTCGCGTCGTCAACGAGAGGTTGGCGGAGAAGCTCTCACCCCGTGCCGCAGCCTCGACGTGATCGCCGGCGGCGCGTCCTGAAATGGTCCCGGAGGCGTTGCGGCTGGCTTCGCTCCACGAACCCGAAATCATGCCGTCACGGTACTCGACGTCGCTCGCCAAATCGAAACTGTAGCTGTCGCTGGCGCATCTCAGATTGAGACGAAGCTGGTCGCCCCTCCCGGCAACGTCGTAGGACGCGCGGCAGCGCAGTGGCTCCTGGGCGCCATCCGTTGTGCTCAGCACGCCGCCGCCCGACCACGAACCGGCCATGGCGGTGAAGGGGGAAACAGGTGCAGCCAGTGCCGCGCCGGCCGAAAAGCATAGCGACGCCGATAACAAGGCCGCCCGTGCGATGATGGATCCAGACATTTTGATGACCTCCGTCTCTGTTCGTAATCAACGGCGAAACGCCGAACGGGTTCATCGGTTCCCAAGCCGCCGGCGGCACCTGGTCAACATCTAGCTAGTACGGCCGCGGTCGACTATGGTCGCGGCCTTCACAAATAAGAAACGGAGGAAATAATGCACTCGCCTTCAGTCTGGCTCTCGTCCCTTGCGATCGCGGCCGCCGGCGGCTGGTTCGCCGCCACGATGTTCGTCGGTTCCGCAACCAGCAAGGAACCGCGCTTCCCGCAACTCACGATGGATCAACTCGACGAGAAGCAGAAGCCGCTCGGCGAGCAGATCATGAAGGTCTCCAGCGTCGGCCTCGGCGGACCCTATAACCCGATGATCCGCAGCCCCGTGCTGGGCCAGCGGCTGTACGATCTGTTCTATTATCTGCGCTGGCAGACCTCGGTGCCGACCAAGCTCAATGAATTCGCGATCCTGATCATCGGGCGGCAATGGCGCTCGCAGGTCGAATGGTTCGCGCATGCGCCGATCGCTGCCAAGGCCGGGCTGTCAGCCGAAATCATCGCGGAGTTGAAGACCGGCAAGCGTCCCTCCGGCATGGCCGAGGACGAAGCGCTGGTCTACGATTTCGTCACCGAACTGACGACCACGAAACAGGTCTCCGACGAAACCTACGCGCGGGCCAAGAAAGTGTTCAACGATCAGCAGATCGTGGATTTGACCGCGGTGGCGGGCAATTACGTCATGGTCGCGATGCTGCTGGCGATGGCGGAAGAAACCGTGCCTCCCGGCAAGGAGCCGCCGTTCAAGGTGGGTGAGAAATAGGCTGGTCGCGGGCACAATGGCCTTATGGTTCGAGACGCGCGGCATTGCCGCGCTCCTCACCATGAGGGCCTGAGACCTCATCCTGAGGAGGCGCGAAAGCGCCGTCTCGAAGGATGGGCCACGCGAACGGCAGCTACCCCAGCTTGAACAACGCCTGCAGGAAATCGCTCACCGCTTTGCGCGCTTCCATCGCGGTGGCCGGATTGCCGCCGACATGCGGATTGAGCTCGATGCAGGCGTCCTTATAGCCAAAGGGCGCCTGCGTATCGGCGTTCATCAGCACGCCGCCTTCACCTTCCTTGATGTGGCAGTTGCGCGCGGTCTGCGCATTGACTGAAACCGCAATCGTGTTTGCGCCGAGCAGGCCGGCATCGAAGCCGTGCGCGGAGTCCGGATATTCGGTCAGCACCACGTCGCGCTTGGCGTCCAACAGGCGTGCGACGTAAGCCTTGCAGCTCGCGACGGGGTTATAATCGTCGGGCGTGCCGTGAAAGATCCGGATCGGACGCGCCGCGACCTCGGTGTCGGTGGCGTAGGTCGTCGAGCAGTCCGGATAGAACGGAATGTAGCCGGCGAACTGCACGCCGGATTTATTCCAGAGCTTGTTGAAGCGATCGAGGCTGGCGTAGAGTGCGGCCTGTCCGCCGCGCGAAAATCCCATCAGCACGATGCGCTCGGGGTCGACGCGCGGATGCTTGGCAAGAATTTCCAGCGAGCGGTAGATGTCGACGATCAGATTGAGCCGGCCGAGCAGGGCCTGGTTCGGGCCGACTGCGGTGAGACCGCGGCCGCTGAATCCGTCGATCACGAAGGTCGAAATTCCCATGGCGTTGAATTGATGCTCCCATGCCTCGCTGGTGGCACTGACGCCGCTGGAGCCGTGCATCATCACCACGACCGGAAGCTTTCCGCTGCCCTGCGCGATGCGGAATTCGCCGGCGACGGTGACCTGCTTGCCGTTGCTATCGCCGGTCAGGAATTGCTGGTCTGAAATCGTCAATGACGGGATTGCGTAGATTTCGACACGCGAGGCGATCTCCTTCGGGATCGATTGCGCGTTGGTTTCGACGCAAGCCAGCAAAATTCCGGTGCAAAAAATTGCCGCCGTAACGGCGACGCGCCAGTCTGTCAGCATGGTTTCTCCCAGCATTCTTTTGTGGTGCGCAGTTAGACCAAGCGAGGCATTGCCTGTCAAATTACGCTTTTCCGCGTGGACACCCGGCTGCAGGAACACACGTCAGAAAAGACTACGCTTTTCCGATCCGGCCGAGATGGGTGAAGCCAAAACCGGTGGCGTATTTCAGGCCATAGCCGAGCGCGCGGTCGAAGCCGATATGGGCGAGCCAGATGATCGCAAGCGAAAGCACGATCGGGGAGCCGGTCGTAAATCCCGTCGTCATCAACGCCATCGGCCCCATATAGCTGTGGGCTGCGTTGTAGACGGCGGCGCCGGTACGGGATCCCCAGAGATAGGCCGCGAAGCTGAGGTCGGGCGCCAGGAACAGGCCGGCATAGACCCACCACGATCCGTCCCAGAGCCCATATAGCAGCGTCATCCCGAGAAACAGCGCCAGCCCTTCGAGCCGCAACAGCGTTCGCAGGCCTCCGGTAACGGCGCCTGACGCATCGGCATTTGCGGTATCGGTCATTCGATTCTCTCCGTTGAGGGGGCGGATATAGGCCAGCCGGAAGGGGCCTTCCAGAGGTGTTAAGGGCGTTTCCCGTCCGCAGGAGGCCGTGTTAGAAGCGGCTAGAGTCTTCCCGGTCCTGATTGAATCAGAACCGGGAAGACTTTAGTGTTTTGTTTTGACGCGTTTTCTTCACGCGAACCGGAATCCACTTCGCTTGAAAACGCTCTAAATCCACAATTCAATAAACCGATACGGGCGAAAGCAGATGAAAGATATCCTGGACACCCTCGAGGAGCGGCGCGCCGGTGCCAAGCTCGGCGGCGGCGAAAAGCGGATCGAGGCGCAGCACGCGCGCGGTAAGCTGACCGCGCGGGAGCGCATCGAGTTGCTGCTCGACAAGGGGTCGTTCGAGGAATTCGACATGTTCGTCGAGCACCGCTCGACCGAATTCGGCATGGAAAAGTCAAAAGTGCCGGGCGATGGCGTCGTCACCGGCTGGGGCACCGTCAACGGCCGCAAGACGTTCGTCTTCGCCAAGGATTTCACTGTGTTCGGCGGCTCGCTTTCCGAGACCCACGCGCAGAAAATCGTCAAGATCCAGGACATGGCGATGAAGGCGAGGGCGCCGATCATCGGGCTCTATGACGCCGGCGGCGCGCGCATCCAGGAAGGCGTGGCTGCCTTGGCGGGCTATTCCTATGTATTCCGCCGCAACGTCATTGCGTCCGGCGTGATTCCGCAAATTTCTGTCATCATGGGCCCGTGCGCCGGCGGCGACGTCTATTCGCCCGCGATGACCGACTTCATCTTCATGGTGAAGAACACGAGCTATATGTTCGTCACCGGCCCGGACGTGGTGAAGACCGTTACCAACGAAGTGGTCACCGCGGAAGAACTTGGCGGCGCCTCCGTGCACGCCACGCGCTCCTCGATCGCGGACGGCGCGTTCGAGAACGACGTCGAGACGCTGCTGCAAATGCGCCGGCTGATCGACTTCCTGCCTTCCAACAACACCGACGGCGTGCCGGAATGGCCGAGCTTCGACGACATCGGCCGCGTGGACATGTCGCTGGATACGCTGATCCCCGATAACCCGAACAAGCCCTACGACATGAAGGAACTGATCCTGAAGGTCGTGGACGAGGGCGATTTCTTCGAAATCTCGGAAACCTTCGCCAGGAACATCGTCACCGGATTCGGCCGCATCGCCGGCCGCACGGTCGGCTTCGTCGCCAACCAGCCGATGGTGCTGGCGGGCGTGCTCGACTAGCGACGCCTCACGCAAGGCCGCACGCTTCGTGCGTTTTTGCGACGCCTTCAATATCCCGATCGTCACGTTTGTCGACGTGCCGGGCTTCCTGCCGGGCACCGCGCAGGAATATGGCGGCCTGATCAAGCACGGCGCCAAACTGCTGTTCGCCTATTCGCAATGCACGGTGCCGCTGGTCACCGTCATTACCCGCAAGGCCTATGGCGGCGCGTTCGACGTCATGGCGTCCAAGGAAATCGGCGCCGACATGAACTACGCCTGGCCGACCGCACAGATCGCCGTCATGGGCGCCAAGGGCGCGGTGGAGATCATCTTCCGCTGCGATATCGGCGACGCCGACAAGATCGCCGCGCGTACCAAGGAATATGAGGACCGCTTCCTGTCCCCCTTCATCGCCGCCGAACGCGGTTACATCGACGATGTGATCATGCCGCACTCGACAAGGCGACGTATCGCGCGGGCGCTGGGGATGCTGAGGGATAAGAAGGTGGAAATGCCGGCAAAGAAGCACGACAATTTGCCGTTGTGAGTTTTGCAGCGGATGTAGCCGCGAGTCCGATCACATAGGGTGGGTTACGGCTGCGCCTAACCCATCCTATGAAGTCGATTCTCAATTCATTTCCGTGCCATTTTGGGCAGTCGCGAAAAGCCGCATTTGCGCGCGCAACAACGTGCCCCGACACGCCGTTGTGAAGTGTCGTGAGTTGTCTCGAACAGCGAGGCCTTGTGGTATCAACCTCGATATAATCCGAGCGACCGCGCCTTTTCAGAAAGAACACAATGACGAAGCATTTTTGGATGAGTTGTTTTAGCCTCGCCGCACTGCTCACGGCCTTTGCCTTTACACCGGCTGCTGCCGACGAGACGGTGAACATCGGTGGCTCGCGCGCCGTGCTGATCAAGCCGAAAGCGCCGCATGGCAGCGTGATCCTGATGCCGGGCGGCAATGGCGCCATCCGCGCCGGCGATCAAGGCGACATCCACGGTCTCAACGGTAATCAGCTCGTTCGCACACGGCACGCGTATGCAGCGCGCGGGCTGGCCGTGCTCGTCGTCGATGCAGACACCAATCTCGCCAGTGCGGTCGAATACATGGCCGCGATCAAGCGGCCGGTGACGGTGGTCGGCACCAGTCGCGGCACGCTGCGCGCGGCGCAGGGGATCGCGCGTGGCGCGAGGCCGGACGCGCTGGTGTTGACGTCGGGGTTTCTCAGCCGTGAATCCGGCAGCAGCGAAAATGTCATGGCGATCCTCGGCTCACCTTCGGCCTTGCCGCACACGCTCGTCATCCATCACAGCGCGGATTCCTGCAGGGCGACACTGCCCGCAGGCGTCGAGCCGTTCATCAAATGGTCGGGCGGCCGCGCGCGTGTGAGCTGGGTCAGCGGCGGAAAAGAGGAAGGCGACGCTTGCGAAGCCGGTGGCCATCACGGCTTCGCCGGCCTCGACGGTCAGGTCGTAGGCCTTGCCGCGGGATTTCATTGATAGCGCAGCAGGGGGCTTTCCGGCACCGCGCTAGAAATTTGTGCCCTTGAGCGCTTCCTCTAAATAGCCGTCGCGGGTCTGCGGCAATTTACGCCCCAGGATGCGGCTGGCGACAACGGTGCGCAGGATCTGCGCGGTGCCGCCGCCGATCGTGAACATGCGGGCGTCCCGGACCATGCGCTCCAGGGGCCGGTTCCGCGAATACCCCGCCGCGCCGAACACCTGCAGTGCATCGTTCGTCACTTTGATGGCCGCCTCAGACGCAAAAATCTTGGCCTGCGCCGCGAACAGCGGATCGGGAAAGGGAGAGCTGGAGCGCGCGGCCTTGTAAATGAGCTCACGGGCGGCTGCGATTTGCACCGACATGTCGGCCAGCATCCATTGCAGTCCCTGGAATTCGGCGATGGGACGACCGAACTGTTTTCGGGAGTTGGCGTAGTCGAGCGCATGCTGGTAGGCGCCGTCAGCCAGACCCAGCGCCACGGTTGCCGCGCCAACGCGCTGGGAATTGTAGGCGTTCATGAGGTCGGCGAACCCGCGCCGGAAACCGGATGGCGGAAGCACCACCATGTCGTCGCCGACTTCCATATCCCTGAACAGGATTTCGGTTTCCGGGATGCCGCGCAGTCCCATGGTGGGCTCGCGCGTTCCGATCACAAGGCCCTTGGTTTGATCGCGGACCGCCAAAAACCCTCCAATGCCTTGCTCCTCGCCGGCTTCGTCGAAAACGCGGGCAAATATCAGATGCAGCCGCGATACCCCGCCGCCGGTGATCCAGTGCTTGCCTCCGTTGATGACGTAGCCATTGCCCCTGCGGTCGGCGCGCGTGGTCATCTCGCTTGCGGCCGAACCTGCCGATGGTTCCGTGATGCAGATCGCGGGCTTATCGCCGCCGAGCACCAGCTCCGCCGCGAGCTTCTTCTGCGCCTCGTTGCCATAATGCATGACCGCGGAGATCGCCCCCATGTTGGCCTCGACCACAATCCGCCCGCTCACGCCGCAGACCTGCGCGACCTCATCGACCACAAGACAGGCTTCGAGAAAGCCGAGGCCGGGACCGCCATATTGCTTCGGGATGGTCATCCCGAAAAATCCGGCATCGGCCAAGGCCTTCACGTTCTGCCATGGGTATTGTTCCGATCGGTCGACTTCGGCGGCGCGAGGCGCGATGGTCTCACGCGCCAATACACGCGCGCGCTGCTGCAGGTCTTGCTGGGCATTGCTGAGCGTCATGCAGACTCCAACCTAACGCGACAACAGGGGAACGAAATCATACTCGCCGACCCCCTGGAGGACCAGGAAGGTGAGGGACTTCGCGCCACCGTTGGTCACCAGATGCGGTCGCGTCGGCCTGACGACATAGACTTCGCCCGGCTTCAGATTCACTTCCTCTTTTGGATCCTGCAGGAACAGCCTCATCTGGCCTTCCAGAACGTAAAAAGTGTCGGAGATATTGCTATGGGTGTGCCAAGGCACCTTCTGGGTCGGAGACAACTGCAACTCTGAAATGCGAAAGCCGGGGCGCGCGGCGTGTTCCGCACGGCGCTCGACTTCGTAAAGGTGACTGGCGTCCTTGACTGGCTGTGCCTGGCTCATGTCGACCTCCTCGGATGATCCGCCCTCATCGCGTGGCGGCGCCGCGCCATGATAACCTTCCTCTGCCATTCATGAAACGGGCAGTCACCGCCGCGCGGGTGGTTCGGCCGGTGGGTTAGGGCTTTAAGCCGATCCTCACTTCATCCCCATGCAGCTCGCATAGAACGTCGTGGTCGCCGGCCAATCCGAAAACATCGCGCGGACGCCGACCTGCTTGGCCAGCACATCGAGCACGGTCAGCGTATCGCCGTCGCGGTCGATCGCTGACTTGACCGACGAGTGATAGAAGCCGCCGCCTTTGTTGAGCGGGCCATCGCGCTCCAACGACCAGCCGATCAGATCGAGACCGGCAGCCTTCGCGGCCTTGGCGTATTCTGACGGAACGATCTGCCCTTGCGCGTTCAACGCCAGCATCGTGTAGATCGGCGGGCCCAGTATTTTGACGCCCGACGCCTTAAGCTCGGTCATGGACGGCTTCCAGGTCTCGGGCTTGTTGGGATCGAGGCCGCGCTTCTCATAGCGATCTTCCAGATACACTGCCTGTGCTGCGAATTCCGGTTCGGTCTTCACCCAATACAGGATGTCGGCGAGATTAAAACTCTGGGCGAACACGTCGCCGGGCGGAATGCCGGCGGCCTTGTACGCCGCGAGCATCTGCGTGGCGTATTTCTCCTGGCTGTAGTCGCCATCGAACGGCATCGGCACCTCCGGCGCCTTCAGTTCGGGCGTGAACTTGGCGCCCAGGCCTTTGATGAGAGCGATGCTCT
This sequence comes from uncultured Alphaproteobacteria bacterium, assembly GCA_963770355.1. Lineage (GTDB taxonomy): Bacteria > Pseudomonadota > Alphaproteobacteria > Rhizobiales > Xanthobacteraceae > Bradyrhizobium. The sequence goes on along the minus strand of CAVYPL010000020.1, from coordinate 318,551 downwards.
CATCATGGGTCATCAGCGTGCCGGAATTGGCGTAGAGGTCGGTGCGCCAGCGCGGCGTGCCGTTCTGATATTCCTCAGGCGTTTTCGCGTCCGGATTGAAGCCGTCCATCTTCGCCGTCAGCGACTTGAATTCGGCGAGCGTGATGTCGCTGGTGCAGCATTTTGCGGATGCCTTCTTGCCGGTTGCCGGATCGGCCGGACTGAATCCTTGCGTGCATTTGGAGGCCAGTTGGGGCACCGACAGGATATTGGTCGTGGTGTGCAAATCGCATTGCGAATGCCGGCACACCAACTGACGATCCCTAGTGAAGGTCACATCGCATTCGATTACGCCGGCGCCCATACGGGCCGCGGCCAGATAGGCCTCCTTGCTGTGCTCGGGAAACTGCAGCGCCGCGCCGCGATGGCCGATGGAAAAATCGCTCTTGTGGAACGGCCCGGTGCATTGGCTGAGCTGTTGCTTGAGCGGTCCGTCCTTCATCTTGTCGACCAGATAAAATGGGCGCGGCCCGATCTGCGCCTCACGCGGCAGCGCGATGGTTTGCGCTGCGGCAGGAAGAATTGAGGTCAGGATCGAGGCCAGGAGCGAGAGGGTGGAGAGCAGGGCGGAGCGATGGATGGGCATAGGTGGTACCTTCGGTGACGCATTGCGTGAGCCCGGTATATCATGGAGCATGTGACGGTCGCGTGTTTTGCGGGACAGGTGGCCCGAACTGCGCCACGAAGAAACAACAATACGGAGGAAACAATGCCCATAGCGGTTTTCGTCGTCCGGGCCACCGTGTCGGATGCTTCCAAACGACAGGCGTTCGATGCCTGGTATTCGCGCGAGCATCTGCCGGATGCCGTCAAATCATTCGGAGCAACCAAGGCATGGCGGTACTGGAGTTTCAGTGAGCCTTCCCTGCATCAGGCGATGTATCAGTTTCCGGACAAGGCCGCGCTCGAGCGCGCGATTAACAGCGAGGACATGAAACGACTGATCGCCGATTTCAACCGCGACTGGCCCGACGTGACGCGCACGCGCGAGATGCTGGTGCTGGCGGAGGAATTTGGGGCGTAGCTTTTCATTGTCGTCCCGGCCAAGCGAAGCGCTAGCCGGAACTCATAGCCACGGGCAGGAATGTTGCGCGACGCTGTGAGTTCCACCGTACTACATTTCGATCTTCACGGCGTATGGGTCCCCGCGTTCGCGGGGACGACGGTGGATAGATTTGCGCAGAGCATCACAAATCTGAACGCGCAGTTCAGCGAACATTCATCTCGACGCGACAAAACTCTCTTCGCATCACTCGCCATTCAGGAAGAGAGAAGATGTCATGGAACGCCGGGATTTTCTGAAAATCGCGCTGGGCGTTGTTGCGGGCGCTGCGGCAATGGCCGCCAGCGCCCGGGCCGCGCCGCTTTCACCGCAAGCGCTGGCCCCGGATGGCCGGCTGCCCGCCAATCCGGATGCTCATTCTGCCGTCACGTCGGGCGATGAAGTGGATCGCCTCAAGCCGGAAGAAGTGCGATGGGGCCACGGTCATCATCGCGGCTGGGGTCATCGTCACTGGGGCTGGCGCCGCCACCGTCATTGGGGCTGGCGCCGTCGTCATTGGGGTTGGCGCCGCAGGCATTGGGGCTGGCATCGCCGCCGCCGCTGGTACCGCCGCCACTACTGGCGTCGCCGTTACTGGTAAGGCGTAGAGACGGCTTGATCCCGCAAGCCCTCTCAACGCAAGCCTTCAATACCTCAACAAAAAAAGCCCCGCATGAAGCGGGGCTTTTATCAGATCGGGTAACGTCAGATGACGCGGCAGCGTCCGTAGCGCCAAATCGTGCCGTAAGGGCAGACGCGGGGGCCGGGCCGTACCACGACGACCGGTGCGGGCCGCACAACGACGACGGCGCCGCGATTGGGTTGGCATCCGCCATAGGGGCCGCGATGAAAGCCGGGGCCGCATCCGCCCGCGGCATTCGCTGCGCTGAAGCTTGCGAATGAGCCGGCGACCAAAACTGCTGCGAAAAGGTACTTCATGTTTTCTCCCGTTTTTTGGCCGCAGGGCGGCACGGTCTGTATCCTAGTAATGGAGACCTGAACGGCGAATGAATGTTGTGATTCGCTATCGCGAGGCAAGGAATCCCAGCACCAGCTCGTTGTATTTCGCCGGCGCCTCCAAAAAGACCAGATGGCCTGTATCCGGGATCACCTCGGCGCGTCCGTTCGTCATTTTGGCCGCGAGTGCTTTGGCAAGCTCCGCATTCTGGCCCATTTTGGGCCGCAACGCTTCGGGCGCATTCGCTCGTCCGGGCGCATTGTGATCATCCGCACCCATCACGAACAGCGTCGGCTGCGTGATGAGCGGAATTTCGTGCACCACCGGCTCGCGATATATCAACTGCGCCGAATTCACGAAAGCGCGCAACCAGCGCGGATACTCGGCGCTGCCCTTGATGTTGAAGCGCGCGTCGATGAACGGCGTCACCTGATCGGGCGGCAGTTTCAGGGAATAATTGGTTTCAAGTTGCTTGCGATAGCCGTCTGCGGTGAGCTTGTCTTCGTTCTCCAGAATCTTTTCGGTTGATGTGGGCGGCACGTAAAGCCGATAATCCTCGAGGCCGATCGGGGCGGTCAGCACCAGATGGGCGATCCGGTCGGGATAGGCGCGCGCGATGCGTATGCCGAGCATGCCGCCGAGCGAATGCGCGACGATGTCGGCACTTGCGATTTGCAGATGGTCGAGCAGCGTGACGGTGTTACGCGCCAGCGTGTCGAAATGCAGATCGGCCGTGGGCTTGGATGATTTTCCGAAACCGATCTGGTCCGGCACTACGACACGATAGCCGGCGTCAGTTAACGTCTTGATGACAGGCGCCCAGTAGCTTGACGGAAAATTGCGGCCGTGCAGCAGCACCACGGTGCGTCCGTTCGGCTGCGCCGGTGCTACGTCCATGTAGGCCATCCGCACCTGTTCGCCGTCATTGACCAGCGGCAGCATGTGGACAGGGTAGGGATAGGCAAAACCTTCGAGACCGATGCCGTAAGGCTCACGTTCGGCAGCGCCGGCCGGCGCCATTGGCAAAGCGAGCAGGGCGCCGAACAGCGCCGCAGAGAACAGACGGTTCATCGAAAACTCCGGAAGCGTGGGCGTGTCGTAAAGCCCGGTCATGACGACGGATTGAAACGTGCGTCGTTATTCGCCGTTCCCGAACAGCGCTGCAAATCGCTTTTCGCCGTTTCGCGAAAAGTTGACCACGCGGCTCCCCGGCGTGGAATCGCGTGCGGCCCAGTTCAACTCGGTGAACCGGCGCATCACGGCAGCGCCCAGCGTACCGGCCAGGTGATGGCGCCGCTCGCTCCAGTCGAGGCAGGCCTTGCACACCGGACGGCGCGGATGGACCAGCGTATCGGGATCGATCTGCAGCGCCTTCGCCATGAAGCGCTTGCCCTCGCCGGTGAGTTCGATCGCCTGCTTGGTTTGCCGCACCAGCCGCTGCTTTCTCATGCTGTCGAGCATCTGCACGCCGAGATCGCCGGCGAGATGATCGTAGCAAATCCGGGCCCGGCGCAGCGCAGGCTCCTTCGGCCCGGTGCGCACGCGGGTGTGACCCGCACGCTCCGCGAGGCCGGCGAGCCCTTCCAGCACGCCCGCGACGTCGGGGCCGGTAAGGCGATAATAGCGGTGGCGGCCCTGTTTCTCCGGCTCGATCAGGCCGCCGGCCTCGAGCTTCGCCAGATGCGAGCTCGCGGTCTGCGGCGTGATGCCGGCTTCATGCGCCAGTTCGCTCGCGGTCAGCGCGCGTCCGGTCATCAGCGCCGTCAGCATGTTGGAGCGTGCGGGGTCGCCGACCAGAGAGGCGACCATTGCGATATCGGGGCCAGCTTTCATACTTCGATGATAGCCGAAGCATCATCGACAATCAAGCGGCTATTCTCCGTCACTGCGAGGAGCGCGAGCGACGAAGCAATCCATATCTCCGCTTGCGGGCCCATGGATTGCTTCGCTGGCGCTCGCAATGACGACGTCCGGAGATTCCCATGACCATTACCGTCTTCATCCGCTACCAGCTTGATCCGTTCAAGCGGGCGATGTTTGAGGAATACTCGAAAAACTGGCTCAGCATCATTCCGAAATGCGGCGGTGACCTTATCGGCTACTGGATGCCGCATGAGGGCACCAACAATATCGCCTTTGCCCTGATCTCGTTCGACAGTCTGGCGGCCTATGAGGCCTACCGGGCCCGCTTGCGTGCCGACAAGGAAGGTGTGGCCAATTTCAACTTTGCCGAGGAGAACAAATTCATTCTCGCAGAAGAGCGGACATTTTTGCGGCAAGTAGCGTTATAACGATAACGTCAGAACGTTAGAGGATGCGAAGGGAGCGTGGAATGATCGCCGTGATTTTTGAAGTCTGGCCGAAGCCGGAGCTGAGGCAGGAATATCTCGATCTCGCAGCCGAATTGAGACCGATCCTCCAAACCATCGATGGCTTCATCTCCGTCGAACGGTTCGAGAGCCTGACCGAAAAAGGCAAGATCCTGTCGCTGTCATTCTTCCGTGACGAAGCGGCGGTCGAGGCGTGGCGCAATATTCCGGAACACCGCAAGACCCAAGGCAAAGGCCGCGCGAAAATCTTTAGGGATTATCGCCTGCGCATTGCCGGTGTGATCCGTGATTACGGCATGAACGAGCGGGAGCAGGCGCCTAAGGATAGTCGCGCCGTGCACGCGGCGCACTAGCGCCGCTTGCTGCGCGCGCCTATGTTTGTCGCCTGATTTCAGGGAGAGAAACATGCCGGTCACTGCCGCGGACAAGCGCGCCGCATTTCACAAGCTACACCAGTCGGGATGCTTCATCATCCCGAATCCCTTCGATGTCGGCAGCGCCCGCGCGCTGCAGCACCTGGGTTTCAAGGCGCTGGCGTCGACCAGCGCGGGCTTTGCATGGACCATCGCCAAGGCCGACAACCACGTGACCGTCGATGAGGTCTGCGATCATCTGACTGCGCTGTGCGCCGCGGTCGATCTGCCCGTCAACGCCGATTTCGAGGGCGGCTTCGCGCACGAGGCCGACAAGGTTGGGGCCAATGTCGCGCGCGCGGTGAAGACCGGCGTCGCCGGCCTGTCGATCGAGGATTCCACCGGCGATGCCGCCAGGCCGCTCTATGAGTTTGCGCTGGCGGTCGAGCGGATCAAGGCGGCGCGCAAGGCGATCGACGCTGATAACAGCGGCGTGATGCTGACCGGCCGTTGTGAAGCCTATCTGGTCGGCCAGCCAAATCTCGGCATGGTGATCGAGCGCTTGAACGCTTACGCGGAGGCGGGCGCCGATTGCCTGTATGCGCCGGGCATCAAAACCAGGGAAGACATCTCCGCGATCGTAAAAGCGGTGCATCCCAAGCCCGTCAACCTCCTGATCGGCGCGTCCGGTCTTTCGCTGAAGGAAGCCGAAGATCTCGGCGTTCGCCGCATCAGCGTCGGCGGTTCACTGGCGCGCACCGCGTGGGGCGGCTTCATGAAGGCTGCGCGCGAGATGGCCGACAAGGGAACATTCACCGAGCTTGCCAGCGGCTATCCCGGTGGCGAACTCAACAAGATGTTCAGCTAGAACCTGCCTGTAAAAAGAAAGCGCTGCGGGCATCATCTGCCCGCAGCGCTGTTATCGGATCAATAACGCGTCGGCCGTTACTTGCTGGCCGGGGCGTCGGCCGGCTTGTTCATATCGGTGCTCGGCGAGGCCGGAGGCGTTGCCGGACGCGGTGACGCCGCGCCGGTGGTCGTGCCGGGGCCGCTGTTGGCGCGAGGCGTTACGTCACGCATGCCCGGAGGCGCCGCGGGGTTGGCCGGCTGCGTCTGCGCCGTCTGGCTGGTCGGCGAGGTGGTCGCCTGATTAACGCTTGTGTTGTTCAGGCCATAGAACAAGGCGCCCATCACCACCGCGATGGCGACAGCCAACATGGCGATCTTGGTGCCGCTCCCGCTGCCTTCTGCGAGTTCGGGATCGGGCGGCAACTCATTGTCGAGACTGTTGAGGCGCGCCTGACGGGCGATTTCGTCGTCGCTCAGATTGGCGCGATAGGGGTCGTTCGGATTGAACTGGGTAGCCATGGATTGTTTCCTCCGTTAGCCCGCATGACAATCGCTGGCGCCCGTGGAGGTTCCGGATATTCTCGCAATCCGGTGATGATGGAACTCGCAATTCCGGTTCCAAAGCCCGTTCCATGAGGTTGCCATGTGGACTTTGACTTTGCCCTCAAGCGATTTCGTCCTTCCCTTGTTGTCCCTGATAGCGCTCGCGGCGCAGGCGATGACGGCGGCTTTGGCCGCAGGACGGCGCAGCATGGATTGGGCGGGGGTGTGTATGCTCGGTTGCATTACGGCGCTCGGCGGCGGCACGATCCGCGACGTCCTGCTCGGGCACTATCCGCTGGTCTGGGTGCAAAACCCCATCTATCTCGCCCTGACGGCGGTGGCGGCCTTCCTGACCATCCTGATGGCGCGCCTGGTGCACCGGCTCAATCTCGCGTTTCTCGTACTCGATGCGATCGGGCTTGTGGTGTTCACCATGGCCGGCTGCGATGTGGCGTGGCAGATGAATGCGTCATTGCCGATCGTGATCGTGGCGGGAATGATCACGGGGTGCGCCGGCGGCGTGCTGCGCGATATCCTCTGCAACGACGTGCCGCTGTTGTTCCGCTCCGAACTCTACGCCAGCGTCTCCGTCATCACCGGCCTGTTCTACGCTACCGCGTTTGGGCTGCGTCTACATGACGAGGTCTGGACGGCGCTGACCTTCGCACTCGGGCTGAGCTTGCGTCTGCTCGCGATCCGCTACAAATGGGAAATGCCGAAATTCGTCTTCAGCGGCGATCAGCGCTGACGATGCGCAGCTATTTTGCTCTGCGCGCTTTCGCGACTTGCTCCGCTGTCACCGCCGGCGCCGAATTGCCCCAGCTATTGCGGATGTAATTCGTGACATCGGCAATCTGCTGATCCGTCATTTTCGTAGCATACTCCGGCATCGATCCTTTGTTCGGCGCGCGCGGCGTCGTCACGGTCTCGGCGCCGTCGAGGATGACGCGCAGCGTAGAGGAGGGATCGGCCGATTGCAGATTGGCGTTGCCGGGCAGCGGCGGGTAGACCCGCGGCGAGCCCGTTCCGTCGACCTCGTGGCAGGCGATGCAGGCGCCCTTGTACAGCTTTTCGCCGTCGGTCATTTGCGCCGGCGGAGGCGGGGTGACCGTTGGCTCCGGCGCGCCGGCCGGCAGATCCTTCAGGTAAACGGCGATGGCGCGGATATCCGCATCGCTCATTTTGGACGTTGAATTGACCACGACCTCCGACATCAGTTCGCCGGCATGGCTGCGACCGTTGCGGCCGCTCTGCAGGTATTCGGCGATGTCTTCCACGCTCCAGGATTTGAGACCGCTGCGCTCGGCGCTATCGAGCCGCGGCGCGAACATGCCTTGCACGAGGCCGCCTCCATAGGCTTGCCCGCGTTTGTCGGCGCCAAAGATGTTCTTCGGCGTGTGGCACGCGCCGCAATGCGCGGCGCCCTCGACCAGATAGCGGCCGCGATTCCATTCCGCGCTTTTTTGCTGGTCGGGCTGCAGGATGCCCGGCTTGAAGAACAGCCAGTTCCAGCCGCGCATCACCACCCGATAATTGAACGGCCAGCGCAGCTCAGGCGGCGGCGGCGTGTTTTTGACCGGCGTCAGCGTCGCCAAATAGGCTCTGATGGCGGAGATGTCCTGGCGGGTGAGTTTTGTGAAATTCGGATAGGGAAAAGCCGGGTAATAGCGTGAGCCGTTCGGCGCCACCCCAAAGCGCAGCGCGCCGTAGAAATCGTCCTCGCTCCACCCTCCAATGCCGGTGTCGCGATCCGGTGTCAGGTTCGGCGAATAGATGCGCCCGAACGGGGTATCGATGCGCTTGCCGCCGGCGAACGGCTTTGCGGGATCGGCGGTGTGGCAGCTCGCGCAATCGCCGGCAACGGTCAGCGCCTTGCCACGCGCGATGTCGTCGGCGGTGGGCTCAGCCTTGAGCTGGGCCCGGCCTTCGCCCGCGACGAACGCAGTGCACAATAACAAACCGACGAGAATCGTCCGCATTGTCTGACGTCGTCCCTGCACCGATTGACCTCTGATGGCGTTATATCCCGAAAGTGAGGGAAGTGGGGGCGTCATGCCATTTCGCGCCGGGGCTTCCGGACGACACAAACCGAAAAAAGAAGCGCTTATGTCAGGCACGAAATTGCGATCTTCGAAGGTGCGGCTCCATGGCCCAGATTTCTAGTGCGTCGGAAAGAAAATCCGACATAGACTGGTTCTAATCGGTTCAGATGACTAGCTAAAATGAGTCGTCGTGAATGGGACTCAAGAGGGTGGCAAAGAGGGCTTAAATGGGAATCAACCAGGGTCCGATCAGTCTTGATCAGAAATACACCCAAGGCTCCGGCCACGTCTTCCTGACCGGTATTCAGGCGCTGGTCCGCCTGCCGATGGCGCAAATCCGCAGGGACCGCGCCGCAGGCCTGAACACCGCGGGCTTCATATCCGGCTATCGCGGCTCGCCGCTTGGCGGCTACGACCAGCAACTTTTCGCAGCGCGAAAACATCTCGAACAGTACAACATCAAGTTCCAGCCCGGCGTGAACGAGGACCTCGCGGCCACCGCGATCTGGGGCTCGCAACAGCTCAATCTCTCGCCCGGCGCCAGGCACGATGGCGTGGTCGGCATCTGGTACGGCAAGGGCCCCGGCGTCGACCGCTGCGGCGACGTCTTCCGGCACGGCAATGCGGCGGGCTCGGCGAAGAACGGCGGCGTGTTGTGTCTCGCCGGTGACGATCACGGCGCCAAATCCTCCACCGTTCCGCATCAGTCGGACCACGCCTTCATTTCGGCGCTGATGCCCTATCTCTATCCTTCCAGCATCCACGAAATGATCGAGATGGGTTTGCTGGGGATCGCGATGTCGCGTTACTCCGGCTGCTGGGTCGGCATGAAGGTGATCACCGAGACGGTGGAGACCACCGCCGAGATCGACCTCACCGACGAGATGACGCCGTTCATTATCCCGACCGATTTCGAGATGCCGCCCGGCGGACTCAATTTGCGCTGGCCCGACGACCGCTACGACCAGGACCGCCGGCTGCAGGACTACAAGGGCTTTGCGGCAATCGCCTTTGCCCGCGCCAACAAGGTCAACCGTGTCACCATGGATTCGCCGAATGCCCGCTACGGCATCATGGCGTCCGGCAAGAGCTACGAGGATATCCGTCAAGCGCTGCGCGAACTCGGTGTTACGCCGGAGGTCGCCGCCAAGATCGGGCTTCGTCTCTACAAGATCGGCATGCCCTGGCCGCTGGAGCCGGAAGGCGTGCGGCAGTTCGCGGTGGGTCTCGAGGAAATCTTCATCATCGAAGAACGCCGCGAGATCGTCGAGAATCAAGTCAAGCAGGAGCTGTTCAACTGGCGCGACGATGTGCGCCCGCGCATCATCGGCAAGATGGACGATCACGACAAGCGCTTCCTGCCGTTTGCCGAAGAGCTGAGCGTTGCGTCACTGGCGAGTTCGCTGACCGAGCGTCTGCTTCGCCTCAATCTCAATCCTGAAATCGCTGCGATGCTTCGCGCCAAGGCCGACTGGTTCAATGGCCGACAGGCGACCCAGATGCAGGCGGTGGCGCCGATCACCCGCACGCCGTATTTCTGCTCGGGCTGCCCGCACAACACTTCGACCAAGGTGCCGGAAGGCAGCCGCGCCTTTGCCGGCATCGGTTGCCATTTCATGGCGCTGTGGATGGATCGCAGCACGGAGACCTTCACCCATATGGGCGGCGAGGGCGTGCCGTGGGTCGGCGTCGCACCCTTCACCAAGGAAGAGCACGTGTTCGCCAATCTCGGCGACGGCACATACTTCCACTCCGGCAGCCTCGCGATCCGCCAGGCGGTCGCCTCCGGCGCCAACATCACCTACAAGATCCTCTATAACGACGCGACCGCGATGACCGGCGGCCAGCATGTCGACGGCGAATTGTCGCCGCAGCAGATCACCTTCCAGCTTCACTCCGAAGGCATCCGCGAGATCTATCTGGTCTCGGAAAATCCCGACGCCTATCCAGCAAACGAGATCGCGCCGGGCACCAAGACCGCGCATCGCGACCAACTCGACGAGGTCCAGAAAACCCTGCGCAAGGTGAAGGGCGCCTCGGCCATCGTGTTCGTGCAGACCTGCGCCGCCGAAAAGCGTCGCCGCCGCAAACGCGGCCTGATGGAGGATCCGCCGCGCCGCGTGATGATCAATCCGGCGGTCTGCGAAGGCTGCGGCGATTGTTCGGTGCAGTCGAACTGCATCTCGGTCGAACCGCTGGAAACCGAGATGGGCCGCAAGCGGACCATCAACCAGTCGACCTGTAACAAGGATTATTCCTGCCTGAAGGGCTTTTGCCCGTCCTTCGTCACCATCGACGGCGGCAAGCCGCGCCGCCGCGCGCCCGCCAGCCTCGGCAATATCGGCGATCTGCCGGAGCCCGCATCGCAGCCGTCGCTGGACCGGCCGTACAATATCGCGGTCGGCGGCGTCGGCGGCACCGGCGTGCTGACGATCGGCGCGCTGCTCGGCATGGCCGCCCATATCGAGGGCAAGGCCAGCATGATCCTCGACATGTCCGGCCTGGCGCAAAAGGGCGGCGCGGTGCTGAGCCACGTCCGGCTCTCGCAAAATACCGCCGACGTCACCTGTTCGCGCATCGTCACCGGCACCGCCGATCTCGTGATGGCTGCCGACGAGGTGGTCGCTGCGGCGAAGGAAACCATCACGCTCTGCGAATCCAGCCGCACCCATGGCGTGATCAACACCCACGTCATTCCGACCGCCGACTTCATCCTCAACCGCGATTTCAATTTCCAGAACAGCAAGGTCAACAGCGTGCTGGAAAACTCGCTGACCAGGGATTCCTCGTTCTACGATTTCACCAAGCCTGCCGAAGCGCTGCTCGGCGATTCCATCGCCACCAACATCATGATGCTGGGCTATGCCTACCAGAAGGGCCGGTTGCCGCTGTCCGCGAAAGCGATCGAACAGGCCATCGAGGTCAACGGCGTCGCGATCAAGATGAACACGCAGGCGTTCCAGCTCGGGCGTCTCGCGGCCGCCGATCCGGCGCGGCTTGCGGCCATGATGAAGGACCAGGACGAGACGGTTGCGCCGAAGACGCTGGATGCGATGTCGCTCGACGAGATCATCGAACACCGCAGCGCGCACCTCGCCGAGTATCAGGACGCAAAACTTGCCGCGCGTTATCGCAACGCCGTGATGCAGGTTCGCAATGCGGCGTCCAATGGCAGTTTTGGCGACGCGCTGCCGCGTGCGGTTGCGATCAACTACGCAAAACTGCTCGCCTACAAGGATGAGTACGAGGTCGCGCGGCTCTACACCGACGGCCGGTTCGAAAAGCAACTCCGCGATCAGTTCGAGGGCGATTTCAAATTCAACTTCAACCTCGCGCCGCCGATGCTGGCCGGCAAACCCGATGCGCTGGGGCGGCCGGGCAAGCGCGCGTTCGGCGCGTGGATGATGCCGGTATTTCGCTTCCTGGCGAAAATGAAGGTTCTGCGCGGTACGCCGTTCGACGTGTTCGCCTATAGTCCCGACCGCCGTCTGGAGCGCGATCTGATCGCCGGTTACGAAAAGGACGTCGCCACCGTGCTCGGCCTGCTGTCGCCACTCACGCATGACACCGCGGTCGAGCTTCTCTCACTGCCGGACCGCATTCGCGGCTACGGGCCGGTGAAGGAGAAGGCAGTGCACGACGCCAAAGCGCGCTACGCGCAACTGGCCGCCGATCTCGTCAACCCGCCGCCGGCGCCAAGGCAGCTCGCGGCGGAGTAACAAGCTCCCATAGCATCGTCGTCCCGGCCCGGTGCGCAATTGCGCACCAGGAGCCGGGACCCAGCCACCAAACGCAGTTTTGCGAAGGCTGGCGCGCCAGCTTGGTATAGGCACTACGCATATGCTCACAGCCCTTGATGCCGACCCCGAACGGCTGGACCAGCACGAGCAGAAGTTCATTCAGCAAATTCGCGAACATGGCTGGTTCGGTACGCATGTCATGCCGGACGATAAAGGGCCCGGTTTCTCCTACACGACCGGCTTCTGGCTGAAATTCGGGTTTCCGGAGGTGATTCTGTTCTCAATGTCGCGAGAGAACGCTCACGATACGTTCTGGACCATCTATCGCGAGCTCGAAGCGGGACGACGTTTTCCGGTTGGCGAACCAACCGGTGAGATCTTTGAAAATGCCGCGGCCGTGCTTCTTCCCGTGTCGCTTGCGCAGTATCGAGCTCACCTCGGGTGGAGCAGATGGTTTTATGGAAATGACAATTTCGAATGCCTGGAGTTGGTATATCCGGATCGAGTGGAGAGTTTCCATGGACACCGGGATCGTCAGCGGATTTCCGAGCGGCCCAGCCCGATCTGACCGCTGGTAATTGGTTCGGTTTACGGGATCGCGACAACTGATTTGCCTGTCGGGCAAAGGGCAAGCGCTTTGGCCCGCACGCGCGCGAAACCCCGCGAGAGCGCGTTGCGCGCGAGAAACCGAATTTCACGAGCCATTTCAACCCGATTTGGGTCGTCCAGATCGGCGCGCCAAAAATAAATCCGCTTTCCCAGTACGGTTCCACCGACAATGATTTCCCTTTGCGCATCCCGCCTCGACCGGAGGGGCGTATGCGCAATCGTCACGAAACGCGAAGCGGGATGCGATGGACGCGAAGGTGCGCGAGACGAGCGCGCCAATGCGTACGGCGAAGTCGTGTGGTCCTGATGCCCCGACGCTGGCATCAAGTTTCGCGGGAAGCAATTTCCGCGTAGCGACGGTGGCAAGAAAGCCCGGTCACCGGGGAGAGCACGTTATAAGCCGTAAAACCATTGCGCAGGGAAGGCCGGACTGCCTCCGCTGAACCTGTATGCTCGTCGTGCGCTCTTTTATCCATTTGCACGCGAGACCGCGGGTGCAGCGTGCACCCGGCTTTCCCTGCGCCCTCTGTCCCAGGAGGCGCCAAGCTGACGCTCAACTCGGGTGCAATGGTGCCGCGAGAACGCGGTCGTCGTCGCCAGTCTCGCCCCACGGAATATTTCGGCGCTTGCCAAGGCCGCCCTTACAGGCCAGAAAAACCGCTGGGGACAAGAAACGCCAGCGGAGAACGATTTGACCATCAAGGGCAAAGCCTACATTGCCGGGATCTATGAGCATCCGACCCGGCACGCACCCGATAAATCCACCGCGCAACTGCACGCCGAGGTCGCCAAGGGCGCGATCGAAGACGCAGGCCTGACCAAGGCCGATATCGACGGTTATTTTTGCGCCGGTGACGCCCCCGGCGGGGCGATGCCGATGGTCGATTACCTCGGCCTCAAGGTGCGTCATTTCGATTCCACCGATACCGGCGGCTGTTCCTATCTGGTCCATCTCGGCCACGCTGCAGAGGCCATCGCGGCCGGTAAATGCTCGATTGCGCTGATTACGCTAGCGGGCAAGCCGCGCACCGGTCCGATGCCACCGCGCAGCGCCGGCGCCGAGGCCGATTTCGAGGCGGCCTATGGGGCAACCACCCATAACGTGTATGGCATGTGTGCCATGCGTCATATGCACGACTACGGCACCACCAGCGAACAACTCGCCTGGATCAAGGTCGCGGCCTCGCATCACGCCCAGTACAATCCGCACGCGATGCTGAAGGAGGTCGTCACCGTCGAGGATGTCCTGAACTCGCCGATGATCTCCGATCCCCTGCATCGCATGGATTGCTGTGTCGTCACCGATGGTGGCGGCGCGCTGATCGTGACCACGCCGGAAATCGCCAAGAGCCTGAAGAAACCACTGGTGCGGATGATCGGTCACGGCGAAGCGATGAAGGGTCCGCGCGGCGGCAAGGATCTCGATCTGACTTATTCCGCCGGCGTCTGGTCTGGCCCGCGCGCGTTCGAAGAGGCCGGCGTGACGCCGAAGGATATCAAATACGCCTCGATCTATGACAGCTTCACCATCACGGTGCTGATGCAGCTCGAGGACATCGGCTTCTGCAAGAAGGGCGAGGGCGGCAAGTTCGTGGCCGACGGCAATTTGATCTCGGGTGTCGGCAAATTGCCGTTCAACACCGACGGTGGCGGCCTCTGCAGCAATCACCCCGTGAACCGCGGCGGCATGACCAAGATCATCGAAGCGGTGCGCCAGTTGCGCGGTGAAGCCCATCCCAAGGTGCAGGTACAAAACTGCGATCTCGCGGTCGCCCATGGCACCGGCGGACTTCTCGGCGTGCGCCATGCCGCCTCAACCTGCATTCTGGAGCGCGTGTGATGGCTGACGCAAAGAAATATCCGACGCCGCAGGGCAATCCCGAAAGCGCGCCGTTCTGGGAAGCTGCCAAGCAGGGCAAGTTCATGATCAAGCGCTGCACCGCGTGCGGCGAGCCGCATTTCTTTCCGCGCTCGATCTGTCCGTTCTGTTTCTCCGACAAGACGGTGTGGGAGGAAAGTTCGGGCGAGGCCACGATCTACACTTTCAGCCTGATGCGCAAATCCGCCACCGGGCCGTATGCGATCGCTTACGTCACTTTGAAGGAAGGCCCGTCGTTGCAGACGAACATCGTCGATTGCGACATGGACAAGCTCAAGATTGGCCAGAAGGTGAAGGTCGTGTGGAAGCCGACCGACGGCGCGCCGCTGCCGTTCTTCACGTTGGCCTGATGAAATTGCGCACGCTGCGCGTCAAGCAAGAGGTCGTCATCCCCGCGCAGGCGGAAATCCAGTAAACGCCGGTGGCTACTGGATGCCCGCCTTCGCGGGCATGACGGCAACAAAATATTCGGGGAGAAGACAAAATGCCGATCAAGTACGACGAGCTGATGGCCCTGAAAAATCTGGGCCAGAAATACGCCTACACCGATCGCGAGGTGATGCTCTATGCCTACGGGATCGGGATGGGCGCGGACCCCATGGATGAGAAGGAACTGGCCTTCGTCAACGAAGCCGTCGCCACACCGCGCGCGCTGAAGGTGGTGCCGACCTTTGCTTCCGTCGCCGCATGGGGCGCGGGGCCGGGCGAGATGAACCTCAACCGCGTGATGGTGGTCGACGGCGAACGCGACATCACCTTCCACAAGCCGTTCGCCACAGCCGCGCACATCACGGCCGACTCCACGGTGCTCGACGTCTTCGACAAGGGCAAGGACAAGGGCGCGGTGATCCGTCACCAAACAGTGTTGAAGGACGAGAAAGGCGAGAAGCTCGCGACATTGGTTGCCTCGCGCTTCGCGCGCGGCGACGGCGGCTTTGGCGGACCTTCGGAAGGCCAGCCCGAACCGCACAAGGTTCCGACCCGCGCGCCCGACAAGACCGTCGATATCTCGACGCGTCCCGATCAGGCGCTGGTGTATCGTCTTTGCGGCGATCGCAATCCGCTGCACTCAGATCCCGGCTTTGCCAAGAAGGCCGGCTTTCCAGCGCCGATCCTGCACGGCATGTGCACCTACGGCATCACCTGCCGCGGCGTGCTGCAGACGTATGCCGATTACGATCCGTCCGCCTTCAGGCAGCACTCCGCGCGGTTTTCCTCGCCGGTCTATCCCGGCGAGACCGTGACGATGGAGCTGTGGAAGGACGGCAACCTCATTTCATTCGAAGCCAAGGTGAAAACGCGCAACGTCACCGTGATCAAGAGCGGCAAGACGGTGCTGGGTTAGAGCGGCGAGGGCGGTTTGCTCCCTCGCCCCGCGCTCGCGGGGAGAGGGTTGGGGTGAGGGGCTCTATCCGCGCGCACAGACGATAGCGGTGAGACCTGTACCCCCTCACCCGGATCGCACCGGACGATGCTTCGCATCGCCGAGGCGATCCGACCTCTCCCCGCAAGCGGGGCGAGGTAAGTAAGAAAACGAGAACGGAGAAAGCACCATGGGATTACTCGACGGCAAGGTTGCAATCATCACCGGCGCAGGCGGTGGGCTCGGTGAGGCCTACGCCAAGCTGTTCGCGCGCGAGGGTGCGGCGGTGGTGGTCAACGATCTCGGTGGGCCCCGCGACGGTTCCGGTGCCGATGTTTCGATGGCGCAAAAAGTAGTCAACGCGATCAAGGAAGAGGGCGGCCGTGCGGTCGCTAACGGTTCCGACATCTCGACCATCGCCGGCGGTCAATCCGTGTTCGACGACGCCATCAAGAATTTCGGCCGCGCCGATATCCTCGTGAACAACGCCGGCATCCTGCTCGACGAGACCTTTGCAAAGGCGAAAGAAACGAATTGGGACAAGGTCATCCGGGTGCACCTCAAGGGAACCTTCTGCTGCACCCAGCCGGTGTTCAAATGGATGCGCGAGAACGGCGGCGGCGTCATCGTCAATACGTCTTCGACGTCAGGCCTGATCGGCAATTTCGGCCAGACCAATTATGGTGCCGCCAAGGGTGGTATCTGGGGACTGTCGAACGTCCTGGCGATCGAGGGCCGAAAATACAACATCCGGATCTGGACGTTGGCCCCGGGCGCACTGACCCGCATGACCTCAGACCTGCCACGCTACAAGGAGAACCCTGGCGCGGCTTTGGGCCCGGACGGCATCGCGCCGGCCGTGCTATACATGGTCAGCGATTTGTCGGGCGACCAGACCGGCAAGGTGCTAGGCGTTTCCGGGCCCCGTGGCGTCCGCGAAATGCGGATGATGGAAATGGAAGGCTGGACGCCGCCATTCACGGGATGGAACGCCGAAGATATCGTTACCCACGCCAACGAAATCTTCTTCTCCGAGGAGGAGATCAAGAAGTCGGCGCGGCGGTTTAAATAGGCCGTCATTCCGGGGCACGCGCAGCGTGAACCCGGAATCCATAGCCACGATCGAGAGTATGGATTCCGGGCCTGCGCCTGTCGGCGCATCCCGGAATGACGAAAGAAGAGAATGGAGAAATACATGACGAAGCTCACCCCCCAGGCCGCCGGCACCTTTGCGATCGCGCCGACACCGTTTCACGACGACGGTCGCATCGACGAGAAATCGATCGACCGGCTGACCGATTTCTACGCCGAAGTCGGCTGCGACGGCGTCACGGTGCTTGGCATTCTGGGTGAGGCGCCGAAGCTTGATGCTGCGGAAGCAGAGCAGGTGGCGGTTCGCTTCGTCAAACGCGCCAAGAACATGCAGATCATCGTCGGCGTCTCGGCGCCCGGATTTGCCACCATGCGCTCGCTGGCGAAGGCGTCGATGGACGCGGGCGCTGCGGGCGTCATGATCGCACCGCCGCCGCATCTGCGCACCGACGACCAGATAACAGGCTATTTCAAGCAGGCGCAGGAAGCGATCGGCGACATTCCGTGGGTGCTGCAGGACTATCCGCTGACACTGACGGTCGTGTTCACACCCGCGGTGATCCGCAAGATCGTGATGGATTCACCATCCTGCGTGATGCTCAAGCATGAGGACTGGCCGGGGTTGGAAAAGATCTCCGCGCTGCGAGGATTCCAGAAGGATGGCTCGTTGAAGCCGATGTCCATTCTCGTCGGCAATGGCGGATTATTCCTCGATTTCGAAATGGAGCGCGGCGCCGACGGCGCGATGACCGGCTACGCTTTCCCGGAATTGCTGATCGACGTCGTCAAACTGCAAAAGGCCGGCAAGCGCGACGCCGCGCACGATCTGTTCGACGCGCATCTGCCCCTGATCCGTTACGAGCAGCAACCCGGCGCAGGCCTCGCGGTGCGAAAATACGTGCTGCAGAAGCGCGGCGTGATTGCTTCAAGCGCCCAGCGCAAGCCCGGCGCGACCATCACGGCAACCGCTAAGGCTGAAGTCGATTATTTGCTGTCGCGGGTGGCCCGCGTCGACCGGCGCGCCAACCTGCAACCGCAATCAAGCGCTGCGGGCTGATCAGATGGCCGAGGCTGTTACTCCGCGTCCCGCATCCACCATCCTGCTGTTGCGTGACAACGCGGCGCGAACGGAAATCGAAGTCTTCATGATGGTCCGCCATTATGAGATCGACTTCAATTCCGGCGCGCTGGTGTTTCCCGGCGGCAGCGTCGACAAGGGCGACAAGGAGATCATCGCCAATTCTGCGCTGTATTCCGGCGGCGAGGGATTCGATGAAGCCACCTTGAGCTTTCGTATTGCTGCGATCCGCGAAACCTTTGAGGAAAGTGGCATCCTGCTGGCTCGGCCGAAGGGATCGGCGGCGCTGGTCGATGCCAAGCGGGCCGGGGAGATCGAGGCGGCCAGCCGTGCCGATCTGTGCGACGGCAAGATCACGTTTCTGAAAGTCTTGACCGACAACGGCATGATGCTGGCGCTGGATGAACTCGTACCCTATGCGCACTGGATCACGCCGGAAGGGATGCCCAAACGTTTCGACACCTGGTTCTTCCTCGCCGCTGCGCCGCCCGAACAGGTTGGCGCCCACGACGGCAAGGAATCCACCGACTCGATCTGGGTGTCGCCGCGCGAGGCATTGGAAGGCGGCGAAACCGGGCGCTTCAAGCTGCCGTTCCCGACCACGCGCAATCTGATCCGGCTCGGCAAGCAGGCGAGCGTGAAAGCCGCGCTGGACGACAGCCGCGGAAAATCAGTTGTCACCGTAACGCCGGTCATGACCAGGCTCAATGGCGGCCGTCAGCTCCGGATTCCGCTCGAAGCCGGATACGACGGCGATGTGTTCGAGGTAGGTTCGGTCGGCTAGTATACTTCGACACGTGACGAAGTATTTGGTCGTTCCAGCGTGTAGGTTCCGGTCCGATCGCAATCGAGACCGGAACCGCCAATATGCAAGACGCCCAGCCGCACCATCCCAACATGGCCTTCGAGCTCACGCTGCTGCTCGTGCTGGCGACGCTGTGGGGGGCGTCCTACACTTTTATCAGGGTTGGGGTCGCGACCATTCCGCCGATCACTCTGATCTCGGGGCGCACGCTGATTGCCGGATTGCTGCTGCTTGTCATCATGCGCTGGCGCGGCGTGAAGCTGCCGAAGGATGCCGCGACATGGCGGCGATTCCTGTTTCAGGCCTGTCTCAACAGCGTGATCCCCTGGACCATGATCGCCTGGGGCGAACGTTCGCTCGATGCCGGGCTCGCCACCATCCTCAATTCCACCTCGCCGATCTTCACGTTTTTCCTGACACTCGCCATCACGCGCCACGAGGCGCTGTCATCCAGAAAACTGATCGGCGTCGTCGCTGGCATGGCGGGGATTTGCCTGATCGTTGGAATGCAGGCGCTGACAGGGCTCGGCGAGCAATTGACGGCGCAGATCGTCACCGTGCTTGCGGCGGCCTGCTACGCTGGCGCGGCCATCTTCAGCCGCGGCTTCAAAGGGCTCGATCCGATCGTGCCGGCGGCCGGCTCGCTGCTGTGCGGCGCGGCGGTCCTGATTCCCATCAGCCTTGTGGTGGAGCAGCCATGGACGCTCGCGCCGTCAACGAATTCGATGCTGGCGTTGCTGGGACTGGCGGTCTTCTCGACCGCATTCGCCTTCGTCATCTACTTCCGCTTGATCCAGACTTTGGGCTCGGTCGGTACCACCGCGCAGGCCTATCTGCGCGTACCGATCGGCGTTGCACTCGGCGTGCTGTTCCTTGGCGAGCGGCTGAGCACGACGGCCTGGATCGGGCTCGGCTGTGTCGTGATCGGCGTGGCCGCGATGACGATCCCGGCAAGGAAGCCGAAGCCGGTCGGGGAGGCGGTGTGAACCTTCCTCCCTCGCCGGCAACGCGTACCCTTGCTGCGGCCATCGATTATCGGCATCCTGCAGCCAGATCCCGGCGGCCTCGGTACCGTCAGGCGATGGCAGGGCAGGACACTCAGCATGAGATTTCGGCTCATCGGTGTGATCGTCATTGCGTGGTTGGCAATTCTCGCCGCGCCGGATGCCGCGCAGGCCCAGGAGAATTTCCCCAGCCGTCCGATCCGCATTGTCATTCCCTATTCGCCGGGCAGCGTCGCCGATGTGTTTGCGCGCATCGTCGGCCAGAATATGCAGGAGCAGTGGAAGGGCTCGATCGTCGTCGAATCCAAATCCGGCGCCAATGGCTCGATCGCGGCGGAGGAAGTCGCGCGCGCGGCGCCCGACGGCTACACGTGGCTGCTGGTCACGACGTTTTTCGTCGCAAGCCCCGCGCTGACCGCTTCGCTGCGCTGGGATCCGATCCGGGATTTCGTTCCCGTCGGACAGGTGTGCCGCGCGCCGAACTTCTTCATTGTGCCCACAACACTGCCGGTGAAGAATGTCGCCGAATATGTTGCGCTCGCCAAGGCGAAGCCGGGCACGCTGAATTACAGTCATCCCGGCAAGGGCTCGACCGGGCATCTCGGCTTCGAACTGTTCAAACGACTGGCCGGTATCGACGTCACCGGCATCGGCTATCGCGGCTATCCGCAGATGGTGCCGGATATTGCGAGCGGTCTCATCAACTCGACCTTCCTGTCTGCCAATCAGGCGCTGGCGCAGGTGCAGACCGGCTCGATCCGGATCATCGGCGCGATCAGCGATGGCCGCTCGAAATATTTCCCGGACGTACCGACCATGGCGGAACAGGGATTCGCCGAGGCGCAGGTGACGCCCTGGTTCGGCGTCGTGGTGCCCCAGGGTACACCGCAGCCGATCGTCGAACGTATCAGCAAAGCACTGGAGACGGCATTGGCGACGCCGGACGTTCAGCAGAAGCTCGATGTGGCCGGCTGCGAGGCCAAGAGCGCGCCGCTGCAGACATTTGCGGACATCATCAAGTCCGACGTCGCGCTGTGGGCCAAGGTCGTCAAGGAGGCGGGCATCACCGCGGATTGACCCGCCAGGCGCAGTCCACAGCCGCACGATTTTGTGTGCGCAATCCAGCTCCAATGCTGGTAATCACGGCCGCCCGGTGTGTCGCGGTCCGAAGACACCAATTCCATGACAAGAAATTTGAGATGCGCACTCCAATCGTCGTTATTTGCCTCGGCCTTGCGTCCGGAGCCGCCATTGGCGCTGAGTTCCAGGTGCATCAATCCAACCGGCTGTTCGTCCCGTCACGGCTAATCGTAGGCCTGGGCAGTGTGGTACGATTCGCCAATGACGAGAAATTCGTCCACCACGCCTTCGTCGACACGCCGCAGTTCAAGGCGGACACTGGCGACATCCCGCCCGGCGAGCGCCGCAATATCGTTTTCTCGCAACCGGGGCTCTACACCGTCCGCTGCGCGATCCACCCCCAGATGAAAATGACGGTTGAGGTCAGCGAGTGGGAATGATCGGAGCGGTGTCGCGCGCCGCGTCGCCGGTCAATGCCTGCAGGAAGGCAATGAGGTCGTCGCGCTCCTGCGTGCTGAGCTGCAGCGGATGAATGTGCACATCCCGGCTTGGCCGCGCCACGCCGCCGCGATCGTACAGTGCGATCACGCTTTCCAGTGTCGGCAGCGAGCCATCGTGCATATAGGGCGCGCGCTTGGCGACATCGCGTAGCGTCGGCACCTTGAAGGCGTGCTGTAACGCCTGCGAATTGGGGAACAGCCGCCCGCGGCCGAGGTCGTTGTCGCCGCCGCTCCCGATGTCGCGGAAGGAATCGTCGGTGAAGCGCCAGGTGGCGTGGCATTCGCTGCATCCCGCCCGCCCGGTGAACAGGTCGAAGCCGCGTTTGGCGTTGTCGGAAATGGCGGCCTCATCGCCCGATATCCAGCGGTCGAACGGCGCTGGCGCTGGCACGATGGTCCGCTGATAGGTCGCCAACACCCGCTCGACGGTTGAGCGCGACACGCCTTCGCCTGGAAACAGCCGGTCGAAAGCCGCGCGGTAGATGGCATCTTGGGCGATGTCGCGGAGCAGTTCCTGCTCGCTGCGGCCTAGATTGGCGGCCGCGCTGACCGGCGCGAAGGCCACGCTTTCCAGCGTCGGAAACTTGCCGTCCCAGCCAAAACCCTCAAGCCAGGCGGCTCCCAGCACAGTTGGCGAGCGCAGCGGCAAGGGGGTGCGCGCTTCGCCGACCGCACGGGGCAGGCCGTCGGCCCAAGCGAGCCTCGGATGGTGGCAGGTTGCGCACGAGATGGTACCGGAGGCCGAAATCAGGGGATCGAAAAACAACTTCCGCCCGAGTTCGGCCTTCTCGGGCGAATAGGGATTGTCGGATGGAAACGGTACGCTGGTGGGACGCGCGAAGTTCGCCATCCGGTTCGCGCGGTCGCCCTCCGCCGCACCGGAATCCCGGGTTGTGGCAGCGAGCACCGATAGCGCGATGCCCAAGACAACGCCAAGGGCGGGTCCCAAACCGCTTAATCCGGCAGATTTGGCCGGCTTCTTCATCGTTTTCAGCATGTTCCCCATAGCCCGTATTACATCGTATATTACGACTGTTTGGAGCACGGCCTCAATAACATGACCACTGAATTGCCGCCGAAATTGCCAATGACGCGATCATTCTCGCTGTCGATCGGCCAACTGACGTTCGGTAGCTTCCTGCTGGTGCTTGCGGTGATCATCATCACCTCCACCGCGAGCGTGATCGCCATCCGCCATATCGATTCAACCTTTGCCGAGTTGCAGCGGCTCCAGAGCGTTGGTGACCTCGCCGAAGACATCGACCGCCGCATGAACGAACTACGGCTGGCGGCGCGCGATTTCGTCACTGAGCCCGGCACCCAATCGGGCCAGGTCGGGCAGGCCGCGACTTCGCTCAGCGAGGTTCTGAAGAAGACCCGCCTGGAGCTAGCTCCCGAACAGCAGGATATGATCGATGGCGTCACCGAGCGGCTGTCGACCTACCGCAGCGGGATCGAGCGCATTTCTGCGCTGATCAACCGCCGCGCGGAAATGATCGTCGCGCTGCCGCCGTTACGTGAGCAATTCGATAATGCCGTGGCGGAAAGCGCCGATCCGGCGATCGCTTCGACGCTGTCGCAGACGCAAAGCCGCATTGCTTCAGCGTTGCTTGCGCATAATCCCTCCGCTGCCGAACAGGCCGCGCAGAGCATGCGGTCGATGACGATTTCTGACCCGAAGCTCCGCATGGCTGTCGACGGCTATGCCGAGGCTATCGTCGCCATATCGGTTCGCGAGCGTCAGATTTCCGACATCGACAAGGAGGTACTCGGTGCGGAGGGGCGTCTGATCCAGCGCGTCACCGAATTGTTGCGTGAGGTCAGTTCCCGCCGCGGTCACATTCTCTCCCGCGATTTCGCCAGAACCCTGACGGAAGCGAAGTGGCAGAGTATCGTGCTTGGCACCGCCGGCGTTCTGATCGGCCTGTTTGCTGCGGCGCTGGTGGTTCGCCGCACCGTACGTCCGCTGGCGTCGATCGCAACATCGATCCGCGCGGTGGCGGGCGGGGAGACTAACGCCTCGATCCCGGCGACCGATGTGGATAACGAGATCGGCGATATCGCCCGTGCCGCCGAAGTTTTCCGCCAGACGCTGGTCGATGCCGACGCAGCGCGCGAGGCGGCCGTCCGCGCACTTGCCGAACAGCGGCTCGCCGAAGAGAGCTACCGCAAACTGTTCGAATCTTCGGTCGACGGAATTTACGTCACGACGCCGGGCGGCGCACTGCTCAACGCCAATCCGGCTCTGGCGCGGATCATGGGTTACGCGACGCCGCTGGATCTGATCAACGGCATCAGTGATGTCACCTACACCGTCTATGTCGATCCGCAAGCGCGCGCGGAATATGGGCGGTTGATGCTGCGCGACGGCATGGTCCGCGAATACGAGTATCAGGTTCGCGCCCGCGACGGCGCGGTGCTCTGGCTCTCCGACAGTGCCAGTGCCGTGCGTAACGAGGCCGGCGAGATCGTCCGTTACGAAGGAACGGTGCGCGACATCACCGACCAGAAACGCGCCGAAGACGCGATCGCCGAAGGCCGCCGCTTGCTGCAAATGGTGATCGACACCGTGCCGGCAGTGATCAACGTCAAGGATAAGCAGCTTCGTTATGTCCTGATGAATCGCTACATGGCCGGCATTTTCGGCATTGAGCCCGGCGATGCGATCGGCCACACCACGACCGATCTGATGTCGCGCTACGGTGCGGAAAAGACCGACGAGAACGACAAGCGCGTGCTGGCCGCCGGCAGGGAGCTCGGCTTCTACGAGGAGGAGTACAGGGACTCCGTCGGCAATATGCGGCAATGGCTGGTCAACAAGCTGCCTATTCTGGACACAGCCGGCGAGATCGAAAACATCGTGACCGTCGCGCTCGATATCGGCGAACGCAAGCGCGTCGAATTCGAGATGCGCAAGGCCAAGGACGCCGCCGAAGCCGCCTTGCGCAATCTGCGCGAGACGCAGAACTCGCTGATCGAGGCGGAGAAACTCGCGGCTTTAGGCCGGCTCGTGGCGGGCGTTGCGCACGAGGTCAACAACCCCGTCGGCATAAGCCTGACGGTTGCCTCCGCACTCGAACGCAAGACGGCGATGTTCGCGGCGGAAGTCGGGCGCGGCGAGCTGCGGCGCTCCAGCCTGAACGATTTTCTCGACACCAGCCGTGATGCCTCTTCGCAGCTCGTCGCCAATCTCAACCGCGCTGCCGAACTGATCCAGTCGTTCAAGCAGGTTGCCGCCGACCGCAACTATTCCGACCAGCGTAGCTTCGACCTCGGCGATCTCACTGAGCAGGTGGTGATGAGCCTGCGGCCGGGTCTTCGCAAACACAATCTGACGCTCAACGTCGATTGCCAGCCCAATCTGATGATGAACAGCTACCCCGGTCCTTACGGGCAGGTGCTCACCAATCTGTTCCTCAATTCGGTGGCACACGCGTTTCCGGACGGCAAGGCCGGCACGGTCGAGATCCAGGTACGCGAGTCCGGCAAGGACAATGTCGAGGTTATTTTTTCCGACAACGGATGCGGCATGAGCCTCGACGTTCGTCGCCGTGCGTTCGATCCGTTCTTCACCACAAGGCGCGATCAGGGCGGCACCGGGCTCGGCCTGCACATCGTCTACAGCATCGTGACCAACCGTCTCGGCGGGCGGCTCGATCTTGATTCCGCGCCGGGCGGTGGCACACGGATCCAGATGATCCTGCCGCGCACAGCCCCGCTTGAGCAGGCGGCGGAATAGCCACAGCATTTTCAAGCGAAGTGGATATCAAGAAGATCTGGCTAGTTCGTATCGGCCAGCAAGCGCAGTGTCGCGCCGAAAATCTGGCTGGCTTTACCTACCAGGGCGGTTCCGTTCATCGTGGCCCGCGTGTCGGTGAACGTGCCTGACACGCCGATGCCGACCGGGGTCGGTCCGCCGAACAGCGGGTTGGCATCAGGACTGGAAGTGTGACGCTGCACCAGCACCTCGCCTTTGAAGGTGTCGCCCTTCACCGTGTAGCTGCCGGTGTAAAACAGATAGGCATCGCCGCCGAGGATTTGACCATCCCGGAACAGGATCACGCCGCTGCCCTTGCCGACGCGCCCGTCGAGCAGGGTGACGTGGATCGAATACAAGCCGTTTTTCATGACGTCCCACTGCCGGTGTCCGCGCCCACGGATGCCGGTAGCCCAGTTATGCCAAAGCATGGAACCCGGCGCAACGCGTCAGGTTGGCCAATAGCACACCGGTACCGAACGCAAAGTTCCATTATCGCCAGTGGTTCATGACGCACAAATGACGGCGAACGAAGGCGAATCAAGTTGGCCTGCGAAATGCATAGTTCTCTTTGGCACCGGCCGGTGGGTGCAGGAGCAAGAGAGACAGGTGAGCAACTGGATCAAATCCGGCGGCCGCGTGCCGCGCCCATGCACTGGAAACAACATCCCTGAAACTGCCGGCCGCCTCTTTGCTGGTCGTGTGAAAATGCCGTTGGCGATCGGTTTTGCGGTGTTGCTATTGCCGCTCGCTTCCTATCCCGGCCATGCCCGTGATCCCGACGGCCGCTATGCCAACTCGCCGCTGAAGCAGTGGTTTGACAGTCTCAAAAGCGGCAAGGGCCCCTGCTGTTCCGACGCAGACGGCTCGGCGGTTAGCGACGTCGATTGGGAGTCGAAGGAAGGCCATTATCGCGTGCGGCTCGAAGGGGAATGGCTCGACGTGCCCGAGGACGCGGTCATCACGGAGCCAAACCGCGTCGGCCGAACCATGGTGTGGCCGATACGCGGATATGGCGGATTGACCATCCGTTGCTTCATGCCGGGCAGCATGTCGTAGCTGCGGCGGTCATGCGCGTTCCGGGTCACGCGTACTTCTTGTCGCGCTCCAGAAGCTCGATCGAGATGCCCTGCGGTCCACGGATGAAGCAGATGCGCACGCCGGGCCGGATGGTGGTCGGCGGCTTCGTGAACTCGACGCCCTTGGCCTTGATCTCGGCGGCAACGGCGTCGATGTCCTTCACGGTCAGTCCGAAATGATCGAGACCTTGATAGGGCGTCACCGGTGGAGTGTTGACGCCGTCACCTGTAGTGACCGGTGCGATGAACACATTTGCGCCGCCGAGCTTGACGTCGATACGGCCGGGACCGCGGACGATCTCGCCGCCCAGGATATCTTGCAGCCAGGCTGCGGTCGCTTCGGGATCGGGACTGCGCAAATGGACATGGTCCCAAGTGACGGTCGGCATATTCTTCTCCCCAGGATTATTGTTGATCTCGTTGTTGATATCGCGGCAGCGAATTGCGCCAATCTAGCGGCCGGTCATCGGCAATTCCATCCCCTCAAGCCCAGCTCCCGCCGCAATATTGTCGAGCTTGTGTGAAACCATTCAGCCTCTCAGTGATTGATGCGTAAGCGGCGGAACCGTGCAGCGGCAGTCGTGACACAAGCCGTACGGCGTAACGCTCCGTGGGGCTTTTTTTATGCGCGGCGCGCCAATCCCTTCGGCCGCCGGTTGAGGGCGTGGTCATGCGGATCACCGGATGGTCATTTGGAGGCTCCCAAGCTCGGCTCCTTGTGCTGCCTGCCATCGCGATCGTCGGATGCACGGCATGGATGCTGCTTCCCGAGCCGAGTGATGCGGAAAGCCAATCGACTGCATCAGCACCTGAGGTCATCTACGCACAGAACGCTTCCTTGATGGATGAGGAGGTTACGCCAACCACGGCCACGCTGACGAACCCAGCCGTGCCTGTGGAAGCCACTCCGCCGGGGTCGCCTTCGGAAGCGGCGGCAGCTGAAAAACCACCGGTCGACGGGCTGAAGATTTCCTCGCAGTCGTGGCGAAGGGGTGGGCTTGGCTCGAAAGCCCTGGTTACGTTGACGCTGCGCAACGGCAATGACTACGCCGTCAAGGACATCGAGATATTCTGTGCCTTCACGCGCAGGGACGGTAGCCATCTGACGGATCGCAAACGCGTGATCAATGACACTGTGAACATGAAGAGCCGGAAGACCTACGCCCGTATGCTGGTCGGTTTCGTCAACATCAATGCAAATAAGGCAAAATGTTCGCTCGTAACCGCCAGCCGAATCTGACCCTGCGAACCTCGAAAAAGTGATCGCCACCGTTGAACCTTGGTGGCGGCCCAGGAACTAATCGCTATATCGCCAGTTAGGCGATGACCGCGCGTGGCGCGGGGGGAGCGTTCCAATGCCCGTAGCGCGATATTTCCTGTATGTCGGCGGAGTGTTGCTCGCGCTGATCTTCGCGTTTGATGCCTTCGCGCCGCAACAACCTGCGGTGGCCAGCAACATGGCGGGCAATCAGGTTCCTTCGATCGACAAGACCGTAGTGCGCATTCGTTCCGACCAGAAATTGCCTGAACGGGTAGTATACGACACCAGCCTGCCCACTATCGTTCCCCCGAAGCCAACCGTCGTCCAGGCCGCCGCTGCTCCGCCAGCACGGGTCGCCGATATCACGGCGCAGGCCCGAGTGCGCGAGACTTTTGCCCAGTTCGTTCCGGCGGAAGCGAAGAAGCTTGAACCGCAGGTTCAACACAAACGTAAAATCGCGAAGAGCAAGCCCTCCCAGCCTTTGCGCTATGCGCAGCAGCAGCCGCGCTTTGGCTTTTTCGGCGGCCCGACCTGGAACAGCACCTGGTAAGCCGCCACGCCTGACGACCGGGCTTCAAACTTAACGCGGCAGCTTCGGAATCTTGTCGGCAAAACCGTTGTAGCAGGTCAGCCGCTCGTCCTCTTCTTTCAGGAAACGACAGTCATTGACGCCCTTCGCGGCTGCCGGTTTCGGCTTTGGCTGCGGCGCAAAGATGGCATCGTAGCAGGTCAGCCGTTCCTTGGTCGCGTCGTCGATCTCCTGGCACGCCTGCAGCTTTTGCGCGACGGATTGAGGCTTTTCCGGAGTTTCGGACTTCTTCTTCCCGGCTGGCTTCTTGGAGCCGACGACGACCAGTGGCTTGCCGCCGACCGACGGCGTGTCGCCGGCGGGGGCCGGGGCGGTGGTTCCTTGGGCAAAGGCTGCGGCCGGATACAGGATCGCCAGCGCCAGGATCATCTTTCTCATGTGAATTTGCTCTCGAATGGGTGGTTTTGTCTGATCGGCCGCATACTAAGATGAAAATGGCGCGCTCGGAGAGATTCGAACTCCCGACCCTCGGAATCGAAATCCGATGCTCTATCCAGCTGAGCTACGAGCGCCTGTGCCTCGCCGATTATCAGACTTGGCGGAGCAGGGCTAGCGGACGTCAGAAGCAGGGATGTCGGCGGCGGTCCTGGCCGATATAGGCGGCCGAGCCCCGGGCGCAGTGATTGGTCGCGGGGCCGTCATAATAGGCAAAGGTGCCGGGCTGGAGACCTGGCCCGTAATTGTGGAGGTAGCTGATCTGGTAGGGCAGGGGCCAGTGATAGCGGTGGTGCCGGTAGTGGCGCGCGTCGGCCAGGCTTGGCGCCAGGGTCGCCGCAGTCAGGAGGGCGGCAGCTAGGAATCTTGCTTTGGTCATGTCGATACTCCCCAAAATCTCACTCAGGATAGCTAATTTCGGCCGATTTGGGCGTCATTTTAACCGGAATAGCGTGAAAAGCTGCGGGAAATCGGCCACAGGGCGCCGATTTTTAGCCCATTGGGCATGCTTAACGAAATCCCAACACAGTCCCGCCAGAGTTCTGAGGCTTGGTCCGCCCTCGGGCCGGTTTTTCCGTGGCCCGGTAAGGCTACCTGGTTCCCGATCGATCCATGCGCATCACGTCTCTAGTCCTGCTGTCCCTCTCGGTCCTGGTCGCGAGCCCGGCGCGCGCCGATCTGCACATTACGCGCGACCATGGCGGCTATGTCGAGGAATACAAGGCCAAGTACAAACGCATCCGCGAGCGCAAGGAGCGGGTGATCATCGACGGCATCTGCAATTCGGCCTGCACACTGGTGTTCGGCATCGTGCCGATGAACAGGATCTGCGTGACACCGAAGGCCAGCCTCGGCTTCCACCAAGCCTATTACGATAAGGCCTTTACCTTCGGCATCAAGGTCACGAGTTCGGACGGGACGAACGATCTGATGTCCTATTATCCGGACACCGTGAAGGACTGGATCCGCCGCAATGGCGGGCTCACTACCGAGATGAAGAAGATCAAGAACGGCAACGAACTCTGGAAGATCGTCGATCCCTGCCCGGAAGAGTGGTAGGCGCCTTTCGCTGTCATTGCTGAGGCATCATCTAAAACGTCACCACGCCGCGGATCGATTCCCCGCGCTTCATCAGGTCGAACGCGTTGTTGATCTCGTTAAGCGGCATCACATGCGTGATCATCGGGTCGATCTGAATCTTGCCCTGCATGTACCAGTCGACGATCTTCGGCACGTCGGTACGTCCTCTGGCGCCGCCAAACGCGGTGCCCTTCCAGACCCGCCCCGTCACGAGCTGAAATGGCCGCGTTGAAATCTCGGCGCCGGCTGGCGCTACACCGATGACGATCGATTGACCCCAGCCGCGATGGCACGCCTCCAGCGCCTGCCGCATGACCGTGACATTGCCGGTGCAGTCGAAGGTATAATCGGCGCCGCCGATCTGGTCCGCGCCGGATTTCGTCATGTTGACGAGGTGAGGGACGAGATCCTTGCCGACGTCTTTGGGGTTGACGAAGTGCGTCATGCCAAAACGCTCGCCCCATGCCTTGCGGTCGTTGTTGATATCGACGCCGATGATCATGTCGGCGCCGGCGAGCCTCAGGCCTTGCAACACGTTGAGCCCGATACCGCCAAGCCCGAACACGATCGCCTTGGCGCCTTGCTCGACCTTTGCGGTGTTGATGACCGCGCCGATTCCTGTCGTGACGCCGCAGCCGATGTAGCAGACCTTGTCGAACGGCGCGTCCTCGCGAATTTTCGCGACCGCGATCTCCGGCAGCACGGTGTAATTCGCAAAGGTCGATGTGCCCATGTAGTGGTGGATGGGTTTGCCGCCGAGCGAAAAACGCGAGGTGCCGTCGGGCATCAAGCCCTGGCCTTGGGTAGCGCGGATCGCGGTGCAGAGATTGGTCTTGCGCGAAAGGCAGGACGGGCACTGCCGGCATTCCGGCGTGTACAGCGGAATAACGTGATCGCCTTTTTTCACACTGGTGACGCCGCGACCGACATCGACAACCACGCCCGCGCCCTCATGGCCGAGGATCGCCGGAAACAACCCTTCGGGGTCAGCGCCCGACAATGTGAATTCGTCGGTGTGGCAAACGCCGGTGGCCTTGATCTCGACCATCACCTCGCCCTCGCGCGGCCCCTCGAGTTGCACGGTGGTTATTTCCAGCGGCTTTCCCGCGGCGGTGGCGACGGCGGCGCGAACATCCATGGCATTCCTCTTGTCGTTATACGTCTTGGGTTTTTATACGTGTTCTTATACGTGGGTTTTCGTTATGTGATATCGCACGAGGGACCCCGCGCAATCGGCCTTGCCGCATAGCATATGATCGGGCACTCAGGGCTGCAAATGAGTTATGATCTCCAAAATCTTGCTGCGCGCGCGGCGCCGGCGATTTTCGTCGTGCTCTGGAGCACCGGCTTTGTCGGCACCAAATATGTGCTGCACAATGCCGAGCCCTTCACCTATCTCGCAATCCGCATGGCCTTGGTGGTCGTACTGATGGCAATCATCGCCGCGGTCGCGCGTCCGAAATGGCCGGACCGGACGGGCATTGGCCACAGTATCGTCGCGGGCCTTCTGGTGCACGGCTTCTATCTCGGCGGCACGGCGGTAGCGATCGCGCATTCGATTCCGGCCGGGCTCTCGGCGCTCATTCCCGGTCTGCAACCGATCCTGACCTCGACGTTGGCCAATCGCTGGCTCGGCGAGCGTGTCACGCCGCTGCAATGGACCGGGTTACTCGTCGGGCTCGCCGGCGTCGTGCTGATCCTGCACGACCGGCCGATGAGCGGCGAGGCGGGTTGGGGCTGGCTCGCCTCGGGCGTGTCGCTGGTCAGCATCACCTTGGGGACCCTCTACCAGCGTCGCTACTGCAATACGATCGACTGGCGCGCCGGCAATCTCGTGCAATACATCGCGGTCGCAATTTTCTTC
Organism: uncultured Alphaproteobacteria bacterium; assembly: GCA_963770355.1. Taxonomy (GTDB): domain Bacteria; phylum Pseudomonadota; class Alphaproteobacteria; order Rhizobiales; family Xanthobacteraceae; genus Bradyrhizobium. Next base: position 287,180 of record CAVYPL010000020.1, on the reverse strand, counting down.
GGTTGTGCCGCGAGGCTGTTCGAGACCAATGTGGTGCACTGGACCACCGAGTTCGTGCTCGCGCTCGCCTGGCTGGCGGTGGTGCTGTCGATCGGATCGATCGGGCTGTTGTACTGGCTGATCCGCCGTTCGGCCGCGACCTCGGTGGCAAGCCTGTTCTATCTGGTGCCGGCAGTGACCTCGCTGATGGCCTATTTCCTGTTCGGCGAGCGGCTCGATGCGATCGCCATCGCCGGTATGGCGGCCTGCGCCGCGGCAGTATTCCTGGTCAACCGGCGTAGGATCTGAATCCGATCTCGCGGACTCGATACGCGCTGACACCAGACCCCAGAACCTTAGACCCCAGGTGCGCAATTGCGCACCGGGGAATCTCGAGGCGATCTCTCGATCGTCACCTGGGCGGTCACTTGGGCTGCGGCACGATCCGGATATATGGCTTCGGCGATTTCCAGCCCTGCGGATAGATCGTCTTGGCTTCGTCGTCGGTGACGGAGCCCGCGATGATGACATCTTCGCCCTGTTTCCAGTCGGCCGGCGTCGCGACGCGGTGCTTCGCAGTCATCTGCAGCGAGTCGATCGAACGCAGGATCTCCTGGAAGTTACGCCCCGTCGTCATCGGATAGACCATCACCAGCTTGATCTTCTTGTCCGGCCCGATGACGAAGACGTTGCGGACGGTCTGGTTGTCTGCGGGAGTCCGCGTCAGCGGATCGCCAGAAGTGGAAGCCGGCAGCATGTCGTACAGCTTGGAGACATTGTAGTCGGTGTCGCCGATCATCGGGTAGTTCGGCGCAGCTCCTTGCGTCTCCTTGATGTCCTCTGACCATTTCGAATGGCGATCGACGGCATCGACGCTCAGCCCCATCAGCTTGACGCCGCGCTTGTCGAATTCCGGCTTCAACTTTGCCAGCGCGCCGAGTTCGGTGGTGCAAACCGGCGTGAAATCCTTGGGATGCGAGAATAACAGCGCCCAGCTGCTGCCGATCCAGTCGTGGAATTTGATCTTGCCCTCGGTGGTCTGGGCTTCGAAGTCCGGGGCGATCGCGCCAATCTGGAGTGCCATGTTTCGACCTCATGTTATTCTAGTTACAGGGAAATTCGGCTTGAGCGATATAGGAACTGGCGGCGTGCAAGTGAACCACCGGCCGCAAAAAGGTGAACCTTTCCGCCAGGCAGGGAACTCCTAGCATTTTCTTGCTCCCAGCGCGCGCCTGCGACGAAAAAACCACACCGGCCGGAACGCTCCGGATTGCCCCGATATTGCCTTTTATGCACCGCATTACGCCCGGCCCGGATTGCCGGCGCCATGAACCGCGGCCGATGCCACAGCGACCAATTGGCAACCATCTAAAAATCAGGGAATGCGAGTTTCGAATCGTTAACCAGTCGTTTACGCCCGCATGGAAATGCTGGACCAGAGAAGAAATTGAGAAGTGCAATTATGTCTGCCCCTAATACCAAGGCCGCCGAAGCCGGCGTCCTCCAACCATCCTGCCGCAAGACCGCGGCCCACGCCCTCACTGTTGTCCGCGACGGTGTGATCACCGGCGAAGGCCCGACAACCAAGGGCCGCATCCATTTTTCCCGCGCGCTCGATGCCGATGACGCCGCCTGGTGCGCGCGTATCCTGACGGCGTCCGCCGTCGAGCATCAGCCGGTGAGCCGCGCCGAAGCCGAGGCGCTGTTCGAAATCAGCGACGCTGCCGCCGAGCGCAGCGACGATGGCCGTTTCGACGATCTGCTGGCGAAGGCGGTCGCCCATCATGCGGCGTCCGAGTCGGGCCTGCCGGTGCCGCCGCGCACGGTGGCGTTGTCGCCGGATACCGACATCAAGAGCTGGGCGCCGACGCAGGCCGTCAACATCGACACAAAGGTGCTGGAATGGATCTCCAGCCAGATGCGCGGCAAGCGCCGCAGCAACCATACCCTTGCGGCCATGGTCGCGACGCTGCTCGGCGTCGCCGCGCTGCCGCTGGCCCAGTTGCCGAACGTACTTGATCTGGGGTTGATGTAAGGTCATCTCCAACGAAGGATTTTCGAAAGCGGCGGGGTTCATTCCTCGCCGTTTTTGTTTGGCGGTTTTGCCCAACACAAAGCCGTCATACCCGCGAAAGCGGGTATCCAGTACGCTGCGGCCTTTCGGTTCAATCACTGCTGCCTCTGGAATACTGGATCACCCGCCTCAGTGCGCAATTGCGCACAAGGCGGAGTGATGACGACTGAATGTGACTCCGCATTCCCGCGGCACAATGTGCCCGAGTTGTGCAAGCCGTTTCGCCCAGAAAAAAGAGGGCGCAGGGAAGGCCGGGTGCGCGCTGCACCCGCGGTCTCGTGCGCAAAATGTGCATCAAGAAAACGCACACGAGCATACAGGTTCAGCGGAAACACTCCGGCCTTCCCCGCGCGATGGTTTACGGCTTACTTCGTGCTCTCCCCGGTGACCGGGCTTTGTTGTCACCGTCGCCCCTGAGAAGCGTTGGCTTCCCACGAACTTGACGCCAGCGTCGGGGTGTCAGGACCACACGACTTCGCCGTCCGCTCAAGCCACGCTCGTCAGTCGTAGCTCTCGCGTCCACCGCATCCCACCGCACGTTCGTGACGATCGCGAGCCGCCCCTCTCATCGGGTGAGACGGCGCGAGCTGGTAGCGCTGATTTGCCCGACGGGGAAAGCGGAATAGTTTTTGCGCGAAGGGATGGACAGGTTTTTGGTGATTTGCCCGTCGGGCTCGAAGTGGGATGCGACACAAGGTCAGTGTTCGTCCTCCCTCTCCCGCTTGCGGGGGAGGGCGGGGTGGGGGTGCTTCCGCATAACGGATGCTGGAGTTCGTGGACAGAGTTTCCCCCAACCGCCGCGCTCTGATGCGCAATTGCGCTGCCGAGCGCATCGACTTCCCTCGTAAGCGGGAGAGGTGAAGAATCGAGAGTTCGCTACTTCCCCGCTGTCTTCTGTTTGCCTTCCGCATCGAGCCCAAGTGTGCGGCCCCGGAATCCCGCGGTGTCGAAATAGCGCTGGGCAGCCAACGCGTTGGAAGTTCAGCACGGTACGCAGGCCGTTTGCCGCCGGCTTTGACTTTACATTGCCGGCATAGGCTTGCGGTGTCGCGCCGTTGGGCATGGCCTCGGTCATGACCCGGCCGATTAGAGGTCCCCTGGGCTTTTGCGTGAGCTCCATGATCTTGGCCGCGGTGGCGCCGACATCGGCATTGCTGACGGGCAGGGCGTCGACATAACCCGATTTGAAGTCGGGCCCGATTGCCGCCATGAAATTCATGGTATCGCCGCGGCTGAAGCTGCCATGCATGCCCTGGCCCTGGCGCAGCACGGTGTCGGCGACCTGGACCGAACAATTGGTTGGCTCCTCGCAACCCGACGACCAGGAGCGGAAATTGACCACGATCGACGGATGCGGCGTCACCGCCTTGCCCTTAAGGCCGAGTTGCGACATCGGCAGCGTGCCGGGGAAACGTCCAAACTCGTCATCGACGAAGATGCCGCTGACATAATCCTGTTCCAGGAGCGCCTTGACGGTGCGGCCAGCGAGCTTTCGTTCCTTGCTGGGAATATAGATCAGGTCCGAACCGCCATTGGTGGCGACTACTATGTCGGGCTTTGCGGGATCATTCCCGAGCAGACCGTTGCCGGCCTTGGGATGAGCATTATCGGCGACGCGTGCGTTCTTGTCGTTGGGGTCGAACAGCGGCAGGTTCAGTGCCTTCGCCAGATCGATTGCAAGGAAGCCCATGGGCAAGAAATCCTTTGGCGTGTCCTCGTAGGAGATCTTCGCTGACGGGCTGGTCTTGCTTTCCTTGGAGATCGTCGAGAAGCCGTGATCGGAAGAGATCATGATGTTGGTCGAAGCGGTGAGGCCGAGATCGTCGAGCGTCTTGCGAAGTTGCGCCAAATTGTTGTCGGCGTTCTTGATGCCGGCCATCGAGGTCGGTCCGTTGATCCCGGGCGTGATGGCGTTGAGGCTGTCGCCCGTATTGTGCTGGCTGCCATCCGGATCGCGCGACCAGAATACCAGCACGAACGGCTTGTTGCGCGCCTTGAACATCGGCAGCACGACCTTGGACGCGACGTCGGCCATGTAAGCCTGTTGTGCGACATTGGCGACCGTGGTGCCCGGCGTCTTGGCATCGCCGGCCTTGCCGTTGTCGCCACGGGCGGGCGTCGCCAGCGGAAGATTGGCTTTGGTCAGCGCGTCCTTCATTTCGTCCGATAGCGGCACGCCGTTTTTTCCGCCAGTCGCGTCGTCGATCACGATCGAGTGCAGGCCCGCAGCGCCGATCTTGTCTGTATGGTCGAAGATCAGGGTAGGGCCGAGCTTGCCGATGGCCGCGGTGCTGTATCCCTTCTCGCGCGCCATCTTCAGAATGGTTTCTTCGTTCAGATAGTCGCCGCCGAAATGCTCATCGACATCGACGATGACCGGATTGACCTCGAGAAACGGCGTGACGGTATCGTTGGCGTGGGCAACGAGGATAGCCGGTGTAGATCGTGTTGCTGAAGTCGCCGGTGTCGCCGAGATAATGGCCGGTAGCCATCGCCGAAGCGTTGGCGAGTGGTGAAGGTCGGAAACAGCGAATGCGAATTCTTGAAATTGACGCCCTTGTCGCGGACCTCGGCCATCGCAGGCGCGGTCTGCGGCGTCACGATGCGCCCGCGCAAGCCGTCCGGCACGAACAGGATCAGGTTGCGCGGTGTGGCGTTTTGCGCCGACGCAACGCTGGCGGTCAGTGTGATCAGGCTTGCGGACAGCAACACGACTGTGCGGCGCATCAGGTTCTCCCCCAATAAGAAGCAATCCGGCGATCCGCCGTTGCCCCCGTTTAGTTTTGCTCTGCGACAGAATTGTTACATTCGCTCACGGCCTGCTCAAGAGCCGGGGAACCGGAATTAACCGGGGGGCGCCGGTAAAAAGTCGATCATGGCAGGGCGTTCGGCGGGAAACATTGCGGCCTGACGCCGTTTTCCTCCGAAGGAGGCCCCCATGAGCAAATTCAAGGAAAAAGCCGAGGCACAGACGATGCAGGTCATCGGGCAAATGATCGGCGATGACCAACTGGTCGAGGAAGGCAAGGAGCAGTCCCGCAAGGCGGAAGCAGGAATTGACGAGCCATTGCCGAGCGGAAAAACGAGGTCACACACGATGCCGAAAGAAAACGATCTGGAAGGTGCCCAGGATCAGGGCGGCAAGCATGGCGGCCAAAAGGGCATGCCGAAACCGGAGCCGCGTCCCGCACACGGGAAAGATCAGGGCATAGTGCGCGATGAACGCGGGCAGGAACAACCGCGCGATAAGGAGCGCGCGCAGCATGTTAGCCGGGTCGATAAAGGCGGTGATCCCCCGGGGAAGAAGAACGTGAAGAACTGAAGCCAGACACCGAAAGGGAGGTGGCCGCCAAGCCACCTCCCTTAGTCGGCCGTACCCGGAAAAGCGCCATCGTCCGCCTTTCTCTCAACGATACAAAATAGCCCCGCAGCGCCGTTCAAGGGGCATTCACCGCGGCTTGGTTTGGCGGTGCGGGAAGGCGCCGATCTAAGAATTTCAGCTATGCCGGATCGTTCCCACGCGCTGCCAGCGGCGGATCGCGACGATCGACCAGATCGCCTCAACCAGCCCGAACGGCCACGCGCCTTGCAGGAAGCCGTATATCGAACCAAGCGCGCAAGCCGCGGCGAACGCCAGGATGAACCATGCGCTCCGGTCCTCGGCCGCGTAGCAAATCAGCATCGCCGTGACGGCGAACAGCCCGAAGGCGGTCAGTGCATCCATCAGCTATTGTCCAGGTTTTCGCTGTTGTACCCGTTTTTGGCAGTTCGTCACGTCTTCGATGAGGTCTTCTTGGCGATGCCAAGCGTGTGGAACACCGTGGGCTTGAGCAAGGGCCATGAGGCGGCAAGCGTCATCACGACGGTCGCGATGACCATCATAGACAGTGTCGATGCCGCTGGCTTTATTCGCGTGCGGATGGCCTGCCGTCCAATCCAGACCCACGCGCCGGCTACTGCAACGACCGCAAGCCATGTCATCCATCCATGGGCGTGATCGACGAGCGTGATGATACTCCCGACATTGGCGAGAATGACCGCGGGCAGCGTGAACGGCAGGACGCAGCACGCTGTGCAAGCGGCCGCGGTGCCTACCGCGACTATGGCGGCCTTCGCCGCGCGGCTGCCCTTCGCGGGCCGGCACCCGCAACCGGGATTATCGTTGGAGGGAAGACGGCAGGCGACCGGGGTGTGCGTAACGTCCATGTGAAGCTCCGAGGGTTGTTCTCACTGGGATCAGCGGATACCCCCTAAAGCCACTTGAGGTTCAAGCGGAAAAAGCGATGCGCATCGGACTATTGGCCGAAATCGCCGGAACGAGCGTTCCGACCATCCGGTACTACGAACAGATTGGTCTGCTGCGGCCGGCGATCCGGCAAAGCGGCGGTCAAAGGACCTATGACAATGAGGACGTCCGTCGCCTCACATTCGTTCGCCGGTGCCGCGAATTCGGTTTCGGCATCGACGAGGTGCGGGCGCTGTTGTCGCTCATGAAAGATCGTAACGCCCCCTGTATCGAGGCACGTGATCTCGCTGAACGGCATCTCGAGGCCGTCCAGCTCAAGCTTGCCGAGCTCAAGGCGCTCGAGAAATCGATCGCCGCGCTGGTGTCTACGTGTACGTCGACCTGCGCCGGCGGCGTCGCCACCGATTGCAGTATTTTTGACGACCTGGGCCGCAACGTGCCGATCGGCGACACGGCGAGATAGCGCTACCCGCCACAGGGGGCATTCGCCGGGGCTTGGTTTGGCGGTGCGGAAAGGCGCCGAGATAAGAACCTCGACCGTGCCGGATGGTTCCTAATACCGGCGCGGTGACTTTCGACGTGGGCTTGAATGCTGTAGTGCTTTCTATTCGCCGGTCGGAGGAGTGAAGATGAAACGTCTGCTTACGCTTGTTGCGAGCCTCGTATTGTTTGGCAGTGCGTTCGCGCAAGAGCGCTCGATCACCGTGGCATCGACGACGTCGACGGAACAGTCGGGGCTGTTCGGCTATCTGCTGCCGCGCTTCACCTCGGCGAGCGGGATCGGCGTCAAGGTCGTTGCCGTCGGCACCGGGCAGGCGCTCGACATCGGACGGCGGGGCGACGCCGACGTCGTGTTCGTGCACGACAAGGTGGCGGAAGAGAAGTTTCTTGCCGAGGGATTCGGAGTGAAACGATACGACGTGATGTACAATGATTTCGTGGTGATCGGGCCGAAGGCCGATCCGGCGCATATTGCCGGAGGAAAAGACGTTGCCGATTCCTTGCGAAAGATAGCCGCGGCAAAGGCCGCCTTCGTCTCGCGCGGCGATCGCTCCGGTACCCATGAGGCGGAACTGCGGCTGTGGAAAGAGGCGGGCGTCGATCTCGCTGCATCGAAAGGCGACTGGTATCGCGAGATCGGGCAGGGCATGGGCGCAGCCCTCAACATGGCGTCGTCATCCAACGCCTACCTGCTTTCGGACCGCGGCACCTGGCTGTCGTTCAAGAACCGCGGCGAGCTGACGGTTCTGACGGAGGGCGACCGGCGGCTGTTCAACCAGTATGGCGTCATGCTGGTCAATCCGGCCAAACATGCCAGCGTCAAGGTGAAGGACGGACAGGCGTTCATCGACTGGCTGATCTCGCCCGACGGGCAGAAGACGATCGCCGACTACAAGGTCGGCGGCGAACAGCTATTTTTCCCCAACGCGTCCCACTAGCAGGAACGCCACCGTACTGACGGTCACGCTCAGCGACACCAGGATCAGCCCCAGTCCAAGCGCGAGCGACAATTCGCCCTTGCTGGTTTCGAGCGCGATCGTGGTGGTCATCGTTCGCGTATAGCCGCGAATATTGCCGCCGACGATGATGATCGCGCCGACTTCGGCAATGGCGCGGCCGAAGGCGGCGAGGAAGGCGGTCAGCAGCGAAGCGCGCCCAAGCGAAATCAGCAACATCATGCTGCGCAGTGGCGACAGCCCGTCGGTCCGGGCGAGATCGGCATATTCGGCCCACAGCAGCGAAGCCGGGCGATGCACCAACGCCACGACGATCGGCGTGGTGAGGATCACCTGCGCGATGATCATCGCGGTTGGCGTGAACAACAATCCGGCAAAGCCGAGCGGCCCCGATCGGGACAGCAGGAGATAGATCGCAAGCCCCGCCACGACCGGCGGCAGGCCGAGCAGCGCATTGGCAAGTATGATCAGTGCCCGTCGTCCGTGAAATCGGCTGATTGCAAGCCACACGCCGAGCGGCGCGCCGATCGCGAGAGCGATGATGCTCGCCGACAGGCTGACGCGCAGCGATAGCCAGACGATACCGACGAGTTCGGAATCGAAGCGGGCGATCAGCGTAAATGCCGTCGCGATTGATTGCGTGAAATCGTTCATTCAGCTTTGAGGTCGGAGCCTGGCGAGAAGCCATTGGTACGCGCAAAACGGCGTCGCAAACAAGATTGTGCGCGAGCAATGTCTGGTCGCACCAGACCAACAAAAGCCCGTCCGATCAAGGGCTGTTGGCTCTCCAAGCGGTGGCGGCCCACGCCAATCTGAATGAGCGCGCGCGCAGACAAGGAATTGCAGAACCGCAGCCAATATTGGGGCGCCCGGTATCGGCGTAAGCAAATGTTTAGTCGCCCTCTATAACATGTCCGTGAATACTTCCCGTATTAACCCCCGGTTAATCATGCGCTTGTTGCCGATGAGGGACCCTGACAAGTCCTGGCGTTCGATCAAGGCCCAATGGAAGAAGGATGCTGAAGGCGTCGGCGAGGACTTTTCCACGTTTTCGATGGGAAGCTTTACGGCCTTTGACGCGCTCACCAGGGATGGCGAGAATCCGTCCCTGTACTGCCTTTCCGACGGCGAGCGGATTCACGCGGCCTGCCAGGTCAGCCGCCTGATGATGAGCAAATTTCCGACCCCCATGCTGCGCGCGCGCTTCGTCGTCGTGTCTCCGGTTTACGAACTCGGGCTGGCGGACGGTGGCCAATACGCCCAGATGCTGGTGGCGCTTTTTTCCGGCATCGTATGGCTGTCAAAGGACACGCTGTCGGCCGGCCACATCCGCTTCTTCCTGAAGAGTCCCGGCGATTCACAATTCTTCGCGGCGCTGCAAGCCTCGACGCCGCTGTCGCCGTTTTCAAAGTTCACGATCGAGGGTGCCTTGATCGAATGCAGCTTGAAGGACGCGGAGCTGGCAGAAATCGCCTGAATTTTCTGCCCGTGCCTTGCGGTGGTGACCAAAGCAGAGCCGGGCTTCCCTCCCTTTGGTTTTGACGCGTTTTTCTCTACGCGAACCGGTTCCCACTTCGCCCGAAAACGCTTTGGTGTTTTAACTTCGCGATAACTCCCTTTGCTAACGCCCTCTTGGAATGTGCCCGCGTACAATAAGCACCTGTGGGGACAGGAAAAATGCAGGCCAGTTCATCGGATAGCGTCGGCGCGGGAAGCTTGCGGCGATCGGTCGCCGGCGTGCCGTCGGGGATGCGACTGGGCGCGATCCAGTGGCTGATCATTTCCGCCGCCGGACTCGTGATGGCGATCATGCTGGGTACCGGCTATTTCGCCCTGCAATTCCGCGAGCGCACGCTGGAGGTCGCCGAGCGCGAACTCAACAACAGCGCGCTGCTGTTGTCGCGGCATTTCGACCAGCAATTGGGCGACCTGCAGCATGTTCACGACGATGTCGTCGCCTATATGCGGGCCGACATGGTCGATACCGCCGACGAATTTGAAAAGAAGATGTCGACATTGAGCGCGCACGAGATGCTGCGCGTCAGGCTTGCAGCGCTGCCGCATGTCGGCGGCTTGAACCTGTTCAACGCCCAGGGCTGGCTGATCAATTCTTCCGAGATGTGGCCGGTGCCGGACGCAAGTATTGCGGACCGGCGCTATTTCCAGGAGTTCACCTCGGGAAGGCCGACGCCGGAGCTGATCGTCGAGCCGGTCGTGAGCAAGGTCACGAAAATCTGGACCACGGTCTTCGCCCGCAAGATCACCGGCCGCAACGGCGAGATCATCGGCTTTGCGAGCCGCGGCGTGGAGCCCAGCCATTTCGAGGACTTCGTGAAGTCGGTGGCGCTGAACGGCGACACCGCAATTTCGATGATCCACCGCGACGGCACCATCATCGCGCGCTATCCCAGGGACGACAAGATCATCGGCAAAAGCGTCGCCCGTTCGCCGGCGTTTCAGCGCGCTTTGGCGCTGGACGGCAATGTATCCGGGCGTTTCACGACCACGTTGCAGGGAGAGGACAGGGTCGGTGCAGTCAGGCCGCTGGCGAACTTTCCGATCCTGATCGTCGCGACCACCAAGACGGAGACTGCACTCGCCGATTGGCGCGCGCAGACCAAGCTGCAGTTCTGCGCCGCGGCTTTGGCGATCGTCGTCGTCGTTTTCATGATCTACCTGATCGTGCGTCAGTTGCGGCGACAGCACGCCGCCGCGCAGCACAGGCTGGAGGAGAAGACCCAGTACCTCGACACCGCCATCAACAACATGACCCAAGGGCTCCTGTTGTTCGATTCGTCGGGCCGCCTCGTCATCTGCAACCAGCAATATATCGACATGTTCGGCGTTTCGCCCGAAATCGTCAAACCCGGCTGTCACCTGCGCGACCTCATCCTGCATCGCCAGCAGCTCGGCTCCTTCGTCGGTGACGTCGACGCCTATTGCGCGAAGTTCCTCGATCCGGCCGGCAACGGCGTTCAGGACATCGTGACGACGACGCCCGACGGACGCACGATCCGGCTGGTTTACAAGCGCTCGCCCGACGGCGGCTGGGCCACGACGCTGGAAGACGTGACCGAGCGGCGTCGTGTCGAAGCCACGATCGAGCATCTCGCGCACTACGATGCGCTGACCAACCTGCCGAACCGGACGCTGTTCCAGCGGCACGCAGAGACACTGCTGGCGCAGTCCGCCGACATTCAATTCGCGATCCTCTACATCGATATCGACGAGTTCAAGCAGATCAACGATTCCCTCGGGCATCTGATCGGCGATGAATTCCTCAAGGGCGTCTCGGAGCGGCTGCGTCAGTCGGTCGGGCCCGACGACTTCATCGCTCGCCTCGGCGGCGATGAATTCGCCATCGTGCAGCACGCCGTCACCTGCGATGACGATGTCAGCGCACTCGTCACCCGGATTTACCAAGCGCTGCGAACGCCGTTCGACTGCAACGGGCACCGGCTCTCCAGCGACGCCAGCATCGGTATCGCGATCGCTCCGCGCCATGGCTCCGATCTTTTCGGTTTGTTGAAGAGCGCGGATCTTGCGATGTATGCCGCCAAGGCCGCGGGGCGCCGGACCTACCGGTTCTTCGAACCGGCGATGGAACGGCAGGCCAACCTTCGCCGCGAGCTCGAGAGCGATTTGCGGGCGGCGCTGGTCGACGGCGGATTTGAAATCCATTACCAGCCGCTGGTCGACCTGCACAGCGACGAAGTCACCGGTTGCGAAGCGCTATTGCGCTGGCGGCATCCGGTGCGCGGCATGATCTCGCCGGCCGACTTTATTCCGGTTGCCGAGGAAACCGGCCTGATCGAGGAGATCGGTCAGTGGGTGTTGCGGACCGCATGCGCCGAAGCGACCACATGGCCGGCCGACGTGCGCATTGCCGTCAACGTTTCGCCGGTCCAGTTCAAATCGCAAACGCTGTCGCTGAAGGTCGCAGCCGCGCTCGCCGAGACCGGGCTTGATCCGCGCCGGCTGGAGCTCGAGATCACGGAAGCCGTGCTGATCGCGGATGACGACGCAGCGCTGGTGGCACTGAACCAGCTCCGTGCGCTCGGGGTCCACATTGCGCTGGACGATTTCGGGACGGGCTATTCCTCGCTGCAATATCTGCAGCGCTTTCCGTTCGACAAGATCAAGATCGACCGCAGTTTCGTCAAGGAAGTCGTGCGCAACTCCTCATCGTCCTCGATCATCCGGGCGGTGGTCAGCATCGCCGCCGACCGCGACATGATCACGACTGCGGAAGGGGTCGAGACCTTGCAGCAGCGTGACACCGTGCAAAATCTCGGCTGCACGCAGATGCAGGGCTACCTGTTCAGCGCCGCGCGTCCGGCGCATGAGATCCGCTCGCTGCTGGCATTGCGTCCGGCCGCGTAAAGGTCAGCGGAAACTGGAACTCTCTTCATAGCAACGCGTTCTCCTGCGGGCCGGGCACTGCAGGCGACCGATGAGAGTTGCAGGAATTTGCGCGGCCCTGCTGCTATTGGGCAGCTCCGCGGTAAATGCGGAATCCGGCAAGCAATCCGGAAAGGCTTCCTATTACAGCGGCATAGGCAAGGCCGGCGAGATGACATGCGCGCACCGCACCAGGCCGTTCGGTACCATGGTCAAGGTCTCCTACCGCAGCCAGACCATCCACTGCCGCGTCAACGATCGGGGACCATTCATTCGCGGCCGGATCATCGACGTCTCGACCAGTGCTGCCCGCGCGCTCGGAATCATCAGTGCGGGCGTGGTCGAGGTCCTGATCGAATGAGTGTGCTTATGGCCTTGAGCCGGCCGATCGTTGTCTGGAAATTGCCTTCCGAAGAATTCGCGACAGCTGCTCGACCGAATAGGGCTTTTGAATGAGCTCGAAGCCGCGGTGCGCATTTTCAGCCAGCACATTGCTGTAGCCGCTGGTGAGCACCACGGGCAGGTCGGGATAGCGCTCGCGAATGATGCCTGCCAGTTCGACACCGTTCATCCCGGGCATGATGACATCGGAAAACACCAGCTCGGGAGAGAATTCGTTCTCGGCGAGGATCGCAAGCGCCGCGCCGGCATTGTCTGCCCGGCGAACGGTGTATCCCAAATCCTCCAGCAACGCGGTGGAGAACTGTCCGACTTCGTCATTGTCTTCGACCACAAGGACACGATAGCCGCGTCCGGGGGCGGCGGGCTCGCTGTTGGCGGCAGCGGCTTCCGTCGCATTGTCCGGCATGGCCGCCTGCGGCACATAGATGGTGAAAGTCGCGCCCTGTCCGGGTGTGCTGGTGACCTCGATGTCGCCACCGGATTGCTTGGCAAAGCCGAACGCCTGGCTGAGGCCGAGGCCTGTTCCTTTGCCGACCTCCTTGGTCGTGAAGAACGGCTCGAAGATTGCGTCAATATGATTGGACGCAATGCCGGTGCCGGTGTCGGCAATGGCGACGGCGACGAAGTCGCCGCTGCGCGCGGACTGGGCGCGCAGGGCAGGGATGGCGTGAACTTTCTTGACTGTGATTGTCAGCAGGCCTTCCTCGTTCATGGCATCGCGGCCGTTTACGGCGAGATTGATCAGCGCGGTCTCGAATTGCGCGATGTCGGCAATTGCGAAGCAATTGATATCGGAGATATTGACCTCGATCCTGATCCGAGTGCCGACCAGCGGACGAATAAGCCGCGCCACGCTTTCTACTTGCACGCCGATATTGAATACCTGCGGTTTGAGTGGCTGCCGGCGGGCAAACGCCAGCAATTGAGCGGTCAGTTTCGATGCCCGTTCCACGGTTTGGGAAATCGCATCGATATAGCGGCGCCGGCGATCCTCCGGCAGATCATGTCGGCGAAGGAAGTCGGTCGCGGAAAGGATGATGGTCAGGAGATTGTTGAAGTCATGCGCCACGCCGCCGGTGAGTTGACCCACGGCTTCCATCTTCTGCGACTGACGTAGCGCCTCCTCGTTCTGCCGGCGCTCGGTGATATCGACGGCCTCGGGAACGGCGCCGATAACTTCGCCATACTGGTTGCGCAGCGGACGCATCGCAAAATCGAAATAACGCTCGCCGATCGGCAGATGGAGTTGCATCTCGATCTGGACTTCTTCTCCCTTCATCACCGCGGTGAAGGCTTCGCGCACCGTATCGCGCATGCCCTCGGTGCCGCTGAACCAGGGAGTTTCCCAGAACGGTTTGCCGATCACGTCGATGGCGTCAGCGCGAATCCCCGACAGGGCCGTCTTGTTCACATGCAAGACGTCGCCATGCGAATCGAGTAGCCCCTGGTATTGATGGCTGGTCTCGAATATGGCGCGCATCTGGGCTTCGTTGGATTCCAGTTGCGCGGTTCGCTCGGTGATCCGCAGTTCGAGGATTTCGTTCAGCCGGCGCAAATCGTGCTCGGCTTGCTTGGCGGCGGTGATGTCGTGGGCAACGCCAATGAAGCCGATATGCTTGCCGGTCGGGTCCCAGCGTGGCTGGGATTCCGAACGCAGCCATCGCCATTCTCCGTCGGCGCGTTTGTACCGGGCCTCCAGCACGAACGGCTTGAGCGAGGATTCACCTGCGACCTGCTCCTGCAGGATACGCTGCAGGTCGTCCGGATGCAGCGCCTTGCGCCAGTCGAACACGATGGCCTCGTCGAACGGCAATCCGAGGAAATCGAGATAGGCCTGGTTGGCGAAAGAGCGCGTGCGGTCGAGCTTGGTGACCCAGATCGGCACGGGTGCGCTGTCAGCGATCAGCCGGAAGCGCTCCTCGCTCTCTCGCAGGATTTCCTGGGCCAGCATTCGGTCGGTAACATCGATATGGGCGCCGACCAGACGCAGCGCGCGGCCGTCTTTGTCGCGCTCGATTTTCGCGATGACGTCGATCCATCGCGTTTGCCCGTCGTTCGGCCGCACGATCCGGTAAGTCGCTTGATAGTCTTCGCTGCGACCCGTCAGCGCGCCGAGGAAATGCTTGACCGTCTGCTCGCGATCTTCCGGATGGATGCGGTTGACCCACTCCTCGTGCAACTCATTCGTCGCATCGGGCGGCAAACCATGGATGATGAGGTATTCGGGTGAGCGGCTATTCTTGAAGCCTTCGCGGAAGTCGACTTCGACACCGCCGACGCGCCCGATACGCTGAATCCGGGCAAGTTCCGCCTCGCGCTCCTGCAGTGCGCGATGGGCCTTGTCCCGTTCGCGGGCAATTTCCTCCAGATGTTGCCGCAGCCGTTCGGCGGCCGCAGCCTCAGGCAAAACGTTTGTCGTATCGGAAGAAGTCATACGCGCCCGCAACCTCTTGCGGCACTCTCACACAGGAGCGCGTAGCTTTTCCAGTCTCATTTGCTCTCTTGTCATTTGCTCTTGGTGCCGGACCGGCAATTATAGGCTCTGCGGAACCCGGCTGCCTGTGCGTCCTCTTCGGAGCAGAACCAGCGATCAGGCTCGGTCAGCCCTGGATAAGAGCGGCAGGCCTGCAGGTGGTAGATGCCGATATTACCGGTGACGCGGGCGCGGACGGCGTACTTGCCCTTGATGTTGCAGCCGGCCGGCATGACGAAATTCTCCGGGAATAGCGCTGCACGAATTTCGCGGTCCCGGTCGGCGGGGCACGATCCCCCGAGAAGGGCGCCGTCCTTGCGGCCATGCCGGAACTCGGCCGGTGCGACGAAGCAGCCCTTCCAGAGCCCCTGGCGATCGTCTTTGGCGCGAGCCTCGTCCGCCTTGAAGCGCCCGGTAGCGGAGGCTTCGACATTCAGCGCAAAACCCTGGCGAACGAGCAACTGGCTCAGGCTCGTCGGATCGCCTTCTATCCTGCAAACGCCGAGGTGGCGTTTCTTGTAGGAGGGATCGATCCCTAGATCGTCGCAACGCACCTGGCGGCCGCCGATCAGCTTGATCAGTTGATCCCGTGCCTCGATACCGCAGGTCCAACTGTCGGCGTGCTCGTCGATGCAGAGTTGATCGACCGGCGGAGCATCGATCCCGTCGAGCCGGTACGTCATGTTGCCGAGTTGCAGGGTGCTGCCGTCGCGGACGGTGGAGGAGGCGGCCCAAGACGGGCTCACGGCGAGAACGATCAATAACAGCGCCGCAACCAGGGAAACGCGTGACTGCATTTGTTTTCACTCAAAAGAATTTCATGCCGCGTGCGCTTTTCTAGAGGATGCGCGGAAAAACACAAAAACGGCAGTTGACTTGATGAGAACAAAATAGGAACATATGCCGCCGCCGCTACCCCAAGAAATCTCCCAGGAATAACGCCATGTCCTCTTCCCCACAGCCGAACGCCGAGGGTGACGACGACGGGCTGGAAGCCGCGGTGGATCAGGCGATCTCGGCCTGCGGCGGCGATATGCGATCGACCATCCGCGCGCTGATCGTGGCCAACGAATATCTGGAGACCGAGGTCACCGAGCTGATGAAGGCGGTCTCCCACGCCTATGCGCGGGGCCGGTTTCAGAGTTATTCCGGCTGAACCGCCCTTAAGGGGCGCGCGACGCGCCGGTACGACACCGTTGCCTCCTTCGATTTTTGCTGTACGACGGGTTTGTTACCCGCGTCGGCGCATGCCACATTGCGGGTGAGGATCCTGCCCAAAGCTCAAGCAAGAAGAACATGTTCAAACGAATTCTGATCGCAAATCGCGGCGAGATCGCCTGCCGGGTCATCAAGACTGCGCGCCGCATGGGGATCGAGACGGTAGCCGTGTATTCCGAGGCCGACCGCGATGCGCTGCATGTCGAAATGGCCGATGATGCGGTGCTGATCGGCCCGCCGGCCGCGGCCGAGAGCTATCTGCTGATCGACAAGATCGTCGAGGCCTGCCGCAAGACCAGCGCGCAGGCGGTGCATCCCGGCTACGGTTTTCTGTCGGAGCGCGAAGCCTTTCCGCGCGCGCTCGAAGCCGCCGGTATCGTCTTCATCGGTCCCAACCCCGGCGCGATCGCTGCGATGGGCGACAAGATCGAATCCAAGAAGGCGGCTGCAAAGGCGAACGTCTCGACGGTGCCGGGACATCTCGGCGTTATCGAGGACGAAAAACACGCGGTGAAGATCGCCGACGAGATCGGCTATCCCGTGATGATCAAGGCCTCTGCCGGCGGCGGCGGCAAGGGCATGCGGATCGCGCATTCAAAGTCCGAAGTGGCCGAAGGTTTCAATCTCGCCAAGGCCGAAGCCAAGTCGTCGTTCGGCGACGACCGCGTCTTCATCGAAAAGTTCATCGTCGACCCCCGCCATATCGAGATTCAGGTGCTCGGCGACAAGCATGGCAATGTGATCTATCTCGGCGAGCGCGAATGTTCGATCCAGCGCCGTAACCAGAAGGTCATCGAGGAGGCGCCGTCGCCGCTGCTCGACGAGACCACCCGCCGCAAGATGGGCGAGCAGGCGGTCTCGCTGGCGAAGGCCGTGAATTACGATTCCGCCGGCACGGTCGAATTCGTCGCCGGGCAAGACAAGAGTTTCTACTTCCTGGAGATGAATACCCGCCTGCAGGTAGAGCATCCCGTCACCGAATTGATCACCGGTATCGACCTGGTCGAGCAGATGATCCGCGTCGCCGCCGGTGAGAAGCTGGCGCTGATGCAGAAGGACGTCACGCTGACCGGCTGGGCGGTGGAATCGCGCGTCTATGCCGAAGACCCGTTCCGCAATTTCCTGCCCTCGATCGGCCGGCTGGTGAAATACCGTCCGCCCGCCGAAGCAAGCCGCGACGGCATCACTATCCGTAACGACACCGGCGTGCAGGAAGGCGGCGAGATATCGATCCATTACGATCCGATGATCGCCAAGCTCGTGACGCATGCGCCGTCGCGGGCGGCGGCGATCGAGGCGCAGTCGACGGCGCTCGATGCGTTTTACGTCGACGGCATCCGCCACAACATTCCGTTCCTGTCGGCGCTGATGAGCCATCCGCGCTGGCGCGAAGGAAAACTTTCGACCGGCTTCATCGCCGAAGAATTTCCGAAAGGTTTTACCGCGCGCCCGCCGGAAGGCGAGATCGCGCGGCGGCTGGCCGCGGTGGGCGCCGCCATCGACCATGTGCTCGGCGAACGCAAGCGGCAGATTTCCGGCCAGATGAATGGCCGCCTGGTGCAACGCGAACGCCACCGCGCGGTGTGGCTCGATCGCGAGGAAATTTCGCTCGACGTGGCGCGCGAGGCCGACGGCATCGTGGTGCGCTTCATCGGATCGGATGGTCTGCCCGGCAATCCGCATAACCTTGTCTCGAACTGGACGCCGGGCGAGCCGGTTTGGCAGGGCACGATCGACGGCCATTTCGTGGCGATGCAGGTGCGCGCGATTCCGAACGGCATCCGGCTTGCGCATCAGGGCTTTGAAGTGCCGGTCAACGTCTTTACCGAAAGCGAGGCTGCCGCTGCGCGGCTGATGCCGGTGACGTCGGCGGCCGATACCGGCAAGAAAGTGCTGTGCCCGATGCCCGGGCTTGTGGTGTCGATTGCCGTCGGCGAAGGCCAGGAGGTCAAGGCCGGCGAAACGCTGGCCGTGATCGAGGCGATGAAGATGCAGAACGTGCTGCGCGCCGAACGCGACGGCACGGTGAAGAAGATCCACGCCGCCGCCGGCGCGACGCTCGCGGTCGACGCGCTGATCCTGGAATTTGCTTAGACAACATCATTCCGTCATTGCGAGCGCAGCGAAGCAATCCAGAACAAGGAAAAAGAACTGGATTGCTTCGTCGCTTTCCGCCTTCGCAATGACGAAAAACAACTGGGGAGTTCCTAATGGCTTTTGGAAAGCGCCGTGAAGCGCTGCGTGCGATCCTCAAGGGATCAACCTGCGTGCGCCCGGGATCGGTCTATGACGCGACCTCGATCCGCATCGCCGAAGACCTCGGCTTCGAAGTCGGTATGTTCGGCGGGTCGGTGGCCTCGCTGGCGGTGTTGGGCGATCCCGACATTGCGCTGATCACGCTGACGGAGCTCTGCGAGCAGATGCGGCGGATGTCGCGTGCCGCAAGTTTGCCGGTGCTGGTCGATGCCGATCACGGCTATGGCAATGCGCTCAATGTCCGCCGCACCGTGCAGGAATTGGAAGCGGCGGGCGCCGGCGGTCTGACGATCGAGGATACGTTGCTGCCGCAGGCCTTCGGGCAGGCGAAGACGCAACTGATTTCGCTCGAGGAGGGCGTCGGCAAGATGAAGGCCGCGCTCGATGGCCGCAGCGATCCTTCGCTGGTCATCATCGGCCGCACCGGCGCCGTATCGATCACCGGTCTCGACGACGCCATCGCGCGCGCGAAGGCGTATGAGGCCACAGGCGTCGACGCGTTGTTCTTCACCGGCATCAAGAACCGAGGCGAACTGGAAGCGATTTCCGCTGCAACCAGGCTGCCGATCGTGCTCGGCGGCGCGCCGGAGGAAATGACCGCGATCGATTATCTCGCCGGCCAGCGTGTCCGGATCGCGCTGCAGGGCCACGCGCCGTTCGCGGCCGCAACCCAAGCCGTCTACGAGACGCTGAAAGCCCTGCGCGAGGGCACCTCACCCAAGAATCTGAAAGGTCTGGCTTCATCGGAGCTGACGAACCGGGTAACGCGCGAGGCCGAAACGAAGATCCGCAGCGGCGACTTTCTTGGTCTCAAGAACTAGATGAGCATTATCCGCCAGGTCACGATCCGGGGCCGCGTCCAAGGCGTCGGCTATCGTGCCTGGGTCGAACACGAGGCGATTTCCCGCGACCTCGAAGGTTGGGTGCGTAACCGCCGGGATGGCGGCGTCGAGGCGCTGTTCGCGGGACCTGCGGATGTGGTTGCGGCCATGATCGCGGCATGCCGGCGCGGGCCGTCGATGGCGCGGGTTGATAATGTGCAGCAAGAAGACGCAAATTCCGACGCGCTGAATTTGCGGCAGGCAGGGGAGCCCTTCTCGGTGCTGCCGACGATCTAGGATAGAGCAGAGCACATAGCGGGTGCATCAACGGACGAGGTGATCGAATGAAGCCGCCGGCCACCGGACGCGATTGGAGACGTATCCATCATTCACCAGTATTCTGGGTCGGAGTTGTGATGTGCCTCGTGGCCATCACGATCTATGTGTTGTCGGATGACCTCTCGTGGCAGCCGGCGACGCGATAGTGTTCGAAGCCGGTTGGGCTAGAAAAGGCCCGGGCTCAGATCCAGACCGTAGGTCATCATCAGCACCGACACGAACAGGCCGGCAAGGCAAAACAGCAGGAGCTGCTTGAGGACCTCGACTTCGGCGGCGGTGGTAAAAGCGCGCGACAGCGCTCGGGCGATAGCAGTCATTTGCGACCTCCATGCTTCCGCGCCCATCCAAGGCGAGTCTCTGGATAGCGCAACAGGGAGGTTGTGAGTGTGAATTGCCTCACGTATCGGCAGAAAATTGCTGAAGGCGCTGTTGCTCTTCTGCCGAAGACTGCGGATCGGGCTGGATCGATGCGGTGTCGACAAATTGCAGTTCCAGCGACGAAAAGGCGACGCTGCGGTTCCGGCCGAAACGCTTGGCTTCGTAGAGGGCGGCGTCCGCCTCTCCAACCAGCGCGGCCTCGCCGAGCGTCGAGCGGGTTCGGGTTGCAACGCCGGCGCTGATGGTGACGTAGCCGCGGCTGGCGGTGGTGTGGGGGAGGCCCAAAGCCCGCACCGTCAGCCTGATCGCCTCGGCGACCTTCATGGCGCCCTGTTCCGAGGTGTTCGGCAGCACGACGGCGAATTCTTCGCCGCCATAGCGTGCGGAAAGGCCCGGCGTATTCGAGGTCGCATCGTCAATGACCTTGGCGACGGCCTGCAGGCAGCGGTCACCGGCCTGGTGCCCGTAGGTGTCGTTGTAGCCCTTGAAGTGATCGATATCGAACAGCAGCACTGAAATTTCTTCGCAGGCCTCGTACTCGCGCCGCAGGAAGGCGTCGAAGGTGCGCCGGTTGGTCAGCCCGGTCAGTCCGTCGGTGGCGGCGAGCTGGGTGAGGAGGCGGTTGAGCACGGTCAGCTCATCCTCCATCTGCTTGCGTTCCGTCACGTCGCGAAGCACGCCGACAAACTCGGTCTGTGCCGAGTCGTCCTGCTTTGTCGCCTGCTTGAAGTTGATTTCGAGCCACACCACAGATCCATCGACGCGGAACGTCCTGAACACGCACGTGGCTGCGGCGTTGGAGCCGTTCAGTTGTGCGTTTGCGGCCACCACGGTTTTCTTGTCCTCGGGATGAACCAGATCCAGGCACGGCTTGCCGACGATATCCTGTACGCGCAGTCCCAACACCGGCTCGACGGAACGAGAGACGTAACGCAGCGTGCCGCGGGCATCCATCAGGATCACCACGTCGGCGATATTGTTTGCCAACAGGCGATAGTGGGCCTCGCTGTCCCGCAGCGCGCGCTCGCTCTTCATGCGAAAGCGGAACTGCGACGAGACCAGCGCGGCCAGCAAAATGATCATGCACAACAGCACGCCGGCAACCATCGCGTCGGTGCGCAGCGTCATCAGCCAGTTGGAAAGCAGCCAGTCCTCGGACATCGCCACGGTGACAACCATGGGATACTGCGGCGCTTTCTCGTATCCGATAAATTTCACGATGCCGTCGAAGGGGGAGGTTACCCTGTAATATCCGACGGAGCTTAATCCGAGGTGGGTCCGAAACAGATCGGTCTTCGACAGATCCCTGGCGTTGTCCGAATGCGGCCAGCGGATCAGAACGATGCCGTCGCTGCGAAACAGGCCGACGCTGCCGTCCTGACCGATCTGGAATGTCCGGTAGAAGCCGCTGAAATAGTCGCTGTCGATCGCAGCCACCAGCACGCCGCCGAAACTGCCATCCATCCTGGTGATGCGCTTCGAGAGCACGATCGTGGTCCGCCCCGTGAGGCGCGATTGCAGCGGCTCACTGATGCGGAGCGCCTTTCCGGGCGTTTCACGATGATAGGCGAAGTACTTCCGGTCGGAATTATTGTGGCGCGGTGTTTCCGGCAGCGATGAGTATTTCCATTCGCCGTCGGCATTCAACACGCCGATCTCGCGAATCTGCGGCAGCGTGGCGACCGTCTCCACCAGATATTTGTTGAACCGTTCAGGCAAGGGGACCTGATACATGAGCAGGTCGACCATCCCGGTCATCGCGATGTCAGCCGCCTGAATGGTATGCGAAGCGTGCTCGGCCAGCGAGTGGGCGAGGTTTTGAATGTCGGTTTTGCCGCGCTCGAGCGCTGTGGATTTGGCCTCCAGCGCTTTCCAGACGACGACGCCGAGAACGCTGGCCGTCATCGCCAACGCAAAGAAGATGACGACAGTCCCCGGCGTAACCCACCGCAGCCACCCGCCATGATGTGAGAAACTTCGATCGCGCATCTTCCGCCTTGATGGGGAACGCCACGTCGTTCTGACCGGCGAGTGCTGCCTGGAAGATTAGGGGGCAATAGGTGGTCATGAGGTTAATAAATTGCCCCGGAAGATACCGGACTTGCGCGATTCCAATGGAACTGCCGCCGAATCGCCGCGGGCTTCGCGGTGGCCGATACCTCTTGACATTGTCGCAGTAACGTCAGATATTTCTGTCATGACAGAAACAACCGCCAAGAAGAAACTCCCCGCTGCCGTCGAACGGTTCATCCTGCACTGGGGTGACATGGGGGACGAGTGGGGCGTCAACCGTTCGGTCAGCCAGATCCACGGCCTGCTGTATCTCGCCGAGGCGCCGATGACCGCCGACGATATCGCCGAGACGCTCGGCATGGCCCGTTCCAACGTCTCCAACTCCATCAAGGAATTGCTGTCCTGGAACCTGATCAGGCGAGTGCCGATCCTGGGCGACCGCCGCGATCATTTCGAGGCCGAGACCGACATCTGGGAAGTGGCCGCGCGGATCGCGGCCGGCCGCAAGGAGCGCGAGATCGATCCTGCCGTCGATGCGCTGCGCGCCTGCGTCTCCGATGCCGCCGACGACCCGACCATCAGCCCGGTCGCGAGCAAGCGACTGAAGGAAATGCTGGCGTTCACCGAACTGGTCGATCGCTGGTACGTGCAGATGTTGAACGTGCCGCGGCCGCGGCTGGTCGCGCTGATCAAGCTCGGCGAAAAGATCGTCAGCTTCTTGCCCGTGGGGAAAACCAAATAGCGGCAAGCGTGAGGTACGTGTGATGGCGTCAACGAGAACAACAACACTTCCGGCGTCTCCATCTTCCATCCTGCTCGACGATCACCGTTTTCGGGCGTTGCTGTCCGACGAGGATTGGGGCCGATTGCCGCTGGCGATCTGGCGGCGCTTTTCAAAACGCTTCGCGGACGGCGAGACCGTCGTCTATGTCGGCGAGATCGACGAGGCCAGCTTCAGCCGGACCGGCTGGTGGCTGGCACAGCTTGCGCGCTTGATCGGCGGCCCGCTGCCGACCGGGGCCGAGACAAAAGTCCCGATGATCGTGACGGTGACGGAAGATGCGGCGAGTGGCGGCCAGATATGGACCCGCATTTGCGCGCGCAGCGATGGCTTTCCGCAAGTCATTCATTCCTCGAAACGCTTCGCAGGCCCGACCGGCCTTGAGGAATATGTCGGTTATGGCGTCAGCATGGCGTTGGTTATTTCAGTCGAGCACGAGGCGCTGCTGTTTCGCAGCGTCGGCTATTCCTTGCAAATCGGAGGCCTGAGGCTGCCGCTGCCGGCGTGGCTGACGCCGGGCGATCTCACCGTGACCCATTCCGATCTCGGTGGCGGCGCGTTCCGCTTTACGCTCGACATCGTTCATCCCCGTTTTGGCAGGCTCATTCGTCAATCCGCCGTGTTCCGGGAGGCCGCATCATGACGTCGCTGCTCTGGACCCTGATCGCCATTCAGATCGTGATGGGGGCGTTCGACACCTTCTATCACCATGAACTGACCGAGAGGTTGGCATGGCGGCCCTCGCAGCGCTACGAGCTGCAGCTCCATGCGTTGCGCAACATGTTTTACGCGTTTCTGTTTCTCGTGCTTGGCTGGCTCGAGGTCCACGGCATTTTTGCGATGTTCATCATCGCAGTCCTGCTTGCGGAAATCATCATCACGCTGATGGATTTCGTCGAAGAGGACATGAGCCGGAAATTGCCGGCGAGCGAACGCATCAATCACACGCTGCTCGCGATCAATTACGGCGCCATTCTCGTGCTGTTGCTGCCGGTCCTGATCGCATGGGCGACCCTGCCGACCGGGATTACATCGGCCTATGCTGGTCTGCTCAGTATCGCGGCCGCGGCCGCCGCGGTCGGCGCGGGCCTCTTTGGTTTGCGGGACTTTGCCGCGTCACGCCGCCTGGCGCGCATGCCCAGCGTAGCCGCGACCGGCCTTGTCGAGAAATTGCCCGGGAGGCAGACGGTGCTGGTCACCGGAGCCACCGGCTTCATCGGCAGCCGCCTCGTTGCCGGCCTGACCGGCGCCGGCCATCAGGTCATCGCACTGGTACGCACTCCCGCGAAAGCAGACATGCTGCCGCCGCCGATCATGCTGGTCACCAGCCTCGATCAGCTCCCGGCGGATTCGAAAATCGATGCCATCGTCAATCTGGCGGGCGAGCCGATCGGCAACGGGCTTTGGACCGAAGACAAGCGCCGCAAGATTCTGGACTTCCGCATCAACATGACAGGCGACGTCGTCCGCCTGATCGGGCGCCTCGAACGCAAGCCGGCGGTACTGGTCTCCGGCTCGGCGATCGGCTGGTACGGGCTCTGGCAGGATCAGGTGCTGACCGAATCCGCCAAATCGCATGCCTGCTTCAGCCATGAACTCTGCGACGCCTGGGAGAATGCCGCGCGTCCAGCCACCGAGCATGGTGTCAGGGTCGCCTATTTGCGCATTGGTCTGGTGCTGGGGACCGATGGCGGGTTCATCACGCGGATGCTGACGCCGTTCGAATTCGGTCTCGGCGGGCCGCTGGGCTCGGGCAAGCAATGGATGTCCTGGATCGAGCGCGACGATCTGGTTCGCCTGATCGCCCATGTGATCGCAAGGCCTGATCTTTCGGGACCGATCAATGCCACGGCGCCGATCCCGGTGACCAATCTGAAATTCACCGAAGAACTCGGCCGACGGCTGCATCGGCCGGCGGTGTTTCGTATTCCCGCAGCCCTGTTGCGCCGGGTCGGCGGCGATTTCGCCAATGAACTTCTGCTGGGAGGGCAGCGCGTGCTGCCGAACAAGGCGCTGAGCAATGGCTTTGTGTTCCGGCACGAAACGCTGCGCAGCGCATTCGAGGCGATTTTGTGAGGGTTGAGATGTGTTCAGAGGTCCGTTTCAGGCGCGCGATAAGAGGGTGGCTGGTCGGTTGCGCAACGGTGACCGCTGTCATTTACGTCTTGCTAGTCGGTTTCCTGGCGAGTGGACCCGGAGGTCTTTCGATTCACTCCATCGGCGCCGGCATCTATCTTGCTCTGGTTCCTCCCGCGATAATTCTGGTCATCACCTGCGCAGTGACCGGGATTCCAGCCGCCATGGTGATCTGGCTCAGCGAGAAGCTGGGAATGCGATCGTTCCTGTTCTTTGGTTGTGCAGGTGGTGCGATCGGCACGTTGAGCCAGGCCGTCGTTTTTCGAACGCTTTCCAATTTCACGTGGTTTTTCGTCGTGGTCGGATTCTTGGCCGGCCTTGGTTATTGGATAGTCGCAGGAAGGCACGCCGGTCGCGAAGGCGACTTGCCCGGAGAGCCGGCGTAGCTCTCACTTCGGCAGTTTCGCGATCGCCTGGCTCAACTGATGGATCTCATAGGGCTTGCGGAGAATTGGAAATTCGTCGCGCACGTCGATCGCGGCATCGCTGTAGCCCGTCGCCAGTAGAATCGGCAGTTTTGGCCGGATAGTCTTCAAATGGCGCGCAAAGCTGAGGCCGTCCATTTCGCCCGGCATGACGATATCGGAGAAAACCAGATCGATGCCGTCGAGTTCGATTTCGCGCAACGCCGCTTCGGCATTCGCAACCCGGCGGACGGTGTAGCCGAGTTGCTCAAGCAGGTTGGTGCTTGCGGTTGCGACATCCGGATTGTCTTCGACCAGCAGTACGGTGCCGCTTCCACCGGCTTCGGCGACATTCGTGCTTTCAACCTGCAGGCGGACGTCCTTTCGCGGCAACAGGATGGTGATCGTCGTTCCCTTGCCGAGTTCGCTGGCCACTTTGACCGTGCCGCCGGCCTGATGTGCAAAGCCGTGAACCTGCGAAAGACCCAATCCGGTGCCTTTGCCGATCGGTTTTGTCGTGAAGAATGGATCGAAGATCTTGTTCAGGACGTCCGGAGCGATACCGGATCCGGTATCTTCGACTGAGATGGCGACGTATTCGCCGGCGTTGGCCTCGTCGCTGAGCATCGCGTTATGTGCTGCAACCGTAATCGTTCCGCCATTGGGCATTGCGTCGCGCGCGTTGATGACGAGATTGACCAGCGCGGTCTCGAACTCGGCGACATCGACCATGACCGGCCAGACATGGCGGGAGATGTCGAACTGCAGCCCGACCGCGCTGCCGACGCCGGTATCGAGGACCTCGCGCACCGCATTGATCCGCTCGGTAACATCGATCGCCTGCGGATTGAGGCTCTGCCTTCTTGCGAAGGTCAGCAACTGGCTGGTCAGTGCGGCGCCACGCTTGGTGGCCGTTTCGATCGCCGATAGCGCCCGCTGCAGCTTGGGGTCGTCATCGATGCCTTTTCTCAGCGCGTGAAGACTACCGCTAATGATCATGAGAAGATTGTTGAAATCGTGAGCGACGCCGCCGGTCAATTGACCGAGTGCATCGAGCTTTTGCGATTGTGCCAACTGCTGTTGCATTTGCTCGAGCTTGAGCTGGGCCTCGCGGCGTTCGGTTATGTCGCGGGTGATCTTGGCGAAACCGACGAGTTCGCCGTTCTCGCGGATGGGGTCGATGACGACGCTGGCCCAGAAGAACGTGCCGTCCTTGCGGACACGCCAGCCTTCCTCTTCATAACGCCCGTGTTCTTCCGCAGTGCGCAGGGCGCGAGCGGGCTTTCCGTTGGCGCGGTCGGCTTCGGTGTAGAAGCAGGAGAAATGCTGGCCGAGGATTTCCTCGGGTGAATAACCCTTGATGCGCTGCCCGCCGATATTCCAGCTGGTTATGATGCCGGTTGGATCCAGCATGTAGAGCGCGTAGTCGGCCACACCTTCAACCAGAAGTCGGAAATTACGCTCGCTTTCGAACAGGTCCCTTTCGCGTTGTTTCGCTACCTTGAACATATCTTGGCCCCGACCTCAGTCGGGCGAAACGCACCGTCGATGGCTTTGTTCCTCCAGCCAAGCGCTTTCGAACTAAAGTAGCAGGTGAGCGGCACAGGATACCGCTCCGATGCATTATGCCGCGGCGACCACGCTCCGGAACGTCGCCGCCAGGGTGCGCAGTGCCGCCAGTTTTGCGGGATCGCTGACCTTCGAATGCAGCATCACCTTGGAAGAACCGAGTCGAGGCAGTTTTTGCGCCGGCCCGATGTCGACCAGTCCAGGCGGTGCGATGCGCCGGGCCAGCGGCGCGACCGCGAGCCCGGCCAGGGCGGCAGCGGCCACCGCCGTAACGCCGCCGCCGACAAAGGCCTCGCTCCAGGCGATCCCGGCCTTGTCGAGCGCGCGAACCGCAATCGCGCGCACGCCGCAAGGCGGGGTCAGCGTCGCGATCGGGAGTGCATCGCCGCGCGGCCATACAAAGCGTTTCGCGGCGAACCAGCCGAATTCATCTTCGGTGAGTTTCTCGCCGCCGCGGCGACTGCCTTCCTGCCGCACCACGACCGCGTCGAGTTCGCCGCCGTCATAGGCATCAAGCATCGCGCGCGAAAAGCCGATTGTCACCGAAAGCGCCAGCTGCGACGACATCGCGTGCAGCCGTTCGAGCAGCGGCACCAATTCCGGTCCCGCCGCATGATCGCTGATCCCGAGCGACAATTGCTGCCGCGCCGGCGCTTCTCCCGACAGAGCGCGGTCATGCGCCTCGATCAGCGCGCGTGCATGATGCAGGAACGCCGAGCCATCGGCGGTCAGTCCCACTGCGCGCGGCGAGCGCTCGACCAGCCGTTTTCCCAACACCGTCTCCAGCCGCTGCAGTTTCATGCTGACGGCGGCCTGGGTGGTGCCGAGCGCTTCGGCGGCGCGGGTGAAGCTTTGCAGTTCGGCGACCAGCAGGAAGGCCTGCACGGTATCGATATCCAGCGTGCTCATGTCATCATCACCAATCGTTATCACTGATATGAACAGAGATAAGATACCAAAATGGTGCTGGCGGGTCTAATTACAAGTGGCGCGATCGAAGCGCGCAGCCGATCCAGGGAGAACGATCATGCCGCTCATTACCGTTACCTATTCGAGCTTTCGGAAAGCCCCTTCGCTGAAGGCCGAGATTGCTTCCGCCGTCAGCGATCTCACCGCCCGAATCCTGCATAAGGATCCCAAGGTCACGGCCGTCATCGTCAAATCGGTCGATGCCGCCGACTGGTTCGCCGGCGGCAAGTCGCTGGCCGAACAAAGCCTCGCCAGTTTCTGGCTCGACGTCCATGTCAGCGAGGGCACCAACACCAAGGACGAGAAGGCGGCCTATCTCGCCGCCATCTTCAAGCGCATGGGCGAGTTGCTCGGGCCGCTGCACGAGGAGAGCTACGCGCATGTCGACGAGGTCAAGGGCGATGCCTACGGCTTCGGCGGCCTGACGCAGGAGCGCCGCTATATCGCTGGCAAGCTCGAGGTCACGCCGCAGCGAGAGGCGGCGTGACACCGGCCTGACTTAAGGCATCAATCGTGGCGCTAGTCACGATTGCCTAACGGGCTGCGGGATCACCCGTTCGGCGGTTTATGTTTGTCGCCGTACGCGAGGCCGCGGCCGAGCGACCAGTCGGTCGGCGTATTTTCGGTGAGCGCGACCATGATGTCATCTTCGTGGAATCCGGCGCTTACTGCCCGATCCGCAATCCGCCGAAACAAATGCTTCTTCTGATCGATCGTGCGTCCCGCGAGAAATAGAATCTCGACGATCGATGCCTCCGGTGAGCGCGCGACATCGGGGAATGTCGGGTCGACGAACATCATTTCCGGCGCATAGGCCGAAATCACCTGGAAACGCTCGTTGGGCGGTATGCCGCAAGCCTCAACGAGACCTTCATGTACCGCGTCGGCGAGGGCTCGAACTTTCTCTGCCGAAAGGCAGGACGGGACGGAAATACGGGCGAGGGGCATGACCGGGGCTCTCCAAAGGTTTTCGGGGAGCCCTTCCTTATTCTTGCTGATTATTCAGATAAACTATTGTATTGGAGAACACTCTTACCGAAAAGTCATGAATATGCATCCGTTGTCCGACCTCGCGGTTTTTGTCCGCACCATCGATTTGGGGACTTTTGCGGCGGTAGGCGCCGAGTCCGGTCTGACCGCCTCCGGCGTGTCCCGCATTCTTACGAGATTGGAGCGCCGCCTCGGGGCCAAGCTTTTGCACCGGACAACCCGGCGGCTGGTGCTTACGCAGGAAGGCGAAACGTTTCTCGTTCACGCCAGAGGAATCCTTGCGGCGGTAGAGGCGGCCGAAGCTGACGTTGCCTCCACCCATGGACGTCCGCGCGGCCATATCCGCATCAACAGCGGCACGGCGTTTGCGAGGCACAGGCTCGCGCGGCTGCTGCCGCAATTCATGAATCAGTATCCGGAGATCACGGTCGATCTTTCCGTCAGCGACCACCGGATCGATCCGATTACGGACCAGATCGACGTAACGATCCGCGTTGGCCCGCTCGCCGATAGCTCACTGATCGCGGTTCGCCTCGGCGAAGTCGGGCGCATCATTGCCGCGAGCCCGCGATATCTGGAGCGCCACGGAATTCCCAAGCAGGGCGCCGATCTCGCGCGGCACAATTGCCTGCAGCTCAGTGGCTTCTCGCGCCTGGCGCAGTGGCCGATGTTTGATGCCGGCAAGCGGGTGATGATCCCGGTGCAGGGATCGATCCGCTCGGATAGCGCCGATTTCCTTCTCGACCTCGCGGTGGCCGGCGTGGGTCTCGTCCGGCTTGGAGACTTTCTGGGCGAAGCTGCCCTGTCGGACGGCAAGCTCG
Source organism: uncultured Alphaproteobacteria bacterium (assembly GCA_963770355.1). Classification (GTDB taxonomy): domain Bacteria; phylum Pseudomonadota; class Alphaproteobacteria; order Rhizobiales; family Xanthobacteraceae; genus Bradyrhizobium. Next base: position 257,453 of record CAVYPL010000020.1, on the reverse strand, counting down.
TGCCGTTGCTGGCGCATTGCCATGATCCCGATCCGCAACCGATCACGGCCCTGATCCTGCCTGGCCGGCAAGCCATTCCGCGGGTTCGGGCCTTCGTTGATTTCCTCAAGTCAGGTTTTTGAGACAAACAAAAGCGCGCTCAACGGGCCGCGTTGCGCGAACGTTAGATGGTTGTTTCCGGCAGCAGCATGTTCGCAGCACCGAACACCTCCGCAAAGGCCTGCCGGAGCGCGATGTCGACGTCTTCCATGGTCAAGGGAAGGCCGAGATCGACCAGCGAGGTGACGCCATAACGCGGGTCCACGACTCCGCAGGGCACGATCGCGGAAAAATGCGACAGCTCCGGCTCGACATTGATCGCGATGCCGTGGAACGACACCCAACGCCGCAAGCGCACGCCGATCGCGGCGATCTTGTCCTCAAAGCCTGCGCCCTTGTCGGGCCGCTTGACCCAGACCCCGACACGATCCTCGCGCCGTTCGCCGCGCACGTTGAAGGCGGCGAGGGTGCGGATGATCCATTCCTCCAAACCGGCGACATAGGCGCGCACGTCCGGCCGTCGCCGCTTCAAATCGAGCATCACATAGGCGACCCGCTGGCCGGGACCGTGATAGGTGAGCTGCCCGCCGCGTCCGGTGGCAAACATGGGGAAGCGCGGGTCGAGAAGGTCGCCGACCTTGCCGCTGGTGCCCGAGGTATAGAGCGGCGGATGCTCCAGCAGCCACACCAACTCGGGCGCTGTTTGAGCCGCGATGGCAGCCACCCGTGATTCCATCGCGGCCACCGCGTCGGGGTAGGGCACCGGGCCAGGCGCAATCCGCCATTCGACTTCACCGCCGCCCGAAGGCCGCGCGAACGTCGTTAAATCAAGGCTTTGGCGGTCATTAACCATTGGCTAACCATAACGTGGTCAGGTGAAACCACATCCAATTTAGTCCCAGTTTGGCGGTTTCGAAGTGGCCACCCTCGATAAAGTCAGCGTCGATCTCATGGTGGTGCTGGGCACCACGACCATGCCCATCCACCAGGTGATGCGGCTTTCCCGTGGCGCCATCATCGAACTGGATGCCACCGAGGCGGACGAGGTCAAGATCCTCGCCAATAACCTTCCCGTGGCCAGTGGCGTCGTGCTGGTCGATCGCAACCGTATTGCGGTCGAAGTCAAGCAAATGCTGCCGAAATTGCCGGGCGTTAGGTAGTTAATTCGATCGCAAAACCGCCTTGTCCCTCCATCCGTGATTTGTTACATCGGCGCCGTTGATCCGGCAGGCCGCATCGTTCCAGCCGGTATCCCAAGCGCTCGTGGCGGAATTGGTAGACGCGCTGCCTTGAGGTGGCAGTGAGTAAAATCGTGGGGGTTCGAGTCCCTCCGAGCGCACCACCTCAAGAACTGAGCTTTGATATTGCTGTGTTTTGTCTCAACGTTCCCACCTCGCGGTGGTGTGGGAACATAGATCTTTACCTTCCAAGCTTTTCCATCGCGCGCGGGGCGAGGCGCTTCGGTCGGCGGCCTTGGTGTAAATCTCGGCTTCCTTTGAGGCCGATCCGACCGAAAATTGCGATCAATCAAGAAAGGCGGCTCATGGAGCCGCCTCCCTGAAATATTTCTGCGTTCCCTACTGGCAACGATACATCTGACCATCATCCAGCTTCGTCATCGTGCCGGGCACGCATTTAAGGAAGTTGCGTCCGGAGTAATCCTCCCATCCGCTATAGCCGTAATAGGGAGACATTCCGGCGTAGGCCCTGACTGGGTAATACGGCTTGCCGAAGTGGGGATCGGCCTGAGCGGCGTAAGCGTTATTCCATCCGGTGTTTCCCCCTCCATAATAGCCGGGTGACGCAGCGGCGACGGCGCCAGCAGTTGCGACTGCCGCCGCCCCTGCGACGCCAGCGCCGACACCGTAACCGTACGCAGCTCGCCGGTTCTGGCGTCGCGCGACACCCGCGACGCTCACGGGAGTGAGGGGACGGCCGACCCGCGCCTGAGCTTCGTCGATCGATAGCGAGACGCCGCGTTGCGCAGACCACTCGACGGAGAGCAACCCCGCGCAAGCAAAGGTCGAAACCGCAATTGCAATCTTTGTCAAAGATATCTTTCTCATGATGTTATTCCCTTACTGTCCGCCCCGTTCGGTGATGCCTCGCAGTCAGACCAATGCGCGTTCTTGGGTGGCGCTTTGCCGGAGGCGAAGAGTGCCTCCGTTGGAAATCAGTTTACCGCTCGACCAAAACAGCCGGCGGGTTAGATTAGAAGGATCACGTAAGGTGGCGCGCAGGTCCTCTCTCGGAGGGCGCTGCATCGCCGCGCAAGGACATCGATCGATCTTAGGTCGGCCCACGCCAACCGCTATTGTCCTAACGTGCTGCGATATGTCATCGACGTTGTCTTGGTTTTTTCGAGATGGCATCTGTAGTTACCAAACTCTCAATGAGAGACACATCGCATCACCGTCCGAATGTTTCACCACAGCATCCTGCCGCCAAACCAATCGAACTGAGGTTGCCGTGCAAGCCTGATCTTGCGCGGTGCTGGCGCGTGCTTCCTTGTTTCGCCCCTTCGCGACGGCGAGGTTTTGAATTCGGGCCGCTTTAGCTCGGCTACCTTCGCCTTGCTCGTATCGGATGATTGCAGGCGCGCGAATGCCTGCCGCGCCTTCGCCGAGAGATCGTCGGCGGATGGCGGGCCGCTTTGCGTGTCGGTTTTGGCTGTCATGGGGTCCACGGGATGAGTAACCGCGGGCATGCTGGTGTCAAAGACCACGCGTTCCGGCAGCTTCATCTCGGAATGAATGCGGATTGTCGTTCGTCGCGTTTCGACCCGCTCAACGACCGGCAGCGACGGCAGGTACGCCCCGGCAAACAGCAACACTACGAGCAGTGCTCCGCCCACAAGGAGGAAATATCGCCCTAACGGCATTCAAAGCTCCACACCCCCCGAGTGGTGTGTAGTGGCCTGTCCCCGAGCTCGCGCAACACGAGCATGGGCGAGAGCGGGAGTGGAAGCTGCGGCCATTATTCCCCATAGCCGCCGCATCCACGCCGATCTCAGGTTGATCGGCGCTAGCTCACCTGCGCACGCATTTTGCAACGGACGCATTTTCGCCGAGGCACATGTTGATCTGGATCAACAAAACTGCGTCGGGCTTAGGTCAACACTTAAGGTTGAAGGCTCCTATCGAGCGAGACCGTTTCGTTCCGCCTTATTCCGGTCTCACAGAGGTCGGCGTACCGGGGATTTCGGACCCAATGGTGGTCCAGCTTACTCTTTCCAGAGGCGGCGTGAGACGCCGGTGTCTTCAACCATGTCAAAGGAGAAGGACCATGATCAAATTGATTGCTGTCACACTCTTTTGCTTATCAGTTACGGTATCAGCGCAAGCCATGACGCCCGCGCCGATCTCGCTTCCTCAGCCGGACGCTATGATCACGGAAGTCGCCGTCGGCTGCGGTCCGGGCAGAACGCGAGTTGATGGGATTTGCGTTGCAAGAACCACCATTCGCCAGACCCGTCGAGCCGTTCGCCGCTGCGTGCGCTGGCAGGGAGGTGTTTGCGCGGTGTACCAGTGAAGCCAACGAAATTGACGTTCGGATCCACAAGCCGGACGCCAGCGATTTCGCGGAACTGCCGGGTCGGCGTGAATGACAGTCCAAGCAACGGCTCACTTCAAAAAGGACCCTGGACCCTAGCTAGGGGGCTCCGTCAGATTGATGCGATGGAGAAGAGAATGAAGCCCGTGCTGGCTATTCTGATATTTGCCTTGCTTGATGCTCGCACCGAAATGCTGGCCGCCCAGTGCTCGTCCTACTACATTGCAGAAATCAATCTTGTATCACCCACGGCCGATAGTGAGGGTGGGCACATTCAGACTTTTGTTGGATTTGGACCGTCGAAGCAAGAGGCGGAGAAAAACGCGCTGGGGTCCTGCTCGCATGCGAGATTTGATTTGGAGACTTGTCTGGACTCGGATCGCGCCTCGGGCCGTAACGATCTTTCGGATCCCACGGGTAATTCGCTTCCGTTGAAGTACATGAAGGCTGTCAAGCGCATCACTGGCTGCAATTAGCCGAGGCCCCACAAGCGCGGGCAAAAAGGTCGGCGACGATCAGCAAGGGAGAGCAGCCTTGGACAGCGACGGTGATCCACCCTTCCGGTTTGGCGCTCAACACGAGGGAAACAGCTTCGTCGCGAGGGGCAGCAACCATCCAGACGCGCCGTCTGCGGCACCGACCGTCGTCCCGCCAAACCTTAAGGGAGCTGGCAAACGTATTGTAATCTTATCGACTGCTCGGTATGGTTGTATGTTGGGAATCAGGGAACCCTTGCCGTGTGGATTGTGTTTTGGACCGCGCTTTCGGTCGCCATATTCTATTTGATGTTTCGATTGATAATGGCCCGCTTTTTCCCGAACGATACCGACTAGAAGTTGGGCCTAACCGCCTCAGTTGTCGGTCACTTTCAACCAAAGCCGCCCGCCAAATGGGGCGGTCTGGTCAAATTTTCGACCCGCTGCGACCAGATTTGAAAGAGAACTTGTGCTCGGTAGAGCCGATTTATTCGTTGAACCTCGCATGTATTTTCCGCTGCATGAGGTGCTCGATGACGCAGCAAATTCGATCCGTCGCTTCCGCCGTTTGCATTGCCGCTCTCTTGCCAATTGGCATGTCAACTGCGCACGCCAAGCCAAAACAATGCAGCGTCGCGGTGCCATCAAATCCGCAGGGACACTGGTCCTATCGGTTTATCGATGGACGAAAATGCTGGTACGAGGGCAACAACATGCTCTCGAGATCATTGTTGCAGTGGCCCGCGCCGGCACCCACACAATCGGCTTCCGATGAAGGAGCGACAAGCGTCCTCACCGTGAAGCCCGGCAATCTCCTGGAATCGCAAGCTTGGGTGCCTGACGACTCCGATAGTTTCGAAGAACGGTGGCGCGCGATAAGGAATTAGAGCGCGGAAAAGGAGCGAACCTGGGTCTCGAAGCGTTTTTCGATGTCGAGCATCAAGACGCCTTCACTCGACCGATCACGGACAATCGTTCGACCACCTCCGGTTCGATCTCATGCCGGCTTCCCCACCGGCAGATCTCCGACGAGGTTCGATAGCTCAATCGCAAGCTTTCGAAGCCGGCCATTTTCCTCAAGCAGCCGGATAATCTCGTTGCTTTCCTGATACGGCGATTCAATCCGTCGAAGCCGGGCATTCTCTTCACGCAGTGGCAGAACATTGTCGGCGTGCTCGACACCTCGGAATTCGTCGAGGCGGTCGCGCTTGTTTTGCGGCGGATGTCCGGTGCCCATGGCAAATCCCTCAATCAGGATGTGCCCCCAGTGTCCTCTTCACAGCGTCAATTGAGTCGCGGGCAATTTTGAGTCCGAAAAGGGGCCTGGACTCGCTACGGTCGGCAGGGTCTTGCTGCTTGGGGGTATGCCCAGCGATGCTTCAGAGCAGATCGCCAGCTTCCCGTTTGTCGGCAAAAGCCAAGAGAGAGAAGCGAACGCTGTCTTGCGCATAATCCACGCAGGCGATATCAGACCCGCGGGTGCGAGGGCGGACCAAGTCTTTCGGGTTCCAAAGGCAGGGAAACCATTGATTTTCCGAACACGCTCCGAGCGTACCGGAAAATCATTCAGTTTCGGCGTAACCCGGTCGGTGCGATGAGTGCGCTTGCACGCAATAACGATTCGCGGGGAAGCGGAACCAGCCGACGCCTTGTTGTTGCACCGTTCGCGTAGACCAAGAGATGTAGGGACTGACCGGCCGGCTACCCCGGCGTGATGACCGCAGTTCGGCGCTTCCAAGATCCCCCGGAGCACATGCATGACGTTCCTGAGCTACGCCTATCGATTCGTCTCCAACTTTGTGTTCCTGGCGCTGGTCTATTTCAGCCTCAACTTCATGGAAAAATACGAGCACCGCGTGATCGTTGCGGTTCTGGTGCTGGTCTATGCCGGGATGCACGCGGCATCGGCGCTGCGTTCGTTCTCTTTTTTCCAGCGCATCGAGCGGCTGGAACTGGAAGCGCGTCGTCTGGCCGCCGCGGCTGCGGAGGGGCCGAGTTCTACCTCCGCACGCAAGCAGATCGTCAGCGAGGTGAGTGTGCTCCGCCACGCGGGCGAGATGAAATCCTATATCGATTTGCTGTTTCTCGCCCTCGTCATCCTGCTGTGCATCGCCAAGATCGTGACGAATTGACCATAGCGTTTTCGAGCGAAGTGGTCCCCGGTTCGCGTGAAGAAAGCGCGTCAAGAAAATGAGTAGGTTCTGATTGAATCAGAACCTATCTCTAGCGCTTCTTCAGGCCGGCTACGCGAACGCGAACGTGCGTTCTTTTTGACATGCACTGCATGTTTGGGGGCCTGACCGGCATGCCCCGCATGCTTGACTTGGTGCGCGCCATGTCTGGAGGGCGCGCGGGCTGCGGCGACGCGGGCTTGATGTCGTGACTTTCCGGCCCGGGCCGGAACCGGTTTGGCAGCGACTTCCGTTTCACGCGACGCCTCGGCCGTTTGTGATCCGCGTCGTGTCGGTGAGGCTCCCAGCATCGTGACACGCGTCGATTCCGGAATTGCGAAAACGCTCGCGGCCGGCACCGGCAAAGCTACGACGGCGCTCGCTTGCGGCTGCGCCATTTGTGGCCACAGCAATTGCGGCGGCAACGGCACACCACGGATTCCCCGCTTTGCCGACGCCGTCGCGCGCCAATCCAGATTGGATAGCGCGGGGGCGGGAAGTGCGGCGGTGTCGGCAAAAACAAAATTGGGAATTTTCGGCCAGCGCGAAATCGCCACCGTCTCGGAGGCGGGGTGCAACTGCCATTGCTGTGGCTCGGTCGGCGTCGCCGGCCGTTCCGGTGTCGCCGGCACGACATGGACGATGCGATAGCCGCGGGCCTTCAGCGTCTGCAATATCCGCGGCAGGGCTATGACCGTGCGCGGCTGGATGTCGTGCAACAGCAGAATGCCTTTCCCCTTGGCCTCGATCCGCTGGATCGCGAGATCGTAGACGCGCTGCGGGGACACATGCCGCCAGTCGTCGGCGGGAAAGTCCGCACTCCAGACCTGGATGCCTTTCGAGGCCGCATATTCCTCCATCGCGTCGGCGCGGGAGAGGCCCGGGATGCGAAAGAACGGGGCGGGGACGGTGCCGTCGCCAAGCGCCGCGGTGACGGAGGCGATGCCGTCATCCATCTCCTGTCTGGCGCGTTCGATCGGCATCCGTTGCATATTGGTCGGATGGTTCTGGGTATGGGTCGCAACGGTGTGGCCGGCGTCGCGAACCTTGCGCACGCCTTCCGGATTGGCTTTGGCCTGACCTCCGACCAGGAAGAAGGTCGCCTTGGCGCAATGGGCGGCGAGAATAGCCAGAATCTGGTTGCTGTATTTCGGCAGTGGACCGTCGTCGAAAGTCAGCACCACTTCGTGGTCTGCCAACGGCAGCGTCTTGGCATATTGCATGGTGCCAATAATGGGATGTTCGCGCGGATCGACCACCAGTGTGCGCGACGTCCCGATGGCGTCGGGATGACCGGGGCAATCGGCGGCCATCGCGCCCGGCGCGGTGAAGCAGGCCAGCATGCCCAGGCCCAAGGCGGCGCGGGAAGGCTTGCAAGACAGCTTCCGCAGACAGGCAAATACGCTAGCGATCATTGAACCCCGGCTTCATTCCAAACAGGTCACAAAACCATTACATGTGGCGCCATGAATGCCGCCTTAATTGTCTGAATTCCAGATATTTTTTGGACTTATTGTGCCTTGTCCGACACGGTTTTGGGACCAGCCGGAACGACGTGAACCACGCGATAATGGTTGTCACGCAGATAGCGCAAGAAAGCGGGCAACATGGCGGCGGTTTGGGCCTTGGGATCGTGGAACAGGATGATGCCCTTGCGATCGGCGGCGAGGCGGCCGGTGATCAGTTTCAGTTCCTGTTGCGGCGTCATCTTGTTCCAGTCGCTGGCCCACAGATCGGCGCCGAACACGACGATACCTCGCTTTTGCAGCCTCTCCAGCAATTGCGGTGTCGCTTCAAAGTAGGGGAAGCGAAAGAACGGCGTGCCGGGAGTCGTGGTCGCTGTCCCCCGAAGCACCGTCTCGACCGCCGCTATGCCCTTGTCGATCTCGCCTTCGGCGGCATCCGGCTTCAGGTATTTGAGATTGCGGTGGGTCCAGGTGTGGTGCCCGATAGTGTGGCCCTCCGCCGCGATCCTTCGCACCAGTGCGGGGTGCTCCGACGCCGGCCTTCCGATCAGGAAGAATGTGGCGCGCACGCATTCATGCGCCAGCGCCGCGAGCACCTTGGGTGTCGTGCCGGGCCATGGCCCATCGTCGAAGGTCAGCACCACCTCGTGGTCTTCCAGCGGCAGTGTTTGCGGAAAGCTCTTCAGGCCGACGCGCGGTGAGGTAGCGGCATTCACGGTGAGAACCCGTGAGGTGCCGAGCGCGTCCTTGCGGGGGCATTCGGCGGCCCGTGCCGCTGCAATCAAGGCCAGCGAGGCAATGACGATTATGGCCGGCACCTTCATGAACTTCCCGATCACTTGCCCCCGTACACATTTAGCATTGCGCTGGCCGCTGCCGATTGGGTAATGCGTGCAGCGATAGCTCAGACGAGTTCTTTCATTCTGTCAAACCGGCGAGGGCGGCATGGCCGAGGATATCGACGTTGCCAATGCCGCCGAGCGCTCCGTGCTCGATCACCTCCAGATGCGGGATGAAGAAGGCCAAATCCGTCACGAATTCGTCGACGAGATTACGCGCGCCATCGAGGCCGCCGACCGGCCGCTGTTGTGTGAAGTCGTCGCCGAACTTCACGAGGCCGATCTAGGCGACCTGATCGGTGCGCTCGAACCCGACAATCGCGTCAAGCTCGTCGAACTCACGGGTACCGATTTTGACTTCTCAGCGCTCAACGAGGTCGACGACGCCGTTCGCGAGGAAATCCTCGAGGAACTCGAGCCGGAGACGGTCGCGGAGGGCGTTCGCGAGCTCGAATCCGACGACGCCGTCGAACTGCTCGAAGGCCTCGACGAGGAGGACCAGGAAGAAATCCTGGAAAAGCTGCCGCCGTCCGAGCGCGATGCGCTGGAACGCAGCCTGCTTTATCCGGAAAATTCCGCCGGCCGGCGGATGCAGAACGAGTTCATCTCCGTCCCGCCGGACTGGACCGTCGGCCAGGCGATTGACTACATGCGCGACACGCCGGACCTGCCGGACCGGTTTTATGAGATCTACGTGGTCGATGCCGACCGGCACTGGCAAGGCGCCGTGTCGCTGGACGTGCTGTTGCGCTCGCGCCGCCCGGTGCCGATCACCGAGCTGGTCGACGAAGACCGCCGCCGCGTCTCGGTGCTGGACGACCAGGAAGAAGTCGCCCGGATGTTCGGCAAGTATAATCTGGTCGCAGCGCCTGTGGTCGATACCACCGACCGGCTGGTCGGCGTCATCACCATCGACGACGTCGTCGACGTCATCGAGGAAGAGGCCGACGAGGATTTGAAGGCACTCGGCGGCGTCACCAGCGACGAAGAATTGTCCGACAGTGTCTGGACCATCGCACGGGCGCGGTTCAACTGGCTGCTGGTCAATCTTGCGACCGCGTTTCTCGCGTCCTCCGTGCTAGGTCTGTTCGAAGGCCAGCTCGAGAAAATGGTGGCGCTGGCGGTGCTGGCGCCGATCGTGGCGAGCCAGGGCGGCAACGCCGCGACCCAGACCATGACCGTGGCGGTGCGCGCGCTCGCGACGCGCGAACTCGGTTCCAACAACGCGTTCCGCGTGGTGATGCGCGAGGCCATGGTCGGGCTCGTCAACGGGCTCGCCTTTGCGGTGATCACCGGCGTTGCCGCGGTGGCCTGGTTCAAGATCCCCGGCCTCGGCGTCGTGATCGGGCTCGCGATCATCTGCAATCTGGTCGCAGGCGCCTTGGGCGGGATCCTCGTCCCGATGGTGTTGGAGCGGGTGCGCGCCGATCCGGCGGTGGCGTCCGGCACCTTCGTCACCACCATCACCGACGTGGTCGGCTTCTTCTCGTTTCTCGGCATTGCCACGCTGTGGTTCGGCCTGAAATAGGCCACGACACCGCGCAGCCGCGTCCTTCCGCGCGATTGGTCAGCATGGTTGCCGCAATCGACTCATTCGGGAGGTTGCGCCGCGCGTCGGGATCATCGCGCCGGGGGCCGATCGCATCGTCTTCGCGATCACTCTCATAAGCACCGGAGTGTTCCTCAACCCACAGGCACAAGCCCGTTGATCAGCTGTGTGGTCCGCACGGCAAACCGCCGCTGAACCATCGATGTGGCTGGATCGTCCTTAATCGGACCTTAACGCGCTTGTCCGATGATTCCCGGATTCGGGAGTTGGACATGCAGCGCCTACGGCTGAAAGCGGACGGACGGATCGTCGAACTGCGGGACGGGCAGGAGTTTCCGCTCGTGCCCGGGGTTATCCCTGCCGCAGTGCCGCCCGAGGTTGCACCGCTTCCAGCGGTGCGCGACCTGCGCCGCCGTGCGCGCCTGACGCAGCTCGAATTCGCAAGCCGGCTCGGCGTGCCCGTCGAGACGATCCGAAACTGGGAGCAGGGTAAGCGCGCGCCGCGCGGACCGGCACGGGCTTTACTCGCCGTATTCGCGCATTCGCCGGAAACCGTTTTCGCCGCCCTCGCGACGGAACCACAACCGGCTGGTTCTTTGGCTGACGCGTTTTCTTGACGCGAACCGGACTACCACCCACGGACTCAAGTCCGAGGGCATGCTTCGCCGGAAAACGCGATGTGTTGGCACTGCATTCGTGGCGGCCCATAATGGGGTCTCGATATCGGGTACCCCGTGATGAACTTCGTCGAGGCCAATGGCGCCAAAATTCCAGCGATAGGGCTGGGCACCTGGGAATTGCGCGGCCGGACCTGCGCGCGCCTGGTCGAACAGGCGCTGCGGCTAGGCTATCGCCACATCGATACCGCGCAGGTCTATGAGAACGAGCGCGAAGTGGGCGAAGGAATGCGCGCCTCCGGCGTCAAGCGCGATGAAATCTTCCTGACGACCAAGGTCTGGACCACGCATTTCAAACCAAACGATCTCGAACGATCCGCCAAGGAGAGCCTGGCGCGGCTCCGCTTGAGCGAAATCGACTTGCTGTTGCTGCACTGGCCCAATCCGCAGGTACCGCTGGCGGAGACGCTGGGTGCGCTGGCGCGCGTCAAGCAGCTCGGGCTCGCGCGGCATATAGGTGTGTCCAATTTCACCGTGGCGCTGATCGAGGAAGCGGTGGCGGCGTGTCCGGAGCCGCTGGTGTGCAATCAGGTCGAATACCATTGCTATCTCGACCAGACCAAGGTGAGGGAGGCCTGCGCGCGCCACGGCATGGCGGTTGTGGCCTATAGCCCGCTCGTGAAGGGTCGCATCAAGAACGACCGGGCGCTGTTGCGGATCGGTGACCGCTACCGCAAGACGGCGGCCCAGGTTTGCCTGCGCTGGCTGGTGCAGCAAAATGTGGCGGCGATCCCGCGGACGTCGAAACTCGAACGGCTCTCCGAGAATCTCGAGATTTTCGACTTCGAACTTTCCGAGGACGACATGAACCAGATTTCCGGCATGGGAAGCGCCAACAGCCGGCTTACCGATTACGGCTTCGCGCCGAAATGGGATTGAGCAACGCCCGCGCCGGACGCTATGCTTTGAGGGAGATATCGAGACATTGACCAGGTGCAATGAAGCTGCGGCAAGCCATACCCACGGATATCACGGCATCGGCGATTGCCCATCTGTCGCTGCTGGCGCTGGTGTTTGTGTTTTCCGAGGTGCATCCGTTCGGTTCGGTGACCGCGGAGCCGATCGCGGTCGATATCGTTACGCCCAAAGAGATCACCGAGCCCAAGCCCGAACCGGTTTCAACACCGACGCCGCAGCCTGATTTCTCTGCGCTAGAGAAACCTGCCGAGAAATCCGCCGAGAAACCCGCAGAGACGAACGCGCCAGCCGCTGTGGCTGAACAACCGGCGCCCGCACGGCCGCAGAAGCAGGCAGCCTTGGCGGCACAGCGTCCAGCGCAACAGCCGCCGGCGGCCAGTCCGCCGCAACAGACGGTCGCTTCATCCGCGCCGGCCTACAAGCCGCCCGAGCCCGATTTGTCGATCAAATATCAGGTGTTGCTCGGCCTGCCTCCGGATATCTCCGTAATCCCGCCTGCGGCTCCGGCGGCCCCGGCGCGGGCCAGTGATAAAGCCGACGACAATTTCGACGCTCCGGCAAACAAGTCCGCCGACGTCGCTTCGAGTGTCGTCGCCGAATTCCGGCGTCATTTGCGGACATGTTCAAAACTTCCGGCCTCGCTGACGCCCTCGGACGACGTCAAGGTCAAGCTGCGCGTGTTGATGAAACAGGACGGCCGGCTTGCTGCGGAACCGATCCTGATCGAGGCCAGCGCCTCGATGAAGGGACCGTTGCTGATGAAGGGCGCGATCAGCGCGCTGGAGGCGTGCCAGCCCTACGCCATGTTGCCGCCAGACCGCTATGGCGAATGGAAGGTGCTGGACCTGAGTTTTACGCCCCAGGATTTTTAGAACTCTTGAGGCAGGTTGAACGGCGGGAGCGCATTATGGCAAGATCGCCGTCCCAACAGGGGTTCCCTTGAAATGTTGAAACTGGTTATCGGCAACAAGAACTATTCGTCCTGGTCGATGCGGCCGTGGCTGGCGCTGCGCGCCAACAACATCGCCTTCGAAGAAGTGTTCATCCCGCTTCATACCGGCGAGGCCGACAAGAAGCGGATTCTCGGCTTTACGCCTTCGGGCAAGATGCCGACGCTGGTGGACGGCGACGTCACAGTTTGGGATTCGCTGGCGATTATCGAATACGCCGCGGAGCGATTTCCGGAAGCGCGCCTCTGGCCGGAGGATCGCGCCGGTCGTGCGCATGCCCGTTCGATTTCGGCGGAGATGCATTCCGGCTTTGTGGCGCTTCGCAGCGAATGCCCGATGAATCTGCATCGGCCGGTTGGCGCTATAACGCTGTCGGCCGACGCGCGCGCCGATATCGCACGCATTCAGCAAATCTGGACCGATTGCCGTGAGCGTTACGGAAAGTCAGGGCCGTTCCTGTTCGGAGCCTTTGGCGGCGCAGACGCCATGTTTGCGCCGGTCGTGCATCGCTTCCGGACCTTTGCAATCGAGGTTGAGCCCCAGGTGCGCGACTACATGGATACGATGACATCGCTGCCGGCGTTTCAGGAATGGACCCGCGCGGGCCTCGCCGAAACCCTGCTGATCGAGCGGGTCGAGAAAGTGTGAGGTGCAATCAGCCTCGCAGGCCCCGGATCGCTTGACGCGGCGCCCGGAAAGGTTCTGAGCGCGGCGCCAGCCCGGATGGCATGATGCCGCATACCGCCTCAAAGGCGGTGCTTGCGGCTTGCCGCGACAAAGCCGCAGGTTTCCCTGAGGGAACGCTGCGATTTCCGGTTTTATCGCACTGAAAAACCTGCAAAATTCGCGTATTTGCTATGCCCGGATGTGCTGGCTTTTGGGGCCGCCGGTGTGCTATGTTGCCACAGGGTTCTCAAGCCAGGCCGACGCTAGCGGGACCGTGAGCGCGGCCGGCAATCTGGGTAATGGAGAGGGCGTTGAAGCATAAGTACACCGTTGGAGAGACTGTCTATTTTACTGCCAGCAACGTTGCCCGTCCGGCCGCCAGCGGCACCTATGAGGTGATCCGTCTGCTCCCGACCGACGGCGACGACTGTCAGTATCGCATCAAAAGCTCGACCGAAGCTTTCGAACGGGTCGCCAAGGAAAGCCAGCTCGCGATTTCCTGAAAGAGTTGTGCGCAAGCAGCCGGTTGACGCGGTTCCAATTGGTCCGCCGTCAAAAGGCCCCGTTCACACAACCATTCTGCTGAAGGTTGAATGCGAACAACGCACTCACTTTCGCCGATCGTGTTTTATGCTGCGTTGAGGGACACCGCGCATGAACTGGGCTTGGGCTTCATCGCTGGATCCTCTCTGGCGTTCGCCGACTTTTCCGATGTGGCTGACGCTTGCCGCCGCAGGATTCTTCGGGATCATCGTTTTGATCACGCTGTTGCGCGCGGAGAAATCCGTGGCCAATGGCGCGCTGACCGTCATTACACTGCTCGCCATCGGCGTCGCCGTGGCGGCGACCATTCGCGGTTTCGGGCCGGATAACCAGACCGCGTCGTCTGAAACCCGATTTCCCCCGGCGGTGACCGCGACCTTGCCGCAACTCGCCTGTATCGATGATCTCGCCGGTGATGCCGTCCTGAACGCATGCGAGAAGACGTTGTTCGGCTCCGCCGAATTGGCGGCCGCCGCTGTCGCCTACGCGGCCTCCCAGATCACCCGCCTGACCTCGTTCGGCGATCTCGCTACGGCCGATCGAAGGACCTCGCCGGAACTGCAGGCGCTGCGCCGCTCCGTCGAACGCGACCGCTATGGGGTAATGGCCTATGTGCTGATGGCGCGCGACCATTGCACGCCGGCTTCCTGCGCGGCGTTCCGCTCGCTGGCCGACAGTCATCAGCTTGCGGCTAACATGGATGAGCGCACTTACGAAAACCTGATCACGCGCTATGCCGCGTCGTGGAACGCGCCGCCAGCGCCATCACCGGCAGCGACAGGGCTGCTGGCGGGACTGCCGCCGTCGCTTCCAACCGGCAAGCCGACCAACGCCGAATTTCCGAGTGCCGCTTCGACGCCGCCGGTCAACATCATGACACCAGAACCCCCGACTGCCGCCACAGCCAAACCGCCGGCTGCGACCGCGACCGCACCGGTGGCGGCCCCGCGTCCGCCCGCGACGGCGGCCAAGAAGCAGCCGGCTGCACCGAAGCGCGCACCGGCGACCGCAGCAGCGCCCGTCCAGATCGCGCCGGCCGCGTCGGCTCCTGCCACCGCTGCCGCACCTGCGGCTTCGAGCGAATGATGGTTTCCAAAATCCGCGTGGATCGCTAAACCGTCGATCATGCCGCTTCATCTCATCAAGCTCGCCGTCGGTTGCGAGTCCGTCAAAGAGCTCAAAGGCTGGGTTGCCGAACGTATGGCGACCGCCAAGAAAAAGGGCCTGCCGCTTCGTCATATCCACACCACGCGGATGACGCCGAAACGCGACGAGGAACTGCTCGCCGGTGGCTCGCTCTACTGGGTGATCAAGGGTGAAATCGCCGCGCGCGAAAAGCTCATTGCGATCGAACCGTTCCGCGACAAGGACGGTATCGGACGATGCCGCCTGGTGATGCAGCCCAAGGTGATAGCAGTCTCGCCGCGGCCGATGCGGCCGTTCCAGGGCTGGCGTTACCTGACCGAGGATGGCGCGCCACTCGACCTGACCAGGTCGACGGCCGCAAGCGTAGCCGCGATGCCGGAGCCGATGCGCCGGGAACTGCGCGACCTCGGACTGCTTTAGCGCGCAATCCGGCGACGCCGGATCAGCCCGTTGGTCCATCCCTTTGTTTGGGCATGCAAGCGGGAGGCCTAAATTCCGATGTTGTCGATCAGCCGCGTGGTCCCGATCTTCGCCGCAACCAGGATGCGCACCGGTCCATCCTTCATTGATTGGATCGGCGCCAGCGTCTCGGCGTGCCGGGCCTCGAAATAATCGAGCGCAAAACCGGCGCCGGTGATCAGTTCGGCGCCATTGGCCATCGCAGCTTCGACGTCCTCGCCGGCTTTGAGCCGTTTGGCGCTCTCCTTCATGGCGCGGTACAGCGTCGTTGCCTGCGGCCGTTCCTCAGGCGAGAGGTAGACGTTGCGCGATGACATCGCCAGGCCGTCGCTTTCCCGCACGGTGCGGGAACCGATCACCTTGATGCCAAGGTCGAGATCGCGAGCCATCTGGGTCACGACCCGCAATTGTTGAAAATCCTTCTCGCCGAAGATCGCGAAATCCGGGCGGACTTGCGTGAACAGTTTGCCGACCACAGTAGCGACGCCGCCGAAGAAGTGCGGCCGGAACCGATCCTCCAGCCCGGCGGTGGCCGGGCCTTCGGGCACGATCCGGGTCGCAAATCCCTCCGGGTACATCGCCTTGAGGTCTGGATTCCAGATCAGGTCGACCTTTTCGGCGGCGAGTTTGGCGACGTCGGCCTTCCAGGTGCGCGGGTAGGAACTGAAATCTTCGGTGGGTGCGAACTGGGTCGGGTTCACGAAGATCGAGACGACGACTTTTTGTGCGCGGCGTTTAGCGAGCCGCACCAGCGACACGTGGCCGTCATGGAGCGCTCCCATGGTTGGGACCAGCGCAATCGTGGCTTTTCTGGCGCGCAAGCCATCGACGGCGCGGCGCAGTGCGGGAACGGTACGGACGACCATGGGACTTCGCGACATCTGGCCTCGATCTCTCGCAGTAATTTTGGGGTGAGGGCGCTGGCCCCGGATCTCTTGGCAGGCAACCCGATCTTACAAGCCGACCTTATAAGGCCGAGCCACCTCCGCCAAGCAACCCCGGAAGGCAGTCGACGGCGAGATATGTCGGCGCCGCGGCCGATGTGAGTCGAGAAGGCGTCTGTGTGAACATCAGCTGCCGTCCGCTCGATTCATGATTAAGACGGTTAGAAAAAATGTTTGAAAGCGTTATCGCGCATTTCGCTTGACCGCAGCCGCGCGTGGTTGAAGATATCGCGGGGGTTGAATCATGTTGGTTCAGGCGAGTCAGGGACAATCCGGTTCGGCGCACGTCGTCGTGTTGGGCAACGAAAAGGGCGGTTCGGGAAAATCCACCACCGCTCTGCATATCGCTGTTGCCCTGATGAAGGCTGGTCAGCGTGTCGCGACCATCGATCTGGACTCCCGCCAGCAGAGTTTTACCCGCTACATCGGCAATCGCAGCGCCTGGGCGCGGCGCACCTCGCTCGCTCTCGAAATCCCCGTGCATTATCGCATCAAGCTCGGCGAGACGATGCAGATTGCCGATAATGAGAACTCCGAGTTCCAGCAATTTATGGAAGCGGTGAGCGCGGTTGAGCGCGCTTTCGACTTCATCGTGATCGACACGCCCGGTTCGGATTCCTACCTGATGCGCCTGGCGCATTCGATGGCGGACACGCTGGTGACGCCGATCAACGACAGTTTCCTCGACTTCGACGTGCTGGGCACCGTCGATCCCGCCACCTATTCCGTGATCGGCGAGAGCCATTATGCGGAGATGGTGCGGGACGTCAGGCGCAAGCGCCGCCAGATCGACGGCGCCTCGACCGACTGGATCGTGGTGCGCAACCGCTTGTCGATGATTGGCTCGCGCAACAAGCAACTGGTGGCCGAGGGCCTGAAAGACCTGTCGCTGCGCCTAGGCTTCCGTTCGATCGACGGCTTTGCCGAGCGGGTAGTCTACCGCGAGTTCTTCCCGCGCGGCCTCACCGCCCTCGATGACATCGACGAAACAACGCTCGGAACCCGGCCGAGCCTTGGACATGTCACGGCGCGCGAGGAGGTGACCAGCCTGCTGCGGCAGCTGAAGCTGCCACTCGACGAGCGCGGCCGCCGCCGGGCCGCCAACCGCGCCGAATGGTTCACCCAGGTCGACAAGCCGCTCGAAATCCACGACATCATCAGCGCTTGACTACCGTCATTCTGAACGAGCCGCTGTTGGGCGGCGGGATGTGGGACCGCCTCATTGGTGCTGTCGAGGTCGAAGGCGGTTGAAACGATCCAGACGACCAGACCTGGTCTGAATTCTCCGTACTTCTACGGGCGGCACCGGTACGGGGATAACGGGCCGCAGGGAACAAACCGTCTAAAGAACCGTTGCCTTAGACTTTAGCCGAACCGAAGCGTGGTTTGCGCCGTAGTAGGGAAAAGGAGGCGGGATTAGCCGCCGACTGAGCATTTGCACAATTGATGGGTGCAACGCACAACGATCAGGCGGTCAATTCACAACATTTGGACTTTATGTCACTCCACCGTGACATATATCATTGAGAAGGGACCGCAGAGTCTCAAAGCTGGCATAGCCCCGGAGGTGGGCGCCCGAGGACGAATATGAAACGTGGAATTACCATTCTACTTTCGCTCTCCGTGCTGCTCACTGTCGCGTATTTCACCGCGAGCAAGTGGGCGATCAAGCACGAGACGATTTCGTTCTATGATCGCGCGCGCGACAACCGGCTGGTTGCAGTCGATGTCGCCGTTCGCCGTGACAAGGAACTTCAGGCCGATGCCGGCATGATCACGTTGCCGGTGGCGATCCTCAACCACGGCAACACCGTCAAGAATTCCGAGTATTCGTTCCTCGCCAACGCGTTCGCGTTCCGCGGTTACCTTGTGATCAGCCCGCAGCATGATCTGCCGACCGATCCGCCGATGGTGACGAAGGTCGGCGAACTCTATGTCGGCCGGCTGCCGCAAATTCTGCGCGGCGTGGCCAATATCCAGTTTGCGATCGAGGAAATGAAGAAGGTCCAGCCCCACGCCGACTACGCCAGGGTGACGATGGTGGGCCATTCGATGGGTGGCGACATCTCGATGTATTTCGCCAAGCAGCATCCCGACGAGATCAAGAAGGTCGTAACGCTGGACAATCTGCGCGTGCCGTTCCTGACCGATGGCAAGTTCAAGATCCTGTCGTTCCGCTCGAAGGACACGCAGTTCAAGCCCGACCCCGGCGTCGTTCCCGATGGAGAAGAGTGCGAAAAGCTCGGCATCACGGTCGTGAACACCGACTTCCAGCATAACGACATGCGCGACACCGGGCCGGATACGGCGAAGTCGTCGATCGAGACGATGCTCAACAAATTCCTGGAAGATACCGACAATAGCGCGCTGTCTCCGGTGACGACCAAAGTGCCTGACGTTTTGACGGCCAGCCCTGGTCCGGTCCCGCTGGCGAGCAACCCGGTAACGGCGGCTGGCCCGAACAAGCCGGTAGCCAACTAGCAAGTGGCGAATTAGCCGCTGGATGCTGCGTGATCGTTGTCGGATCGTGCCGGTCGCATTGACCGCTCTCTATTCCCGTCCCACATAGAGCTTGCTGCAAATTGCGAGCGATCATGGCCGGCGAACCCACCAAACCGAAATCCGAGAACGACGTCTCGTCGGCGCAACCTTCGAGCAAGTCTGGTTCGGCCAAATCTGGCCCGTTGCCGGAGGCGAGGCCGTCGGCCGCCGAGGACATCGCCGCCTTTGTCGCCAAGGCCAAGGCCATGTCGCCGCACCGAGCCGGCGCCAAGGGCAGGCTGGTATTTGCGCTCGACGCCACCATGAGCCGGCAACCGACCTGGGACATGGCCTGCGCGATGCAGGCCGACATGTTCCGCGAGGCGGCCTTGTCGGGCAGCCTCGACATCCGCCTCGTCTATTATCGCGGCCTCAATGAGTGCCGCGCGACGGGATGGATTTCCGACTCCGCACAACTTGCGAAATTGATGAGCAAGATCGATTGCCAGGGCGGCAATACCCAGATCGGCAAGGTGCTGTCGGAAGCACGCCGCGAGGCGATCGCATCGGCCGTGCGTGCGGTCGTGTTTGTCGGCGACGCCATGGAGGAGGCGGTCGATGACCTCTGCGCCAAGGCCGGTGAACTCGGCTTACTCAAGGTGCCGGTGTTCATGTTCCAGGAAGGCCACGATGCCGCGGCCGAGCAGGCGTTCCGCGAGATCGCGCGGCTGACGGGCGGTGCATGGTGCAGGTTCGATCCCGGCGCCGCCGCGCAATTGCGCGAGCTCTTGCGCGCCGCAGCAGCCTATGCCGCGGGCGGCCGCGAAGCGCTGCTAAAACTGTCGAAGACCGGAAGCGGCGCGGCCAAGCTGATCGGCCAGATGAAGTGATCGGTCAGGCCGGGCCGCCAGGACCCGTTTCAGACCCGTTTCGCCCAGGCCGCTTGCGGCATCGTCACGCCTCGGTGAACTAACGGCCGCCATGCATTTTGCCGCCAATGCGATTATATTGGAACGATGCCAACTCTGATTGCCGGCGTCGTCGCTGTTGTCGTTCTTTATTCGTTGCTGCAGATGTTTCGTGCGGCCAATCCCGTCGTGCTTGCGCGCGTGATCAAGCTCGTCGGCGGCGTCGTCGCGCTGGCGGTTGCGGCCTTTACCGGTCTCAGAGGGGAGCTGGCGGTGGCGATCCCCCTCGGCATTTTTGGCGCGGGACTGCTCGGCTGGTCGCCGATCGGGATGGCGGGGTTCAACAGCATCGGCGCGTTCTTCGGCGGCGGAACGCAGCGTTCGTCGGGACAGGCCTCGCGCGTGCGCTCGCAATATCTCGACATGAGCCTCGATCATGACAGCGGCGCGCTGTCGGGCCAGATCGTGGACGGGCCGAATGCCGGGCGTTCGCTCGACGCGTTCGACCTGCCGCAACTGCTGGCGATGATCCCGGGCTTCGACGCCGAGAGTGTCGCTTTACTTGAAAGCTATCTGGACCGCCGGTTTCCCGCTTGGCGTCAGAACGCGCAGGGCGACGCGGCAGGGGGGCAGCGCCGCGCGGCGGCGACCGGCAAAATGACGGACGAGGAGGCCTATCAGATCCTTGGCCTGCAGCCGGGGGCGACGCGCGACGACATCGGCCGGGCGCACCGCGCCCTCATGAAGAAACTGCATCCCGACCAGGGGGGGTCGACGTACCTCGCCGCCCGTGTAAACGAGGCCAAGGATACTCTGCTTCGTGCGCATCTCAGCTAACTCCGGCTACGCTACCAAACGCAACAAACCGCGAGCTGCTTCTGCCTTGTTCTCCGGGTGACGCCCCATATCGCCCGCCGTTGCCCGGCGTGGCGGATCGTTCATTCCGGAAAATTTAACCGTAAATTCTTGACGAGAAGTTTTCACGGGACCGATTAGCGCGTCGTCGCGCGATTGCGATCCCGACTGTGTGGAAAAAACAACAAAGCCGGCGCTTGCGGCGCCGGCTTTGCGATTTCAAACCGAACGATGGATCAGTTGCGAACGGTGATGCAGGAGATGTCGGCGCGCTTCAGCGTTTTGCAGACCGCTTCGGCCTGGTCCCGCTCGAGGCCGGCAAAACGGGCGCGGAACAGTTTTCGGTTGTCCTTGGCGACGACCGGCTCGGTGAAGGGATCGGCCTTGCTGAGCAGGCCGCTGGCCTTGTTGCGGGCGAGATCGATGCGCTGCCGGGCTTCGCCTTCGCTTTCCAATGCGCCGACCTGAATGAGCCAGCCACTGCGGACAGTGGCCGCGGCGGGCTTGATCGCGACGTTCTGTTGGGCCGCCTGCGGCTGGCCGCGGGAGGCCGGATCCGCATAGGCCGCCATAGCGTGCGAAGAATTGGCTTGCGAAGAGCTGGTTTGCAAAGAGTTGGCTTGCGCAGGGGCGGCGGGGGCAGGCGCCACGCTTGAAGCGGGCAATACGCCGAGCACGCCTTGTCCGGTGCCGTGATTGGCCGGCTGCGGCAGCATTTCAACGCGGGCCGGCTCGGCTGCCTTCGCCACCATGGCGCTGGAGGTCTCGGCGACTTCGGGACGTGCCGCAATAGCATTGGTGATCGAAGGTGCCGGCTGCGAGGGACCGGCGGAAGCGAGTTTCATCGGCCCGGCCTTGACCTGGACCGTCTTGACCCTGACCGGTTTCATCGGCTCTGCGGAGCCCGGGATCGCCGTGATCGCCTGGGTCTGGATAACGCCGCTGGTCAGCGGCGCGGGTTCGGGCTTGGCCTGCTGCTCAGCAACGCGGGCTTGTTCCGGCTTGGCCGGCGGAGGCGGCAGGGCAGCAGCAGCGGCCGCCATCAGCGAGGGCTTGGCAGGGGCGACAGAGCGCGTCGCAGGAAGGGCGGCCAGCGCCGGTTCGGCAGATGCGATGGCGCCGTTGACCTGTGCGGTTTCGGTCGGCCTGGAAGCGGCATCGGCGTCGGCCACATCGGTATTGGCGTCGGCGGGATTACGTTCGGTGATTGCTGCGACGGTGCGCTTGCTTGCGCCCTTTTCGAGGTTTTCGGCCAGCAGGTTGCGCATGATGGCGTCGCGCGAGCCGCCGCTGCGTCCGCCCATCACCACGCCGACCAGATGGCGGTTGCCGCGGCGCATCGAGGTCACAAGATTGAAGCCGGACGCACGGGTGTAACCGGTCTTGATGCCGTCAACGCCCTCGACGCTGCCGAGCAGCTTATTGTGGTTACGGATCGAATGGCCGCGATAATTGAACGCGGTGGTCGAGAAGAAGCGGTAATAGCGCGGGAAGCGGTCCTGGATCGCGCGGCCCAGTGTCGATTGATCGCGCGCGGTGGTTACCTGGTCGTCATCGGGCAGACCGGAGGCGTTGCGATAGACCGTCCTGGTCATGCCGAGCGAGCGCGCCTTGCGCGTCATCAGCGTGGCGAAATCGCCTTCGTCGCCGGAAATGGCTTCGGCGATCACGACGGCGGCGTCGTTGGCGGAGCGGGTTACCAGGCCCTTGATGGCGTCTTCGACCGTGATGGTCTGGCCGGGGCGCAGGCCGAGCTTGGTCGGCGCCTGTTCGGAAGCGTGCGCGGACACTTGCATTTCGCTATCCAGCTTCATCTTGCCGGCGTCGAGCCGCTCGAACAGCAGATAAAGCGTCATGATCTTGGTCAGCGAGGCGGGATGGCGGCTGCCGTCGGGATTGTTCGCCGACAACGTCGCACCGGAATTGCCGTCAACGATGATCGAGGAGAATTGCGGGCTGTAGCTCTCGCGCGCCGGCTGGGTGTGTTGGTGGCGCGCATAGTGGCGATGCCGAGAGCGGCGCGCGTCAGCGCTGTCGGTGGTGAAGATGATCGCAGTTGTGAAGGTGACCAGCCCGAGAACGCAAACTCGCAAGCTGCGCGAGGAAGCCAAGGTTGTACGAAGCATTTACTTCCCCGTCCCAATTTCTATCTTGATCACCGGTTCGTGAGGCGAAATTGTGCCCAACGGCCCGGGGATGTTTCCTGTTCGAAGTCTCGATCCGGGCCTGCACGAGCGGCCCGGCTGGCCGATCAGGTCGCTATTCTAGCTAAGGTGCTGTTCACAAACAGCTTTCGGGCTGTCTGTCGGAAGGCGAACAAGTCCGGGAATCAGGTTAGGCGGAGCGAGTTTCCAAAAGATTAAGCAACCGTTGCGCAAGGCTGCGGGAATGTCTGAAAACCCGATATATTTGTGCAACGCACAATAATCCTTGACCTCATTGTGCAGTGCACATATAAGGACCGTGTCAGGACGCCGGGGTCTCCCGGCAATCGGTTTGCACGTTCAGTCTGGGAAAGGACTCATGATGGTCAAGGTTGAAGACATTCAGAACTACGGGAAAGAGCATCTCGAATTGGTTGCCGCTTCCGCGAGCAATTTGCAGAGCGGTGTTCAGGCGATCGCGACGGCCTATGGCGACTACGCCAAGAAGTCGTTCGAAGACACCAAGTCGTTTGTGGAAAAGCTCTCCGGCGTGAAGTCGCTGGACAAGGCGCTCGAAGCGCAGACCGAATTTGCGCGCTCGGCCTACGAGACCTTTGTGGCGGAGTTGCAGAAGATCGCGGGTCTCTACACCGATCTCGCCAAGCAGACCTACAAGCCCTATGAGGGCCTGGTTGCGAAGTTCGTGCCGGCTGCTGCCAACTAAGAATTTCTGTCCGCTCTAAACAAAAAGCCCGGCCGTAAAGGCCGGGCTTTTTTCTTGCTTCTGATTACGCGGATTATCTCGCGACGCGCAGCTTGGAGATTTGCGTGAGGACGTTGTTGAATGCGTCGGAAGTCTGATTAGAATCCGTGATCATCTGGAAGTTGCCGTTGGTCGCGCAATCCTGCAGCACCTGCGATTTCGGGTCCTTGTTGGCGATGTTGACCTGAATCGAGAACACCGTGACAGGGTTGGCCATGTCGTTCCTGATGTTCGCGCAGAGCAGTTCCTGACGGGTGTCAATCGACGACTGGGTTGTGCTCCAACGGTTTTGGGTGTTCAGACCGTCTGACAGCAGGACGACGAAATCCTTGTAGATGGAGTTAGCGTCTTTCGCTGGCGCCGCGATTGGCCCATTCGTCGTGCTCACGGACTGCCATCCCCATGCCAGTCCTACCGCCTGGTTGGTGTTGCCGCTGGGAGTCATGGCGGTGATCTGATCCTTTAGGGTTTGCCACTGATTGCTCATCGCCGTCACTGTGGCGGGAAGGCAATCGGACCACTGTTCTGCATAGAAGTTGGTGGCGGCTGAGCTGGGTGCGTGCGTTTGTCGCGTCAGTGGGCTGATCGCGATCGTTGACACAGCCAGTCCAGGTGCTGCGTGGAGGGGCCGCGTCGGCCGTCGCCGCGGTACCATCGCCGCGCCAAAGATGACATATTTTGCTCGAGCCGGTTCCCGTACACGTGCAGGCGGTGTTTGACCCGCAGCTTGCGCTCGAACCGGTAACGGTCGTGTAGCATCCATTGTAGTAAATATTGGTCTGGCCGGCGAGTTTGTTGCCGCTATCGAGGCCGGGGCAGATGTAACCCGAATACTTGCCGCTCGAAGGTATCGTGCTTTTGGTTACGGCTCCGCTCAACGTTGCGGGCCGGTCCATGCAGACAAAACCTGAATTGCTGTTCGTGAACGGGCAGTTCGATCCAGCTATGGCCGCCTTAAAGTTGTTGGACTTGTTGCCAACGAGGAAGGGGGGTTCACCCTCCCAGTTCGTCCAATTGATCCACGACGCACCGACATTCGCGGTACCGACGTTGACGTCCTTGGCGAACGGGATAATTGAAATATAGACGTCACCGGCCGTCTTATTGAGGGCGGCCAGCTTGTCGATCATGTCGGTGGCGGCTTTTTGGAGCGCGGCCATCTTGCCGTTCGAGGCCATAGATCCGGTGTTATCCAGCACCAGCGCGACGCGCATGCGCGTATTGCCCCAGAGAGAGGTGGAGGCGGTGTTGAAATTGAGATTCGGGAACCCGGCGACCCTCATGAAGTCGGTGTCTACCGTTCCGGAGCCGGTGAGCTGAATGGTCGAACCTTTGCCCGTGTTCTGCGTATAGCTCGCATTGATCACAACCGATTTGGCGTCGGTGTTGGTGTAGAGCGCGGTGAAATAGGACGTTGCCTTGGCCTCGATTTGCGAGGTCGTGATGACGCCGTCGGTCAGATCCTTGGCCAGCATCAGGGCGGTGGAGTCGAGGGCTGCCTGCATCGCGGTACGGGCGGTGTTGGCGCGGGTATAGTCGATCGCAGCGCCGACGAAGCTGAGGATCGGCACGGCTGCGATGGCAAAGAGCACCGCGATATTACCTTGGTTGGCGCCGGCAAAGCGGCCAGCGGCCGTACGAATGCGACTGAAAATGGCTGTATCGAGCATGGCTCTCACCGAAAATAGTGGTTTCTGCAGCCATTTCCGCTCACCCGGCTAAACAGGTGGTAAACCGGTTCCAATAAAAACGGCTCAAAGCCCATGCAAAGGCGAATCGGCCGCCAAAAGCGCCTGCTATTGTCAATGGCCGCTAAACGGGCAGGGGCCGTCCTTTGTCAAATCGAACAGAAACGATTAACCTTGGGTTGGTTGCCGAACCGGGAATCGGGCCGGTCACGGGTCGAGCCAGGCCAGCGCTTAGGTGCTTGCGGCGATCCGAAGTCGGACCCATATTCCAGTTGCCGATCCCATCGCTGGGACGGACCGGGAGCGGCGATCTGGAAAGCGTTGCTGGGTACTTGGCGATGGCCGCTTGGCCGGTCGCGAGGAGGCCGCGGTAAACTGTCCGGTTTCCCCTGGGAATTTCGAACGCCTGAGCCATGTTGCAGTTAACCTCCAAAGCTTATTCGTCCGCGCCGGCGACATCAGCCGCTTCTGCTCCCCGAATGAGCAATGACGAGAACCGCAATGCCGGGACCGGCGGCCCTTCGACCTCGGTCATCACCAAGGTCAAGCCGAAGACCAAGCGTCCAAACCTTTACCGTGTCCTGATTCTGAACGACGACTACACGCCGATGGAATTCGTCGTTCACGTGCTGGAGAAGTTCTTCCAGAAGGACGCCGAAGCGGCCACCAAGATCATGCTCCACGTCCATCATCACGGGATCGGGGAGTGCGGCGTGTTCACCTATGAAATCGCAGAGACCAAAGTCACGCAGGTGATGGATTTTGCACGGAAGCACCAGCATCCCCTGCAATGCGTGATGGAAAAGAAATAGCCGCGCACGCCGTCGACCCGTCAAAAAAAGGAACGGGTCTTGCTTTATTTGTTTATCTTGACGGAAGCGGACGGCATCCCCGTAGTTTGCGGGGGGCGTTGGCTAACGGCGACCTGCGTGAATTTAGAGGAAAACTACTGTTTACGGAACCGGTCTTTCGCCACGATCGTGCGTAACTATATGACGGGGGATGACGAAGGTTGTTGTTGCCTGACCGGGTAATGGCGATCATGATGACTGGGGGCCACAGAGGACGAGAATGCCGACTTTTTCGCAAAGCCTTGAACAATCCCTGCATCGTGCGCTGGCGATTGCAAACGAGCGTCATCATCAATACGCGACGCTTGAACATCTTTTGCTGTCGCTGATCGATGACTCGGATGCAGCGGCGGTGATGCGAGCCTGCAGCGTCGATCTCGACAAGCTGCGCACCAGTCTCGTCAATTATCTCGAGACCGAATTCGAAAACCTGGTGACCGACGGCGCCGACGACGCCAAGCCGACTGCGGGCTTCCAGCGCGTGATCCAGCGCGCGGTGATCCACGTGCAGTCGTCCGGTCGCGAAGAAGTGACCGGCGCCAACGTGCTGATCGCGATCTTCGCCGAGCGCGAGAGCCACGCCGCCTATTTCCTGCAGGAGCAGGACATGACGCGCTACGACGCGGTCAATTACATCAGCCATGGCATTGCCAAGCGGCCTGGCGTTTCCGAAGCGCGCCCGGTGCGCGGCGTCGACGAAGAGACCGAGACCAAGGGCAACGAAGATTCCAAGAAGAAGGGCGAGGCGCTCGAGACCTATTGCGTCAACCTCAACAAGAAGGCGCGCGACGGCAAGATCGATCCCGTCATCGGACGCAATTCCGAAATCAACCGCGCGATCCAGGTGCTGTGCCGCCGGCAGAAGAACAACCCGCTGTTCGTGGGCGAGGCCGGGGTCGGCAAGACCGCGATCGCCGAAGGGCTCGCCAAGCGCATCGTCGACAGCGAGGTGCCGGAAGTGCTGGCAGCCGCCACCGTGTTCTCGCTCGACATGGGCACGCTGCTCGCAGGCACGCGCTACCGCGGCGATTTCGAGGAACGGCTGAAGCAGGTCTTGAAGGAACTGGAGGCGCATCCGAATGCCATCCTGTTCATCGATGAAATCCATACCGTGATCGGCGCCGGTGCGACCTCCGGCGGCGCGATGGACGCATCCAACCTGCTCAAGCCTGCGCTGGCTTCGGGCACGATCCGCTGCATGGGCTCGACGACATATAAAGAGTACCGCCAGCATTTCGAAAAGGACCGCGCGCTGGTGCGCCGGTTCCAGAAGATCGACGTCAACGAACCGACGGTGGAAGACGCGATCGCGATCCTGAAGGGCCTAAAGCCCTATTTCGAGGATTATCACCGGCTGAAATACACCAACGAAGCGATCGAAGCCGCGGTGCAACTATCGTCGCGCTACATCCACGATCGCAAGCTGCCGGACAAGGCAATCGACGTGATCGACGAGTCGGGCGCGGCGCAAATGTTGGTGGCCGAAAACAAGCGCAAGAAGACGATCGGCATCAAGGAGATCGAGACCACGATTGCCTCGATGGCGCGGATCCCGCCCAAGAGCGTGTCGAAGGACGATGCCGAGGTGCTCAAGCATCTCGAACAGACCCTGAAGCGCGTAGTGTTCGGCCAGGACAAGGCGATCGAGGCGCTGTCGGCGTCGATCAAGCTGGCGCGTGCCGGCTTGCGCGAGCCGGAAAAGCCGATCGGCTCTTATCTGTTCTCCGGCCCGACCGGCGTCGGCAAGACCGAGGTGGCAAAGCAGCTTGCGGCTTCCCTCGGCGTTGAGCTCATTCGTTTCGACATGTCCGAATATATGGAGCGGCACACCGTGTCGCGCCTGATCGGCGCGCCTCCCGGCTATGTCGGTTTCGACCAGGGCGGCCTGCTCACCGATGGCGTGGACCAGCATCCGCATTGCGTGGTGCTGCTCGACGAAATCGAGAAGGCGCATCCGGACCTCTATAATGTGCTGCTGCAGATCATGGATCACGGCCGGCTCACCGATCATAACGGCAAGCAGGTCAATTTCCGCAACGTGATCCTGATCATGACCACGAATGCGGGCGCCGCCGATCTGGCGCGTCAGGCCTTCGGCTTCACGCGCAACAGGCGGGAAGGCGACGATCACGAGGCGATCAACCGCCAGTTCGCGCCGGAATTCCGCAACCGGCTCGATGCGATCGTCTCGTTCGCGCACCTCAATGCCGATGTCATCGGCATGGTGGTCGAAAAATTCGTGCTGCAGCTCGAGGCCCAGTTGGCCGATCGCGACGTCACTATCGAACTGTCCGAGCCCGCCAAGGCCTGGCTGATCGAGCATGGTTACGACGAGCAGATGGGTGCGCGGCCAATGGCGCGCGTGATCCAGGAGCACATCAAGAAGCCGCTCGCCGACGAAGTGCTGTTCGGTCAGTTGAAGGGCGGCGGCCATGTCCGCGTCGTTCTGGTCAAGGACGAGGCGAGCGCCGAGCCCACGGACAAGATCGGCTTCGAGTTCGTCGAAGGGCCGGTCACGCCGAAGCCTGAAAAGCTGCCGGGCGCGCGCAAGCGCAACGTCCCGCGCAAGCCGAAACCAGGCGGCCCGAATGGCGGCGGCTCCAAGGGCCCCGCATCGCGAGGCCCGTTGGTCAAGGTCTGAACAAGGGTCGATCGAAATAACAAAGGCCGGCTCGACAGCCGGCCTTTTTCTTTGGCGTGACAGGACCGGCGAGGGTTTCAGCGGTCGTCGAGCAGGTCCTTGATGCGGCGCTGCAGCTGACGCTTCTTGATCTCGCTCTTGCGCAGCCGTTCATCGAGATCGGAGACGGGCTCGGAAGGGGTGTCGGTAAAGGCAAGGCCGACAAAATTGTCGCGCCACCAGACCACCTTGGCGAGGAAGGAGCGGCCCTTGCGCGCGATGCGCAGCGATAGTTGTTCGCGGGGAAGCTTGACGATGTTGCTGAATTCGACGCTGGCGCCTTTGTCAGAAATATTGTGGACGACGCAGTCGCGCCTCGCGCCACGCTCGCCAATCTCTGCGACGCCGCGATACGTCACTTTATCGCGCGCGCTCTGGCGCCGGTCCAACATCGAGCGATCTCCCAATAAAGAGGGAGACTTTTACGCCCGTTTGTCGCGTTCGAAAGGCCACGGCCCGCAAAAAGCGCCGTTAACGTAAACTAACCGCGGCCGCGATGACCCAGATTCCGGGCCCTCAAGCCGTTCGAAATGGCCTATCGGGCTGTCGCCGGGCACCTGAATAATGGCATTCCTCGATTGTCAGGGCAGGGCCTGAGCGGCTGAGTGCTCCTTTAACCCGCCTTACGCCCCCTATGCGCGCCATCATTCTCGCGCATGGCAGGACAACCGTTTTCCGAGCGAGGCGCGGCTGATCGGGAACCAAACAGCAATGCGAACGGGATCCGCTTCTCGCGTTGGGGCGTTCATGATCGTGATGCTGTGGTCGCTTGCGGCCACAGCCGAGGACACCGCAATAAGCGGCGTCGTCCGGCCGAGCGTCGAGGAACTCGCTATTCCCCAAACAAAGCCGGCCGATGCGGCGCGTGAGAGCGATGCCCGAGAGGCGATGTGCCTGATGATCGAATCGGCGGCGAGGGCCTCCAGCCTGCCGCTGGAGTTTTTTGCGCGCGTGATCTGGCAGGAGAGCCGCTTTCAGGCCGATGCGATCGGGCCGGTGACGCGCAGCGGCCAGCGCGCCCAGGGCATCGCGCAGTTCATGCCGGGCACCGCCAGCGAGCGGCGGCTGCTCGATCCCTTCGATCCCGTGCAGGCGCTGCCGAAATCCGCCGAATTCCTTGACGAGTTGCGCAACCAGTTCGGCAATCTAGGGCTTGCGGCTGCCGCCTATAATGCGGGCCCGCGGCGGGTGCAGGAATGGCTGGCCGGGACCGGCCCCATGCCGCAGGAAACCCGCAACTATGTCGCCGCCATCACCGGTTCGACGGTCGAGGAGTGGGCCAACGCGGGACGGAACGGCAAGATGCCGGAGCGTGCAGCGACGTCCAGTTGCCGCGAACTGATGGCCTTGCTCAAGCGCGCACCCAATTCGTTCGTGACAGAACTCGAACAGCACATCACGCTCGCCGCCGCCAAACTGTGGGGCGTACAACTCGCCGCAGGTTTCAGTCGCGACAAGGCGCTGGCGATGTATGCCCGCGCCATGAAACGGCTCAACTCGGTGATCGGCGATCAGGACCCGAGCCTTCTCACTGCAGTGATGCGCAGCCGCGGCACCCGCGCATTCTACCAGGTGCGGATCGGCGCCGACACGCGCCCCGCCGCTGACGATCTCTGCAACCGCATCCGCCGCGCCGGCGGGGCGTGCTTTGTGCTGCGGAATATGGGGGTGAGGGGTTAGAGCAAGATCCGGAAAGTGGGTACCGGTTTTCCCTCGCGACAAACGCGAAGCGTTTGCGCGGAGATCATGCTCAAAGCTCTAGTCTTTCGATTGCATAGCGGCCCTGAGCCTGCGCTTGCTTGACGCCGCCTGGTTTCGTCAGCCCTATGCCGCCGACGACTTAAACTTCATCCGGTACCGTGGCACTCCCTCCGCTCGATTCACCAAAATGGCAAAGCTCGCTGCGCGCATTCGGATGGGGTATGCGGTGCACGGCCTCGACGGTGCTCTCGCTGGTGCTGTTCGTCACCTATATCGGCATCGGCGCGCTGGCCCATGATACGCATTTCAGCCTGGCCTGGGCGTTGATCGCCACGCTTCTGGTGTGGGCGGGGCCGGCGCAGATCATCCTGATCTCGACGCTCGGTTCGGGCGCAACCATCGTGCAGGCGGCGATCGCGGTGACGGTCAGCGCGATCCGGCTGTTTCCGATGGTGGTGTCGGTGCTGCCGATGACGCGGACGCCGCAAACCAAGCGGCGTCATCTCATTCTGGTGGCGCATTTCATCGCGGTCACGATGTGGGTGGAATGTTATCGCTTCCTGCCGCAGGTGCCGCGCGAACGGCGGATCGCCTTTGTCCATGGGCTCGGCACCGGTCTCGTATTCGTCGGCCTGACCGCGACCACGATCGGCTATCTGCTGGCGGCCAATCTGTCGGAGCTGTTTGCCGCCGCCATCCTCTTGCTGACGCCGCTGGCGTTTCTGTTCTCCACCGCACGCAACTCCCGGGAGATCGCCGATGTGGTCGCGCTGGTGCTCGGAGTTTTGCTGTATCCGGTTGCGGCGATGATGAATAGCGGCGTCGACATCCTCGTCAGCGGCGTGACCGCCGGCACTATTGCTTATGGCGTTCACCGGTGGCGAGCGCGCGTATGAGCGGCGTTCTCAACAATTTCTTTGGCGATTGGCACGCGTTGCTGATCCTGCTGGTCGCGGGCGTCATTCCAAACCAGATATGGCGCATGCTCGGCCTTTGGCTTGGCGGCGGCCTCGACGAGGGTTCGGAGTTTTTGGTGTGGGTGAGGGCGGTGGCGACCGCCGTGCTCGCCGGTGTCATTGCGCAAATCGTGGTGCAGCCGCCGGGCGCATTGGCCAGCGTGCCGGATTGGCTGCGCTACAGCGCCGTGGTCGCCGGTTTCGCGGCTTTCATGCTGGCGCGAAAGTCGATCTTCGTCGGCGTCGTGGTCGGCGAGATCGTCATGCTGGCCGGGAAATGGTGGCTCGGTTGATTGCAGCCGGCGCATAATCCGGTACTGTCTCGCAAAGCAGGAAATGCGGGGGAAACGGCATGAATTGGCTGAAATTATCGGCCGTGATTGGCGGCCTTGTTCTGGCCGTGCCGCTGGGCGTGCAGGCGGCGGAATATCCGACGCGTCCGATCAGGCTGGTCGTTCCCTATGCAGCGGGCGGTCCGACCGATGTGCTCGGGCGCCTGGTCGGCGACTATCTCGGCCGCGATCTGAAGCAGCCGGTGGTGGTCGAGAACAAGGCGGGCGCGCAGGGCGCTATCGGCGCCGAGGCTGCGGCGCGTTCTGAGCCGGATGGCTACACGCTGTTCTTCACGGCGGCGTCGATCTTCGTGCTCAATCCGATGCTTTACAAAAAGCTGCCTTATGATCCCGTCAAGGATTTCCGGATGCTGGCCGTCATCACCGATCTGCCTGTCATCATGGAGGTCAATCCTTCCGTACCCGCCAAAACGGTCGCGGAGTTCGTTGCCTATGCCAGGCAAAATCCGGGAAAATTGAATTTCGGATCGGCGGGTACCGGCGGAACCATTCATCTCGCCGGCGAGATGTTCAAGCAGATGGCCGGCGTCGATATGGTCCACGTCGCCTATAAAGGTGCGGGCCCGGCACTGACCGATCTGTTGTCGGGCAATATCCAGTTGATGTTCGACACGCTCGGCACCGCGCTGCCGCCGATCAAGGGCGGATTGCTGCGGCCGCTGGCAGTGAGTTCGGCGCAACGCATCCCCGATCTGCCTGATGTACCGACCATGGCCGAGAGCGGCTATCCGGATTATGCCGTCAGCGTATGGTACGGCGTGTCCGCGCCGTCAAAACTGCCCGATGACGTCGCGCAAAAACTGACAGCCAGTCTCGACCGCGCCTTGAGCGATGATGTGTTCCGTGCCTCGCTGGAGAAGGTTGGGTTTCCGCCGCTTCGCCCCAAAAGCCAGGCCGAAATCGATAAATTCATCGCGACGGACCGCGCGCGTTGGGCGGGCGTGATAAAGGCACTCAATATCTCACTGGATTAGCGTTTTCGAAAACGCGTCGGAACGTAAGAGCGATAGGAAATGGTTCGAGAAAGTGAAATCCGTGACGGCGAGTTGGCCGTCGATATGCCAAACCCGCGCGATGCCGGTCTCGTTTTCATCGGTCGCATCCGCACGCCCTGGACCTCGCGCCTGATGACGCCGCGGCAGGGCCGTCACGACGGCCCGGTTTGCCGGCTCGAAATCTTTGAACCCTGGGTACCCGCGATCAAGGGCGTCGATTTCTATTCAAATCTCGAAGTGATCTACTGGCTGCATCAATCGCGCCGCGATCTGGTGCTGCAGAGCCCGAAGAACAACAAGAACACCCGTGGCACGTTCTCGCTGCGCTCGCCGGTGCGGCCGAATCCGATCGGCACCTCGATCGTCAAGCTGGTCGGTGTCGAAGGCAACGTCGTGCTGGTGCGCGGCCTCGATTGCCTCGACGAGACGCCGCTATTGGATATCAAACCCGACCGCTGCGAATTTACGCCACTGGCCCCGCCGCAGGCCGGTGATTTCGAGACGGAGTGATCCAGTTGCGGTAGGGGACAGGGGGCACCATGTCGTTCGCTGCCGATCGCCGCAATTTGCTGAAGTTCCTCGCCGCCAGTCCATTGATTGCACAGAGCGCGTTAGCCGAAGGGCTGCGATGGCCGGATCCGATGGACTGGGCGCCGCACGATCCCGGCAAACTGATTACCGATCCCACGCAAGCCCTCGATGTCTTCGAGTTCGAGCCGGTCATGAAAGTAAACGTGCCGCCGGCGCATTTCGGCTATATGGCGACCGGCGTGGACGACGAACTGACCTTGCGTGCCAATCGCGAGGGATTTCAGAAATTCGAGCTGCGTCCGCGGCGGCTGGTCGATGTCAGCAAGATCGACATGAGCGTGGAGATCTTCGGCGCGAAATTCGACAGTCCGATCGTGATCGCGCCGACGGGCAGCAATCGGGCCTTTCATCCGGACGCGGAGATTGCCGTCGCCAAGGCCGCCAGGGCCGGCAATCATTTGCAAATCCTTTCCACTGTTGCGACGACCTCGATCGAGGATGCAATCGCCGCGCGCGGCGCACCCGTATGGTTTCAACTCTATACGACGCAAAATCCGGAAATCGGCGAAGCGCTGGTGAAACGGGCGGAAGCAGCCGGCGCTCCTGTGATCGCGGTGACGCTCGATGTGAGATCGCAGGCGAAATGGGGGACCTTTGCCCGGCTGCGCCGCACCGATACGCGCCAATGTGGGAGCTGCCACGGTGGGAACGACTATCTGTCCCGCAAGCCGAATTTTTCCGGCATCTCACTTGCCGGCGCTAGCGGTACGGTAGTCACCAACCTGACATGGGACGCGGTCAAGCGCTTGCGCGACAAGGTCAAGGTGAAGCTGGTGCTCAAGGGCATCCTCACTCCTGAGGATGCGAAGCAGGCGGCGGAATCCGGTATCGACGGGATCGTCGTTTCGAATCATGGCGGACGCGTTGAGGATGGCGTCGGCGCCACCATCACCGTGCTGCCTGAAATCGTCGAGGCCGTCGGTGGCCGCGTGCCGATCCTGGTCGACAGCGGTTTTCGCCGCGGCAGCGAAATCGTCAAGGCGCTGGCGATCGGCGCGCGAGCGGTATGTATCGGCCGGCCATATCTCTGGGGGCTCGGCGCCTTCGGCCAACCCGGCGTCGAGCGCGTGCTCGGCATTTTGCGCGGCGAGACCCGCACCGCCATGCAGCAGCTCGGTGCACCGTCGCTCAGGGATCTCGTGCCGGCGATGGTTCGGCGGGTTTGAGCGGATGCGCTTGCCCGCGCCGCGGGGATGGGTCAGATTGGCTGTGACTCGATAGCTATCAGAGCCTTTTCGGTTCTGATTGAATCAGAACCGGGCTCTGGTCTTTTGTTTTGACGCGTTTTCCTCACGCGAACCGGAATCCACTTCGCTCGAAAACGCTATAGGGAATGTCGGCATCCGAGAGGGCAAGAGCTATGATCGAATATCTTGTGGTGTGGCTGGTCGTCCTGCTGATTGGCGCCATCGCTGGCTGGCTCGCAGGTAAAATCACAAAAGGCTATGGTTTCGGGCTGCTCGGTAACATCGTGGTGGGCATCATTGGTGCGATGCTCGCCGGTTGGCTGTTGCCGTTGATCGGCCTGCACATCGGCGGTGGCATGATAGCAGCCATCATCAACGCGGTGATCGGCGCCGTTGTTCTTCTGCTCGTCATCGGGTTTTTCAGGAAGTAGCCGGCCCGTTATGCGCCCTTCAACGCCGCGGCCAATTTCGTGGCGTTGTCTTCCAGCACCTTGACGTCTTCCTTGCGGCTGGCCGGCGGTAACAGCGCGATGCCGTCATGACGCGGCATTACGTGCATGTGCAGATGGAACACGACCTGGCCGCCGGCGGCCTCGTTGAATTGCTGTACGGTGATGCCGTCGGCCTTGAATGCTTTCATGGCCGCAGTGGCGATCTTGTGGGCGCCGCGCGCGACGTGGGCGTAATCATCGGGCATGATGTCGAGGATGTTGCGGGCAGGGGCCTTTGGGATCACCAGCGTATGGCCCGGCGAGCGCGGCATGATGTCGAGAAAGGCTAGCACGTGGTCGTCCTCATAGACCTTGTGGCAGGGAAACTCGCCGCGCAGGATTTTTGCAAAGGGGTTGTTGGGGTCATAAGCGGGCATGGCGGCGGCTCCTCATATTGATTTTCTTCGTCATACCGGAAATCTCAGGCCTCGTCGCCGCTCTTGCGGAATGGTCCGGCATGAGTTAGTTCACGGCCGACTTCGGCCACATAAGCCCGTTCGCGCTTCAGATAGTCCGAGATCGCCCGGCGCAGATCGGGATCGGCAATGTAATGCGCGGAGTAGGTCGTCTGCGGCAGGTATCCGCGCGCCAGCTTGTGCTCGCCCTGCGCGCCGGCTTCGACCACTTTCAGCCCGCGCCGGATCGCAAAGTCGATGGCCTGATAATAGCAGACCTCGAAATGCAGGAACGGATGATGCTCGACAGCGCCCCAGTTGCGGCCGAACAGCGTATCTCCACCGATGAAATTGATCGCGCCGGCGATCCAGCGGTTATTGCGGCGGGCCATCACCAGCAGCACGTCGCGGCTCATGCTCTCGCCGATCAGCGAGAAGAAGTTTCGGGTGAGATAGGGGCGGCCCCATTTGCGTGAACCGGTCTCCATGTAGAACGCGAAGAAGGCGTCCCACGCTTCCTCGGTGATGTCAGGTCCGGTCAACTGATGGATGGTGATGTCGGCGCTCGTAGCCTCGCGACGTTCGCGCTTGATCGCCTTGCGGTGGCGCGAATTGAGAGAGGTGAGGAAATCGTCGAAGGTCTTGTAGCCGTCATTGTGCCAGTGGAACTGCTGGTCGTTGCGCTGCAGGAATCCGTGCTCGCCCAGGAATTTCGCTTCAGCTTCGCGCGCAAAGGTGACGTGCACCGAGGACGCATTGGTCGCGTTGCACAGTGCCATCAATCCGCTCGCCAGCGCCGTTCCGATCCGTTCACGGTCGACGTCGCCGCGGAACAGGAGCCGCGGTCCGGTGGCGGGCGTAAAGGGTACTGACGCCTGTAGTTTTGGATAGTAGCGGCCACCGGCACGCTCATACGCGTCCGCCCAGCCGCGATCGAAGACATATTCGCCTTGGGAGTGCGATTTCAGATAGCAGGGCACGATGCCGGCGATCGAACCGTCGAGCTTGGCCACGAGATGCCTCGGGCCCCACCCGGTGCGGGGGCAGGCCGATCCGGAAGCTTCCGCGGCTGCGAAAAATGCGTGAGAAACAAAGGGGTTATAGGCTGGTCTTGAGTTTGTGCAGGAGTAGCCTGCCGCGCCACCTGAAGCCAGTGTGTCCAGATGTTCGAGGCTGTTCGGATCCACCTTCGGATTGGCGCAGGCGTCCCATTCCGCAGCCGGAATGTCGCTGACGGAGGGGACGGCTTCGAGGGTGATTTCGGGTGACGCCATCTAATAATTCGGACCGGTCCCATCGTGCGATCAACCATCGCGTATGGTGACCAGCACCATCAAAGATCGTGCATTGAAGCGGCGAGTTCAAGGTGGGCTTGCGCGGGTCAGGTTCCCGGCACGAAACTTTCAAAGATCATCTGGTCGGCGTAGCGCGCGGCCCGTTCGCGCTGGTCAGGCGTGCGCACGGTCCAGCTCAGCAGCGGCAGACCAAAAATGTTGCGGGCGATCCAGGGCGCAGCCGCCGGCAGTTCATTCACCCAATAGGCGACAAAGTGCGGCCGGGTGCGGAACGCATGGCGCAGATGTGTCATGCCGCGCCGTTGTTCGGGTGAAGCTTCCGGCCAGTCCGTTGCCGTATATTCGCGCTCGGCCACGATGCCGCGGGCGAGGTGTGGCATGATTTCTCGCAGCGCCAGCACCTGATCCGGATCGAAGGACATGCCGACCGCCGGGCCGGAATAGGAGGCGAGAACCTCCGCCATCCGCTTCACCAGCTTGCGATCGCCGTTGAAATGGCTCTTGACCTCGATCACCAGCGGCACGCGGCCGGCGACGAGCGCACAGAGATCGCCGAGCGTCATCATCCGCTCCGGCGTGTCCTTGAACTTGATAGCCTTGAGTTCGGCCGAGGTCTTGCCGAGCAGCGCGCCCGATCCCTCGGTGAGGCGGCCGAGCACATCGTCATGATGCACCATCGCCTCGCCGTCGGACGTAAGCTGGATATCGCATTCGATGGAGAAATTTCCGGCGATCGCCGCCTGTGCAGCCGCCGGCATGTTCTCAATGATACCGCGCGCGGCATCATGCAGGCCGCGATGGGCGACTGGCCGCGCCGTCAACCAATCCGGAGCACGCACGATGACGGCTCCGCTCAGGATACTTCGAAGATGCCTTCGACCTCGACGGCGGCATCGGCCGGCAATGAGGCGACGCCGACGGTGGTGCGGGCATGACGGCCCTTGTCGCCGAAGGCCGTGACCATCAGGTCGGATGCGCCGTTCAGCACCTTGGGTCCATCGAGGTAGTCGGGCGCGGAATTGACGAAGCCGCCGAGCCGCACCACGCGCACCACCTTGTCGAGATCGCCAAGCGCCGCCTTGACCTGCGTCAGCAGGTTGACGGCGCAACCCTGCGCGGCGGCGTAGCCTTGTTCTGTGGTGACGCCGGCCCCCAACTTGCCCTTGGCGATCAGCTTGCCTTCCGCATTGGCGCAAACCTGTCCCGATACGAACAGCAGGTTTCCGGTTCGTACGAAGCCGACGTAGTTCGCCATGGCGGTGCGGGGCTCAGGCAAGACCACGCCTTGTGCCGCTAGTTTCTGTTCGACCGTACCCGCCATGTTTCGTCCCCGTCTGATTTGCCTAACGTCTGATCTTGATCAGCCCGGCATTGTTTCGCGCATCGCGCTAACAGTTGCAAGCGAGTGCGGATCGGCCATGGAGCAGGCCATCCCTGCCAAATCTCGGGGAATGATGCCGAAAAACATGGCATTCTCCCTCGAAACCCTACGTTTTCGTGATGCGGCCCTAGTTGCGACGCAATAGGCCCGTCATTATTGTGACGAATCTTCAACGAGGAAAAGACAATCGCATGGCTGGCCCGATTCCGTTCCGTGCCTTGGTTCTCTCTATCGCCGCTACCGCCTTCGGGCCAATTTTTGCGAGCGGACCAGCGGCAGCCGCCGCAAGCGGACCGTTTCTTTCCCATCAGGCGCTCTACGAACTCAGCCTGGTCAAGTCGCGCGGCTCGAACGCAATATCGGGCGCACGCGGGCGCATCCTCTATAATTTCTCGGGCAGCGCCTGCGAGGGCTATACCAGCGAATTCCGCCAGGTGTCGGAGCTCGACAGCGGCGAGGGCAAGCTGACGCTGAGCGATTTGCGCTCGTCTTCCTGGGAGGACGCTGGGGGCAAGAGCTACCGGTTCAAGATCGACACAAGGATGAACGATGCCGCCTCCACGCCGGTAGACGGCATCGCCGAACGCGTCGGCGATCACATCACGGTCAAGCTGAAGCAGCCGGTCGCGAAGACGTTCAACCTCGACGGCAACATCGTATTTCCGACCGAGCAGATCCAGCACATCATTGCCGCCGCCCGCGCAGGCAAATCCGTTCTGGAGCTGACGGTCTATGACGGCTCCGACAATGGCGAGAAAGTCTACAACACGTTGTCGGTGATCGGGCAGCCGATCCCCGGCACCAAGAGCATTGCATCGCCCGATCCCTCGACTGCCAACGACCAGATGAAATCGCTGACGCGCTGGCCGGTCACGGTGAGCTATTACGACCGTGAAGCCAAGGCCAAGGATGGCGAGCAGACGCCGGTCTATGCGATGTCGTTCGAGCTGTTCGAGAACGGCGTCTCCCGCGCGCTGGTGCTGGATTACAATGATTTCGTGATTTCCGGCGCGATGGGCAAGTTCGACGTCAAGGATTCCAAGCCGTGT
This sequence comes from uncultured Alphaproteobacteria bacterium, assembly GCA_963770355.1. Classification (GTDB taxonomy): domain Bacteria; phylum Pseudomonadota; class Alphaproteobacteria; order Rhizobiales; family Xanthobacteraceae; genus Bradyrhizobium. The sequence goes on along the minus strand of CAVYPL010000020.1, from coordinate 218,294 downwards.
AAGTGACGGGCGAAAGCCCGTCATTCCGGGGCGCGCATTAGCGCGAACTAAGATGTGCTATTGCACATCTGAGAATCTCGAGATTCCGGGTCTGGTCCTTTGGACCATCCCGGAATGACAGGCGTCCTCACTCCTCCTCCTCATCCTCCGCCGGTTTCTCCGGCCCTTTATACGCAATGCCCCGGATCACCGCGGCGTTGCCGAACTTCTTTCTCAGATCATCCATCGCGCGTTCGGCGTGGGCTGAGCGGCGGTCGAGCATGTCGGTGTCGTCGGCCAGCGATCCCTCGCGCAGCGCGCTGACACCGGTGCCCATCAAACGAAACGCCGTGCCGTCGATTTCCTTGGCCAGCATTTCGCGGGACACCGCAAAGATCTTGGCGGCAAGCTGCGTCGGCGCCTGGATCGATTGCGAGCGGGTACGCTGCCGGAAATCGGCAGTCTTGAGTTTGAGCGTGATGGTGCACCCGGCAAGGTTGCCGTTCTTCAACCGGGATGACACTTTCTCCGACAGCCGCCACAGCAGCTTTTCAAGCGTGGCGAAATCGCGGATGTCCTTCTCGAACGTGGTCTCGCTGGAAATCGTTTTGGCGCCGCGATCAGGCACCACCTGGCGATCGTCGATGCCGCGCGCCAGCCGCCACAGCCGGCGGCCCTCGGTCGAGAACTGCTTCATCAGTTCGACCTCGTCGGCGCGCTGCAAATCGGCGATGGTGCGAAAACCGCGCTGGATCAACCGTTCCTGGGTCGCAGGCCCGACACCGTAGATGAACCCGACCGGTTTCTCCGCCAGCATCTCGCGCGCCTCGTCCTGGTCGAGTGTGGCAAACCCGCGGGGCTTGTCGAGGTCGGAGGCGATCTTGGCCAAAAACTTGTTGCAGGACAGGCCGACCGAAACCGTGATCCCGATATCGCGCTCGACGTCACGGGCAAACCGCGCCAGCACCTTGGCGGGGATCATGCCGTGGACGCGCTGGGTGCCGGAAAGGTCCAGAAACGCCTCGTCGATCGACAGCGGCTCAACCAATGGCGTCAGTGTTTGCATGGCGTGACGCACCTCGCGGCCGACGCGGACGTATTTTGCCATGTCGGGCGGGATCACGATGGCGGAGGGACAGAGCGCCAGCGCCTTGAACATCGGCATCGCCGATCGCACGCCATAGGTCCGCGAGATGTAGCAGGCGGCCGAGACCACGCCGCGCTTGCCGCCGCCGATGATGACGGGCTTGTCGGCCAGCTCAGGGTTGTCGCGCTTTTCCACGGTTGCGTAGAAGGCATCGCAATCGATATGTGCGAGCGCCAGCGCGGGCAAAGCGTGGTGACGAACCAGGCGAGGGGAGCCGCATTCGCCGCATCGCCTCGCCCGGATGTCGAGGTCGCCGAGGCAATCCCGGCAAAAACAGCGCGGCCCGTCGAACGCTGGCGCAGGCGCGCTCACGGCACGTCGCGCTCCCATTGCGGGTCGCCCAGCACCTGGCGGGCGGCGGCGATATTGGTCGGGTGGAGTTCCGAGGCGCTCGCAAACGCCTTTACGGTCGCATCGTCGCGCATGACGAAATCGAGCACCGAGGCCAGAAATTGCGGGTCGGCGGCCGCCGTCCGTAGCGTCTCCGGCCCGATTCCGCTTTCGGCCAGGAACAGGCCCAGCCGCTCGGGGTCGCCGGCGATGAAGGACAGCGCCTGAACCGCAACGATTTCAGCTACTTCCCGAGGGTTGTGAACAGGCTTTTTCAACTGACCGGTTTGCCTTTCCGTTAACTTATGGTCTCTATTGAGTACCCATCATGCCCGAGTCTGCGGAAACTGTTCAAGCAAGCGGAAACCACGCTGCATAAAGACGTACTTCGGGTTTAACGGGTTAGAGCGAATCTGGCGCTAGTTTGAATTCACATTTCGACACGCCCGGCGAGATCAGACGCATCGCGCCCGGGTTTGTCTCCTTAGGGATTGGGAGGGACGGGATGGCCAAAACCGTCCTGATCGTGGAGGACAACGAGCTCAACATGAAGCTCTTTCGCGACCTGTTGGAAGCTCATGGTTATCAGACCTCCGGAACCAGCAATGGTTTCGAGGCGCTCGACCTCGTCCGCAAGCTACGGCCCGATCTGATCCTGATGGATATCCAGCTTCCGCAGGTCTCCGGTCTCGAAGTCACGCGCTGGATCAAGGACGATCCGGAATTGCGCGCGATTCCCGTCGTCGCGGTAACGGCCTTTGCGATGAAGGGTGATGAAGAGCGCATCCGCGAAGGCGGCTGCGAGGCGTATTTGTCCAAACCAATTTCAGTCGGCAAGTTTATTGAAACAGTACGGCGTTTTATCGGGTAGGAGTGAGTTTCGATGTCTGCGCGTATCCTGGTCGTCGATGACGTTCCCGCCAACGTCAAGCTGCTCGAAGCCCGTCTGTCGGCCGAATATTTCGACGTGCTGACCGCGACCAACGGCGCGGAAGCGCTCGATATCTGTTCCCGCGCCGAATGCGACATCATCCTGCTCGACGTGATGATGCCCGACATGGACGGCTTTGAAGTCTGCCGTCGGCTGAAATCCAATCCGGCCACCCATTTTATTCCCGTGGTGATCATCACCGCATTGGATAGCCCGGCCGACCGCGTGCGCGGGCTCGAAGCCGGCGCCGATGATTTCCTGACCAAGCCGGTGTCCGACGTCGTGCTGATTGCCCGCGTGCGGTCGTTGACGCGGTTGAAGATGATGACCGACGAGCTGCGCATGCGTGCCATCACCTCGCTCGAGATGGGCATGGAGGCGCCGGAGCGTAGCGCGGTCGCCGACAAGGGCATGGGCGGACGCATTCTGCTGGTCGACGACCGGCCGTCGTCCTACGAGCGGCTGGCGCCGATCCTTTCCATCGAGCATCGCGTCGATGTCGAGACCAATCCGGCGGAAGCGCTGTTCCACGCCGCAGAAGGCAATTACGATTTGCTGATCGTCTCGCTTAGCCTGGAGAACTATGACGGCTTGCGTCTCTGCAGCCAGGCGCGCTCGCTGGAGCGCACGCGGCAGGTGCCGATTTTGGCGATTTCCGACGCCGACAACAATACGCGGCTGCTGCGCGGGCTCGAGATCGGCGTCAACGATTACCTGCTGCGTCCCGTCGACAAGAACGAATTGCTGGCGCGGGCGCGCACGCAAATTCGCCGCCGGCGCTATACGGATCACCTGCGCGACAATGTGCAGAACTCGATCGAAATGGCGATCACCGACGCGCTAACGGGCCTGAACAACCGCCGATACATGGAAAGCCATCTGGCGACGCTGGCCGAGCAGGCCTCGAGTCGCGGCAAGCCGCTGGCGCTGATGATCCTCGACATCGATTTCTTCAAGGCCATCAACGACAATTACGGACACGACGCCGGCGACGACGTGTTGCGTGAATTCGCGGTGCGTATCCGAAAATCGATCCGCGGCATCGATCTCGCCTGCCGCTATGGCGGCGAGGAATTCGTCATCGTGATGCCGGAAACCGATTTGCATGTTGCCGGCATGGTGGCCGAGCGCTTGCGCCGTTCGATCGTCGGCGAAACTTTTGCCGTCAACAAGGGCGCCAAGCGCATCGAGGTTACGGTTTCGATCGGGCTATCGACACTGGAGCGCAAGGGCGAGGCCGTCGCGGACGTCCTCAAGCGTGCCGACACCGCGCTCTATCGTGCCAAGCACGACGGGCGGAACCGCGTGGTTGCGGCGGCGGCTTGAGCCTCGGCCGTCATACCCCGCGAAGGCGGGGTAACCAGTACGCTGCGGCCTCTCGAACTGAATCGCTGACGTCTCTGGAATACTGGATCACCCGCTTTCGCGGGTGACGACAGCAGTGACTAGTAGCACTATTCAGCGCCCGCGCTTGATCGTCTCATACGCCAGCCGCTTGAATTCGAATCCAAACGGGTGAACAAACGACATCTGCCGTTGCGTCATCATCACGCCCGCCATGTTCTTCTTCGGCGAAATCCACCATTGCGTGCCCGCGACGCCGCCCCAATAGAATTCGGCGCGCGAGTCCGGGTGATCGATCGCGGAAGGCTCCAGGATCAGTCCGCCGCCGAGCGAGTGCGCCTTACCGGGCTGTTCGCCCAACAGGGCAAATCGAATCCACTGACCTTCCGGAAGCTGATTGGTCATCATCAACGCAATCGTCTCCGGCTTCAGCAGCGTCGGTCCGCCGGGCAGCAGGCTTCGTATCAGCGCCACCATGTCCGGCAACGTTGAAACCAGGCCGCCCCCGCCATCGAGCCGCGCGATCGGTCGCAGGTAGGCGTCCGGGAAGGGTGCATTGTCAGTTCGCGTCAGCCCCGGCTTCATCGGATCCATCAGGTCCGCGCCGGCATAGTACGCCGCGAGACGGCCCTGATCCGTTTCCGGCACGACGAAGCCGGTGTCCACCATGCCAAGCGGATCGAAGATGCGCGCCTTGATGAACTTATCGAATGTCTGGCCGCTGATGACCTCCACCAGCCGCGCCACGACGTCGATCGCAAGCGAATATTCCCATGAGGTGCCCGGTTGATAGATCAGGGGCAGGCCGGCTAGCACGTCGACCATCTGCGCGAGCGTCGTGTTGCGGTCGTGCACCCCACGCTCGTTGAGCGCCTTGAAGATGATGGTGCCAGGATCGAAGAAGCCGTAGCTCAGCCCTGAGCTATGGCTGAGGAGATGGCGGATAGTGATCGAGCTTTTTGCCGGCTCCGTGTCGTCTATCGAGGTCGCGCCGGGACGAAGCACTCTTCGGTTGCCAAGCTGCGGAATGAATTTCTCGATCGGATCATCCAGTTGAAATCGGCCTTCCTCGAACAGCAGCAGCGCCGCGCAGGAGGTCACCAGCTTGGTATTGGAGAAGACCCGGAAAATGTGATCGCTGCGCAAGGGGATCTGCGCTTCCTTGTCGGCCCACCCGGCACAATTCACATCGACCAAATCGCGGCCGACGAGGACCGCGGACGAAACCCCGGAGAGGATATTGCCGTCCACATAGCGCTGCATGGCGGCGTGCGCCGGCCTAAAGTCGTAATTGCTGGCGGTGACTTTCATGTCTTCCATTGTCGCTTCCTCTGCCGCGGCCGCGTGCTGCGCGGCATACCCTGGTGTTGTCCCTGCGAACGCAGGGACCCGTAACCACCGGCGCTGATCGTAGCAAGGAGGTAGCAGCCCCACCGTCTTATTGATAGGCCGCGGCGTATAGGTCCCTGCGTTCGCAGGGACGACGATAGATGGTGTTATCTCAGGCGGCTCATGATGATCGAGGCTTCTTCGCGCCGGGTCGCGGTGTCTGCGCTGGATCGCTCCCGCCGATTTCAACCCCCGCATTCGCCAGCAACACCTTGGCGGCTTCCTTTGCGGCGCGCGCCATCGCGGGGTCGTTGCGGACCAGGTCCTGCGCGATCGAGCCGTCGACGAGCACGGCGAGCTGCGTCGCAAGGCCTTCCGCGTCGGTGACGCCGAGCCGCATCAGATGATCGCGAAACCAGAGGCGGCGGCTTTCCTTGAATTCGACCGCGACCTTGCGTACCGAGCGATCTTCGCTGCCGAGCTCGGCGACCGCATTGACGAAGGGGCACCCGCGAAAGTCCTTGCTGGCAAAACGCCGCTCCAGCGAATTGAAGGTGCCCAGAATCTGTTCGATCGGCGATTTGTCCGATGGCCGCGGCTGCACGAAGCGGCGCTCCAGATAAGCGGATATCAGCGCGTCCTTTGACGGGAAGTGGTTGTAGAGCGTGCGCTTGCTGATGCCGATCTCGGCCGCAATGGTATCGACGCCGACCGCGCGAATTCCTTGCAGATAGAACAGCCTATCCGCGGTTTCGAGAATGCGGTCCTTCATCGAAGGTTTGGCGGGCAGGGTGGCCATGCGAATACGCAATATCCTTTTGCCTTGACAGAAGTGGCCCCTTATAGCCTTGTTACACAGGTCTGTGTACCTATTTCAGACGGCAATCGCAGGACGCGGCTTCCGCATCGCGGCCTTTAGGGAGAATAAGAACAATGCCCCTGCTGCAAATCCTGCGCCCCACGCTGCCCATTCTGATCGGCGCGTCCATCATGCTCACGCTGAGCATGGGGCTGCGGCAGTCGCTCGGCATCTTCATGCAGCCGTTGACGCACGGTATCGGCATATCGGTTTCCGACTTCACCCTCGCGATCGCCGTGCAAAACCTCGCCTGGGGCTTCCTGCAGCCGTTCGCCGGCGCGCTGACGGTGCGTTACGGCTTTCGTTCGATCATGGTGATCGGGTCGTTGTTTTACATCGCGGGACTGTCGCTGATGGCGAGCGCGAACGGCTTTCTCAGCGTCATGATCGGCGGCGGCATCTTGATCGGCATGTCGCTTGCCTGCACGGCGGCGGCGATTGCCATGTCGGTGGCCGCGCGCGCGGTGCCTGCGACTGTGCGCAGCACGGTGATGGGCCTGGTTTCAGGGGCGGGATCGCTCGGCGCCCTGCTGTCGGCGCCGCTCGGTCAGATCCTCAATGAAGGCTATGGCTGGAGAATGGGCATGGCCGGCTTTGTGGTGCTCGCCGTCGCGATGATTCCTGCTGCCTGGTATGCCGGTCGCGTCGACAAGATTCCGCTGCCCAAGCCGATCGTCCGATGACATCGGCAATACCTCGGCTAGCGTCGCGGTCAAGGTGGCGTTCGGCAATGCCTCGTTCGTGGTGATGACCTGCGCCTATTTCGTCTGCGGCATGCAGCTCGTCTTCCTCACCACGCATCTGCCGTCCTATCTTGCGATCTGCGGCATGGACCCGATGCTGAGCGCGCAGACGCTCGGCATGATCGGCGGCTTCAACGTAGTCGGCAGCATCTTCTTCGGCTGGGCCGGCCAGCGCTGGAACAAGCTGGCGCTGCTCGGCGGCATTTACATCGTCCGCTCCATCGCACTTGCCTGGTACTTCACGCTGCCGCCGACGCCGGCGACCACGTTGCTGTTCGGCGCGATCATGGGCTTCTTGTGGATGGGCGTCGGGCCGCTGGTTGCAGGCGCGGTCGTCGAAATGTTCGGATTGAAGTGGCAGGCAATGATCCAGGGCCTTGCGTTTATGAGCCATCAACTCGGCAGTTTCCTCGGCGCCTTCGGCGGCGGGGTGTTGTACGACGCGCTCGGCTCCTACACGATGGCGTGGCGGATCGGCGTCGCGCTGGGTCTTGCCGGCGGAATCATCCAGGTCGCGTTCGCGCTTATCCGGCCGTCGCAGCCGCCGCAGTTGCAGACGGCATAGTCTTGCCGTCACTGGGCCCCTTCTGCTAATCCCGCGCGCCATGAACGTGACGTTTCATACTTTCGGTCGGCGACAGAATCCGGCGCTTCTTCTCCTGCACGGTATCGGCATCGGTCACCGGCTTTGGACGAGGCAAATCGAGTGCTTTCAGAGTTCGCATTTTGTCATCGCGCCGGATATGGCGGGTTTGGCCAGTCAGGCGTGTCCGGATGGTGATATCCGCGACATCGCCAGGCACCTGGAAGACGAGCTTGGATCGCAGTCTCTCAACTCCGTCGCCGTCTGCGGGATTTCGGCAGGCGCGAGCGTGGCGCTTGCCTTGGCCGCGCGAATGGGGTCGCGGGTAAACCGCCTCATCCTCTCGGCTCCCCACGCGCGCGCACCGCGATTTGCGCTCGGACTTCAGATCGCCGTCTGCAAGCTTCTGCCGAAGAATGCGTTGGTCGCAGCCACCAAGGCAGGCGTGAAGAATGATCCGGTGATCGCGGCGGCTGCCGAGGAAGACAGCAGAGCCCTTGGCAAGCGCGGCCTGCTGGCTGCGTTGGACATGCTCTGGAAACTTGATCTACGGCTTGAGCTTCGCAACGTCGTGGCGCCGGCCTTGGTGCTATGCGGCGAGCGGGACAGGGTGAACCTATCAGTCGCCCGCGCGATGGCGAAGCTGCTTCCCGATGGCCGGCTGCATGTCGAACCGGGGGCAGGGCACCTTTGGAACGTGCAGGCTCCCGACCGTTTCAATGCGGTGCTGCGCGAGGCGCTGGACGGCTCGGTCGGTGAACAGCGCTGAGATGGACCGTTCCTGGAATCAAAACGGGGCCCGAAGGGCCCCGTCGAAATCCGCCAGCTCTGCGCCGCGAAATTACTTGATCTTCGATTCCTTGAACTCGACGTGCTTGCGCGCGACCGGGTCGTACTTCTTCTTGACCAGCTTGTCGGTCATGGTGCGCGAATTCTTCTTGGCGACGTAGTAGAAGCCGGTATCCGCCGAGGAAACGAGCTTGACCTTGATGGTGACCGCTTTGGCCATGTTCAGAACCTCAAATAGGGGGTGTCAGGCGCCGGCCAAATCGGCCCGCATTTGCCGCGCAACCTAGCTTCTGATCGCCCAAAGTCAAGGTTTCCAAGCCTGAAACCTGCGCGAATCGAGGTAATTAACCCTCAAAGAACCGGTTTTTCGGCCGCGGCAGCCCCAAATTCTCTCGCAGGGTCTTTCCCTCATACTCGGTCCGGAAAATCCCGCGCTTCTGCAGTTCCGGCACCACTTTGTCGACGAAATCGTCCAATCCGGCAGGCAGGAACGGGAACATGATGTTGAACCCGTCGCTGCCGCGGCTGGTCAGCCATTCCTCCATCTGATCGGCAATCGTCACGGGCGTGCCGACGAAGGAGAGCCCGCCATAGCCGCCGACACGTTGCGCGAGCTGCCGCACAGTCAGCTTGTCGCGCGCAGCGGCATCGACCAGCCGCTGGCGGCCGCTCTTGGAGGCGTTGGTCTCCGGAATCGGCGGCAATTGTCCGTCGGGATCGAAGCCGGACGCGTCGGTGCCGAGTTGCACGGAGAGCGAGGCGATGGCGCTGTCGTAATGCACCATGCTGTCCAGCTTGGCGCGTTTCTCCTTGGCTTCCTCGACGCTGTCGCCAACCACGACGAAGGCGCCGGGCAGAATTTTCAGGTGCTCGGGATTGCGGCCGACCTTTTCCATGCGGCCCTTGATGTCTGCATACAGCTTCTGCCCGTCCGCGAGGGGACCGCCACCGGTGAATACGGCTTCGGCTGTTTCCGCCGCGAGTTGTCTGCCGTCTTCGGACGCACCGGCCTGCACGATCAATGGCCAGCCTTGGACGGGGCGGGCGATGTTGAGCGGGCCACGTACGCTCAGATATTTTCCCTTGTGGTTGAGCACGTGCATCTTTGCGGGATCGAAATACAGCCCTTGCTCGACATCGCGCACAAAGGCGTCGTCGGCGAAGGAATCCCAGAGGCCGGTGACCACGTCATAGAACTCTCGCGCGCGCTTGTAGCGTTCGGCGTGCTCCATGTGATCGTCGAGCCCGAAATTCAACGCGGCGTCCGGATTGGAGGTGGTGACGATATTCCACCCCGCACGTCCGCCGCTGATGTGGTCGAGCGAAGCGAAGCGGCGTGCGACGTGATAGGGCTCGTCAAAGGTGGTCGAGCCGGTCGCGATCAGCCCGATATGCTCGGTGGCGCCGGCCAGCGCCGACAACAGCGTGAACGGCTCGAACGAGGTCACGGTATGACTGCGCTTGAGCGCATTGACCGGCATGTTCAGTACGGCCAGATGGTCGGCCATGAAGAAGGCGTCGAATTTGCCGGCCTCGAGCTTCTGGATCAGTTTCCTGATATGCGGGAAATTGAAGTTGGCATCGGGCCACGCCCCCGGATAACGCCACGCGCCGGTGTGGATAGAAACCGGCCGCATGAACGCGCCGAGCTTGAGTTGCCGTTTTGCCATTGCCCCATTCCGTATTCGTGTTGTTGAGGGAGAGATAGGCGTTCCAGCCGGCAACGCCATCAGCGGGGAAAGAAGAATTTTGCAATTTGAGTGGCGCCTGGAGCATAATTCGGCGGCGGTCGCATTTAACCGGGCCGCGTGGGGCAGAGCATGATTTATCCAGCAAGGCTATTTCTGATCGTGGGATTCCTTTCGGCGATGCTGTTTGGTTATGCGGACACAGCGCAGGCCCAGATTGTTGCCATCGGCGCCAGCAACGTTGCCGGCAGGGGCGTGAGCCCATCGGATGCGTGGCCGGCACAATTGGAGGGCATGCTCGCAGCCAAGGGCCGAAATGTTCATGTCACCAACGCCGGAATTAACGGCGATACCAATGCGGGAATGCTGGCCCGGCTCGATTCGTCTGTCCCACAGGGAACGAAGATCGTGCTGCTCGACAGACTTGGCGGCGGCTGGAACGGCCGGCGATTGGGCCAAGGCAGTCAGAATGCGGAATTGGCAGCGATCGAAGCGCGGCTTCGCAGCCGGGGCATCAGGGTAATTCCGATGTGGTGGAGTGAAGCGCTGCGCAAATATTTGCAGCCGGACGGCATTCACTTCACGCCGGAAGGGCACAGGCTGGTAGCCAGCCATATGCTTCCATCGGTGATGGGTGCGGTTCGTTGACGATGCGCCTCGCTCGTTCAAATAAATAAATAAATCAGAAGATGCGGGATACCGCAAAACTATGAATAACCCCACATTCTCCGGGAACGAGGCTAGCGCCGCTTGAGCCAACGGAGAGTGTCATGACCAAAAAACTGGAAGGTAAAGTCGCTCTCGTCACGGGCGGAAGTGCGGGCATCGGACTGGCGACCGCGAAGCGGTTCGCTGAGGAGGGGGCTTTTGTATTCATCACCGGTCGTCGCCAGGCGGAACTCGACGCTGCGGTGAAGGAGATAGGACCCAACGCCACGGCAGTGCGGGCCGATGCTGGAAATCTCGCCGATCTCACGCGGCTGTTCGAAACAGTGAAATCGGCCAAGGGCCGCATCGACGTGCTCTATGCCAACGCCGGCATCTACGAATTCACACCGTTTGGAACGATCACCGAAGAGGCCTACGACAAGATGTTCGACATCAACGTCAAGGGCGTGCTGTTCACCGTGCAGCAGGCGGTGCCGCTGATGCCCGATGGAGGCTCCATCATCCTCACCGGATCGGTCGCGGGTTCTAAGGGGTTTGAAGCCGACACCGTTTACGGCGCGACCAAGGCTGCCATCCGATCGTTTGCGCGGACGTGGACGTCGGATCTGAAGGCGCGAAAGATCCGCGTCAACGTGCTCAGCCCCGGTCCGGTCCAGACGCCGGGATTTGACGTGTTCGCCAACGACGAGGTGCGGAGTTACATGACGTCGCTGGTGCCGCTGGGCCGCCTCGGAGAAGCCGACGAAGTCGCCAAGGTCGCGCTGTTTCTCGCGTCCGACGATTCAAGTTACGTGGCCGGCGTCGAATTGTTCGTCGACGGCGGATCGGCGGCGATCTGAGCTTGCAACGGAATGGAGACGTCGCGATGCGTCGTCTCCGATCTGACGACGCTCAGCCTTCCAGCACGTCCTTTTGCATCTTGCCGCCGTAGAAATGGAAGAACGGCACAGGCGCGTCGTGGCGCAGGGGACCGGTGGCAAGGCGGCGGTCGAGTTCGGCGAGCACGTTCTTGGTCATGGCGTGCGCATCGGCGAGCGGCTTTGAGCCGATCTCGACCCAGACGAGTTCTACCAGTTCGGCATCGGCATGGATCACGCCTTCGACCCGATGGGCGATGGCGGAGGCGTCGGCGGTGAAGAAGCGCGTGTCGAAACGGCGGACGCGGCCGGGCGGGGTGATCGCGCGCGCAATCAGGAACAGGCTGGATGGATCGGGCAGCAATCCTGCTTCGGCAAACGGTTTCCAGGCGCCATCGAGTTTGACCGGCTTCTCGACCCTGCGGCCGAGGCAGAGCCCGGTTTCCTCGCAGGCCTCACGGATCGCCGCGACCGCGAGCGCACGTGCGCGCGAGGATGCGATCTTCGGGCTGCCCTTGAGCAGGTTGGCTTCCAGTTCCCTGGTGATGGGCGCGGCGACGGGGACGCGGTTGTCGGATTTATCGACGCGGCCGCCGGGAAAAACATATTTGCCCGGCATGAACACCACATTGTCGTGGCGCTTGCCGACCAGCACTTTCGGCTTATCGCCGGAGCGATCGATCAGGATCAGCGTCGCCGCGTCCCTGGGGCGGAAATAGGGATGGTGATCGGCTTCTTTTTCTTCTTTTTCGGCAGTCGCAGCTTCGCTCATTCCATCCCCGCTGATTTTCTTTTTCCCGTTTAGCTACACGGGAGGGATCTCGCTAGGGGCATTTTCGTCAAAGCCATGCATCCGTAGCGCCCATTGAACGCCGACAACGGCGCCCTTCACGGGTTGCAACAATCCCAGCGACGCAATCAGTGTGACTGGCAAATAGATCGACAATTGCAGCCAAACCGCCGGCGCATAATCGGTCTCGATCCAGAGGATCACCGGTACCAAGATATGGCCGACAATGACGATCACGAGATAGGCCGGCAGATCGTCGGCGCGGTGCGGGGTGTAATCCAGTCCGCACACCGAGCAGTTGTTGTCGACCTTGAGAAACGCGCGAAACAGCTTGCCTTGGCCGCATCGCGGGCAGCGACCGCGCAAGCCGCGCCGAATTGCGCTCCACACGTCGCGCTTTTCGACCGCTCCGGTTTCGCGGGTCCATACTGTTGTTGCAGGGTTCACCGTTTCCATGATTTTCCCCTTTTCGATTTGCCGGGCTTGCCCGGCTTGCGATGCTTCTCGCGCGGGTTGCGGCCCGGACGAGCCTTCGAGGCTTTGATTGGCGCCGTCATACCGCCGGGCTTGCCGTCGCGTTTTCTGCCGCGCGGAATGACCTGGCCTTCGGACAACAGCTCGAACCGAAGCGCGCCTGCCACTGGTGCTGCTTCTACCAGACGCACGTCGACAACGTCACCCAGCCGGTGCATGGCACCGCTGCGTGTTCCGACCAGCGCGTGGCGCGTCTCGTCGTAATTGAAATATTCGGTACCGAGCGTGCGGATGGGAATGAGCCCGTCGGCGCCGGTATCGCTGAGTTTGACGAACAGCCCGGCGCGGGTGACGCCGGAGATGCGGCCTTGAAACGTGGCGCCGATGCGGTCGGCGAGGAAATGCGCGATCAGCCGGTCGGCGGTTTCGCGCTCGGCCTTCATGGCGCGGCGTTCTGTCACGGAAATCTGCGCCGCGACTTCGCTCAAGCTTTCCAGCGTTTCGGTTTCCGGCAACGCGCCTTCGCCAAGACCGAGCGAACGGATCAATGCGCGATGCACGATCAGGTCCGCGTATCGCCTGATAGGCGAAGTGAAATGCGCGTAGCGCCGGAGATTTAGGCCGAAATGGCCGTAATTCTCTGCCGAATATTCGGCCTGGGCTTGCGAGCGCAACACCACTTCATTCACCAGCGGTTCTGAGTCGTGACCCCTGACCTGGCTAAGCACGCGATTGAACAGAGCTGGGCGCAATGCGCCGGCTTTCGCGAACGGCAGATCGAGCGTCTTCAGGAATTCCTGGAGGTTATGAACCTTCTCCTGCGAGGGTTCGTCGTGTACCCGATAGATAAGCGGCAGAGCCTTCTTTTCAAGCATTTCGGCCGCGGCGACGTTGGCCAAAATCATGAATTCCTCGATCAGCCGATGGGCGTCGAGACGTTCGGGTACGATGACGCGGTCGACAGTGCCATCAGGTTTGAGCAGGATTTTTCGTTCGGGCAAATCGAGGTCGAGCGGATCGCGTTCGTCGCGCGCGAGCTTTACAAGTGCATAGGCCGTATAAAGCGGTTTCAGGATCGGCTCGAGCAGGGGGCCGGTGGTGTCGTCGGGCCGACCGTCGATCGCAGCTTGCGCCTGCGCGTAGTTCAGTTTCGCAGCCGAGCGCATCAGCACGCGATGAAAACTGTGCGACCGCTTGCGGCCGTCACTGCCGATCACCATGCGCACGGCAAGCGCGCCGCGCGGCTCGCCCGGCACCAGCGAGCAGAGATCGTTGGAGATGCGCTCGGGCAGCATCGGCACCACGCGATCCGGGAAATACACCGAATTGCCACGCGTCAGCGCGTCACGATCGAGCGCAGAGCCCGGCCGCACATAGAAGGCAACGTCGGCGATCGCGACGTTGACGATGTAGCCGCCTTTGTTGTTCGGATCGGGATCGGGCGCGGCATGTACGGCGTCGTCGTGATCCTTGGCATCGGGCGGATCGATGGTGACGAGCGGCAGTTCACGCCAGTCCTCGCGGCCTTTTAGCGCGGCAGGTTTTGCCTCGTCGGCCTCGCGCAACGCGGAGGGCGAAAAGGCCTGCGGGATTTCGTGGGCGTGGATCGCGATCAGGCTGACTGCCTTTTCGGTCGCAAGCGATCCCAGCCGCTCCTTCACCTTGCCGGACGCCAGGCCATAACCGCGCGAGCGCACGAGATCGACACTGACGAGATCGCCATCCTCGGCGCCGCCAGTGTCTGATGGCGCGATGTTCAATTCGCGGCCGGCCTGTTTCTTGTCAACCGGAACGAGCCGGCCGCCGCCGCCGGGGGCCTTGCGGAAGATGCCGAGCAAACGCGTGCGGGCGTGATCGACGATCTTGATGACGCGTCCGCGATAGGGTGCGCCTTCGCTCTCATCGGTTTTCTCGACGCGCAGCAGCGCGCGGTCGCCGACACCGGCCGCCGTGCCCGGCTGCGGGCGGCGCGGAACGTGGATGCGGATTTTCGGCGCGGCGCCGTTTTCTTCCTCATCCCATTCGGTAGGGGTAGCGAGCAATTCGCCGTCGGTGTCGCGTCCGGTGATGTCGGCCATCACGGTCGGGGGCAGGGCAGCGGGCTCGTGGATTTTCTTGCCCCGCTTGGCGATGGTGCCGTCGTCGGCGAGTTCGCGCAAAATGCGTTTCAGTTCGATCCGGTCGGCGTTCTTCAGGCCGAACTCGCGCGCGATCTCGCGTGTGCCGATCTTGCCTGGATTCGCGCGAATGAAGGCGACGATGGCGTCCCGGGCCGGAAAGCCATTGTCGTGTTTTCGCTTCACTTATCCCCGGGCCTTGCCCGCGCTTTTCTTCGCAGGCGTTTTGGCGGCAGGCTTCGCCGCCGACGTCTTTGCTGCTGACGCGACCGGCGCGCGCGCCTTGCTCACGGCATCCGTCTTCGGTTTCGCGGCGGCTTTCTTCACCGCCGCTTTCTTGGCTGGTTTGGGCGCATCGGGATCGGCCGGTTTGGCGGCTGCCTTCTTCGGCGCGGCTTTCTTTGCGCCGCGCTTCGGCTTGCCGCCGCCCTTCGCCGCACGTTCGTCGATCAGGGCGATTGCTTCCGGAAGCGTAATCGTCTCCGGCGTCTTGTCGCTCGGGATCGTGGCGTTGACGCCGCCGGCGGTGACGTAGGCGCCGTAGCGGCCGTTCTTCACGGCGACGCCGCCAAGGCTCGGATGCTCGCCGAGCGGCTTGCCGGGGTCGGCGCCGAAGCGGCGGCCGCTTGGCCCTTTTGCGATCTTTTCGGCGATCAGCGTCACCGCACGGTTGAGCCCGACGTCGAACACCTCGTCGCCGGCTTCCAGGCTCGCATAGGTTTTTTCGTGGCGCACGAACGGGCCGAAGCGGCCGATGCCGGCGGTGATCGGTTCACCGGTCTCCGGATGCTTGCCGATCTCGCGCGGCAGCGACAGTAGTTTGAGAGCGAGCTCAAGCTCCATATCGCCCGGCGACATGTTCTTCGGGATACCGGCGCGCCGGGGCTTTTCGCCCTCGGCATAGTCCTTTTGCTCGCCGAGCTGGATGTAGGGGCCGAAACGTCCGGCTTTCACCGTCACGTCGAGATCGGTCGCGGGATCCTTGCCGAGGATGCGGTCGGCGCTGGCTTCGCTGTCGGCAGCCAGCGGACGGGTGTAGCGGCATTCCGGATAATTCGAGCAGCCGACAAAGGCGCCGAACTTTCCGGCCTTCAGATTGAGTTTTCCGGTGCCGCAGGTCGGGCACTGCCGGATATCGCCGCCATCCGCGCGGGGCGGATAGATGTGCGGGCCCAGCATATCGTCGAGCGCGTCCAGCACCTCGGAAACACGGAGGTCCTTGATGTCGCTGACGGCGCCTGCGAAGCCGACCCAGAATTCCTTCAGCACCTGCTGCCAGGAAATCTCGTTGTTGGAAATGCGGTCGAGCTGCTCTTCCAGCGCGGCTGTGAAGTCGTACTCGACATAGCGTGCGAAAAAATTCTCCAGGAACGCGACCACGACGCGGCCCTTGTCCTCGCCATGCAGCCGCTTCTTGTCGAGTTTGACGTAGCCGCGGTCTTTCAGCACCTGCAAGATCGAAGCGTAGGTCGAGGGACGGCCGATGCCGAGCTCTTCCATGCGTTTGACCAGCGACGCTTCCGAGAAGCGCGGCGGCGGTTCGGTGAAATGCTGGGTGACGGCGAGGTTCTGCCGCTTCAGCGCTTCGCCTTCGCTTATGGCGGGGAGGCGGCGCGAATCCTCATCGTCGCTGTCGTCGTCGCGGCCTTCCTGATAGAGCGCGAGAAAACCGTCGAATTTCACGACCTGGCCGCTGGCTCGCAGTTCCAGCATGCGGGAGCCGGCCTTCGCCGCGATATCGACCGTGGTGCGTTCGAGTTCGGCCGATTCCATCTGGCTTGCGATGGTACGGATCCAGATCAGCTCATAGAGTTTCGCCTGGTCGGTATCGAGCCGCCGGCGCATCTCGGCCGGCCGCCGCGACAGGTCGGTCGGGCGGATCGCTTCGTGCGCTTCCTGCGCGTTCTTGGCCTTGCTCACATACTGGCGCGGCGCGTCCGGCACATAGGCGTTACCGTAATCCTCGCCGATCACCTTGCGGGCCTGCGTGATCGCCGAGCCGTCGATCTGCACGCCGTCGGTTCGCATATAGGTAATGAGACCGGTGGTCTCGCCGCCGATATCGATGCCCTCATAAAGCCGCTGCGCGATCCTCATCGTGTGTGCGGGTGCAAAGCCGAGTTTGCGGCTGGCTTCCTGCTGTAGCGTCGAGGTCGTGAAGGGCGCCTGCGGATTGCGGCGCGCGGGTTTTGCTTCGACGCTGGAGACCGTGAAGTTGGCGGCTTCGATCGCCTTCTTGAGTTCTTCTGCTTCCGCACCCGAGCCGATGTCGAGCCGTTGGATTTTCTTGCCGTCGGCGCCGATCAGCCGTGCCTCGAAGGCGTCGCCACGGGGCGTCGTCAGCGTCGCCACCAGCGACCAGTATTCGCGAGCGACGAATTTCTCGATCTCGAGTTCGCGGTCGCAGACCAGCCGCAGCGCGACGGACTGCACGCGGCCTGCCGAGCGCGCGCCCGGCAGTTTGCGCCACAAGACAGGCGAGAGCGTGAAGCCGACCAGATAGTCCAGCGCGCGGCGCGCCATATAAGCGTCGACCAGCGCGCCATCGATCTGGCGTGGCGCCTTCATCGCGTCGGTCACCGCCTGCTTGGTGATGGCATTGAACACCACGCGCTCGATCTTGTGGTCTTTCAGCGCGCGCTTTTCTTTCAGCACCTCGAGCACGTGCCAGGAGATCGCTTCGCCCTCGCGATCGGGGTCGGTTGCGAGAATCAGGCGGTCGGCGCCCTTCAGCGCCTTGGCGATATCGTTGAGCCGGCCGGCCGCCTTAGGGTCGATCTCCCAGATCATCTGAAAATTGGCCTCCGGATCGACCGATCCGTTCTTGGCCGGGAGGTCACGGACATGCCCGAACGAGGCCAGAACCTCGTAGGAGGCGCCCAGATATTTGTTGATTGTCTTGGCTTTCGCCGGCGACTTAACAATGACGATATTCATGTAATTCCAATAGCTTACGGGAAAAGATAAAGGCTGGTTCCGCAAGACTCGCGGCCGACCGTTTCGACCCGAACATGGGTTGTGAGGC
The DNA here is from genome assembly GCA_963770355.1 of uncultured Alphaproteobacteria bacterium. Classification (GTDB taxonomy): domain Bacteria; phylum Pseudomonadota; class Alphaproteobacteria; order Rhizobiales; family Xanthobacteraceae; genus Bradyrhizobium. The sequence goes on along the minus strand of CAVYPL010000020.1, from coordinate 200,640 downwards.
GGCCCCTGTCAAATCGGCAGATATTGAGGAGGGTCTTGCAGGGTTTGACTTTATATCTGAAAAGTTGCGAAATACGTCCTAGAGTTGCGCTCCCAAAGGGGTTATTTTCCACAATACGGCGTGGGATTGGATGCAGGTTTTTTGAGCAAGGCAGGGGGCGGCCGGAAGCGCAAAGCTTCCGGTGGGAGTCGGCGATCTCGAACGGATGAACATCAAGGGGAGGGCGGCCCGGACGAGGCCGTGGCCTTCATCGCGGAAACCGTTGCCGAATTGGCCAGGCTCGCCCGGCGCCACGAACTCGAGATCCTCAGTCACCTGCTCGACATGGTCCAACTCGAGGCGGAAGAACGTCAGCGGCTGCGGAGCAAGCGCAGGTTGTCGTGAAACGCGTGCCTTAGCTCGAAGCGCGCCTGGTGCCTCTCGCTGCCGGCCGTGGCTTTAGCGCGGTATCGGCTGCGGTCAACAGCCGGCCATCCTGGGAATAGAGTTCGAGCTTGCGAACCGGTCGGCCTTTTTCCTTGTCGACCAGGATCGTGGCGATTTCGTCCGGCTGATCGTCGAATTCTTCGCTCCACTGCCGCAGCGCGACCAGGACCGGAAACACGCCGCGGCCCTTCGGTGTCAGCAGATATTCCTGATAGGCGCTGCCGTCGGAGGCGGGCGCCATCTTCAGGATGCCCTGATCGACCAGCGCGCGCAGCCGCACCGCGAGGATGTTTTTGGCGAGGCCCAGCTTCTTCTGGAATTCGCCAAAGCGGCGGACTCCAAACAGCGCATCGCGAATGATCAGCATCGACCACCAGTCGCCGATCGCATCCAGCGATCGGGCGATCGGGCAGTTGTCGTTCGCAAAACTCGTCCGTTTCACCATGGCCATCTCACATGTCTGACGCGTTCTCTTCACGTGAACCGCAAACCGCTTCGTTCGAAAACGCTTTGGCGATCACAGTCTTGTGTAGTTGCAATATTAAACCAGATGCTCTAGTTAAGCAATCTAGTTTAATAATGCAACTACTGGAGGCTGGTATGAGGTTAGCGAACAAGACGGCATTGATTACCGGGGGCAACAGCGGCATCGGTCTTGCGACGGCGAAACTGTTTGCGGCCGAGGGCGCGCGGGTCGTCATAACCGGGCGGAACAAGCAGACGCTGGAGGCTGCCGCCAGCGAACTCGGACCGAACGCGCTCGCGATCGTCGCCGACGCCACCGACATCGCCGCGACCGAAGCTGCGATCAAGCAGGCGGTGGGCAAATTCGGCAAACTCGACATCGTGTTTGCCAATGCCGGCATCGCCGGCGGCACACCGCTCGGCAGCGCCACGCTTGAAACCTTTGAGAAGGTCATCAGCACCAACATCACGGCCGTATTCTTCACCGTGCAGGCCGCGGTCCCGCATCTGAACGACGGCGCCTCCATCATCCTGAACGGCTCGGTGATTTCGGTGCTCGGCAATCCCGGCTATTCCGCCTATGCGGCGAGCAAGGCCGGCGTGCGCGCGATGGCTCGGGTAATGGCATCGGAGCTGTCGCCGCGTAACATTCGCGTCAACGTGGTTTCACCCGGTGCGATCCGCACGCCTATCTGGGGGCCGGCGCTCGCGACGCCTGAAGCCGAGAAGGCCTTCGAAAAGCGCATCGGCGCATCGACGCCGCTCGGCCGGATTGGTGAACCGGATCACATTTCCAAGACCGTGCTGTTCCTTGCGTCAGACGATTCCGCGCATGTGCAGGGCCAGGAACTGTTCGTCGACGGAGGCTCGACGGCCTCGCCTGCGGGTGCGCCGATCTATCGGGGATAAATTTCCATAGAATTATTGAGTCCGGTCAGTGCCTTCAGGTGAAAAATCCTTCATCGGTTGCACTGTCCGGTTTTCTCGTCTTGTAGGCGTATTTTACGGCAGCGCGCAAATTCATTGAACCTCAATCGTCGCTACCGCGACCTTTCTACGGGCCGGGATTTTTGACTACGAAAGCATTGGAGATAGGTAATGACGAAAGCCGCCCGCATCTCGACAGTTCGCATTTCTTCCGCATCAGACAATTCAGATAGCGCTCAACTTATTTCAGTCGCCTTGTTTTCAGGGATAGGCCTTCTGGTCTCGCTCGTTGCCGTGCTGGCGGGCGTACAGGGAGTTCTGGTTCTAGTCGTCGAGGATTTTCGCACCGTGAGATTCGCCCGCCGCTGCCGTGAGGCAACGGCGGAGAAGGCTCCCACCACCTAGGCCGCGTCGAGGTTGCTTGCTGCCTTCAAGGCGCCTGCCACTGCTTTCTCGCGATGCTCGGGTCCCACCTGGATTCCATCGGCGGAAATGAATTCGGGATTGGCCACCCCGATGAAGCCGAACACCCAGCGAAGATAGGTTTCCAGATGTTCGCCCACGGCGGCCGGCGTGCCGGGCCCGTAAAATCCGCCGCGTGAGATCGCGACGATAACGCGCTTGTTACCGGCCAACCCTTCGACACCCTGCGCGCTGTATTTGAACGTTTTGCCCGCCACCAAGATGCGGTCGATCCAGGCCTTGAGCTGGCTTGGGATCGTAAAATTGTACATGGGTGCGCCGAGCACGACGATGTCGGCGGCCAGAAACTCTTCCAGCACGACCTGACCGACTGCGATGTCCTGCTGCAGGAATGCTTCGGGTGCCGCACCTTGGCCGACAGCGAGGTGTGGACCGGAGAGATGCGCCAGCGGCGCCAGCGTCAGGTCGCGGTAGCTGACCTCGAGGCCCGGGGTGGATTTGCGCAGGCGGTCCACGATAGCGGCGGAAACCTGACGGCTGACGGAGTGGGGACCCAGCACGCTGGAGTCGATGTGAAGAAGTTTCATTGAGAGTCACCCTTGGTATAAGTTTGTAACTGGGACTATATGAGTGACCGTCCACAAACCCCGCAAGAACGCACAATTTTGAAACCCGAGCACAGCTTTGAAACCCGAGCACATCAATGTTCCTGTCCTGCCGCCGAGCCCGCACCTCGATAGCGACTGTCGCGGCGTGGCTTCGATCCTGGCGCGGGTCGGCGACAAATGGAGTGTGTTCGTCATCATGATGCTCGACGACGGTCCGAAGCGCTTCAACGAAATCAAGCGTATGATCGGCGGCATCTCGCAGCGCATGCTGACACTGACGCTGCGGGGGCTGGAGCGCGATGGCCTCGTCACGCGAACCGTATTCCCGACGATTCCGCCGCGCGTCGATTACGAGCTGACCGATCTCGGACGTGGCCTGTCGAAGCCGGTGCAGGCGCTCGGCAAATGGGCGTTCGACCATCGGATCGAGATCGAAAGCGCGCGGACGAAATTCGACGGACGCAACGAAGAACGCTAGCCAAAGCGTTTTCAAGCGAAGTGGAAACCGTTTCGCGTCAAGAAAACGCGTCAAAAATTAGAAATTAGATCAGCGACAATAGCCCGCCGCCATGGCGCTCCAGCCGTCCGGCGAGTTCGAGTTCGAGCAGCACCGCGCGCACGATGGCGGGCGAGGCGCCCGACATCCGGATCAGATCGTCGAGACTAATCGGGCTCGGCCCCAGCAAATCGATGATGCGTCCGCGGTCGCCGGTGGCCGCGTCGAAATCCAGCGGCTCGCCACCGGGCTCGCGTGCACTGAACATGATCGGCCGTTCCATGATCGGTGTTACGGCGTCGATGACGTCGCTGGCTTCCGTGGTCAGCGTCGCGCCTTGCTTGATCAGGTCGTTGGTTCCGGCTGCGCGCGGATCGAGCGGCGAACCCGGCACCGCAAAAACCTCGCGTCCCTGTTCGGCGGCCATCCGCGCGGTGATCAGCGAGCCCGACCGATGCGCGGCCTCCACCACGACGACGCCGAGTGCCGCGCCCGAGATCAATCGATTGCGGCGAGGGAAATCCCGCGCGCGCGGCACGTGACCGATTGGCATTTCAGATATCGCGCCGCCTTGCTCGAGCAGCGCAGCGAGCAAATCCTCGTGCTCGGGCGGATAGATCCTGTCGTGGCCACCGGCCAGTACCGCGACGGTGCCGCTCTGGATCGTGGCGCGATGCGCTGCCTGATCGACGCCGCGCGCCAACCCTGAGATGACGACAAAGCCGGCGTCGCCGAGATCACGCGCCAGCGCGGCGGCAAATTTCAGCCCGGCGCCGGACGCATTGCGGGAGCCGACCATCGCAATCATCGGCCGCATCAGCACCGCAGGCACGCCGCGCACGCCAAGCAAGGGCGGGGCATCGTCGAGTTCCGCCAGCCGCGGCGGATAACCGGCTTCACCGGGCGCGAGCAGGGAGACGCCAATCCTGTTGGCTGCAGCCAGTTCGGCCCGCGCGTCGTCCTCGCTGCAGATGCGTCCGGGCCGCGAAGCGCCACCACGCCGCGCCAGATCGGGCAGGCGCTCCAGCGCTGACCCGGCGTCGCTGAAATGACGGAGGAGAGAGCGAAAGGTGCGCGGGCCGATATTGTCGGAGCGGATCAGCCGCAGCCGGTTGATTCGTTCGGAATCGGTGAGATGAAGCGTGTTTGTCCGGTCATGCATGCGGACGCACCTTTGCCCAACCGGAGATTGCGATCAATATGTTTGAGCTGAAATCGCTCAGCCGGTCCTAAGCGCGACAAGCGCTCTTGCCGTTTTCCTGAACGGGAGGGCAGGGCACCGAGCCGTATGAGCAAAACACGCAGCAATCGCCCGCCAGCGGCTTTAGTTTCTCGCCGCAGCCGGCACAGATATAGAAAAACCGGCAAGCGTCCGTCGGCATTCGCTCAACGGCTTGATGATTGCATTGCGGGCAAGTCAGGGTTGATTCAAGTTGCATCGGATGCCCGCGCGAACGATGTTGGAAACGACGGTTCGATCATAACCCATGCCGCTGCCATAACCAAAAGAAGGAAACGCTGCCCATGATGTCTCTCGCCGAAATCCAGCGCCGCATCGATTCCGGCGACCTTTCCGCCGATGCGGCGATTGCGCAGTCGCTGGAAGCGATCGGCATGCAGGACAAAACCATCGGCGCGTTCGTCTGCCATGACGACAAAGTCCGCGCCGCGAGCGCAGGACCGCTCCGCGGTATCGCCGTGGGTATCAAGGACATCATGGATACCCAGGATTTTCCGACCGAAATGGGTTCGCCAATCTATAAAGGTTGGCGGCCGCGCGGCGATGCCGCGGTCGTGATGCTGCTGAAGGCGGCGGGCGCGAGCATCATCGGCAAGACCACGACGACGGCGTTCGCCTCATCCGATCCAACCGCGACGGTCAATCCGCACAATCATGGTCACACGCCGGGCGGTTCGTCGTCGGGCTCGGCGGCAGCGGTCGCGGCGGGCATGATTCCACTGGCGCTGGGGACGCAGACTGGTGGTTCGGTGATCCGGCCGGCCTCATTTTGTGGCGTCGCCGCCATCAAGCCGTCTTACCGGATGCTGCCGACGGTTGGCGTGAAATGCTATTCGTGGACGCTCGACACCGTCGGGCTGTTTGCGGCCGGCGTCAAAGATGTCGCGCACGGCCTATCGGCGATGACCGGCCGGCCCGAATTGCTGCCGCAGGCCAATTTGCCGACGCCACGCATCGGCGTCGTGATGCAGGATTTTGCCGGCGCGCCGGATGCCGAGGGTGCGGAAGCGCTGCGGATCGCTGCCAAAGCGGCGGAGCGCGCTGGCGCATCCGTCCGGGAACTGGCGTTGCCCGAAATCGTCGCCGAAGCGTGGCGCGAGCACCCCAATGTGCAGGAATTCGAGGCGCATCAGGCGCTCGCGTGGGAATATCGCGTGCATTACGACGCGGTGGCGCCGAACTTGCGCGGACGACTCGACGAGAGCAAGGGCATGAAACCCGCCGCCTACGATCAGGCGATCAGAGTTGCGAGCCAGGCGCGGCACGCCTTGGCTGATCTATTTGGGGATGTAGACGTGCTGCTGACATTGTCAGCGCCGGGCGCTGCGCCGAAGGGATTGGGCTCGACGGGCGATGCCCGTTACAACCGGCTGTGGACGCTGATGGGCGTCCCCTGCGTCAACATTCCCGCTCACACCGCCGATGGTGGACTGCCCGTCGGTGTGCAGGTGATCGCGCGATACGGCAACGATGCCGGCGCGCTGGCGGCGGCACGGTTTGTCGAGGAAGCGCTCGAACGGAAAAAGTAGCGAGCGGCTACTTCTCCCCGATCTTGCCTTCCGTCCCTGCCTGCAGCCGCTTGATGTTTTCGCGGTGCGCGTAGAACAGCAGCAGCGTCAACACGACGAAGAGTGAGGCCAGCGCCGGGTGGCCGAACCACCACAGAAACAGGGGCGTGATAAACGCCGCGATCAGGGCCGAGAGCGACGAGTAGCGGGTGGTCACGGCGGTTGCGAGCCACATCACGCAGAACACCACGGCGGCCGGCCAGAACAGGCCGATCAAAACGCCGATATAGGTCGCAACGCCTTTGCCGCCCCTGAATTTGAGCCACACCGGATAGAGGTGGCCGAGAAAGGCGCCGAGCGCCGCCAGCATCGCCGCATTCGGCCCGCCATAGGTGCCCGCGATGACGACCGCGACCGTGCCCTTGAGCGCGTCGCCGATCAGCGTGCCCACTGCAAGGCTCTTGCGGCCCGTGCGCAGCACGTTGGTGGCGCCGATACTGCCGGAGCCGATCGAGCGCAGATCCTCGGTGCCTGCGAGCTTCGTCAGCACCAGCCCGAACGGGATCGAGCCGAGCAAATAGCCGAGCCCGAAGGCGACGACGAGGAAGGCGTCAGTTGACATCGCCGCGGCTCCTGTTCCGGCAAACTTCGCACGCATGTGAGTCTCTTTTGGACGCGTTTTCTTCACGCGAACCGGCGCCCACTTCGCTTGAAAACGCTCTGCTAAACGTGCTCATACACCGTCCGTCCGCTGACGATAGTACGCATGATGCGGCCCGAGAAGCGGGCGTCATCGAACGGCGTGTTCTTGCACTGAGATTTGAGATCGGCGGGATCGAGCACCCAGGGCGTGTCGGGATCGATCACGATCACGTCGGCGGGGGAACCTGCGCGCAGCGTACCGCCGGGGAGGCCCAAAAGTTCCGCCGGACGCGTCGACATCGCACGGATCAGCGTCTTGAAGTTCATCTCACCGTTGTGGATCAGCCGCAAGCCGGCCGGCAGCATGGTCTGCAGGCCGACCGCACCGGCAGCCGCTTCGGCAAACGGCAGCCGCTTCACCTCGACGTCCTGCGGATTGTGATCGGACATCACGACGTCGATCAAGCCGGAGGCAAGTGCTGCAACCAGCGCCTGACGGTCCTCTTCGGTGCGCAACGGCGGCGAAAGTTTCAGGAACGTTCGATAGGGGCCGATATCGTTTTCGTTCAGCGTCACATGGTTGATCGACACGGATGCGCTGACCGCAAGCCCCGCGTCGCGCGCGCGCCTGAGGATCTCGAGTGACTCCACGCAGCTCAGCGATGCCGCGTGATAGCGGCCATCGGTCAGTGCGACGAGGCGCATGTCGCGCTCCAGCATGACAGCCTCGGCGGCGTTGGGAATGCCGGCGAGGCCAAGCCGCGTGGCGAATTCGCCTTCATTCATCACGCCTTCGCCGACCAGGTCAGGGTCCTCGGTGTGATGCACGATCAGCGCGTCGAAATCCCTGGCGTAAGTCAGCGCCCGGCGCATCACCTGTGCGTTGGTGACGCTCTTGTCGCCATCGGTGAAGGCGACGGCGCCCGCGGCCTTCAAGAGGCCGATCTCGGTCATCTCGTGCCCGGCGAGACCCTTTGTCAGCGCCGCCATCGGGTGGATGTTGACGATTGCGGTATCGCGGGCACGGCGCAGCACGAAATCCACCGTCGCCGAATTGTCGATCGCGGGCGAGGTGTCCGGCTGGCAGATGATGGTGGTGATGCCGCCTGCGGCTGCGGCCTGGCTGGCGGATGCAAAGGTTTCGCGGTGGCTGGCGCCGGGTTCGCCGACAAAGGCGCGCATGTCGATCAGGCCGGGCGCAACGATCTTGCCGGCGCAATTGACGATATCGGTGCCCTCGGGCACGCCGGCGGCGCCGATGCCGCGCCTTGAGTCACGGATCATGCCGTCGGCGATCAGGACGTCGCCGGGGCCGTCGAAATCCCTGGACGGATCGACGACGCGGGCATTCGCAAGCAGGATCGGGCGACGGTCGGTCAGCATCGTTTCACGCGTTCGGCAGGTTGCGGGCGAGCGCTTCGAGCACCGCCATCCGCACCGCCACTCCCATTTCCACCTGTTCGCGGATCAGCGATTGCGCGCCGTCCGCCACGATCGAGTCGATCTCGACGCCTCGGTTCATCGGCCCGGGATGCATCACCAGCGCATCCGGCTTGGCATAAGCGAGCTTCTTCTGGTCGAGCCCGAAATAGTGAAAATATTCGCCCGTGGACGGCACGAAGGAACCGTTCATGCGCTCGCGCTGCAGCCGCAGCATCATGACAATGTCGGCACCGTTGAGACCCTCGCGCATGTCGCGCGCCACTTCGACGCCCATCCGCTCGATGCCGCGCGGCAGCAGCGTGGAGGGGGCCACTACGCGGACGCGGGCGCCCATGGTATTGAGCAGGAAAATATTGGAACGCGCCACCCGCGAATGCATCACGTCGCCGCAGATCGCGATGACGAGACCTTCCAGCCGCCCTTTGTTGCGCCGGATGGTCAGCGCGTCGAGCAGCGCTTGTGTCGGATGTTCATGGGCACCGTCGCCGGCATTGATCACGGAACCGTCAACCTTGCGTGCCAGAAGTTCCACCGCGCCGGAGGCGTGGTGCCGCACAACCAGGATGTCCGGGTGCATGGCGTTGAGCGTCACCGCCGTGTCCATCAGCGTCTCGCCCTTGCGGATCGAGGACGAGGACACCGACATGTTCATGACGTCGGCGCCAAGCCGCTTTCCCGCCAGTTCGAACGAGGATTGGGTGCGGGTCGAGGCCTCGAAGAACAGGTTCACCTGGGTGCGACCGCGCAAGCTCGTGCGCTTCTTGTCCACCTGGCGGTTGAGCTCGACATATTCCTCGGAAAGGTCGAGCAGGCCGGTAATATCGGCAGCGGAAAGCCCCTCGATTCCCAGCAGATGCCGGTGACCGAGGACGAAGGTCGATTTCGATGCAGGGGTCATTAAAGCGAGAGCTATAGGCAGAGATGCTACCCGGGGCAAGCGGCGAATAATTGCCTTGCGAGTTATCCCCCGGTCTGTCGCAGTGCAGGGTAAACAGGGTGCCGCAAAATGTCGCCGCCTTCGGCGCGCGGGAAGGCGTTCGATGCAGAAATGGCGGCTCATTCTAGCGATCGCGTTAACCGGTATCGGACTGGCGCGCGGCCCGATGGCCGCGAGCGCGCAGGGCCTGCCGGGTGGTTTCGTCTATCTGCGCGATATCGACCCGACCATCATCCAGGACATCCGCTATGCCGGCTCGAACAATTTCGTCGGCCGGCCGCTCGCAGGCTATCAGGCGGCCGAATGCGTCGTGAAGCGAGAGGTCGCCATGGCGTTGCGGCGGATCCAGGACCTGCTGGCGCCGCAAAAGCTGTCGCTGAAGATGTTCGACTGTTACCGGCCACAACGCGCGGTCGCCGACATGGTGGCATGGTCGCGGGACGGCAAGGAAACCGCCGCCGCGCGGCGCTACAACCCGGTCTTTCGCAAACAGGATTTGTTCCGGCTCGGCTATATCGCGATGTACTCCGGCCATTCGACCGGCGCTGCGCTCGATCTCACACTGGTCGATCTGACCGCGGACAATTCGGCCACCTTCGATCCGGGCAAGGCATACGGCGACTGCACCGCGCCGGCCGAAGCGCGCGCACCGGAAGGTAGCATCGACATGGGCACCGGCTATGACTGTTCCGACGTGAAGGCACATACGGCGACAAACTCGATCACGACCGCTCAGCGGCGGTGGCGGAACACGCTCGTGGCCGCGATGGCGAAGCAGGGTTTTGCGAACTATTCGAAGGAGTGGTGGCACTTTTCGCTGCCGGGTACGGGCCGGCAGGCCTATGATTTCCCGATCACGCGGCGCCATTGATTACGGGATCAGCCATGACGCAGGCATTATTCGCCACCCACGAGGTCCTCAACCAGTCGCCGTCTTTCGAAGACGTCGATCTGTTCGCGCTGGACCGGCCGCTCGCTGACGCGGTCGCGGCGAATGGCGGCGCGGCGGCGCACGGCGAACTATCCGAATTCGGCAAGCATTGGGGTTCGGCGGCGATGGCCGCGCGGGGCCGCGTCGCCAATGAGAACACGCCCAAACTGCGCATTTTCGATTCGCGCGGCAATCGCCGCGACGAGGTCGAGTTCCATCCGGCCTATCATGAGTTGATGGCGCACAGCGCGCATGCCGGCGTGCACAATTCGACTTGGACTGCCGAGGGCAAGCCGGCCGGTGGCGCATCGGAAGTCGTGCGTGCCGCAAGATTCTACATGGCCTCGCAGGTCGAGACCGGACACCTCTGCCCGATCACAATGACGCGGGCGTCCGTGGCAGCCTTGGCCGAGCAGCCGGACCTGCTGGCGAGAGTGATGCCGGTTCTCGCGACGCGTTCCTACGATCCGAGCTTTGCGCCGTGGCCGACAAAACGCGGCATGACGATCGGCATGGGCATGACCGAGAAGCAGGGCGGCACCGACGTGCGCTCCAACATGACGCGGGCGGAGCGCGACGGCGACGCCTACCGCATCACCGGCCACAAATGGTTCATGTCGGCGCCGATGTGCGACGCATTTCTGGTGCTGGCGCAGGCCAATGACGGCCTGAGTTGTTTCTTCATGCCGCGCTTTGCGCCTGACGGCTCCGTCAACGCGATCCGGTTTCAACGGCTGAAGGACAAGCTTGGTAACCGTTCGAATGCGTCGTCCGAAGTGGAGTTTACCGGAGCCTATGCCGAGCGCGTTGGCGACGAAGGCAAGGGCATCCGCACCATCATCCAGATGGTGCAGTTGACGCGGCAGGATTGCGCGATTGCGTCGGCCGGCCTGATGCGCTCGGGCCTGGCGCATGCCTTGCACCATGCCCGGCATCGCAGCGTGTTCCAGAAACATCTCGCGGACCAGCCTTTGATGCAGGCGGTGCTGTCGGACATGGCGCTGCATGTCGAAGCCTCGATCGCGCTGGTCATGCGGCTGTGCCGGTCGTTCGACCGCGCGCCGGCCGACGCCAAGGAGGCCGCCTATATGCGGCTGCTGACGCCGGCGATCAAATATTGGGTCTGCAAGAGCGCGCCGGGATTCCTCTATGAGGCGATGGAGTGCCTCGGCGGCAATGGCTATGTCGAGGAGGGCATTTTGGCGCGGCATTACCGGGAGTCGCCGGTCAACGCCATCTGGGAAGGCTCCGGCAATGTGATGTGCCTCGATGTGCTGCGCGCACTGTCGCGCGAGGCCGACGCCGCCTCGGCCGTGCTGCGCGATCTCACCGACGAAACGCAGGGCTTGCCGGGTGCCGGCGAAGCGGTTGCTTTCATCGGCAAGGCCTTTCGCCGGCCGGACAGCGAACGCGTGGCGCGGCTGGCCGTCGAAAAGCTGGCGCTACTCGCCGCGGCAGCGGCGCTCAATCCGGTGTCGCCGCGGCATGCGGAACTGTTCGCCGCCACGCGCCTTGCCGGAAATCACGCCAGCATGTACGGCGCCGTCGATCTCGCCCCCGGCGATGTCAGCGCTCTCTTGGAACGGGCACTGCCGTAAACGCTTTGTTAACCGTCACGGCCGGCAAAAGCGCGAAGCGCGTCTTGGAATACCAACAGCGCAAGGCGCATCTTGGAATAAACGTCCCGGCCATCCACGTCCTTAACTTTCTTGCGGGACAAAGGAGCGTGTGCCCCCGCAAGGGGGGAACGACGACCGGATAAGGCCGGTCAATCGAAAGCCTGCTGATGGATGCTCTCACACCCGAATATCCGCCCGTGACCGCCGCGCCCGGCCAACGCCCACCCCGCGTCTGGAAATTCTGGGGAACGGCGCTGTGGGGACTGTTCATTTTCGGCGGCATGTTTGTCGGCCAGGCCGCCGTTATCGCCTTTCTGGTATTGCGGCAGGGCGGTCCCTTCGACATGGCCGCTGCGATCCATGTCGTCGCCGGTGGCCTGACGATATCGCTGTCGGTCATCATGGGATTGCCCGCCGTGCTCGCCGCGGCCTGGATCGCGATCCGTCCAACGCGTACCCCGTTTGCGGATTATCTGGCGCTGCGCTGGACCAGCAGGAGTAATTTATTCATCGGCGTTGTCTCGCTGACGCTGCTGGTCGTCGGCTGGGATTTGGTCTCGCGCGCGTTGGGGCGCGAGGTGACGCCGGGCTTTATGGGCGAGGTGCTGAAATCGGCGCAGGCCGACGGTGCGTTGTGGCTGTTGGTGGTCGCGTTCTGTATTGCAGCACCGGTGTCCGAAGAGATTCTCGCCCGCGGATTTCTCTATCGCGGCTGGTCGGAATCCCGGCTTGGCATCGTCGGCGCCATCATCCTGTCGTCGCTGGCGTGGACGTCGCTGCACCTGCAGTACGATTGGTTCTTTTTCGGCGAGATATTTTCCATCGGTCTGCTGCTCGGCTATTTGCGCTATCGCAGCAACTCGACCTGGCTGACGATCGTCCTGCATGGGCTCAACAATTTTGCAGCGACAGTTCAGACATTTTGGCTGGCCGGCTCCAGCTAGCACATCGCTGCCAACGCAATCGCGATTGGCATCGTGATCGCCGCCAAAATAGTCTGCAGCGTGATGATCTGCGCCAGCAACGGCGCATCGCCGCCCATCTGCCGGGCCAGCACATAGGCGCTCGACGACGTCGGCACCGCGGCGCAGGCGGTCACGATCGCCAGGTTGGAATCGGAAAGACCGAAACACAGTGCCAGCGCGACCGCGAGCACGGGCATCAAGACCAATTTGAGGAATACGCCGATCGAGGCGGCAGGGCTCGGGCGGAAAATGCCTTGGAGATGCAGGCCGGCGCCGGTCACCAGCAGGCCGATCGCGAGCGAGGAACGGCCGAGCGCGTCGGCGACCTCATGCCATGTTTTGGGAAGCGGGATGTGGGCGATGTTGATCAGAAGCCCGATCGCGCAGGCCCATATCAGGGGATTGCGCACGACGGTCATCGCGATCGAGCCGGCCGACCGCTTTTCCGGCGAAGCGTAATGCGCGAGCACGGCGACGCTGAACACGTTCACCAATGGAACGATGGCGACCATCGCGACCGACGCCAGCGCCAGACCTGTCTCGCCGAACAGATGGCTGGAGACGCCGAACGCCACATAGGTTTGCCAGCGGGTCGCGCCCTGGAAGATCGAGGTGAAGGCCGGCCCATCGATCTTCCATCGGGCGAGCAGGGGTCTTAGGCCGAGGCACAATAGCGACATCGTGAGCGCTGCGAGCAGCAGCGCGCCGCCGGCGCCGGCGACGGGTACCTTGGTCAGGTCGGCCCTGACCAGCGTCTGGATCAGCAGCATCGGAAGCAGCACGTAATAGGTCAGCTGTTCCAGCCCATGCCATTGCGTTTCCAGCCGCATCAGCGTCCGCTTCAGGATGAAGCCCAGCACGATCAGCAAGAACACCGGCAGCAGTGCCGCGATCACCACCGCCACCGTCAACGGTCCCCGCGCAGCTTCGCCAGCCGATCCAGCGCGCCCTGCAGGATGAAGATCGCGGCATGCTCGTCGATCACCTCGGCGCGGCGGGCGCGGCTGACATCCATCCCGATCAGCTCGCGCTCGACGGCGGCGGTGGAGAGCCGTTCGTCCCACAGCGCGATGGCAAGACCGGTCAGGTTGGAGAAATTGCGTGCAAAGGCGCGGGTCGATTGCGCGCGCGGCCCCTCGCTGCCGTCCATGTTGATGGGCAGGCCGAGCACGAAGCCTGCGACGTTACGCTCGGCCGCTATCGCCAGCAGTCGCGCCGCGTCCGCCTTGAACGCCTTTCGGTGGAGGGTCTCGACGCCGGTCGCGAGCCGGCGGTCCGGATCGGACACGGCCACGCCGATGGTCTTGGTGCCGAGATCGAGACCGACCAGCGCGCCGCGCTCAGGCCAGTGCGCGACGGCTTCGATCAGCGGGAGAATGGGGGCGGGCATGGACCCGCATAACACGCACCCGGCCGGTCGCGCAAAGCCCGATCACGGCGTGGCATCCATGCGAGAACGCCACGCCATCGCTCGCTCGCGTCAGCGGATCGCGATCGGGTTGATCATGCTTTGCACGCCACCGCGGAAGCGTGGCTGGCCAAGGACAAACAGGAACTCATACGCCTTGTCCTTGGCGAGCTCGGCGGTGTCCATGTTCTCCAGGATATAGGTGCCGTTCATCGGCAGCAGGATCTGGTGCACCTCGAATATGTTCTTGGATTCGAACGGGATCGTTTCGACCGCCCAGGTATCGGCGCCGACGGCGACTACGCCTTTGCCGGTGAGATATCTGGCCCCTTCGACGCCGACGACCGGGTTCGCCGGCTGAGTAGCGCTTGTCGTCCTTGCCGATCAGGCTGAGCCAGCCGGTGTGGAAGATCACGACGTCGCCCTGGCGGATTTCGACGCCCTGCTTTCTTGGCGACTTCCTCGATTTCCTTGACGTTGAAGGCGGTGCCTTCCTTGACCACGTCGGTGTTGTAATAGGCGGCCATGTCGAGCAGCACGCCACGTGTCACCATTGGCGGCACTTTCTCAATCCCGAGCTTCTTCAGGCCTGTCGGGATCGGCGAAATCGGCGAGCTTGTTGCCGTTGTAGTAGACGTGGTCGACGCCGAGATGGCCGAGTCCGTCGAGTTGGCTGCCGATGCCGACCCAGCTGTCGATGATGTCGTCGTTATAAGTTGCCTTGTTCGGTCCAAGACCCGCGATTGCCCGCTTGTCCCGGCTGTACGATGGTGATCTTGAAAGTGCGCGGCGGATAGGCCGGCGTCTTGCTATCAACGGGAATGCCGAGCGCATAGGTCTTGCCGGTCTTGACCAGCCCTGCCGCCTTCACAACGAGTTCCGGCGTCATGTAGTTAGCCGCGCCGATCTCGTCGTTCGGTCCCCATTTCGACTTCGTCCAGTCTTGAGCGCTTGCCGTTCCGACCGTACCCAACAGGGCAACAGAACAACACCACACGAATGCGTTGCGCATCGGAGTTCCTCCCAGAAGTTGACGTTATGGTTGTTGGTAGCTAGCGCCTCATACTAACGTAGTAGTAGGTGGCGATCCAAATTGTTTTTGAAATTGAGTTGCGTGGAGGGGCCGCAGCGCCGCCGCAATGCAAATTGGTTTGTTACAGAAATGTGGCAGCGAAATTTCGTGCGACGGAACGGTTGATTATTTCAGGCGGCGATGACGTCGCCGCTTTTGCTCAGGCAGGAAGCGAAGCCTTCGAGTGCGCTGTATCGATGCGCGCTGCGGCGCTGGATGAAGAGGGTCTCGACCTCCGACTGCGCGGCCTTCAGCGTGTGGATGCTGACGGTGTCGTTTCGTCCGACCACTGCGCGCGGCAACATCGTCACGCCCATGTCGGCGGCGACGCAGCCGATCATGCCGTCGAGCGTACCGAGTTCAAACCGCGTGGCGGACGGCCAGCCGAATTCCGAAAACACCTGTTCCAGCCGCTGCCGGTAGGTGCAGCCGGTGCGGAACACCAAAGCGGTGGGGCCGGACTCCGGCGTACCCGCGCGCAAATCCGCGAGACTTTTCCAGCGGCGCGCGCTGACGAGCACCAGTTCCTCCCTGAAGGCGATCTCGGTACGAAGTTCGGCATGGTCGATTGGGCCAGCGACGAAGGCGCCGTCAAACGTGCCGTCGAGCACGCCGGCCACAAGATCCGCCGTCGTTGACGTCCGCAACGTCAGCCGCACTGCCGGGAAACGACGATGAAATTCGGCGAGCAGGGAAGGCAGTCGCACGGCGGCCGTCGTCTCCATCGAGCCGATCGAAAGCGGCCCCTTCGGCTCACCATCGTCACGCGCGGCGAGCACCGCTTCACGCGTCAGCGCTGCCATTCGCTGGGCATAGGGCAGCAGACGGCGGCCGGCGCCGGTTAGCGTCATGCCGCGGCTATGCCGCTCGAACAAAGACGTGCCGATTTCGGCCTCCAGCGCTTTCACCCGTTGGGTGACGTTGGACTGCACTGTGTTGAGTTCTTCGGCGGCGCGGGTGATGCCACCGAGCCGCGCGACGGTCGAAAAGGTCAGGAGATCGCTCAATTCCATGGCGAGGTTCGTTTCAATTTAGAGATGGCTAAATTCTCTAGTATTCATTTCTAGAGAATGATAGTTCGACTTAGAATGTCTGTCCAGATTGGAATGCGCGGACATGTCGATTAGCACGCCAATGACGGCTCTCTTGGGCATCCAGCATCCGATCATGCTGGCGCCGATGGATGTGATTGCCGGTGCGCGTCTCACCTCGGCGGTCAGTGCCGCGGGCGGTTTCGGTATTTTGGGCGGCGGTTACGGCGACAGAGCCTGGCTCGAACAGGAGACCGCAAAGCTCAAAGGCGTATCGGCTCCCTTCGGCATCGGCTTCATCACGTGGAGCCTTGCGAAGCGGCCTGAACTGCTGGACATCGCCCTCAACGTTCGCCCGCGTGCGGTGATGCTCTCCTTTGGCGATCCCAAACCGTTTGCGCCGCGCATCAAATCCGCCGGGGCGCTGTTGATCTGCCAGGTGCAAAATGAAGACATGGCACGGCAGGCATTGGATGCGGGTGCCGATATTCTCATTGCACAGGGAACTGAAGCCGGTGGCCACGGTGCGTCGCGAACCACTATCGATATTGCGCCGGCGATCGTCGACCTTGCGGCCGGCCGCGTGCCGGTTGCGGCCGCAGGCGGCATCGGCGATGGACGCGGATTGGCCGCGATGATGATGCTGGGCGCCTCGGGCGTGCTGCTCGGCACGCGCTTTTATGCCAGCCAGGAATGCGACGGCGCGGAAGAAGCGAAAAGGCGCATCTGCGCTGCAACCAGCGGCAATTCGGTCAGGAGTATTATCTTCGATCTGTCACGCAACAATGTGTGGCCGGCACCGTTTAACGGGCGCTGCCTGATCAACGATCATGCGAGGCGCTGGATGGGCCGCGAAGTCGAACTGCTGCAGAATGTCAGCGCGGTCGCCGCCGAATATGCGGCCGCCAAAGCCGCTGACAATTTCGATATTGCGGCGGTCATTGCCGGCGAAGCCGTCGGTCTGATCCATGACATCCCGCCGGCCGCCGAGATCATTGACCGGATCGTCACCGAAGCAGACCAGATATTGTCCGGACGGCGCAACTCCTATGCAGCATCGAAGGCCTGATCCGCGCGAAATCCCAACTCATTGAAACGAGCAGAACCATGTGGCCAGATCGCCGACTTCTCGAACTCTTCAAGACCGAATTTCCGATCCTGCTCGCGCCGATGGCAGGAGCGATGGACCAGGAACTGGCGATCGCGGCGGCACAGGGCGGGGCGCTGCCCTCGATCCCCTGCGCGTTGATCCCGACGGAAAAGGCGCGCGAGCAGGTGAACATCCTGCGCCAGCGCGTGGCCGTGCCCATCAATCTAAACTTCTTTTGCCACAAGCCGGTCGCCGCCGATCCCGCGCGCGAAACCATATGGAAGGCGAGGCTGGCGCCTTATTACAAGGAATTGGGCCTCGATCCCGCGGCGCCGTTCGCGGCCGCCAACCGCGCGCCGTTCGATGAAGCGATGTGCGCGCTGGTGGAGGAGTTGAAGCCGGAAGTGGCCAGCTTCCATTTTGGCCTCCCGGATGCGGCGATGATGAAACGCGTCAAGGCGGCCGGCGCTATCGTGCTGTCGTCGGCGACCACCGTAAAGGAAGCGATCTGGCTCGAGGAGAACGGCGCCGATGTGATCATCGCGCAAGGCGCCGAGGCTGGCGGTCATCGCGGCATGTTCCTGACCGAGAATATTGCCGAGCAGCCCGGGACGTTCGCGCTGGTGCCGCAGGTGGTCGACGCGGTGAAGGTGCCGGTGATCGCGGCCGGCGGCATCGCCGACGGGCGCGGCATCGCGGCGGCGTTCGCGCTGGGCGCATCCGGCGTGCAGATCGGCACTGCTTATCTGCGCTGCCCGGAATCCAAAATCATCGCGCCGGCGCGTGTCGCGCTGGCGCAGGCGAGCGATGAATCCACTGTCATCACCAATGTCATGACCGGACGGCCCGCACGCGGCGTCGCCAATCGCACCATGCGCGAGGTCGGCCCGATTTCATCGGATGCGCCTCACTTCCCGCATGCCGCAACCGCGATCGGGCCGTTGAAAGCCGCGGCCGAAAAGCTCGGCAGGGTCGATTTCACTAATCTCTGGGCAGGGCAGGCGGTGCGGATGGGTCGCGAGATGCCGGCCGCCGAACTAACCCGGGCGCTTGCAGGAAGTGCGCTGGCGCGGTTGCAGGCGCTGGGCCGCTAACTCAATTCATGAACCCAGGCCTCGGGGTAAAGCGCGTAGGCGTCGCCGCGCCGCGCCAGGCGCGAGAACGCCGGGAAATGCAGGTGCATTCCGGCAATCAGGACACCGTCGGAGGAGACGCGATCGAACATTCGCCTGCGCGCGGCCGCGGCTGCCGCAAGATCGGTGTCGAAGGCCATGCCGGCTTCGGGAAACGCGGTTTGCACTTCGGGCACATGCACCGTATCGCCCCAGATCATCAGCTGATCGTTACCCGATGCGATGAGATAGGCGGTGTGGCCCGGGGTATGCCCGAGACTCGGTACCGCGGTCACGCCGGGAAACACCTCACCCTGCCTGAATAACCGCGTCCGGTTCTTGTAGGGCGCGACCTGCTCGCGGCCCGCCTGAAAATAGAGTTTTGCCGATCGCTCGTCGACTTTCGCCATCGCACCGTCGTCGAACCAGTGCGCGATCTCGTTCTCGTGCATGACAAGCTCGGCGTTCGGAAACAACAATTGGCCATTCGACATGTCGGTGAGACCCGCGGAATGATCCGGATGCATGTGAGTGAGCAACACCGTATCGATCGACTTCGGATCGATGCCGGCGGACGCGAGGTTGCGCTGAACGAATCCGGCGGTCGGCTGCAGATAATTGCCCGATCCGGTGTCGACGATTGCGATGCGGCCCTTTGAATGGACCAGGAAGGTGTTGACGCTGGTTCGCCGCGCCGGCCGGAAGGCATCGGTGAGGATTTGACGCGCCTTTTCGACATCGACATTGCGCATCACCTCGAGATTGCCGTCGAGATAGCCATCGCTGATGGCGGTGACGACGATATCTCCGATCTTGCGATGATAGATTCCGGGAATCTGGTTTGCGGGCTGCGGATTCATTTGGGAAGACCTTGGCTAACGTTGGGGAGGGGAGGTTCGATCAGGCGCCGACGGTCCTAAGGAATTCGTCGATGCAATCGAAGATCAGTTCGGGCGTTTGCACCGACATGTAATGTCCGGTGCGGATCTCCGTGTAACGGGCGCCGGGGATGGCTTTGGCTACGCCTTCTGCGAGCGGCGGCGGGCGCACGCGATCAAGGCTGCCGCCGATCACGAGCACCGGACAGTTCAGCAGGCTCAGTTCGCCCTGCATGTCGGCACCAGCCAGCATTCGCCAGATCGTGGCATAGCTTGAGGGGTCATTGCCGAGCCATCGCGCCCGAAATTGCTCAAAGCGCTTGATGTCGCCGCGAAGCTCCGGGGCGTAGCCGTTGTTCATCGAATCCTCGACGGCGAATGCCATGCCGTCGGCCTCGATCCTCTTGAGGCGTTCGAGCGCGGCAGCACGGCGCTCCGCTGCGATGCCGGTGGCCGGGCTGCCGACCACGACGGCGCTGGTGCGCTCCTTGTATTGGGCCGCGAAATGCAGGGCGATCGCGCCACCGACGGCGATACCCGCCAGCGCGACTTTGCCCGATATCGCGAAATTATCGAGCAGCGCTGCGATATCGTCGGCCATTGTGTCGAGGGTGATTTCGCCGCGCGCCTTCTGCGACAATCCGGCCCCACGGGTGTCGTAACGCAACACGCGGCGCGATGCCGCGAACCGTGGCGCGACGTCGTCCCAGCTTTCCAGCGAGCCGCCCATTTCGTGAACCAGAACCAGCGTGCGCTCGCCTTGACCGCTCAGCTCACAGCGGAGCGCGACACCGTTTGTCTCAATGAAATCCATTCCGCGCTCCCGGTTTCTTCCCGTTGATCTTTTTGTTTGTCACTTTGCGAGCGACCGGCCGATCAAGCTCGTGATCGACGTCAACGATACCGGAGACGACATGGATTTCAAATCGGCATGGGGATCGCAGGCGCTACCCGCCAAACATCTGTGCTCATGACGGCGTCAGTGCGCAGATCGTCGCAACGAGACCGGCTTCGAGGGTGGCAGGCCCCGGCGAAGTAATAGGTGGCTTCCGGCTCCGGCGCCAATCGGGCGGGCGGGTCGAACCTCAGTGCGCCGGCTCGTCGCGCGTCACGTCCAGATGCTCGACGGCAAGCGATCGATAATGCGCGGCCATTTCCTTGTAGTGTTGCCGCGACACCGGATCGAGTGCGCTTTCCGCACGGCGTTCGAACATCTCAGCCTTTTCCTGCAGCTCTTTTGCTTTGGACATGGCTTTTGCTCGTGTTTTTCATACCAGACAGGCGACGTACAGGATCGCGACGCCGAGTACGGTACCGATTGACCAGAGGGCGGGATCCCAGCCTTCTGATTGGGCGCTGTCATTTTCCATGGTTCTCATGACACGGCCTCCAACTCGCTAATTGAGGCGAAGTACATCCCTCGACTGTTTCGGGACGACTGCGTCGGCTCCTTAAAACGGTTTCGTGAGGCGGTTTCGCAGCCGCAACCCGGTGATGTCAGGGGAAACGCGCGGAGCCGGCTTCCGATCCCGCATTTCTGGCCGATGACGGATAATTGGGCGCCCGGAATGCCCCGCCGGGTGTGTTCCCGCGGTTGCAGTGCAAAAGCGGGCTCTGCTATACGGCGGGTGAGAATTCTCCGTTTGAGGCCTATATAATGTCCGTTGATGCCGCCACCGTTCGCCGCATCGCGCATCTGGCGCGGATTGCGGTCACCGAGGCCGAAGTTCCCCATTTGCAGGGCGAACTGAACGCCATGCTCGACTTTGTGGAGCAGCTTTCGGAAGTGAACGTCGACGGCGTCGAACCGATGACTTCGGTGACCCCGATGGAGATGAAAAAGCGGCCGGACGTGGTCAATGACGGCGAAATCGCCGATGACGTGGTCAGGAATGCGCCGGATACCGTGAACCACTTCTTCGTTGTGCCGAAGGTGGTGGAATAACCTCTACTTTGTTTAGAGATCGGCATAGCGTTTTCGAGCTAAGTGGGTACCGGTTCGCGTAAGGAAAACGCGTCAAACAAGAAGAGTCTTCCGATGTGTCTGCTCTGCGACGATGAAAAGGCCTATCAGGCCTACATGAACTATCTCGACGCGATGGAGCGGCAGGGCAAGGCCGCCGATCCCGACAAGGCGATGGACGCCGTCCTCGATCAGCTCGAGGCCGCCGACAAGGCACGCGCCCAAGAAGCGAATAACCCCGCCAACGACAAGACGCTTTCTCCGTTCTTCTGCAGCCCGATCAATAAATGACCGATTTGACATCGCTGACGATCGCCGAGGCTCGAACCGGCCTCGCGAACAAGTCTTTCACCTCGCTTGAACTGACCGACGCGCATCTCGCCGCGATCGAGGCGGCGCGCGTGCTCAATGCCTTTATCCTGGAAACGCCGGATCAGGCCCGCGCCATGGCGCGCGCGGTCGACGCGAAGATCGCCAAGGGCGAGGGCGGGCCGCTGGCGGGTATTCCGCTCGGCATCAAGGACCTGTTCGCGACCAAGGATGTGCGCACCACTGCGTGCTCAAAGATCCTCGGCAATTTCGTGCCGCCTTACGAATCCACCATAACCTCGCAACTCTGGCGCGACGGCGCCGTGATGCTCGGCAAGCTCAACAATGATGAATTCGCGATGGGCTCGTCGAACGAGACCTCGTGCTTCGGCCCCGTGGTCAATCCGTGGCGGCGCGAGGGCTCCAACACCACGCTCGTGCCGGGCGGTTCCTCCGGGGGATCGGCGTCGGCGGTAGCCGCGCTGCTTTGCATGGGCGCGACCGCGACCGATACCGGCGGCTCGATCCGCCAGCCGGCGGCGTTCACCGCGACCGTCGGCGTCAAGCCGACCTACGGCCGCTGTTCGCGCTGGGGCATCGTGGCGTTCGCGTCCTCGCTCGACCAGGCCGGCCCGATCGCGCGCACCACCCGCGATGCCGCGATCCTGATGCGCTCGATGGCCGGTCACGACCCCAAGGACACGACATCGGTCAATCGCGAGGTGCCGGATTACGAGGCCGCGATCGGAAAGTCCGTGAAGGGCATGAAGATCGGCATCCCCAAGGAATATCGCCTCGACGGCATGCCGGCGGAAATCGAGAAGCTCTGGAGCGAGGGCCAGGCCTGGCTCAAAGCGGCGGGCGCCGAACTGATCGACGTGTCGCTGCCGCACACCAAATACGCTCTGCCGGCCTATTACATCGTAGCGCCTGCTGAGGCCTCGTCGAATCTCGCGCGCTATGACGGCGTGCGCTACGGCCTGCGCATGCCGGGCCGTAACATCGGCGAGATGTTCGAAAACACCCGCGCCGAAGGGTTTGGCGATGAGGTCCGCCGCCGCGTCATGATCGGCACTTACGTGCTCTCGGCCGGCTATTACGACGCTTATTATCTGCGCGCGCAAAAAGTCCGCACGTTGATCAAGAAGGACTTTGAGGACGTTTATGCCAAGGGCGTCAACGCGATCCTGACGCCGGCGACGCCGTCGGCGGCGTTCGGTGTCGGTGAGAAGGGTGGTGCCGATCCCGTTGAGATGTATCTCAACGACATCTTCACTGTTACGGTGAACATGGCGGGCCTGCCGGGGATCGCCGTGCCCGCCGGCAAGGATGCGCAAGGTTTGCCGCTCGGCCTGCAATTGATCGGGCGTCCCTTCGATGAGGAGACGCTGTTCTCGCTCGGCGAGGTGCTCGAACAGGCGGCCGGTCGGTTCACGCCCGCGAAATGGTGGTGAGTATGACAGTGCTCTTGGCGGATTTCCGCGCCAGTCTGTCGGATACTGCGCCAGCGCCGGGTCTGGAGCCGCCATTGGTAGCGCTGTGGTGGGCCGCCAACGGCCAATGGGATCAGGCGCACAAGATCGTCCAGGACGAGAGCGATGCGAACGCCGCCTGGGTGCACGCTTATCTACACCGCGTCGAAGGCGATCTCGGCAATGCCGGCTATTGGTACCGCCAGGCGGGCCAGCCGGCAGCGAAGGATTCTCTGGAATCCGAATGGGAGCGGATCGTGTCCGCGCTGCTCGGGAGTGGAAAAGCATGAACGCGTCAGTCAAGCCGGCAAAGCTGGTCAAGGGGCAAACAGGCGATTGGGAAGTCGTGATCGGCATGGAAATCCACGCCCAGGTCACCTCGAACTCAAAACTGTTTTCCGGCGCCTCGACCGAATTCGGTGGCGAGCCGAACACCCATGTCTCGCTGGTGGACGCGGCGATGCCGGGCATGCTGCCCGTGATCAACGAGGAATGCGTGCGGCAGGCTGTCCGCACCGGCCTCGGCCTCAACGCAAAGATCAATCTGCGCTCGGTGTTCGACCGCAAGAACTATTTTTATCCCGATTCGCCGCAGGGCTATCAGATCAGCCAATACAAATCGCCGATCGTGGGCGAGGGCGAAGTCGTGGTCGAACTCGACGGCGGCAACTCAGTCACGGTCGGCATCGAACGCCTGCATTTGGAACAGGACGCCGGCAAGTTGCTGCACGATCAGTCACCAACCATGTCCTATGTCGATCTGAATCGATGTGGCGTGGCCCTGATGGAGATTGTCTCCAAGCCCGACATCCGCGATGCCGAGCAGGCCAAGGCCTATGTGACAAAAATGCGCTCGATCCTGCGCTATCTAGGCACCTGCGACGGCGACATGGAGAAGGGCTCGCTGCGCGCGGACGTGAACGTCTCCGTGCGCAAGCCCGGCGGACCGCTCGGCACCCGCTGCGAGATCAAGAACATGAACTCGATCAACTTCATCGGGCAAGCGATCGAGTATGAAGCGCGGCGTCAGGTCGAAATCATCGAGGACGGTGGCACGATCGATCAGGAGACGCGGCTGTTCGACCCCAACAAGGGCGAGACGCGGTCGATGCGCTCCAAGGAAGAGGCGCACGACTACCGTTATTTCCCCGATCCCGACCTGCTGCCGCTGGAGTTCAGCGAAGCCTTTGTTGCCGGGCTGAAGGCAGAACTGCCGGAATTGCCGGATCAGAAGAAGGTGCGCTTCATCGACGGCTTCGGGCTGTCACCTTATGACGCCAGCGTGCTGGTGGCGGAACGCGAGAGCGCAGATTTCTACGAAACGGTGCTGGCAAAGCTCGCCGACAAAGCCCGCGACCGCAAGCTCGCCGCCAACTGGGTGATCAACGAGCTGTTCGGACGTCTCAATAAGGAAGGCCGCGATATTACGGGCTCGCCGGTGTCGGCAGTGCAGCTTGCGGTCGTCATCGACCTGATCGGGGAGGGCACCATCTCCGGAAAGATCGCAAAGGATCTGTTCGAGATCGTCTGGACCGAAGGTGGCGACCCCCGCGAGCTGGTCGAAGCGCGCGGCATGAAGCAGGTCACCGACCTCGGCGCGATCGAAAAGGTGGTCGACGACATCATCGCCGCCAATCCGGACAAAGTGGCGCAGGCAAAAGCCAAGCCGCAACTCGCCGGCTGGTTCGTCGGCCAGGTGATGAAGTCGTCCGGCGGTAAAGCCAATCCGCAAGCGGTCAACGATCTCCTGAAGGCGAAGCTCGGCATCTGAAACGTCCCGTAACGGGACGACGACATCGTCGTCGGCGTCTTCATCGAAGCGCGCGCCTGCGCGCTGATCGTTCATCGCGATCCGAAATCCATCGTCGCGACGGAAAACGCAGTTGCGAATCGGTTGCGACGATTCGTCCGAAAATTCGGTTTTGGCGAGCGCCGATGAGACGAAGGCGCGATAACCACGAAAATTTTTTTATTGCCAAAATTTGCGACTCAGAGTCCGCGCAAGCGGCTTTTTGACGGCATCATCTGGTCGCGATGACATTGATCGCACATCGAGCGCAGTGTTCGTGAATTGCAGAAATACTTGCAGCGCAAGCATTTCCTTCAATATCGACAAACCAGGATGTCAGGTGTTGCCGTACTTTTTGCGTTAGCGCGCGAACGTGTTGTCGTGTCGCCGACCGGCGCGCGTCGCGCGCTCGCGCATCGCTGCGTCAACACTTCCTTAAGCGGGACGCTGTTTTTTTGAGTGCGTTGGTGTATTCGGGATGTAGTGCATCTCGATTCCCGAGTGCACGCAGCGACTAAAGCCATCTCACTACATTAGGAGGGCAACATGGCCAAGAAAGCTAAGAAGGCAAAGAAGGCGAAGAGCGCAGTGAAGAAGACTGCGAAGAAGACCCGCAAGGTCGCCAAGAAGAAGAAGTAAGCTCTCGTCTTTGAGAGAATTGCCGGCGGCTTGATGCCGGCACGTCACACGAGCCTTCAGCAGATCTGCCTCACGAAGCAAATCTAACTCGGTTGGCTCTGGTCGACGAAAGAGGGTGTCGGCGAGACATCAGGTCAAACGGCTGGATCGTACTTGGAGGGAGTTCGCTCTTTCAAAGCCGGTCCGGCAGAAGAAACAGGTTTTCTTCGTTCGGTGCGGAATCTTTGCTCCGCAATTTCACCGGGCCCAAAGCCCAACGTGAAATCTGGTCCTGACGTGTTCGCCGACGCCCTCGTTCCCCGGGACGCCCTCGTTCCCTGGGACGCTCACATTCCCCGGAGCCTCGTTCCCTGGGACGCCTGCGTTCCCCCGGAACGCGCTTGTTCCCGCTGCCCGCGCATTTGGCGCCCGGCGCTTTGATCTCCCCCATAATCGTTTCTTTGATTTCGGCAGCGTTGATCGATCGGATCCGTCGCGGAATTCGCGTTGACGCTCGTCATGCCCTGCGACCGGGCGTTCCGCGCCAACTCCGGTTGCGCATGACGATGCCGAGTTCGCAGGTGATTCACGGCCGGACCTTGCGGCAATGGTTATCGTTCTGCCAAACGGCAAGGTAAACCAAACTTCACGACCACCCGGAAACGCTTGTGCCGCAGGCACTCTTGCAATTTTGCGTCGGCGCGTGAGGTTCGCGCATTTACACCCCGTTCATCGCGATACTTAAACTGCCCTTCAAATTTGATCGGTCATGATCATCCCAACAAGCCGGCAAACGGCGGGGCGAATAACCGGGAAGTTTTGACAGTGGACAGGGGCCGCGCTCGGGCGAGGGCGGCCAATAATAAAAGGGGAGACACGGATGTTTCAGGGACACTTTGATCTGGATGCGGCGACGCCGGTGGAGGCAACTGCGATCCCGGACGTATTGTTCGAGCGCGGTCTGTACTGGGCGAGCGGCCGTTCCGGCGTGGTCAATCTCGTCGCAGCCCACAAATGGTTCAATCTCGCCGCCCTGAAGGGACGCACGGACGCGATCACCATGCGCCGCGAGATCGCCGAGATGATGTCGGACGTCGAGATCGCGACCGCCCAGCGCGAAGCGCGGGCCTGGATGACCGAGCACTGAGCTTCGGTCATCGGAAGCATTAACCGACCGGCGAGTTGCCGATAGCCGCTCCAGCGCAAGATCGCTCGCTCCCGCGGAGCTTCGGGAGACACCCTTCGCCCTGTTGGTCTTCGGGTGGCCCGCCAACCCGTAGCCCGACAGGGCGAAGGGTGGCGGAGCCGGAGGGATTCGAACCCTCGATAGGGCTTTACAACCCTATAACGGTTTAGCAAACCGCCGCCTTCAGCCACTCGGCCACAGCTCCGTGAGGGCGGATATGCCCGAGGCGAGGGCGAGCCGCAAGCGGCAAATTCAGGTTACGCCGGGGCCATTTAGTGGCGCCGCCGCCTCAAGCGCGTATCTCACGGCAAATCGTGTGCAGGCGGACTCGCTTTCAAGGCTTTTTACCAAGGTTTTTCCGGCCTTTTCTACCTCAGGGCTTTTCGCGAGCCTTCACCGAAGGCTTTGCAATTTTCAGCGCTTCACGCGATGGAGATTCGACGAAGCTGCGCTCACGACTTCAGCGCGCTTTGTCTGAACGGAATCGAAATGCGGCGGCGATAGCGCGCGTTCGATTCGAAGCTGTCGGCGCGGCGTTTCGATTCATCTGATGCGCGGAAGTTCCACGTCGCGGTTCGAACGAGCGTCCTCGCATCATGCAAAAGCATTTTGACCCCAATAAATAAGGGCTTTTGCAATTTTATGGACCGTCAATGCTGCCGGCCTTGGCGATTGCTGCCGAACAGCACAGCTGGCGCTGGCGGCAGAGCCTTTAATGCAGAGCCTTTACTATTGTCGTGATCGCGCGACATGACGCCGATCAAGCCCGCGACAGTCTCGTCGAACGAGTCATCGTCAGCTCTGTATTTCGTGCGTGACCGCATGAATTGGATTCGGTGGGTTGCGTCATTCGATTCGATGCGATGCGACGCTTGGATGGGCGAAACCCCCATCGGATGCTCGGCGGCAACAATTCATGCGCCAAATGGAACTATTCGAAAACAGCAATTGATAACAATGACTTGTGGGGAAACCTCGATCACGACTGCGTGTTATTTGTGCAACACCCGTCGGAAAAGGCGCGGAGTCAGGCGCTTCGAAGCGGTTCCTTTATTGCGTGTGCAGAAGTCCTCGGTAATTGTGATGGCGCGACGGAGGGGGGCATCCCGAGGTCGTCCCGTTTTAGGTGGTTCGCTTAAGTCCCTCGCGTTCATGCGGGAGTGTCCGAAGGCGCGAAGCGACTAAGCGGGTTTCAAGGGATTAAGGGAACCAACCTTGGGTGTCTCACCCAGCGGATCCGGAACCTTCCCTACAGAGCAACTTGGAGGTTTAACATGAAGATGGTTAAGAGCCTTATTCTCGGCTCAGCGGCGGGTCTGATCGCCATGAGTGGAGCACAGGCTGCCGATCTTCCCGTCAAGGCCAAAGCGGTCGAGTACGTGAGGATCTGCTCCCTGTATGGCGCGGGTTTCTTCTACATCCCGGGCACCGACACCTGCATCAAGCTGGGTGGCTACCTGCGCGTTGATACCACGTTCAATGGTGGCATCTACGATCAGCCAGCCTGGAGCGGCAACTTAGGCGCGGGCGACCGGTTCGCCGACCGCATCAACAGCCGTTCGCGTTTGGCGCTGACGGTTGATACCCGTACCGCCACTGAATATGGCGTCGTTCGGACCTTCGGTCAGGCCGACTTCCAGTTCAACAACTTCGGTTCCCAGAGCGGCAGCACGTCGTCATCGGGTCCCGGCAACGGTATCGGCTCGGCCGGTTCTTCGGGTGGTACTGGCTTCGTGACGGCTGGTCAGCTCAGCGGCTTGAACGGCTCCCTGCTCAATAACCCGGGCGGTGGCTATGTCGCGGTTGAAATGGCGTTCATCCAGTTCGCAGGCTTCACCTTCGGTAAGTCGGCTTCGGCCTACGCGACGCCTTGGCATGGTTATCCGGGCAACAACACCTCGTTCCTGATCGGTGGTCATGACACCGTCACCGGCGTGAACAACATCCAGTACACCGCGCAGTTCGGCAACGGCGTGTCGGGCACCATCGGTCTCGATGATCCGACCGTGTTCAACCGCACCGCGCTGTACAACCTGTCGCAGCCGATTGGCGGCAACGGCCTTAGCACCACCGCCTATGGCGGCTTCGTGGCACCCGACCTCGTCGGTAACATCCGCGTCGATCAGGCTTGGGGTCTGTTCCAGATTTCGGGTGCGTTGCACACTGTAAATGCATCGTACAACAACGTGCAGGCCTTCAACACTCCTGGTGTCACCAGTTCCATCTTGTCGGGTCACCCCGACACGAAAGTGGGCGGTTCGGTGATGGCTGCGTTGCAGATCAAGAACATCCCGACCGGACCTGGCGACGACATCAAGATCGATGCGTCGCTGGGCCAAGGGTGACACCAAGAACGTCATCTCGACCTCGGCTGCCTCGCCGTCGTTCTTTATGATGGGCGGCACCTCCGGTCAGTTCGGACCCAGCAATACTGTTGGCGTCGGTGCGACCACGGACGGTGTCTTTACACCGAGGCTTGGCTTTGGTGCCTCGCGCCCTAGCGGGTGATGGTTCTATCCACCTGACGGAAGCCTTTGGTGTTCGTGGTGCGTTCAACCACAACTGGGATCCGTACTGGTCGACGAGCTTGTTCGGCGGTGCGGCTTGGGTGCGGTACGACGATGTGGCCAGGGCGAATTTCTGCGCCGCTGTTCCTGCGCTCAACCAAGCTACTATCACAAGCTGCAACCCGAACTTCAGCACGGGACAAATTGGTGTTGTCACTCGCTGGACCCCCGTCAAGAACCTGACGTTCTCGGCTGAAGCCATGTACTTCATGCTTCACCAGAACATCCAAGGTTCCGCGGTCTTCACGCCGGGTGGAGCGCAGCCGACGCAGCTCTACACCTTCCACGATCAGAGCACTGCATCGTTCAACGTTCGCGTTCAACGTAACTTCTGATCGCCTACGCAAAGGCTAGCTAACAGAACCCCCGGCAGGAAACTGCCGGGGGTTTTTCTTGGCCTCGGCGGAGAAGAATAATCCTGTCACTCGCGCGAAATCGTGCGTTTCTGACTGGGCGTATCGCAAGACGTGGCGCAAAGGACACAGCGAGAAACCAAACGCATCGGCTCGAAAATACAGTCATTGCCGAGGCAAAATTTTGGATTAGCTCTCTTATCGTGCGACCTGTGAATGCACGGAGCCGATATGAAAACGATTCAAACACTCATTCTTGGCACGGCGGCGAGCTTGATTGCCTTCGGCGGAGCACAAGCGGCCGACCTGCCGGTCAAGGCCAAGCCAGTCGAGTATGTGAGAATCTGCAACGTGCATGGCGCCGGCTTCTTCTTCATTCCCGGCACCGATACCTGCATCAAACTCGGCGGTTACTTGAGGGCGGATACGACCATTAACGGTGGCGGCTCTCACGGCCAACCAGGGTGGAGCGGCGATTCGGGCCAGCACAACCGCTTTGCCGATGAATTTATTTCCCGTTCGCGTATGGCGCTGACGGTCGATACCCGCACCTCCACCGAGTACGGCGTTGTCCGTACTTTCGGTCAGGCTAACTTCCAGTTCAACACCTTCGGCACAGCTAACGGAGCAGTTATTGGAGCTAGCCCCACCACCCCCGTGACGGCCACTCAGTTGGGCGGGTTGAACGCTTCACTGCTGAACGTGCCCGGAGGCGGTTACGTCGCGGTAGAGTATGTATTCATTCAATTCGCCGGCTTCACATTCGGCAAGTCGGCATCTGCATACGCGACACCTTGGCAAGGTTTTCCGAGCAATATCACGTCCTTTCTGCTTGGCGGTCAAAACACCGATACCGGCCTTAACAACATCCAGTACACTGCCGAGTTCGGCAACGGTGTTTCCGGCACCATCGGCCTGGATGATCCAACCGTCTGGGAGCGCACCGCCGTCTATAATTTGAGTATTCCCGGTGCGATCGGTGCTAGCGGAACCGGCACCAGCGTGTACGCCGGATTCCATGTTCCCGACATAGTTGGAAGAATCCGTGCCGACCAGGCTTGGGGTTTGGTGCAACTTTCAGCCGCGGCCCACGAGATCAGCGGCTCGTACAATAACATAGGTGCCGCTAACACTCCGTCGGCTGCCTCCATCTTGTCCGGGCATCCCGACTCGAAATTTGGCGGAGCGGTGATGGGCGCGCTGCAAGTCAAGAATCTCCCAACCGGTACGGGAGACGACATCAAGATCGACGTCAGCTATGCCAAGGGTGCCACGAAATACGTGATCGGGACCGCCGCCACTTCGCCGAACTTTGCCATGTTCGGCGATAGCGGTTTCGGCTTCCGGGGGGTCGGCTTTGGCGCGACAACCGACGGTGTTTATTTCCCGGGGATAGGCGGTACGGGTGGCATTCAGCTTACCACCTCGATGGGGATCAACGGGGCATACACCCACAATTGGAATCCGAATTGGTCGACCAGCGTCTACGGCAGCTACTCTTCCGTTCGCTATGATGGAGCGGCCAACGATAATCTCACAGGAGCAGGTGTGACCTCCGCCAAGGGGGCGTACTGCGCAGCCTTCGCCGCAAGTCATCCGGGTCAAGCGTTGGTTGGGAACAGTTCCGGATCCTATAGTTGCAATCCCGATTTCAACGTTTCGCAACTCGGTGTGGTTAGCCGTTGGACGCCCGTCAAAGGTCTTACTTTTTCGGGTGAAGTGCAGTGGTTCCACCTCGATCAAAAGATGTCGGGCAGTTCGGTTTTCACGCCGGCGGCTCCGATGCCGAACGCGCTCTACGAGTTCAAGGATCAGAATACGGTTTTGCTGCAGGTTCGTGCCCAGCGCAATTTCTGATCTCAAATCTCCCGCGGTTTAAAACCCGTGGCGTTGAGTGACTGCGCGGTCCGCGGCGGAGGCCGCTATTGGACGGTGGCGCCGCGATGCAAATCGGCCTCGATCTGAAGCCGCGTGCCGCCGCCAAACCGTGCCCGGTAGACCTGCAGGTTCTCCATGATCCGCTGCACGTAGTTCCGCGTCTCGGAGAACGGGATCTGTTCGACCCAGTCGACCGCGTCGACCTTGGGATCGCGTGGATCGCCATAGCGCTCGATCCATTTTTTCACGCTGCCGCGGCCGGCATTATAGGCCGCGAAAGTCAGGACGTAGGAGCCGCGGTAGTCCTCGATCAGTCCGCCGAGTTCGGCGGCGCCAAGCGCGGCGTTATAGACCGGATCGGTCTTCATCCGGCTGAGATCGAAGCCGACGCCGGCGCGCTTGCAGACATAGCGTCCGGCGTCCGGCGTTACCTGCATCAGCCCGTAAGCCTGCGCCGGCGAGACCACGGCCGGGTTGAAGGCGCTTTCCTGCCGGGCGATGGCGTAGACGATGCTCTGCTCGACCTCCGGTCCGATCGCCTTGAATGATGGAATCCCGTTGACAGGATAGGCGTAGAAATCGAACGGCAAGCCGCGATTGAGCGCGGCCTTGCCGAGCAACAGCATGCCACGGGCGTCGCTGTAGCGCGACGCCAGTTCGCCGAGCCCGACAAGGGCGTCAGGATCGCCGTTCTCGCCCATGTCGCCAAAGATCGGAATCGCGATCTCGCGCTCGTCGAGTTCATAGAGCAACGCCACCGCGCGTACGATCTCGAGCCGTTCCGGCCCGCGCCCGCGAGGGACGCCATTCAATTCGATCTGCGGCAGTCCGAGTTTTGCACGCGCCAATTGACCATAATAGCTGGTCGATTGTTCAGCGGCGCGGGTATATGCGGCGCGGGCCTCCTGGGCGCGGCCCGCAGCTTCCGCCGCGCGGCCCTGCCAATAGCCCGCGCGCGCGAGCGCAGTCGGGTTCACGCTCCCGACGCCGATGCGTGCAAAATGCTGCGTGGCCACCGACGGATCGTTGAGGAAGCGCAGCGCGATCCAACCCGCAGTGAATTCTTGCTCGGTCTTGTAGATGTCGCGGGAGGGAAGGGCGGCGTCCCTCGCAATCAAATAGGCGCTGCGATATTCGCCGACGTCGATCATCTTGCGCGCCAGCAGCCGCCGTTCGATCCACCATTCATCGAGATTGTGCAGCCGGGCAGGATCCTTCGGTGCGCCGAGCATGAGCTGGGCGGCCTCGGTGAATTTTTCGTCGCGGCGGAGCAACTGGATCCTGCTGAAGAGAAATCCGGTGTCGCCATGCAGTTCGCGCGGCACCTCGTCGAGCAGGGCCTTGGAATTGGCGGCCTTCTTGTTGGCCGCGATGCGTGCCTTTGCCAAAGCGACGTGACCCGAACCCAGCCGTTTCGCAGCGCGCAGCGCGCCGGCTTCCTGCTCGGTGCCATAGAGGAAGTTGTCCATCCGCGCCTTGTGATCGCCGGCGGTCAGCAGGGCGCCGAACAGGTCGAGCGCCGTATTCTCGGTATCTTCGGTCATGCCGTCGTTGCGCCAGGCTTCGCGCACCAGCCGCTCGGCATTGGCGCGATCGCCGCGACCGATCATCACCCGCGCCAGCGCGAACTTGCCTTTGGCCGAGATCGGCGATTCGTTCGCGAACCACGACCACACCGCGGCGTCGTCGCGACGGTCGTCCCACAACGCGGACTCGATGCGGCGGCGCAGGAATGTCTGCGAGGGCCAGCTCGGATTGGCGGCAAGGAAGGCGCGGTAGCGCTCGACGGAAGCACCATTGTCGTCGCTGCGCAGGATCAGCCATTCCGCCAGCTTGCGGGCTACCGGGTCCGATATCGCTGCCTGTGCCTGCGTCGCATCTGCGGCCTTGTGCTTGCGCACGAGCTCGATGACGTTTTCGAGCGCATCCTTGTCGGCCTGTGAGGTCGACGATGTCGCGGCTACCGCCGCCGGCGTCACGGATTTGCGCGGTGGCGGCAACGCTGCGTGCTGACGCGTTGCAGGAGCCAAAGCGGGTGCGGCCGGTGCCGGCAAGGCGGGTGCCAGCGAGGCTTGTGCCGGCGCGGGGCGGGCTATCGGCGCAGCGGGGACGGTAGCGGTATTGGCCGCGGCCATCGGCGTCGTTTTGGGAACGGCATGTCGGGAAATCGGCCGCGGCTTCGGCAATGGAACTTTCGGATTGGCCCAGGCGTCCACGGACATCGCGCACAATCCGACCGCCAGCGCCAGACTTGTCGCTAGTGTGGTCGATCGCAATGTGGCTGCGCGGACGGAAGATTTCACGGTTTTCCTCTGCGGCGGCGAATCATTCAATCGCTGAAGCCTTAGGTCTATTTGATTGAATATGTGGAAAAAATGCTAAAACATCGCGGCCGGCGCTGTTTGCGCCATCACCGCGGCAAAATCGCGGCTATAGCATTTCGGGTGGAGTAGTACCGGCCCGTGTTAAGAAAGCGCGTCAAAACAAAGGGCTAAGACCCGGCCGGGCGGCCCTTTCGCCTGATCGCCAGACCCGATATGAATTGGGGTCAATCATCGGCAGTGCCCGCAAACTCGCGCGTTGGAGGAAGTCCATGGCAGCCAAGACAAAATTCCGGGGTTCGTTCACCGCCTTGGTCACGCCATTCAAGAACGGCTCGCTCGATGAGGGCGCTTTTCGCGGGCTGGTGAACTGGCAAATCGCCGAGGGCACCAACGGCCTGGTCCCGGTCGGCACGACCGGCGAAAGCCCGACCGTGAGCCATGACGAGCACAGGCGCGTTGTGGAGTGGTGCATCGAGGAGGCCAAGGGCCGGGTGCCTGTGATCGCCGGCGCCGGCTCCAATTCGACCAAGGAAGCGGTCGAACTCGCGCAGCATGCGGAGAAGGCGGGAGCGGACGCGGTGCTGGTGGTGACGCCGTACTATAACAAGCCGACGCAAGAAGGCATGTATCAGCACTTCAAGGCGATCAACGACGCCATCAACATTCCGATCATCATCTACAACATTCCGCCGCGCTCGGTGATCGACATGTCGGTCGACACCATGAAGCGCCTGTTCGAACTAAAGAACATCGCCGGCGTCAAGGACGCGACCGCCAGCATGGTGCGCGTCTCGCAGCAGCGTGCCGCGATGGGCGAGGACTTCAATCAGCTCTCGGGCGAGGACGCCACCATCCTCGGCTACATGGCGCATGGCGGCCATGGTTGCATTTCGGTGACGTCGAATGTCGCGCCGAGGCTATGCGCGGAATTCCACGCGGCCTGGCAAAAGGGCGATGTCGCCACTGCGCTCAAGGTGCACGACAAGCTGATGCCGCTGCACACCAATCTCTTCATCGAAAGCAATCCGGCGCCGATCAAATACGCGATGTCGCTGCTCGGCAAGATGGACGAGAAGCTGCGCCTGCCGATGGTCCCGGTGTCCGAGCCGACGCGCGTTGCCGTGCACAGCGCCATGGTTCACGCGGGTCTGATCAACTAGCCTTCGTACTGCTGTCATGAATTCTCCGGTTCGTGAAGCTGAAGAGAAGGGGCTGCAGATGCTCAAGGAGTTTCGCGAATTCGCGATGAAGGGCAATGTGGTCGACCTCGCTGTCGGCGTGATCATCGGTGCAGCCTTCGGCGGCATCGTGACCTCGCTGGTCGGCGACATCATCATGCCGATCATCGGTGCGATCACCGGCGGTCTCGACTTCTCCAATTATTTCACAGGACTTTCGAAGTCGGTGACAGCGACCAATCTGGCCGACGCCAAGAAACAGGGCGCGGTGCTGGCCTGGGGCAGCTTCCTGACACTGACGCTGAATTTCATCATCATTGCCTTCGTGCTGTTCATCGTCATCCGCTTCATGAACCAGATGAAGCGCAAGGACGAAGCCGCCCCCGAGCCGTCGAAGCCGACGCGCCAGGAAGAATTGCTGACCGAGATCCGCGATCTCCTCAAGAAGGCTTGATGTGGCCGAGAAAAACGAACGCCCGATCAAGGTTGTCGCCGAAAACCGCAAGGCCCGGTTCAACTACGCGATCGAGGACACGATCGAGACCGGCATTGCGCTGACCGGCACCGAAGTGAAGTCGATCCGCAACGGCAAGACCACGATTGCGGAGTCCTACGCGGATTCCAAGGACGGCGAGATCTGGCTGATCAACGCCAATATTCCGGAATATCTGCAGGCCAACCGCTTCAATCATGAGCCGAAACGGCCGCGCAAGCTGCTGCTGCATCGAAAGCAGATCAACAAGCTGATGGGTGCGGTCGACCGCGACGGCATGACGCTGATTCCGTTGAAGCTCTACTTCAACGAGCGCGGCCGCGCCAAGCTGTTGCTCGCGATCGCCAAGGGCAAGAAGTTGCACGACAAACGCGAGAGCGAAAAGAAACGCGATTGGGGTAGGGAAAAGGGCCGCCTGATGCGGGCCCGAGGATGACGACTACGGAATGCCAATCCGTCATTGCGAGCCAACGGGTCGAGCGAGTGCCCGCCCGGATTGCTTCGCCGCTTCCGCTCCTCGCAATGACGGCGGATGGAGAATGAAGTGATGAACCAGAGAAACCTGCTCGAAGTCGACTGGAGCAAGATCCCGGCGCCGACGGACGATGGCGCGGCGGCGCATCTGAAGGGCATGACGATCCCGCCCGTCAGCCTGGTGGCGACCGACGACACGTCGGTTGTGCTGTCGGCGCTGCCGGGCCGCACGGTCGTGTTCGGCTATCCGCGCACCGGTGAGCCCGGCAAGATCGCTCTCGTGGATGATTGGGACATGATTCCCGGCGCGCGCGGCTGCACGCCACAGACCTGCTCGTTCCGCGATCTGTTTAAAGAGCTGAAGGACGCCGGCGCCAAGCAAGTGTTCGGCCTGTCGACGCAGGATAACGTCTACCAGACCGAAATGGCCTCACGGCTGCATCTGCCATTTCCGGTTCTGTCCGACGAAAAGCTGGCGCTGACCCGTGCACTGAATTTGCCGACCATGCAGGTGGCGGGGCTGACGCTGATCAAGCGGCTGGCGCTGATCATCGACAATGCGCGCATCACGCATGTGTTCTACCCGGTGTTTCCGCCGGATCGGAATGCCGGCGATGTGCTGGCGTGGCTGAAGGCAAACGCGGTATAGAGCGCGATGACTTTTCTTCGAATCGTCATCCCACTCTAGTTTCTCTTTGAGCATGATCTTTTTCGGAAAACCGGTGCCCACTTTTCCGGATCATGCTTTAGCTTCTATCCAGATCCGCGCGCACTTTCGCAAACACGCTGCGAAACATCTTAGGCGTCAGCACGCCGGTGTTGGTGTTGTAGCGCGAGCAATGGTAGCTGTCGTAGAGCTTGTAGGTGCCGGCCATGTGCACGGCACCGTGCGCAAACGGCGCGGCAACGCTACGAAGCCCCAACACCTTCAGCGTCGTTTCATGGGCGATCCGGCCGAGCGGGACGATCGCGCGTAGTTTAGGCATGGCGGCAATGGTTGCCGACAAAAACTGCCGGCAGGTGTTGATCTCCGCCGGCAGCGGCTTGTTCTGAGGCGGCACGCAGCGCACCGCATTGGAGATCCGGCAATCGACCAGCTTCAGTCCGTCGTCAGGGCGCGCCTGATAGACGCCTTTGGCAAAGCCATATTCCAGCAAAGTGGCATAGAGCAGGTCGCCGGCGTAGTCGCCGGTGAAGGGCCGTCCGGTGCGGTTGGCGCCCTGCATGCCCGGCGCGAGACCCACGATCAGAAGTTGCGCCGAGGGATCGCCGAACGAGTCGACCGGCGAATTGAACCAGTCGGGTTCGCGCAAACGTGCCTCGGCACGAAATTCAGCGAGCCGCGGACAAAGCGGGCAATTGCGGTCGGGTTTGGCGGGAGAATGAACGGCGGCGAGGGTCATCGTCAGACCATAGCGGTTTCGAGCGCAGTGAACACCGGTCCGTGCCGGGAAGGTGCGTCAAAATAAAAAGCCCCGGTTCTCAGAACCGGGGCGCTGGCAGTACGCCGGGTCAACCTCAATCGTCGAAATCGTCGTCACCGGCCCCTCGCGGTGCCATCGTGGTCGCGCGCTGCAGGAATTGCGGTGCGTGATGGCGCGGCTCGCGCGGGGCGGGGCGCTCGGAGGGATCGCGACCGAGCTTTGATTGCAACTCTACGAGGTCGGTGAAGACGTCGGCCTGGCGCCGCAGTTCGTCGGCGATCATCGGCGGCTGGCTTGAAATCGTCGAAACCACGGTGACGCGAACGCCGCGCCGCTGCACCGCTTCCACCAGCGAGCGAAAGTCGCCGTCGCCGGAAAACAGCACGATCTGGTCGACATGTTCGGCGAGCTCCATGGCATCGACCGCGAGTTCGATGTCCATATTGCCCTTCACCTTGCGGCGGCCGCTGGCGTCGATGAATTCCTTGGTCGCCTTGGTGACGACGGTGTAGCCGTTGTAATCGAGCCAGTCGATCAACGGACGGATCGACGAATATTCCTGATCCTCGATAATCGCCGTGTAGTAGAACGCTCGCAGCAATGTCCCGCGACTCTGAAATTCCTTGAGAAGGCGCTTGTAGTCGATGTCGAAGCCGAGCGTCTTGGCAGTTGCGTAAAGGTTGGCTCCATCGATGAAGAGCGCGATCTTATTGGAAACGGGTGACATCAAGGGTTTCTCGCATTGTTGTTTATGTTCGTAGCGCAGCGGGAATTGACCGCGCGCGCACTTTCCGTTCATGCTGCCTAAAGTTCGGTGAATCTTCCCCACGACAGTCACCACCGCAATTATGGTGAGGCGAGGGCGAAAAACCTAGTCTTTTGACAATGTATTGAA
Source organism: uncultured Alphaproteobacteria bacterium (assembly GCA_963770355.1). Classification (GTDB taxonomy): domain Bacteria; phylum Pseudomonadota; class Alphaproteobacteria; order Rhizobiales; family Xanthobacteraceae; genus Bradyrhizobium. The sequence continues at coordinate 162,496 of CAVYPL010000020.1, read as the reverse complement.
GAGATTTCCTTGTCCGGGACGGCACTTGCCGTTTTCCGCGACGCTCCGGCCTTCTGGCCCCGCGGTGGGGGTTAGCAGAGGCCAATGGGAAGGCAAATCACAAATTTGGACTTGCGGAACGGCATTTGCCGCTATAACTAGGCCCGATAATCAACATATTGGCCCCCATACAACGGAGCGACAGTTCATGGCGCGCGTCACCGTCGAAGATTGCATTGATAAGGTCGACAACCGGTTTGACCTGGTCCTGTTGGCCGCGCATCGCGCCCGTATGATCTCGTCCGGGTCGCAACTCACGGTAGATCGCGACAATGACAAGAATCCGGTCGTTTCGCTACGGGAAATCGCCGATTCCTCGATCTCCCCGGAAGACCTGCGCGAAGAACTGGTTCACTCCCTGCAAAAGTTCGTCGAGGTCGACGAACCAGAACCCGATACGGTGCCCCTGATTGGTTCCGCAGGAGCCAGCGTCGATGCCGACGATACCGAGGTCGCGGTCGAGCGCATGACCGAGGAAGAGCTCCTGAAGGGTCTCGAAGGCCTGGCGCCGCCGGAAGAGCAGCCCGAAGAGGACGAATAAGCCCTCCCGAACTCCCCCGATCTGTCGAAGGCCCGGACATTTGTTCGGGCCTTTGCTTTTGTTGACATTTTTGCGGTTAGATGTGTGCTTGGCAAACCAGGTCGCAATAAGCCGGGTTGGTTCCGTCGTAAGCGGCCGTCCGTGCTGGGTTGGCCGAAGCCATACGAAATTGATCGTTTCGCGGCCCCTATTGGGGTGCAGCGGCGTTCGAAATCGCATTAGATAATCTCGGAGCGGGCCAATTCGGCCCGCGGATGAAGGCAGTGATTCGATGGCGTATTGGCGCCGCATTCCCCGGCAGATGCAGGCCGCGGCCGACCAGGTCGCGGTGGCGCCGGGGTCGCCTGTGGCGGAGAAGCCAGCCAAGTCGCCGCGCTCGCGCATGATGCGGCAATACGACCTCGTCGAACGCGTTCGGTCGTATAATCCTGACACCAACGAAGACCTGCTCAACCGCGCCTATGTCTATGCCATGAAGGCGCACGGCGCGCAGACCCGTGCCTCCGGCGATCCCTACTTCTCGCATCCACTCGAGGTTGCGGCGATCCTCACCGGCCTCAAGCTCGACGACGCCACGATCGTGGCGGCGCTGCTGCACGATACCATTGAGGATACCGAGGCGACGCGTGCCGAAATCGATCACGTGTTCGGCCACGAGATCGGCGTTCTGGTCGAAGGGCTCACCAAACTGAAGCGGCTGGAACTGGTCTCGCGTGAGGCCAAGCAGGCCGAGAATTTGCGCAAGCTGTTGCTGGCTATCGCCGACGACGTCCGCGTGCTGCTGATCAAGCTCGCCGATCGCCTGCACAATATGCGCACGCTGGAATTCGTACCGCAGGCGTCGCGCCGCCGTATCGCCGAGGAGACGCTCGACATCTATGCACCGCTCGCCGGCCGCATGGGTATGCAGGAGATGCGGGAAGAGCTCGAAGATCTTTCCTTCCATACGCTCGACCCGGAAGCCTATGCGGTGGTGATGCAGCGGCTGGATTCGCTGGCCGATCGCAATCGCAATTTGATCGGCGAGATCGAAAGCCAGCTCTCCAAGAATTTGCAGAAGAACGGCATCACGGCGCGCGTCTATGGCCGCCGCAAGCAACCGTTTTCGATCTGGACCAAGATGGAGCGCAAATCGGTCGGCTTCGAGCAATTGTCCGACATCTTCGGCTTCCGCGTCGTGATGAGCGACGTCGAGGCTTGCTACCGCGCGCTCGGCGTCGTGCACACCACCTGGCCGGTGGTGCCCGGCCGCTTCAAGGACTACATCTCGACGCCGAAGCAGAACGACTATCGTTCGATCCACACCACCGTGATCGGTCCCGGCCAACAGCGTGTCGAGCTGCAGATCCGTACCGAGGAAATGAACCGGATCGCCGAGTTCGGTATCGCTGCGCACGCCTTCTACAAGGATGGCGTTGGTTCGCCGACCGAACTCCTCAAGCGTGAATCCAACGCTTTTGCCTGGCTGCGCCATACCGTCGGCATCCTGTCGGAAAGCGCCAATCCGGAAGAGTTTCTGGAGCACACCAAGCTCGAACTGTTCCACGATCAGGTGTTCTGCTTCACGCCGAAGGGAAAGCTGATCGCATTGCCGCGGCAAGCCAATGTGATCGACTTCGCCTATGCCGTGCACACCGATGTCGGCAACAGCGCAGTCGGCTGCAAGATCAACGGCAAGTTCGCACCATTGTCGTCGGAACTGCAGAACGGCGACGAGGTCGAGGTGTTGACCTCGAAGGCGCAGTCGGCGCCGCCATCGGCCTGGGAATCGCTCGCGGTCACCGGCAAGGCGCGGGCGGCGATCCGGCGCGCGACGCGCACGGCCGTGCGCGATCAATATGCGGGGCTCGGCCGCCGCATCGTCGACCGCCTGTTTGCGCGCGCCAAGATCGAATATGCCGACGACAAGCTGAAGGGGGCCTTGCCCCGGCTGGCGCGTACCTCGATCGAGGACGTGATGGCGTCCGTCGGACGCGGCGAATTGAAGGCCTCCGACGTCGCGCGCGCCATGTATCCGGACTACAAGGAAGAGCGGATGGTGCGCTACGGGGCCAAGAAGAGCCTCGCGGTCAAATTGAAGCTCAAGGCGGCGCCGCCCCATCCCGCGCGCGCCGCGTCGGTGATCCCGGTGCGCGGTATCAATTCCGATTTACCGGTCAAGTTCGCGCCGAACGGCGGCGCAGTGCCGGGCGACCGCATCGTCGGTATCGTGACGCCGGGTGAGGGGATCACGATCTATCCGATCCAGTCGCCGGCGCTGAAGGATTTCGAGGAAGAGCCGGAGCGCTGGCTCGACGTCCGCTGGGACGTCGACGAGACCATGCCGCAGCGTTTCCCTGCGCGCATCAAGGTCGACAATGTCAACGAACCCGGCAGCCTCGCCCAGGTCGCCACCGTGATCGCCGAGCATGACGGCAATATCGACAATATCAGCATGTCGCGCCGCTCGCCCGATTTCACCGAATTGACGATCGACCTCGAGGTCTATGACCTCAAGCATCTCAGCGCTATTATCGCCCAGTTGCGCGCCAAGGCCGTCGTTGCACGGGTCGAGCGCGTTAATGGGTAAATTCGCCCGCTAGATTTCACGAGTTTGGAATGCAGAAAGCTCCTCCGCTGCGTCTCGGAGTAAATGTCGATCACGTCGCTACCCTTCGCAACGCGCGGGGCGGCGAGCGGCCGGATCCGGTGCGCGCCGCGCTGGCCGCGATTGCGGCTGGCGCGGACGGCATCACCGCGCATTTGCGCGAGGATCGCCGCCACATCCGCGACAGCGACATGGCGCGGCTGAAGGCTGAAATCTCGAAGCCGCTGAATTTCGAAATGGCGGCAACCGAGGACATGCTCAAGATTTCGCTTGCGACGAAACCACACGCGGTGTGCCTGGTGCCCGAACGCCGCGAAGAACTCACCACCGAGGGCGGGCTCGACGTAGTGGGCCAGCACAACGCGCTCGCCCCCTTTATCGCGCGCCTCAACGACGCCGGGATCAGGGTGTCGCTGTTCATTTCCGCCGACCCGCAAGCGATCGAGATGGCGGCCAAGCTGCGTGCGCCCGTGATCGAGATCCACACCGGCGGCTGGTGCGACGCCGTCGTCGACGGCCATACGGCGAAGGCGGAAGCCGAATGGCAGCGCATCGTCAAGGGCGCGCAGCTTGCGCGCGCTGCAGGTCTTGAGGTCCATGCCGGCCACGGTCTCGACTACCAGACCGCCGAGACGATCGCCGCATTGCCCGAGATCGCCGAACTGAACATCGGCTACTTCATGATGGGCGAGGCGCTGTTCGTCGGTCTTGGCGAAACCGTCCGCATCATGCGGTCCGCCATGGACCGCGGGCGCAAGGCCCTCGCGAGCAACGCATGATCATCGGTATCGGCTCCGACCTGATCGACATTACCCGCGTCGCCAAGGTGATCGAGCGGCACGGCGACCGCTTTCTCGACCGCATTTTCACCGACGCCGAGCGGGCCAAAGCTGCGCGCCGCGCCAACAGCGAGAAAATGGTGGTGGCGACCTATGCCAAGCGGTTTGCCGCCAAGGAGGCCTGTTCCAAGGCGCTCGGCACCGGGATCCGGCGCGGCGTCTGGTGGCGGGATATGGGGGTGGTGAACCTGCCGGGCGGCCGTCCCACCATGCAACTGACCGGCGGGGCGCTCGCCCGGCTGGAGGCGCTGACCCCGGAGGGGTTCGAGGCCCGGATCGATCTTTCCATCACCGATGATTGGCCGTTGGCGCAAGCCTTCGTCATAATTTCGGCGGTCGTTCGCGGCAAAGCATGAGTCTATAGGACGATTGCGACGGGTTGCCTGACAAAAACTAAAAATCGTTGATTTATCAATGGATTGCAAAGTTTTTATACGGCGCTTGATTGCACGTTCGCGAACAAACGTCTAAAACGCCGCAGGGACAATATCGAGCCAGGGTGAATTCGGGTTTGCGCCGGAATTTGCTCTCAACATCAGTAGCATCGAGACCATTTTCTTGACGCGAATGGAACAGCGATTCGCGTGAGGAAAACGTTCTGCCACCGCGCGGGCGAAGGCCCGCGGGAATCGGGAAAGCAATGAGCGTGACATCCGGGACAAAAACTGAAAGCGGCTTGGGCGAAACCATCCGCGTCGTCATCCATGCTCTCCTGATCGCTCTCGTGATCCGCACCTTCCTGTTCCAGCCCTTCAACATCCCCTCGGGCTCGATGAAGGCGACGCTGTTGGTCGGTGACTATCTGTTCGTCTCGAAATATTCGTACGGCTATAGCCACTATTCGATTCCGCTTTCGCCGCCGCTGTTCTCGGGCCGCATTTTCGGCTCGGAGCCGAGCCGCGGCGATATCGTGGTGTTCCGCCTGCCGAAGGATGACTCGACCGATTACATCAAGCGCGTGATCGGCTTGCCGGGCGACCGCATCCAGATGCGGGATGGGCTGCTCTACATCAATGACAAGCCGGTGAAGCGCGAGCGCCTCTCCGATTTCATCGGCGAGGATCCCTGCGGCTCGTCGGAGGCCTTCGGGCGGGTCAAGCGCTGGAAGGAGACGCTGCCGAACGGCGTCACCTATGAATTGCTCGATTGCCAGGACAATGGCTATTACGACAACACCATCGAGTATCAGGTTCCCCAGGGTCATTTCTTCATGATGGGCGACAACCGGGATAATTCGACCGACAGCCGCGTGTTGTCGGCGGTGGGCTATGTGCCGTTCGAAAATATCGTCGGCCGCGCGCAAATGATCTTCTTCTCCATTGCCGAGGGCGAACACGCCTGGATGTTCTGGCGCTGGCCGACCGCGGTGCGCTGGAATTGCATTTTTTCAATCGTGCGATGAACGACGATACGCCCGTCATCCAGAATCCATCGACGTCAGGCGAGCCGAGCCAACAGGCCGATGCCGCCAGCCAGGCTGCGCCCAGGAAGAAGCGCAGCAGGGTTAGCGCCAAGGCTGCGACCGCGGCGATCGAGGCTCGCATCGGCCACAAATTCGCCGACCCCTCGCTGCTGACGACCGCGTTCACGCATGTATCGGCGCTGAAGCCCGCAACGCGCCATCGCGCCGACAGCTACCAGCGCCTGGAATTCCTCGGCGACCATGTACTCGGACTGATCGTCTCGGACATGCTGTACCGCGCCTATCCGAGGGCCGACGAGGGTGAATTGTCAAAGCGCCTCGCCGACCTCGTGCGCAAGGAGAGCTGCGCGGACGTAGCGAAATCGCTCGAACTGCTCGACGACATCAAGCTCGGCGCGGTCGGCGCAGGCGCGGGCGCTCGCTTGCGCAAATCCGTGCTCGGCGACATCTGCGAAGCCGTGATCGGCGCGATCTATCTCGACGGCGGCTATGCGGCTGCCGCGCAATTCGTCGAGCGCAACTGGACGGAGCGGATGCGCAAGCCGCGACGGCCGCTGCGGGATCCCAAGACGGTGTTGCAGGAATGGGCGCAGGGCAAGGGCCTGCCGACGCCGGTTTACCGCGAGATCGAACGCACCGGACCGCATCACGATCCACAGTTCCGCGTCGCCGTCGATTTGCCGGGCTTGTCGCCGGCCGAGGGTGTCGGCGGTTCCAAACGGGCGGCCGAAAAGGTCGCAGCCTCCGTGATGATCGCACGCGAAGGCGTCGGCGGCGGCAGCAATGACAGTTGAATCGCCAGGCGACGCCGCACCCGCCGCGACCCGCTGCGGCTTTGTCGCGCTGATCGGCGCGCCCAATGTCGGCAAGTCCACGCTCGTCAATGCGCTGGTCGGCTCCAAGGTCACGATCGTCTCGCGCAAGGTGCAGACGACGCGGGCGCTGATCCGCGGCATCGTCATCGAGGACAAGTCGCAGATCATCCTGGTCGATACGCCCGGCATCTTTTTGCCGAAACGGCGGCTCGACCGCGCGATGGTGTCGACGGCGTGGAGCGGGGCGCATGACGCCGATCTCGTCTGCGTGCTGCTGGACGCCAAGGCGGGCATCGACGAAGAGGCCGACGCGATCCTTGCGAAGGTTGCGACCGTGCAGCATCCGAAAATTCTGGTGCTGAACAAGATCGACCTGATCCCGCGCGAAAAGCTGCTGGCGCTGGCGCAGGCCGCCAACGAGCGCTTGAAGTTCGAAAGTACCTTCATGATCTCGGCGCTGTCAGGCGATGGTGTCGACGATTTGCGCAAGACGCTTGCCAGCATGGTGCCGCCGGGACCGTTTCATTACCCGGAAGACCAGATGTCGGACGCGCCGATGCGGCACTTGGCGGCCGAAATCACGCGCGAAAAAATCTACCGCCAGCTGCATCAGGAATTGCCGTATCAATCCACTGTCGAGACCGACAGCTGGACCGAGCGCAAGGATAAATCTGTTCGCATCGAGCAGACCATCTTTGTCGAGCGCGAAAGCCAGCGCAAGATCGTGCTCGGCAAGGGCGGCGCCACCATCAAGTCGATCGGCGCCGACTCGCGCAAGGAAATCGCCGAGATTGTAGGTACGCCCGTGCATCTGTTTCTATTCGTCAAGGTGCGCGAGAACTGGGGCGACGACCCCGACCGCTACAGGGAAATGGGACTCGAATTCCCCAAGGAATAATTGGGCAATAGACGAGAAATAACAGGGCTAACCGGCGTCTCGATGAACGTACCCAAGAACGTGCTGTGGTTTGAAGTGTTGCTGTATATGTCGCTGACGCTGGATGCGCTGTCTGTGGCGTTCCAGGACCGCACGCCCACGGCCGAGATGACCGAGCGGATGATCAATGTGGCGACCGTGATGGCGGGTGTCATGATCCTGTTGCTGGTTTTTTTCGTGTGGCTCGCCGCGCAACGGCGCAAGAACTGGCCGCGCTGGGTGCTGGCCGCAGCGCTGGTGTTGTCGATGATTTCGCTGGCGCAGGCGATCGGCGACAACGGCGTGCAGATCGACAGCGGTATCGAGGTCGTCTCCTGCGCGCTGACGGCGATGGGGCTTGTATTTCTCCTTCACCGGCGATGCCGTGGGCTGGTTCAACGCGTAATTGTCGTCCCGAATGACAGGTGCGTAGGGTGGGCAAAGGCGCAATTCGCGCCGTGCCCACCACGACAACGTGACTGTGCCTGTTGATCGGTTCGGTGGGCACGCTGCGCTTTGCCCACCCTACGTGATAGGCTTCCACCCATGGAATGGACCGACGAAGGCATCGTGCTGGGGGTGCGGCGGCATGGCGAATCCTCAGCCATTGTCGAACTGCTGACACGCAGCCACGGCCGCCATCTCGGGCTGGTGCGTGGCGGTGCGGGTTCGCGGATGCGGCCATTGCTGCAGCCCGGCAACAGCGTCACTGCCGTATGGCGGGCGCGGCTCGACGAGCATCTCGGCACCTACGCGATCGAAGGCACACGGCTGCGCGCGGCGACCCTGCTGGCGTCGTCGCATGCCGTCTATGGCGTAACCCATCTGGCCTCGCTGGCGCGGCTGTTGCCGGAGCGCGATCCGCACGAGGACATCTTCGAAATGCTCGACCGCACGCTGGACGATTTCGACGACGCCGGCGAGGCGGCGGCGCATCTCATCAGATTCGAGTTGGCGATGCTGGCCGAACTCGGTTTCGGCCTCGATCTGGAAAACTGCGCGGCGACCGGCGAAACCACCGATCTGATCTATGTCTCGCCGAAGTCCGGCGGCGCGGTATCGCAACGGGCCGGCGAACCCTATCGCGACCGGCTCTTGCGGCTGCCGGCATTTTTGCGTCAAGGCGAGGGCGGCCAAAATGGCTGGTCGGATCAGGACCTGCAGGACGGTTTTCGGCTGACCGGCCTGTTCCTGCTGCGTCACGTGCTGGAGCCGCGCGGCCAGGGCCATTCCGACGCCCGCGACGGGTTCATCAACGCGGTGACCAGGCACCGGGCGCGAATCAGTTCCGCGGTTTGACCGTGCGCCCAAACCGTCGTCCCTGCGAAAGCAGGGACCCATACGCCGCGGCCCAGCCGTTTGACGCTGTGACGCCAGCGATTTTTCGCACAAACACCTGTGGTTATGGGTTCCTGCGTGCGCAGGGACGACAGACGCCCGATTCGCGTCTTGCCCGATTCATTCCGAAAGTTTAACCCGTCCCCATGGGAAAACGACAATTACCGCCTGAAGAACCGGCCGAAATTCACGAGGTCATGCTGCGCGACGCGCTGGAAGAGCGTTATCTCGCTTACGCGCTGTCGACCATCATGCATCGTGCGCTGCCGGATGCCCGCGACGGCCTGAAGCCGGTGCATCGGCGTATCCTTTACGGCATGCGCCTGCTGCGGCTCGATCCCGGTACGCCCTTCAAGAAATCGGCCAAGATCGTCGGCGACGTGATGGGCTCGTTCCATCCGCATGGCGACCAGGCGATCTATGACGCCATGGTGCGCCTCGCCCAGGATTTCGCCTCGCGCTATCCGCTGGTCGACGGCCAGGGCAATTTCGGCAATATCGACGGCGATAATCCCGCCGCCTATCGTTACACCGAAGCGCGCATGACCGAAGTCGCGCGGCTTCTGCTCGATGGCATCGACGAGGACGGCGTCGAGTTTCGTCCCAACTACGATGGCCAGTCGAAAGAGCCGGTGGTTCTGCCCGGCGGCTTTCCGAACCTGCTCGCCAACGGCGCGCAGGGGATTGCGGTCGGCATGGCGACCTCGATCCCGCCGCACAACGTCGCGGAGCTATGTGAGGCCGCGCTGCACCTGATCGACAAGCCCGACGCCAAGTCGAAGTCGCTGTTGAAATGGGTCAAGGGCCCGGACTTCCCGACCGGCGGCATCATCGTCGATTCCAAGGAGTTGATCGCTGAGGCCTATATGACCGGGCGCGGCTCGTTCCGCACCCGCGCGCGATGGACCCAGGAAGAGGGCGCGCGCGGCACTTGGATCGTGGTCATCACCGAAGTTCCCTGGCTGGTGCAGAAGTCGCGGCTGGTGGAAAAGATCGCCGAGCTGCTCAACGAGAAGAAGCTGCCGCTGGTCGGCGATGTCAGGGACGAGTCCGCCGAAGACATCCGCCTCGTGATCGAGCCGAAATCCCGCGCCGTCGATCCCGAACTGATGATGGAATCGCTGTTCCGGCTGACCGAACTCGAAAGCAAGATCCCGCTGAACCTCAACGTGCTGATCAAGGGCCGCATTCCCAAGGTGGTGGGGCTCGCCGAATGCCTGCGCGAATGGCTTGATCATCTGCGCGACGTGCTGGTGCGGCGTTCGAACTATCGCAAGGCGCAGATCGAGAACCGGCTCGAAGTGCTCGGCGGCTATTTGATCGCCTATCTGAACATCGACAAGGTGATCAAGATCATCCGCACCGAGGACGAACCGAAGCCGGCGCTGATCAAGGCGTTCAAGCTGACGGAGATCCAGGCCGACGCCATCCTCAACATGCGCCTGCGTTCTTTGCGCAAGCTCGAGGAAATGGAAATCCGCACCGAGGAGAAGAATCTTCGTGTCGAGTTGAAGGGGATCAAGGCGCTGCTCGGCTCCGAATCCGAACAATGGTCGAAAGTCGGCGAGCAGGTTCGCAAGGTTCGCGATATTTTTGGAGCGAAGACGCCGCTCGGCAAGCGCCGCACGACGTTCGCCGACGCGCCCGAGCATGATCTCGCTGCGATCGAGGAAGCCTTTGTCGAGCGCGAACCGGTCACGGTCGTGATCTCCGAGAAGGGCTGGGTACGTACGCTGAAGGGCCATGGCGCCGATCTTTCGAGCCTGACCTTCAAGACCGACGACAAGCTCGATCACGCGTTCTTCGCCGAGACCACGTCAAAGCTGCTGCTGTTTGCCACGAACGGGAAATTCTATTCGCTCGACGTTGCGAAATTGCCGGGCGGGCGCGGCCATGGCGAACCGATCCGCATGTTCATCGACATGGAGCAGGACGCCGCGATCGTGTCGCTGTTCGTCAACAAGGGCGGTCGCAAATTCCTGATCGCGAGCCTGGAAGGGCAGGGCTTTGTCGTCAACGAGGACGATTGCGTCGGCAATACCCGCAAGGGCAAGCAGGTGCTGAACGTCGAGATGCCGAACGAGGCTTGCGCGATCGCGACCGTGTCGGGCGATACCGTTGCCGCGATCGGTACCAACCACAAGATGGTACTGTTCCCGCTCGACCAGGTGCCGGAGATGGCGCGCGGCCGTGGCGTGCGCCTGCAGAAATATTCCGGAGGCAAGCTGTCCGACGTCGCGGTGTTCGATTCCAAGGCGGGTCTGACCTGGAAGGATTCCGCCGGCCGCGATCAGGCCATGAGTTCCAAGGAACTGGCCGACTGGCGCGGCAACCGCGCCGACGCCGGCCGCCTCGCGCACGGCCTGCCGAAGTCGAACAAGTTCCGGCGCGGCGTGGAGTAATACGCCGTCGTCTCCGGGCCCTATGCGCGGCTGGAGCGACATGGGTCACCGCGTTCGCGGGGGCACGGAGCATCGCGGTCGCGCTGTAATAGTATTCGCAATTCCGCGCGCTATAACCGTCGCTGAAAAGTCAGCCGAGCAGCGGTCACCAGCGGAATGGCGCACGATCACCACCATCATGGTCATTCCCAGGCGCATGACCACCCCGGCCACAGCCATGCACCGGACAATTTCGGCTGGGCGTTTGCCGTCGGCGCCACGCTCAACGCCGCTTTCGTCGTCGCCGAACTGATCTTTGGCTACGCAGCCAATTCGCTGGCGCTGGTCTCGGACGCCGTTCACAATTTCTCCGATGTGATCGCGCTGCTGCTGGCATGGGGCGCGGCGTGGCTGGCGCAAAGGCAGCCGACGCAAAAACACACCTACGGCTATCGCCGGGCATCGATCCTCGCGGCGCTGTTCAATGCCGGGCTTCTGCTGGTTGCGGTCGGCGGCATTGTCGTCGAAGCGATCAACCGCCTGCGGGAGCCCGCGGCGGTCGCGAGCTGGACCGTCGTGGTGGTCGCGGCGTTCGGCATTCTCGTCAATGGCGGCACCGCGCTGTTATTCATGCGCGGCCGCCATGGTGATCTCAATATTCGCGGTGCCTATCTGCACATGGTGGCGGACGCGGGCGTCTCGCTCGGGGTCGTCGTCGCAGCGCTGGTGATCATGTTTACGGGATGGCTGTGGGTCGATCCCGCGATCAGCCTCGCTATCGCCGCCGTGGTGTTCTGGAGCGGCTGGGGGCTGGCGCGCGACAGCGTCAATCTCGCGCTCGACGGCGTGCCGCGCGATATCGAGCTTTCGAAGGTGAGGGACTATCTCGGCGGACTGGAAGGCGTTTCGGAGGTGCATGACCTCCACGTCTGGGCGATGAGCACCAATGAGACCGCGCTGACCGCACATCTAGTGCGGCCGGGCGGTACCAACGACCAATTTCTGCATCAGGTGTGCGAGCAGCTATCGCATCGCTTTAACATCCACCACGCCACGCTGCAGATCGAGATTTCGGGCGACGTCTGCAAGCTCGCGCCCGCCGAGCGGGTGTAAGCGGGCACGCTATCCCGGCGGCACGACACGCAAGGGCAAGCAGGTGCTCAACGTCGAGATGCCGAATGAGGCTTGCGGGGTTGCTTGCGTTGCCGGCGGCGGCAATCGTGCCGACGCCGGGCGCCCCGTGCGCGGCTTGCCGAAGTTCAACAAATTTGGGTTTGGCATCTAGGTGCCGTCGTGCGGCGGAGGCACCCCTGCCTCCGCCCGAAGCGTTCGTGATATTTCTGGCTATTTCTTCACCAGGGTCGGCATGAGCGTATCGAGATGCCGGACGATGGCGTCACGCGTGCCAGCATAATCCTTCCTGTCGAGGGGCACGTCGGACCAATAGGTCACGTCGGCATCGCCCCTTCTATCCGCCGGCACGTCATCGAAGGCGACGACTTTGCTGGCGCTCGACGCTTCCTCCACCGTCATGCTGACTCCACCGTTGTTGAGTGGGGCCAATCCGTCCAGAGCGAGGCCGTCGCGAATGCGCGGAGGAATGGAGGCATCAGGGGCTAGGCCGCGCGAAATCGCGGTGAATGGCAGGCCGCGCTCCTTGGCGATCTGATTGAAGTGAGCCGCCGCCATCTGGCTTTTTACCGTGCCATGAAGGCAGACAAACACAATCGTCTGTGGTTTCTCCGAATTGACTTCGGCTGCGGCCATGGTCGTCGCGAATGTTGCTGCCACCAATGAAGCACCGACGGCGCGTAACAGCCGATTGTAGACTGGCGAGCCTACCGACACTCCATGCATGATGTACTCCTTTATATGATCGATAAGTTTGCAGTTCATTTTCTTCTCCTGATTGTTTCCAAACTTTCCTAGATAACTCCGGCGAAACGTATCGCGACGCCCGCCGCGCATGAGCCCGCCAGCACCCAGAGCATGCCGATGTTGAGGCGGAAGATCGCGGTGGCGGCGGCAGCCGCCAGCACGAAGGCGGGGATATCGATGCTGGAGAACACGGGCATGTCGAACGACAGCCCGAGCGATCGCACCGGGGTGGTTTCCCGGAACAGCGTATGCAGCGCAAACCAGATCGACAGATTGAGGATCACGCCGACCACGGCGGCCGTGATCGCGGTCAGCGCACCGGCAAGTCCCTTGTTGCCTCGCAGCGTCTCGATGAAGGGCGCGCCCAGAAAGATCCAAAGGAAACAGGGCGTGAAGGTGACCCAGGTCGCCAATAATCCGCCGAGGGTTGCCGCCATCATTGGCGACAGCGTGCCGGGATCGCGGAAGGCTGCCATGAAACCCACGAACTGCAGCACCATGATCAGCGGGCCCGGGGTGGTCTCGGCCATGCCGAGGCCGTCGAGCATCTCGCGCGGCTGCACCCAATGATAATGTTCGACCGCCTGCTGGGCGACATAGGCCAGCACCGCATAGGCGCCGCCGAACGTCACCATTGCCATCTTGCTGAAGAACAGCGCGATCTGGCTGAACACATTGGCTTGTCCAAGCCCGATCAAAAGTGTTGCTACCGGAACCAGCCATAACAGCAGCCAGATCGAACTGACTTTGAGCGCACGCGCCACGCTTGGGCGGACATGCTCGGGCAATTCCTCGCCCAGCATGCTATCGACCGCCGCGGTCTTCTTGCCCCCGCCACCATGTTCGATGGCGGCAAATTCCGGCCGTCCGCTACGGGCGCCGAGATAGCCGATCACGCCGGCTGCGATGATGATGATCGGGAAAGGGAGGTTAAAGAAGAAAATCGCGACAAAGGCGATTGCCGCGAGCGCAATCATGACGCGGTTGCGCAGCGCGCGCTTTCCCACACGGACCACCGCCTGCACGACGATCGCGAGCACGGCGGCCTTCAGCCCGAAGAACAGCGCCTCGATGAAGGCGACATTGCCATAGGCCGCATAGATGTAGCTCAGCCCCATGATGGCAACGATGCCGGGCACGATGAACAGCCCGCCGGCCATGATGCCGCCGGCGGTCCGGTGCAGCAGCCAGCCGATATAGGTCGCGAGCTGCTGTGCCTCCGGGCCCGGCAGCAGCATGCAGTAGTTTAGCGCATGCAGGAACCGGCTCTCGGAAATCCAGTTCTTCTCCTCGACGAGAATGCGGTGCATCACCGCGATCTGCCCGGCCGGGCCGCCAAAGCTTAGCATGGCCACCCGCAGCCAGACCCGAAAAGCCTCACCAAAGCTGATGCCATGGCCGGCATCAGCTTTGGTGGTCGTGTTCGTCGCCGCGTCCACTACGGTTTCGCCTTGTTGGTCGGCCAGTTGTGGGTTTCGCCGGTCGCATCGCGGCACCAGCGATAGAAGGCGTCGTACAGCTGCATGCCGGCTTCAAGCTGTTCGAGATCGTCGTCGAACATCCGCGACAGGCCCAGCGAAGCCGCCAATAGCCCCGGCGCTTCCGGCGACAGATCGAGGCGGTTGGTATCGGCGGCGCGAACCATCGTTGCGAGTCGCAGCAGGGGCGGCGTGGCGAGGCCGAATTCCTCGATCATCACGTCGAAGGTGCAGAGCTCGCCGCGGTGACTCCAGAACACGCTTTCGACGTCAAAGGGCGCGGCGTTGAAGCGCTCACCGACCGCGATCACCTCGGAAGGCGCCACGAACAGAATCACCGCGTTGGGGTCGACGAACCGGCGGATCAGCCAGGGACAGGCGATGCGGTCGATTTTCGGCCGCGCCCTTGTGACCCAGACGGTGCGCCCCTGCGCGTCGCGAGGTGGCAGTTTTGAAGCGTCTACCAGCGGCAGCTTGGCCTCTTTCCAGCCTTCGAACCCGCCTTCGAGCGTTTCGGCTGAAACGTCCGCATGCCGCAGCCAGGCCGCCGTGCCCTGGGCCAGTTTTGCGCCGCGCAGGCAGACGACGATGGCGGAGTTGGCGGAAAATTCGCCGCTCCAGTCGCCGGCGTCCTCGTGGCTGCGGCGGATGGCGCCGGGGATCAACCGCGGATCTGCGGCAAAATCCGCGTCGGTACGAACGTCGATCAGAGCAGGCATGTGTGCCGTGCCGATCAATCGTGAAAGTTTGTCGGGGGATATGGTGGTGTAGGATGACATGGTTGCGCCCTCGTAAAAGACAACGGGACGCGATACTTGGGCTTGTCGCCTCGTGGGGAGATCGCAAAGTCCCCATGCGCCGCATTTACTGTTTGCCGCTTCCGCTGTCAACCGGTTCCGGGGCGATCGACATCGCCATTGCGAAACTGCGGCTTCGCGCCTAGCCTGCATCGCATCGGGGACAAAGCAGGCTCCCCGTCAGACGGTCGACCGTCCAAGCTCTGCGCACACTCGGCATGTCGAGGACTGCGCAAGGACGTAGCAATGACCGATACCGCGGCTGAACCGAAAGCCTCCACCGCAAGCTCGCTGATCTCGCTGCTTTACGTGGCGCGGGGGCTACGCGGCTTCGGCGATGGCTTTGCCATCATCATTCTGCCGGCCTATTTGACCGCGCTGGGTTACGACGCCGTCGTGGTGGGTTTCGTCGCGACGGCCTCGCTTTTGGGAACGGCGCTGTTGACGCTGATCGTCGGCTGGATTGCGCCGCGCCACGATCTGCGGCCGCTTCTGATGTTCGGAGCAGGCTTGATGGCTGCGACGGGTGTGGCGTTTCCCGGCGTCGAGCATTTCGTGCTGATTGCGCTGGTCGCCTTTATCGGAACCATCAATCCGTCGGGCGGCGATCTCGGCGTTCTGGTGCCGCTCGAGCACGCGGTACTGGCGCAGAGCACGACCGACGAACGGCGTACGCACATCTTTGCCCGCTATAGCCTGATCGGGGCGCTCTGCACCGCCGCCGGCTCGCTCGCGGCGTCGTTGCCTGATTTCCTGGTCGCCGGCGGGAGCACCAAACTCGCTGCGTTCCGCCTGATGTTTTATGCTTACGCCGCGCTCGGTATCGCCTGTGCGGCGCTCTATCGCCACGTTCCGCACACGCGCGGCGAGGAGAAGGCGCCGCAAGCGCCGCTCGGGCCCTCGCGCGGCACCGTCTACAAGCTCGCGGCGCTGTTCAGCATCGATGCGTTCGCCGGTGGATTCGTTGCCCAGTCATTGCTGGTGCTGTGGCTGTTCGAGCGTTTCGACCTTTCGCTTTCGGCGGCCGCATTGTTTTTCTTCTGGTCGAGCACGCTGAGCGCCTTCTCCTATCCGGTCGCGGCCTGGATTGCCAAGCGCGTCGGTCTCGTCAACACCATGGTGTTCACCCATATTCCGTCCAGCATATTCCTGATCCTGGCGGCGTTTTCACCCAATCTGTATCTGGCGCTTGGCTTGCTGCTGCTGCGCTCGGCGCTGTCGCAAATGGATGTGCCGACCCGCACGTCCTACGTCATGGCGGTGGTGACGCCGCCGGAACGGCCGGCTGCCGCCAGCCTCACCGCAGTGCCGCGGAGTCTCGCGTCCGCCATCAGCCCAGCCATTTCAGGCGCGCTTTTGATGACGGCGTTTTCCGGCCTCCCGCTCGTGGTCTGCGGCACGCTGAAGATCGCCTACGACCTTGCTCTGCTGTACTCGTTCCGCCACATCAAGCCGCCGGAGGAAGTGCGCTGACGAGGCGGGCGAATGCTGCGCGAATCGCGTTTTCAGTGCAGCCGTCACTTAAAACCTGACGGCGCGTGGCCTATATTCGCAGCACGGAATTGCAGGATGTCGCGGAGAACCAGCCATGCACTCACATTCAATCGACCAGTGGACGCACGATCACGTATTTCTCGGTGCGCAGCACGATCGGAACGAGCGCCGTACCTGGTTCGTGGTGACGCTGACTGCGGCAATGATGGTCGGCGAGATCGTCGCGGGCACGTTTTTCGGATCGATGGCGCTGCTGGCCGATGGCTGGCACATGGCGACCCACGCCGCGGCGCTCGGGATTGCCGCGGTCGCCTATGCATTCGCGCGTCGGCATGCGCGCAATTCCCATTTCACCTTCGGCACCGGCAAGTTTGGCGATCTGGCGGCGTTTTCCAGCGCCATCATCCTGGCGTTGATCGCGGTCCAAATCGCCTATGAGAGCGTGGTCCGGCTATTCCATCCGGTTCCGATTACCTATGGCGAGGCGATAGCCGTGGCCGCGCTCGGCCTCTGCGTCAACCTGGCCAGTGCTGCCTTGCTGCGGGATTCGCACGACCATGGTCACAGCCATTCGCATCACCACGACGACCACGATGATGCGCACGGCCACCATCACCACGACAACAACCTCCGCGCGGCCTATGTACATGTGCTGGCGGACGCGGCAACTTCGGTGCTTGCGATCGCAGCGCTCGTGATCGCCATGTATTCGGGATGGGTCTGGGCCGATCCGGCGGTCGGTATCGTCGGCAGTCTCGTGATCGCGAGCTGGGCGTGGGGGTTGATCCGCGCCTCCGGCGCCGTGCTGCTCGACGTCAACGCTGACGAGGGTCTTGAAGGTCTCATCCGCGAGAGGATCGAGACCAAGGGCGATCGAGTCACCGACCTCCATCTGTGGCAAGTCGGTGCCGGTCATCGCGCCGCTGTCATTTCCGTTGTGTCCGATCATCCGCTCCCGCCCACGACCTACAAACGCCGTCTCGGCGGTTTGCGCGGTCTCAGCCACGTGACGGTCGAGGTGGAAACCTGTCGGGATCCGCATTAGGGAAAAGGCGTGGGGGGATCGATATGAACAGCTTCGCCGCCGCAGGCGCGGGCTTCCTGCTCGCCGTATTGTGGTTCGACCTGATGTTCGACGTGCAGACGCGTAAACATCCGGCCGGCCTGTTGCCGGCGGAAGTGCTGGCATCGATCTCCGGTTATTATCGGCGCGTCACCACCGAGGCCTATCCGATGAACCGGCTGGTTGCGCTGGTCATGCTGCTGACACTTGCCGCCATTTGCATGGAGATCGTGCAGGGCGAATACGCGTGGTGGATCGGCTGGGGCTCATTGCTGTTGGCGGGCAGCGGATTCGTGCCGACCATGACCCGCACGGTGCCGAACGCGCGGCGATTGGGAAGCGCGCAGGACACCGTGGAAGAGCAGTCGAGACTAGCGCGCGCGATCTGCCGCGACCACATGTTCAGCTTCGCGCGAATGAGCTGCGTTCTCATCCTGCAACTGTTTGCACGATAGATGTATCGTTGCCGCGATTTGTCCCGCTGCTGACACTTCCCGCCATCTTCTGCGATTTGATTGGATGACCTTCGTCTTCATCTTGCAACTGTCGATGTGACAGGCGCAGATGGCGAGACGGAGGAAGCGACAATGGGCGAATGGGTTGGCGTCGCGATCGCACTGGTCTCGAGCAGCCTCGGCGGCACTGCTGCCGCGATCACCCGTTATCTCGCCGGCAATACCGATCCGATCACGCTTGCAATCCTGCGCTGGGGCATCGGCTTTTTCTGCGTGTGGCCTGTGGCGCTGTTTCTGAAGGCGCGATGGCCGCAGCGCCGGGATTGGCCGTCGGTCGCTGCCTTGGGCTTCTGCTTCTTCGGCGTGTTCTTCGTGCTCTACAACATCGCCATGACCTACACGACCGCGGCGCGCGCTTCGCTCGCGCTGGCGACGCTGCCACTGCACACGATGGTGGTCGGCGCGCTGCTCGGCATCGAGCCGTTGACGAAACGAAAAACCGTCGGCGTCTGCATCGCGGTATTCGGCGTCATCGCAGCCCTTGCCGCGGGGCTTTCGGCCGCGCCTCCCGGTGCATGGCGTGGGGAACTGATCATGACCGGTGCTGTGCTGTGCATGGCCTTCTACAACGTCTTGTCCCGGCCGTTCATTCAGCGTTCCAGCGCACTCGGTTTTCTTACCGTCGGCATGGGGACGGGCGCCGCCGCACTGATCGTGGTTGGATTGTGCACAGGCAGCATCGCCGCGTTGAGCCAGTTCAGCACGCCGCAATGGATTGCCGGGCTCTATCTCGGCATCGCCGGTGGCGCGCTGGCGTTCATCCTGTGGGTGCTGGCACTGGAGCGGGCGTCACCCACGCGCGTCGCCAACACCATGACCGTCAATCCCGTTGCGGCCGGACTGCTCGCTACCCAGCTCGTCGGCGAGCCGATCACGCCCAACCTTGTGGTTGGCTTGATCGCCGTGTTCGCGGGGATCTGGATCGCGACGTCGGAGATAAAGAAGCCGCTGGCGTAAGCCCCCAAGACAGCGGCGGTCCCGCGATTGCCCGCCTGTATTACGGCTCCTTCGAGTCCATCAGAACGAACAATATGCGACAGGGTTGTGTACCGTGATTGACCCATCCGTGGTTTGTCGCTTGCTGCACGATCACATCGCCTTGCTTCAGATGCACCGACGTATCGTCCAGCATCATGTCGATTTCCCCGGCAAGGATGACAGCGTAATCCAGGCTCCGGGTGCGATGCATCATGGGATGCTTGACCGGGATGCCTTTCGCCGGAGGATGGTTGACACCCTTCATGATCATCTCAGGCGGCAATTTTGCTTCCGTTGCCGGATCGAGCGGAGCAAATTCTACCACGCGAAACTTCGTCCCATTGTCCGGCGGCGACACACCGATCGGCCGGTTGGCCGTATCCTGGTTGGACAGAGCAGGCGGCGTGCTGTCGGTGATCCAGAAGTTTGTCGATGAAATCACCGGGCTGTCGGACTTCAAGGGGACACGGCTATCGAAGAGAACCACCGCATGATTTTTGTCGTCCAGTCCGGTGACGACCCTGCGGATGTCGTCGGCTACGGCTGCAGAACTGATTGAAGCCGCGACAGCAGCCGAAAAAAACAATTTTCCCTGCATTTTTTCTCCCCCTTTTTGTTGTGCCTTTGTATTGATCAGTTACGCGGCACGGACACGACCGGCGGACCCGTACCAACGGCTTTCTTGGGCTTCAGCGTGCCGACATAGAACGACACGCCCGCCACCAGGAACAGACAGATGAGATACACCGCATAGGATTGCGGCGGCGTGATCGCCCATTGCACAAAATTGCGGATCGAAGCCGCAGGGCCGGTTTCGTTTTCCATGGCCTCGTTTTTGCGCGAAAGGTGTCGCGAAGGGAAGGGCGAATTCGCTTTGCGTCCTCACGGCCGTGATTGGGGTGGTTCCTCCCGCAGCAGGAACAGCGCCAGCAACGCCGCGAGACTAAGCGCGGACGACACGATCAGGACGCGGCTGCCCATCGCATCGATCAGCAGGCCGAACAGCAATGGCGCTGCGGCCTGGGCCATCCGCGCCGGTGCGCCGACGATGCCGAGGCGATAGCCATAATTCTCTGGTCCGAAGATCGCCAGCGGCAGCGTGCCGCGCGCAATGGTGAGGATGCCGTTGCCGGCGCCGTGAAAGATCGCAAACACGCTGGCCGCGCCGCCGCCCGCCAGCGCAAGGATGGCAGCGCCGATCGGATGCATTACGCAGGCGATCCGGGTCGAGACCAGCGGGTGATACCGGCTGAGAAAACTCGCCTCGAAGATGCGGGCGAGCACCTGCGATGGGCCGATCAACGCGCCGGCAAACACCGCTTGCCCCGATGTTGCACCGGCGGCTTCCAAAATGCGCGGTAGATGGGCGGCCATGGCGCCGGTGACAGTCCAGGCGGCCGCGAAAACGAACGCTAGCAGCACCATGGTTCGGTCGATCGGAATGTGCGGCTTGATCGCTGTGGCGGCCGCCGCCTTCGCGCCCTTCACGGCCGGCAACATCCATAAATTGATGGGCAGGCCGATCAGGATATGCGCGGCCGCCCAGGCAAAGCACGTGTTGCGCCAGCCGATGGTTTCCAGTCCCCAGGCCGACAGCGGCCATCCGACCGTGGAAGCAAAGCCCGCAATCAGCGTGATGCCGGTGATCGAACGCCGCGCCGCATCGCCATAGATGCGCCCGAGCGCGGCAAAGGCGGCGTCGTAAAGGCCGGCGCCCATGCCGACGCCGAGCAGCAGCCAGGCGACGACAAGCAGGGGAATCGAGTTGCAGAAGCCGAGCAGCACCAATCCTGCCGCCAGCACCAGATTGGACATCGACAGCACGGACCTGCCGCCGACGAGATCGATCTGACGCCCGACGCGCGGGCCGATCAACGCGGAAATCACCAGCGCGGCGGAGAAGGCGGTAAATATCCAGTTTGAGGAAACGCCGAGATCGCGTGCGATTGGATCGGCCAAAATGGCCGGTAGATAGTAGCTCGACGCCCAAGCCAATGTCTGCGTCGTGCCAAGCGCAAAAATAATAGGAAGCGGCCCGCTCCATGGCTTAGTTGCCATCGCAATTCCTTGCCGCCGTCATCCGCATTCGCCCGGTTCCGCCGTTTTGCCGTTGCATTTGCATCTGTCACATAAGCGTCGTCAAGCCGCAGCCCGATGCTTTCAACGATCGCGATTGCGCGGCATAATCATCGCATGGAACTCACGCCCCGCCTGCGCCTGATGAACTGGCTGGTGCGCCAGGGACTCACCGGTCTGCCCGAGAACGATCTGATCCGCGGCTTCTGCGAGCGCTGCTGCGCCGGGGGCCTCCATCTATCGCGCGGGCTCGTCTTTATCGACACGCTCCACCCGGTGTTCGAGGGCCGCGGTTTTCGCTGGAACGACGCCGAGACCAACGAGAGCGCCTCGTTCGAGTATGGGTCGACCAGTGAGGGCGCCGCCGCGCAAAACTGGCGAAGCTCGGTGTTCTATTACATGCTCGAAAACGGTCATGAGGAACTGGCGATCAATACGGCCGACGCCGGGGCGTACGACTTCGGAATCATCAACGACCTTGCCGAAAAAGGTCACAAGCAGTTCGTGGCCTTTGTGCACCAGTTCGGCGAGGCCGGTACCATGGGCCAGATGGACTGCTTCTATTCCTATTGGGTGACCCGGCAGGATCAGGGATTTGGCGCGCAAGGCATGGCGGCGCTGCGTGACCTCGTGCCGGTTCTCGGGCTTGCGATCAAATCAGCCGCCCAGGCCGATATCACCAAAACACTTGGACGAGTCTATCTCGGCCGCGACGCCTCCGAGCAGGTGCTGCGCGGGCGTATCGCGCGCGGCGTGACCGAGCGCATCAATGCGGTACTGTGGTTTTCCGATCTGCGCGGCTCGACCGCAATCAGCGAAGGTCTCGAGCCCGACGAGATCATCCCGTTCCTCAACGATTATGCGCAGGCCTCGATCGACGCCATCCACGATTCCGGCGGCGAGGTGCTGAAGCTGATCGGCGACGGCGTGCTGGGGATGTTCACGCATGAGAACATGGCGGCCGCCAAACGCGCCGCGTTGCGTGCCGAACATCGCTTCCGCCACAATATGAACGCGCTCAACGAGCGCCGCGTCGCCGATGGCAGGCCGGTGACGACGGCCCATGTCGGGCTGCATGTCGGCGAGGTGTTTTACGGCAATATCGGCAGCGAGGACCGGCTCGACTTCACGGTGGTAGGACCGGCCGTCAACGAGGTCAGCCGCATTGCCTCGATGTGCCGCTCGGTCGACCGGGAATTATTGACGTCTACGGCGTTCCGTACCGGCCTTGATGCCGCGGGCCGAAACTACCTGGTTTCGACCGGCCGATTTGTACTGCGTGGCATCAGCCGCGCGCAGGATCTCTACACGCTCGATCCCGATATTGCCGCGGATGAGGTGGTGGCGGGAAAGTACGAGCGCTATCTGGCGGGCTAACGGAGCGTCGCCATCGGCCGGGGTCGCGCGTCGGGCTCATTTGGAAGCCCGGCGAGGCGCTGACCTTTCAACGTTTCCCCGCGCTCGCGATTGTCTCGGTGTCATTCCGGTCCAGCGCTTGTAGGCATGCGTGAATGCGCTGACTTCGCGATAGCCGAGCAACCACGCAATCTGGGAAATCGGCAAATCGCCGTCCCTCAAATAGTGCCTGGCAAGATCGGCCTTCAGTTTTTCCGAGATTTCGGAGAACGTCAGTCCCTCCGACGCAAGTTTTCGCGCCAATGTCCGGTGGCTCATGCCGATCCGGCGGGCGATTTCGGCCGCGCGTGCCTTTCCGTGGGGAAGCAGCGGGGCCATTGCCTTCTCCACACTCGCGCGCAGCGTGGTGCGGTCCGGTTCTCGATGGGCGAGGGCCTCCTCACAGTATTTGGTCAGGAGATTGTTGAGGTGCGGATCGGCGCTGCCGATGGGCATCAGGTTCACCGTTCCGGGGAATACGATTTCATCCACGCTAGCGCCGAACTCGATCTCACATCCCAGGAACGACCTTAATTCGGCGGGCGTCGACTTGCGGTGGTGAGCTACCCTTATTCGACGAGGCACTAACCGCCGGTTGGTGAGCTGGCGGCACAGACGAACGAGGGATACCAGCCAGAATTCGATTTGGTGACGATCCGAGCGCCGTGCGACGCCGACATATTCAAGGCTAATTGCAACGTCCCTGGTCGAATGAAGTTTGAGCGAAACTCCTTCATTGGTGATGCCGCTATAGCGGGCCGCCCGGCGCAGCGCGTCGTTTAGAATGTCGGAAGATGCCAGGACATAATAGAGCAGCCCGATTTCACGAAGGTCCACGTCGCGTGCCAGATGGAATCCCAGGAAATCGTCCCGCAATGCAGTGGCGCCGAGTTCGAGAAATTTGATCTGGCTCCGAACTGTGAGGCGGACGTCACGATCTTCGATTTGTTCGACGGTTATTCCGGCCTTCGTCAGTAGGGGCGCTGCGTGAAGGCCGGCTTCGCACATGCGCATGTAAACGCGACGGGCGATACCGCCCGTGGCGCTCGGTATTGAATGGATACGCGCGGGTCTTGAAGGCGGCACGAGGCGATACCCCCCGGGTTCACATCCGTTTGCGATCTGTTCGCCGTGTCGAGAGCATCCTGGCGTGGAAAATCAAGTTATTGGCACATGATAACAAGCCCGGCGCGGGCTGTCTGCTAAATCGGTGTGCCGCTCCGGCCGGACAGCTTCCGGCCAACGCAACTCGTGCCGCGGCTTTTCCAGCGTTTCAGAACCGGCGCGTGGCCGCATTGCGCGCGGTAGCGAAGTCCGCATCTGATTCGGCGACATCCAGGGTTTGACCGTGCACGAGACATTCGACAAGACGCTTGGCGAACTGCGCGTCACCCAAGCCTACATCACGCTTTTGTCGATTTCCGAGCAGGGTGACGGGACAAGAACGGTCCCGGTCGCCCGGATCGGAAATTACGAGATCAGAATCTTTGACTGGTCGCCGAGCGGTTCGGACAACGAACCTGTGATCTGGATGGAGTTGTTCGATCACGACGTCCAATTGGTGATCGACAGTTCCCGCTGCGGCGAAATCGAAGACGCACTGGTCGTGTTCGAGGATTTTTTCCTGCAGGCCAATTTTCCAGACGAAGCGTGCCAGGCCGGAAGCCACGATACGCAGGCCTGAATTCTTCGCCCTTTCATTTTCTAACGAGGACCATTGCCATGGCTCATTCAAGGCCCAACAAGATCGCGCTCTTCATCGATGGTGCCAATTTCCATGCGACGGTCAAG
Organism: uncultured Alphaproteobacteria bacterium; assembly: GCA_963770355.1. Taxonomy (GTDB): domain Bacteria; phylum Pseudomonadota; class Alphaproteobacteria; order Rhizobiales; family Xanthobacteraceae; genus Bradyrhizobium. The sequence goes on along the minus strand of CAVYPL010000020.1, from coordinate 138,152 downwards.
ATGCTCGGATTCACCATCGACTATAAGCGACTTCTCCGGGAATTTCAGAGCCGCGGGACATTGCTGCGCGCGTTCTACTACACAGCGATTATCGAGGATCAGGAATATTCGTCGATCCGTCCGTTGATCGACTGGCTCGACTACAACGGCTACACCGTCGTCACAAAGTCTACCAAGGAATTTGTCGACGCCAGCGGCCGCCGCAAGGTGAAGGGCAATATGGACATCGAACTCGCGGTCGCTGCCATGGAGCTCGCCGAGCATGTCGACGAGATCGTGCTGTTCTCCGGCGACGGCGACTTCCGCCCACTGGTGGAAGCGATACAGCGGCGCGGCGTTCGCGTCACTGTGGTCTCGACGGTTGCATGCCAACCGCCGATGATCGCCGACGAATTGCGGCGCCAGACAGACGTATTTATCGATCTACTGGAGCTGAAGACGGTCGTCGCCCGTACCTTGGAAGCGGATTAGCGCGGCAGCCCGACCTGTCCTAGCTACCCTTCGCCCGCAGCGCGTAGAGGCCGACGGCCGCCAGCGAAAACACTGTCAGCACGATGCCGAGCGCGAACAGTGCTTCATGCGAAATCGTCGCTGCCAGCCAAACGCCGATCGCTGCCGTCATCATCTGCCAGAAGCCGACCAGAGCGGAGGCGGCTCCCGCTTTCTCGCCGAACGGGGAGAGCGCCTGTGCCGTGCCCAACGGGTTCACGATGCCCATGCCGAGCAGGAACACGCTCATGGCGGCGAGAAACGGCAGGAAGCTCGGGCTAAACAAGGACACCAGCAGGATCGCGATGCCGCCGGTGGCCGCCGCGAACAATCCGCCGCGGATCGAGCGGTCGAGCCCGTAGCGCGGCGCGAGTTTTGTCGCCAGCATGCCGGCGGCGAACACGATCAGCACGGTGCCCGCGAAGAACAGGCCCAACTGGATCGGGGTAAAATGCATCGCTTCGATCAGCACGCGCGGTGCGGCCGAAAACATCGCGAACAACCCGCCCATGATCAGGCTGACGGTCGCGGCCGGCACCAGGAAGCGGCGGTCGGTAATCAGGCTGCCATAATTCCTGGCAATCGCGAGCGGATCGAGCGGCGTCCGCGTCGCATGGTGGGTCTCGCCGAACACGCTGCCATAGGCGAGGGCGCCGAGACCTGCAAAAGCCGCGACGAGGGCGAACTCGGAACGCCAGCCGAAATAATGGTCGAGCGCGCCGCCAAGCAGCGGCGAGAAACCGGGCGCCGCCGCCATCGCGATCATGATCAGCGCCATCGCGCGCGCGAGGGCTGGCCCTGAGAACAGGTCGCGGGCAATGGCGCGCGACAGCACGGAAGTGGCGCACGCGCCGGCGGCCTGGATGACGCGACCGATCAACAGACCCGGCAAATCGGTTGCGAGGCCGCACCAGACGCTGCCGGCAAAGAACACGGCAAAACCGATCAATACCGGCCAGCGGCGGCCATAGCGGTCCGAAATCGGCCCGACCACGAGCTGGCCGAGCGCGAACACCGCGAGGAAGATCGTGATGGCCGAGGTGACCGCTGCGCTGGTGACGTTGAGCGACGCCGCCATCTGCGGCAGCGAAGGTAGCAGGATGTTGGTCGCGAGCGTCCCGGTGGCGGCCAGTGCCGCCAGCACGGCGATTTGAACGACGGTGGAGGACGCCTCCGGGCGAGGGCTGGCTTCGATCGCGACGGTCTGGTCGGCCATGGAGGTTCCCGCTAGGTATATTGAAATGATGAATCATCATATAACATAGCTGAGGGAAGCACGATAGCTAAATTCGTCATGGCCGGGCTTGACCCGGCCATCCACGCCTTCCTCGTTGGACACCCTAAGAACGTGGATGCCCGGGACAAGCCCGGGCATGACGGAGAGAGGTTGTCTCCGATCAGCAGGCCCGCAGCGCCTGTGGACCGTCGCTGACCATGTCCGGCTGCCGCGCCAGCGACACGGCCGGGGACATCAGGATCACCAGAGCTTGTGCGCCGAAGATCGCGGCGGCGAGATAGAGGCAGGTTTCGGCACCGTAAAGTCCGCCGACGATGGCGCCTAATGCGGAGCCGAGCGGACGCGCGCCATAGCTCATGATGTTGATGGCGGAAACACGTCCGAGCAGCGACGGCGGCGTCACGGACTGGCGCAAGGTGGTGGTCGAGATCACCCACAGGATCGGGCCGACGCCGAGCAGGAAGAAGCTCAACCCTGCCAGCAATGGCGTCGGAATGATCGTCGTCAGCGCCATCACGGCGGCGGCGACGAACCCGGTCACCGGTCCAAGCCCGATCACGGTGCCGAAGGCCAATCGCTTCATCACCCGCGTCGCCACCAGCGCGCCGACCACCATGCCGACGCCGTACATCGCCAGCGTCGTCCCGACACCGGTGGCGGACAGGCCGAGATGGCGCACGGCGTAGGGCACGAACACGGCGAGCAGCAGGAATGACGCGGTGTTGAAGATGAATTGCGTGACGAACACCGGCCGCAGCAGCGGATGATGCATCACGAACGCCGCGCCCTCCCTGATATCTGCGAATGGATGGCGCCGCGGGGCAGGCGTGCGCGCCGGCTCGTAGATGCCGGACAGCAGCACCACCGCGATGACGGAGAGCGCTGCCGCTACCCCGAATGCGGGCGCCGCGCCGACCCATCCGACCAGCACGCCGCCGAGCGCGGGTCCGCTGGCGAACGCCACCGTGCGCGCCAGTTCGATCCGCGCATTCGCTGCCGGCAATTGCTTTGGCGTCACCAGCGAGGGCACCAGCGCGGGCGCCGCGACGCTATAGACGACCGTCCCGCATACTGCGACGAAGCCGAGCAGCGCCAGCAGCGGCAACGTCATCCACCCGAGCCAGATCAGCAGCAGGATTCCAGCCAGTGCGGCGGCGCGCAGCGCTTCCGCGCCCGCCATCAGATAGCGCCGCGAGATGCGGTCGGCGAGCAGACCGGCCGGGATCGCGAACAGGATGAACGGCAGCGTCAGCGCGGTCTGCAGCAGGCCGGTTTGGCCTTCGCCGACGCCTAGAAGCAGCACCGCCACGATGGGCGCCGCAGCCAGCGCGATCTGCTCGGCCGATTGCGCGGCGAGGTTGGACCAGGCCAGCCGGTTGAAGGTCGGGGGCAGGTGAGGCGTGTCGGTAGCCGGCATGATTTGATTCCCTGAGTGCTCGATTGCCCGGCATTGTCTGGCCACAGCACGGCCAAACCCACCCGCTTTCCGACAACGGCGTGGCGGCGAGCCCAGGAACGGCTGCCTTGGGAGATATCGGTTCCGGCAAACGGAACCAGTCTAGGGCCTAGATGCAGTTGCAAATGAGTTGCATTAAGATCGGATATGAGCCATCTTATTTGGATGGATGCCCGTACGCCTGACCTGACCGCCGAGACCGTGCCTGGGAATGTATCGGCCACCGCCGGCTGGCGTGCGGATGCCGCGGCCGGCATCCAGCGCAGCCTGCCCGAGGTGAACGCGACCATCCTGGTCCCCTCCGGTGGCCATTGGGCGCGCCGGTTGTTGGCGTTTCTCGGCCCCGGCTATCTGGTATCGGTCGGCTACATGGACCCGGGCAACTGGGCGACCGATCTCGCGGGCGGTTCGAAGTTTGGCTACACGCTGCTGTCGGTGATCCTGCTGTCGAACCTGATGGCGATCCTGCTGCAGGCGCTCGCCGCGCGTCTTGGCATCGCGACCGATCGCGATCTCGCCCAAGCCTGCCGCGCCAGCTATTCGCGGCCTGTCAATTTCATGCTGTGGCTGGTCTGCGAGGCGGCGATCATCGCCTGCGATCTCGCCGAGGTCATCGGCACCGCGATTGCGCTAAAGCTGCTGTTCGGCATTCCCCTGATCGGCGGCGCGCTGATCACTGCGCTCGACGCCTTCCTGCTGCTGCTTCTGATGAACAAGGGCTTTCGCTTCCTCGAAGCGTTCGTCATCGCGCTCCTGATCGTCATCGCGGTCTGCTTTGCCGTCCAGATCGCGGCAGCCGCGCCGCCGGTTGCGGCGGTGCTGCGCGGCTTTGTGCCGTCGCCCGAAATCGTCACCAATCCCGAGATGCTCTACATCGCGATCGGCATCATCGGCGCGACCGTGATGCCGCACAATCTCTATCTGCACTCCTCGATCGTCCAGACCCGCGCCTATCCGCGCAACGAGGAGGGCCGCCGCGACGCGATCAAATGGGCGACGACGGACTCCACCATCGCGCTGATGCTGGCGCTGTTCATCAACGCGGCGATCCTGATCGTCGCAGCCGCGACATTCCATTCCAGCGGCCATGCCGATGTGGCCGAGATCGGCCAGGCGTTCGAGCTGCTATCGCCGCTGCTCGGCCTCGGCATCGCCTCGACCCTGTTTGCGGTCGCGCTGCTAGCCTCAGGCCTGAACTCGACGGTGACGGCCACGCTTGCGGGCCAGATCGTGATGGAAGGCTTTTTGCACCTGCGGCTGCCGAACTGGGCGCGGCGGCTGGTCACCCGCGGCATCGCCATCGTGCCCGTTGTCATCGTCACCGCGCTCTATGGCGAGCGCGGCACCGGCCAGCTCCTGGTCTTCAGCCAGGTCGTGTTGTCGATGCAATTGCCGTTCGCGGTGATCCCCTTGGTGCGGTTCGTGTCCGACCGGCGCAAGATGGGGAGTTTCGCGATATCGCGCCCGGTCGCCGTGACAGCGTGGATCGTCGCCGGGATCATCGTGGTGCTGAACGTGAAGTTGCTGTTCGATACGTTGTTCGGGTGAGTGATCGATCGAGAAGCCGCGGCGTATCACCCGCCTTCGCGGGTGATCCAGTGAAGAGGGTGGCGGCGAGTTAATTCAATCCTGCGGTTCCGACGGAACTTCGCCCGTCGCATCCACGCGCAGCCAGCCGCTCGGCGCCAGCCGCTGCTGGGGCAGGAAACGGCCTTTATAGTCCATCTTCTTGGAGCCTTCGATCCAGTAGCCGAGATAGACGTAAGGCAATCCCAGCCTTCGCGCCCGCGTAATGTGATCGAGGATCATGAAGGTGCCGAGCGAACGGCTTTCCTCGGATGGTTCGAAGAACGAATACACCATCGACAGTCCGTCGCTGAGCACGTCGGTCAGCGCCACCGCGATCAGTTCCTCGCCGCGGCCGGTGATACCGGTGTCGATGTTGCGCTTGCGGTATTCGATGATGCGGGTTTCGACATGGCTGTCTTCCACCATCATCGCATAGTCGAGCACGGTCATGTCGGCCATGCCGCCATGGCGATGGCGCCGGTCGAGATAGGCGCGGAACACCGAATATTGTTCTGACGTGGGCACAGCATTGCGCTGCTCGCCGACAATGTCGGCATTGCGCGCGAGAATTTTCCGGAAATTGCGCGAGGGACGGAACTCGTTAGCGACGACGCGCACCGAGACGCAGGCGCGGCACTGGTCGCAGGCCGGCCGGTAAGCGATCGACTGGCTGCGCCGGAAGCCGCCATGGGTGAGCAGGTCGTTGAGATCGCCCGCCTTGTCGCCGACCAGATGCGTGAACACCTTGCGTTCGTGCCGGCCCGGCAGATAGGGGCAGGGCGAGGGCGCCGTCAGGTAGAATTGCGGGGTGTCACGCGAATGCTGGGTCACGTCAGTTCGTCAGGCCTCCGAAGCAATTCATCACAGCATCGCGCTCCGAAGGCTAACGGTCAATTAATTTAGCTGCGGCTCAGTAGCTGCGCGCGGCCGGTGCTACGTGGGTGCGAATCGAGCTGTTGACAACCACGGTTCCCAGAATGATGTCGTGCAGCAGCCGGCGGCGACCGTTGAACAAGCCGACCAGCAGCACCAGCGGCGACAGGAACGAGATCGACACCCAGAACAGCACGGCATGCATGGCGCCGAGCACGAAATAGCCCGGTGCGCCGTACCAGGTACGGACCTCCAGATCCATCACGCGCATGCCCATGGTCGCCGAATGCGGTCCGCCGATCGAGGAACCGTAATAGACCACCGCCCAGATGATCGTGGCGGGCCATGCGAGCCAGAACAGCGCCCAGCCGAGCCCGAGCGTGATCAGGCCAAACACCGCTATGAAGACATAACCGAGGATCACCGGGATCGACAGCACGACGACATCGATCAGGAAGGCGAAAACCCGCCGCGTCAGAACGCCGCGAAACAGTTCCGGCTGAAAATCGGGATCGAATGCGTGCGGCGGCACGCCGCCGTCGTTCCGCCAGGCGCCGCCAGCATTTTGAGAGCCGCCAGCATTTTGAGAGCCGCCAGCATTAGAAGCACCGCTGCCGGTATTGCCCGAATCGCTATAAGACATGATCAGCCCTCGCAAAGAATGTCCTGCGCAGGACATGGGAGCCGGCCGCGTCGCCGCAAGCCCCCGACAAAAATTAACAAGCCGCAATATTCGGGCGATTCCGCGACGGCGAACGTCATTCCGGGATGGTCCGAAGGACCAGACCTCAGGTGTGCAATTGCACACCGGGGAATCCCAGGATTCTCCGATGTGCAATTGCACATCGTAGTTCGCGTCTTTGACGCGCCGCGGAATGACGTCGAACGTATTACCCTTCCGCCTTCAGCTTCTCCGCTGCCTGCGGCGCGAAATACGTGAGAATGCCGTCCGCGCCCGCACGCTTGAACGCCAACAAACTTTCCATCATCGCGCGTTCGCCGTCGATCCAGCCATTGCCGGCGGCTGCCGCGATCATCGCGTATTCGCCGGACACCTGGTAGACGAAGGTCGGCATCGAAAACGTGTCCTTTACCCGCCGCACGATGTCGAGATAGGGCATGCCCGGCTTCACCATCACCATGTCGGCGCCTTCGGCGATATCGAGTTCGACCTCGCGCAGCGCTTCGTCGGAATTGGCACTGTCCATCTGATAGGTGCGCTTGTCGCCGGTCAGCGTTTTGGCCGAGCCAATGGCGTCGCGGAACGGGCCGTAGAAGGCGCTGGCATATTTCGCCGCATAGGACATGATCTGCACGTCGCCAAAACCTGAATCGTCGAGCGCCTCGCGGATCGCGCCGACACGGCCGTCCATCATGTCGGAGGGCGCGATCACGTCGCAGCCGGCTTCGGCCTGCACCAGCGCCTGCCGCACCAGCACCGCCACCGTCTCGTCGTTGAGGATCTTGCCGTCCTCGATCAGCCCGTCATGGCCATGGCTGGTGAAGGGATCGAGCGCGACATCGCAGAGCACGCCGAGACCGGGAAACTCCTTCTTGATCGCGCGCACCGATTTGCAGACGAGATTGTCCGGGTTGAGCGCCTCGGAGCCGTGCTCGTCGCGCAAGGACGGCTCGGTGTAGGGGAACAGCGCGATGCAGGGGATGTTGAGTTTCACCGCACGTTCGGCGTCGCGGACAGCCTGATCGACGGTGAGGCGGTCGACGCCTGGCATCGAGGCGATGCCGGTGCGCGTATTGTGACCGTCGACCACGAACATCGGCCAGATCAGATCGTTCGTGGTGAGGACGTTTTCCCGCACCAGCCGCCGCGCCCATTCTGCCTTGCGATTGCGCCGGGGGCGGATGATCAGGTCCAGCGGGGGCGAGGCGAGGGTGGTTTGCCGCGGCGGCGCGTCGCGCATTTCGATCGGACGCCCGAATTTGATCGCCATATGATGCTTGCTCCTCGACGGCGGGTAAATCTGGATTTGTTCCAGTTCTAGCACCTTGGCCGCCGCCCGTCACCGCACCGTCGATCTGCCTCATCAGCAATTGATTTTACCGCCCCGGCGGGCCAAGACTTCCCGGTATGAGTGCGATTATCCGCTCCAAAGGCACTGATTCTGATGTCTGACACTTCGGCGCGCGACCCGGCGCGGGACAATGCCAGGGACAATGCCAGAGAAATGCGATGTCGGTGGCGGCGATCGCTTCCGAGCGGATCGAGCCGGACGACAATGCGTGGACGCGGCGGCTGGTGCTGTTCCTGCGCGTCATGGCGGTCGTCTCGATCATCAAAGGTCTTTACCACTGGGCGCAGGTGACGGGCTTCATCGGCGGCGAGGAAGAGGCGTTCGAAAACCAGTCGATGGCGTGGCAGACCGCGACCGTCTATTTCGCCGTGATCGAACTTGTCGCTGCCGTCGGCCTCTGGCTCGCGACGCCATGGGGCGCGGTGGTGTGGCTCACGACCGTCGTGTCGATGGCGGTTATCGAATTGATGTTTCCGGGAATCTATGGCGGCAGCCTGTTTGTGGTGGGTGGTGAGGCTGTGATGCTGGCGGCGTATCTGGCGCTCGCCTGGATGGCTGCGCGTGAACGCCCGCCATAGTTTTCAATCATTCTCCACGCCCTAACCTACGCGGGTGCAAAAACCGCAACGCGGACCCGTCCAATTTTCGAACAATTTGACGGTAACTTTTCAGTCACCGTAAAGGGCTCCGCCATATCAGTTACGGGACCGTTTCGATTTCAGGCGAAGCTGTTTCCGAATGTGACAGGATGCGCAGACGAAGCGTGAACAGTGGCTTTTCTCGGTCAATGAAATGTTGCAAAAAGTCCTTTATCCATGGGCTTAATCAGCGATTCACTCTCATAAATTCATGATCTCTTTATTGTCTTATTTAAGCTGATCTTCAAACCGGCCCCTTAAGTTGAAGCTATCAGGCGGGACAAAAGTTTCGTCGAAATAAGTCGACAAAAACGACGACAGGGGAAGTGTCATGATGAAAGCCGTTGCAACGGCGGTGGAAACCGCTGAACGCTCTGCCGGTCAAGCTCCGGTGCAGCCGCTCTATCTTGAAGCATTGACTTTGGTGGAACGGCTGCATCGCCGCTTGCTCGATGTGATCAAGGATGAATTCGATCGCCGCGGCCGCGCCGACATCAATTCGGTGCAGGCGTTGTTGCTTTATAATATCGGCGACAAGGAACTGACCGCAGGCGAGCTGCGTACGCGCGGCTATTACCTCGGCTCCAACGTCTCCTACAATCTGAAGAAGCTCGTCGAACTCGGCTTTCTCGATCATCAGCGTTCGCGCGTCGATCGCCGCTCGGTCCGCATCCGTCTGACCACGCAGGGCCAGGAAATCCGCCGCATCGTCGATGCGCTCTATCAGAAGCACGTCAAGACCGTGGAGCAGGTCGGCGGCATCTCGAACGAGGAGTTCGCGACGCTGAACAAGTCGCTGCACCGGCTCGAGCGGTTCTGGACCGACCAGATCCTGTACCGGCTCTGAGGGTATTCTTATTGCCAAGCGGCCAAGCCGGCCCTTCAGAAGACCGGCAGCCAAAACGGCGGTAAAGGAATTGGCAAGGCAGTAAGCCTTGCTCAAAGCGCATCGGCTCCGGTTTTCCGGAGCCGGTGCGCTTTGTCTTTTGGATAATGGAAAACAGGTCTTCCGTAATGGAACTATTGGCCGCCTTCGCGCTTTATCCGTCCGAACGGAGAAGCACGAGCCATGCTGGTCGAGCGCGGATTGCAGGTCATGAACGTCGAGGTGGTGGGCGACGCCTATGCCATCGCGTCGAACTATCTCCGCAAGAGCGGCGCCATTGCCGACAGCTTTGAGACCAACGAGCGGCTGCTCGGGATCATCGTCAAGATTTTTCAGCACGGTGAATTCAACAAGATCAGGCTCGCCAACAAGGCGATCGCCAAATTCGAAGAAGCGCGTCTCGACTGAGCATCACATCCGGAGCATCCCATGGAAGCCGCCATCGACCGCATCATGCAGACCTACGATCTGCTGTTGAACCGCACCACGGCCGCGAGCGAAGAAGCCCGCGCCAAGGTAACGGAATACGTCACCACGCTGTTCGAGGCGGGCGAAAAGGATACGCACCGGCTAACTGTGTGCGGGTTGACCTACCTGCGCCAGCTCGACGGCAGCAGCGATCAGGTGAAGGCGGGATATACGGGGCTCTGAGGGGCAAGGCTCCAGGAGATCACCAGCTTCTAGAGATCACCAACTGCATCTGCACCAAAGGCCGTCGCTCCGCGAAAGCGGAGCATCCAGTACGCCGCGGCTTCTCGATTCAATTACGGCTGCTCTGGAATACTGGGCGGAGTCAGTCGGTCGAGCCGGGCGAAGACGGTGGACCGACCTATCGCTCCGATAGCGGCGCGAGCCCGGCTTTCGTGATCACCGGCGCCGCCTCGGGCGAGCTGAGAAAGCGGATCAGTGCATTGGCCGCCTCGGGCTGTTGGGCTTTGGCCGTCAAGGCACCCGCGAAGAAGGTCATTTGCTGGACTTCGTTTGGGAGCGGGCCGACGAAAGTGATGCCGGGGACGTGAATCAGCTCGCTGACCTGCTGGAATCCGATCTCGGCCTCGCCACGTGCCACCACCGCGGCCACCGGCTCGCCGGATGGCGGCCCTCGTATCTTTCGGCTCTTGCCCGCGATCTGATCGGCGACGCCGAGTTTTGAGAATCCCGTCGTCGACAAATAGGTGCCGCTGCTGCTGTCCGAATAGGCGATCGATTTTGCCGCGAGCAGCGTATTTCGGAATGCGTCGACCGTGCCGATATCCGGCTTCGGGCTGCCTGCTTGCACCACCATGCCGATCAATGAGCGCGCAAGTCTCACCTTGCTGTCGGCGCGCACCAATCCTCGCTTTGCGAGCTCGTCGGCGGCGCTGTCATCCAGGATCACGACATCCGCGCTCTCGCCGCGTGCCAACCTCGTGGGGATCGCTTCCGGGGAGTCGCCCAGCGACGGCCCGCGCGTCGTGATCAGGTGGTGGCCGGTCGCGCGTTCGAACAGAGGACCGAGCTCCGAATAGGCTCCATAAAAGCCGGCTGAACTCATAACATGCACGTCAGCGGCAGATGCCGCTCCCGATAGCAACGAGATGGCCACGCCGAGCGCGGATAACCATCGGGCGAGCGATGCGGTTTTCATAAGGCTACTCCTTGATGCACAACTCGGGTGAATTGCGCCGCGAGATCGCGGATTTGTATCCGGAATTCCACGTCATTGCGATCCATTCTTTCTTTACGTGGCGAGATGGATTGCTTCGCTTCGCCCGCAATGACAGTCTCTGCCAATCAACAACGAGACCCTCTAAGGAAACCTCATGCTCACGCTTCATCATCTCAACGACTCCCGCTCGCAGCGGATATTGTGGCTGCTGGAAGAGCTCGGCACGCCCTATGAGATGAAGCGCTATCAGCGCGATGCCACGACGCGGCTGGCGCCGCCGGAACTGGAGAAGATACATCCGCTCGGCAAGTCGCCGGTCATCACCGATGGCGAGGTTCGGATCGCCGAGTCCGGCGCGATCGTCGATTACATCATTCGCCGTTACGGTAAGGGCGCGATGATGCCGGCCCCCGGCAGCGCCGAATGGGAGGCCTATAACGAGTGGCTGCATTATTCGGAAGGATCCGCGATGCTGCCGCTGATGCTGAACCTCTATGTCGGCAGGCTGAAAGAGGCGGGCGCGCCGCTGCATCCGCGCATCGACAGTGAGATCGCCAATCACCTCGGCTATGTCGACGGCGCGCTGAAGGGCCGGGAGTTCTTCGTCGGCCCGTCGTTGACGGGAGCCGATATCCAGATGAGCTTTGTCGGCGAGATGGCAAAGGTGTTCGACAAGCTCGGGCCGTATCCGAACCTGAAAGCCTGGCTGACGCGGATGCATGCGCGGCCGGCTTTCCAGCGCTCGGTCGAGAAGGGCGGGGCGTACCGGTTTGCCAAGTAGCCCCGATGTCGTCCCCGCGAAGGCGGGGACCCATACGCCGGGGCCGTCGAAAGGGGCAAATTGGCAAACACCTTCTTCTTCCACCAGCCGTTGTGGTTATGGGTCCCCGCCTTCGCGGGGACGACGCGGGTAGGGAGGCGAACGGGACCCTGGAACCCCGCCATCCCCCACCATATCTTGCATAAATATCAGGCCCCTACCGCAAGCGCTTGGCCAAGACCGGGCGATGTGGTATCTCGCAAATGCCTCTGTCGACCGCCACATTTGACCGCCCGCTATGCCCCTAAGGGCCTGCGGCGGTGGAGATATTTCGCCCTATGACCTCTTCGTCCAGCTCCAAAACCGCCTCCGCGCCCGACTCGTTCTTCACGGCCACGCTTGCCGAGGCCGATCCGGAAATCGCCGCCGCCATCAAGGGCGAACTCGGCCGGCAGCGCCATGAGATCGAGCTGATCGCGTCCGAAAACATCGTCAGCCGCGCGGTGCTGGAAGCGCAGGGCTCGGTGATGACCAACAAATACGCCGAGGGTTATCCGGGCGCGCGCTATTACGGCGGCTGCGAGTGGGTCGACGTCGCCGAGACGCTGGCAATCGAGCGCGCCAAGAAACTGTTCGGCGCGCAGTTCGCCAATGTGCAGCCGAACTCCGGCAGCCAGATGAACCAGGCGGTGTTTCTGGCGCTGCTGCAGCCCGGCGACACTTTCATGGGCCTCGATCTCGCCGCCGGCGGCCATCTCACCCATGGTGCGCCCGTCAACGTTTCCGGCAAATGGTTCAAGGCGCAGCACTACACCGTGCGTCGTGAGGACCAGATCATCGATATGGACGCGGTCGCGCGTCGCGCCGAGGAAGTGAAGCCGAAACTAATCATCGCCGGTGGTTCGGCCTATTCGCGCCCGTGGGATTTCAAGCGTTTCCGCGAAATAGCCGACAGCGTCGGCGCCTATCTCATGGTCGACATGGCGCATTTCGCTGGCCTCGTGGCCGGTGGCGTTCATGCTTCGCCGGTACCGTACGCGCATGTCACGACCACGACCACGCATAAATCGCTGCGTGGTCCGCGCGGCGGCCTCATGTTGTGGAACGACGAGGCGTTGACCAAGAAGTTCAACTCGGCCGTCTTCCCAGGCTTGCAGGGCGGTCCGCTGATGCATGTGATCGCGGCGAAAGCCGTGGCGTTCGGCGAAGCGCTGCGTCCGGACTTCAAGATCTACGCGAAGAACGTGGTCGAAAACGCGAAGGCGCTTGCCGAAAGCCTGCGCGCGCAGGGCCTCGACATCGTCTCCGGCGGCACCGACAACCACCTGATGCTGGTCGACCTCAGGCCGAAGGGGCTGAAGGGCAACGTCTCCGAAAAGGCGCTGGTTCGCGCCGCCATCACCTGCAACAAGAACGGCATACCGTTCGATCCGGAAACGCCGTTCGTCACGTCAGGCCTTCGTCTCGGTACGCCGGCTGCGACCACGCGCGGGTTTGGCGTTGCCGAATTCAAGCAGGTCGGCGGCATGATTGCCGAAGTGCTCAACGCGCTGGCGCAATCGCCCGACGGCAAGGCGCCGCTGGTCGAAGCCGCGATCAAGGAACGTGTGAAGGCACTCACCGACCGCTTCCCGATTTATCAATAAGGTCCTGCAGTAAAGGTCATTCGGATGCGCTGTCCCAGCTGCAACAGTCTCGATACGCAGGTGAAGGATTCGCGGCCGACCGAGGATTCCGCCGTGATACGGCGGCGACGGGTGTGCATCGCCTGCAATTTTCGCTTCACCACGTTCGAGCGCGTGCAGTTGCGCGAACTCACCGTGATCAAGCGCAACGGCCGCCGGGTGCCATTCGATCGCGATAAACTCGTCCGCTCGCTGCAGATATCCTTGCGCAAACGGCCGGTCGATCCTGAACGGGTCGAGAAGATGGTCTCGGCCATCGTTCGCGAGCTCGAGAGCGGCGGCGAGGCGGAAGTTTCCTCGGAGGCGATCGGCGAGATCGTGATGGAACATCTGCGCCAGCTCGACGACGTCGCCTATGTCCGCTTCGCGTCGGTCTATCGCAACTTTCGCGAGGCCAAGGATTTTGAGGCCGTGCTCGGCGAACTCTCCGCTGAAGACGACGCGCGGGTCGCCACGTTACGCAAATGATCTTCCGCATTCTGGAAGACCAATACGCGCAGAAATCGAAAGAGGCCAAAGCTGCCGACGAGCGTTTTATGCGCCTCGCGCTGACGCTCGGGCGGCGCGGGCTGGGCCGCACCTGGCCCAATCCCGCCGTCGGCGCGGTGGTGGTCAAGGATGGCGTCATCGTCGGCCGCGGATGGACCCAGCCCGGCGGCCGGCCGCACGCCGAGCCGGAGGCGCTGGCGCGGGCCGGCGAGGCGGCTCGCGGCGCGACACTCTATGTGACGCTCGAGCCCTGTTCGCATTTCGGCAAATCCCCGCCTTGCGTTGACGCCGTCATCGCCTCCGGCATCGCCCGCGTGGTGTCGGCGATCGAGGATCCCAATCCGGAAGTAGCCGGGCAGGGCCACGCCAGGCTTCGTGCGGCCGGTATTGCCGTCGACGTCGGCCTGGGTGCCGTCGAAGCGGCGCGCGACCACGCCGGACATTTCCGGCGCATCCGCGACAAGCGTCCGCATGTGATCTTGAAGCTCGCGGTATCCGCCGACGACAAGATCGGCGCGGCCGGCCACAAGCCGGTCGCCATCACCGGTGAGGCTGCGCGGACGCGGGTGCATCTGCTGCGCGCGCAATGCGACGCTATCCTGGTCGGTATCAACACCGTGCTGGCGGACGATCCGCTGCTCGACTGCCGCCTGCCGGGCATGGAAGCGCGCTCGCCGGTGCGCGTGGTGCTGGACCGTGCGTTGCGCATTCCCGGCACCAGCCGCCTGGTGCATTCCGCGCGCCAGACGCCGCTGTGGGTGACAACCTCGGATCTTTCCGACGCTCCGGCCGCCATGAAGCTTGGCGCCGCGGGCGCGCAGGTGATCCGCGTCGCCGCGACGGCCAATCCGCATGGACTGGATCTACCTGCCGTGCTGCGCGCGCTGTCCGAAAAGGGCATTACGCGGCTGATGGTGGAAGGCGGGGCGCGGGTGGCGTCATCCTTTGTTGCGGCCGGCCTGGTCGATGAAGTCTGGCTGCTGCGCGGACCTGACATGGTTGGTGCCGACGGCGTTCCCGCGCTGGACGCAATGCCGCTGTCGTCGATCACGCAGTCGCCGGGGTTCCGCGTTCGTGCTAGCGAGGATGTCGGCAAGGATACTCTCACCATCTACGAGCGCGCTTAAATGTTTACGGGAATAGTCACCGACATCGGCGAGATCGTCGGTCTCGCGCCAACGGCGCAAGGCCAGTTGCATCGCCTGCGGATTGCATGCCGCTACGATCGCGCCACGATCGCCGATGGCGCGTCGATCGCCTGCAATGGCGTTTGCCTCACAGTGGTCGCCTCCGGCGTCGACGCGGGCAAAACCTGGTTCGATGTCGATGCCGCCGCCGAGACGCTCGGCATGACCACGGCAAAACACTGGACCAAAGGCACAAAGCTCAATCTCGAGCGCGCGCTGAAGATCGGCGATGAACTCGGCGGCCACATCGTTGCCGGGCATGCCGACGGGATCGCCACCATCGTCAAGCGCGACGATCTGCCCGATATGGCGCGATTCGAATTGCGCACCACGCGGGAGCTCGCGCGGTTCATTGCTGCCAAGGGCTCGGTGACGCTGGACGGCGTGTCGCTGACCGTGAATACGGTCGCTGACGTCGCGTTTTCGGTGCTTATTATTCCGCACACGCTCAATGTTACGACGCTTAGCGGCTGGGGTGCGGGCAGCGAGGTCAACCTCGAGGTCGATCTGATGGCCCGCTATGCGGCGCGGCTGTCGGAAATGAAGTAGAACGCAACAGCAAATGTGTCATACGCGGGCTTGACCCGCGTATCCATCCTCTTAACAAGAGGGATTGCCGGGTCGAGCCCGGCAATGACGACGAAGGTGAAAAATGGCAGACGCGCGGCGCGCACCCCTGAAAGACCAGACTGACATCACCGGCGCGCGCGCGCTGATCGTCGAGGCACGCTTTTATGACGATATCCAGGACGCGCTGATGGAAGGCGCAGTCGCCGAGTTGAAAGCCGCCGGCTTGACGCATGACGTCATCACCGTGCCCGGCGCGCTGGAGGTTCCGGCCGCGATCGCAATTGCGCTCGATGCCGCGGAGAACAACGGCAAACCCTACGATGCGGCGATCGCGCTCGGCTGCGTGGTGCGGGGCGACACCATTCATTTCGAGATCGTGTCGATCGAATCCTCGCGCGCGCTGATGGATCTGGCGGTGGCGCGAAAGGTTCCGCTCGGTAACGGGATCATCACGGTCAATACCGAGGCGCAGGCCTGGGCGCGGGCGCGCGCCAGCGAGTTGAATAAAGGCGGCGACGCCGCGCGTGCGGCACTGGCGATGCTGCGGATCAAACGCCGGTTGGCAAAGGCCTGATGATGGCAGAGAGCAAAAAGCCAGCCAAAGGTCCCGACAAGAAAGCCAACCGGCGCGGCGCAGCGCGGCTAGCCGCGGTGCAGGCGCTGTACCAGATGGACATCGGCGGCGCCGGGCTCAACGACATTTTTGCCGAGTTCGAGAGCCACTGGCTCGGCAGTGAGGTCGAGGGCGACAAATATCTCCCCGCCGAGGCGGCGTTCTTTCGCGATGTGGTCTCGGGCGTGGTGCGCGACCAGGCCAGGCTCGATCCGCTGATCGATGACGCGCTGTCGAAGGGCTGGCCGCTGAAGCGGATCGACGCAATCTTGCGCGCGGTGCTGCGCGCGGGCTCGTATGAACTGGAGCATCGCAAGGATGTGCCGGGCCGCGTGGTCGTGTCCGAATATGTCGACGTCGCGCACGCCTTTGTCGAACAGGACGAGACCGGCATGGTGAATGCGGTGCTCGACCAGATCGCGCGACAATTTCGCGCCGACGAGTTCGCGCGTGGCTAGCGCGCCGTCAGCGTCCGGCGAGGACTCGCTGATCGCGCGATATTTTCGGCCGATCGCGACCAACCCGGGCGCCTTCAATCTCGACGACGACGCTGCCGCGTTGAAGCCGTCCGGCGACGACATCGTGGTGACGACCGACGCCATCGTTGAGGGCGTGCATTTCCTGCCCGACGATCCGCCCGACACGATTGCGCGCAAGGCGCTGCGGGCCAATCTGTCCGACCTCGCCGCCAAGGGGGCTGTGCCAGCCGGCTTTGTGCTGACGCTGGCGCTCCGCAACGCAGACGAAGCCTGGCTGAAACCATTCGCAGCCGCGCTCGGTGAGGACGCAACGCAATTCGGTTGTCCGCTGCTCGGAGGCGATACCGTTTCCACTCCGGGCCCGCTGATGATCTCGATTACGGCCTTCGGGCGCGTCCCCCCTGGCAAAATGGTTCATCGCAGCGGTGCAAAGCCCGGCGACCGCGTGATGGTGACGGGGACGATCGGTGACGCCGCGCTCGGTCTCGCCGTTCTCAGGGGTGGGAAAGTTCATGCTGCGGCAGGCGATGCAGCCGCGCGAGAGTTTCTGACTGGCCGTTATCGTGTGCCGCAGCCGCGCGTGGCGCTTGCAGAAATCGTGCGAGAATATGCGAGCGCGGCGATGGATGTGTCCGATGGCCTCGCAGGTGATCTCACCAAGCTGTGCGGCGTGTCGGGCGTCTCGGCCGTCATCGATCTGGAGTCGATTCCGCGCTCGGCTGCCGCGAAGGATTTGCTAGCGCGCCGGATTGTCGGGATCGAAGCGTTGATCGCCGGCGGCGACGACTACGAAATCCTGTGCACGATCCCGGAAGATCGTGTCGAGGCGTTCGCGCAGGCCGCGCAGCGCGCCGGGGTGCCCGTGAGTTCCATCGGCATGGCGGTAGCGGGCTCCGCTATTCCCAAATTCATCGACGGGGAGGGGAAGGAAATCGCGCTGGAACGGCGATCTTACAGCCACTTTTGACGAGGATTCTGGCTTTTATTCCCCTCATTTGGCTTTTATTCCCCTCAGCCATTGCAATTTTTGCGAAAATCTATAGGTGTGTCGGCATTCGATTGCCGTCGAGCCCTTTGAACGCGCCCCTCGGGGCTTCTTCCAGAGACATCGTCGAGATTGGATTTGAATCCGCGCGATCGCCGCGCGGAATGAAAGCCTATGTGCTTTGGACTTTGGAGAAGAGAAAATGGCTACGGGAACTGTAAAGTGGTTCAACGGTCAAAAAGGTTTTGGTTTCATTGAGCCGAGCGATGGCAGCAAGGATGTGTTCGTTCACATCTCCGCCGTCGAGCGCGCCGGTCTTGACGGACTGGCCGAAGGTCAGAAGGTTCAGTTCGAACTCAAGACCGACAAGATGCGGGGCAAGGTAAGCGCGGAAAATCTGTCGCTGGCCTAAGGCTTCGAAACGGTCGTTTCACGGATGTACTGGAATGGCTGTAGCGTTTTCGAGCGAAGCGGACTCCGGTTCGCGTAAAGAAAACGCGTCAAACAAAGAGTAGAGCCGAAGGCTCTATTGGGCCCGCTCAATCCTTCAAGGGTTGGGCGGGTTTTGCATTTTTCGACTGTTTCGGGTCCAACCGCGCGAGACCGGCCAGCCGCGCCGCTATTTCCCGGTGATTCCTTTCAAAAATCGACGTTTTTTGCCCTCCGCGGCGTTGCGCCGGGGAGACGATTTTGGCATGGTCCCGCCGATTTGAGGCCGCCCTTTTGGGCAGGGAAGGCCTCCTTTTTATACGCCTGCCGCGCTCGCGGGATGGCGTGGGGCTACACCAGCATCTGAGGCAGATTCTATGACAGCATTATGGGTGATTGTGCTCTGCGGAGCGCTTTCCATCGTTTACGCCATCTGGGCGACGGCTTCCGTTATGAAAGCGGATGCTGGCAACCCGCGCATGCAGGAGATCGCAGCCGCGGTCGCCGAAGGCGCGCAGGCCTATCTCAAGCGCCAGTACATGACGATCGCGATGGTCGGCGTCGTGATCTTCGCGCTGCTGGCTTATTTCCTCGGCATGCTGGTCGCGGTCGGCTTCCTGGTCGGCGCGATCCTGTCGGGCGCCGCCGGCTTCATCGGCATGAACGTCTCGGTTCGCGCCAACGTGCGCACCGCGCAGGCTGCGACGATCTCGCTGGCCGGCGGACTTGAACTCGCCTTCAAGGCCGGTGCCATCACCGGCATGCTCGTGGCCGGTCTGGCGCTGCTCGGTGTCACCATCTATTTCGCCTATCTCACCCAGGTCATGGGCCTGAAGGCCAACGATCGCACCGTGATCGACGCGCTGGTCGCGCTCGGCTTCGGTGCCTCGCTGATCTCGATCTTCGCCCGTCTCGGCGGCGGCATCTTCACCAAGGGCGCCGACGTCGGCGGCGATCTCGTCGGCAAGGTCGAGGCCGGCATTCCCGAGGACGATCCGCGCAACCCGGCCACCATTGCCGACAACGTCGGCGACAACGTCGGCGACTGCGCCGGCATGGCCGCCGACCTGTTCGAGACCTATGCGGTGACCGCGGTCGCCACCATGGTGCTTGCAGCGATCTTCTTCGCGAGTTCGCCGCTCCTGGTGAACATGATGACCCTGCCGCTCGCCATCGGCGGCGTCTGCATCATCACCTCGATCATCGGGACCTTCTTCGTCAAGCTCGGCGCCAGCCAGTCCATCATGGGCGCGCTGTACAAGGGTCTGATCGCGACCGGCATCCTGTCGCTCGTGGGCGTCGCCGGCGTGATCTACTATCTGATCGGCTTCGGCCCGCTGGCGGGCGTGAACTACACCGGTTTCGCGCTGTTCGAATGCGGCGTCGTCGGCCTGGTCGTCACCGCGCTGATCATCTGGATCACCGAATACTACACCGGCACTGATTATCGCCCGGTGAAGTCGATCGCGGCATCCTCGGTCACCGGACACGGCACCAACGTGATCCAGGGGCTCGCGATCTCGATGGAATCAACCGCAGGGCCCGCGATCGTGATCATCGCCGGCATTCTCGTCACCCATAGCCTTGCCGGCCTGTTCGGCATCGCGATTGCGACCGCCACCATGCTGGCGCTGGCCGGCATGATCGTCGCCCTCGACGCGTTCGGTCCGGTCACGGACAACGCCGGCGGCATCGCGGAAATGGCGGGCTTGCCCAAGGAAGTCCGCAAGTCGACCGACGCGCTCGACGCGGTCGGCAACACCACCAAGGCGGTCACGAAGGGCTATGCAATCGGTTCCGCCGGTCTCGGCGCGCTGGTGCTGTTCGCGGCTTACAATGAAGACCTCAAATACTTCATCGCCAGCAAGAACGCCTACTTCGTGGGCGTCGCCCCGGACTTCTCGCTCAACAATCCCTACGTCGTGGTTGGCCTGCTGTTCGGCGGTCTCTTGCCGTATCTGTTCGGCGCGATGGGCATGACGGCAGTCGGCCGTGCTGCCAGCGCGATCGTCGAGGAAGTGCGGCGTCAGTTCCGCGAGAAGCCCGGCATCATGCAGGGCACCGACAAGCCGGACTACGGCAAGGCGGTCGACCTGCTGACGAAAGCCGCGATCAAGGAAATGATCATTCCGTCGCTGTTGCCGGTGCTGTCGCCGATCGTCGTGTACTTCATCATCTACGCCATCGCGGGCGGTGGCGCTGCCGGCAAGTCGGCGGCGTTCTCGGCCGTCGGCGCGATGCTGCTCGGCGTGATCGTGACCGGACTGTTCGTCGCGATCTCGATGACCTCGGGCGGCGGCGCCTGGGATAACGCCAAGAAGTACATCGAGGACGGCCATTACGGCGGCAAGGGCTCCGACGCCCATAAGGCAGCCGTGACCGGTGACACCGTCGGCGATCCCTACAAGGATACGGCGGGCCCCGCCGTCAACCCGATGATCAAGATCACCAACATCGTGGCTCTGCTGCTGCTGGCGATCCTGGCGCACTGACCCAAAGCACCTGATCTGCGACAAACCCGCGGTGCAAGCCGCGGGTTTTTTGCGTCAAGCACTGCAGGCGAGCCAACTCGCTTCACCGCCATCTGTAACCGTTCGCTCCCGATGATCGCTGCGAACTTCACCGTCTCCGCATGAGCGAAGTCGCTTAACCCACACCACAAAATTGTTGAGGCGGCCGCGTCACTTGCGGAAGCGAACAGCTTCCGCCAACGATGGCCACCGAAAACCAACTACGCTCAACACGGAGATCAAACGATGTCGCTGTCATCCGCCCGGAATTATGCACTCCGCGCCTCCAAGTCGCAGGATCAGACGGAGGCGATTGAATTGTTGTCGAAGGCAATCATGGAACTGGCGATGTCGATTGATGCCACCGACGCCAAGGTCAAGAAGATCAATAAGTCATCGTAGCCGGGTCCGGCTCAATTCACGTCCATCTGCAAGCCTTCGCGCTTGATGATCTCGCCGAATTTCACCGTCTCCGCCTGCACGAAATCCGCAAATTGCTGCGGGGTGCCCCAATCGCTGCGCGCGCCCATGTTGGCGATGGTCTTCTTGATGTCGTCGCGCTCGAGCATCGCCTTGATCTGCATGTTGAGCGCATCGACGATCGGGGCGGGCGTGGCCTTTGGCAGGAAAACGCCGAACCAGGAGGAGACGTCGAACTTCGCCAGTTCGGGCGCACTCTCGCGCATGGTCGGGATATTTGGCGCGGCTGCGCTGCGCTCGGGCGTGGTGACGGCGAGCGCATTGAGCTTGCCCTCAATGGTCTGCGGAAGCGAGGGATAGAGGTTGTCGAACAGGATCTGAATATCGCCGGCCAGCGCCGCCTGCAGTGCAGGACCGGCGCCGCGGAACGGTACATGCACCATCTTCAATCCCGTGAGCTGGAGGAACCAGGCGCCGGTGAGGTGAGGGCTCTGCCCGACCCCGGAGGAGGCGTAATTCAGCTTGTCCGGGTTGGCCTTGATGTAGGCGATCAATTCGGGGATCGACTTGATGCCGGTGGATGGATGCGCGGACACGATGTTCGGAGTCCGGATCAGGTTGGAAACCGCCTGCAACTGGTCCGCCTTGTAGGTCAGATTGCGGAAGATGCTGAAGGCGATGGCGTTGGGGCCGGGATTGCCGATCAGGATGGTGTGACCGTCGCCCTTCTGGCGGATGACTTCGATGGTGCCGATGGTGCCGCCGCCCCCCGAGCGGTTTTCCACGACCGCGGACTGCCCCCACGCTGTTTGCAGATGCGCCGCCAGCAAGCGTCCCATCACGTCGGTGGTGCCGCCGGCCGCGGCGGGTACGATGATGCGCACGGTCTCGGTCGGCCGCCACTCGGCGCCGAAGCTTGCGCGGGGCAGGATGGCCGCGGTCGAAAAGGCGGCCGCGCCGGCCAGGACACTGCGACGGGAGACGTGGCGGCGGGAAAAGGCTCTGCTGGTCACGAGTAACACCCCCTGCTTCGATTGCTGTTTTGCAGGGAGCCTAGGCAGCGCGCGGCAGTACGGCAAGCGGACGACTTGGCGCAGGCGATGTGTTCGAGAATGGTTTTGGCTAGTTGAAGCTGAGCAGCTTGAACAGCGGCGTCAGGTAGCTGAGCTCCTGGCCGGAAGTGGTTGTGGTGCGGCTGATGAAGTCGAAGATCTTGCCGTCCTGCAGTCCGTAATTGGCGAGCCGCTGCACCTGGCGGTTCTTGTCGAAGTAGACGGCAATGACCCGCTGGTCAACGACCTGCTGGTTCATGAAGGCGACTTTGCGCTCGGAGCGCTGCGAAATGTAATAGAACACCTCGCCGTTCAGGGTGGCGACGGTGGAGGGCGTTCCCATCACGATCAGCACCTGATCCTGGCTGGCGCCGATCGGAATCTGCTCGAGCGCACCGGGCGGCAGGATATAACCCTTCTGGAACTGCTCGCTGGTGCATCCACCTAGCGCCGCGCATACGAGAACTGCGGCCGCAGCCGCGCGCCAGCGCGCGGTCAAACGGCGCGGCGAGGCCGCGCGGGAGCGTGAGTGGCTCGTCTTGGTCATTTGCGGAACTTGTTCGTCCCCTTGCATCGCGCGAGGCGTTGACGTACCGGGCAGCACGCTGGATTGCAACATGCGCGGGCTCCGAAACTCTTGGGGGCTCGCTTGCGGAACCCACAATGCTTTGGCCGTTCAATCACTTCAGGAAACCCCGCATCGCCCCGCGCGGCACCATTGAAGCCATCTATGGCATGATCGTGACGCAAGCGCGAGAACCCTTGTTTTATCGGGACTTGGGGGTGCCGGATACGGTTAATGGCCGTTTTGACGTGCTTCTGCTGCATTTATGGCTGGTATTGCGGCGGCTGAAGTCGCTTGGGGATGGCCCAGGCTTGTCGCAGGCGTTGTTCGACCATTTTTGCAACGATATGGACGACAATCTGCGCGAGATGGGCGTCAGCGACCTCAAGGTGCCGAAGCGCATGCAGGCCTTTGGTGAGGCGTTTTACGGCCGCACGGCGGCCTACGATCTCGCGCTCACCGAGAGCCACGAGGCGCTGGCCCAAGCGCTCTGCAAGAATATCCTGAACGGCGAGAACATCGAGCAAGCGCGCCGGCTGGCGGCCTATGCGGAACAGGCGATGGCCGCCCTCGCAGGACTGGACGAAGCAGCGCTGTTGAGTGCTTCCTTCAAGTTTCCTTCGCCCGATCAACTGGGCGCGCAGCAATGAGCAAGAATGGCATGACAGATAAGCCGGACCCGTGGCGCGTCCCCATTGCGGTCGCCCAAATACCCGACACCGGCCTGCATCGAGACATCGATGCCGATCAGGCCACGCGCAATGCGGTGGCGGTTGTCGGCGGCCTGCGAGAAGTTCTTTCAGTGCAGGCATCGTTCGACGTCACGCCGAAAAGCGGTGGCCGCTACCATGTCGCAGGTCATGTGCGGGCGCGGGTTGGACAGACCTGCGTGGTGACGCTCGAGGAAATCGAGAGCGAGATCGACGAGCCGATCGACCTGATCTTCGCGCCGCCGGAGCAGATCCCGCAAATGGCTGCGCTGGTCGACGAGGCTGAGGAGAGCGGAGACGACACGCCAGATCCACCTGAGCCGATCGAAAACGGCATCATCGATCTCGGCAGGCTTGCCACGGACGCACTTTATCTCGGCGTCGATCCCTATCCGCGCAAGGCGGATGCGGTTTTCGAACCATTGGTTGCAGCCCCCGATCCCGAAGATCATCCGTTTGCGGCGCTTAAGGCGTTGAAGGTCACCCCGAAAAAGTCCGGCGCGAAGAAGCCGAAAGGCAAGTGAGCGGCTCGTTGAAGTGGACACCGAGCACGTATTCCGGTTGCAGTGACTACCCTGCCTCCTCAGGAATTGTTCATAACACTTTGAATTGTCGTGATTTATTGCTAATGTCCGATTCCAGTCACACCCGTTCCTTTTGCCGAAACAGCGCGGTCAAGAGGTTGTGTCGGGACGGGGACACGGTATTGTCGCGGCCCGGCGGGGACGCAGAGTTTACGTTTCGCCGAGCATCGCTTTCGGCGGTGCCATTCCAATGCGCGGCCGGGCTCTATGAGGGCCGCAAGAGATCAGGTTTCCGGGACGTTCATGCCTCAAAAGGTTCGAATCGCGCTTGACGCCATGGGTGGCGATTTCGGCGCATCGGTCGTCATTCCCGGCGCCGCTGTCTCGTTGGCCCGACATCCCGACAGCGAATACCTGCTGTTCGGTGATCGGGCACTGATTGACCCGCAGCTCGAAAAACATCCGGCGTTGAAGGCGGCCTCGCAAGTGATTCATACCGACGTCGCGGTCAGCATGCACGACAAGCCCAGCCAGGCCTTGCGACGTGGCCGCAAGAATTCGTCGATGTGGCTTGCTATCGAGGCGGTCAAGAAAGGCGACGCCGATGTGGCGGTTTCCGCCGGCAATACCGGTGCGCTGGCGGCGATGGCGCGGTTCTGCCTGCGGATGTTGCCCGGGATCGACCGGCCGGGGCTGGCGGCGATATGGCCCACCGCGCGCGGCAATTCGGTGGTGCTCGACCTCGGCGCCACCATCGGCGGCGACGCGCATCATCTGATGGAGCTGGCGGTGATGGGCAGCGCGATGGCGAGCGTGCTGTTCAATCTGGAGCGGCCGACGGTCGGACTGCTCAATATCGGCGTCGAGGAAATCAAGGGCCGCGAGGAGATTCGCGAGGCGGCGGAGTTGCTCCGCGCGATGAACCTGCCCCAGCTGGAATATATCGGCTTCGTCGAGGGCGACGGCATCGGCAAGGGCGCTGCCGACGTCATCGTCGCCGAGGGTTTTAGCGGCAACATCGCGCTGAAGGCCGCCGAGGGCACGGCGCGGCAGATCACCGAATTTTTGCGCAACGCCATGGCGAGCAGTTGGCGCGCCAAGATCGGCTATTTATTTGCAAAGAATGCCTTCAAGTCGTTGCGCGACAAGCTGGATCCCTCGAAATCCAACGGCAGCGTGGTGCTCGGCCTCAACGGCATCGTCGTCAAGAGCCATGGCGGCACCGACGCCGAGGGCTTTGCCTATGCGGTCGATGTTGGTTATGAGATGGCCCGCTACGATCTCCTCAACAAGATCAAACAAATGCTCAATCGCGACGGCAGTGCGCTGGTTCAGGCGCAGACCGCGCAGGAGGCTGTCTCGTGACTGCTAAACGTTCGGTCGTGCTCGGCTGCGGCTCTTATCTTCCGCAGAGGGTGCTGACCAATGCCGAACTGGCGGCCCGGATCGATACCTCCGATGAATGGATCGTGCAGCGCACGGGCATCCGTCAGCGCCATATCGCCGCCGAGGGCGAGTTCACTTCGCATTTGGCGATCAATGCCGCGCGCGCCGCACTCACCCATGCCGGGATCGATGCGCAGGCGATCGACCTGATCGTGCTGGCGACGTCGACGCCGGACAACACCTTTCCGGCAACCGCCGTCGCTGTCCAAAATGGGCTCGGTATCAACCATGGCGCCGCCTTCGATCTGCAGGCCGTGTGCTCCGGCTTTATCTTTGCACTCGCCACCGCCGATAATTTCCTGCGCTCGGGCGCCTTCAAGCGGGCGCTGGTAATCGGGGCTGAGACATTTTCGCGCATTCTGGACTGGAACGACCGGGGGACCTGCGTGCTGTTCGGCGACGGCGCGGGCGCGGTCGTGCTCGAGGCACAGGAGCAGCCGGGCGGACCGACCGATCGTGGCGTGCTGACGACCCATCTCCGCTCTGATGGCCGGCATAAGGGGAAGTTATATGTCGACGGCGGTCCGTCCTCGACCCAGACCGTCGGTCAGCTCCGTATGGAGGGCCGCGAAGTGTTCAAGCACGCGGTTGGGATGATTACCGATGTGATTGTGGATGCGTTCAACGCCACGGGCGCTACCGCAGACGATATCGACTGGTTCATCCCGCATCAGGCCAATAAGCGAATTATCGATGCTTCAGCGCACAAGCTTCATATTGCGCCGCCGAAGGTAGTGCTGACGGTCGACCTGCACGGCAACACGTCGGCGGCGTCGATCCCGCTGGCGCTGTCGGTTGCCGTACAGGACGGGCGCGTGAAGAAGGGCGATCTGGTGCTGTTCGAAGCCATGGGCGGCGGCTTCACCTGGGGCTCCGCGCTCGTGCGCTGGTAAGCGCTTTGTAAAAATGTCGATCGGATTTACCGCCATCTTTCATGCGGCTGCATGATGGTCACTGTTGACCATTGCGTGCTAACCTCATAATTTCAGGGAATAAATTGTTCGCCGATTGTGCGGGGCAGGCGATGACCGGGACCGGAAAAACAGTCACACGTGTCGATTTGTGCGAGGCGGTCTACCAGAAGGTGGGCCTGTCGCGGACGGAATCCTCTGCGTTCGTAGAGCTTGTTTTGAAAGAGATTACCGATTGCCTCGAGAAGGGCGAGACGGTGAAGCTGTCATCGTTCGGCTCCTTCATGGTGCGCAAGAAGGGTCAGCGTATCGGACGTAACCCGAAGACCGGTACCGAAGTGCCGATCTCGCCGCGTCGTGTGATGGTGTTCAAGCCGTCGGCCATTCTGAAGCAGCGGATCAATGGTCACGCCCCGACCAACGGCGAGGGCAAGGACGACTGATCCCTCATTATCTCAGGCAAAGCGGCTTCGTATCGCAATCGAGTTAGCACCGATTGCCTGGACTTATTTGCGGCAAAAAACGCGGTAAGATCAAAGCACCTGATTCTCGTTCGTGTTCGGACGAGGTGAATTGAGGGAGCTGGCATTTGGACAAGGCGCCGGATGCGTTCCGTACCATCAGCGAGGTCGCTGACGATCTCGATATCCCACAGCACGTTTTGCGTTTTTGGGAGACGCGGTTCGCCCAGATCAAGCCGATGAAGCGAAGCGGCGGGCGGCGATATTACCGCCCCGACGATGTCGATCTGCTCAAGGGCATCCGTCGCCTGCTGTATGGCGAGGGCTACACCATCCGTGGCGTGCAGCGGATCCTGAAAGAACACGGCATCAAATCGGTGCAGGGGATCGCCGACCAGAACGCCGCCGTTTCGTTCGGCGCGGTCGAGGAGGCGATCGGCCTCAGCCTGCAGGAGCCCGACGAGGGCGAGACGCCGGCGGTCGATTCCGATGACGAGGATTACGAGAGCGAGGACAAAGGCATCGACTACCGCTTCCTCGACCCCGACGAGGATGGCATCCTGACGCCGTTCGGCAAGGGCAAGCCCGCAGCCGCCGCACACTCTGAAGGGCCCGGGCCGGTCCGCGGTCCCGACCGCGAACGCCTCGAACGTGTGCTCGCCGAACTGATCGCCTGCCGGCAATTGCTGGATAATGCGCTGAAAGACGGCTGAGGGCGCGGCCGGAACCGGCCCCAATGAGGCAGCTCACGCGCCTTGCGCGCAGCCCTGATCGCAGCTAATGGAACGGCATCGGAGCGTGGCGCAGCCCGGTTAGCGCACTAGTCTGGGAGACTAGGGGTCGGAGGTTCAAATCCTCTCGCTCCGACCATTCAACCCCAACAGAATCAGGGCATTCTTCAATCGTGATCAATTCGGCAAACCGCCGAATTCGCAATTCACGCCGGCGGGCCCACTGTGAAATGAAAAAGCCGCAGGCATTCTCGCGCTGCGGCCACCGGGCACAAAACTCATCAGGTTAATGAAAAGCTCGATCCGCCAGCCCCCGGTTTCCGAAGGCTTAGCCGACTTTCGATGCGTTTGGAGTCAAAACTGCTGTTCCGTCAAAAGGAACATCGTGAGTGTTGCCCTATTGCGACAAAAATGTGCTCAAACGCTCATATTCGCTCGCTGCTGTAGGTACTGGTCCCTGAGGTCTCGATCGATCTTTTGACGGACCCTTCTGACCGCTACTTCGCGCGCGTAAAGGTTCAGCCGCCCGGTCCTGGTTTGAGGCCCGATCCTGTATTCCCAAATCCAAACGTCGGCCCCGGCCGCGCGCTCGACCGTAAAGCGAATGCCCTTGTGCACCATCGCGCACATCCCCGCGCGCCAGCCCCATCGTGGCGCCCCCGAACATCAATTGCGATAGCGATTCGGGCAACTCGGTGGCAACGCCCGAACGGTTCGCTATTGCGTGACCGGTTGATTCGGGCTTGTCATATTTCCGTAAATTTACGGGCGCGAACCTTCTCCGGCTCCCGGGATTGAAATAGGATGGGCTCGGGCATAGGGGTGCGCGATGATTGGACACGCTCAATTGGCATTAACACCACGAGACCGCTTTATTCAGGCGGCTGAGCAGGAACTGATCGCATTTGAACGGCGCGAACGCGAATTCATCAAGAAGGAGCGCCGGGAGCGGGCCGCTGAACTGCAAATTCCAGTCGGCAACGGCGAAACCCGTAACTAGCCGTAACTAGACGGGGACCTGCAACTGAGCTGTCAAAGGTTATCTGTGGTCTGACCGTCCACCTCTATGGAGGTGGACATCAAAGGCACCCTTGGCCGCCTTAAGCTAGATGGCGGGACGCGAGGAGAGCAGGCGAGCTGAATCGGCCCGACTAAGGCGCACGGACGAGGTGGACGTAGGCAGTTGGTTTTGGCGGTCCGAGGACTGCAGAAACCGCGACGCCAAACAAGGCGGCTGCAATTGTCCAGCGCAGGATGGAATTTCTGCTCATGACGTCTCGCCCGCTGGTGAGTTTTATTTTGGGGGCTGCAGTTCGCCTCTGATCCACCCGGACGCTACACCTTGCTTCATCGGATCAGGCTGTTCGCAATTTTCGCAGCGAAGCCTTCGCGGCTCCTTGCCAGACAGCGATGGGACGAGCTCAAGCCTCTCGCCGCACTTGGGACATCTGCCATACTTGATCTGCTTCTGCTCCATGCCGGCATTTTGGCGGACCGGCGTGAAGTGTCCATTCTAAATCTGGTTGTTGGATGAGAATATTCGACCCCTGGGGGCATCGAGCTTCACTACCAGTTCAACTCCTGCCCAGATAGGCGACGGCTTCGATCTCTACCAACACTTCCGGCTTCGCAAGCGACCGCACTTCTACAAGCGTGGAAGCGGGAAAATCTCCGGTGAAGAACTCGCGGCGCGCTCGCCAGACCTCGGTATTGTTCCTGATATCGACTACATAGATCGTCATCTTGACCAGGTCGTCCATCGTTCCACCGGCCGCTTTGACGATGCGATCAATGCGTGAAAATATTTGCCTGGTCTGTTCGTACTCATCCTTGCCGACTATCCCGGTGCCGCCTTCAAAGGGACGCGCCACCTGGCCGGAGATGAACAGCATGTCGCCAGCGCGTATGGCGTTTGACCACAGACCGGGCGCGACCTCAGCTACGTCGGAGACAGGCACCTTCGTCCTGGGCATGGCATTCTCCTCGTAAAGTTAATCCTGGCTGCGCTTCGCTATTCGGTTATCACGGCTGAATGCGGTCAGCGGGCAGGGTGCTGTCGTCCTACCGCGGCCGCGGCATCTTGATGCCGAGGGCCCGCTCGGCGCCAGACATCACCGTCGCGCGCGGGGCCGTCGCGCAATAATCCTTCACGGTCTTGGCGGCCTGCGCAAATTGGTAGAGGTCGATGACGGTGTTGCGGACACTCGCATTGTAGTAGCCGCTCAGCCACATGGTGATGCCGGCGAAATCCTGGAAGCCGAGCTTGGTCAGCTCGCCGCAGGTCATCTTGCTCATGTCGACCACCATCTTGTCCTCGGCGGCCGCGGGCGTAACCAATGACGATATGACGGCGGTGGCGACCAACAGTTTGCGCATGCTTGCCCCTCGTGCGTTTGCAGGCAGCCGACAGGCCGCCGGATGCCCCAACGGGCAAGGTTTGCCGGCGGCAGCGTATTATCAGCCTTGATCTGAATCAACGGAGGGGCCGATCGGCCGCCGGGATTGATTTGGGTCAATCGTTGCCGATAGGCTGCGGGCTCCAGTACTCCGGCCACGGGGCTGCGACGGGTGAGGTTTGGTGCGAGATGTCTAGATGAACCCGACCAAACTGCCCATCTGGCTACGGATCACCCTGGTCGCCGGGATCGCCGTTCTGGTTGCGGGCGCCAGTCTGTTTGGCTGGCGCTGGTATGCCCGGCCGACCACGCTCACCATTGCGGTGGGGTCGCTGGATGGCGAGGCGAGCCGGTTGGTCTCCGCGCTGGCCAGCAAGCTGGCGCAGCAGAAGGCGCCGGTGCGGCTCAGCATGGTGGAGTCGGGAAGTGCTGCCGATGCGGCCAAAGCGTTTTCTTCCGGCAAGGTCGATCTTGCCGTCGTCAGGGGCGACGTCGGCGACCTCTCGCAGGCGCAGGCGGTCGCCGTCGTGGCGCACGCGGTGGTGCTGCTGGTAGCGCCGTCGGGCTCTGCTATCACCGACATGGCGGGTCTGAAGCGCGGCACCGTCGGTGTGGTCGGCGGCGATATCAACAAGCCGCTCGTGAAAATCCTGACCGACGAATACGACTTCACGCGATCGGGCATCACCTTCAGGGACCTCGGACTGACTGACGTGCGGCGCGCGATCGATTCGAAGGAGGTGCGCGCGGTCCTTATCGTGATGCCGCTCGCGGAAAAATATCTGTCGCTGCTGCGCGGTTTGTTTCCGCAGAGTGGGAAATCGGGCCCGGTGCTGATTCCGATCGAATCCGCCGCCGCGATCGCGGAGAAGGAGCGCGCGTATGAGAGCTTTGATGTCCCGAAGGGCACGCTGCGGGGCTCTCCACCCAATCCGGCGGACGATGTCACGACGCTGCGAACCTCATTCTATCTGGTTGCCCAAAAGAAGCTCGCCAGCGACCTCATCACGGACCTCACGGAATCCCTGATGAACGCACGGCGCGATCTGCTTACGGAACTGCCGATCCTTTCTCAGGTCACGGCGCCCGATACCGATGCGTCCGCCTATCTGCCGGTGCATCCGGGCGCGGCCGCGTTCTACAACGGCACGCAGGAAAGCTTTCTCGACAAATGGGGCAACATCATCTTCCTGGCGCCGATGATCGCGGGCGCGCTCGTCTCGGTATTCGCTGCCGCCTGGAAGTTCTTGCGAGCCGGAACACCGTTGACCCGCGAAGAGGCGCTGGATGCGCTTTATGCGCTCGGCCGGCGTATCCGGGTCAGCAAGGAAGCAGAGCTTGACGAAATCGAGCGCGAAATCGACCGCGTGCTGCAGACCCAGCGTCTTAAACAGGCGGCGGGCGAGGAAGACACCCGCGATGTCGTCGCGCTGAATGTGGCGGCGCACCGGCTGGAAAACCTGATTCACGACCGCCGGCTGATGTTTGCATCGCAGCCGGTCGGCCGGCCGGGGGAACGGTCCCAAGCCTGAACCGGTCCGTATCAGCTTCGTGCCGACGGTCGATTATTGTCCGGGATCGGCCTCAGTGCCTGGTCTTTGTCGCTGCCAAAAATGGTCGTAACGCTGCCTGGTGCTTTTCATAAAGTGCAAGCCAGCGCTTTTGATCCCGCGAACGCAAACGCCGTTCATCGGTCGAAAAGGGCTGTAGTGGACTGAAAACAAAAATCGAATCGTCGAGACGTTCGAACTCTCGGGTCTCATCAATCGTTAATCCGATGAGAACTTGGTTTCCTTGCCTATCCAGCACGTAATTGTCGTCGCTAACCGCCATACGCGACGTATATTCGGTTCGCCGCGGCTCAATCAACGCGAGCTTGGCTTTAACCTAACCGCTCAACGTTAATCTGCGCCGCGTCCATGTCGACTTTCGTCGCGTCGGGCATCCCTGAGGTCCGAAAGGCTTAGCCCCTCATTCTGAATGTTACGCTTTCCTCAGCGACCACAGAGAAACCGAGGCGTTCATACAGCCGTCGAGCAGGATTGTTCTTGAGGACTCGGAGCACAATCTTCTTCCCCGTTGACCTCCAGGTCGCGAGTAAGGTGCTCAGTATTTCTGATCCGATGCCAGACCGCTGATATTGCGGCGAAACAAAAAACTTCTGCAATCGTATCTCAGTGGGCAACTCGGCGACCTGAAGCCAGCCAACGTCCTTTCCATCAAGTGAAATGATCCGTACTTCTTCGCGTTTCCATTGTGCCGCGAAGCGCGCTCTCTGCTCTTGTTCGTCCCATACGGTGAGTTCCTGCACGTAGGGCCGCATCGTCAGCAAATAGAGGTGCAAAGAAAAATCGTAGTGTTCTGCCTTGGCCTGCTGAAGATCTATATGTCTCGTCATGCTAGCAGCATAGCACCGGCGCCTTCACGCGGGCGAGCCAACGCGTGCGCATGTGTAATTATCTCCCGGCAGATCCCGCCAGTTCTTTCAAGGGGATCGTCGCCCGCAAGATCGATCTCTTTAATTGGCGCGGACCTTTAGCGGTCACGCTTTCGATCCTGTTTTTGATGAAAGGGGTCGTGCCAATGGCGACTGATAATCTTTGGCGCCTGCACCGGATTTGCAGTCGTATTCGTCGCAACGGGTGCAATTTTAGTTGTCGGCACCTTTGTGGGAGCCGGTTCAAATACGAGAATCCTGTCGCCTTTCAGCGCGCGCTCCGGGATCGGGAAAACCGTCTCCTCCCGGGACTGAACTGAGGCTTCTGCTGTCGCGCTCGCGGGCATGATCGTCCTGACCACGAACAGCATCACCACGCCAAAGAGACAAGCGAGGGCAAGCCAAACGGTTCTCACCACAGCATCTCCCACAACCTCACGGCATAGTAGCCTACCGCAATAACAAGCACGTTAATGGTAACGACGATTACCATCTCAATTGGCAAAGGTCCTTCTGACAAAGGGTCCAAGGCAAAGCGTCCAGGCAAGAATTAGGGCAAGAATCAAGGCAAGGATTAAGGCAAAGGGCAATATCTGAAGGCTAGATCAACTAGGAGCCGAGCAGCCAGCACGAAGGTTCTGTCCCTACAAACATTTTAGGCCGTGTTGCGGGGCTGCCACGGTTAGTTACGGAACCCCACCCACCTCGTTCCCGTTATCTCTCGGGAGAGAGGTGTAGAGCGGTGATCTACAAGGACATTGAATATCAGGTCGTGCAAACTGCCAGCCCGCCGGGCTGGAAGTGGACGGTGTTCCTCGATGAGATCCGCACGCGGACAGGGCGTGCACATAGCCGAGCACACGCCGTCCTGGATGCGGAACACGCGATCGACAGAGCCGTGGAGGATTTGGATAAAGCAACTTAACGCCGCCCAAACGAGAACGGTTAAGGCTACCTGCTATAACTATAAGTGAAACAAATTCGGTCCGACGTCGTATTCATAAGAGCGGTAAAGAGCCGTGTTCTCTCGCGCGAATGCGATCTCCTATGTGCAGTAGATGCGACGAAATCGACAGGAAGATTGAACGGCTAAGGAACCTGGCCGGGCGGATTACGGACCAGCAAACACTCGACGGGATCGCTGTATTGATTGCCGAGCTGGAAACACGGAAGGGGGAGCTGCACACGCAAGAGAGCAGCTAGGCCGGTTTTGAGTTGCCACTTCTTCCCAACCCTGATTTAAGAACGGCTCCAGCCAACACCACGGCATGTGGCTTCAACGGTGGGGACCGATGCCACCATTTGAATATCGCGCTTACGTCATAGGCGCGGATCGCATCCTGCAGCGAATCGACCTGATCTGTGACGATGATGCCGCTGCAAGAGAACGTGCTCAGCAGCTCGTTGAAGACCACCCCGTTGAGTTGTGGCGAGGCGATAAATTGCTGGATCGATTTGAGCCAAAACAATAAGGCCATTTCTGGAATGCTCGAAGGAGCAGCTCCAACCTGGCCCTCCAAAGGCGAATAGCCAATCCACCCCGAGGAACCGGCCGCCCTCCTGCTTGGTTGTCACCGCAGGCTCCCAGGATGAGCGTAAGCGCGCATCCGTAAAGGGGGCGAAAACCAAAGGAGAGGAACATGAACCGAACACGAATGCTTCTCGCCGTGTGCACCGCAATGGTTTTGGGTGCCACAGCCGCACAGGCGGGCCCCTGCAACACCGCTGGCACGTCAGCAAACCGTGACGCCGGATCGGGTCCAACAGTCGGAGCTACCGGCCAGACCACCGGTACGGCACAACCCACCGATCAGCATCCACCCACGAACAGGATGAACAGCGCTACAGGAAGCGTCGCCGCATCTTCGGAAGATGCACAAAAGCAAATGCAGGGACAACCCACAGCCGCGCAGCAGGCCCAAGGCGTCCAACCCTCAGCGAAGACGGCCGATCAAGGCTGCTAGCGTCCGTTGCTCAAAAACATTGCGACAATGGCCGCCAATTTCAGGCGGCCTTTGCTTTTGCGGGCTCGGACGCGCACTAGGCGGAAACCCCTATATCGTATCGGGAAAAAGGAGCATCGTCCGTCATAACAGGCCTCTCGTGAAGATTCAGCGCATTTATTGGAACTGATGTAAGTCGGGAAAATTATGCAATTGCGTGTTAGGTGACACGCACCTTCCGCGGCTCCAGCGTTTCGGTCCCCGTTGAGGCGCTGGGGCCGCTCTCTTGCATCGCAGAAGCGCAATAAGTTTGCGGTGACCGTGCATTAATTCGGTTCCGAAATAGGAACCAATCCGTCCAAAGCGCATTTCCTAGTCCGTCGCGCAGGGGGATGCAGTATGCAGGACATGCAGGCCCAGATGGAAAAGCTTCTCGTCGCCGCTGAGGATTGCGCACTGATCAGCAAACTCGCCACCGATCCGAATAAGCGCGAATTGTTCGACAGATTGGCAAAACATCTTGGTGTTCTCGCCGCGGAAGTAGAGCGCGCTCTTGCAGAGAGCGCCGGCCGCGCGAAAGACTGAGGCCGCCTCGGCTGGCGCAAACACAAACCGTCCTCGCATCATGTACAGCTTCGGGTGTTCTTGCGCCGCGAGAACGGAGCGGTGCGCCTTCCAGGTTCTGGCGGTATTCCCGGGTGCCGGGCATCCGATGTCACGGCTGGATCGCCGCATCGGCAACCGGTAGGCTTGCGTCCAGCGATCGACGTTAGTCGCCAAAAGAGCGGAAACGGATTTTTGCGGATGGAAACGCGAGGGCTTGCCATGAAAATACGTCCCACGGGCGTGATACCGCCAATGACAACGCCGTTTCGCAGGGGTGGCGAGGTCGATTTCAAACTGGTCGCGCCGCAAGTCGATTGGCTGATCGGTGCGGGCAGCCATGGCATGGCAGCCGGCGGTTCGACCGGCGAGGGGCATACGCTCGATCACGAAGAGTATCGCGATCTGATGGCGGCGACGGTAGAGGCCGCGAAGGGCCGGGCGCCCGTGATCGCCGGCATCATCGTCGATTCCACCCGCGATGCGATCCGGCGCGGAAAGCTCGTGCGCGACATGGATGTCGCAGCCCTTCAGGTGACACCTGTGCACTATCTGTTCAAACCGGACGAGCAGGCGATGGTCGATCACTTCCGCCGCATGGCGGACGAAACCGGCATGCCGATCATCATCTACAATGTGGTGCCCTGGTCCTATCTCTCGCCGGCGCTGCTGACGCGGATCATGAACGAAGTGCCGCTCGTGGTCGGGGTCAAGCAGAGCGCGGGGGACCTGAAACTGTTCGCCGATCTCATGATGATGGCGCCGGACAAACTGATCTATAGCGCGGTCGACGCGCTGATGTATCCGTCCTATGCGCTCGGCGCGCATGGATCGATTGCGGCGATCCTGAGCGCCGCACCGCACGCATCCGTCGAGCTTTGGGATGTGGTCAAATCAGGCGATCATGCCCGCGCGCTGGAGCTGCACAAAAAACTGCTGACGCTGTGGAACGCCATCGTCTCGGATAATCTGCCGGCCTGCACGCGCTATGCCCAGTCGCTGCAAGGGCTGCCGCAAACCTTCTCACGCGCGCCGATGCCGGAAGCCTCGCCTGTGCAACAGGCCGCCATCAAGGCGGCGCTGGAGGGATTGGGCGCGTTAGGCGACCGCCGCGTCGAGGCTGCGGAGTAGCAGAGTACTCTCTCAGCTTGTCATGCCCGGGCTTGACCCGGGCATCCACGCCTTCATTCTGCGAGACGAAAGACGTGGATGGCCGGGAAGCAGACAAGTGTACGTAGTCTGTGCAAGGCAGACTCAATGCCCGGCCATGACTCAGAACAATCTTGCAATCAGTGAAAAAGGAAGAGGATCAACATCTCCATGAAGGATTTTGCCGGAAAGACTGCTGTCATCACCGGAGGCGGCACGGGCATGGGTCGCGAATTGGCGCGCCAGCTTGTCGCGGAAGGCTGCAATGTCGCGATGTGCGACGTGTCGGCCGAGGCGATGGCCGAGACCAAGCGGCTGTGCGAGGTGGAGCGTTTACCGCAGGGGCTGCGCGTCACCACGCATGTGGCCGACGTCTCGATTGAGGACCAGCTCAAGCGCTTTCGCGATGAGCTGACCGAGCAGCAGGCGACCGACAAGATTCATCTTCTGTTCAACAACGCCGGCATCGCCGGTGGCGGCAGCCTGTTCACCAATTCGCGCGAGCAGTGGGAACGCACCTTCAACATCTGCTGGGGCGGCGTCTATCTCGGCGTCCGCACCTTCCTGCCGTTGCTGATGAAGGCCGACGAGGGGCACATCATCAACACATCGAGCGTCAACGGGTTCTGGGCGTCGGTTGGCATGGGCGTGCCGCACACCGCCTACAGCGCCGCCAAATTCGCGGTGAAGGGGTTCACCGAGGCGTTGATGAACGATCTCAGGCTCAACGCGCCGCATATCAAATGCTCGGTGGTGATGCCCGGCCACATCGGCACCTCCATTGTTTCCAATTCGCGCAAGATCCAGAGCGGAAGCGAGTCCGAACGTCTGACCGACACGGAAGTAGTAGTCACCCGCGAGCGGCTGAAGGGCATGGGCATGGACACTGCTGCCATGTCCGACGAGGACATTCAGACGCTTGCGCTCGAACGGGCCCGGACGTTCCGCGAGGAAGCCCCGATGACGGCGGCGACCGCTGCGAAGGTCATCCTCGACGGCGTCAAGGCCGGTTCCTGGCGCATCCTGGTCGGCGACGACGCGCACAGGCTCGACGAGCGCGTGCGGCAAACGCCCGACAAGGCCTATACGCCGGAGTTCTTCCAGAGTTTTGCGGCCGAGGTCGGCTGGCGGGTCGGTTGAGTCTCGAAAACGCTATAGAACTACCCACGCGCGACGCGAGAGCCCGACCTGTAGGCGAGGCGGGTATGCCCGGAGCAATAGGGCATGCCTTCGAGCGGCGTGTTGCCGCAAAAACAAAAATCCTCCGCGCCGGGCGTACTGATCGGCCAGCGGCATCGCTGCTCGCTCAGTTCGAACAGCGAGCAACGGTGTTCGCTGGCAATCGGCGCATCGTCGATCGGCGGTTCGCCCTCGTAGACTGTACGCAGGATGTGATGCAAAACGCGGACCGATCGCGCGGAGCGTTGCTTGCCGGTTGCTGGTGGGCGCGGCTCGGCATGGGCTCTACCGCGCGTCAAATTGAGGCGGGCAAGTTTGCCGATCACGGCGTTGCGGCTGACGCCGATGGCGCCGGCAATCTCACGGCAGGAAAGGCCTGCTTCAAAATGGCTCTTGAGGAGTTCGACGCGTTCTGTGGTCCAGGTTGCAAACATGTTGGCGGTTCCAAATTCGTTGGACCGCCGCATTCCCTTCGCTCCCGTCAGGACACCTTTCCATTATCGCGGATCGCAAGCAGCCCGTCCTTGATGGCGAGCCGAATGCCTTCCTCGATCAGGGTCCTTGCAACGCCGGGAACGCTAGTACCGTGGGTGCCCTGTCTCACCAGCCTTTCGAGATAGGTGATGGTCGAGAGCGCCAACGTGACCGGAACGCGGTCGGTTTCGGCTTTTTCTGTAGCCATGCAAGAACGCTAACTTTTAATGACTGTACTGAAAAGTATCTATTTAGACTTTATTTAGGTTATCCACTTGATGTCAACCGAACTTTTGCCGCACCCGACTATCCCATTGGAAAGGCGTCGGAAAAGCAGAGATCGCTGCGACGATCGTCCGCGGGACTGATGATGAACGGACCCAAAGCCCGGGTTCGCGGCGGCTTGTGGAGCTGCGGCGAAACGATCCAGCCAGCTGCAGATTTGCGCGTTGCTTCACTTCGTGCGCAATGACGATGATGCGGCGGGAAGGGCGTGGAATGTCGGTTACGAACGGTCTCTACTCTATTCACATCGAAATGACGGAAGGCGGCCGCGGCCACGCGACCGGCATCATTGTGCTGCTCGACGGCAAGATCGCCGGCGGCGACTCGCACTTCTATTACTCCGGCACCTTCACGGCCGAACGCGGCAAATGGCGCGGCGAATTGATCTCCAACGAGCATGCCAAATCGGTCGGCGTATTGCCGCTGTTCGGCGGGCGTGAAGTCACCTGTGGCTTCAGCGGCTCTTATTCCGCAGACACTGCGAAATGCAACGGAATAGCGCTGGTCGGGAAGACCAGCGTCGTATGGCACGCCGAACTCTTGCTGCGCGCGACGCTATAAGAGCGCGTTACGCCTCGAGCTCGATCTTCACCGGAAATTTCTGCAGCAGGCGTTGCGCCGTCACAGCCTTGTCGGGCGCGGCCTTGACGCGCAGGTAAAGTCCGCGGGAGGGATCGGTGATCGCCTCGACACTGACGTCGTTCGCGAGGCCCTCGGCGGCGAGCAATTCACGCGCGGCTTCACCGGCTGCGATCTCGCGCAGCTTCGGCTTGAAGATCTTGCCGATCGGCGTGACCGGCATCTCGGCGATGATCGAAACCGCGCGCGGACGCGCCGGCGGCTCCATGATCTTGTCCTGCACGAAGGCTGCGAGCGCCATTAAATCGATGCTGACGCCGGGCTGTGCCGATACGAAAAGCATCGGCACTTCGCCGGCATAGGCATCGGGCCGTCCCACCGCGGCGGCGAGCGCGACGCCTGGGAATCCGAGAGCCGCGTCCTCGATAGCGCGCGGGTCGATATTGTGGCCGCCACGAATGATCACGTCTTTGGCGCGGCCCATGATGTAGACAAAGCCGTCGGCGTCGATGCGGCAGATGTCGCCGGTGCGCAGCCATCCCTGATCAAAGGCCTCTTCGGTCTGCTTCTGGTCGACATAGCCGGGAAACACCTGCGGGCCGCGCGTGAGCAATTCGCCGACCGGCGAGGGCCACGGCCCCTTATGCAGGCCGTCGCTTGCGAGGATGGCGAGTTCGACCATCGGGTTTTGGGTGCCGACGCTCTCCGGCCGCGGCTTGACGCCGGCGACGTCATGCGTGATGGCGCCGGCGAGTTCGGTCATGCCGTAGACCTGCTGGACGCAGGGGCCGCCCCAGGTCGCAAGATATCTTCGCTCTATTTCCGGCGGGCAGATAGATGCGCCGGTCGGCGTGACGCGCAGGCTTGAAATATCTGCACCGCCGACCGGTATGTCGGCCAGCGCGCCCAGCGTCGTCGGCACGTTGCCGGCATGTGTCAGGCGATATTTCTCGATGATGGTCCAGAAGTTCGTGATCAACGCCGGGTCGCGCGCCCCGGCAGGACCGGGGATGACAATAGTGCAGCCCACCGACATACAGGCGCCGACGCCGACAAACAGGCCGCCGACGTGGAATAGCGGCAGCGAGATCATGCCGCGGTCGCCTCTGCGATAATCCAGCGCCATACGCGATGAGACGCAGGAGGCGACCATTGCACGATGCGTGAGGCGGGCGACCTTGGGATGACCTGTGGTGCCGCCAGTCGGCAACATCACGCCGACCCGGTCGGCATGCGAGGTGTCGGTGGACTTGCCGTAATCGCTGCGCCAGGCCGGATCGGGCTTGAGGAGTTCACCGTCGAAGGAGATCGTCCCGTCGAGCGGAACGATCACGATGCGCTTCAGCGAGGGGACTTCTCGCTGCAAGCCCTCGATCTTCTCGTAAAGCCCGCCCGGCATGCCCGGCGGCGGCGCGAGCAGCAGCTTTGCCTTGACGGCATTGAGCTGGGCGATGATCGCTTCACGCGTGAACAGGAGATTGAGGGGTTCGGCGATACCGCAGGCCGCCGCGCCCCAGATCGCGGCAATGGCGCCGGGGCAGATCGGCAGCAGGACGGCGATCGTGTCGTCACTGCCGATACCTTGCCCGCGAAAGAACGTCTCTGCCGCCTTGATGCAGCCCATCAGCCGGTCGTTCGACACGACGACCGGATTGGGATCGAGCGGACTACGCAGATAGACGAGGGCCTCCGCATCGGGATCGGCGAGCGGTCCCCGCGCGATCAGATCGAGGATGCGCGGGCAGGAGGCGAGCGCCTCCCGCATTTCCCTGTCGCGCGCGGCTTCGTCGGCCGGCGAAAGTCTTTCCTTGAGCATACTTCTCCCCGGCATTTCGATCGATCGGTCGATGATACTATCGATCGTCGCTCGCGAAACACAAGGGTGCGTTTCACCCGTGCACGACCGCTTTCGCGATCATGCAGTGAATGCCCTTTGAGCCATTCACCGTCTGCGTTACGCGCAGATCGGCAGCAAGGCTGCAGAGTGTGTAGGCATCCTCGCGCGACAGATTGCGCTTCTCGCCAAGCAGCACGATCATGTCGCGCAGCGCGCGCACCACGCATTGATCGAGGTCGGGGTCCATCGCCATCGTCAGGTAATGCGTCGCCGTTTCCGCGCGCGGATATTCCAGCCGCAGATCCTTGCGCAGCGTCAGGCGGAAACGTCCCTGCAGCGCGGTCTCGATCGCGGTGACGCAGACTTCGCCGTCGCCTTGCACGCCGTGGCCGTCGCCGCAGGAAAACAGTGCGCCCGGCACGAACACCGGCAGATATAATTTGGCGCCTGCGCCGAGTTCCTTGTTGTCCAGATTGCCGCCCATCGCGCGCGGGATCAGCGAGGTGATGCGGCCCCAGGCCGGCGGCGGCGCTACGCCCATCACGCCAAAGAACGGCGCCAGCGGCAGGTCGAGGCCCCACGGCAGGCGGCCCACCATCCGCTCCCGGTCGAGCGGAATGTTCAACAGCCGCGTCTCGTGGAAATCGTCGGGCAGAGTGCCGGCCAGCGGACGGATCATGTTGTAGCCCCAGTCCTGCCGGAGCTGGACGTCGAGAATGTCGACCTCGAGCACGTCGCCGGGTTCGGCGCCTTCGACCGCAATCGGGCCGGTCAGGATGTGGCCGGGCACCATCCGCTCGCAGTGGGCATGCACATCGGCAAGCTCCGGAGGGACGTGAAATTTGGTTTTGTCCGGCACCATGTCGGGGCCGCCTGAGATGGTGTCGACGGTGACTTCGTCACCGCTCTTGATGGTCAGGACCGGTTTTAATTTCGCCTCGAAGAAGCCCCAGTGACAGGTTTTGGGACTGGAATGCAGGTGATGATGGGTCATGAGGAGACTTTAGGTTGGAGCGGGGACAGCGTATGACGCTGTACCAGACATTCTCAGAGGCTTCCCTTGTTTTTTGTGCTTTCCAAAACGCTTGGCTTCATGTTGTTGCCGACGAATTTGCTGATCGGCATCGGGCTTCTCGGTGCCATCCTGATGGTAACGCGCTTTGCCTCGCTCGGCCGCAAACTCGTGATTGCGGCAGTGTTGCTGCTGGTGATTTGCGGGCTGTCGCCGCTCGGCAACCTGTTGCTCTATCCGTTGGAGTCGCGCTTTCCGGCGTGGGACGCCTCGCGCGGAGCGCCCGATGGCATCGTCGTCCTCGGCGGGTCGATCGAACCCAATCTCTCAGCCGCACATGGCACGGCGGTGGTGAGCGGCGCGTCCGATCGCATCATCGCGGCGGTGGCGCTCGCGCGTCGCTATCCGAACGCCCGCGTCGTGTTCTCCGGCGGCAGCGGGAATTTGGTTTCGAACGATGCAAGGGAAGCCGATTTCGCCGGCGCGATCTTCGAAAGCCTCGGCATATCAAAATCGCGGCTGATCATGGAACGGCACTCGCGAAACACGGTTGAAAATGCCGAGTTTTCAAAAGCACTGGTCGCGCCCAAGCAAGGCGAGCGCTGGTTGCTGGTGACCTCGGCATTCCACATGCCGCGATCGGTCGGCCTGTTCCGAAAGGCGGGGTTCGCGGTCGAGCCTTATCCCGTCGACTGGCGGGTCGGCGGACCCGACGATCTCTTCTCATTTGCAAATATCGCCGTTGCCGGGTTGGGACGCACGGATATTGCGGTGCGCGAATGGATGGGGCTGATTGTGTACCGGGCCACCGGCAAGATTGACGAGCTTTTGCCAGGGCCGGCAGTGCACTAGAAGCATCCGTCGCAAACGGGCTACACTAGGGGTAACGGGCGCGAGTTGGCCGATTTGGGAGTTTACGCCATGCAACAGCAAACGCCGCCGGAAGCATTCGATTTGGCCGCTATGGTGGCTGATCTCAACAACCTGCTGCGGCTGAAGACGACCGTGATCGGCATCAAGATGTTTGCGCGCGTCGAGGACATGACCGCGATACCGAAAATCCGGCGTCCATCGGCGGTGCATACCACCGACCAGATCGTCAGCATGGCCTCGCGGCTGGGCTGGACCGTCGGCATCACCGGCGACGATCTCGTCGGCGCGCAATGCCGCGCCGTGATCGGGCTGGCGCCGCAGGACGAGAAATGGCTCGCCGGCGAAAATTATGTCGGCGTCTGGCACGGCACGGCCGAGGATGCGCGCAAGCGGCAGGAAGCGCTCGATGTCGTGCCGTATGGTCAATACCAGGCGATGGCGGTCAGCCCGCTCACCAGCGGTCGGCTCAATCCGCCGGATATTTGTCTGGTCTACGCGACGCCCGGTCAGATGATCATCCTCATCAACGGGCTGCAATATACCGGCTACAAGAAATTCGAATGGGGCGTGGTCGGCGAAACCGCGTGCGCGGATTCGTGGGGCCGGGCGCTCAAGACCGGCGAGCCCTCGCTGTCGCTGCCGTGCTTTGCCGAGCGGCGCTATGGCGGCGTGCCCGATGAGGAAATGCTGATGGCGCTGTCGCCGGCCCATCTCAACAAGGCCATCATTGGCATGAAACAGCTATCGAAGAACGGCCTGCGCTATCCGATCGCACCCTATGGTATTCAGGCCGACGTTCGCGCCGGCATGGGTGTTTCCTACGCCAAGAAATAGAGACCGTCATTGCGAGGAGCGAAGCGACGAAGCAATCCATCCTTCCTTACGCCGCGAGATGGATTGCTTCGCTTCGCTCGCAATGACAGAACAAATCCAAAGTCACCTTAGGGAAATCAAAGTATGTCTTCGTCGAAATTCGACATCGTCGTCTATGGCGCCACCGGCTTCACCGGCCAACTCGTCGCCGAATATCTGGCCGCGCAGTACAAGGGCGACGCAAATCTGAAATGGGCGATGGCCGGACGCAACAAGGACAAGCTCGCTACTGTCCGCGATGCGATCGGCGCGCCCTCCGATACGCCCTTGATCGTGGCTGATGCCAGCGATCCCGCTTCGCTGAAGGCCATGGTCGCGCAAGCGAAGTCGGTGATCTCCACC
Source organism: uncultured Alphaproteobacteria bacterium (assembly GCA_963770355.1). Taxonomy (GTDB): domain Bacteria; phylum Pseudomonadota; class Alphaproteobacteria; order Rhizobiales; family Xanthobacteraceae; genus Bradyrhizobium. The sequence goes on along the minus strand of CAVYPL010000020.1, from coordinate 94,814 downwards.
GTCGGTCCATATCAGCTCTATGGTTCCGAACTGCTCGCGGCCTGCGTAGCCGATGGCGTCGACTATTTCGATCTCTGCGGTGAGCCGGTCTGGATGCGGCAGATGATCGATGCGCATGAGGCGACGGCCAAGTCGACCGGTGCACGCATTGTGTTCTCTGCCGGCTTCGATTCGATTCCGTTCGAGCTTGGTGTGTTCTATGTGCAGGAGGAAGCGAAGAGGGTTTTTGGGGCGGCCGCCAGTCGGGTCAAGGGCCGGGTCCGCGCCATGAAGGGAACGTTCTCCGGTGGCACCGCAGCGAGCGCCAAGGCCTCATTCGCGGCGGCGGCGAAGGATCTGAGCCTGGTTGCAATGTTCCAAAATCATTTCGTGCTGACGCCGGGCTTCGACGGTCCGAAGCAGCCACGAGCCAACAAGCCGATGCTGGACGAGGATCATGGGCCAGTGGGCGGCGCCGTTCGTGATGGCGAGCATCAACACCCGCAACGTGCATCGCTCCAACATGCTGATGAATTTTCCCTACGGCAAAGACTTCGTCTATGACGAGATGATCCTGACCGGCGTGGGAGAGCAGGGCGAAGCCAACGCCAAGCGTGTCGTTGCGGCCGTCAATGCCGAGCGAATGGGCGCGATAGACGGCCCGAAGCCGGGCGAGGGACCGTCGAAAGAAGAGCGCGAGAACGGCTTCTACGATCTGCTGTTCGTCGCCATCGCCCCTGACGGCAGGCAGGTTCGTGCGGTCGTCAAGGGCGATCGCGATCCCGGTTATGGCTCGACCTCGAAGATGATCTCGGAATGCGCGATCTGCCTGCTGCGCGACACGCCGGACGTTCCAGCGGGAATCTGGACGCCCGGCGCCGCGATGGGGCACCGGCTGATCAAGCGTCTGGTCGACCATGCCGGCCTGACGTTCGGGGTCGAGAAGTAGTTCGCTACGCAGCACGGCGTGACGGCTGCGCCGCGCGGCGCGACGGCTATGCCGCGCGGGGATCGTAGCGATACATCCAATCCATTCCCTTGGCCGTGACCGGCAGCAGCAGTTTCAGCATCCGGTCGCGGATCCAGGCACCGGTGGGGCTGAATTCGCGTTTGCTGTTGCCGTTGCGGCGGGCCAGCGCAACGATCTTTTCGGCGCGCGGACGGCGTTCGGCCTCGAAATTCTGGAAGGTGAGGCCGAGTTCCTGCCGGTCCAGCATCAGCCGGCCGAGCCGCATGGCGTCTTCCAGCGCGAGCGAGGCGCCCTGGCCGGCATGCGGGCTGGTGGCGTGGGCTGCATCGCCGATCAAAAGCGTCCGCTTGCGTGACCACGTCGGCAGGGTCGCGACATCGAGCGTGTCGGTAACCACGATGTTTTCGGCGGCATCCAGAATCCGCGGAATAGGATCGTGCCAGCCGGCGTGAAACTGGCGCAGATGTCGTCTCAGCGCATCCTGGCTCATGGCACGAAATTCAGCGGCATCGACGCCATGCGAAGGCTGCGTGCTCCACCACATCACGCCGTCGGTGGGAGCGGAACTGCAAAAGCCGTAGCCGAAGAACCCGCTTTGTCCGAACGTCGTCAGCACACGTTGGCCGATCGGCGTGTCCTCGATCACGGATCGCGGCACAAAGCCGCCAAAGCCGATCAGGCCGGTGTCGAACGGTTTTGGCCCGTTCGGGATCACGTGCCCGCGTACCGCCGAATGCACGCCGTCGGCGCCGATCACGAAATCGCCCTCGGCGCTGGAGCCGTCGGCGAAATGCGCGATGACGGGCCGGTCGGCGCGATCTTCGATGGCAACGAGCCGCTTCTCGAACCGGAGTTCGACATTCTCGCACCAGGCCTTGTCGATCAACCCTTCATTCAGCGTGGCGCGACACATGTTCACCGCGGGCTGGCCGAAACGTGCCTCCATGTTCTGATTGACCGCGCCGAGGCGAGTGCCCGATTGCGAATAGAAGTCGAAGGATTCCGCAATCGATCCGCGCCGGATCATCTCGGAAGCCAGACCGATCTCGGCCAGTACATGCATGCCGTTCGGCGCGATCTGCAGGCCGCCGCCGATGCCGGTCGAGTAGGGCCACGCCTCGAACACTTCGGCGTCGATACCGGCCTTCTGCAGGAAGATCGCCGTCACCGGACCGGCGATGCCGCCGCCGATGATCAGGGCCTTGGGTCGTTTGTTCATGCCTTGCTCCGTGCATCCGTGAAGTGGTAGGAAACTACAGCTGCTAATTATCTTAGTGACTAAGATATATACGGACTAAGAAATGAAACCGACTTTGTCAAGACCGAAAGCGCGCGCCGCGTTGATGCAGGAACTCGAAGAGGCGATGCGACGGTCGTCCGCGCAGGGTGTGCTGTTCGGGCAAACCGTTGCCAATGTGGCCGGAATTTCCGGTTCCGATCTCGAATGTCTCGATTTTCTCAATCTGGAAGGACGGGTGACGGCCGGCCGGCTCGCCGAAGTCACCGGCCTGACCACCGGCGCGATCACCGGCGTGGTGGACCGGCTGGAGAAGGCGGGCCTCGTGCGCCGCGAACGCGATGAGACCGACCGGCGCAAGGTCTTCATCGTCACCGTGCCGGAGAACGTGGCCAGCATCGGCCGGTTCTACGTGCCGATGCAGCAGGCGATGCACAAGCTATGGAGCAACTATTCGGAAGCGGAGCTGCAGCTGCTGCTTCGGTTCGCCAACGAAGGCTACAAGGCGGTGCTCGAAGCGACCGAAGCGCTCAAGACCATCATCGACGAGCCGGCGGATAAGCGCGCGGGTCCTAAGAAGGGTTCGAAGACGCCGCGGTAGACGCGGAACCGCCGGACGCCTTGTAGCGCTCCGCGGCGACGTACATGCCCCACATCGTGCCCAGCATCATCCAGAAATGCCGCCAATGGTCGGTATCGATGATGAAGCTCTCGCCGACGGTACCAAGGAACGCCGAGAAGATCGCGAGATACGTGCGCTGCCAGGGCGCGCGGACGAAGATGTAGCGGAAACCCATCAGCACCGTGACAAACACCAGCGCCGGATAGCAGACGCCGGAGAGCCAGCCGCCTGACATGAACGCGTTCAGATAGGAATTGTGGGTGTCTTCGGGGAAATAGCGGTTGAACTGCAACGGCCCGATGCCGAAGGGCAAATCGAGCGCCATCTCGGCGCCGAGGATATGCCGCCCGAACCGGCCGAAGCGGCCCTCGTCGTAGCTTTGGTCGAAGCTGGCGCGTTGCTTGAACATCTGCGCGACGAACTCGAACGACAGCAGCACCGCAATCAGCGCCGCCGCCAGGATGACGGCGACCACCGCCATCACGATGATGCGCGAGCGCTGCGCTTGCGACCGGCTGGTCAGGATCATCAGCGCCAGCATGAAGGCCGCCGTCAGGATCAGCCCGCCCCATGCCGCGCGCGAAAACGCCAGCAGGATAGCCAGCGACATGATGCCGAAGGCGATGCTGTTGCGGAACGATTTGCCGAATTTGTCCGAGACCACGCTTTGCAGGACGAACAGCGCCGGAAGGATCAGGAACGCGCCGAGCACGTTGGGGTCCTTGAAGGTACCGCGCGCGCGGTCATACAGAGTCAGCAGATCATGTCCGCCGGGGACGAGGTTGAAATAGCCGGCAATGGCCGTCGTTGCCGCAATCATCGCGCCCACCACCAGGCCGCGGCGGAGCATGTCCAGCCGCGCTGCGGTATCCTCGGAAACGACCATCGCGAAGAAAATCACGGTGACGGCCATGTACCAGGAGGTCGCGATCCAATTGCCGACATTGGGCCGGTCCATCACCGCAACCGCGCCGATGCGTGTAACCGACATTGAGCAGGAACAGCAGCAGCAACAGCGGCATGAACACCAGCCGCATGCGTAAACCCGTCGCGAAGAAAATCACGCAAGCCGCAAGCGTAGTCAGCTCATAGGGGCTCGGTTCGATGAAGACGATGGCGCCGGACGCCCCGACCAGCCACACCAGCGCGCGCTGCAGAGCGAGCACGCCGGGCGCAGCATTCATCGATGGAAGGGAGCCCTCGGCTGTCGCCGCATACGCCATCACACACTCACTCAACAAATAATAGCGCACTCCCGTCATTGCGAGGAGCGATAGCGACGAAGCAATCCATCTATCCCAGCGCTGCGGCAGGGATTGCTTCGCTTCGCTCGCAATGACGGCATTTCCTCAACTCAATAAGCGTTTTCGTTCTTCGTCATCAGCGCCAGGGGCGTCTTGAGCAGAATGTAGAGGTCGAACAGCACCGACCAGTTCTCGATGTAATAGAGATCGAACTCGACGCGCTTCTGGATCTTCTCGTCGGTATCGACTTCGCCGCGCCAGCCGTTGATCTGAGCCCAGCCGGTGATGCCGGGCTTGACGCGGTGGCGCGCGAAATAACCGTCCACGGCCTCGTCGAAAAGCCGGCTCTGCAATTTGCCCTGCACGGCGTGTGGACGAGGGCCGACCAGCGACAGATTGCTCTTGAACACCACGTTGAATAGTTGCGGCAATTCGTCGAGGCTGCTCTTGCGGATGAAACGTCCCACTCTCGTGACGCGGCTGTCGTTCTTGGTCACGACCTTGGAGGCGGTCGGATCGGCATGTTGGTGGTACAGCGAACGGAACTTGAAGACGTCGATGCGCTCATTGTTGAAGCCAAAGCGTTTTTGGCGGAACAGCACCGGACCAGGACTGTCGAGCTTGATCGCCAGCGCGACCAGGCCCATCACCGGCAGCGCAGCCAAAAGAGCCAGCGCACCGACGACGTGGTCGAACAGCCACTTCATCACCAGATCCCAGTCGGTGATCGGCGCCTCGAACACGTCGAGCGTCGGCACCTCGCCGAGATAAGAGTAGGAGCGGGGACGGAAGCGCAGCTTGTTGGTGTGGGCCGACAGGCGGATGTCCACCGGCAGCACCCACAGCTTCTTCAGCATTTCGAGAATCCGCGTCTCTGCCGAGATCGGCAGCGCGAACAGCACGAGGTCGACACGGGTGCGGCGGGCGAATTCGACGATATCGTCGACCTTGCCGAGCTTCGGGCTGCCGGCGCAGGTGTCCAGCGCGCGATTGTCGTTGCGGTCATCGAACACGCCGAGCACGTCGATATCGGAATCGTTCTGCGTTTTAAGGGCCTGGATCAGTTCTTCGCCGTTCTCATCCGACCCCACCACGATGGTGCGGCGATCGAGCCGGCCCTGTCGGGCCCAGCTGCGGACCATCGTCCGGAGGAACAGGCGTTCGGTGATCAGCGCCGCCAGGCCGACGAAGAAAAACGTCGATAGCCAGACCCGCGAAATTTCGCTTCCTAGCTTGACGATGAAGGAAGCGCCGATGAACAGCAGGAACACGAAGGTCCAGGAGGAGACCATCCGGGTCATCTGCCGGAGCTGGCCGCGAAATATCTGGACTTCGTAGATGTCGGAGGCCTGGAAGCAGATCACCGCGGTCACCGTCATGCCGAAGATGGCCGCGACAAATTCCCAGTGGAAGCCTTTGAGACGGACGACATATCCAAAATAGAGCGCGATGCCGATCACGCTCAGCATCGCGAAATCGAAAAGGCGAACCACGCCGGCGATCACGATCGGCGAATAGGCGCGTTTGACTTTCTGACTGGTGACGGCAAGCGCTGCCGGAGACAGCCTGAGGCGCCGTTCGATCGGCGCGCGATCGACGGTGGCGGTCATCACGGCGGCAGCCGCGGCGTCTAACATCGAGCGAGCGTCAATCGGTTCCACTTTGTCCACGTCCGTACTTGCGCCAGCACATAGGCATGCGCCCGCGGCGGCGAAATTCCCCGCTTCCCGGCTTAAGGGACAAATCGGAAGAAACAGTTACGTTGGTAAAGAACGGTTAACGATCGGCAAACGCGTCGCGGTAGCCGGCCAATACGCCCTCGACCATCGCCTTCTGCGAGAAGTGCAGGAAGATGCGTTCCCGCAGCGACTTTGCTCGTTCCAGCGAGGCGGCGGGGTCTTTGAGTGCGGTCTCGATGGCGTCAGCCATGGCGGTAGCGTTGTTAGGGGCAAACAACGCGTTGGTATGAGAACCGAAAATCTCCGGAATGCCGCCGACATTGGCGGCCACCATCGGAACGCCCGCTGCCGCGGCTTCGATCACGACATAGGGCATGGAATCGCCGCGGGAGGGAACCACCAGCAGCGAGCCCTTGGAAAAGCCATAGCGCGCCTTGACGTGACCGATGAAGCGTACGGCGTCGGCAAGACCGAGCCGCTGCACCTGCGCCTTCAGGGAATCGCTTTCCTCACCGTCGCCGGCCAAGGTCAGCGTCACCGGCTTGCCGCCGGCGCGGAGCTGCGCCACCGCGTCGATCAGGAGGTCGGCGCCCTTGATGTGGCGGAACTCACCGACATAGACGACGTCGGTGGCATCTTCCGCCTTCACGATCGGATCGAATTCGGCGGCGGTGACGCCGTTGAACACGCAGCGTACCAACCCCTCGGGCTTGCCGATGGTGCGTTGGTAGGTGTTCAGCGCGAACGCGCTCTCGAACAGGAAAAGATCTGTGCTGTTCATCAAATAGCGTTCGAGGCGGCCGTAGATATTTCCCTTCAGCGTCGTCAGCGGGAAATGCAGCGAACCGCCATGCGGCGTATAGACCCGGATTGCGTCTTTTGGCGCGGTATTCAAGCGGATGAAGGCGCCGGCCTTGGCGCCATGGCCGTGCAGCACGTCCGGCTTCACGCGCCGGATCAGGCGCAGAAAACGCGCCCACACCAATGCGTCGATCGGAAGCGGCTCGCGGCGAATGGCGATGCGATGGACGCCGAGCTTGAGGCGCGGCGCGATCTCCGCCAGCGCTGCTTCCGCACGTTCGCCGCCGGTGAGGCTATCGGCAATGATGCCGACGTGGTGGCCGCGCTCGGCCTGGCCGTTGGCGAGATCCAGGATGTGGCGGAAGATTCCACCGACGGGGGCCCGCGTTGCGTGCAGGATGCGAAGCGGCTGACCATCAATCATAGGCATGATCAGAGCCAGCGTTCGCCGACGAGCACCGTGTCGCCCGGACTGAGCGGCGTGCCCGGCGGAACCACGAAGCGCGCCGTTCCGGATGCGTCCGTGTGGGTGAGCGTGACGCGGTCGCGCCGTGCGCGCGGCGAGAACCCGCCGGCAATCGCTACTGCGCTTTCAACGGTCATGTTGGGTACATAGGGATACTGGCCCGGCGCCGCCACTTCGCCGAGTATGAAGAATGGCCGGTAGGCTTCGACTTCCACCGCAACCGAGGGATCCCGGATGAAACCGCCGCGCAGCCTGGCCGATATCGCCGCCGCCAATTCCGCCGGCGTTCGGCCGCGCGCCGGCATCGAGCCGATCAGCGGCATCGTGATCGAGCCGCCGGCGTCGATGGCGTAAGTGTTGGTGAGGCCTTCCTGGCCGTAGACCACGACGCGCAATTTGTCGCCGGCATCGAGATGATAGGACGCGTCGTACCGGACCGGCGCGGGATCGGCATAGGCGACGGCCATCGGGGCGGGGCCTGCATAGGACTGGCTGTATGCGATGGTGTCGAGACTGGTTTGAGACGCCATTGCGACGGGCGCAGTTCGGCCCATGCAGCCCGACAGTGCAAGCGCAGCAACCAGACATGGAACTAGGGCGAGCGCGCCTCGCATCCAAAAGAATCCCGAAAAATGATCAACCCGATTAAGGCCTTTGATGGTTAACAAAACATGACCGGCGTGTTTCGGCGTACCTGTTCTCGGGCCCTGCAAATCGGGCGGATTAACCCAGCGGCAACCTTAATGGAGTGTAATCAGCGGTATTCAACGAGAGTCGTGGCGTCTGCGGGAGTGTTCGATGCGTTTAGGGTTCTGGCGTGCAGGCAAGAGCTGGGCACTGCCGCAGCGGGCGACCTCGACGCCTGCGCGACCCGTCTCGAGGCCGGTCGCCGCACTGGAGAGCGGCGATCTGGATTTGCGCGCACTCGGTCAGGCGCTGATGGAGAAGCGGAGCCTGATCATCGTTCCGACGTTGCTGGTGGCCGTAATGTCGATGGCCGCGGTCAATCTGGTTACTCCACGCTACAAATCGGAAGCGCGCATCCTGATCGATGGACGCGAGAACGTTTTCCTGCGGCCGAGCGGGGAGCGCAACGAGGAGCGGACCGCGCTTGACGCCGAGGCGGTGACGAGCCAGGTGCAACTGATCCAGTCCCGCGATCTCGCCCGCGAGATCATCAAGAAGAACAAATTGGCCGAGCTGCCGGAATTCGATCCCGTGCTGCAGGGGTTTACTCCGCTGAAGTCGCTGGTGGCACTGTTCGGGATCGGGCGTGACCCGTTTTCGCTGACGCCGGAAGAGCGCGTGCTGGAGGCCTACTACGATCGCTTCACGGCCTATGCGGTCGACAAGTCCCGGGTCATCGTCGTCGAATTCCAGTCGCGCGATCCTGAATTGGCGGCGCGCGTCACCAATTCCATCGCCGAAGGCTATCTCGTGATGCAGCAGGGTGCGCGGCAGGAGCAGGCGAAATCCGCCAGCCTGTGGCTGTCGGGTGAAATCGAAAACCTGCGCAAAAAGGTTGCCGACGCTGAATCGCGCGTCGAGGATTTTCGTTCCAAGTCGAGCCTGTTCATCGGAACGAACAATACGTCGCTGTCCAACCAGCAGATGGGCGAGGTCAATACGCAGTTGAACAATGCCCGCGCGCTGAAGTCGGATGCTGAGTCCAAGGCGCGAATGATCAAGGAAATGCTTCAGAGCGGCAAGCCGATCGAAGCTTCCGAAGTGCTCAATTCCGAACTGATCCGCCGCCTGTCCGAGCAGCGCGTCACGCTGCGCGCGCAACTTGCTGAGCAGTCCTCGACGCTGCTTGATGGCCATCCGCGCATCAAGGAATTGAAAGCGCAGCTGGCCGATCTCGATCGTCAATTGCGCGAAGAGGCTGGCAAGGTCTCACGCTCGCTTGAAAATGACGCGCGCATCGCCGGCGGGAGGGTCGATGGCCTGATCTCAAGCCTCGATCAATTGAAGAAGCAGGCTTCCTCGACCAACGGCCAGGATGTCCAGCTTCGCGCGCTCGATCGTGAAGCCAAGGCACAGCGCGATCTGCTGGAATCCTATCTCGCCAAGTACCGCGAGGCGAATACGCGCGAGAATATCGAAACGGGTCCGGTCGACGGCCGCATCATCTCGCGCGCCTCGGTTTCCAATACGCCGGCCTATCCGAAGAAGATGCCGATCGTGCTGATCGCGACGCTGGCGACATTGCTGCTCTCCGCGGGCGCGATCGCGACCGGCGAGCTGTTGCGCATGACTGCGCCGAGTGCTTCCGCGGCCTTCGCGCCTTCTCGGGAGCCAGAGCCGGTTCGCCTGCCGGATCCGCCGCTCGTGCCGGCCGTTGTCGCAAACGACGATCCCGAACCTGTAGCCGACGAGCATGATGCGGAATTTGACGCGCCCAATGTGGACGTCGCCGTGCCCGATGTCGACGTCGCTCGCGGCGACCGACGAAATCGAGCAGTTGGCCGAGGAACTCGGCGGTGCCGGCGCCGGCGCGCGCAAGGTGACGATCCTCGGCACGGCCTCGAACGAGAGCATCACGCGGACCGCGCTGACGCTGGCGCGCCTGATGGCGCAGCAGGCGAAGGTCGTCGTTGTCGATCTCGCGGCATCCTCGCCGGCGCTGGCGGCGGCATCGGTCGACCCCGTTGCACCCGGGCTCGCGGAACTGATGCAGGGCGAAGCGTCGTTCGCGCAAATCATCACCAAGGACCGGCTCTCGCGCGTGCATCTCGTCAGCGCCGGACGTCCGGGCTTTGACCGCGCGCAACTGCAGTCGCCGCGGCTGACGCTTGCGATCGACGCGCTGATGCGGGTCTATGACCACGTACTGCTGGATGCCGGCACCGCCTCCGATCTGCCGGCGGAACTCTTGACGTCGCAGGCAGGCGCAGTGGTGGTGCCCGACGCGTCGATGGAGCGGGATGCGCGCACGCTGATGTGCGAGCAACTCAGAGCGGTCGGTTTTGCGGAGGTGACGATGCTGAGCAAGCCGTGCCAGCCGCCGGACTTGATCGAACCCGGCCCGCGTGTGGTGGCCGCCTGATCTCGGGACGATCTAGCTGAACGCGTTGCGCAGTTTCTGCGCCATCTCCAGCAGTGCCGGATTGTGCTTCACCAGCCGCTTGGTGCGGTTGAGGCCCGACATCACGCCGGCGGCAAGTTTGCCGCGCTGGCTGAGCGGAATGAAGCTATCGAAGATCGGCTCGTCGCTCTTGCAGAACAGCCGCTTGTAGTCGTCCGAACCGATCCCGAGATCGAAGGCGCGATAATCCTTCCCGGCATAGTGATCGATGATGTCGCGCATCAGGATCAGGCCGGGGCTGTATTTCGAACTGGCCGACATCGTGTAGGTGTTGAACATCATCGAAAAGCGATGGCCGTCGGCGACGCCGGCGAAGATCGCGATCACTTCCTCGTCGCATTCGAGGGCGTGGATATCGATGACGTGGTTTCCGTTCGGCAGCGGCCGGGTGCAGGCGCTGCGGACAAATTCCTCGACGCCCGGTTCGGCGAACACATCGGGCAATTTCTGCTCCGCCATCCGCAGCGGTTTGATGCGGAAGAACCAGTCGAGCAATCGTGTGATGTCGGCCTCAGAGTTCGCGACGTGATAGCGATAGCCGGGGAGCTGCTGCAACTTGCGCTCCTTTCCCTTCAAACGTCGCCGGAACGAGTTGCTGATGAGCGTCGCGGGCGCCGCGCCGGATTCCATGACCAGCACCGGGCAGTCGTTGGCCGAGGATTGATGCGGCAACAGCGCGAGCGGGTTCGGCGCATCGCGCCAGCGCAGCGGCTGCTGGTGCAGGGCAAGCACATCCGCCTCGCATCGTTCCGACAACGCCGCGACCAGTGCTTCGAGATCGGCTTGCGTTGCGCCGAGGGCGAAATCCCTGTCCCACAGCGCCATGTTGAAGGTCGAATGCTTGCCGCCCATGAAATGCACGCAGCGCGCGCCATAGGCTTGCCTAAGCGCGAGCGGCAGCAGCAACAGCGGCTGGCGCTCCGCATCGAACGCGATCACGATGAAGGGGGCAAGGCCCTCGCGCTCACCGACCTCTCGTTGCCAGGCGCGTAGGAAATCGAAGCGTTGATAGGGCGTGCAGAATTGTTGTTCCAGGCCGCGCCAGGTCATCTCAGTCGAAGCGAGGTTGCGAACGATATCGACGCTGGCGATGCGGCTTGCTTTCGACCAGGTTCTCGCATCCGCCGTCCGGCCTTCGATCGCGGCAGCCATGGTCATCGCAGAACCCGTGTTAAAGGAAATTGTTTACAATTTTCGGCTTTGGCCGACCTTCGCAGGGAAATGTCAACAAAGAGTAATACAATGCGGCCGCGGCTGGGCGCGCGCGACCGTATTTGGGGACGGAACGTTGGCATCGGACAACGGCATTTTGAAGCGGGCCCGGATGGAGCTCGCTTATTTCAGCTTCTATGCGCGCGCGCGGCAGCGCCAGACCGGCGGTGCCGGCGTGGTGCTGCGCTTCGAGCGCGTGCGTCCGCGCCAATCCCGGCGGTTTCAGCCGCGCAGATCCAGCGAAATCACGCCGCAATTTCTCGACCGGACGATACGGGCCTTAAAGCGCTGGAAATTCGATGTCATCTCGATGGACGATGTGTGCCGCCGCGCGGTCACGTTGCCGACGCCAAGGCGGTTTGTCAGCCTGGCCTTCGATGGCGGCTACAAGGACGTGATGCTTTCGGCTTACCCCGTGCTGAGGAAATACGGAGTTCCCTTCACGATCTATCTTCCGACCGCGTTTCCGGATGGGGTTGGCGAAGCGTGGTGGCTCGCGCTCGAGGAATTGATCGCGCGCGAAGATCGCTTGCGCCTCGTCATCGATCGCAAGGAGCGGGACTTCACGACTGCAAGCACGGAGGAAAAATATCAGGCCTACGAATTTCTCGCGAGCTGGATGCGGACGCTGACGCCGCCGGATCTGTCATTCGCCATCCACGACCTCTGCACGCGTTACTCGGTCGACCTCGCAGCTCTGTCGCGCGACGCATCGATGGACTGGGACGATCTGGCGAAGCTCGCCGCCGATCCGCTGGTGACGATCGGCAGCGCCTCGGTGAACTACCCGTCGCTGTCGAACCTGAAGGACGCTGACGCACAGCGGGAGATCGCGATGGGCAAGGCGGTGGCGGAAGCGGCCTTTCATCGCGCGATCAGGCATTTCGCCTATCCCTTCGGTGATCGCGAATCCTGGGGCCGCCAGCATGTGGTGATGGCACAAGAAGCGGGTTTCGCCAGCGCGGTGTCCACCATTCCGGGCATCGTCGAGGCGAGGGGACGTACTAATTTGCACACGCTGCCGCGCGTCACCTGGGACGGACGGCAGCGATCGCTGCGCATGATGCGGGTGATCCTGACCGGAATGAATTTCCCGCCGGTGCGGCCGACGCGGGACAATTGGGTCTAGGCGCCTGTGAGTTTAAGCGCTTGTGAGCTCAAGCGTTTGGGACATCCGGCCGCGACATCCAGCTCACGATCGGCATCGCCGGCAGCACCCATCCAATACCGGCCACGACATAGAAGATCGCCTGCAGCAGGCCTGAACTGGCTAGCCACGGCGTCTGTGCGATCGTCATTCCCATCAGCGACCACGCCACGACAAGCACCAGAAGGGCGATGGTACCGAAGAATTTGCGGCTGCGTATCGTCATGGCGGATATGTGAAACTCGTGTGCCGTCGCGCGGCTTGCGTGCGGGAAGGGGCGGACTATAAGGGGCGCGCCAATTCAATCAAGCGCAGGTTCCAAGCAGACTTCAAGACAGGATTCAAGACGGGTTAGATGACCGGTATTTCCACCCAGCAAGCTCCGCAGCTCCGCGCCGTCAAATGGTGGCTGTTTGCGGTTGCCGCCCTGATCGCGATCATGGTGCTGGTCGGCGGCGCTACGCGGCTGACGGAATCCGGATTGTCGATCGTCGAGTGGAAACCTGTCACCGGCGCCTTGCCGCCACTCACCGATGCGCAATGGGCGCAGGCGTTCGAGGGCTACAAGGCCATCCCGCAATACCGGGAACTCAATGCCGGCATGTCGCTCGCCGAGTTCAAGACCATCTTCTGGTGGGAATGGAGCCATCGGCTGCTCGGGCGCGTGATCGGCGCGGTCTATCTGCTGCCGTTCCTGTTCTTCCTGTGGCGCGGCGTTTTGAACGGCGAGTTGAAGCGGCGGCTGTGGATGATCTTCGGGCTAGGCGCGCTGCAGGGCGCGGTCGGCTGGTGGATGGTGGCCTCGGGCCTGTCGCAGCGGGTCGAGGTATCCCAATATCGGCTGGCGACGCATCTGGTGCTGGCGCTGCTGATCTTCGCTGCGATCGTCTGGACGCTGCGGCGGTTGACGGACCGGCCGCTGCCAACAGCGCCGTCGCGCCTAAAAATCACCGGCGTGCTGTTACTGGTGCTGACCTTCGTGCAGCTTTATTTCGGCGCGCTGGTCGCGGGCCTGCGCGCGGGCAGGGTCTACAACACCTGGCCCGACATCGACGGCGCCTTCATTCCATCCGCGGCGCGGCTGTGGTTCGAGGAGCCGTGGTGGCGCAATCTGTTCGACAATACGCTGACTGTACAGTTCGAGCATCGCATGACCGCTTATGCGCTGCTGGTGCTGGCGATCCTGCACGCGGTCGATGCCGTTCGTTCGCGCGCCGGAACGGCCGTGATCGGCGGTGCATGGTGGCTGGCGGCGGCGATCGGCCTGCAGGCGACGCTCGGCATCCTCACGCTGTTGCATCAGGTGCCGATCGATCTCGCTCTGACCCATCAGGCCGTTGCGATCGTGGTGCTGACGCTGGCGGTTCTTCAGACCGAACGGCTGGTCGCGCGCCGCACGGCGCAGGGTCCGCAGAAGCTGGTTCTGCCGGTCGGGCAGCCCGGCTGAAATTGAACGAATTTAATCTGCCTTGATCGCAGGAAGTCCGCGGTTTGCAGGGGTTTTGCCGCTGCGCGAGCACTTTGACGGGTTTGTGTAAGACCTGCCTGCTTTACTTGAACCGCCCGAACGATAAAACGAAGAAAATCTGCGAGTTCGTTTCATGTCTTCAGCATTCATCCAGGCCGCCGTCATTCTGCTCCGCGAGGGGCTCGAAGCCATGCTGGTGATCGCCGCGTTGGCGGGCTATCTGACCAAATCGGGCGCCGCTCATCGCATCCAGGCGCTCTACGGCGGCGCGCTCGCGGCTGTGGGCGCCAGCATCATCGCCGCCTGGCTGTTTGCGGTGCTCAATTCCGGTGAGCACAGCGATATCCTCGAAGGCATCATCATTCTCATCGCCGCCGGCCTGATGCTCTATGTCAGCGGCTGGCTGATGGTGAAGCAGGACCCGCAAGGCTGGAAGGATTATCTGGCACACAAGGCCGACACGGCGCTGGCGCAGGACACGGTGTGGGCGGTCGGCGCATTGGCATTCCTCGCCGTATTCCGCGAGGGCGCCGAGACCGTGCTGTTCATCAACGCGCTGGCGACGACCGAAGGTGGATGGAGCGCCGGGCTTTTCGCGGGTCTGGCCGCCGCGACCGTCGGGCTGGTCGTGCTGTTTTACTTCATCAATATGATCGCGCAGAAAATTCCGCTGCGGCCGCTATTCATCATCACCTCCGCTTTCCTGTTTGCGATGGCGATCAAATTCATCGGCGAGGCCGTGCAGGAATTCCAGGAGCAGTCGATCATTTCGGTCACCGAAGTGAAGGGCTCTGCGTTTCTCAGCATGATCGGCCTTAACCCGTCGATGGAAGCGCTGTCGATCCAGGGGTTGGTGATCTTGTTTGCGCTTGCGACCTATTCGGTGGTCCAGCGCAATAACCGGCTGGCGCGCGAGGGCAAGGCGGTTCACACGGCCAAGCCCTGACGCTGCACCCGCAATCAGCCGGTCGGCGGCTTGCCGGTGTTAACCGCCAATTGAGCATCGAAAGCCCGCTTGTAGGCGGGCCGCGCTTCGCCGCGGGCGACATAGCTGGCCAGGTTCGGATATTCGTCGAGAATGCCCGATGGTTTCAACCTGAGCAGAACCGAGACCATCATCAGGTCACCCGCGCTGAATGCACCATCGAGCCAGTCGGCATCGCCCAGACGACCGGAAAGTTGGTCCAGCCGGTCGCGGATGCGATCCAGAACCAGAGGCAGGCGCTCCTTACTCCAGGGCTTGTCGCCCTCCAGGATCCTGGCGGTTGTGAGCTCGAGGATCGGCGGCTCCACCGTATTGAGCGCGGCAAACATCCACATGATCGCGCGCGCCCGGGCATTGGCATCGTCCGGCAGCAGGCCTGCATGGTGCTCGGCGATATGGAAGACGATCGCCCCTGTCTCGAACAGGGCGAGATCGCCTTCCTGATAGGTCGGAATCTGGCCGAAAGGATGAAGCGCCCGATGCGCGGGTTCCTTCATCGCACGAAACGAAACAAGGCGAACCTCGTAGGGTTGGCCCACTTCTTCAAGCGCCCAGCGAACGCGCGTATCACGCGCCAGTCCCTTGCCGCCATCGGGTGACCGTTCAAAGGCGGTAATGGTGATGCTCATCGTGAGCCTCTTCCTTGGCGAAAATCATCGGCAGCGGGGCTGGCAAGCTGTCAAGGTAATCTCACCGAGATTGAAGACGATCCCGTTCCGTGTCCAGTTTGTCGGTCAATGAGTCCTGACCCTATAGCGTTTTCGAGCGAAGTGGACACCGGTTCGCGTAAAGAAAACGCGTCAAAACAAAAGAATAGAGCCCGGTTCTGATTCAATCAGAACCGAAAAGGCTCTAGGCCGCCTTTCGATTGAGTTCGAGATAATCGAGCCCGATGTCGAGCGCGGCCGAACTGTGCGTCAGCCAGCCGGCCGAAATCAGATCGACGCCGGTCGCCGCGATTGCCTTGGCGCTTGCGGCGGTGATGCGGCCGGAAGCCTCGGTGACTGCACGGCCGCCGGTCATGGCGACGGCCTGCCGGAGTTCGTCTACCGTCATATTGTCGAGCAGAACCGCGTCCACGCCGAGCGCCAGCACCTGTTCGAGCTGCAGCAATGTATCGACCTCGACCTCGATCTTGACGAGGTGCCCCGCATGCGCTTTCGCGCGCTCGATCGCGGTGCGGATGTCGCCGGCAAGCGCGATGTGATTGTCCTTGATCAGAATGGCGTCGTCGAGCCCGAAGCGGTGATTGCTGCCGCCGCCGGCGCGGACCGCATATTTCTCGAGCGCGCGAAGTCCGGGTGTCGTCTTGCGGGTGCAGACGATGCGTGCCCGCGTTCCCTGCGCGGCGGTGACGAGCGAGGCGGTCGCCGTTGCAACGCCGCTCAGGTGACAGAGAAAGTTCAGCGCTGTCCGTTCGGCGGTCAACAAACCTCTTGCGGGCCCGTCGATGGTGGCGATGACCTCTCCCGGCGTGACAACGCTGCCGTCGGGCCGCTCGGCGATGAGCCTGATTGCAGGTGAAGCCAACTGAAAGGCACAGCGGGCGATGTCGAGCCCGGCGACGACGCCAGGCTGGCGTGCCCTGAGAACCAGTGCGGCTTGCTTGTCGGCAGGGACGATCGCATCGGCGGTGATGTCGCCGGCACGCCCGAGGTCTTCGAGCAAAGCAGTTCGGACCAGCGGTTCGTACATGATCGGCAAAAGAGGATTCAGCGTCATGGCCTTGCACTCCTGAGGGGAAGAGATTCGGATTCAACGATCTCGCGGGCGGCGTCGAGCGCGTCCGCAAGGGTCATCGATGACGGTACGGCCGAGGGCAGAGTGTCGGGAAAATCCGTCCGGTAGTGGCCGCCACGGCTTTCCTCGCGCCGGTAAGCGGCGACGGCGATCATCAATCCGACCAGCGCCGGATCGGATGCCGCGTCACCCTGGTTCGCGATCGGATAAAGGCCGCGGATGGCACGTCCAATCGCGTGTCGGTCACGGAGCACGCCGAGACCTCGTGACAGGATCGGCCGCACGATCGACGGGTCGGACGCGGGGAGCGGCGTATCGGTTACTCGCGCTCTCAATGGGCTGCGGCTCGCGCCCTTGACGCTTTCCGCTGCCCATCGCGCACATACGATCGCTTCCATCAGCGAGTTGCTGGCCAAGCGGTTGGCGCCGTGCAGACCGGTCCGGCTGACCTCGCCGCAGGCCCAGAGGCCATCCACGCTGCTGCGGCCTTCGATATCAACGGCGATGCCGCCCATGTGGTAATGAGCCGCGGGCCGGACCGGAATTGGATCGGTCGCGGGATCGATCCCGGCCATCTTGCAGAACGCAGAGATGACCGGATAGCGTTTTGCAAACTCCGGCCCCGGATGTATCCGTGCATCGAGGAAGACGCGATGCCCAGCCGCGCGGTGGCGCCAGACCGCCCGCGCGACGATGTCGCGAGGCGCGAGTTCGGCGCCAGGCTCGTCCGCCATGAAACGTTGGCCGGTTTCGTCGATCAAAGTTGCGCCGTCGCCGCGAATGGCTTCGGTGAGCAGCGGCATCGGGCGCGACGGCCCGTCGAAAGCGGTCGGGTGAAACTGGATGAATTCGAGATCGGAAAGCTGCGCGCCGGCATGTGCCGCCAGCGCAAGCCCCTGACCGAAGCAGCCGGCAGGGTTTGTGCTATCGACAAAAAGACCGCCGACGCCGCCGGTCGCGATGACGACGCGGCCGGTATCGATCACGAGCGGGCCGTGTTCGTTCACGGCGAGCACGCCCTTGATGGCGTTATCCTCGACGATCAGCCTGCGCGCCTCGACACCTTCGAGCAGCGTGATCGACGGACAGCGGCGCACCGCCGATATCAGCGCACGCATGATCTCGCGGCCGGTGCCGTCGCCGGTGGCATGAACGATCCGGTTCCGGCCGTGCGCGGCTTCGAGGCCGAGCCGCCATCCGCCGTCCGGCCGACGGTCGAACGCGACGCCGAGCCGCGCGAGATTTTCGACCGCGGCGGGCGCCGCGTGAACGATCCGGCTGACGACGGCCTCGTCGCAAAGGCCTGCGCCTGCGGCGATGGTGTCCGTCAAATGCAGGGCAGGGTCGTCGTCATCGCCCATCGCGGCTGCGAGTCCGCCCTGTGCCCACAGGCTCGACGCTTCCGCACCAAGCGGGGCTTTCGACAGCAGTATGACCGGCTCCGGCGCCAGATGCAGCGCCGTCATCAATCCGGCGGCACCGCCGCCGATAATCACCGGATGGTTAGCCAGCATTGAAATGTCGGTGTTCATAGCGCGAGCATCCTTTCGACCGAACGTCGGGCGGCCTCGGCGATCCCAGGATCGATCGTCACCTGGTGCTGACCGGTCTCGAGCGCGTGGCGGATGTTTTTCAACGTGATCCGCTTCATGTGCGGGCAGAGATTGCACGGCCGGATGAACTCGACATCGGGATGAAGCACCGCGACGTTGTCGCTCATCGAGCACTCCGTCAGCAGCACGACCCGGGGTGGGCGCCGCTTGCTGACAAAATCCGACATCGCAGCCGTCGAGCCGGAAAAGTCGGCTTCCGCCACGACCTCGGGCGGGCACTCCGGATGGGCGAGGATGGTGACGCCGGGGTGATTTTCGCGCAGTTGCCTGACGTCGGACGGCGTGAACAACTCGTGCACTTCGCAATGGCCTTTCCACGCGATGATCTTCACGTCGGTCTGTTTGGCAATGTTCTGCGCCAGGTACTCGTCAGGCAGCATGATGACGCGCTCGGCGCCAAGCGATTCAACGACCTTGAGCGCGTTGCCCGATGTGCAGCAGATGTCGGATTCCGCCTTCACCGCGGTCGACGTGTTGACGTAGGCGATGACGGGCACGCCGGGATAACGCTGGCGCATCAGCCGCACGTCCTGCGCGGTGATGGAATCGGCCAGCGAGCAGCCGGCGGCCAAATCGGGAATCAGGACGGTCTTTTCCGGATTGAGCAGCTTGGCGGTCTCGGCCATGAAGTGGACGCCGGCGAGCACGATGATGTCGGCGTCGACCTTGGTGGCTTCGCGCGCGAGCAGCAGGCTGTCGCCCACGATGTCGGCAACGCCGTGGAAGATCTCCGGCGTCTGGTAATTGTGCGCCAGGATGACGGCGTTGCGTTGTCGCTTCAATTCGAGGATGGCGTCGACGTCGTCGGCGAAGACGGCCCATTCCGGCGGCGGGATGACCCGTTTGACCCTGTCATAGAGCTGCGAGGTGCGGGCGAGTGCGTTGGTATTCAGATTGGCCATTTATACTCTCCGTGAGCATATCATGGCTTATACTTATCCTGAGCATAATCGAAGTCAAGAGCGCGAGAGCGGGAGTTTCGTGCCGGCAATCGCCCGTTCGGCCAAAACGGCATGCCGGAAGCGGAATAGTTTTGCCGGCCGCCCGACCGTGTCGGCGGCGATTGCGCCAGTTTCCTCAACGAGTTGTTGCTGTTCCATCAAGCGGCGAAAATTCTGCTTGTGGACCAAGCGGCCTGCAAGCGCCTCAACACTGCGTTGCAGTTGCAGCAGGGTGAACTCCGC
Source organism: uncultured Alphaproteobacteria bacterium (assembly GCA_963770355.1). Classification (GTDB taxonomy): domain Bacteria; phylum Pseudomonadota; class Alphaproteobacteria; order Rhizobiales; family Xanthobacteraceae; genus Bradyrhizobium. The sequence goes on along the minus strand of CAVYPL010000020.1, from coordinate 75,379 downwards.
CGGCATCAGCTCGAACACGACGGGACGGTACTTGATCTTGGCACGCAGTCGCGCAATTCCGGTCGCGAGAATGCGGCGATGATCGGATGTCATCGCGCGGCCGGGCACGATGGGCGCCGAGCCTCCATTGTCACGAACAGCCTCGGGGATCAGCGAAGCCTCGTAGAGCAACTCATAGCGTTGCAGGATGAGTTCCTCATTCCACTCGCGATCGTCCAGACCGAAGGTGATGGCGGCGCGCTGCCAGCGTTCACGCTGCAGTGGAGCCGAGGCGGCTGATTTCGCCCATGCCCGCAGCCGCGGCGTCAGCATCTTCGCAATCAGGGCTGGTGGGCCGGAACGATGATCTTCCCAGGGGAAATAGTCGTACCAGCCGGACCAGTGGGCTTCAAAACCCTCGCCGACCTGATCCTCGCGGGTCAGGCCGAGATAGCTGATCGAGACGCTGTGCGGCGCCTGCGCATCTCCGGTGCGTCCGGGATCGGCAAAAGTGTACAATTGTTCGACATAGCCGAGCGGATGGCCGGTCTGCTTTTCGACCCACGCCCGCAGGCCCGATTGCAGCGAGCGGTGCGCGAATTCGAACGGGCCGCTCGGCAACGCGCTCGCATTGGCGATGGTCATGATTTTCGGTTCGCCGTCGGTCACGGCGACGAGAACGGCGACCAGATCGGCGGTGATCGTGTTGGCTGACCCCGACGCCTTGCTTGGCCCTTTGGTGTTTTGCGGAGCCCTTGCCACGTTCATGGTCCGATGTGTTGCACGAACGTGCGGCCTAGCAATACCCGTAAACGCCGCAGGCATAGGGCAGGCGATACCAGTAGCTGAGATACGGGCCGCCATAATAGGGGCCTTGATAGTCGTAATCGAACGCACGCCCATAATAGCCCGGAAGCGCCGACGATCCCGGCAGCAACGCGCTGCCGGCCAGCGGCGGGATATAAGGCACGCTGGGGTCCGTTGGCGTGAACAGCAACTCCGGCTCTTCTTCGACATAGACCCGGCGGCCATTGGGCACCGCGGCGGGTGCAATCGTGGTCCGGTATTTGTAGTGGGCACGGGGAAGCCCCGGCGGCAATTTGCTGGCGGCACGATTGACGGCGCTTTTGGTTGCGACGGGTGCATCGGTGGCGGCAGCGGTCCCGACCGCGAATACCGCGGTCAGAAATGGCACTATCCAGCGCAACATCGTTTTGCTCCGAATCATAGAGGGCCGATTAATGCCACTTTATGCCGGAATGAGCGTTAACGAGAGGCTCCTGATATCAGGTCAAATGGATGCCTGGGAGCAGGTGCCGCCAGAGCGTGACCGGGGGGGGGATCCGTGGCCTGAAACCGTCATGGCCGGGCAAGAGCGCGAAGCGCATCTTCGGACGCGCTAGATTGTCCCGGCCAGCCACGTCTTTCCTGATGCTGCGCCTTCGCGTCGATGCCCGGTTCAAGGCCGACATGAGACTGTGGGGTATCCTGCAATGAGAACATTAGGCCGTCAGGGCCTGTTCCAGATCCGCGATCAGATCGTCCTTGTCCTCGATGCCGATCGAGAGCCGCACCACGTCGGGAGCCGCGCCCGCCTTCGTTTTCGCGGCGTCGTCGAGCTGGCTGTGCGTGGTCGAGGCGGGGTGGATCACCAGCGAACGGGTGTCGCCGACATTGGCCAGATGCGAGAACAGTTTCAGGTTCGACACCAGGCTGACACCGGCGTCATAGCCGCCCTTGAGGCTGAAGGTGAACACTGCGCCGGCGCCCTTCGGCGCATATTTGCGCGCGAGGTTGTTGTACTTGTCGCTCGCGAGACCAGCGTAATTCACCGCCGCCACCGCGGAATGGCCGGCGAGGAATTCCGCGACCGCCTTCGCATTCTCGCAATGCTTCTGCATGCGCAACGGCAGCGTTTCGATACCCGTGAGGATCATGAACGCGTTGAACGGCGACAGCGCGGGACCGAGGTCGCGCAGGCCGAGCACGCGGCAGGCGATCGCAAAGGCGAAATTGCCAAACGTCTCCTGGAGCCTGATGCCGTGATATTCGGGACGCGGTTCGCTCAACATCGGATATTTGTTGTCCTTCGACCAGTCGAAGGTGCCGGCGTCGACGATGATGCCGCCGATCGAATTGCCGTGCCCGCCCAGAAACTTCGTCAGCGAGTGCACGACGATGTCGGCTCCGTGATCGATCGGGCGGATCAGATAGGGCGTCGCCAGCGTGTTGTCGACGATCAGGGGCACGCCGGCCTTGCGTGCGACCGCTGCGATCGCCTCGATATCGGTGACGCTGCCGGAGGGATTGGCGATCGATTCGATGAAGATCGCCTTGGTGTGCGGCGTAACCGCGCGCTCAAAGCTGCTGACATCATCGGGGTCGGCCCACGCGACGTTCCAGCCGAAGCTCTTGAACGCATGCGTGAACTGGTTGATCGATCCGCCGTAGAGTTTGCGCGCGGCGATGATCTCGTCGCCGGGCATCATCAGTTGTTGCAGCACCACGACCTGGGCTGCGTGGCCGGACGCGACCGCAAGCGCTGCGGTGCCGCCTTCAAGAGCCGCGACGCGCTCTTCGAGCACCGCGTTTGTCGGGTTGCCGATGCGGGTATAGATGTTGCCGAATGCCTGCAGGCCGAACAGCGAGGCGGCGTGATCGGCATCGTTGAACACGAACGACGTGGTTTGATAGATCGGCGTCGCGCGTGCCCCGGTGGTGGGGTCGGGCTGCGCGCCTGCATGCACGGCAAGGGTTGAAAATCCCGGGTGACGATCGGTCATTCTGTTCGTCCTGTTCTTGCTGATCAAAAAGCGCGGCATGCTTATCGCAGCCGCGTCTGCCGTCAAGTTGGGTAGATCACATATTGGACTGGAAACAAGCGTGCTTCTTTACACTACCTTGTCGAAACAATTATTTTGCATTGACCTCATGTCAATTCGTTCTTGTTTTTCGCCGCGCGGTCTGATGCCGCAGTTTCGCCGCCGCCGACACTGGTACGGTTTAGTGACAGGCGCATGCCCTGTGTCGGGATCGGCGCGCGTTTCGAGCTGAGCGTGCGCGAATTGACCCCCATCCACGAAATCTCCGACGACAACCGCCCATATTCGATCTTCGGACAACGGTTCATCACAACCTTGATGCCGGCGGCTTCGGCTTTCGCCGCCGCGGCATCGTCGCGCGCACCGAGCTGCATCCAGATCACTTTCGGCAGCGGCGACAATTTCAGGGCCTCGTCGACGACCGGCATGATGTGGCTGGAGTTGCGGAAGATATCGATCATGTCGACGGGGCGGCCGATATCGGCAAGCGAAGCGACAAAGGGCTTGTCGAGCAGGCTCTTGCCGACGTGACCGGGATTGACCGGAATCATGTCGTAGCCGCGCTGCGCCAGATATTTGAAAGCGAAATAGCTCGGCCGCACATTGACCGGCGAGGCGCCGACCATCGCGATCGATTTCACGCCGTTGAGGATTCCGCGAATGTAATTGTCGTCGTAGGCATCGTGGTTCATTTGCGAATCGGTGTCCATCGCGTCATTGCGAGGAGCGAAGCGACGAAGCAATCCATTCTTTCTTTGCTTGGCATGGATTGCTTCGCTTCGCTCGCAATGACGAAAAACTGGTTTCTATTTATCTTGCCACTTCGGCTCGCGCTTTTCGATGAAGGCGCCGATGCCTTCCTCGGCATCGCGCGCCATCATGTTTTCCGTCATCACCTCTGCCGCGTAGCGATAGGCATCGGCGAGGCTCATTTCCGCCTGACGGTAAAACGCTTCCTTGCCCAGTTTCACGGTGTAGGCGGATTTGAGTGCGACCTTCTCGGCCAGGGCGATCGCGGCGTCGCGTTCCTGGCCTGCGGCAACGACGCGGTTGACGAGGCCGAGATCTTTCGCGGTCGCTGCGTCAACCGGCTCGCCGGTGAGCAGCATTTCCATCGCCCGCTTGCGCGGAACGTTGCGCGACAATGCCACCATCGGCGTCGAACAAAACAGGCCGATATCGACGCCGGGTGTGGCGAAGCTTGCGGCATCCGATGCCACCGCGAGATCGCAGCTTGCGACAAGCTGGCAACCGGCGGCGGTCGCTATCCCCTGTACGGCGGCGACCACGGGCTTCGGCAGATGCACGATCGCCTGCATCATCGCGCTGCAGGCGTTCATGATCTGCGCGAAATAGGCGCGGCCGCGATCGGCGTCGGTGCGGCGCGCGGTCAATTCCTTCATGTCGTGCCCGGCGGAAAAGGCCGGGCCGTTGGCTGCGATGACAAGGGCGCGCACTTTCTTGTCGTCATGAATGTCCTTCAGCGCGCCATGCAGCTCGGCGATCAGGTCTTCCGACAGGCTGTTGCGCGCCGTGGGCCGGTTGAGCGTGAGCACGGCGATACTGCCGATGGTTTCACGCAGCAGGATCGGCGATGGTGGTGCTGAGGTGCGGGCAGTCTGGGCGGGCATCTGAAATTACCACTCCAAGGTCTTCACTTTGGATATTCACTTGGATTTTTGCTTAGATTTCCGTTTGGGCCTTGATGACAACTTAATGTAACAGGCTCCCTGAAGCGAGGGCAGGGGACGACATGGCGGCAGCGAAAATGAGCGTGGCTGAACTGGAGAAGTTCCTCCGGGAGGAATTCCCGCAGGCGTTCAGCGACGGCGAGATCACCATCGAAAGCGCCGATGGCGAGACATGCCTGCTGCGCCAGCGCTACAGCGAGCGGATGCTGCGCCCGGGCGGAACGGTGTCGGGGCCGACGCTGATGGCGATGGCTGATTTCGCGATGTATGTGGTGCTGCTCTCGGCGATCGGCCCGGTTGGGCTCGCCGTGACCACCAATCTCAACATCAACTTCCTGCGCAAAGGCCAGCCCGGCCAGGATGTGCTGGCGGCCGCCAGGATATTGAAGCTGGGCAAGCGGCTCGCGGTCGGCGAGGTCAATCTGCTGTCAGGGACGTCGCCCGATCCGATCGCGCATGTGATCGCGACCTATTCCATTCCAAACAAATAGGCTTTTGTACGGTAATATAGCACCATATTTATAAGCTATTGTTTTTGCTGTCGTAATTTACATCGATCGGGATTGACGAACACGCAGGGCTTATCTAGAAACCCGCGCAGTTCGGCGCGCTTGGCGCCGATTTCCATTTTCACGGATTTCCTCACATGAAAACGTTTTCGGCAAAGCCCGCCGAGGTGACGAAGAAGTGGGTGCTGATCGACGCCAAGGGTTTGGTGGTCGGCCGGCTCGCCTCCCTTGTCGCCATGCGGCTCCGCGGCAAACATCTGCCCATCTACACGCCCCACGTCGATTGCGGCGACCATGTCGTCATCATCAATGCGGCGCACGTCGTGCTCACCGGTCGCAAGCGCGAACAGAAGGTCTATTACAAGCACACCGGCTTTATCGGCGGTATCAAGGAACGCACCGCGAAGTCGATCCTCGAGGGTCGCTTCCCCGAGCGCGTGGTCGAGAAGGCCATCGAGCGCATGATCCCGCGCGGTCCGCTCGGCCGTGTGCAGATGGGCAATCTGCGCGTTTATCCGGGAGCCGAACATCCGCATGAAGCTCAGCAGCCCGAGAAGGTTGATATCGCTTCGATGAATCGCAAGAACATGAGGGCCGCATAAGATGTCCGACACCATGCAGTCTCTCGAACAGTTGTCGCAGCTCAAGCCGGCGGCTCCCGAAGCGCCGAAATACGTCAAGAAGATCGACAAATACGGCCGCGCCTATGCCACCGGCAAGCGCAAGGACGCGGTTGCCCGCGTCTGGATCAAGCCGGGCGCCGGCAAGATCGTCGTCAACACCCGTGAAGTCGAAGTCTATTTCGCCCGTCCGGTGTTGCGGATGTTGATCCAGCAGCCGCTGGTCGCAGCCGCACGTGCCGGCCAGTACGACGTCATCTGCACGGTCGCCGGCGGCGGTCTGTCGGGCCAGGCGGGTGCCGTGCGTCACGGCATCTCGAAGGCGCTGACGAACTTCGAACCGGATCTGCGCGGCGTGCTGAAGAAGGGCGGCTTCCTGACCCGCGACTCCCGCACCGTGGAGCGCAAGAAGTACGGCCGGGCGAAGGCGCGCAAGTCGTTCCAGTTCTCGAAGCGCTAATCGCTTCGCTAAAATTTGCAGCGATTGCTGCATTCATCAGAATGAAAAGAGGGTGCCTATTGGCGCCCTCTTTTGCTTTCTATTTACTTATCAATTACCCCAGTTTTCTCGAAAACTTGCATGCGCGCCCAAACGGATTTGGAACCCGGGGACCCTAGTGTCCCGGCTTGCGATGGCGCGTAATTGTTTTTTTAAACGCCGTAACAGTTGCATCACACGCGTTTAGGTGAGCTCATGTCGTTCGATACCTCCACGCTCTATCTGTTTGCCACATTGGTCGCCGGCATGCTCGGGGCCATGCTGATGTTCTTTGGCAGGCAGGAGAATATTCCGGCACTGAAATGGTGGGGGACCGCGTATCTGCTCGGCGCCGCCTCGGTTGCGATCTGGACCATTGGCGGTGCGAGGCTCGGCGACACGGTGTCGCTGGCGCTGAACGCCGTCGGCTTCATCGCCTGCGGCATGGTCTGGAACGCCGCGCGCGTGTTTCTCGGCCGCAAGCCAAATCTGCCGGGGCTGGTGCTTGGCGCGATCGCCTGGATCGGCACGGTCGTGGTGTTGCCACCCGGCGATTCCGCGATGCGCCTGACAATTGGCGCGGCCATCGTCGCGATCTATGCCGCGTTGACGGCCTCCGAATTGTGGAACGAGCGGCGCCGTACCATGCACAGCCGCTGGCCGACGATCGCGGTGCCGGTCCTGCACGGAGCCGTGCTGATGCTGCCGATCCTGCTCGGCGATCTCCTGCGAGCGCATGACGAGACCTTCTCCAGCAGCGTCTGGGTGACGGCGTTCTCGATCGAACTGGTGCTGTATGCGATCGGCACCGTGTTCGTCATCTTCATGCTGGTGTCGGACCGCGCGGTGACCGTGCACAAGACGGCGGCGTCGATCGATCCGTTGAGCGGGATGTTCAACCGCCGCGGCTTTGCCGAAGCCTGCTCGCGGGTGATCGAACGCGAGGCCAATGCCGGCCGGCCGGTGACGGTGATGATCTTCGACATCGATCACTTCAAGTCGATCAACGATCGTTTCGGCCATCCCGCCGGCGACGAGATCCTCAAACTGTTCTCGACCGTCGTGGTCAGCAATTTGCGCATCAGCGATCTGTCGGGACGAATTGGCGGCGAGGAGTTCGCCGCGCTGCTGCCGTGTTCGCTGGAAGAGGGCGTGATCGTGGCCGAAAGGGTGCGTGAGGCGTTCGAGTCTTCCGGCATCGTTTGCGAGGAAGGCCCGGTCGACACCACCGTCAGCATCGGCGTCGCCGGCGGACCGGCGGGTACCGAACTCGAGGTGCTGCTGGCGGCCGCCGATACGGCGCTCTACCAGGCCAAGCGCAGCGGCCGCAATCGCGTCGAGGCCGCGGAAGAGCTGCCGTTGTCGCTGGAGAACTGGCGGCGCAAAACGGCGGGGCTTTCTGCGCCCGCAAAGCCACAGCCGGCCACGGCATAGTCTTTTGTTTTGACGCGTTTTCTTTACGCGAACCGGTGCCCACCCCGGATCAAGTCCGGGGCAGGCTTTTGCTGGAAAACGCTATGGCCGCGGTAACCCCGCGTTTACCATCGATCCATATCATTTGAGGTATGGAATCGATTGGTCGGCGAACTTCCCAAGCTGCCCTGACGTCGCTCGAAGCGGCCGCAGCTTCCGCCCGTGGCGGTTTCGCCTGCATGTTCTCGACCTCGGAAGAATACGAGGCGGCGCTGATCGTCGAGCGCCGTGCGCAGGGGCGTTACGATCAGCGTAGAACGCGCTGGCCTGCCATCTTCTTTGTCGGCTGCGCGATGATGGTCTTCGGCACCGTGCTTTTGTTCCACTGAGCTTGCCAGGACGGTTGATGTGACGGCGCCGCGAGGCGCCTTTTTCTTTTGGGCTGGCCGGGTTAGACACACCCATTCCCATGAGAAGGCGCATCCCCGATGATCACCGAAATTGCACAAATCGACGTCAAGCCCGGCACCGAGAAGGATTTTGAGGCCGCCGTTGCCAAGGCGCGTCCGCTGTTCCTGCGCGCCAAGGGCGGCAAGGGCTTCGAACTGCACAAGTCGATTGAAAAACCGTCGCGCTACCGGCTGATGGCGAAGTGGGAGACGCTGGAAAACCACACCGTCGACTTCCGCGGTTCGGAAGACTTCACGGCGTGGCGCGCCCTGGTCGGGCAATATTTCGCAGCACCCCCCGAGGTCGAACACACCGAAACAGTGCTGACGAGCTGAGGCGGATCACGCCGCCTCCAGTCTGGGAGCCGCCCTCGGGCGGCTTTTCTTTGGTCTATTGATGCCCTGCCGGATCGGCGACGTCGGCCACGATTGCCGCGCGCAATTGCGCTGTGGTACAATCGAATAGAGCGCTCAAAATACCCTTGGAACAGTTGCGACGGCCCAAGTGCTGGGCGCCGGTCGCACGGAAGGCGTGCAGCGACAAGGGAGTAGCCGATGATCGATTCGAGCCGACGCACCGTTCTTGCAACCGGTGCTGCCGCCGCGGCGGCAAGCGCAATGCCGCAAGTGTTCGCGCAAGCGCAGCCGGCGGGGGCGGTTCCGGGATTGCCGGCCGGCGCCAAGGTCGGCTTCTACGAGAAGGGCAATGTCCGCATCCGCTACGCCGAGATCGGCTCAGGCTTCCCGCTGCTGGCGACGCCCGGCGGCGGCTTGAACTCTTGTATTGCCGTCTGGGCGCGTGCGGTGATCAACATTCCCGAGGAGTTCAAGAACGACTTCCGCGTGATCACCATGGACCAGCGCAACGCCACGGGCGGCGAGTCCACCGGCCCGGTGCCGGTCGACGATCCCTGGGGTGCGTTCGCCGACGATCAGTTGGGCGTGATGGATCATCTCGGCATAGACAAGTTCGCCTTCTTCGGAAACTGCATCGGCGGCCCGTTCGCGATGAAGTTGATGGAGCGGGCTCCGCTGCGCGTCGCCGCGGCGATATTGAGCCAGCCAGTCGGGCACCACCCGGCGCACCCGGATTACATGTACGACGCTGGCAAGACCGTTTGGGCCAAGGAGCTGCGTGAGCGCCGGCCCGACGTCTCGATGGAGACCATCGAGCAATATCTGCACAACCTTTACCGCATGCGGCCCGATTTCGTGTACAGCGTATCGCGCGATTTCGCGAAATCATGCCAGACGTCGATGTTGGTACTACCGGATGACGTCGCCGCGCATCCGTTGGTGGCTTCGGTCGATGTCGCTTCGCTCTGCCCGAATGCCGAGATCACGGTGTTCCCCTGGAAGGAGCCGCCGGAGCTGAAGGCGCGCACCATCAACCGGGCGCGCACCTTCCTGAAGCAGCATCAGACGGCGTAGCGAAGTCGGAATCACCGGGATTGTTGCACTATCCATTCGACGTCGGTGGTGAGCAGACAAACGGACCTGGCGGGACAAAAGTGCTAATCGAAATCCAACCGATTTAGGAGGAGCGTCTTGCGTACATGGCAGCAATCGGCACGCGCGTTGGGCGCGCTTGTGGCTTTCTGTGGTTTCGCGGGGCACCCGGCCTACGCCGATGGATCCGTGTCGTCCTTGCGCATGGGCTATGGTGCGCGCAATCCAGCCGAGTTTGCGCAATTCCAGTCCGTGATACAGCAGTATAACGCGTCCGGTGAGCGCTTTCGCATTGACAGCCACTGTCAATCCGCCTGCACCATGTTCCTTTCGATACGCAATGTCTGCGTCTCGCCGGGTGCTACGCTGTTGTTTCACGCCGGCGGCAGCAAGCTAAGGGGCATCAGCCCCGTCCGCACGCAGCAAATGCTCAGCACCTATAACGCCGCCTTGCAGCAGTATGTCACTGCCCACCATTTCATGGATACATTCGACTTTCATCCGATTTCAGGCAGCGAAATAATCAAGCGCTTTGGCTACCCAGCCTGCCGGTAGGTCGCTTGATAGACGACTGCCATTTTGGGCAACCTGCACCTTCATCAACGGCGGCTGAGAAGTTCGCAGAATGTGTTGCAGCGATCGTTGAACTCGCCACCCAACTCGGACATCTGACTGATTAATGCTTGGTTGCCGCTCAGAGGGTGCTAGGTTAGGCGCAGCGGCTGGCCCGGCCCCGGAAGACCCAATGCGACGACGCGAGTTCATTACGGCTATTGGCGGTGTGGCGACCGCGTGGCCGCTCGGTGTGCGCGCTCAGCAAGCCGGGAAGATACCGCGAATTGGCTGGATTATTCTCGGCGCGCCCGCCGGAGGCTTTGCCGACATCTTTTCATATTATGACAGTTTCCGCGCGGGCCTTAGTGATCTCGGCTATGTCGAAGGCACCAATATCATCCTGCTCGCTCGCTCGGCGTTGGGTGTGCCCGAGGCGCTGTCGGGGCTCATCGACGAACTGTTGCACGAAAACGTCTCAGCTATCGTCTCGCCTGGCCCGGCAATCCGGGTCGTTCGTGAAAAAGTCAAATCGACACCGGTCGTCTTCGCCTTCAGCGGCGATCCCGTCGCGGCAGGTTTTGTAGATACACTGTCGCACGGCAAGGAAAATCTTACCGGATTGTCTTATATGGCAGTCGAGCTGAACGGTAAGCGGCTTGATCTCATGAAGGAAATACTTCCGACCGTGTCGCATGTCACGCTTCTTACGAATCCAATCCACCCTGGCGAACATTTGGAGGTAGCAGAATCCCAGCGAGTTGCGGCGGCGCTGGGCATATCGCTGCAATACCTTCAGGTGCGAACACCGGCTGAGTTTGATTCAGCGTTTCGCATCATGAGCGATAGCAAGACGCAGGGCATCGTTGCTGTTCCGGACAATCTGATCATGCTGGAGCGGACGCGGTTGGCCGAGTTTGCGAAGGATAGGAGGATACCGGTGATCTCCGGATGGAGTGAGTTTGCTGAGAGTGGTGGGCTGTTGACCTATGGGCCTAATTCAAGAAATTTTTTTCGCCGGCTGGCGGTTTACGTCAGTAAAATCGTTGCTGGTGCTAAGCCCAGCGAAATCCCGATCGAGCAGCCCACCACATTCGAGCTGGTGATCAACCTTAAAACGGCGAAGTCGATTGGCCTAACCATTCCACCAACGCTGCTCGGTCGCGCCGACGCAGTGATCGAATGAGCGCGTTCACTTCCGAGATTGGCAGATAGCGGGTCCCCGATACGTTCCTATTGAGCGGTCGGTGTTGCTGGCCTGTTTTTGCTGTGCAGAATTAACTAGCTATTTCCCCAGCAAGAGCGCTGGGTGACCGAGCACGCTGGCAGAGCCCCGATTGCGCCAATTTGACTGTTCAGGGGCGTACAACAAGAGAGTACCGCGCCTTCATCTTGGGCCCGGACGGCCATGTCCAGGCTCGCATTGATCTGATCCACGCTGACGACGAAAACGCAGCGAAAGAACAGGCCCAGCGGTTAGTGGACGGCCACGACGTCGAGCTATGGCAGCTTGATGGGAAGATAGCGACGTCACTCATACGAAGTAAGGCCACGCCGTGAAGGACTATCAAGCCTCGCTCGAAAAGCTCCGGAGAGATGCCGCTGAGGCCGCGTTGATCCGCGACCTGGCAACTGATGTGACCAAGCGGGAAACGTTCGACCGGCTGCATGAACACCTCACGCGGTGCGCCGACGAAGTTGAAGTGGCCATGAAGTCCGGCGGGGTAAGCCCGTAGTTCTCCGGCCGGGAACAAGGTTCCGTGTCTGCCTCAGCTAGCGAGTTGACCGGCATATAACCGGTGTCGCCCGTGCGTGGTCATGCGCAGCCTGCCATCAAGATCGACCAAATAGCCCAACGCAATCAGTCGGTATCTATGTTCTGCCCGGATCACTGCTGGCGGCCCGCGAAAGGCGGACAAGTCACCGACCCTAACCAGAGAGGCGAATTCTTCAGGGGTCAGCATGTGCGCTTCCGATGCCATGACCTGAACATGGACTGCTTCGGCAATCCAGCATGGTCAATTTTGCTCAGACAGCAAAATAAAGGCCGCCTCAGTTGGCGGCTTCTTTCTGCGCCAACTCGTATGTCGCCAATTGGCATAACGGACATCCCTGACGCACCCGGCGGTGTTCTGCTTCCGGGGTGAAGCGGACGTCGAGCCGGTCTGCAGCGATGTCGCCTAATGACCCATCTGGGACATTGGCCGGCAAATTTTGCTGTGATGCATCAAGCGGCGTCGCCCCTGAATGTGATAGCCTCAGCTCGCCTGGAGTTTGTGCAGGAGGGGAAGCCTTCATGAGGCGGCGGAATTTCGTCGCACTTCTCGGCGGCGTGGTGGCCGCATGGCCGTTCGCTGCTCGCGCGCAGCATGGGAAAAAGATTCCGCGAGTTGGCTTCATGGGCAACTCCACGGCTGCTCTGGAGGCCAATCTCATCGGACCGTTCCGCGAAGGCCTGCGCGAGCACGGCTACGAGGAAGGCCGCAACGTCGAAATCGTGTTTCGCTGGGCGGAAGGGAGTTACGAGCGGTTTCCTGCCCTCATTGCCGAACTCATCGCCGCCAACGTGGATGTAATCGTGACCGCCGGCACGCCGGCAACGCTCGCGGCCAAGAAGGCGACATCGACGGTGCCTGTAGTCATGGCCGCGATCGGCGATCCCGTCAGCACCGGCATCGTGCCGAACCTGGCGCGGCCCGGCGGCAACATCACTGGGCTGAGCGCGATCGCGCCGGACCTTGAAGGCAAACGGCTGGAGCTGCTACGGGAGGTCGTGCCCCACCTCGCGCACGTCGCTTTTTTCCTCAATCCCGCGAATGAATTTCATACGGTGTCGTTGCGCCAGGCGCTCGCCGCGGCACAGGCTTTGAATATCAAGCTGCAGCCGCGTGAGGTGCGCAAATCGGAAGACCTCGACGCCGCGTTTGCCGCGATCGTCAAGGAGAAGCCGGACGGCCTTCTCATCCTCGCCGACCGGATATTCCTGCATAACCGCCAACGCATGATGGATTTCGCCACCGAACATCGCCTACCCAGTGTGAACGCCTATCGCGAACTGGTCGAGGCCGGCGGCTTGACGTCGTACGGGCCGAGCTACGAGGAGATGCACAGGCGCGCTGCCGATTACGTGGATCGGATTCTCAAGGGGGCGCGACCCGGCGATCTGCCGGTCGAGCAGCCGACCAGGTTCACGCTCATCGTCAACCTCAAGGCCGCCAAGACCCTCGGCCTCGAGGTGCCGCCGACGCTCCTCGCCCGCGCCGACGAGGTGATCGAATGATCATGCTATTTACTGCACTGCATGAGTCCGGAATTGGTACTTTTGAGGCTTGCCGACCGTCCCGGGAATTGTCCGCTTGTGGGGGAGGACAGGAAGTCACTGGCCGAGTGTCAAACGGAGGTGTTTGACCCAAACCGTACTTCGCGGGAATAGTTCGATAACTGCGATCAGAAAGCGACAAGTATCCGCTTTCCCTTCGCGACGCCTGCTAATGACCCAAACCAGACCCTGGCAAGTCATTCTACTTTGATGTTCGCGGCCCTGACGATCGGCCACCACTTTAATGACCCGAAGCGGACATCGGGTCGCAGCGTCCGGGGTCGATTGGCCGTCTTTGTCACTCGCCGCCCCGTCGCAAGGTGCTAGGCTCTCGACGTCGATGCGGCGTTCCCAAGGGGGCTCAATGCGGCGGCGCGAGTTCATCATGGCCATCGGCATCGCTGCGGCCCTGCCGCTGGCCGCGCAATCGCAGCAAGCCAAAGGCCCGGTCCGGATCGGCTTTTTGTTTTTTGGTTCGCCTTCCAACGCCTATGACCAGTCGCTGGTCGCGTCGTTCAGGCGGGGCTTGAGCGAGGTTGGGCTGTTCGAGGGTCGAGATGTTGTGCTCGACATTGAGTGGATCGGTGATAACCCCGACCAAGCCGTAGCTGACGTGTTGCAGCGTGGCGCCGAACTGTTGATACCCAGTGGTTCAACCGCGTCGGTGGCAGCAAACCGTCTGGCTGGAAAAACGCCAATTCTGTTTATCAGTGTGGGAAACCCTATTGGCATGGGGTTGGTCGATAAACTGTCGCATCCGGGCCGCAATGCGACAGGCTTCAGCGACGTTTTGGCCGACCTGAGCGCGAAGTTGGTAGAACTCGCGGTGGACTTCAGCAAGCCGCAAGCAACCGCTGTTGATTATCTTTGGTATACGGCTTGGCCGGATGGTCACAACCGATATTATGCGACCGCGGAAGCTGCCGAGGCCGTTGGTGTAAAGTTTCGATCCGGTGGGATAGCTGACCTTGCCGAAATGGACGGTGTCATTGCGGAGATGAAGCGGAATGGCGCAAAGCTTTTGATCGTTCAACCCAGCCCGTTTACGTTCCAACAAAGAAAAACGATCATCGACGCTGCGATGAAGCAAGGCTTGCCTACGATTTTTGCCTTTCCGGCAGCAGCCGCGGATGGGGCATTGATCGGGTACGGTCCCGATTACCTCCACATGTATCGTAAGGCTCCCATCTACGTGAACCTGATCCTCAAGGGCGCCAAGCCCGCCGATCTTCCGGTCGAGCAACCAACCAAGGTCCAGATGTTAGTCAACCTTAAAACCGCGAAAGCGCTGGGGCTTGAAGTGCCTCCTTCTCTTCTCATGCGGGCCGATGGGTTGATTGAGTGACGCGGCTATTGCTGCGGTGCATGAGTCTGTTCTTGGGCGCAGGTGGCGGCGATGATGGTTCGGATCTTCATGGGCTTTCTCCTTCCGCCCATAGATTGGTCTTCGTTCTTCATTGTTTCCTCCCGGCCTTGGCGGCTGCTGATTACGGACACCGAACGGGTCAGTCTCGCGGGATGAAGTCGACGTGGGGCCCCGGCTCGATAATGAACACCGCGAGCGTGGCGAGAACGCAGGCGACCGCGGCGACAGCCATCGCCATGTGGAATCCTGAGAACAGCTGAGGACCGCCCTGCTGCAGGACGCCGCCGAGCAGGGCGATGGCGAAGAGCGACCCGGCGCGTGAGACCGCGCTGTTGACACCAGACGCCGTTCCGGCGCGATCGGACTCGACGGAGGTGAGGACGAGGGTCGTCAACGGTGCGATCGCCAGGCTCATGCCCAGCGAAAGCAAGAGGATGGAGGGGAAGATGTCCGCCCAATAGGTCGCGCTCGAATCGACACGGAGCGTCATGACGCATCCCAAGGCGACGACGGCGCCGCCGACGAACAATGGCAAGCGCCGGCCGAACCCGCGGCAGAGCATGCCGGCGAGCGGCGAGACGACCGTAATCAGCACCTGCAGGGGAATGAAGGCCAGGCCGGCCACCAGCGTCGGCAGGTGCGCGCCCCGGATCATCACGAACGGGATCAAGGTCAGCACGATCGTGAACGCTCCGTAGAGGAGCGCGGTGAACAGGTTCGCGCCGACGACCGACCGCGAGGCGAAGAGGGACGGGGGCAGCATGGCGTTGTCGCCTAATCGCCGTTCGGTCACGATGAGGCAGGCTAGGCTGCCCAGACCGACGATCAGGGTGACGAGCACCCAAAGGTTCAGACCGGAACCGTTGGTCAGGCTGGTCAGCCCCGCACCCAGCCCGCCGAGCCCGACTGTCGAAAAGACCGCGCCACCGACGTCGACCCGAGCGTGGCTCGTCGCGGAGTCCTTGGGTATCCACACGGTGCCGACGGCCAGCGCGCCGGCGACTACGGGCAGGAGCATCAGAAAGGTCGGCCGCCAGGACCCATGATCGAGGATCGCGCCGGCGATCGCGGGCGCGACGCCGCTGGCGACAGCCGCGGCGGCGGACCAGATGCCGACCGCACGGGCTTTCTTGTCGGCGGGAAAGGCCTGCCCGAGCAGGGAAAGGCCGTTGGGCAAGATCGAGGCTTCGCCCAAGCCTTGCAGGAACCGGCCGACGATGAGTGGGGCGAAACTCGGCGCGAAACCAATCGCGATCGTGCCCAGGCCATAGAGAGCGATCCCCGCGAGGAAGATCCGCTTCTGTCCGAACCGGTCACCCAGAGCGCCGGCGACCAAGGTCAGGGCCGCGAGCGGCAGAAGCTCGGCGTTCATCACCCACTGCAGGTCGAGCGGCGACAGGTGCATCTCTCGGCCAATTGCCGCGAGCGCGACCGTGACGACGGCGCTGCTGACGAACACGAGGCAGCTGCCCAGGCTCGACGCGACGAGCACCTTTGTGCTGCCCTGCGCGCCGACGGCCTTAGGCTCGGAAAGTGCCAGGCCGCCGTCGGTCAGGATCAGGGACGCGCTGCTCACGACCTAATCCCTGCGCGCGACCTGATTGGCCAGCAGCCTGAAGCCGCGCCGCCGCGTCCGTTCTCGGATCACTCCTCGCAACATCAATTCAACCTCAAGCAGACCCTCTCTAAACACATCGGCGCTCGCCAGCCGGCCGACCTGGACCGCGCCGGCCGTCTGTCTGCATCAGGCGTGCGTCGCTCAGGGACGAACGCGGATGATCGTCTTTCCCTTGCGTCGCTCGGTCGGGTTGAAGGCGGCGACGGCATCGTCGAGGGTCGAGACGTTGCCGATGTTCGTCCGCAGTCGTCCGTCCCGCACCCGCTGGACGATCTCACTCAGTTGGGCACGATCGGACTCGACGACGAAGTCGACCGCGAGGCCATCGGCGGGCCGTGCCTCGGCCGGCCCGACGATGGACACCAGCGTTCCTCCGGCTCGAATCAGGCCTGCGGACCGCTTCCCGATGTCGCCGCCGATGACATCGAACACCAGATCGACTCCGCCGACGTCTTCCAGGGCTGTCGTTGTCGAGGTCGACGAACTCCTTCGCGTCGAAGTCGAGCACCGTCTGACGGTCGGCGGCGCGTCCGGTGCCGATGACGTAGGCGCCGGCCTCTCGTGCGAGTTGGGTCACCATCGACCCGACTGCGCCGGCCGCACCGTGCACGAGGACGCTCTGCCCCGCCCGAAGGCGACCGTGCTCGAACAGTCCCTGCCACGCAGTCAGGCCCGAGATCGGCAGGCTCGCGCCCACCGTGAAGTCGACGTCGCCCGGCAGCGGCGCGAGGTTGCGTGCCTCGATGGCCACATACTCCGCCAGGGTGCCGTCGCGATACCAGTCCGTGAGGCCGAACACCCGCTGTCCCACCGACAGCCCCGTCGTGCCGTAGCCGAGGGCGGTGACCACTCCGGCCAGCTCGTGCCCAGGGATCGACGGTGTTCGATCACGGTCGAGGCGATCGGTCCAGGTCGAGGGCCACGCCAGCTCAGTCGGGACGAATCCCGACGCATGAACCTGAACGACGACGTCGTTTATCGCTGCCTGCGGCTCGGGCCGCTCCACCAGCGTCATCCCGGCCGTACCCGCCGCCTGGTCCGTCACAACGATCGCCTTCATGATAATTTTCTCCTCGGTTATTTGTCTCTTTGGGCTCGGGAGCGTGGACGCGTCGGCTATCCGCAAAATGTCAGCCATTGTCGAACTCCTGTCTCCGTATCTGCGTTCTGCGCTGTCTGCATTGACCGGGTTCCCACTAAGCCTGATGGATCGGGATCGCTCCGGTCGCTGGTGTTGGCGAATAGATGCGTTGCGCCTGGTCATAAAACAGTACCAAGATTGGTGATTTCGGCTGTACCACGCCCGAGGCGAGCGTCCGTTCTCGACGCTCTCTCGGATCGCCGAATAAATCTGGGCAGCCAGCGGAGTCCTTCTGCCACGACCGAGTTGGACGGGGAGGGCAGCCATCGTGCGTTGGGGGTCCGGTGTGCCGACTTTGATCGGAGGGTGGCGACCTTCAGCTCGCATTTCCCCTTGGGGCAATACTCCGTGCTCCCGATGACTTGTAAAGTTATGTTGAGGATCGTCAGAAAGATGGGCGCACGCCGCGCAGTTCATGGGAGATTGAAGATGAAGTCGGATCGCCCGTCGTTCCACATCAACCGCCGCGTTCTGATTGCAGGTATGGCATTGCTTCCGGCGTTGTCCGGCATAACCCTCACGAGAGTTGCTCGGGCCCAAACGACACAAGGTGGCTCGCTGAACTCGTGGAACGATGGTCCTGCGAAACAGGCGATTATTGACTTCGTACGGGCCACGACCGAGCAGGGAAGTCCCAAGTTCGTGGCTCCGGCAGAACGTATCGCCACCTTCGACCAAGACGGCACACTTTGGGTCGAGCATCCCATCTATTCGCAAGTGGTCTATTGCTTGGACCGCGTGCCTGCGGTGGTCGAAAAGAACCCGAAGCTCAGGAACGTCGACCCATTCAAGACGGTACTCTCTGGCAACCGCGAGGCAATTGCAAAACTGTCGCTTCGCGACCTGGAAAAAATCCTCGTCGCAACGCTGACGGGCATGTCGGTCGATGAGTTCAACGCCGAAGCAAGCAAATGGATAGTAACTGCCAAGGACGCGCGCTGGAAGCGTCCCTACACCGACCTTATCTATCAGCCGATGCTCGAAGTTATGGAGTATTTGCGAGCCAATGGTTTCAAGACATACATAGTGACGGGCGGCGGGCAGGATTTCGTGCGTGAATACAGCCAACGTGTGTATGGCGTCCCGCCCGAGCAGGTGGTTGGTACTGCAGGCGGCACAAAGTTCGGCTATGGAGCGGATGGCAAGCCATTCCTGACCAAAGAGCCAAAGTTGCTTCTGAACGACGACAAGGCCGGCAAGCCCGAAGGAATCCATCTGATGATCGGTCGGCGGCCATACGCAGCGTTTGGCAATTCAGATGGTGACCGACAAATGCTCGAATACATCGGTGCTGGTGGAGGTGCGCGCCTGATGATGCTGGTAATGCATGACGATGCGAAGCGCGAATACGCCTATGGACCAGCCCAGGGGCTTCCTCCCAGCAAAGTCGGAACCTTCACCCAGGCACTCTACGACGAAGCGAAGAAGAAGAATTGGACTGTTATCAGCATGAAGAACGACTGGAAGAAGATCTTCTCGTTCGAGTAGCAACTCCCCAGCCTCGTCGGCGCGGGTGCGGCGCCGGCAGGCGGGCCGCCGAAAATGCCTCGGAATTTGTAAGGCGATCTCGTGACGAACCTTCATCAAATTCTGCAGGCGATTGTAACCGTCCTGGCCGTCATCAATCCCGTGGTTTGCGGCTCGCTCTTTCTCACCCTGACGCCAAATCTGACCGCGCCGGAACGACGGCGCGCGGCGGCCAAGGTCGCCCTCAACATCCTGATCATATTGATCGGTTCAGCGTTGCTCGGACTCAAGGTCTTGAGCATCTTTGGCATTTCGCTTGATGTGTTCAGGGTCGTCGGCGGAATGATCATCGCCTACATGGGATTCGACATGCTTCGTGGCAGCCATACGGTCGCTCAAGCGCCGCCCGGAAGTGGCGACGCGAACACCCAGGGCTCACTCGCGCCGCTCTTGATGTTTGCGGCCGGTCCAGGAACGATCACGGCCGTGGTGACGCTGGCGGCCGTCCATACGCCCGATGGTTTGCCGATGACGGCAATCATCGCCGTTGTCGTCGGCACAGGCGTAACATTCGTCGCATTGATGCTCGCTCTTCGGCTTGGACCTCGATTAGGCCGAGGCACGCAAGCGACTGTCACACGCTTTATGGGGCTCATTGTAACGTCAATGGGGATGCAGTTCGTGCTCGTCAGCCTGAAGGCGTTCTTTGAGACCTAGCCACACTCGCTTCGTACAAACAATTGGCCAGCTTTTCCGCCGCTGGTACCGCCCTTGCCGAAACCGATCCTTGGGCACCAAAGGCCAATATCGCGCGCGGCGTTGGCCAAAGTAACCTCGACTGGAACTCCCCTCTAAGAGAGGAAATTCAAGGAAGGCGACTGATGAAGCATCGGGCGCCATGCGCCAGTCGTGCTGTGCAGCCACCCCCGGCACTGCCCTTCTTTCCAGCGCCTCGACGGCGCGCGCCTGCAACGCCTTGCTCTCGTCTTTGCTATGTCGTCGAGCGCACAGGTTAAACAGTCTGAGCGGGAGCATGTCATGGAATCATTGTTAGGATTTCATCTGGACTTCTGGGACTACGCAACCTTTGCAGTTCTCGCTGTCCTCGTAGCGGCCGGTCTCGGCATAACCGTATTCGTTCTGGGGCTTCCGGGCCGCATCGCAGTTGCGCGCAATCACCCGGAAGCCGAGGCGGTCTACTTGATGGGCTGGATCGGCTTCCTTGCCATCGTGCCGTGGATTCAGGCCCTCGGTTGGGCCTTCAGGCCAACCACCGTGATCGACGTCCGCTACCTGCCCAAGGAGAGGCAGCACGATACCGAAGCGATGATCGCAAAATTAACCGGCAAGCCGCCGCCTGAACTCGCGCCTCCCGAAACCACGGCCGGAACGAGTACGACGTCATGATTGCCGCTCTTCTCGTCCTTGCCGTCGCCTTCACTGTTTTTTGGCTGATATTTTTCAGGTTCAAGCTCATCAGGCTTACGCCCGGCTGGGGAATCATCTTCGGCTTTTCGTGGTTCACTTGATGCTCGTCTTCCTGATTGGCCTGCGCTTTGTGACTCCATACTCAACCAATGCGACGGTTGTTCAGCGTACCATTCAGGTGATCCCGCGTTTACCTGAGCCCACGCTTGTGACCAACGTTCTTGTAGAGGAGGGCGCGCCGGTCAAAAAGGGCCAGCCGCTATTCCAATTCGACCGCCGCCCGTACGAATACAAAGTTGACCAGATCCAAGCCCAACTCGCCGAGGCAACGCAAAACGTCAGGGTGTTGAAGCTGGATGTCGACGTTGCGGCGCAAGACGCCACTCGAACCAAGGTCGAACTCGCCTACCAGCAATACCAGAAAAAGCTCTTCGACGAGTTGGCCAAGGAGCAGGCGGTCCGCGAGATGGACGTCGAACAATGGCTCACCCGAGTTAACGCGGCGCAGGCCACGACCGACGGCGCGCTCGCCGCACTGGAACGCGCCCAAACGAAGTACAGGTCCGAGATTAACGGCGTCAATACCACCGTCGCCAATATGGAGGCGCAACTGAAGCAGGCGCTCTACTATCTGGATAACACGACACTGACCGCTCCTGAGGACGGCCAGATAATTAACCTTCAGGTCCGTCCCGGCATGGTGTCTGGCATCTATCGTGTAGGTGGGATCGCAGCGTTGATTGCCGACGCCGACCGTTATGTGCTCGCGACTTACTTTCAGGAGAACCTGAAATATGTGAAGCCGGGCCAACCGGTTGAAGTTTCGCTCGATCTCTATCCCGGCCAGATCTTCGCCGGCCACGTTGACAGCATCTGGCGCGGCAACGGGGTGGGGCAATACCTTCCAAGCGATGAGATCCCAAAATATCAGCAACCAAGTCCAAATGTCCCGCAGGGCCAGTACGCGGTTAAAATTCTTCTTGATGATCCCGATCAATCCAAATTTTCAATAGGAGCGCAGGGGTCCACGGCCATCTATACCGGCGGCGAACACGGCGCTTGGGCTGTGCTGCGCAAAATCTCCATTCGCGCTCATTCCTGGTTCAACTGGCTCTATCCGATCAACTTCTGACGAATATCGAGGACATGAAGGCGATGTCGCCTATTGGGCAGGAAGCGGACCTGGTAGAGACCCGTGTGCAGCCCCTCGAAGGCTGACTCAGAATAGCTCGTTGCGGGCAACCCGTGTATTCTGGCGGCCAATCGCAGGAAATTGCCGTGGAGGCCAACGTGATCAAGTCGAGAAATGCTGACGTCGAGACCGTGGCGGTAAGCGCCGTCGAGGGCAAGCCGTTGTATGGCGGCGATATGCTCGTCAAACCGCTTATCAGGGGTGACGAGATGACGTTCCTCGAGATCCACTATGCGGCGGGAGTCGGTGCCCCGCTTCACACTCACACGCATGAATCGATTGCCTACCTGGTGAAGGGCAAAGTGAAATCGACTGTCGGCTCGGAGGAATTCATCATGGGACCTGGCGATGTTTGCCGGCACCCCAAAGGAGTCCTCCACGGATTGGAGGCCATCGAAGATTCCGTTGTAGTCGAGATCAAGTCGCCGGCGCCCGAGATCGGTACCTTCTTCGCGATGCGGAAGTGAGGACTTCGCCTCATGAGCTAGACACCGCTTCTTTGCAATCCAGCAAGCGATGCCGCGAGCAGCGATTTATCTCAATAGTTTCAACGTGATTTGGGTCGTCCAGTTCTCTGCTCAAAAATATTCCGCTTTCGCCGTCGGGCAAATCAAATCTAGAAGGTGCGCCGTCTCACCCCGGATACGAGGGGCGGATCGCGAGTCGTCACGAACGCGGGGTGGGGATGCGGTGGACGCAGAAGCCTTGGGTGCGCGATGAACTCGCGCGCAGACGAACGGCGCAGATGCGTATCGAGGTTTTCAAAATTGGGATGCGAAACTCCAATTTCGAGGTGTTCTTCCCGCCCTGCGCTCGACAGGCGCTATCCGCGAGGCTTAGCGCGGTCGGGCCTCAATCACATTGTGGATGCCCGCCGAAAGAACGAGTGTCAACTCGAAGCCGGACCTGGCAAAGAGGTCTGAAAATTCCTCGCGCGTTCGCTCTCGCCCGCCCGGCGAGACCAGCATATTCAGATCGCTGAACTTGGTTGCCGGCATTTCATTTGGGGGCGCAACGAGCCGCTCGATGAGAAGCAATTTTGCAGAGTCCCGCATCGCGCGCCGGCACACTTTCAGTATAGCGATGGCTTCGTCATCTTCCCAATCGTGAATTACCACCCGCATTAGATAAGCATCAGCGCCTTCGGGCACCGTTTCGAAGAAACTGCCGCCTACGATATTGCACCGGTCGATTACGCCGCGTTCCACCAATACAGCCCTTGCTCCCGCCACAACGGCTGACTGATCGAATAGCGTGCCGCGCAGGTGAGGGTGAGCGCACAGGATCGCGGCCAACATCAAACCCTGCCCGCCGCCCACGTCCACGATGTGACGAAACGAGGAGAAATCATAAGCATGGATCACGGCTTCGGCGCTGCCGCGTGAAAGTTGCGTCATCGCCTGATCGAACGTTGCGCCGTATTCGGGGTGCTCGGCGCGGAATTGCCACACGTCCTTGCCGTTTAGATTTTGAAATGCGTTCTCGCCGGTTTGGACACTGTGCAACAGATGACCCCAGGCCTGCCAAAAATAAGAACTTCCGACGACTTCCGCCCACGCCCCGAGCGGGGTTGCAGAATCCTTACGTAAACATTCACCCATGGGGGTGAGCATAAAGTTTCGGCCTTCGTCTTCCCGGAACACACCCACTGCTGCGAGCGCGCGCAAGAGCCGGTACAGCGCATCAGGATGGCTTTTTGTCAGTACCGCTAGTTCGCCCGTCGAACGAGCCCCCTCATTTAGATAGTCAGCGACTCGCAGGATTGATGCGACACGGATTGCCTGCGTGATCTGAAAACCATTGATCAGGCCGAGCAGATCAAACCGAGGGTCGGATGTCATTGACGGCCTCCGTGAACGAGTTGTTCAGTTCTTGGCTGTTAACGCCATAGCTAACCGAGCATGTCCTGAATCGCCCTCGATCACTGGGTCGCTTTGAAATCGATCGTTCTCGCGAGATCAACAAGGCGTCGACGGTATTCACCCAGCAAGGCGGCGAACTCGGCCGCGGTGCCTGGACGAGCGGCCTGTCCAACGGCGGCCAGTCTTTCACCAATGGCAGGATCGATTGCGACGGCGCGGACATCAGATGCAATCTGGTCACGCAACGTGTCGGGCATTCCGCGTTTGCCGAAAAACCCTACCACGCCGTCCATTCGAAGCTCAGGGAATCCGGCTTCGGTTACGGTCGGCACGTCCGGAGCAAGCGGCACGCGAACGTCGCTCGCAATTGCAAGAAGCCGCGCTCTGCCTGACTGCACTTGCGGCATGATCACGCCGAGTGCGTGAACGAGAACATCTATGCGGCCCTCGCCCAGATCCAGAAGAGCAGGTGCGAGTTCGCGATAGGAAACAAAAGTGAGATTCAGTTTTGAATTCTTGAGGAACCCCCCTATGACGAAGGGCGGAAGGCCGGGCGAGCTGGACCAGTTCAGTTTCCCCGATTGGGCCCGAGCGGCCTCAACCAAACCGCTGAGCGAGCGGATCGAATTCTTCTCGGAGGCTGCTATGGCAAGGACAACGTCGGAGGCCGAAGAGATTGGCACTAGCTCACGAACCGGATCATAGGGCAGCTTTTCGTGCGTCACCGGATGGATTGTGACTACGGCCGAGATTGAAAAAAGCAGCGTATGATCGTCGTCGGTACCGAGAAAGGCAGAGACTCCGATCACCCCATCGGCTCCCGGCCGATTTTCCACGATGACGGGCTGCCCCCAGCGTTGGGAAAGTCGCTCCGCAAACAGCCGAGCGCTGAAATCCGTTCCGCTCCCCGCCGGCACGGGTGCAATTATATGGACAGTCCGACGCGGCCAGTCGGCAGCAACGACAGCAGAACTCCAGCCAATGATGCCGCCCAGGAGCAGAGCGACGGTAGCAACGGAGCGACCGGAAAAGCTCATGGCATTCTCCTTGAGCGGCCTGTGTTAGCGCGATTTTAATTTCCGGCGACCGGCCCCGGGACGAATGTATTTTTCGTTCGCGACGACCACCTGCGACATTAAATCGATGAAGAGCTCGCGGTGTGCCGGTTCGAGGCACGACAGCAGTCTTTCTTGAGTTGCGAGCGCTCGCGGACGTAACCGTTTGCGAACCTTGTTACCAAGTGGGGTGCAGCGAAGCATCCACACCCTGCGATCTGAATCATTGGGTCGCCGTTCAACCAAGCCCTTCGCTTCGAGCTGATCCACCAATCGACCCGTGTTCGTTTTGTCGATGCTGACGACTTCGGCCAAGCGGCTCTGGTCGATCTCCGGATGGTTGTCGATCATGGTCAGAACCGCCCATTGCGACACCGGCATATCCTCATCTTCGAATTCTTCCGCAACAATGGCGGTGGAAATCATCTGCAACCGACGGATCAGGTAGGCCGGAACGCGACGATAAATTGGGGGTACTGCCTTCGACATGACGGGGGAGGGCGGTTTTGCAGAAACGGTAGTTCTTATAATAGTCATAATTGTTATTATCTCAATAGTTATTATAGGTCAAGTTTTGGAGATTGGCTAAATGCGGTGTGCGACGCTCGTGGCATAAAGCAAACGTCGCGCCGTCATGGATTTGAGACGACGCGAGTTCATCGGTAAGCGATGCCGCGAGCAGCGATTTATCTCAACAGTTTCAACGTGATTTGGGTCGTCCAGTTCTCTGCTCAAAAATATTCCGCTTTCGCCGTCGGGCAAATCACCTCTATCAGCTTGCGCCGTCTCACCCCGGATACGAGGGGCGGATCGCGAGTCGTCACGAACGCGGGGTGGGATGCGGTGGACGCAGAAGCGTTGGGTGCGCGATGAACTCGCGCGCAGACGAACGGCGCAGATGCGTACGGCGAAGTCGTGTGGTTCTGGCATCCGTTGCTGATGTCAAGCCGGC
Source organism: uncultured Alphaproteobacteria bacterium (assembly GCA_963770355.1). Classification (GTDB taxonomy): domain Bacteria; phylum Pseudomonadota; class Alphaproteobacteria; order Rhizobiales; family Xanthobacteraceae; genus Bradyrhizobium. The sequence continues at coordinate 50,017 of CAVYPL010000020.1, read as the reverse complement.
AGAGGTTTTGCGAGCCGAACCGGGTTTCGCTGAACCGCCAATCTGTCGGCGACGGTGACAAAAAGGAATTCGTCGCCGGGAAGAGCACGAAGGAAACCGTTAAAACCATTGCGCGGGGAAAGCCGGGTGACTTCCGGCGCAACCGTGGTGACTACCGTGTGCTACTACCAATGCACACGGGCTGCGGGTGCTCCGGGCACCCGGCTTTCCCTGCGTCCCTCTGTCTTTTGAGGCAGATATTCCTGTACAAGCCTCGGGCGCATCGCGCCGCGAGATCGCGGACCCATGTTTTTCCCGGCTGTTTGAAAATTGAGTCAGAAGACGCGCTTATGTCGTTTCGGGCGCGACACCTTCCGCCTTGAAATGGTCGATCATCACCTTGACGATCGCCATCAAAGGCAGCGCGAGCGCGAGGCCCCAGATTCCGAAGACGACACCGAGCAGGATCTGGAACGCAAACAGGGTGGCGGGCGGAATATCCAGCGCCTGCCGCTGGATGATTGGCGTCAGCACGTAGCTCTCCAGCACGTGCACGCCGAGGAAGAGGATGAAAGCGCTCAGCGCCGCTACCCATCCCGAGGCGAGACTGGCGAGAACCACGATCAACCCGCCGAGGATCGCGCCGACGGTGGGAATGAAGGCCAGCAGTCCGGCCTGAATACCCAGGATGAACGAGCTCTGGATGCCGATGATCGACAGGCCGATCCAGGTCACGAGAAACACCGCGGTCATGGTGATGATCTGCGCGATCAGCCAGCGCTCCAGCGTTTCGCCGATGCGGTCGACGATCGCGACCGTTCGCGCACGATGCTTCACTGGTGCCATGAACAACAGCCCGTCGCGGTAGATGCCCGGCTGTACGGCGAAGGCAAGTCCCAGAAACAGCACGATAAAGAAGTTTCCAACGGCGCTCACGGTGCCCAGTATCACTTTCGGCTCTCGAAGATGACGCCGCCGCTCGAGGCGATGGTGCCGGCGCTCGGAAGGTTATGAGTCGGTGCGGCGCTGGCGTTGCCGGCGCGACAGTCGCCGGCGCGCTAGTTGCCGGTGCGGAAGAGTCCGCGGGCGTTGTAGTCAGATTTCCGAAATCGAAAAGACCGGTATCGATTCCGTTCTTCTCCAGGAATGCCTTGACGTTGACGAGCTGCGACTTGATCGTATTGGTCAATACGGTTGTCTGCTGCGCGATGGTGGCGCCGCCGAGGAAAACCACCCCCGACAGCATGCCGGCGAGCACCAGGCAGACCACGGCCAGCCGCAGCGAATGCGGCAGCCTGACGACACGCCCGAGCAGGTTGCTCATGGCATTGAGCGCCACGCCGAGCAGCATGCCGGCAAAAATCAGGAACAGGGTCGTGGCGAAATGCCAGGCGAACAGCAAAAACGCTGCGAACAGCACCACGCCGATGCCGCCGACCGATATCGCCCACGCCAGATCGTTGCGGGCCTGGAGCAGATCGTCAGCCGTAGCTTTCATGTTGATTCCGTCTCGCTGCGTTGTCGATGCGCCACTCTTTCGTCAAAACGCGGCCGGGATCAAGCGGTGAGCCACGTGCCCGGTTTGACGCTGGCGTGTCCGGTGTGCCAAGCGGTCCATGGAAGGGCATTGCGGGCGCGGCGAGGGTGAGATGAATTTCAAATGGTTCGGGCCGCTTCTGCTGTTGGCAGCGATCGTGATCGGCGACCAGATCAGGATCAACCGGCCCGGCCATAAATATCGGCTGACCGTGGAGGTCGAGACGCCGGACGGCCCCAAATCGGCGTCTGGCGTCATGGCGGTTCACCCCGATCGTGGTTATAGCCGCGGCGGCCATACCCGCACCGTGGGCGATGCCGTGTTCGTCGACCTGGGCGGGGCCAAAAATCTCGTCGCGCTGATGGCGCATATCGATGGCAAACTCGAATTCGACGACACCAATTACGTGGCGCTGCGCGCCTATACGGCGGCCGGCGGCAAGCGCGTGTCGTTCAACGAGATGAGCCGGTTGACCGGCATCGTGCCGGTCAAGGACGCATTGATCCCGGTGCTCGTCACTTTCGCCGACCCCGCCAATCCCGGGACCGCGCGCGTGGTGCAGCCCGATGACGCCGAGGCCGTGTTGGGAAAAGGATATCGTCTCCATGGCGTCACCGTTGAGGTGGTGCCGAACGGATTCTGGCCGCTCGATTTCGGCGGTGCGCTGGGCGAGCCCGTGACCCGTGGCATCGCCACGAAATTGCCTTGGCTGAACGGCGCCGACAATGCGCCGGCGGCAGCAGCGCTGCGTGCCGCCGGGTTACCCGGCATCGATGCGGTCGACGCCAAGGAGGCGTTTACGCGCAGATAGCGGGTCGAAAATCACCGTTGGCGTCACTTCCGATGCCAAACTCGCGGGGGCGGGTTGAATTTTGGAAGTGTAAGAGCAAGTCATAACATGTTGATTCGGCACGATCTTGCAGGCATGATCAGCTGGAATCTTGGCCTAACCTAGAAGATCCTTGCGCAGGACGATGAAAGCAGAATTTTCGCGATGAGACGGCCCGTGGTCGGTGTGATCGGGAACGCCCATCGCATCGAAAATCGTTTCCAGACACAGATGGTCGGAGAGCGCAACCTTCGCGCCGTTGCCGACGTATCGGGTGCACTGCCGCTGATGTTTGCGGGTTCGCCCGAGATCACCGATGTCGGTGCCTTGCTCGACGCCGTCGACGGCATCGTCCTGACCGGCGCGCGCGCCAATGTTCACCCGACGCGCTTCAAGACCGCGCCGCATGAGAGGCACGAGCCCTACGACATCCATCGCGACGACGTCGCATTGGCGCTGGCGGAAGCCTGTGTCGCGCGCGGCATCCCGATTTTCGGCATTTGTCGCGGCTTGCAGGAAATGAACGTCGCGTTCGGCGGCTCGCTGCATCCGGAGATCCGCGAAATACCCGGTCGCATGAATCACCGTATGCCGCGGCTGGAGAACGGCGACATCCATCCCGATCCAAAGGTCGTGTTTGCCGACCGGCATGACGTCAATCTGACGCCGGGCGGAGCGTTCGCAAAACTCCTCGGCTGCGAAACCATTCGGGTGAACTCGCTGCATGGGCAGGGCATCCTCGAACCGGGCGAGCGGGTCGTGATCGAGGGCATAGCGGAAGACGGTACCATCGAGGCAATCCGGATCGCCGACGCTGCAAGCTTTGCGCTCGGCGTGCAATGGCATGCGGAGTACGACCCGCAGCGCAATCCGATCAACCGCGCGCTGTTCGAGGCCTTCGGTGAAGCGCTCAAGGCGCACCGGCGGGCAAGCTAAAGCGGCCGAAACAATCGGTCGCGCCACAATGGGAGGATGCGATGCGGGACCGGCGATGGTCGAGACGCGATTTGCTCAAGGCATCGACGGCCTCGGCTGTGGGCGTCCTGTTCGCCGAACCGTTGAAGGCCGCGCCGCCGCCGGCGACGGAAGTGACGCCGGCCTTGATCGAGGCTGCGAAGAAAGAGGGCAAGGTGTCGTTCTACACGGCCCTCGAACTCAGCACCGGCGAACGTCTCGCCAGAACATTCGAAGCGAAATATCCCGGGATCAGCGTGCGCGTCGAACGTTCCGGTGCGGAGCGGATATTTCAGCGCATTGCGCAGGAGCAGGGCAGCGGCATCAACGCCGTCGATGTCGCCAACTCGACCGATCCCGCGCATTATCTCGACTGGAAGAAGAACGGCTGGCTTGCGCCTTACGTGCCGGAGGATGTCGCAAAGCATTTTCCGGCCGATCAGATCGACCCCGACGGCATGCACGCAACGTCCTGCGCATGGCTGGAGGCGATCGGTTACAACACCAACCTCGTCAAGCGCGAGGACGCACCGAAAAGCTATGCCGATCTGCTCGATCCCAAATGGCAGGGCAAGATCGTCAAGGGTCATCCCGGTTACTCAGGCGCCATCATGACGGCGACCTTCGTGCTGGCACGCGATCTCGGCTGGCCGTATCTGGAGAAGCTCGCGCAGCAGAAGGTCATGCAGGTGCAGTCGGCTGCGGATCCGCCGAAGAAGATTTTGCTCGGCGAGCGCGCCGTTATGGCTGACGGCAACGACTACAATCTGGTCCTGCTCAAGGACCAGGGTAAGCCGGTGGAAGTGGTCTACGCCTCCGAAGGATCGCCACTGATCATCGTTCCCAGCGGAATCTTCAAGGGGGCGCCCAATCCGAACGCGGCAAAACTGTTCCAGAGCTTCTTCTTCAGCGCCGAAACCCAGCAAATGCTGGTCGACGTCTTCGCGCACCGCTCGTTCCACGCGCAGGTGAAAGAGAAGGGCGAGCACATCCCGCTGGCGAATCTCAAGCTGCTCAAGGCCGATCCCGCCCAGGTGCAGGCTCAGGGCGAAGAGATCAAGGCGCGCTATTCCAAGCTCTTCGGGGTGTAACCTCGAGCCGGGCTCTCCCGCAAAACAAAAGGCGCTCCGTCGGGAGCGCCTTTCGCATTCTCGTAGTGTGACAGCAGCGGCGCGGCGCCGCGAAAATCACTGCGAATAGTACATGTCGAATTCGACCGGATGCGGGGTCATTTCGAAACGCTCGACTTCGGTCATCTTCAGCTCGATGAAGCTGTCGATGAAGTCGTCGTCGAACACGCCGCCGTTCTTGAGGAACGCGCGGTCCTTGTCGAGATTTTCCAGCGCTTCGCGGAGTGAACCGCACACCGTCGGGATCGACTTCAGCTCTTCCTTCGGCAAATCGTAGAGGTCCTTGTCCATTGCAGGTCCCGGATCGAGCTTGTTCTTGACGCCGTCGAGACCGGCCATCAGCATCGCGGCAAAGCCGAGATAGGGATTGGCCATCGGGTCCGGGAAGCGGACTTCGACGCGCTTGGCCTTCGGGTTCGCCGTGTAGGGGATGCGGCAGGAGGCCGAGCGGTTGCGCGCGGAGTAGGCGAGCAGCACGGGCGCTTCATAGCCCGGGACCAGGCGCTTGTAGGAATTGGTCGACGGGTTGGTGAAGGCGTTGATTGCCTTGGCGTGCTTGATGATGCCGGCGATGTAGGAGAGGCAGGTCTCCGAGAGGTCGGCATATTTGTTGCCCGCGAACACCGGCTTGCCGCCCTTCCAGATCGACTGGTGGCAGTGCATGCCCGAGCCGTTGTCGCCATAGACCGGCTTCGGCATGAAGGTGGCGGTCTTGCCGTAGATGTGGGCGACCTGGTGGATGCAGTATTTGTAGATCTGCATCTGGTCGGCCATCAGCGTCATGGTGTCGAACTTCATGCCGAGTTCGTGCTGCGCGGACGCGACTTCGTGGTGATGCTTCTCGACCTTGACGCCCATCTTGGCCATCGCGCCGAGCATTTCGGAGCGCATGTCCTGCACCGAGTCCTGCGGGGGAACCGGGAAGTAGCCGGCCTTGGTGCGGATACGGTGACCGAGATTGCCGCCTTCATATTCGGTATCCGAATTGATCGGCAGTTCCGACGAGTCCAGCTTGAAGCCGGTATTGTAGGGCGTGGTTTGGTAGCGCACGTCGTCGAATACGAAGAATTCGGCTTCCGGCCCGAAGAACACGGTGTCGCCGACACCCATCGACTTGACCATCGCCTCCGCCTTCTTGGCGATGCCGCGCGGGTCGCGGTTGTAGGGCTCGCCGGTCGTCGGCTCCAGCACGTCGCAGGTGATGACCATGGTGGTCTCGGCGAAGAACGGATCGATCGTCGCGGTCACGGGGTCGGGCATCAGGCACATGTCGGATTCGTTGATCGCCTTCCAGCCGGCGATCGAGGAGCCGTCGAACATCGTGCCCTCGGCAAAGATTTCCTCGTCGACCATGCTGACGTCGAAAGTCACGTGCTGCCACTTGCCGCGCGGATCGGTGAAGCGCAGGTCGACGTATTTTACGTCGTTGTCCTTGATCGATTTCAGGACGTCTTTGGCGGTCTTCATGAATACCCCTTTTGGCTGCGGGACGGTTTCCAGGATCAGCGACAATCAGATTTCGAAAATGAAATAGCTAGATTTCACGAACGAAATCAGGCCGCCTGCGCAGCCTTTTTTTGGTTTTAAGTCGCAAAATGCGAGATAGCACCCGGTTTAGATAGCGTCCAGCCCGGATTCTCCGGTTCTGATCCGGATCGCTTCCTCGATGTTGGAGACGAAGATTTTGCCGTCGCCGATGCGCCCGGTCTGGGCGGCGCGCCGGATGGCATCGATAGCTTTCTCCACCAGCTCATCGCCGATCACGATCTCGATTTTGACCTTGGGCAGAAAGTCCACGATGTATTCCGCACCGCGATACAGTTCAGCGTGGCCCTTCTGCCGGCCGAAGCCCTTGGCTTCGGTGACCGTGATGCCCTGTAATCCGACTTCCTGAAGCGCCTCTTTCACCTCGTCGAGCTTGAACGGCTTGATGATGGCTTCGATTTTTTTCACTGAGCGCCTCCCGGGCATTTCCTGAATTCAGAGTGCAGATAGTGTCGATGTCGCGCGCGGCGCAATCAGCTAGATCCTTGTGTCCGGCGAACGGCCAAAAGCTCACAATTGCCGCGAATGGCGACGATCCTAAGCCGACTTTCTTGCCGGCTTCCTCAAAAGCAGGGTCTATGCCAAGTTGTTAATGCGCCTGATTTTGGAGCGTAATCAGACTTTTGACGGACGAACGGCAAAGGTCGAACCAGATGGCCATGATAATGAAGCCTATCAATTAGGCAAATAGATCAATTCATGTGCAGTTGATGAAAGGCAGGCCACACGAGGACGCGAAATATGCCTCTGGAAAAGGCGATTGGATTGAGGATTCGGCATGGAAGTTCTGACCACCACTGAGATGGAGCGTGCCGACCGATTGACCATCGCCGCCGGCACGCCCGGCTTCGCGCTGATGATGAGCGCAGGGCAGGCCGTTGCCGAAGCCGCGATGAATCTCGTCGAGGAGGGACCGATCGTGGTGGTCGCCGGGGGCGGCAACAATGGCGGTGATGGTTTTGTGGCGGCGGCGGAACTCGCTGCACGCGGCCGCGATGTCTCCGTCATCCTGTTGTGCGAACGTGACAGCCTGCAAGGTGATGCGGCGCTGGCGGCGCGCGGCTGGAAATATCCGGTGCTGCCGTTCAATCCTCAGGCGATCGGCAAGCCCGCGCTGATCATCGATGCGCTGCTCGGCGCCGGCCTCAATCGGCCGGTCAAGGGCGATCCGCTTGAGATGATCGAGGCGATCAACGCCAACGGTGCGCCGGTCCTTGCGGTCGATCTGCCGAGCGGGATCAGCGGCAGCACAGGAGCGGTCATGGGCGTTGCGATAAACGCCGCGGAAACCGTGACGTTCTTCCGGCGCAAGCCGGCGCATCTGCTGTTGCCGGGAAGGATGCATTGCGGCCGCGTCCGCGTCGCCGATATCGGGATCGATGCGCGCGTGCTCGGGGAAATCCAGCCGCAGACGTTTGAGAACGTTCCGCAAGCCTGGCAAAATTCCTTTCCCGTGCCTGTGATCGACGGCCACAAATATGCCCGAGGTCATGCGGTCGTCGTCTCCGGCGACATCGCTTCGACCGGGGCTGCGCGGCTCGCCGCGCGCGGCGCGCTGCGGGCGGGCGCCGGATTGGTCACACTGGCGTCGCCGCGCGATGCACTTGCGGTCAACGCGGCGGCGCTGACCGCGGTGATGGTTCGCTCCGTGGACAATCCGGTCGAGTTCGCCGACATGCTGAACGACAAGCGCCTCAATGCCTGCGTGATCGGGCCGGGCGCAGGTGTTGCCCCTCGCACGCGCGATCTCGTCCACACCGCATTGTCATTGAGGCGTCACCTCGTGCTCGACGCCGACGCGCTGACGAGCTTTGCCGGGACGCCGGAGCGTCTGTTCGAATCGATCAAGGCGTCTGCCGATCAACAGGTCGTCCTCACCCCGCATGAAGGCGAGTTTCCACGGCTGTTCAGCGATATCAGCAACAAGCATCCCAACCGCTCGAAACTCGAACGGGTGAGGGCCGCCGCCGAGCGTGCGGGCGCGGTGGTGCTGTTGAAAGGGGCGGATACGGTGGTGGCATCGCCCGATGGACGCGCCAGCATCGCGGCCAACGCGCCGCCTTGGCTGGCCACCGCCGGCGCCGGCGACGTGCTGGCCGGCATGATCGCGGGGTTTTTGGCGCAAGGCGTGCCGGCCTACGAGGCCGCCTGCATCGGCGTGTGGATGCACGGCGAGGGCGCGCGGGAGGCAGGGCCCGGGCTGATCGCGGAGGATTTGACGGAAGTGCTGCCCGCCGTGTTCCGACGTCTCTATGACGAATTTGGTATTGAGTACTAGACGAAGCGTTTTCGAGCGAAGCATGCCCTCGACTTGATCCGGGGGTGGGCACCGGTTCGGCTATCTCCGGACGCTCACATAGACGCTACTCGACGCTGTACCAACGGACCATCCGCGGCGCGGCCCAATCGGTCGCAACGGATTCGATCAGCCAGCGTCCGGCGTGTTCGGCGGCGAAGGCGATCCGCTGGGTCTGGCCGGGTTCGATCGCCAGCGTGTCCAGCCAGAACGGCTTCCAGCCGTCGTCGAGCCGGTCGAGCAGGCGGAAATGGTGGCCGTGGAGGTGGAACACCGTAGCGACCGCGGCACGATTGGTCAGCGTCAGCACCACCGTACGACCCGTTTTGGCACGGAAGGCCGGCGGCGACGATGCCTTGAAGTTGACCGGCAAACCCCAATCCGCCGGTCCGCCCGACGGCAGATCGAAGCGCAGCGCGCCCTTGAGTTCGAGCTGCGCGGGCAGGCCGTTGGAGGGTAGCGGCGGTGCCGGTGGCAGCGGGGTCGCGCGCATCGGCGGCTCATTCGACACTGTCAGTTTTCCGATTCCGCGGGCCTCCTTGCCATCGTGGAGGAGGACGGAGGAGGTGGTGCCTGCGGCGGCTGTCACATCGACGAAGGCGTCGACCCGGCTGCCCGGCGCGATCACCATCGCGCCGCTGCGAGCCTGGAACGGCTCGGCAGGCTGGCTGTCGATTGCCATAACCCGAACATCAAGATTCTCAAATTTTGCTGCAATAACAGATCGCTGGCAGCCATTTATGAAGCGAAACCTGACGCGTTCATTGGTTCTAACTGAGATATCGAATGAAGTTCGACCATTGACGGTATAGATCAGCGTGGCGTCTTTGGGGTCGGCACCGGGCGCAATTGCGGTCCCGTCAGCGCGAACCTGCCATCCTTCGATCAGGAGCACCTCGTCGCGATCGACCGTGACTGCTTCGGTTTCCCCGACCACCAAGGCTCGCGCTCGCGATGGCCGCGCCTGGCCATCGCCGAGAAGCGCGAGGTCGCACAGGAAAGTTCCTGCATTGCGCAGAGGCACTTGCAGGGCTTCCTTGCCACCTGAGGCCAGCGGCGCGCGGGCTGTCAGCGGGTCGATGGCGGCCGCACCATCCAGCCCCCGCCAGTTGAGGAGCGATGGCAGCGGGAGTTCGTTACCGAACGCGACTTCAGCAGTATCGCCACGTTTGAACCTGAGGTCCGGTCCCTCCAGGGCCCAGATCGGCGTATCCGGTCCCCCGGCGCGGAGCGTGAGGCTGCCGGCCTTGGCCTGCAATGCCAGCGAGGGGCGCCCTTGAGCGGAGCCGGTCGCGGGCCATATCGGGATGAGGGCAGCGGCTCCCAGTCCGGCCATCAGCTCGCGTCGGTGCAGCAGGGTTTTTTGGCTTGCCATCGGACCGATGCGGACCATTTTATGGGGCGTCTGTCCAGCTGCGATGCCTGGATCTCGCGGTGGCGCAAATGGCCATTTTTTTGCTGCGAACCGGTGAGCCCATGTTATAAGCCCGCCGCCCGCGGCATCGCGGTCGGATATGATGCTGTTCACGCGGGCGTGGCGGAACTGGTAGACGCGCTGGATTTAGGTTCCAGTGACGAAAGTTGTGGGGGTTCGAGTCCCTCCGCCCGCACCAAGCGCTTACAGCGTTTGCATGACGAATACTTGGAGGGCCTGTTTCCCCAACGGGGATCCGGGTCAGCCGCACCACCGGCGCAGGCTGCGAGGCTACGCGTCGACCCAATTGACACTGTCGGCCTTAAGGCCCGACGAAAGCGGAAGAAGATTGACACCATGCAGGTCACCGAAACCCTCGCAGAGGGATTGAAGCACGAGTTCAAGATCAGCGTTTCCGCATCGGATCTCGATGCCAAGGCGGACGCCAAGCTGATCGACCTGAAGGACAAGGTGAAGCTCAATGGCTTCCGCCCCGGCAAGGTGCCGGTGAGCCATCTGAAAAAGGTGTATGGCCGCTCGGTGATGGCCGAGACCATCGACCAGACCATCCGCGATACCAACACGCAGATTTTCACCGATCGCGGCTTCCGCCTCGCGACCGAGCCGAAGATCACCATGCCGACCGAGGAAAAAGAGGTTGAGCAAATCCTCGCCGGCAAATCCGATCTCACCTACACGGTGGCGATCGAAGTCGTGCCGCAGATTCAGCTCGCCGATTTCAAGAGCTTCTCGGTTGAGAAGCCTGTGGTCGATGTCAGCGATTCCGACATCGACGATGCGATCAAGCGTATCGCCGACCAGAGCCGTCCCTATAACGCGAAGAGCGACGGCGCGAAGGCCGAAAACGGCGATCGCGTCACTATCAATTTCAAGGGCTCGATCGACGGCACGCTGTTTGACGGCGGCACCGGCGAGGGCATTCAGGTCGTGATCGGCGCCGGTCAGTTCATTCCCGGCTTCGAAGAGCAGTTGATCGGCATCGGCGCCAATGAGACCCGCACGCTGAAGGTCTCGTTCCCGAAGAATTATGCGAGCGAAAAACTCGCCGGCCAGGCCGCCGAGTTCGAAACCACGGCAACTCTGATCGAAGCGCCCGGCGAAACCGAGATCAACGACGAGTTTGCCAAGACGCTCGGTCTGGAATCGCTCGACAAGCTGAAGGAAGCTGCGCGCGAGCGTCTGGTCGCTGAATTCGCCGGCGCCACCCGCCAGCGCGTCAAGCGGTCGTTGCTCGACCGTCTCGACGACAGCCATCGCTTCGAGGCGCCGCCGTCGCTGGTCGCGGAAGAGTTCAACCTGATGTGGAACTCGATCAAGGCCGAGATGGAATCTTCCAACAAGACCTTTGCCGACGAGAACACCACCGAAGAGGCCGCCAAGGAAGAATATCAGAAGATCGCCGACCGCCGGGTCCGGCTTGGCCTCGTGTTGTCGGAAATCGGCGAAAAGAACAAGATTACCGTCACGGACGACGAAGTCAGCCGGGCGGTGATCGAGCGGGCGCGCCAGATGCCGGGTCGCGAGAAGGAGGTCTGGGACTACTATCGCAACAATGCCAATGCGCTGGCCCAGCTTCGTGCGCCGATTTATGAAGACAAGGTGGTCGATTTCATCCTCGAACTCGCTCAAGTGACCGAAAAGAAGGTCTCGCGCGAAGACCTGTTCAAGGACGACGACGAAAAGAGTGCAGCCTGATCATTTCGCTCAGGCAGACATTAATAATGAACGGCGAAAGCAGCATGGCGGCGGCATCCGTCGCTATGCGCCTGAACCCGAATCAGCTTGAACTTGTGTCATTCAGTCCGCCATTGCCCGGCCTTGTCGCCGGGAAATTGGCTCATATCTGAATCCTGTCTTCGAAGTCCTGCATCACGGGACGTTCGTCCGCGCCGGGCAGCTTATGCCAGCCTTGCCGATGGATGTTCGCGCCCGCTAACCCGCTTAACTAACCCGTGTACCTAACCTTTGGGGTGACTAATGCGCGATCCCGTTGAAACTTACATGAACCTTGTGCCGATGGTCGTCGAGCAGACCAACCGCGGCGAGCGCGCCTACGACATTTTCTCGCGTCTCTTGAAGGAACGCATCATCTTCCTGACCGGCCCGGTCGAGGATGGCATGGCGACGCTGACGGTGGCGCAGTTGCTGTTCCTCGAAGCCGAGAATCCGAAGAAGGAAATCTCGATGTACATCAACTCGCCCGGCGGCGTGGTGACATCGGGGTTGGCGATCTATGACACGATGCAGTTCATCCGCCCGCCGGTGTCGACGTTGTGCACAGGGCAGGCGGCTTCGATGGGTTCGCTGCTGCTGGCAGCCGGCCACAAGGACATGCGGTTCTCGCTGCCGAATTCGCGCATCATGGTCCACCAGCCCTCAGGCGGTTTCCAGGGCCAGGCCACCGACATCATGCTGCATGCGCAGGAGATCCTGAATCTTAAAAAGCGCCTCAACGAGATCTACGTGAAACACACCGGCCAGACCTACAAGGCGATCGAGGACGCGTTGGAACGCGACAAGTTCCTCACCGCCGAGATGGCCCGTGACTTCGGCATCGTCGACAAGGTGATCGACAAGCGCGCCGAAGAGCCGGCAGCCGTAAAAACCTCTTGAGGGTTGGGGTACTGCATAGCAGCATCGCGTTGACCTTAACGGTCGGCATTATCGGCAAATTTGGCCGTCTACGCGGTGCTTATGCCCGCGCATAGGCAGAAAGTTCCGCTTTCGTGCTGGTTTTGCGGCGTGGCAATCGCGCAACGCTTTGACGATTTCGACTACTTCTCCCCGTGCCAATGCTGGAAATCACGGTATTGTCACGGTGTCCGATCTGCGCCCGGTTAGCGAATTCTTGATAGTCGGGTGTCAGCATGGTTGGCTGTTAGGGATCGGATATGATCGCGGGGGATTCGAGTAAAGCGTGATTCGAACGGCTTGTATTGAGTTAGGGTCTTTTTTGGTACGGAATTTGCTCTATCTACTTACAGGTCCGGTTTGGTACCGGAATGGGTCGATCGAGTGACGGGATCGAACGGCGGACGGAGATAAGAATGAGTAAGGTCGGCACGAGCGACTCCAAGAACACGCTGTATTGCTCGTTCTGTGGCAAGAGCCAGCACGAAGTCCGCAAACTGATCGCGGGACCCACCGTATTCATCTGCGACGAATGCGTTGAACTCTGCATGGACATCATCCGTGAGGAGAACAAGTCCTCGCTGGTGAAGTCGCGCGACGGCATTCCGACGCCGAAGGAAATCTGCAAGGTGCTGGACGATTACGTGATCGGCCAGAGTCACGCCAAGAAGGTGCTCTCGGTCGCCGTCCATAATCACTACAAGCGGCTTAATCACCAGACCAAGCATAACGACGTCGAACTTGCGAAGTCGAACATCCTGCTGATCGGTCCGACCGGTTCGGGCAAGACGCTGCTGGCGCAGACGCTGGCGCGCATTCTCGACGTGCCGTTCACGATGGCGGATGCGACGACGCTGACCGAAGCCGGTTACGTCGGTGAGGACGTCGAGAACATCATCCTCAAGCTGTTGCAGTCGGCCGACTATAATGTCGAACGCGCGCAGCGCGGCATCGTCTATATCGACGAAATCGACAAGATCAGCCGCAAGTCGGACAATCCGTCGATCACCCGCGATGTGTCGGGCGAGGGCGTGCAGCAGGCACTGCTGAAGATCATGGAAGGCACCGTTGCCTCCGTGCCTCCGCAGGGCGGCCGCAAGCATCCGCAGCAGGAGTTCCTGCAGGTCGACACCACCAACATCCTGTTCATCTGCGGCGGCGCCTTCTCAGGCCTCGAGAAGATCATCTCCGCGCGCGGGCGTTCGACCTCGATCGGCTTCGCGGCCCAGGTACTTGCGCCGGAAGATCGCCGCACCGGCGAAATCTTCCGTCACGTCGAGCCGGAAGACCTGTTGAAATACGGCCTGATCCCGGAATTCGTCGGCCGCTTGCCGGTAGTCGCGACGCTGGAAGATCTCGACGAAGCTTCGCTGAAGAAGATTTTGACCGATCCGAAGAACGCGCTGGTTAAGCAATACCAGCGGCTGTTCGAAATGGAGAATATCGAGCTCACTTTCGCCGATGAGGCGCTTGGCGCGGTCGCCCGCAAGGCGATCGAGCGCAAAACCGGCGCGCGAGGACTGCGTTCGATTCTCGAAAGCATCCTGCTCGAGACCATGTTCGATCTCCCGGGCCTGGAAGGTGTCGAAGAGGTCGTGATTTCGCGCGAAGTGGTCGAAGGAACCGCACGTCCGCTCTACATCTACGCGGACCGTTCCGACCGCGCCGTGGAAAGCAGTGCCAGCGCCTGATCGCGCGCTGGGTGCAGGACGGATTGTCTACACCAATTGAGACGGCTGCCGGGCTTTTCCGGCGGTCACAGTTGCGTAGCTTCCGTCGCGTTTAGCCCTATTTGGCGGGCATTTTTCCGTGACTTGACACCCCCGTACCCGATAGCCACCTAATGCTGTCGGCGGCGGAAATCGCGTTGAGATTCGTCGCCAAAGCGATCCGGCGAAGCAGGCGGCGAAGGCGGCTAGACGACCCGGAAATTCTCGGCACCTTGTGGCGGTTGCGCAAAGCGGACTGCGTCCAAGGGGGCACAACAAAAGGAATTAGGCCATGACTACCGCAAAACCCCGGCCATCTATCGTCCACGGCGAAAGCCACTCTTATCCGGTACTGCCGCTCCGCGACATTGTCGTATTCCCGCACATGATTGTGCCACTGTTCGTCGGCCGCGAGAAATCGATCCGCGCCCTCGAAGAGGTGATGAAGAACGACGCGCTGATCCTCCTGGCAACGCAGAAGAACGCTTCCGACGATGATCCGAGCCCGGAGTCGATCTACGAAGTCGGCACGCTCGCCAGCGTCCTGCAACTGCTCAAATTGCCCGACGGCACCGTGAAAGTGCTGGTCGAAGGGCTCGAGCGCGCACGTGTGCAGAAATATTCCGACCGCACCGAATATTATGAAGCGACCGCGGTTGCGCTCGCCGACACCGACGCCGCTTCCGTCGAAGCGGAAGCCTTGGCGCGCTCGGTCGTGTCCGATTTCGAAAGCTATGTGAAGCTGAACAAGAAGATCTCCGCCGAAGTCGTCGGCGTGGTTCAGGCGATCACCGATTTCGCCAAGCTGAGCGATCAGGTCGCCCAGCATCTCGCCGTCAAGATCGCCGATCGCCAGGGTATCCTGGAGACGTTGTCCGTTACCTCGCGCCTGGAGAAGGTGCTGGGCCTGATGGAGAGCGAGATCTCGGTGCTGCAGGTCGAAAAGCGCATCCGCTCGCGCGTCAAGCGCCAGATGGAGAAGACCCAGCGCGAATATTACCTGAACGAGCAGATGAAGGCGATCCAGAAGGAGCTCGGCGACGACGAAGGCCGCGACGAGCTTGCCGATCTGGAAGAGAAGATTGCCAAGACCAAGCTTTCCAAGGAAGCGCGGGAGAAGGCACAGCACGAATTGAAGAAGCTGCGCCAGATGTCGCCGATGTCCGCGGAAGCGACCGTCGTGCGCAACTATCTCGACTGGCTGCTGTCGATTCCGTGGAACAAGAAGTCCAAGGTGAAGAAGGATCTGGTTGCCGCCCAGGAAGTGTTGGACAACGATCACTACGGACTTGAGAAGGTCAAGGACCGCATCGTCGAGTATCTCGCGGTGCAGTCGCGCGCCAACAAGCTGACCGGACCGATCCTGTGTCTGGTCGGACCTCCCGGCGTCGGCAAGACTTCGCTCGGCAAGTCGATCGCGAAAGCCACGGGGCGCGAGTTCGTGCGCGTGTCGCTTGGCGGCGTGCGTGACGAGGCCGAGATCCGCGGTCACCGCCGCACCTACATCGGCTCGATGCCCGGCAAGGTCATCCAGTCGATGCGGAAGGCGAAGACCTCGAATCCGCTGTTCCTGCTGGACGAGATCGACAAGATGGGCGCCGATTTCCGCGGCGATCCGTCATCGGCGCTGCTCGAGGTTCTGGACCCAGAGCAGAACTCGACCTTCAACGACCACTATCTCGAGGTCGATTACGATCTGTCGAACGTCATGTTCATCACGACCGCGAATACGCTGAATATTCCCGGACCGTTGATGGACCGCATGGAGATCATCCGGATCGCCGGCTACACCGAGAACGAGAAGGTCGAGATCGCGCGCAAGCATCTGATCCCGAATGCCATCTCCAAGCATGGCCTCGATTCCAAGGAATGGTCGATCGACGATGACGCCTTGTTGCTGATGATCCGCCGCTACACCCGCGAAGCGGGCGTGCGTAACCTGGAGCGTGAGCTGTCGACACTCGCCCGCAAGGCGGTGAAGGAGCTGATGATCTCCAAGAAGAAGTCGGTCAAGGTCACCGAGAAGACTCTGGAAGAGTTCCTCGGCGTGCCGAAGTACCGCTACGGCGAGATCGAGAGCGAGCCTCAGGTCGGTATCGTCACGGGCCTGGCCTGGACCGATGTCGGCGGTGAGCTGCTCACCATCGAAGGCGTCATGATGCCCGGCAAGGGAAAGATGACGGTCACGGGCAATTTGCGCGATGTAATGAAGGAGTCGATCTCGGCAGCGGCGTCTTATGTCCGTTCGCGGGCGATCAACTACGGCATCGAGCCCCCGTTGTTCGACCGCCGCGACATCCACGTCCACGTTCCCGAAGGGGCGACCCCGAAGGACGGACCGTCGGCGGGTGTTGCGATGGCAACCGCGATCATCTCGGTCATGACCGGCATTCCGGTCCGGCACGATGTCGCCATGACCGGTGAGATCACGCTGCGCGGCAGGGTTCTGCCGATCGGCGGGCTGAAGGAGAAGCTGCTGGCTGCCGCGCGTGGCGGCATCAAGACGGTGCTGATCCCCGAGGACAACGCCAAGGATCTCACGGAGATTTCCGATGCGATCAAGGGCGGCATGGACATCGTTCCGGTCGCTCGCCTCGACGATGTGGTCGCTCGCGCCCTGGTGCGTGCTCCCGTGCCGATCGTCTGGGAAGAGGACACCAAGGTACCGGTGTCGGACGCCTCGGACGAAGCCGGCGGCGGCCTGACGGCGCACTGAGCGAACCGGATCGTGAAATGATAAAACGGCGCCTTCGGGCGCCGTTTTTGTTTGCGCGCCGAACTCGGGGCAAGCGGAGTTGAAGGCCGATGGAAATCGACGGGCAATGCCATTGCGGACAGGTGACCTACCGGGCCGACATCGAGCCCGAGAAAGTGTCGGTCTGCCACTGCACGGATTGTCAGTCGCTGACCGGTTCGCCCTATCGGGTGACGGTGATCTGCTCGGGCGATCAAATCCGCATGACGGGGGAGGCGCCGAAAATCTATGCCAAGATCGGCGATAATGGCCGCACGCGCTTCCAGCATTTCTGCGGAGAATGCGGTTCCCCGCTGTTCACCAGCGGCGAGGGCGGCCCGGACGATTGGGGCATTCGCTGGGGCAGTATACGCCAGCGCAACAGCTTGAAGCCGATGCGGCAAATCTGGTGTCGCTCGG
This sequence comes from uncultured Alphaproteobacteria bacterium, assembly GCA_963770355.1. Classification (GTDB taxonomy): domain Bacteria; phylum Pseudomonadota; class Alphaproteobacteria; order Rhizobiales; family Xanthobacteraceae; genus Bradyrhizobium. Next base: position 32,818 of record CAVYPL010000020.1, on the reverse strand, counting down.
CAGCACCTTGGATTAATGATCTCAAGGATTTGCCCGGCCGGCCCACGGACTAGCTATCCGATCTTGCGCCACAGGGGTGGCCAAGGCTAAACAGGCGCCATAAGGGCGGCTAGCTCAGCTGGTTAGAGCATCTCGTTTACACCGAGAGGGTCGGCGGTTCGAATCCGTCGCCGCCTACCACTAAACAGCTTCCTCTTGCACTTGGCCTGTACTGGGCTCGCCAATTGCTGCGTGACGAAGTCCATTTCCAGCGCGACGTCAGCCAGAAATTCCGATCGTCCGGCTCATAGTTGCCGGTGCTGCTGGCGGTTCGCGGCCGCGGGTTAAGGTTGATTCAAAGTCAGTGACCGCCTCGCAACGCGCCCATGGGTTGAGCGAGAGGAAAGTGACGCGTAACAGATGCTCGTGTTTGAGCGCGTCCGGTGCGTTGGCGATGTCCTCGATCGTCAGCTTGTTGCGGCGCGGCTTCGACGGCGCGATCATCGACTCCATCGCGATGCGAGCGCGCGAAACCCGCTTAGTTACTGGTGAGTCCGCGTTTTCATACGACCTCGCTTCGGCCACGCACCCCCTTCGATCAGACTCCAAAGAGCAGGCCGGAGTTGCGGGCTCCAGCCAGCGCGTGAAGTTTTCCAACGCGCGTAAGCGGTATCCAAAGGAGGGGATCGATCAAAGCTCTTATGGTCGAGCGTCCGGGTCTGATTTGCTTTAGTTGGGGCTTTCGATCGTGAAGGTGCTTCCACAATGCATTTTTGGATGATATGGAAATCGTAGGGATATTTAATATTTAATTTACTTTATTTGGTGGCGATTTGAATTACGCCGGCAAATTTCCGTCGAGTGGGTCGGATTCTTTTTCCAACGCCCATGTCGATCTCGGCTCGCTTTCGTCCCACGGGGACACGAGCTCGTTCGTCGTTCCGGACGCTCATCTGCTGTTTTCTGGAAACTACCAGCGCTCCGGCGGTGATCTCGTCATCTCCGATCAACTGCAGCGCTTGGTGATCCCGAACTATTTCCGTGGCGAGCATCGTCCACTGCTGGTCTCACCGGATGGAGCGCCGCTCGATTCCAGCATTGTCGACGCGCTGACCGGCCACACCCAATACGCCCAGGCTGGAGGCAACGTCGCCGCCAAGGTCGTCGGCCATGTGGCCAAGATGACCGGAAGCTGCAGTATCGTTCGCAATGGCGTCACCATCGATGTCCAAAACGGCGACGTCGTCTATCAAAGCGACGTGGTGCAGACCGGCAGCCGCTCGACGCTTGGCTTGGTGCTCAATGACGGCACCACCTTCAACCTCAGCGCCAACGCGCGATTGATGTTGAACGACCTGACCTACGACGCAAGCAGCACGTCCAACTCGTCGTTCATCACCTTGGTGGAGGGCGCTGCCAACTTCATCGCCGGCCAGGTCGCCAAGACCGGCGACATGAAGGTGGCAACGCCGGTTGCGGTCATCGGAATTCGCGGCACGGCAGTGAAGCTGGACATATCGGCGGCTGACGGAAAAGTAGACATTTCCGTCATCGATCAGCAGGACGGGCAGGTCCACTCCGTTCAGGTGTTCAAATGCGTGCCGACCGGAGTGAGAGACCCTCAAACCGGAGCGACATGTAGCGCCGGCGATTCGATCGGAACGATTAGCAGTAATGGGCCGTCGCTCTCACTCACACCGGCGGCGAACTTTGACGTTACAGTTCAGCAGAGCAACAAGACCCCGGCCCAGATCGCCCAGGAATTTAGCGCGTTCCAGGCGGCCGTGGACACGTACAACGTCCAAAAACAGATTGATCCAAGTCTTCCGCAACACACCGAAAACGGTGGTACGAACAACGCAAATCCGCAGCAGACGCGAACTGCAAGTGTAGGCAGTACTCCAGCTGACCCACCCCCCACAGACCCGATCCACGCCGCGAATATCGGTCTAGGAATCCAGAACGCGACCGGCGGTGCTGTAACTCCGACTGCTGTCGCCTTGATCGTTCCTCCCAGTTCCACCGGGGGAACGACTCCAACTCAGCAGCAGCAGGTTCAGGCCGATCCTGTTGTCGTGCCGCAGTTAGTGCCGGCCGGATCGGTTCCTTCGCCTGTCACCTCGCCGACCGTCACCAAAATCTCAACAGGTTCCGGGGACCATTTTGGTCCGGTCATGAGCGCCGACGGGCAGTTCGTCACCTACGACCCGGACGGGGCGATCTTCCTGTTCGACCGGAAGACCGGCATCACGATCACGATCGCGAGCCCCAGCGGCGGGTTCACATTCAGCGCGCCGACCATAAGTTCGGACGGCCGCTTCGTTGTCTACCAGCGATCGGACGGCGTCATTTTCACCTACAATAATGATTCTTCCGACGCGGCACATTACAAGCAGACCACGCAGATCGCGGCGGGTTCCTCGCCTGCCGTCAGCGGCGATGGCAGCAAGATACTGGTTGAGAACGGCGGCAACATCGTCGTCTATGATCAGCAGGGCCATGTCCTCACGACGATCACGCCGGCCGACGCCGGCGTAGCGGGAGCGCTCTGGAAGCCGGCCCTCAGTGCGAACGGCCACGTTATCGCATTCTGGGGTTCGGACTCGGCAGATGCCCACGGGGCCGGACAGCTCTTCAGCTACAATCAATCGACCGGATTGATAAATTCGATCGCGAACACCGCGAGCGAAGTCGGTTCGAGTGGGGCTTCGATCAGTGCTGACGGGCATTATCTTGTCTATCAAAGTAATGATTCAGGCGGGCACTCGGAGATCTATCTTTATGATTTGACGACGGGGCAGGTGGTCTTCCACACCGCCAGCGCCGGCGGTGGCAGCTACAATCCCGTCGTCAGCCCGGATGGCCATTTCATCATTTTCGCCAGCGACGCCCGGTTGACGGCGAACGATACCAATTCCGTGGCCGACACCTATGTCGTCGACGTCACCGATCCTTCGTCCCCGCACTTCAAGCTGGTTTCGGCGCTTGCTGATGGAACGCAAGGTGACGCCGGCTCCAACCTCGGCGCGGCCATCAGCAGCGGCGGGATGTACATCGCGTTCGGCAGCAGCGCGTCAAACTTCTTCAGCGTCGACGGTCCCGGCGGCAATATCTTTGTCGTCGATCCCACCTCGGGCCGCAGCGCGATCATCAACGAAACCGCCAGCTCGCCGTCGATCCTCACCGCGAGCGGCACCATCATGCTGTCCGGCGACCACACCGGAACGACGATCGGCGTTTCCGGCGACCCCGCCACGTTCTCCGCATCGTTCGACAACGATGGCAACATCCAGTGGACTTTCAGCGAGGCAAAATCCGACTTCGCTGCGCTGGCGTATGGACAGGATGCCGTCCAGCAATTCAACATCACGCTGACGCATGGTGCCGATCACACCACGATTCCGGTCACAATCGCTGTCCACAACGCGATCCAGACGGTGACGACCGAGAGCCTGACGTTCGATACCGGGGCGTCGGCCATAGACCACATCACCTCGAGCGGTACGCTGGGCGGGACCGGCCTTGCCAATACGGCGGTGCTTTTCACGATTGATGGCAGCGCGATCGGTGCCACCGCGACCGCCGACGCCCAAGGGGCATGGTCGTTCACGCCGACAGGTCTGGCCGATGGTGCGCACACCATCGTGGCGAGCCAGACCGACGTATTCGGCAATGCCCACACGGCGTCACTGAGCTTCACGCTCGACACCACCGCGCCGGCCGCCGCCACGCCGGATCTGGCTGTGGGATCGGACACTGGTAGCTCGAACAGTGACAACGTGACCTCAGCGATAGCGCCGAGCTTCACGTTGGCGCTCGGTCCGACGGTCGTTGCCGGCGACACGGTTCAGCTGTTGCTGGGCGGTTCGCCGCTGGCGCATCCGGTGACGCACACCGTCACCGCGGCTGAGGTGATAGCCGGAAGCGTCAGCTTGGCGGTGACCGCGGGTGACCTCGGGGCCGACGGCGTCAAACAGATATCGGCGCAATTCAGTGATCTGGCCGGCAACAGTTCGACCACGGGCGCGCTGAGCGTCACGCTGGACACAGCGGCGCCGACGGAGGCGCTGGCGATCACGGCGATTGCCAGTGATAGCGGCAGTTCGTCTTCCGATTTCATCACCAATGACACCACGCTGACGGTTTCGGGCACCAACGGCGCCCTTGCTGCGGGAGAGAAGATCCAGGTCAGCAGCGACGGCGGTGCGACCTGGACGGATGTGGTCCAGAATACCTCGACCAGCTGGAGCCTGACTGACGGGACCTCGCATCCGTCGAGCTTTACCTATCAGGCGCGGATCGTCGATATCGTCGACACTGCCGGCAACGTCGGCACCACCGCCAGCCAGGTTGTCACTATCGATACCGCCGCACCTTCTGGTGCCACGCCGGATCTGACTACGGCCTCGGATAGTGGGACTTCGAGCAGCGACAACGTCACCTCGATTACTGCGCCGAGCTTTACCGTGGCGTTCGCTCCGACGGTGGTTGCCGGCGACACTGTCGAGCTGTTGCTGGGCGGCTCGCCGCTGGCGCATCCGGTGACGCACACCATCACCGCGGCCGAGGTGATCGCCGGCAGCGTCAGCCTGGCGGTGACGGCGGGCGACCTCGGAGCCGACGGCGTCAAGCAGATATCGGCGCAATTCAGCGATCTGGCTCGGCAACAGTTCGACCACGGGAGCGCTGAGCGTCACGCTGAACACCGCGGCACCGGCGGAAACGCTCGCGATCACCGCGATCGCCAGTGACACCGGCAGCTCATCCTCCGACTTCATCACCAGCGACACCACGCTGACGGTCTCGGGCACCAACGGTGCGCTGTCGGCCGGGGAGAAGATCCAGCTCAGCAGCGATGGCGGTACGACCTGGACCGATGTGGTCCAGAACGGAACGACGCTGGAGCTTGGTCGATACGACCAGCCATCCGTCGAGCTTTACCTATCAGGCGCGGATCGTCGATACCGCCGGCAACATCGGCACTGCCGCCAGCCAGGCCGTCACCATCGACACGGCAGCACCTGCCGAGGCCTGGCGATCACCGCGATTGCCAGTGACACCGGCAGTTCATCCTCCGACTTCATCACCAACGACACCACGCTGACGGTCTCGGGCACCAACGGCGCTCTCGCTGCGGGAGAGAAGATCCAGGTCAGCAGCGATGGCGGCACGACCTGGACCGATGTGGTCCAGAATCGGAACGAGCTGGAGCCTGGTCGATGTGACCAGCCATCCGTCGAGCTTTACCTATCAGGCGCGGATCGTCGATACCGCCGGCAACATCGGCACTGCCGCCAGCCAGGCCGTCACCATCGACACGGCCGCACCTGTCGTAGCGATCGGCAACCCGGGTGGGGCGACCAACCAGCCGAGCCTGATCCTGACCGGAACAATTACCGGCGCCGATGCCGGCACGACGATCGCGATCTTCGATGGCGTGACCCAGGTCGGCGTCGCCAATATCAGCGGCGGTACCTGGAGCGCCAACGTCACGCTCAACAATGGCGCCAATCTGCTGACCGCGCAGGTCGTTGATGCCGCCGGTAACACCGCGACCAGCGGCGCGGTGACCTATACGCTCAACACCACGGCGCCGACCGGCGGCACGCCGGACCTGGTTGCGGCCTCGGATAGCGGCAGCTCCAACAGCGACAATATCACCTCGGTGACCGCACCGAGCTTCACGGTGGCGCTCGGTGCGACGGTGGTTGCCGGCGACACGGTTGAACTATTACTGGGCGGCTCGCCGCTGGCGCATCCGGTGACGCACACCGTCACCGCGGCCGAGGTGACGGCCGGCAGCGTCAACCTCGCAGTGACCGTGGGCGACCTCGGCGCCGACGGCGTCAAGCAGATCTCGGCACGGTTGAGTGACGGTCTCGGCAACAGTTCGACCACGGGGGCGCTGAGCGTCACGCTGGACACCACGGCGCCAGCGGAAACGCTCGCGATCACGGCGATTGCCAGTGACACCGGCAGCTCATCCTCCGACTTCACCACCAACGACACCACGCTGACAGTCTCCGGCACCAACGGCGCTCTCGCTGCGGGAGAGAAGATCCAGGTCAGCAGCGACGGCGGCACGACCTGGACCGATGTGGTCCAGAACGGAACGAGCTGGAGCCTGGTCGATACGACCAGCCACCCGTCGAGCTTTACCTATCAGGCGCGGATCGTCGACACTGCCGGCAATATCGGCACTGCCGCCAGCCAGGCTGTCACCATTGACACCACGGCACCGGTGGTTGCGATCGGCAACCCGGGTGGGGCGACCAATCAGCCGAGCCTGATCCTGACCGGAACGGTTAGCGGCGCCGATGCCGGCACGACGATCGCGATCTTCGATGGCGTGACCCAGGTCGGCGTCGCCAATATCAGCGGCGGTACCTGGAGCGCCAACGTCACGCTCAACAATGGCGCCAATCTGCTGACCGCGCAGGTCGTTGATGCCGCCGGTAACACCGCGACCAGCGGCGCGGTGACCTATACGCTCAACACCACGGCGCCGACCGGTGGCACCCCGGACCTGGCTGCGGGGTCGGATAGCGGCAGCTCGAACAGCGACAATATCACCTCGGCGACCGCGCCGAGCTTCACGGTGGCGCTCGGTGCGACGGTGGTTGCCGGCGACACGGTTGAGCTGTTGCTGGGCGGCTCGCCGCTGGCGCATCCGGTGACGCACACCGTCACCGCGGCCGAGGTGACGGCCGGCAGCGTCAACCTCGCAGTGACCGCGGGCGACCTCGGCGCCGACGGCGTCAAGCAGATCTCGGCGCGGTTGAGTGACGGTCTCGGCAACAGTTCGACCACCGGGGCGCTGAGCGTCACGCTGGACAGCACGGCGCCGGCGGAAACGCTCGCGATCACCGCAATTGCCACCGACAGCGGCAATTCATCCTCCGACTTCATCACCAGCGACACCACGCTGACGGTCTCCGGCACCAACGGCGCTCTCGCTGCGGGAGAGAAGATCCAGGTCAGCAGCGACGGCGGTACGACCTGGACCGATGTGATCCAGAATACCTCGACCAGCTGGAGCTTGGCCGACGGGATCTCGCATCCATCGAGCTTTACCTATCAGGCGCGGATCGTCGACACCGCCGGCAATATCGGCACTGCCGCGAGCCATGCCGTCACTATCGACACGGCCGCACCGGTCGTTGCGATCGGCAACCCGGGTGGGGCGACCAACCAGCCGAGCCTGATCCTGACCGGAACAATTAGCGGCGCCGATGCCGGCACGACGATCGCGATCTTCGATGGCGCGACCCAGATCGGCGTCGCCAATATCAGCGGCGGCACCTGGAGCGCCAACGTCACGCTCAACAATGGCGCCAATCTGCTGACCGCGCAGGTCGTTGATGCCGCCGGTAACACCGCGACCAGCGGCGCGGTGACCTATACGCTCAACACCACGGCGCCGACCGGCGGCACGCCGGACCTGGTTGCGGCCTCGGACAGCGGCAGCTCCAACAGCGACAATATCACCTCGGTGACCGCGCCGAGCTTCACGGTGGCGCTCGGTGCGACGGTGGTTGCCGGCGACACGGTTGAGCTATTGCTGGGCGGCTCGCCGCTGGCGCATCCGGTGACGCACACCGTCACCGCGGCCGAGGTGACGGCCGGCAGCGTCAACCTCGCAGTGACCGTGGGCGACCTCGGCGCCGACGGCGTCAAGCAGATCTCGGCACGGTTGAGTGACGGTCTCGGCAACAGTTCGACCACGGGGGCGCTGAGCGTCACGCTGGACACCACGGCGCCGGCGGAAACGCTGGCGATCACCGCGATTGCCAGTGACAGCGGCAGTTCATCCTCCGACTTCACCACCAGCGACACCACGCTGACAGTCTCCGGCACCAATGGCGCTCTCGCTGCGGGAGAGAAGATCCAGGTTAGCAGCGACGGCGGTACGACCTGGACCGATGTGATCCAGAATACCGTCGACCAGCTGGAGCCTGGTCGATGGGATCTCGCATCCATCGAGCTTTACCTATCAGGCGCGGATCGTCGACACCGCCGGCAATATCGGCACTGCCGCCAGCCAGGCCGTCACCATCGACACGGCGCACCTGTCGTAGCGATCGGCAACCCGGGTGGGGCGACCAACCAGCCGAGCCTGATCCTGACCGGAACAGTTACCGGCGCCGATGCCGGCACGACGATCGCGATCTTCGATGGCGTGACCCAGATCGGCGTCGCCAATATCAGCGGCGGTACCTGGAGCGCGAACGTCACGCTCAACAATGGCGCCAATCTGCTGACCGCGCAGGTCGTTGATGCCGCCGGTAACACCGCGACCAGCGGCGCGGTGACCTATACGCTCAACACCACGGCGCCGACCGGCGGCACGCCGGACCTGGTTGCGGCCTCGGACAGCGGCAGCTCCAACAGCGACAACATCACCTCGGTGACCGCGCCGAGCCTTCACGGTGGCGCTCGGTGCGACGGTGGTTGCCGGCGACACGGTTGAGCTATTGCTGGGCGGCTCGCCGCTGGCGCATCCGGTGACGCACACCGTCACCGCGGCCGAGGTGACGGCCGGCAGCGTCAACCTCGCAGTGACCGTGGGCGACCTCGGCGCCGACGGCGTCAAGCAGATCTCGGCACGGTTGAGTGACGGTCTCGGCAACAGTTCGACCACGGGGGCGCTGAGCGTCACGCTGGACACCACGGCGCCGGCGGAAACGCTCGCGATCACCGCGATTGCCAGCGACACCGGCAGTTCATCCTCCGACTTCATCACCAGCGACACCACGCTGACGGTCTCCGGCACCAACGGCGCGCTGTCGGCGGGCGAGAAGATCCAGGTCAGCAGCGACGGCGGCACGACCTGGACCGATGTGATCCAGAACGGAACGAGCTGGAGCCTGGTCGATACGACCAGCGCATCCGTCGAGCTTTACCTATCAGGCGCGGATCGTCGACACCGCCGGCAATATCGGCACTGCCGCCAGCCAGGCCGTCACCATCGACACCACGGCGCCGGCGCGAGGCCTTGGCGATCACCGCGATTGCCAGTGACACCGGCAGCTCATCCTCCGACTTCATCACCAGCGACACCACGCTGACGGTCTCCGGCACCAACGGCGCGCTGTCGGCGGGCGAGAAGATCCAGGTCAGCAGCGACGGCGGCACGACCTGGACCGATGTGGTCCAGAACGGAACGAGCTGGAGCCTGGTCGATGTCGACCAGCCATCCGTCGAGCTTTACCTATCAGGCGCGGATCGTCGACACCGCCGGCAATATCGGCACTACCGCGAGCCAGGCTGTCACCATCGACACCACGGCGCCGGCGCGAGGCCTTGGCGATCACCGCGATTGCCAGTGACACCGGCAGTTCATCCTCCGACTTCATCACCAACGACACCACGCTGACGGTGTCGGGCACCAACGGCGCGCTCGGCTGCGGGGAGAAGATCCAGGTCAGCAGCGACGGCGGTACGACCTGGACCGATGTGGTCCAGAACGGAACGACCTGGAGCCTGGTCGATACGACCAGCCATCCGTCGAGCTTTACCTATCAGGCGCGGATCGTCGACACCGCCGGTAATATCGGTACTACGGCGAGCCATGCCGTCACCATCGACACCACGGCACCGGCCGAGGCGCTGGCGATCACGGCGATTGCCAGTGACACCGGCAGCTCATCCTCCGACTTCATCACCAGCGACACCACGCTGACGGTCTCCGGCACCAACGGTGCGCTGTCGGCCGGGCGAGAAGATCCAGGTCAGCAGCGACGGCGGTACGACCTGGACCGATGTGATCCAGAGACGGCAACGAGCTGGAGCCTGGTCGATACGACCATCGCATCCGTCGAGCTTTACCTATCAGGCGCGGATCGTCGACACTGCCGGCAATATCGGCACTACCGCGAGCCAGGCTATCACCATCGACACCACGGGCCCCGCAGAAGCCTTGGCGATCACGGCGATTGCCACCGACACCGGCAGCTCATCCTCCGACTTCATTACCAATGACACCACGCTGACGGTGTCGGGCACCAACGGCGCGCTGTCGGCCGGGGAGAAGATCCAGGTCAGCAGCGACGGCGGCACGACCTGGACCGATGTGGTCCAGAACGGAACGAGCTGGAGCCTGGTCGACACGACCGTGCATCCATCGAGCTTCACCTACCAGGCGCGGATCGTCGATGCAGTCGGCAATATCGGCACCACCGCGAGCCATGCCGTCACCATCGACACCACGGCACCGGCAGAGGCGCTGGCGATCACGGCAATTGCCGCCAACACCGGAAGCACGGCTACGCTGACGGTCTCGGGCACCAACGGCGCCCTCGCTGCGGGCGAGAAGATCCAGCTCAGCAGCGACGGTGGTGCGACCTGGACGGATGTGGTCCAGAACGGAACGAGCTGGAGCCTGGTCGACGGGAACGCGCATCCGTCGAGCTTCACCTATCAGGCGCGGATCATCGACACCGCCGGCAACATCGGCACCACCGCCAGCCAAGCTTTCACTGGCGAAAACTCCAGCGGCATTGTCGCCGAGAACCTCAATCCGGTTAGCTCAAGCAATGTAACGGTCAACCCAACCGGGAATATCCTGGGCGCGTATGACGGTATCAAGGCCCTTACCTTCGGCACCGGAAACGTGAACATTACGAGTGGGGGCGCAAATATTACCGGTATAAACCGGAATGCGATCGAAGCCTTCTCGAACTCTACCGGAAGTATTTCCGTAACGACTGCTGCGAGCGACGTCCTCACATCCGGCAGCGCCGGGATTAACGCTTACAACCAGGCAACGTCAATTCCGCAAGTCGGCGGGATCACGACCAGCTCCATCACGGTAGCGGCCAGGGGCACCATCAATTCGGGTACAGCGCTCACCGGCATCGGTGCCCGGCCCGCGGGAATTCTTGCCGGGTATAAAGGGGGGACAAGCCTTACGCCGAACGCAGCGGTGTTTGGAAATGTGATCGTCGATGATTTCGCCAACATCACCGCCGCGGGCGGCGACGGTATCCGCGCCTACACTTATGGCAGCGGCGATGTGACGGTCAACGATCATTCCGGCACGATCAACGCGAAGGATATGTTTGGCATCACCGCCTCAAGCTATGGCAGCGGTAAGGTTTCGATCGTCACCGCTGCGGGAGTCATCATTAATGCAGGCTCCTCCGCCATTCAGGCGATCAACCTGGCCTCTGCGATCGATGTTAGTGCGGCATCAAGCGTAAGCGTGACGGCGAATGGCACGATTCATACAGGTCTTCATCTTACACCGAGCGGCTCTCAGCCTCAGGCAATTTCTGCGGGCTATTTTCCCGGCAACGTCGGAGCCTCGAACACCAACGTCAACGGGACCGTCTCTATCGATAATTTTGCGGACGTCACCGCCGACGCCGGAACCGGCATCAACGCATTCAATTATGGCAACGGCAACGTCACGCTAATCAACGAGGCGAACACGCATGTTTACGGCGCGCAATACGGAATCACGGCTTATTCCCTAAGCACTGGTGCCGGAAGCTCCGGAAACGTGACGATCAATATCGGCGCCAACGTGACGATCACTGCCGGCGACCTCTACGGCCTCTCCGGCATCAACTCCTCGGTGAACCACGGCGGAAGCATTTCGATCACGACTTCGACCGGCGACATCATCAATTCCGGTGGCAGCGGCATCCAGGCGAACATAGCGACTGCCAGCGCTCTCTCTTCAAGCCAGATTTCGATTACCACGGCCGCCGGGTTCATCCATTCGGGCTTCGACATGGGGACCGGCGGCGGTCAGCCGGCAGGAATTCTCGCCGGATACACTGCGGGAAGCGGCAACACCGTCACCCCGGGCGTTCATGGCAATGTCGTTCTCGACAACGCGGCCGCGATCAATGCGGATGCCGGTGCCGGCATCATTCTCTATAATTACGGCGTGGGCAATGTTTCGGCCACGCTCGAGGCGTCGTCGATTGTTTCCGGCATTACCGCCGGCATGAATATTTTCGCGAACGGCGGCGGCAACGTAACGGTCGCCAACAGCGGAACACTGACCAGCCCAAGCGGATACGGAATTATCGCGGGAACCGGCAACGTACTTGGCACAACGGGCAACGGTATCATCTCGATCACCAATTCCGGTGCGATTACCTCGCTCGGGGCACTAAGCGGTGCCGCCGTCGTCCAGATCAACAACTGGAGCACGCAGAACGCTAGCTTCACGAATTCGGCGAACGCATTCGTTACGTCGAATCTGTTTTCGAAGACCAACTTGAACGTGGCATTTAACTTCTATAGCGGCACCCTGAGCACAAACACCGGCGGCGTCGTCATCAACAATTCGGGACAAGTATCCGGCAACGTCACGCTTGGTGGATCGTTTCTCGTTACCGGAGCAACGTTCAATAACAACTCGACCGGCGTGTGGAAAGTTAATGGCTCGAACTGGTTCAACGGCAGCAACAACGCGATCAACAATTCAGGACTAATTCAGGCCACCGGCACGACCGTCTTTAATTCCCCCGTAGGAAGTACACTCACGTTCAACAATTCCCTCCTGGTGACAGTTGGGAGCGTCGCCGGGTTGCTGCTTGGGCTGGACGGACCCGCCTATGCCTTTGTCGGCGGCAATGTCACCGGCGCCAACGGAAATTTCATCATCGGCGATCGTGCCTGGCTGGAATTCGGCGGGTCGGTCGCGGCGGGGCCGGGCGACAGCCAGACGGTTTCCTTCAGAGACGGCAATGGCATGCTGACGATCGATAACCCGTCTGCCTTCCATGCGACGATCTCGGGGCTCGCGGTCGGAGATATCATCAATCTGGTTGGCGGCGTCACCAGCGCGAGCATCGTCAATGGCGGATCAACGTTGACGGCGACGCTGGGAAACAGCCAAACGGTGAACTATCAACTCACGGGACTTCAGTCCGGCACCTTCTTCAACCTGCTGTCGGGGGACAAGATCGTTCTGGCTCCGACAAGCGCAATGGTCCTCAACGACAATTTGCGGAAGTCATTTAGCATTGCGTCCGAGGCGTTCTACATTCTCGCAAACGATACGATTTCCGGATCGGGCGTCGGATTCGGCGTGAATTCTACCGACAACAATCCGACGCACCTACATTGCGCTGCAGATCAATCAGAATTCGTCGATTTCGGTGACCGGGCGCGGGCGTCAACCTCGCGACGGGCGGAGCCAATATCTCGCTCATCAATGCCGGCAGCGTTACTTCGTCCGGCGCCGCGGGCATCGTGACGAATTCCGGGACCGGTTCAACCGACATCATCGACTTCGGCAATGTGTCTGGCAGCACTGTCGGAATTAACGCTCGCATTGGCGGCACCGGCCCCCTCAATATCGCTGTGGGCGGGGGCGCAACTGTCACCGGCACAACATCGAACGGCATCCAGGCGATTTCGACCTTGGGCGCGTTGAACATAAGCACGACGTCTGGAGTGATCGTCAATTCCGGAGCGACCGGCATACTCGCACAGAATCAGGGCACGTCGGTGCCGGCGGGAAGCAGCGCGATTTCGATCTCGACGATGTTCGGCACCATCAATGCGAGCACCAACGGCATTTCGGCGGGCTACGCGTTGGGGACGTCCACGCCGGCGAACATACCGAACCCGCCAAACACCGCTGTCAACGGCGATATCAACATCACCGACAACGACACTGCGATCAACGCCACCAACGGAAGCGGCATTATCGCCTTCAACTATGGCGTGGGCAACGTCTCGGTCACGAGTAACTCTGCGATTACGGCTATCGGCGCGGGCGTGACCACTCCCGGCGTCAACCCGACGCAGTACGGTATTTCAGCGTTCAACTACGGGGCTGGAAGCACCCTGGTCGCGACCGGGTTCAGCTCGAACATCCATTCGGGCGGCTCTGGAATCAACATTGGAAATCAGGCGACGGCGGTTGCCGCCGCGGCAGCGAGCACAGTTACCGTCACAGCGCAGGGCTTCATCCATTCCGGAGCCAACAACAACAATTCCGGCAGCGCTCCCTCCGGTATCCAGGCTGGATACAATCCCGGTACTGCTAGCGTGTTCAACGCAAGCGTCTTTGGGGACGTACTTGTCAACGATAATGCAAGTATCGTCGCGGATGCCGGCGACGGCATCAACGCCTACAATTACGGGATCGGCGATACCGTCGTGAATGTCGGGTCGGGTATCTCGATCCAGGCCCTGACTGCGGCGACCTCGTCGTCCGGCAAAGCTCCCTACGGAGTCAGTGCATCGAATTACGGTCCCGGCAACGTTGCGATTACGACGTCCAGCGGCAGCACCATCACGTCAGGCAGCAGCGGAATCAACGCGGTCGACCTGTCGACGGCGATCGCGTTGCTGCGGACGCGCGTGTGACGGTTACCGCTGCAGGTACCATCCATTCAGGAACGATTCTGACCAATACCAACGCGTCACCCAGCGGAATATCGGCGGGCTTCCTGGGAGGCACCACACCGCTACGTCAAATCTTGCTGTGAACGGCACCGTCATCGTCAACAATGCTGCCAACGTCACGGCCGACGCCGGCAACGGAATTAACGCCTATAACTTTGGAAATGGAGACATTACGGTCAACGATGCCTCCGGGACCACCGTCCAGGGGGTGCTGTACGGTATTCAAGCGCATGCCGAAGGCCTTAACGCCAACGGCAATGTAGCGGTCAACGTTTATTCCGGCGCGACCGTAAAGGCGACATCGACCACGGCTGCCAGCTACGGAATTTTTGCACTCAACAATGGGACCGGAAACATTTCGGTCATTACCTCGCCCGGCGTCACCATCAGCTCCGGAAGCGCCGGCATAAACGCGGTCAACGAAGCCACGGCCATCGATCAGTCAGCCAACAGTTCGATTGTCGTCACCGCAGCGGGAACGATCAACGCGGGAAGTCATTTGACCGGAAACGGCAATGTATCGGGTGGCATCTATGCCGGCTATCTGGCCGGCACCTCGACACCCGCGACCATTCCTGCGACCGGCGTTTTTGGCGACGTCATCGTCAACAATACGGCGACTATCAATACCGCAGCAGGCGATGGCATATACGTCTACACCTACGGCATCGGCGACCTGTTCGTAAACGACCTCGGCGGAAATATTACGGCGCTCGGCGGAGCCAGCCCTCCGAACGGTTCCGGTGTCGGCATCGTTGCGAATAATTACGGCTCCGGCGACGTCCGCATTTCCACGGCTGCGACCACCGTGATCAATTCCGACGGCACGGGTATCGCGGCGCTAAACAAGGCCGTGTCCGGCCCCTCGTTCACCGTGCCGTCAACGAGTGACATTTCGGTGCTGGCTCTCGGCACGATTCATTCCGGGTCGATCACGACCGGAAGCGGTCTACCGCCGGCAGGCATTTTGGCCTCCTATAATCCGAACAATGCCAATACGGTGGACGCCGGCGTACACGGCAATGTCCTTGTTGACGATTATGCCTCGATCTTTGCGGCGGCGGGAACCGACGGCATTCGTGGCTCCAACTATGGCACCGGGACGGTCACCATCACCGTCGAAGCCGGAGCGATCGTTTCCGCCGGCCGCTACGGCATCGCGGCCCAGGCCTTTGATGGTGGCGATGTTCGCGTGACGAATTACGGGACGGTCAGCGGTGGGACCGCGGCCGTCGATGCGACGACGGCGGCGGGTGGAACGGCCCTTGTCGACAATTACGGACACCTGATCGGAAACGTTCTCGCCGACAACGCGACATTCATCAACGAATTCGGGGCTGACTGGTCGCTCAACGGGCTAAGTACCTTCACGGGTGCCAGTACGCTGGTCAATCTCGGCACCATTGATGTCAATGGCGTCTCGGCGATTTCCGGCCTTTCGAGCATCGCGAACACCGGCATCGTCGAGGTGCTGACCGGCAGCCTCACGGTTGATGCAGGGATGACCGGTGCCGGCACGGTGTCAATCTACGGCGCGACGATGGAGTTCGGTGCCCAATCGGACGCGCATGTTCAGTTCACCACGAACTTATCCGGCACGCTTATCCTCGATCATGCATCGCTTTTCACCGGCACGGTCACCGGCTTCTCCCAAGGCGACATCATCGACCTCAAGGACATCGTGCCGGCAAGTGTCACGGTCAGCAATTCCGGAATGCTTCACGTTGGCTTTGACGGCGGCTCCTTTGAGTTGATCGGAAATTATGATCCCAACGGCTTTTCGATTGCACCGGATGGTAACGGTGGCACCAAGATCACCTGGAATCACGCTGCGCCGGTGATTGCGACCGATCAGATCTCAACGGTTCCGAATGGTGACGGATCGACTACCATCCTTGGCCTGCACGTAACTGACTCCGACCCCGCCGCGTCTACTGAAACTTTCACGTTCGGCGCAACGACGGGTGCCGCCGGCAGCAGCGTTACACCTTCGACCAGCTCGGGCTTGCTCACCGATATCAACAATGTCTTGACGGCTGGCCCGACTTACCACCCCGGGGCTGTACCGCCGTCGACCGATAAGGTGACGCTGACCGTCGCGGACGGCTTTGGCGCCACCGACACTGTTAATTTTGTGTTCAACCAGGCGGGAACAGGGCCGAATGTCGTCTTGCAGGGCACATCCGGCAAGGACGTGATTTTCGCGACCGGCAATCAGGATGTACTTACCGGCGGTGGCGGAGCAGACCAGTTTGTGTTCAAGCCGACGTCGTTGGGTCCGTCCGTGCAGCATACGATCACAGATTTTGTTGTGGGATTGGACAAGATCGACGTCCGGCAATTCGCCAGCATTTCGTCGCTTCCATCCGATGTCCAGCAAGGCAGCGATACACTGATTACGCTCGACAACCACGACACCGTGCTGCTGAAGAACGTGGTTGCCAGTTCATTGCACGCCGGCGATTTCATCTTTGCTTAGCTCGGAGAACGAGCGGCAGTCCAACGAATAGGGAAGACCGCCGCATTTCGGCCAATTATTCGACTGAGATAGAGGCATGACGACGATGTCGCCAATTGCTTTGGGATCGCCGGTCAGAATGAGCGCACTTGGTGCGGAACGTTGTCCGCGCATTGCCGATAAGAAGGGAGTTATCGTCGGCGAGGGGCGTTACAGCAATAGCCTTCGAGTCCTGCTCAACGGGTCCAAATCGCCGGTGTCGCTGCACCGGGACTACATAGAACAAATCCCGTCAGTCCCGAATGAGGTGTTCGCGTCAGCAACAGAAACGCTCTCTGAGGGCTAGGCCAGCGCGAATTCGAACCCCACCAGATGGCGATCGCCGCCAGCTACCTCGATAGGTCTGAGAGAGCGGACGCGTTCAAGTGCCGTTCGTGCCGGCGAGCGATCGGAACCTCCGTTTTTGTTGACAAAACAGGGCAAGTTCTATCGTTTGTCGGGAGTTCGAAGCTCTCGCTGCCGAAGGCGGATTGTTTCGGAGTTTCGCGGATACCCCTTCATGAAATACTACCTGTGCAAACTGCTTCCGCCGCGGCCGACCTTTCCGCAGGACATGACGCCGCGCGAAGCCGAGATCATGCAGGCGCATGTCGCTTATTGCGGGAAATTGCTTCAGGCCGGCAAAGCCATCGTGTTCGGTCCGGTGGCCGATCCGCTAGGCGTCTGGGGTCTTGGCGTGCTGCAACTGCCCGACGACGCCGATCCGCAGGCGATCGTCGCCGATGATCCCGTCATGAAAGCCAATGCCGGCTTCGCCTATCAGGTGATGCCAATGTTGCAGGCCGCAACGCGCGAGAACTGCGCTCCCTGAATATTCCGACACATTGATTGAAAGGGATGGCGCACATGGATGCACCGGCAGGCCACGAAGAGAACGCCGACCAGATCGCCTATTGGAATGGACCGGCGGGCGGGCGCTGGGCCGACCGGCAAGCTGCGCAGGACATTTTGCTGGGACCGGTTGCCGACATTTTGATCGACCGTGCCAAGCCCGTGTCCGGTGAGCGGGTCATCGATGTCGGCTGCGGCAGTGGCGCCACGGCGATCGCATTCGGGCGGAAAGTTGCGCCGTCAGGCCATGTTTTCGGTATCGATGTCTCCAATCCGATGCTGGAGCGGGCGCGAGCGAGTGCGCCGAAGGATTTACCGATCGATTTCGTGCTGGCCGACGCAACCGTCTACCCGTTCGACCCTCAAAGTGTCGATCTGCTGGCCTCGCGGTTCGGCGTGATGTTCTTCGCCGATCCGGTGTTGTCGTTCACGAACATGCGCAAGGCGCTGCGACCGTCGGGACGGCTGGCATTCGCCTGCTGGCGCGAGCCGCGCGAAAATCCGTGGATGCTGGCGCCGCTGCAGGCGGTCTATAAACACGTGCCGAAACTGCCGCCGCAGGGACCGGAAGACCCGGGGCCGTTCGCTTTTGCCTCCGAGGAGCGCGTGAATCGAATTCTGAGCGCGGCCGGCTTCACGAACATAGCGATGGAGCCGTGCCCGCTCTCGCTGGATATCGCGATTGGCGGCGGTCTTGACGCCGCCGTGCAGAGCGTACTGGGGATCGGCCCGTCCAACCGCGCGCTGGAAGGCCAGCCTGCCGAGATTCGTGCCGCCGCCATCCAATCGATCCGTGAGATGCTCACGCCGCTCGCCAAGGGAAATACAGTGCCGCTCGCCGGATCGATCTGGATCGTGACCGCGCGCGTGTCCTAAGCCCGCTCTTCCCAGATCATCGCAAGGTGCACGATGGTCTGCGCGGCCTTTCTCCATGTCCTGCACGCTCACCCATTCGAGCCTCGAATGGAATGCGTGCTCGCCTGCAAAGATGTTGGGGCAGGGCAGTCCCATGAACGACAGCCGGGAGCCGTCGGTGCCGCCGCGGATCGAACTCCGCACTGGGGTCAATCCAGCGCGGCGGATCGCCTCGATCGCGTAGTCGACGATCTCGGGGTGGCGGTCGATCACCTGCTTCATGTTGCGGTACTGCTGCTTGACCTCCATCCGCCAGGTCGAGCGCGGAAAGCCCTTCATCACGTCCTTGACGATGCTTTCCAGCAGCGCTTCCTTTTCCGTGAGGCCGTCGTCGTTGAAATCGCGCACGATGAAGCTGAGCGTGGCCTTCTCCAGTTCGCCCTTGATGGCGATCGGATGCAGAAAGCCTTCCTTGCCCTCGGTGGTTTCCGGCGAGCAGGTATCCTTTGGCAGGCGATCGACGATGGCGGATGCGATTTTGATCGCGTGTTCCATCTTGCCCTTGGCAAAGCCTGGATGGGTGGAGACGCCTTCGATGGTGATGGTGGCGCCGTCGGCCGAAAACGTCTCGTCCTCGATATTCCCCGCGGTTTCACCATCCATCGTGTAGGCGAAGTCGGCGCCGAGCTTTTTCAGATCCACCTTGTCGACACCGCGGCCGATCTCCTCGTCGGGCGTGAACAGGATCTTGATCGTTCCGTGCTTGATCTGCGGGTTCTGAAGCAGGAATTGCGCCGCATCCATGATCTCGGCGAGGCCGGCCTTGTTGTCGGCGCCCAACAACGTGGTGCCATCGGTCGTGATGATGTCGTTGCCGATCTGGTCGGCCAACGCGGGATGATCGGCGGACCGGATCACCTGCGTGGCATCCCCGGGCAGCGCGATGTCGCCGCCGCGATAATTTCGCACGATCTGCGGCTTGACGTCCTTGCCGGTGCAATCGGGCGAGGTGTCCATATGGGAGCAGAAGCAGATCACCGGCACTTTTTTGTCGGTATTCGCCGGAACGGTCGCGTAGACATAGCCGTGCTCGTCGAGATGGGCGTCGTCAATCCCCATGGCTTGCAACTCGGCAGCAAGCAGGCGGCCCAGATCTTTTTGCTTCTCGGTGGAAGGGCAGGTCGGTGACGCGGCATCCGACTGGGTGTCGATCACGACATAGCGAAGGAAACGTTCGGTGACGGTGTGGGTAAAGGCAAGGGACGAAGCCAACATGTGCGACCGCGGCAAGATTGAGAACGGGAGCGCTCTATAACAGAAAAGCGCCATTCCGGGGCCGCGTAACCAGCCGGAACAGCGCTTGAAGTCGGATCGGAAGCTGCGTTCGCTAGACGGCTTCCTTGAGTTCCTTGGCCGCGCGGAAGGCGACCTTCTTGCTGGCCTTGATCTGGATCGCTTCGCCGGTGGCGGGATTGCGGCCCATGCGGGCGGCGCGCTTGCGGACCTGGAGGATGCCGAGGCCGACGATGCGAATGCGTTCGCCCTTCTTGAGGTGCTTGGTGATCTTGCCGACCATGTCGGTCAGGATGGCTTCGGCGCTCTTCTTGGACAATTCATGCTCGTCCGCGAGAGCCGCCGCGAGATGCTTGAGCGTAACGGTGGCTGGGGTCGCTGCTTTCTTCGCCATATTTGGCCCTCCTCGTTGGTGATGGCTCGGAGCGTTTTCGAGCGAAGCGGTTACCGGTTCGCACGAGGAACGCGTCAATGTGTGACCTGGAACCCTCGGGTTTTAGGCGGTCAGAACAATGCAGGCTCCAAGAAACCTAGACGTATCAGGCCTTAAACGATTCGGGTATCGACTGCCTACGTTGTTTTGCCTGTAAACAGGCCATTATTTGCATCGGCGTCGCAAAAATGCCCGATTGGCGCGGGGATTTGCAACGTCCTTGACTAAGGCAAGGGAGGCCTTTATGCCCTCGTTCCTGCGCGGATCAATCTCTGATTTCGGCATCCGCGGGAGTAGCTCAGTTGGTTAGAGCGCCGCCCTGTCACGGCGGAGGCCGCGGGTTCGAGTCCCGTCTCTCGCGCCATTATTTCAATGGCTTAGCACTTCCTCCCTGTTTCAAAAGTGTCACAAAGAGCGACGATGTGACACTTTTGGTCGCCCTTCGTTCCAAAATCCTCCCCCTTGGACACGGGCCTCGTCGAAGCGACGGACGCTGGCGATGTTGACGGGATTGTAGGTTTTGCGCAGCTGGTTGTTGCGGTCGACCGTGTTGGCCATCTTGTTGGCCTGATCCTCGACGGAGCCGCCGCCGGCATCGCCTTCTACGGCGCCGGAGCGGCGCATGTCCTGCAGCTGTCGCTTCTCGTCCTTGCCGAGGGTCAGTTCCCGGACCTTCCTGAAGTCCTGATTGAGCGAGCTCTTGGTGTAGGGCCGGGCAGGAACATGCCGACCTCCACCGTGATCGCCGCCCCATTGCCCAGTGACGCCATTACGGCTCATCGGACGGCCGCCGCGCGTCCAGAATAACGGGGTGGTGTCGAGTAGGTCGGCACCGAAATGGTTGAGGTAGGCCGACTAGTATAGCCTGCGACCATTGGGTCAGGGTGGCCGCAGCTGCCTTGCCTGTCTTGGCGCGGTCGATCGCGAAGTAGACGCCGATGTCATCGCTGCGGATCTGTGCGGGCGTGAGACTGCGGTTGTCGATCGGCGACAACTGGCTGTCCCAGGCCGACCGCCATGAGCGCGGCGAGGCCGTAGTATTCATGGCGCCATGCCGTCTGCACCAGCCGAAGAACTTCTCGACGGTACCACACCTGATCGCGCGGCTTTGGCGGCGTATTAGCAAACGTCTTGGCCGGGTCGGCGCCGACATCGCAATACTGCATCCCCGCCATTCGCTTCCACAAGGCGCGCCAAATCTTGATGACCATGTGTCGCTCGGTGATTGAGACCGCCTTCTCGATCTCAGCCACCAGTCCCTTGACCTCTCCCGTTAGGGGATCGATGCGCAGGAAATGCTCGGGCTCGATAGTTCGGGGGTCGCAATCGCCGAACCGAGGCTCCAGCCATTTCCAGGCACGCGGCCAGCTATCGCGCTTCTCCTGTTCTTTCGTCCAGATGGTTCCTTCGGAAAGTCGCGCGGCTTTGCGCAATTCCATGGCGCGCTGGTAGCCATCGCCGACACTACCCTTGGCGTAGACCTTGAGCGTGGTCTCTAGCGGGCACTGAGGCGTGACCAGCCCGAACCTGATCCCAGGCGCGGTTGAGCTCAAGCGCGCGCTGCCGATCGGCTAGGCTGGCTTCCGGATTGCCGTCGGCATCGATGGCGGGACCGCCGCGATCCAAAGTGACAAGGCCGAAGCCGTGCGCCCTCATGGCTTTGGTGGGCCGCCAACGCCAGCGGCCATTCAAAAACAGGAAGTACCTGATCCGGTCACGGCCCACGGGGTGATCCTCGGAGAACACTAGCCGCATGGCAGCTTCTCCCGAGCGTCTCGGAGCCGCGGTCGTCCTGTCAAGGGGGTGTTGGCAGCACTCACCGGCTTATCGTCAGTCAGCACGGTACCATCCGGCTGCACCGCCACCACATATAGCCCGGTTGCGCGCACGGCCTTAATGACCCGTTCGATCATACGCTGGGTAGGGCTTTGGCGGGCATGGGACATCAGTCGGCCTTCGACCTCTCGGCAGCCATCAGCTGGCGCAGGGCCGATACAATCGCGCTGTTCATAGGGGCCAGGTTGGCCGCGGCTCTAATCTCAATCCATCGCCGAACATCCTTCGGCAGCGCCAGCCTCATCATTACAACTTGAGGTTTTTCCATGACTGTTCTCCGCTCGGGACTGCGTCGCTCCTACACCCGGACAAGATCGGTGACAAGACAAATAACTAATTGATTAGATGCACCATTTCGGTGCATTCGCACAGGTTGTTTTTGACGATAATTTTTCCCGTGCGAGTTGTAAAACTCATCCCGGATGGGTCGGAAGCCCGCCGGGGACGGATTTCAGCAAACTCGACCCTCGGGGAGGGGTCAATCCAGCAAAAAGGCCCGCCCCGGACGGGCGAGCCTTCTGACCTCGGAGAGTAAGTGGCGAATCAGGACGCCGTGACATGGCTTTAATGTCAGCGATGCGCAGAAGCTTCTCCGGCTCCCTGGCGGTCAGCCCCTCCAACGCGGCGGCCCATCCGAAACAAATCTCGATCGGGTCCGTGCCAAATCGTGGACTTAAGGCGCGACAGCACCCGCGGACTCCGCGTTCTCGCGGTCTCCAGCGCGGCAAAGCGTTGTTCGAAGGCTGCTTCGTTGAGCGGGTTGGACAAGCTGAGCTCCCATCAGGGCCGGGCTACCGGCGGCGAGCAGGACGATGGATTTCAGGCTCATAACCTGAAGGTCATAGGTTCAAATCCTATCCCCGCAACCAGAAAAAAGCCCGTCAACTCAGCGAGTTGACGGGCTTTTTCATGAGCAAATTCACTCTTACTGGCTCTCAACAGTCAATTCAGAAAATGCTAGCGAATACTAAGCTTTCCAACCCAATGTTATCGTATTTCGGCTGTTCCATGTCACATGCGTGGCACATGAATGCGGCGCGCTGTTCGCCAAGCGTTCGTACATCAAGTGTGGGTCGGGTGAGCATCACTAACGCGTTCCGATAGGCTGCATAGCTCGTGGCGAAGGGCCCAGTCGCTGGACCGTCCGGCGAAAAGCCGCGCCGCCGAGACCACCAAAACCAGCCTGCACCGCAACCGCCGAACGTCTCCATGGTGCGGTCGGCGTAGAACACTTCGATGCTGGCGCCGCTCTGCGGGTGGACGTCGAAGAGCGCATCACGGCATGGACGGTGGGCGGAGGATGTCGGGACCATCCACGCAGCCGCGTAGGGCAACGCTGCTAGGTTTAGTCCGAGCGATGGGCGCGATCCGGACCCCCAGGGGGCTTGGACAGGGGCACCCCTTCGCCGCGCCGCAAGCCCCCTTTGAAAATACCCAGGACCAAAAAAGTAAGCGTTAAGCTTTTGTTAGGCACCCGCCCGCGGTGGGTTTCGGAAAGCGGCATGCTTGTCCTGCGCACCCTCTAGAGAGAGGGCTATCAAGCAACGTCCATACGGTGTCGGGGGCCCGGTCGCAGGACCCGCTGACGCCCTCAGGCCGCGACCTCGATACGCAAGCTGGCGAGCGCAGGGCGCGCGGTGCATATGCTAGCTATTAACCACTCTAGTGGGCACGGCTTCCCAGTTTCATGCAATCCGCGCATTCTGCCGTCACCCCTTGCCGGCAATTTGCAATATGAATTACGAAACGAACAATCTCGACGAAGCCGCATACCTTGCGCTGCAGGGCTATCACTTCACCGTCACGCGCACGGGACAGATTTCTGCGTCGTTTTCTTTTGAGACCGACGAGCGCTTCAACGACGCCCGCGCCAAATTTTGGAAGGGCGAAGTGAGTGTGCAACTTCACCATTGGCTCGCCACGCGGGCTGCTCTGAAAAACAAATGCGCGGGCCAGGCGCTTTCGGCCAAACGTGTTCCGTCACCGTCACTCGTACCTGCAGAGCGTGAGACAGAGGTAGCTGTAATAACGGGCCTCCCCTACTGGTACCGTGACGGGACTACGATCAAGAGCGAGAAGTATGGCAATCGACCGCTGCACAGGTCGCGGTTGGCCGCCGGCAATTTTTACCGAAATCCCGAGGACGCACGGCTCAAGCGGAACGCCATTCAAGTTGTATGATCTTCCAAGGCACTGTCTCGCCCCGATGGCGTCCTCAGCCTTGGACATGGACGGTCGCACTGGGCCGCGTGCCAGTCGCCTAGGTCGGGCGCCCCCCCCCGGGGTGCATGGACAGGCCACCCTCTCTCGCGCGCGCGCGACCCGCCTCAGAAATATCCCGGGGTGAAAAAGGGCCGTTAAGAGGGTATTAAGGTTTGACGGTCGAGCAGGCCGATCCTGGCCAGAGCGACTGAATTGCCGAAAAAGGACTTGCCGCCGCCTAGTAAGGGTCATCGCAAGGGCGGTCATGACTTTCGCTCACCTTGAAAGGTCGTGGTGGTGCGATTTTCCAATCTTGCTGCTTCTGTTCGCTGCGGCCAATGGCGCGCGGCTACGGTGCGTCGATACAAACTACCGGGGGAAAGCCTTGTCAGAATTGGTTCCTGAAGACGGCGACCTACCTGCGAAGGCCTCGACGGAAACAGCCGAGGACGATGCTGTCGACAAACGCAACAAGCTTCTCGTCGAAATTTGGAAACAAGCTGTCGAGACGCAAAAGCACTTCAACGACATGTGCGTTAAGTCTCGCCAGCTTGGCCTGACGTTCGTAGCCGCCAGCTTAGGCGCTGCACTTTATCTATTCATACGACCCCCGCCGGCGGCGAGGGAGAGGCAGCCGCGGCGGCATCGCATTCGATTTCAGCCTTCTCGCTTCCCATCTGTGGACATCTTGTCATTTTGCACATCTCCTTGGCTATCATTGGAGCTGCGGCTGCGGCCGTTGCCGCAGTGAGGCACTTGGATTTAGAGGTATATCACCAGATGCTTCGCGGCGCTGTCACGTTCGGCGAGGACATAGAAGAGAAACACATCAAAGAGATCGTCGGGCTAAGAAAGGGAATGACGCAGACCATCTCTCATTTCAGTCGATACGCCGATGCGTACAAGCAGGTTGCTGCTGACGGTAGATATGAATATTTTGGCGCACGGGAGGTCAACGCCGGTCAAAAGTTAAAGCAGTTCTACAATTTCATCTTTGTGGTTCTTGCAGTCTTTGGTGTCCTCGTTTTTTTGGCAACTAACTTCTTGAAAGTCGTTGGATGAGACGGGTCGACGTAGCTGTCTTCGATCTTGATAACACCCTGTACGACTGGTACGCCTCCTTTATTCCAGCATTCTATTCGATGGTTGATGTGGCGGCTAACCTTCTTAGTTGTGGTCTTTTAACATTGCTTGGAGCGTCCTCAAGAAGACGGGTGAACTCGGCGAACCCAACGACGCCGCGCGATTTCTGTTCGACGAGATCGCTTGCATGATGCGGTGCGGCGAAAGGTGTAGGCTGCTGCTATCAAATTGCGCAATCGATGCATACAGGCGGCGGCCGGTCAGGCTCGTTCAATGATCGACCCAGACTGCAAGGTCTGTCTTGGCATCGGCTGGGTGTGTGAGAACCATCCCAATCGAGCGTGGTCGCAAGAGCTTGGCTGTCAGTGTGGGGCAGGAATGCCGTGCGAGTGCGTTCCCGCTGACGAGCTGGAAGAGCCTGACGTTAATAAGGTCATCGACGAGAGGCCGTTAGCGACAAACTAGCGGCGCACCGTCTTCGCGGTTGGGTGCCTTTAGCGCCAGCGGCGGCGCAAGCTAACCACCGCCCTACTTGATCTGTATGATGATTGGGCAACGCTAAATGCGATTGCGAGGCGGTAAGGCCTTGGTCTCCCTTGCATAAGTCCAGCGCCTTAATCACGCCTTCAAAGGAACGGGTGGAACATTCGGTCGTTAAGCGCCAATGGATCGGTTCTATCTTTATATCATCTGCGCAAGCATCCTTCTGCTCGTGACTGCGTTTGCTTTGGGAACGGCAGGATTGAGATCGGACGGTCCTTCTGAGGCCGCGTCATTGTTGCGGGTCGCACCGCGGTAGGCGCACCGATGACATACAGGGCAAGCAGAAGGTCATCGATAAATCGGAAATTCAGCCGCCGCCATCTGTAAGGAACCGGCGGTGTGACTGAAGGCTTGCGGTATGCTGGCGATCTCTGGAGCGAGGCCCGCAAGCTTTAATCGCGAACCGCTTCGAGCAACTGCTCGGCAGTGAAGGGCTTCTGCAAGAACGTGGCGTTGACCGGAATAGGGTTCACCGTTTTGCCAGACATAATGATGATGTTCATCTGTGGGTGTCGGCAACTAGCATACTGAGCGAGTTCGGTGCCTGACATGGCACCCGCTAAGTTGTTGTCGGTAACGAGCGCCTGCAACTCAGTCCCAGTTGACGCGATGATCAATTCCGCAGCCTCGGCAGTAGTGCATTCGATCACTTCAAACCCTTCGTCCTTCAGAACGTCGGCCAATATCTCACGCTGGTATGTATCGTCCTCGACCAACAAGGTTATGAAGTTCGACATTCGCAACCTCCGAATTATCATCAATTCGGAATGTCGGACTTAGTTCACTGTGGGCCGCTTCCATGCTGCTTTTGCCAAGGCGTACCTCCAATCAAGGTTTAAGGCACACCGGTTCTTGGATGCTCAGATAACATTCACGTTGGCCGCTTTAACTCGGCTGCTGTTATCTCGGAAAGCGTAGGCTCGTAACAAATCGCGTATTGCGTCTCAAGCCGTTGCGTCGATGATCGGGCAAAACAAGAAATAACGGTGGCGCGATGCAGGACATGTTTGCCCAGTTGGAAAAACTTCGCAGGGATGCTGCCGAGTGCGAGCTAATCCGAGACTTGGCGACCGATCCGAAGAAGAGGGAACTATTCGACCGGCTGGCCGCACACTTGATGGTTTTGGCGTCTGAGGTCGAGCGGGCGATGCTGGAGAGCGGCAAAAGGGGATAGTTGCTATCCGGCGATTTGAGGATCGCATGTTGGGTTAGCCTACCGACGCAAAATAACCTCATTGATCATCTCGCATCAAGTCGCAGGCTGGTTCTTTGGAACCAATCTTCACTTTTGTACCTAGTAGCGTAACGCCCTTTAGGAGGGTGAATGAGTGAAGTACTAAATGCCGCTGACGCGGCGGAGCGCCGCCCCCCTGACCATCATAATTGCGATCATTGTGGCAGCATGGTCCGACCCATGCCAATCCTCGATAGTCGCAAAGGCAAAAACTTCCGACTGTTCCGCTGTCTTGGTTGCGGGAAAATCTGGTCTCGTTCTTTCCTGACAGATTGAACACCTCGGAACCTGCGCGATCCCTCGCCGTTTCCGATGGGTGGGCGAGAACGTAGGTCCGTAGCCATGAAATGGATGTTGGTGGTCTTAGTAAGCGGCGTGACGCCGGTGAGCACCAATCTGGTATTCGACAAGTTCAGTGATTGTCTCGCCGCAGAAGAGCAAATGCGCCAGCACTATATTGATGCATTTGAGGCTTGGGATCGCTCCGCTGCCGTCAGTGCCGATCGACGGCGGGATTTCAGGAGGGCGAGGGACATGCAAGCCAAGCGGCTGCTCGGCAATGTAGGCACTTGCATACCCCATGCTGACGGTAGTCAGCCGCAAACCGTGACGCCCCAACAGCCCGCCACGCCACAAACTTCGCAGCCAACACCTCAACCCAGTCCGCGAACATGATGTTTAGCCAACGATGATCTGGCGGGTGGAGGGATGAGGCTCCGCTGGTTCTCCATTTAGAACTGCGAACTGTTTCATACTTCGAATGGGGTCCATACCCTATCGTGGAGCTATGCGCAGCCTCGTCCTTACCATGGCTATCCTCACAGCACTGTCGGCGGTGACGCAGTGTCAGCGCGGGCTTACCTTGAAGCCTGCTGGACCAATGCCCGCTGTGCAAATTCCATAGTCGATGTGAAGCCAATCCTGCTCAAGCAGTTTGCCGTTGACCATGGCCAACGTTATCCGGCGATGTGACCCGACGCATGGCGCTGTGAGACGACACACGCCGGGCCTCGCCACGCACGGTCAGGCATCGAGTTGGAGCATCACCATCTGCGCTGACCGGGAACGAGGACCCTGCCATTCGAAAGGCTGCTGGACGCTGGGTGCATCGCGTTTCTGACGTAGCCATTCTCGGTGCAGGCACTGTTGGAGCCGCTCAAGAAGGTAGCGGCAGGGCGTCGAATGTCGCAGTTCGCTAGTTGATCGCTTGTTTCATTTCTGCCGCCTGATGGCAATGATTTACCGCTGGCATCACGTATGGCGCGAGAAATCAAATCATTGGCGAGCAGTAACAAGACTTGGTCCGGGTGATCTCGGTAGCGGTCAGCAACGCCGAGTTTCTGCGCTCCGGCTAATCCCAACGCCAACTTTCAGGACCGGGATCATGACCCGAGACCACGTACTTATCTGGTTTTCGGTTGCTGGGTTATTCGCCGCCTACTGCGCCACGCTCTGGACGTTCTTTCCACTTGGGGACTGAAGATGATCAAGCGAGGGGACCGAGTAAGGCTCACCGCAAGGGCCGCAGCGGCGTTCAACAACAACTTGCGCCCAGGCCGGTTTGACTGGACTGATCGATGCGGCGTGGTCGAGCGCATCACCGCCAACAAAGCCAACGTGATCGTGCTGTGGGACGGTCGGAAGTCGGTTGAGGACGTGCCAATCCGCAGCATTGAACTTGAAACAGGGTTGGGGCAACTCCCCCAAACCGGGCATCTACGATGACTGTGACCCGCTGAACGGGTTATCGCCAGAAAGTCTCGTGGGGGATAGTTCGGTATACCTCACATCGGGCTGTGTTCGCTGGTGGCAGATGGACGTTGGGTGGGGCCAAGCCCTCTTATAGTCCCCAAGTGACAAGTTGCGGCTCAGCGTTAGCCGAGTTCTGCCTGATCCGCACCACTGCCATCCGTTCCAGCTTAACAATCTTAGCAATCTGGCTGGTGTTCATCGTGCCTTGGCTAGCGAGTGTAAGCACGGTGCTGAATTGCTCACGGGTGAAGGACGGCTTGCGCCCTCGATATGCGGCCGGGCGGGTCGCCTTGGCGTGGGCGATCCCTGCTCCCTGAGCATCCTTGGTCCCCTCTGCCTGGCTTTAGCCATCGCAGCCATGAAGCCAATGAGCGCATCCCGAACCGCCTTCTGCATCGGGTTTTTCGTGCTGCCATCGAAGGTGAACCCGCTGATGACTGTCCTGACGATCACGCCAAGATCTAACCCATATAGTTTGGCCTGCCGGCTGCGCCAGTTCAGCGTCGAAAACTTAATGACAGTCTCCGGTCAGGATAGAACTCGGCGATGTCCGAAAGGGAATTCATGAACCTTCTCGATGAAGATCAGCACGCGGGTGAGTTCGGATCATGCTGCGCACGCTCAAATCGGCAGATCGAGTTGTGGCTCGGTCTGGGCGTCTTTTTGGAGAGAGGACAACGAGACTCCCAGAAGCCGGACCGGCTTTGGAACCGGGATCTCGTTCTGAAGCAAGGCAATCGACAGGCGCTCGAGGTCGCTGTGACTCGAAACCGCGACAGGTACAGACCTGCTGCGGGTGATGATCTCGAAGTCGTTGAACTTCATTTTCAGGGTCACCGTCCGGCCCCGTGAGCCTTTATCATCGCAGTGCCGCCAAACCTTGTCGATCAGCGGCTGTAATTCGTTGACCATCTCATCGAATTCGGTGAGATCGTTCGAGAACGTGTTCTGGGCACCGATGGACTTGCGGATTTGGTCCGCTCGTACCTCGCGGTTATCGACACCTCTTGAAATCCAATAGTAGTATTTGCCAGCCTTTCCGAAGTTAGCCTGCATGAATTCGAGCGACTGGTTGCGCATGTCGAGGCCAGTGCGGAGCCCGAGAGAATTCATCTTCGCGCTCGTTGCCGGTCCGATGCCGTGAAACTTGCCGACTGGCAGTGTTTCGACGAACGCCGGCCCCATTTCAGGCGTGATGACGAACTGGCCGTTCGGCTTGCGGTAGTCGGAGGCGAGCTTGGCCAGAAACTTGTTGTAGGAGATTCCCGCGGAGGCGTTGAGGCCGGTTACTTCCTTGATCTTAGCACGGATCGCCAACGCAACGTCCCTTGCCAGCGGAATGCCCTGCAGATTTTCCGTTACGTCCAAATATGCTTCGTCGAGCGACAGCGGCTCGATGATCGAGGTATGCTCTGCGAAGATCTCCCGGATCTGCTGGGAGACCGCCTTGTAGACCTCGAAGCGTGGCTTCACGAAAATCAAGTTCGGGCATTGCCTCTTCGCGGTCACAGATGGCATGGCGGACCTCACGCCGAACTTCCGCGCTTCGTAGCTGGCCGCCGCCACAACGCCGCGCTCACGAGATCCGCCGACCGCGACCGGCTTGCCGCAGAGATCTGGATTGTCCCGCTGCTCGACCGACGCGTAGAACGCGTCCATGTCGATGTGGATAATCTTGCGCTGGCGACCTTCGTTCATTGCACCTGGTGAAGAGCCCCTCCGTCCGCATGAGCATGGTGGATCCGGGCACCGAAATCTTGCTGAGGAGTACGCAGTAGAAGACCGCCGGGGGGCGGCGTTCGACAACCTCCTCGCAGCTGTCCGAGGGGGCATTGACAAATCAACACAGCCCGGAACAAATATAGAACAGTATCGTCGCGGCTGCAATCGGCAATCCAGTTTCCTGCCCGCCACGTCCTTGCGTTCGATTCAAATACCGAAGGCGCTGCGGATGAAACGGCCGGATCTGCCTGTCTATTATTACCACGAACATTTTGTCGAGATGCTCGCGTTCGTCAGAGCTACCTACGGTTCGATCTTGACGGATGAGCATGATGCCTTCGTCACGCGTTTCCAGAAACTTTCCAAGGACGCGCAATGCCTGCTGATACGGATGGTCAATCGGCGGGGCGCGATATTCAATAGGTCGCTGTTCCGGTACGCTGAGATTTCGGACCTGGAACGCGCGGCTGACGACTTGCTGGCGTGCGGCCAAGCGAGGTTGCTGATTGAGGAGGACTATTCAGCGTTCGTCGCGTGCTTGCCTAAGGACGTCCTAGTCACCGGTGCAAAGGCGGCTGGGCGGACGGACATCCGGGCCTCATGGCCGAAAGCGAAACTGACCGATTACTTCTTGGCGCGAGTTCCGTTCGAGGTTGCCGCGGAGCATTGTGGGGCGGCAAAGTTCATCGCGTTGGATGACGTCCGGCCGCTCGAATTCCTGCTCTACCTGTACTTCGGCAAGACTGATGAGGACTTGAAGAAGTTCGCGCTTCGCGATTTGGGCATCATGCGCACCAACAAGGCCACTTCGTTCAGGGCCCGTTTCACAGATGGCGACGAGGCAAGGGCCTGCTTCCATTATAGCCAGCTTCTCGACCGGCTAGAGGTAAAATCGCCGAGCATCTACCGAAGGGCAGTCGCCGACATCTTCGGCGGTCCAGATTGCCCTAGCGATTACGCCGTCGATCTCCGCAGCCGTGCCGCTTGGCAGGTTGGTCAGTTCTTCGAGAAGCTGGGCGAGACCGATCTTGCCAGGCAGCTTTATCGCGCAGGCTCGTCGTCGGAATGCAATGAACGGTTGGTCCGCCTCCTCTACAACGCCGGCAACAAGGCAGACGCGGAAGATCTGCTACGTCGGATGATCGACGATCCTGCGAGCGACGGCGAATTCGTGTTCGCTTCGGATTTCTACGCTCGCAAATTCGGCGGTCGCCGGACTGGATCGTGCACCGAGCTGCTTCGCGCCGGCGTTACCCTCACGGTCGACGACGTTCATCGCGGGAACCCAGAGGCTGGCGTCGCCGGTGTGATGCGCCGCAGAGGCTACCGGGTCTTTTTCACGGAAAACACACTTTGGCATTCGCTGTTCGGCTTGCTGTTTTGGGATGAACTATTCGAGTCCGAGTTGCTTCACAGCAGTTTCGATTGGGTGCCGCATTGCCTCAAGGATCGGAGCTTCGCGCGTAAATTTGGCGCCCAAATTGATAACAAGCTGGACGCCGTCCGATCCGGAAGTGCTCTCAATCTGCTGCTGCGCACGATCGCTACGAACTGGGGTCGTCCGAACGGCATTTTCGCCTGGGATCATGTCGACGTCGATGCACTGCGGCTGCTGCTATCGGGGACCAGCGGGGAAGGCATCGCCGCGATTGTCCGCTCGTTGTGCCAGAACTTCCGCGACATGCGCGACGGATTCCCGGATCTCATGCTGGAGAAGGACGGAACCGCCTCCTTCATGGAGATCAAGGCCGAGGGCGACGTCATCCGCCGAAATCAACTCACACGGTTGCGACAGCTTGGGAACGCCGGCATTCGTGCGGAAATCGGGCGGGTCGACTACCGCTTCGACCCCGAGCAGGATTACGTCGTGGTCGACGTCGAGACGACGGGAAGTTGGTCGTCCGGCGATAGGATAACGGAAATAGGCGCGGTGAAGATCCGAAACCATCAAATCGTCGACGAGTGGCATTCACTATTAAATCCACAGCGGGCTATTCCTGCAAGAATAACGCAGATCACGAACATCACGAACGAGATGGTTCGCGATGCGCCGGTATTCTCGGAAGTCACGGACAGCTTTATGCGGTTCATGGGCGACGGGATATTCGTCGCCCACAACGTCAATTTCGACTACGGATTCATCAGCCATGAATATGAAAGG
>CAVYPL010000019.1:0-147405 GCA_963770355.1 uncultured Alphaproteobacteria bacterium | reverse complement strand
GCCTTGGTGACAGCCGGCAAGAAGGCTGGGACGCAAGCGTGCGCTATGCGCAAATTGTGACGGGCGCCGATGCGACGATGACCGCTTGCAGATGCGTCGCCCGTGCTCCGCTGTGCGGTGCTTACGCGTTCGCCTCCGGCCTCGACCTTCAACGCCGCGATCGAACAAGGCGCAGCTTTCCCCGGACCGGCGCGTCCTGCTGATTTCACTGCGATCGACTGGCAAATCGAGGCTTCGCAGAAGGCCAGCCTCGCGAAACTTTTATCCCGTTCCCGCGCACAGACGGTAAGCTGAGCCGATTTTTCCGCCATGATTTGCCGCCAGATTCCCAGACGCCGATTTGAACCGCTTCCGGGTCGCTTCTGACCCATTCGAGAACTAAGCCCCAACTCCAGGAGATCTCCATGCGTGAGACCGTTCGCCTTGCCACCCATGCCCTGAGCGTTGCCTGCCTTGCGGCCGCGCTGGCCGCATTGTCCGGCGGCGATGTGCTGGCGCAGGCCAAGCAGGCACCGCCGAAGCAAATGGCGCCCGCGCAGGCAGCCCCGCCGCCCCAGCAGCAACCCCAACTCAAGCAGATCGCCCTGACCGAAAAGCAGGTCGAGGGTGTGCTCTCCGCCGCCAAGGAGATGGACCCGATCACCGACAAGATCCCGGAGAACGCCAAGCCGGATCCGAAGATCACCGCGCAGCTCGACGGCATCGCCAAGAAGAACGGCTTTGCCGGCTACGACGAATACAACAGCGTCGTCGACAATATCAGTCTGGTGCTCGGCGGCTTCGATCCCGCGACCAAGAAATATGTCGGCACCGAAGCCGTCATCAAGGCGCAGATCGCGCAGGTGCAGGCCGACAAGAAAATGCCGGCCAAGGACAAGAAGGAAGTGCTCGCCGATCTCAACGACGCGCTGAAATCGCCTCCGCCGGCGATCGAGAACAAAGGCAATATCGATCTCGTCGCCAAATATTACGACAAGCTCGCCGAAGTGCTCGGCGAGGACCAGCAGTAAGACCGATCGGACAGATCAAAAGAAAAGCCCCGGAGAATTCTCCGGGGCTTTTTTGTTTGAGGGAGTGAAAAACCTCAGGTGCGGGTCCGCATCCGCATCATGAAGCTGTCATAGCTCAACTCAGCCACCTGATTCCATGCCAGCGATTCGTTACGGAATGCCGACAGGCTGGCGTACAGCTTGTTGAAGTGCGGATTGGTCTTGGACAGATCCGCATAGATTTCGTTGGCGGCGCTATAGCAGGCCTCGAGCACCTCTTGCGGGAACGGCTTGAGGATCGCGCCGGCGACCAGCAGTCGCTTGAGTGCCGGCGGATTGACGTAATCGTATTTGCCGGTGACCCAGGTGAAGGTGTCGTATGAGGCGGTCTCGATTGCCGCCTGATAATGTTTCGGCAGCGCGTTCCATTTTTCGAGATTCATGATGTTGTGGCCCTGGCCGGTGCCTTCCCACCAGCCTGGATAGTAGTAGTACTTCGCGACTTTCACGAAGCCGAGCTTCTCGTCGTCGTAGGGGCCAACCCATTCGGCCGCGTCGATGGTACCCTTCTCGAGCGCCGGATAGATGTCGCCGCCGGCGATCTGCTGCGGCACGCCGCCGACCTTGGCGATGATGGTGCCCGCGAATCCGCCGACGCGGAATTTGAGGCCCTTGAAGTCCTCCATCGACTTTATTTCCTTCCGGAACCAGCCGCCCATTTGGGCGCCGGTGCTGCCAGTCGGAACACTGGTGCATTTATATTCCTTCAGGAGGTCGTTGAGCATCTCCTGTCCACCGCCGAACCGCAGCCAGGAAATATGCGACCGCGTGTTGAGACCGAACGGCAGCGATGTGCCGAAAGTGAATGCGGGATTCTTGCCCCAGTAATAATAGAGCGCGGTGTTGCCCATTTCGACGGTGCCGTTCGAAACCGCGTCGAGCACCTGCAGGCCCGGAACGATTTCGCCGGAGGCGAACGATTGAATCTGGAATTTGTTGTCGGTGATTTCGGCAACGCGCTTGGAGAAATATTCGCAGCCGCCGTAGAGCGTATCGAGTGCCTTCGGCCAGCTCGCCGCCAGCCGCCACCTTACCTCGGGATTGGTTTGTGCGATTGCCGGTGCTGCAACCGCACTGGCGGCGAGACCGACGCCGCCCACTTTCAAGAAATCACGACGTTTCATGCGCTTCTTCCCCTCTGTTTTTCCGGTACCCGACCAAGGGACAACGATCTTGAGTGTCGTTTTCTGTTCGTCCGATGGTCGATGTTGGACTGGTGATTGAGACCTCTGGTCCTGAAAACCAAGCAAATAAAAACCAAGCTCTTAAGAACCGAGCGCTTAAGAACAAAGGCTCTTGTTTTTTGATGCCGATCAAATTCCTCAATTAGCGGACCTGCTGGCAGGATGACGAATTGGTGATCGATAATCAAGAGTTCTGCCCCACCGCAGTTGCGAAGAGATACGACCGACTTGTGTGCTTCACGCGACGAAAGGCTAAGACGGCAAGCTGCGAAACGGGTCGCGGCCTGCTAGGGAAGGCTGGCAATCGCTGTTGGAGTTAGGAAATGGCAGACAAGAAGGTCGTGGTCGCCGGCGCGACGGGATTGGTGGGCAATGCTGCGCTGCGGCACTTCGGCGCATTGGGTGGGTGTGAAGTCCTGGCGCTGTCGCGGCGCAGGCCGCGCGACCTCCATGGCGCGCGGCATATCCCAATCGACCTGACCGATTCGGCGCAATGCATGCAAGCCGCGGCGGAATTACAGGGGGCCACTCATCTCGTCTACGCCGCGCTCTATGAAGCGCCGAACCTGATCGATGGCTGGCGCGATCCGAGCCAGATCCGCACCAACGACCTGATGCTACGCAATCTGATGGCTGCGCTCGAACCTGTCGCGCCGCAGCTTAGGCACGTGGCGCTGCTGCAAGGCACCAAGGCCTATGGCGTTCACGTCCGCCCGCTCACGGTGCCGGCGCGCGAAGGCCGCTCGGAGATGTACGAGCAGCCGAACTTCTATTGGGCGCAGGAGAATTTTTTGCGCGAGCTGCAGCAAGGCAAGGGATGGCACTGGAGCATTCTGCGTCCCGTGCTGATCGTCGGCGAAGCGATGGGCGGCGCGATGGATTTGATCCCGCCGCTCGGCGTCTATGCGGCGATGTTGCGCGAACAAGGTCGCCCGCTCGATTTTCCCGGAGGTGCCGCGCGGGTCTCGCAGGCGGTCGACGTCGATCTGCTGGCGCGCGCGATTGCATGGTCCGGTGAATCGTCGGCGGCCCGCAACGAAGCCTTTAACGTCACCAATGGCGATGTCTTCACCTGGGAGAATGTCTGGCCGGCGATAGCGGCCGCGCTGGATATGAAGCCCGGCAACGCGGTGCCGATGTCGCTGGCGCGGGAATATCCAAAATGGATCGCGCCGTGGGACGAACTGCGCCGCAAGCACAATCTGATTTCACCCGGCCTGGAAGCATTCGTCGGCCTGTCGTTCCAATATGCCGACTACAGCATGCGCTACGGCCAAACCCATTCAGGTCCGCCGTCGATCGTCTCGACCGTGAAGATCAACCAGGCCGGCTTCACCGAGATGATGGACACCGAAGCGATGTTCCAGAAGTGGTTTAGCCTGGCGCGTTCGAGCCGCCTGCTGCCGTAACCCCAGAATAGGGCTCACGTGGCGCGATCGCCTCGGACATATTTCCGCCGTATGCCGCTTCCTGATGGTCGCCGATAAAGCGCGTGCGCTTTTGACCGTCTGAGCCGTCCCCCCTCCAAGCTTTCCCCCATTGTGTTCGAGGCCTTCGCATGAACCACGTCCAAACCGCCGACCGTAGCGAACGCAATTCCGAGGAAGCGCTCCGTCACGACTGGAGCCGCGCCGAAGCGCAGGCACTGTACGATCTACCCTTCGCCGACCTGACCTTTCGCGCCCAAAGCATCCATCGCAGCCATTTCGATCCCAATGCGATCGAGCTTGCGAGCCTGCTCAGCATCAAGACTGGCGGCTGTCCCGAGGATTGCGGCTACTGTGCGCAGAGCGCGCATTATGACACCGGCCTGAAGGCGACGCGGCTGATGGATCAAACGGACGTGATCGCGACCGCGCAAAAGGCCAGAGATGCCGGCGCGAGCCGGTTCTGCATGGCCGCGGCATGGCGCAATCCGAAAGACCGCGATCTGGATCGGGTCTGCGCGATGGTAAGCGCAGTCAAAGGGCTCGGCTTGGAAACCTGCGCAACGCTTGGCATGCTGACACAGGATCAGGCGGCGCGGCTGCGCGATGCCGGGCTCGATTTCTACAATCACAATGTCGATACATCCCCCGAGTTCTACGACCAGATCATCACCACCCGCACGCTGCAGGATCGTATCGAGACATTGGCGCATGTGCGGGATGCCGGCATGAAAGTCTGCTGCGGCGGCATTGTCGGCATGGGCGAGCGCGTCGAGGATCGGCTTGGCATGCTGGTGCTGCTCGCCAACCTTCCTGACCATCCCGAGAGCGTGCCGATCAATCTCTGGAACGAAGTCAAGGGCGTACCGGTCAACGACACGGCGGAGCGTCCGGATCCGATCGCGCTGGCTCGACTGATCGCGGTTGCCCGCATCATGATGCCGCAAAGCGTCGTGCGGCTGTCTGCTGGCCGGCAATACATGACCGATGAGCTGCAGGCGCTGTGCTTTTTGGCAGGCGCGAACTCGATCTTCATTGGCGATGTGCTGCTGACCACCAAAAATCCGCAGCGTGACCGCGACGCCAGTTTGCTGGATCGGCTCGGCATCAAATCCGGCCTGACGCGCGGCCGGCCTGAACCGGAGTTGAAAACACCGTCTACTGGTGAGCATCCTCAATCGGCGTCGCCGGCGCTGCGCTGACCAGCCAGCATCCGGCCGACGCCACGATCAGGCCCGCGATGGCAAGCCAGCTCGGCTGCTCGCCGAGCAGGACCCAGGCCAGTACGGCAACGGTCCCGGGCACGAGATAGAAGTTCGCGCTGGTGCGGGCCACGCTGCCGCGCACCAGCATGGCCGAGTAAAGGCCCATGCCGCCGAGCGAAACCATCAGCGTATTCCATGTCACGGCGGCGATGGTTGCTTCGGTCCAGTCAGCGTGCGGCGTCTCCAGTAGCCACGCGCCGAGCGATGAGAACACCGCCGCCGACAGGAATTGCGCGGTGGCGCCGGGCAACAACGGCATGCCGCGGCAGAACCGGCCGAAATAGAGCGTTCCGGACACCAGGCCCAATACGCCGACAAAGGCCAGCACCAGCCCCTGAAACCGGGTGGCATTCTCCAGCGCCGCCTCGCCGACCACCAGGCCGACGCCGATCAGACCCAGCACCAATCCCAGCCATTGCGCGGAGCGGAGCCGCTCGTGCAACAGCAGCACGCCGAGCGCTGCCGTCAACAGCGGCGTCAGCGATTGAACGAGTGCGATATGCGCTGCGGGCGCGATCAATAGCCCGACATGCGGGGCCATCAGGCCCACCGCGTTCAATAGCGCGCCGGCGACGGCGCAATGCAGCCACCGCCACCCCGCAAGCGGCTGCCATGACCGCCGCAGCACAAACATGACGATTGTCAGGATGAACGCGCAGGATACCAGCCGGATCGCCACGAACAGCAGCGGCGTGAGGTGCTGTAACCCGATCTTTCCCGTGATGAAGGAGGAGCTCCAGAGCATGACGAACAAAAACGGAGCCAGCCTGACGAACATCACCATTCCAGTCTCAGGAGAATCATTTCTCCCGAGCGTTCACGACCGCGTGGAAAATGCCGCTTCCATGGCCTTGCGCGTCTTGATGGTGTCGTTGTTAGCATCGACCTCGACGTCGCTCCAGCGCACCACGGCGCCGTGCGCGATGTTGTTCTTCAACTTGACGCGATGGGCGAGCCCGATCGGCAGCGCGCCGGCGGCAAGGCTGACTTGAGCCGGCAGCAATTTGCCCCACACCGTGTAACCGCCTTCGCCGTCGAGCATCTCACCCGCACGCAGGTCGCGCTTTGCCACGGCCGCGACGTCGCCACGAAAACCGTGCGGCTGTCCCGTCGGCTCGTTGCGCAGCGCCGCTGATAGAATCGAGATGTTCAGCTCCAGCCCGATCAGGTGATAGGGCTTGTACATCGCCGCAAATCGTCCCGATGCGTCGGTCTTCAATCCGTACTGCTTGAAACAATCGGCGGCGTAATCGTTCGGCGCCTCCAGCACGACGTAGACGCCCCAGCGCAGGTCGCGGAACACCGGACGGCCGTCGCGCTCCAGCGACGACACCACTTCCACCACGCCGGATTTCTCCAATACGCCGCCTTCGTCGCGCGGCCGCATCACGTGCGGCAGGTCGTCGACACCGCAGGGCGGAAACAGCAGGCCGTCGGTGGGCACGTCGAGCCCGGTCGCGTTGGCAATCGCGGCCATTTCGATCGCGGATTTGGTGCCGTCGAGAAACGAGTTGAACATTTGCGGGTTCATACCGGCCGATTGCGCCTCCCCCGCGGTCAGCCCGTAGTGCGCCCAGACGCCTTCCGGCGTCACGTCGTGATAGGCTGGGAGATATTTTGTGCCTTTTCCGGCAGCGACGACGCGGAAACCGGTGGCGCGGGCCCAGTCCACCATCTCGGCGGTGAGCGCCGGCTGGTCGCCGTAGGCGAGCGAATAAACGACCCCGGCCTTGCGCGCTTCTTCCGCCAGCAGCGGTCCGGCCAATACGTCAGCTTCGACATTGACCATGACGACATGCTTGCCGGCTGCAATCGCCGCACGCGCATGTCGGATGCCGACGGCGGGATTGCCGGTCGCCTCTACCACAACGTCCATCGCGCCGCCCGCAATCGCGCGCGCGCCATCGTCGGTGAAGGCAGTCCGTGCAATTCGCGCCGGATCCCAACCGACGGTGCGGCACGCCTCGCGCGCCCGATCGGGATCGAGATCGATGATCAACGGCACCTCAAGTCCCGGCGTGTGCGGCACCTGCGACAAGAACATCGAGCCGAACTTGCCGGCGCCGATCAGCGCGACGCGAACAGGTTTGCCGGCCGCATGGCGGGCGTTGAGCAGGTGATGAAGATTCATGGGAAATGATCCGAAAGAATGTGAGTTCCCGTCATTCCGGGACACGCGTCTTCGAGTGGGCCCGGAATCCATACTCACGATCGTGGTTATGGATTCTCTGATGTGCAATTGCACATCAAAGTTCGACGCGTACGCGTCGCCCCGGAATGACGACACAGAAGAATCCTACTCCGCCGCCTGGCGATGCGCTCGGGCGAGCCGCAGCAGGGCGTCGTCATCCACCGTCTGGATCGGCGTGAAGTCGCGGTGAGCGATATATTCCGGCCGGGTCGGGGTGCGGATGTGGTTCGAGACCGCGTTCAGCGTCAGATAGACGATCTTGCGCGGGTAGGGCGTGATGTTGCCGGCCGAACCGTGCACCAGATTGCCGTGGAACATCAGCATGCCGCCGGCCTTGCCGGTTGGAGCAACGATGCCGCCTTCCTTCACAAGTTTAGTGACGGTCGCTTCATCCAGCGTCCACAGCGGGTAGGAGGTGGTTTCGAGATCGTGCGAGGCCTTGAGGTCGCCGGCGTGCTGGCTCTTCGGCACCAGCATCAAGGGGCCGTTGATCGGCATCACTTCATCGAGGAAGATCGCGATATTCATCGCGCGCGGCTCGGGCATGCCGTCGTCGCGCTTCCAGGTGCCGTAATCCTGGTGCCACTGCCAGACGTCACCGGTGAAGGCCGATTTGGCGTTGATCTTGTATTGATGCATGTAGACCTTCTCGCCGAAGACCTGCTCGACCGGGTCGATCATGCGCGGGTGCGCGCCGAGCACGCCGAACGCTTCGTTGTAGAGATGCGCGGCAAAGGCGGTGCGCGGCGCGCCGCTCTTCTCGCGCCACACCTCGGGGCGATCGGCGTCGTAAATGCCCTCGGCCTCGCGCGCGAGATAGGCCACTTCCTCCGGGCTGAACAATTCCGGCAGGAACAGCCAGCCTTCGCGGTTGAAATATTCGATCTGCTGCGGAGTGAGCTTCATGGTGTTTCCTCCTCTTGCTTTTGTTTCGTCATTCCGGAGCGCGCGAAGCGTGAACTACGATGTGCAATTGCACATCGGAGAATCTCGAGATTCCGGGTCTGGTGCTGACGCACTATCCCGGAATGACGGCGTTTCCGTTACGCCGCTTCGTCCGTCGCCTTCAGTCTCTCTTCCGTCATTCGTCCCGCGCTGATCGCGTGCGCCAGCGCGGTACCTTCCGCGGCCTTGGCGTTGCCCGACAGGATATGCGCGGCGATGGTTTCGTGTTCGTCCCAGGCGCTCTGGCGGTAATCCAGTTCGGCCAGCACGGTCGCCATCGAGCGGCGCATATGCGGCCATTGCGGCGCGATCATTTCCTCGATCGCGGGATTGCCGGCGAGGCGATAGATCGCGCTATGGAAATCGACATCGAGGGTGATCAGCCGCGCCAGCGATGTGGTCTGGTCGCTCGCGCGCCCGGCATGCAGCGCTGCCTCAAGATGCGAACGTCCGGCGGGATCGTTCTTGATGCGCTGGGCGGCGAGTCGCGCCGCCAGCGCGTCGATCGCGCCGCGCACCTCATAGAGCTGACGGATACGCTGGGGATTGAGCTCGGTCACCTCAAAGCCGCGTCGGCCACTTTCGGCGACGAGGCCCTGCCGGTGAAGCAAATGCAGCGCGTGGGAAACCGGCTGGCGCGATACGCCGAGCCTTTCGGCGAGTTCATTCTGTCGGATGCGATGCCCGGGCGGCAGCGTGCGGTCGGTGATCGCCTCGAGGATCCGCGCATACACCTGGTCGATCAGGTTGGGGAGCGGGTCTAACGGGATCATGCCAACCGTCCAATTTGGAATACGGAATTCCGTATTCGGTAGAGATACGCCCGGCCGGGACGACGGTCAAGGCGTTTTTAGAACACCGGCGCTACAGCACCTCCACATCGAACCCGCCGATCCGTTCAGCATCCGCCACGGCCTCCACCGCCGAGATCCGATCGCCGGTGATGGTAAGGCGCAGCACGATGCGCAATTGCCCGCCCAGGACGACAGCGAGCGCCATCGAGCCGTCGACCAGCGCCGGTTTGGCGCCCTGCGCGCGGCCTTTGAAGGTCTGGGCCACGGCTTCCGCACCGCGAATCTCCGCCAGCGCCCCCAGCCGCTGCGCGGCCTGATCGGCGCGGAACACGATTTCGGGATCGAGTACCGCCAGCAGTCCCTCGAAATCGCCGCCGCGCGAAGCCGCGAGAAATGCATCGACGATCTGTTTCTGCCGGCCGAAATCAGCATCGCGCGCGGGCGGGGTTCCCTGCACGCGGCGGCGGGCGCGGCTGGCGAGTTGCCGCGCCGCGGCGGGCGTACGGCCGACGATCGGAGCGATCTCCTCGAAGGGGACGGCGAACATATCGTGCAGCACGAAGGCGAGCCGCTCGGCCGGCGCCAGCGTTTCCAGCACCACCAGCAGCGCCGCACCGACGGAGTCCGCCATCTCGGTGTCGCGCTCGTGCTCGTCGGCGGCGGCGGGTTCCGGCACATGCGGCCCCATCGGTTCCTCGCGCCGCGATTTACGCGCACGCAGCATATCGAGACAGACGCGGGCGACCACCGTCGTCAGCCATCCGCCGAGGTTCTCGACCGCTGAAGTATCGGAACGGCTCAGCCGCAGCCAGGTTTCCTGCACGGCATCGTCGACCTCGCTGGTTGATCCCAGCATCCGATAGGCCACCGCCCGCAGATGGGTCCGGTTGGCCTCGAATTTTTCGCCAAGAAAATTGCTCTGATCCAGATTTTTCTCGTCCATCGGTCACATTCCCATGCCGTGCCTCGTCATGGCTATGACGAACGAAATCCGGCCGATGTGACAGCAAATCGGCGGGGTCGCGTCAAAACAGAGCTAACCGCATGGAGAATGAAATGATGCAAGCCCGTATGAATCACCCCGCCATGGTTGTTCCAGACGCCATGAAGGTGCTGCAGTCGCTTGGCGATGTGACCAAAAAAGGTCTTCCGGAAAAGCTGCTCGAACTGGTCCACCTGCGCGCCAGTCAGATCAATGGCTGCAGCGTGTGCGTCGATATGCACCCGAAGATCGCCAAAAAAGTTGGCGAGACCGACGAGCGGCTGTTCTGTGTCGCGGCATGGCGTGACGCGCCTTATTTCACCGAAGGCGAACGCGCCGCGCTGGCACTGACGGAAGCGCTGACCCGGATCAGCGACCGCGCCGATCCCGTGCCGGATGCGATCTGGAACGAGGCCGACAAACATTTCGACGAGCAGGAACTCGCGACGCTGATTTTGGCGATCGCCAGCATCAACGTCTGGAACAGGCTCAACGTCGCCGTACGCCAGCCCGTGGGCGCGTGGAAGATCTAGCGCGTTTTTTCCTTCTCTCCTT
Source organism: uncultured Alphaproteobacteria bacterium (assembly GCA_963770355.1). Classification (GTDB taxonomy): domain Bacteria; phylum Pseudomonadota; class Alphaproteobacteria; order Rhizobiales; family Xanthobacteraceae; genus Bradyrhizobium. Next base: position 137,013 of record CAVYPL010000019.1, on the reverse strand, counting down.
GTGGGAGAAGGCGATGAGGGATCTCTATCCGCGGAGACAGACCCCCTCACCCGTCTCGCCACCGCTTCGCGCTGACGATTCCCCCTCTCCCACAAGGGGAGAGGGGGAAATGGGTCCGCCCAAGAATGATGGCGTTTGGCGCTTTTTACGGAATTTCACGTCTCACGATGGTCGCCAAGTGTCGACTCCACCGGGCGTCCTGATATGAATTCTTGTCATGTCAGAGCAACCATCGATGCTGCGACCATCCATTCGAAAACGAATCCTCGGCATCGCCGTAGGATTGATCGTCCTGATGGCGATTACGTCGCTTCTGTCCACGGTAATGACGCGAAGAGTCGCCCATCAGCTCGACGAGCTCAGCACAAAATATATTGAAGCCTATGGCAATCTGGCGCGGATGAACGTCCGCTCGCTGGAGCAGGGGCTGGCGATGCGCCGAATGGTGATCGCAAAGATGCAGTCGCCGCCAGATGAGGCAGGATTCGCAGACCGCCTGAAGATCTATGAGGCGAAGGGGCGGGAGATCGATCAGGAAGCGCAGGCCGCGCGCCGCCTTATCAATGCGATCATCGACGATACCTCAACCGATTCCGACAATGCCCGGCTTGGCCGGATCGACGACCGGATCGAGAACGCCAACAGCGATCTCCACCGCCATCTCGGCGAAGAGAACAAGAGGCTATTGCCGCTGCTCGAAGCTGGCAATTCCGCGGAAGTCAGGGCCAGTCTGGCCCGGGCGGACACGCTTCGCGACGAGTTCAACCAAAGGGTGGAAGAAATCCGCAGCGATATGCTGGCGCAGGTGCGTGCCGACGCTCTGGCGACGATGCGCGATCAGCAAAAGGTCATCGTCATATCGGCCATTGTGACGACGCTGGCTGCCGTCGTCGGACTGATGTTCGCGTTGTTCGTCTCTACCGGCATCACAAGGCCGGTGCGCCGTTTGCTGGAGGGCACCCGTGCCGTCGAAGCCGGCCGTCTCGACGGGTCGATCGACGTCACCACGCGCGACGAAATCGGCCAGCTCACGGCGGCGTTCAACAACATGGTCGAGCAATTGCGCCACAAGGAGCAGATGCGCGAGACGTTTGGCCGATATGTCGACCCGCGCGTGGTGGAAGGGCTGATAAATCGGCAATCCCTGGCCGCAAGCGACGGCCAGCGCCGCGTGATGACGGTGCTGTTCTGCGATATGCAGGGATTTACCCGGCTCAGCGAAGGCATGACCCCGCAGGGGCTCGTCAAGGTGATGAACTATTATCTGTCGACGATGTCGGGGCCGATACGGAGCCATCGCGGCATTATCGATAAGTACATCGGCGACGGGATCATGGCCTATTGGGGCCCTCCCTTTACCGAGGATGGCGAACAGGCACAGCTTGCCTGCCTTGCCGCCATCGACATGGCCAATCGTGGCGCGGCCTTGCGGACCGAACTGCCGGAATTGCTCGGCGTGCGCACAGTGCCGAGCGATTGCGACGTTCGCATTGGGGTCGCGACCGGCGAGGTGCTGGTCGGCAGCATCGGCTCTGAATTCATGATGAGCTACACGGTGATGGGCGACGCGGTGAATTTGGCATCGCGGCTGGAAGGCGCCAACAAGCTCTACGGCAGCCACTCGCTGGTCTCGGAGCCAACGGTCCGCGCCGCCGGCGATGAAATCGCGTTTCGCGAGATCGACCGGCTGGTCGTCGTCGGCCAGACCCATTCCGAGGCGGTGTTCGAGATCATGGGGCGCACCGACGAGCTCACGCCGGCGCAATTGACGCTGCAGAAGCGATATTCGGAAGGACTTGCCGCCTATCGCGCGCGACGTTGGGACGAGGCGCGTCACGCCTTTAGCGCAGCGCTCGACGCGATTCCCGGCGACGGCCCTTCCACGTTGCTGATCAAGCGTATCGACGATTTTCTGACGACCCCACCCGCCGGCGATTGGGACGGCGCATGGTATCTGGATCAGAAATAGTCGCGAAGGCCGCGCGCTGCGTTATCGGCCTTCTCATCCCGCGAGAAGCGTGACTAAACCTCGTTTGTAACGGTAATTAATCGAGCGGTGCGCCAGCCCCGAGGGTCTCGAGATGCGGCCGCCGGCGCTGAATTATTTTTGATGTTGACACCTAGTATTACGAGGCATACCGTAACGAGGTATAAGGGCACGAACATGAGGAGCTTCCATGCCGGTTGCCAAAGTTTATGTGCCGGAAGGCATCCTCACGCCGGATCAGCGGCGCGAGATCGTCAAGGGAATTCACGATGTCATCGTCAGTGTCGAGCAGCGGCCGGCGGATTCTCCGACCTACGTGCTGATCCACGAGATGCCGACGGGCGCCTGGGGCGCGACCGGCAATGTATATGTGCCGCGGACGTGACGATCGAGAGCGCAGGTCCGCTGCCGGCCGGCGGCGACATCTTGAATAACCACCACCATGTGAGGTTGGATTATGGACAACCGCTCGAATAACGACCTGCAATCCGCAGCAGGGTTTCCGGACTGAACCGCAGGGCTATTCTTCGGACGGCAGCCGCTGCCGCGAGTGCGGCAGCTGGCGTCTCGACGGCGCTGGCGGAGACCGCTCCGGCCGCCAATTTCGGCGCACCGCTGGTGGAACTACACGTTCCCGTCAACGTGCTCACGCTCGAGCAAAAGGCCGCAATGATCAAGGGCGTGACCGACGTCGTGTTCAAGGCGATGAAGCAGCCGCCGGATTCGGCCAGGAAATCCTTTGTGCAGATTTTTGAGACGGCTGCCGGCGGTTTCGGCGTCAATGGCCAGGTCTTCGTACCGCGCAAATAGGCTGGTGTGGCAAGGGCCTTGCTTTGCCCTCGTCACGCTTGACCCGCTGATCGGCAAAGCCTAGTAATGCAAGGTATGGAAGGCGAAATGCTCAAGGGGCACCTCGACATGATCGTGCTCGCCGCACTGTCGGCGGCGGGCCCTGCCCATGGCTACGCCGTTATCGAGGAGATCAGGCGGCGAAGCGGCGGCGCGTTCGATCTTCCCGAAGGTACGATCTATCCAGCGCTGCATCGTCTTGAGCAGGCAGGCCTGCTTAGGAGCAGCTGGACGACGGCCGATTCCGGCCGACGCCGGCGCGTCTACACGCTGACGCGAACCGGAAATCGCGCGCTGGTCGAGCGCCGCGCGGTTTGGAAACAGTTTTCCGATGCGATCGGCGGCCTGCTCGGAGGATCGCGGCCACGGGAGAACCCGGCATGATAGCCGACTATCTCGAACGGTTGGGGCGTGAACTCAGTTTCGATCGCTCGCTTGCGCGAAGCGTGCAGCAGGAAGTCGAAGACCATCTCTGGGAAGCCGTCGGCGCCGACTCGTCCGGGGACGTGATAGCGGCGCAGCGGCGCGCCATCGCAAATTTCGGCGACGCTCGCGCCATCGCTGCCCAATTCGCCGTGATCTCCCTCACCAAACATAGCCGGAGAGCGGCCGTTGCCGCGGTTCTGATGATCGCCAGTGTCTTTATCGCGATGAAGGCCCGCCTCACCTGGTATGCTACGATGCAGTGGGTCATCAGCGACGACATGCGCGCGGTCAGCGGTTTGGTGATCCGGATCGACCGTTATGCCTTCTGGCTGTCGGTCATCATTGGGCTCGCCGGCTGGGCCTACATCGTCAGCCGCCGGATCCCAGCCGTATTCCATCCGGACTATAGCAGACAGCTTCGACGCTTCTTTTACCTATGCTGTGCAGCGACCGGCGCTCTCATCGTTTCGGTCATCAGCGATGGAGTGTTGACGGCCATCCAGCTCCTTGGAACCGGATTGTCAGTCGAATTTCTGGTCCCGACGTTCTCGATGGCGGTCGAAATCGCCTGCATCGGGATTTTGGTCTTTTACATCCGCGGCATCACACTACGAGCAGCATCCACGGCGGCCATGCTGAACACGTGACGCGCCGCGGGGCGGTTGCGCATCAAGCCGCAAGAAATTCCAGCACGATCTCCGAGAACTCCTGCGGCGCCTGTTCGAACATCCAGTGGTGCGTGCCTGGGATGACAGCGGTCCTGGCGTCGGGAATATGCTGAGCCAGCACGCGCCAGACCTGCGACAGCGCTCCTTGTGTGTCGCCGCCCCCGATCAACAATGTCGGGGTGCTGATCGATTCCGCTTCGCTTCGCGCAAAGGGTTTGCGGTTCTCGCCGACCTGGCCGAGCATCGTCAAGACGTTGTCGCGCAGCTGCTGCCTCGGTGCGGCGGGCAGGCGTCTCCATGCGCCTGCGCCGTCGATCGCCTCGACGAAAGCCGCTAGCGCACCCTCGATATCGCCAGCGCTCACTTTCTCAGCCATGGCAGCGAATCCGGCCGCGCGCGGTGAAGGACCGGGTACCGCGGTCGGATCGAGTGATTTGTCCAGTTCACCGCCCGGTTCAGCCAGTACCAGCCTGCGCAGTAGATCGGGCCTCTGCTGCGCCACGCGAAATCCGATATGGCCGCCACGGGAATGTCCCATCAGGTCCACAGGCTTCAAATCGAGCTTTTCGATGAAACCGATGACGTCGGCAACATGCTGCGCCATCAGATAGTCGTTGCCGACACCATCCCAATGCTCCGGGAAAAAGTGGCGCAGGCTGGGCGTTATGACGCGGTGCTTTTTCGACAGCGGTCCCAGCACCGCGTACCAGGTTCGAAAATCGCCCAGCGTGCCGTGCACGCAGACCAGCGGCGGCCCTTTTCCCACTTCGAGATAGGCCATGTCGTATCCGTTGACGCGCAGCGTCTGCATCGTTCAAGCCTCGGCCAGGAAATCGAGCACGATCTCGCTATATCTTTGCGGCGCCTGCTCGAACATCGGATGCGTGGTGTTCGGGATCATTTCGGTGCGCGATCCCTTCACATGGGCGGCCAGCGTATGCAGCACCTTTGGAATCGCGCCCTTGGTGTTGGCGCCGCCGATGAACAGCGTCGGCGTCTTGATCGCTTCCGCGTCCGCCCGGGAAAAGGGCGGGCGCTTGTCGCGGGTTTGCCCCATCAGGGTGGTTGCGTTGTCACGCATCGGCTGCTTCATCATCGCCGGCAGCCGTTTCCAGGCGCCCGGACCCATCAGCGTATCCACGAAGACCTGAAGCCCGCCGTCGATATCGCCTTTGGCGATGACCTCGGCGGAAGCCGCGACCCGCGCCGCAAGCGGCGAGGGGCCGGGCTTGAAGTCCGGATCGAGCGTGGCGTCGAGCTCGCCGCCGGGCTCGGCGAGGATCAGCTTGCGCAGTAGATCAGGCCGCCGCTGCGCGACGCGAAACGAGATATGCCCGCCGCGCGAGTGGCCCATCAGATCCACCGGCTTCGGATCGAGCTGTTCGATAAAGGCGATGACGTCGTCGACATGCTGGGCGATCGAATAGGTGTCGCCAATGCCGTCCCAATGATCGGGGAAGAAATGCCGCAAACTGACCGCGATCACGCGGTACTTGCGCGAGAGATTGCCGAGGACTCCGGACCAGATCCGGAAGTCGTTGAGCGAGCCATGCACACACACCAACGTTGGCCCGTGACCGACCTCAAGATAGGCCATGTCATATCCGTTGACGCGTAGGGTTTGCATACAGGGCTCGTGAGGGATGTGGTGGGAAGGGGTAGAAAGGACCCCATATGATTCCATGGAACCCGGCAGAAACCTATGCTTTAAAATCGCAGGCCAGAGACCTGATTTTTGAGCCGGGGAACCTAGATTCCGGTTGCAGCCGATGCTGTTGATTCCACCACACCCGATCAGGATTCGGGTGGATAGCAACATTCTCCAAGCCTAGATTTAGCGCCAACACCAAGCTCGATATATCGGAAAGGATCTGGAGAAAGGCCATGACCGAACAAAGCTTTGCGATATTCGATACCGCGATCGGACCCTGCGGCATCGTCTGGGGCAAGCGCGGCATCACGGGCATGCAGTTGCCGATGGGCAGCGAGGAAAAGACCCGTAACCGCATCCACCAACGAAATGGCGATGCTGCAGAGGCCGCGCCGACGGCCGAGGTGCAGCGCGCCATTGACCGGATTATCGAATTGCTCGCGGGCAAACCGGACGATCTCGCCGATCTCGTGCTTGACCTCGAAGGCGTCCCCGAATTCAACCGCGGCGTCTACGACATCGCGCGCACCATTCCGCCGGGCAAGACAATGACCTACGGCGACATCGCCAAGAAACTCGGCGGCGTCGAGCTGTCGCGCGACGTTGGTCAGGCGCTCGGGCGCAACCCATGTCCGATCGTGGTGCCCTGCCATCGCGTGCTCGCAGCGGGCGGCAAGCCCGGTGGGTTCTCCGCCAATGGCGGGGTGGTGACGAAGCTGAAGATGCTGGCAATCGAGGGCGCGGTGGTGAACCACACGCCGAGCCTGTTCGATTGAGCGGGTTCACCGCCCCCTGAAGTTCGGCGGCCGCTTCTCGTTGAAGGCCAGCACACCCTCGCGGCGGTCCTCGGTCGGCACCATCCGGTTGTAGGCCTCGATCTCGAGCGCGAGCCCGTCGCGCAGCGAGGATTGCAGGCCGCGATGGATCGAAAGCTTGGCCTGGCGGACCGAGATCGGCGCATTGCGGGCGATGCGCGATGCGGTCGCCAGCGCTTCCCGTAACAAATCGGGCAGGGGAAATACTTCATTCACGAGACCCCAGGCGTGCGCCTGGCTCGCGGTGAAGGGCTTGCCGGTCAGGATCAATTCCTTCGCCCGGCGCTCGCCGACGGCGCGCGGCAGGGTTTGCGTGCCGCCGCCGCCCGGCATGATGCCGAGCGTCACTTCGGTCAGTGCGAAGCGCGCGGTGTCCGCGGCGTAGAGAAAATCGCAAGCGCCCGCGATCTCGCAGCCGCCACCATAGGCCGCGCCATTGACGGCGCCGATGATCGGCACGGGGCAGTCGATCAGTGCGCGCACCATCCGCTCGAAAATGACGTGCTGGCGCGTCCACGCCTCGTCCGTCATGCCGCGGCGCTCCTTCAGATCCCCGCCGGCGCAGAACGCTTTGTCACCCGATCCGGTCAGGATGATGCAACGCAGATCGGTCGGGTCGAGTGCGACGTCCTCGAAGTACCGCACCAGATCCTTGCCCATCTGGGTGTTGAGCGCATTGGAGGCGTCCGGCCGGTTCAGCCGGACAACCATCACATGCTCATCGGTCCGCTCCACAGCAAGGGTTTCGAAGCCGGGCTGGTCTTTGGCAGCGCTCATGTGACCTCGCAGATAAATCCCTTGCCGGAGCGACGGATTTTTCCGGTGGACGGCGAGGGGAAATGCGCGGTGCAGCACAACGTATCGGTGTCGCAATAGCGCTCCAGGAAATTGCGCCGCGTACTGGCGGCCTGCGCCTGATCGACATCGAACTTCGGCGAAAGTTCTGGATAACGCGTCTGCAACGGCGAATGCATCAGGTCACCTGAGAACACGGCGTCGTCCTTGCCGCGGCCGAAGGTGAAGGCGACATGGCCGGGCGTATGGCCCGGCGTCGGCAGGATACGCGCGTGATCGCCGATCTGGTAATCGTCGCCGACAATTTCGGCCTGCTTGGCTTCGACGATCGGCAGCACGCTGTCGCCAAAGGGCGGCACCGGCGTCTTGGCGTTCTCTTTTGTCCAGTAATCGAATTCGCCTTTGGCGAAGACGTAGCGCGCCTTCGGGAAGGTCGGTACCCAGCGGCCGTTTTCCAATCGCGTGTTCCAGCCGACGTGATCGACATGCAGATGCGTGCACATCACGTAGTCGATGTCACCGACCGAAATGCCTGCTGCCGCTAGTGCACGCGCGTAGGTGTCGTCGGTCTTCATGTTCCATTGCGGACGCAGCGGCCGCGGCTTGTCATTGCCGATGCAGCTATCGATCATGATGGTGTGATGCGGCGTCTTTACGATGTAGGACTGGAAAGCCAGGATCAGCACGTCATTGGCATCGAGCGCGCCGGCCTTTTGCATCCACGCCCGGTTTTCCGCCAACAGTTCCGGCGTCAGTCCCGGCAGCACCTCCTGCGCCGGCAGGAAAGAGGTTTCCTGCTCGATGATGCGGTGAATGGTGAGATCGCCGGCGGTAAATTTGAGGCTCATGTTTTTTCCTTGGCTGCTGGAGCGTTATTTTTTATCGCGGACGGACGGAATGATGAAGTTTGTGAGTGCATCGAGCGCACCGTTGCCCTGGAAGGGCTGTGAATACAGACCGGATGTGGTTATCACCACAAGATCGAGTTCGGGAACAGATGAAGATGCGCTGGCCACCCAGACCCATCGCGGATATCCACTTTACTTCCCCATCGCCCGATATCGAGCGTCCCATCCACCATTGATAGCCGTAGAAAAACAGCCCGCCGAAATATCCGATCGCCTGGAAGCGCGGCCGGACCGATTGCTCGATCCATCCCGGCGAGACGATTGGCTTGCCGTTCCACATGCCGCGATTGAGTACCAACTGGCCGATCTTCGCGGCATCGCGCGGCCGGATCCGCAGCCCGACAGCCGAGGCAATCTTTTCATTGCCGTACTTCATCCATTCCCAGTCGGTAACGGCCAGTGGCGCGAACAGCGTCTCGCGCGCGAACGCTTCCAGCGATTTGCCCGACACGCGCTCGATGATATCGCCGAGCAGATCGGTTCCTCCGCCATTATAGGTCCACACCGTGTCCGGCGGCGTGGCGATCGGCTTCGACAGGATGTAACGAACAGGATCGGCTTCGCTGCTCAGATGCGGCTCGTCGTTTCGCGGGTCGTTCCAGGCGCGGTTCTCGTCCCATTGCATGCCCGATGACATGGTCAGCAGATGGCGCAGAGTGACGTGGTCCCAACCCGGCGATTTCAGTGCCGAATAATCCGGAAAGAATTTGACCACCGGCTCGTCGACGCTCGCAATCAGTTTGCGGTCGATCGCGATGCCGACCAGAAGCGAGATCACGCTCTTCGAGGCTGATCGCATGTCGTGCTTGGTCGTGGCGTCGAAATCGTGCTGGCCGCCACCCTGGCCCCAGGGCTCGTCATAGCCTGCGAAATATTGCTCGAAGACGAGCTTGCCGTGACGGGCGATGACCACGGCGTGAACGTCGGCCTCGGTCTCTCTCAGCCGGGCGGCGATGGCGCACAGCCGTGCGCCATCGAGGCCGGCGCTTTCGGGGGAATCGATATTCCAGCCGTCGCTGAGTGCCGCGGGGACGCCACACGCCGGGTTGGTCTGGCTCAGCGCCTGCGTAGCGGACGCGGCGAGCGCGAAGAGGACAGCAAGACCGAGGCGCCGCAGTTTTTGGCTACCCTCGTGCATGCTGCCGTCTCCGTTTCTGTTACGCGGGCGGCGGTACCGAGATTTTCACCGATTGCCGTTCCAGCATTTTCTGATGGAAGGCATCGAGCTTCGGATAGGCCTTGCGCCAGCCGCAATCGGCGAAGCGGAAATCGGCATAGCCGAGCACGCAGACCAGGCCGATCTGGGCGATACTGAGCGGGCCCGACAGCATCTCAGTCTGCTTCTCGAAATGCGCCATGCCACTCCACGCCCGGTTCCAATGGTCGTCGGACCATGCCTGCCATTGCAGGCCCTGCGGCCGCACCATCTTCTCGTAGCGGCACAGCAGCATGGAATCGAGCATGCCCTGGATCAGCGAGTGATCGCTTTTCACCTTCCAACGCGTCGGGCCGGAGGCCGGGATCAGCTTTCCGCCGCCAGCGAGTTCGTCAAGATATTCGACGATGACGTAGGAATCGACGACGACATCGCCATTATCCAGGATCAATGCCGGCAGCTTCTTCAGCGGATATATTTTCGCGTATTCGTCGTTTGGCTGGCCCGGTATGACGGTCGTCGGAACGAACTCGATCTTGTCGATCAGCCCAAGCTCGATTGCGGCGATGCGAACCTTGCGAGCGAACGGCGAGGCCGGAGAGAAGGTAAGTTTCATTTCAATTTCCTACGCAATAAATCAGGATCATCCGTCATTGCGAGGAGCAAAGCGACGACGCAATCCAGTCTTGCTTTGGCTCTGGATTGCTTCGCTTCGCTCGCAATGACGTGGATGGCTCCGAAGGATCGGAGCCACAAGCCTCACGCCGCGATAATTTCCTGGCGCTGTTCGCCAAGACCTTCGATGCCGAGCGTGACGACGTCGCCGACATTGAGGAATTTCGGCGGCTTCATGCCGGTACCAACGCCGGGAGGCGTTCCCGTGGTGATGATGTCGCCGGGCAGCAGCGTCATGAACTGCGAGACGTAGGAGATGCATTTCGCCATGGTGAAGATCATGGTCGAGGTCGATCCGGTCTGGCAGCGCTTGCCGTTGACGTCGAGCCACATCGACAGTTTCTGCACGTCCGCGATCTCGTCCCTGGTGACGAGCCACGGGCCAACCGGCCCGAAAGTGTCGTGCGATTTGCCCTTGGTCCACTGGCCCTGGCGCTCGATCTGGAAATTGCGCTCGGAGACGTCGTTGCAGACGCAATAGCCGGCGACGTGATTGAGGGCGTCGGCCTCGCTGACATATTTGGCGCGGGTGCCGATGATGGCCGCGATCTCGACTTCCCAATCGAGCTTGGTCGAGCCGCGCGGCTTCTCCACGGCGTCATTGGGGCCGCTCAGCGCGGTGTTGGCCTTGAGGAAGAAGATCGGCTCCGGCGGAATCGGATTGCCGGTTTCCTTGGCGTGATCGACATAGTTCAGGCCGATGGCGACGAATTTCGAGATGCCGGTGACCGGTGCGCCGAAGCGCGGCTTGCCGTCGACGGCGGGCAGCTTGGACGCGTCGAGGCCGGCGAGCTTGGCCAGCGAGGCGGGCGCATAGGCCTCGCCGTCGAGATCCCTGACATGGGCGGAAAGATCGCGCAATTGGCCGGATTTATCGATCAGGCCGGGCTTCTCCGCACCCTTCGCGCCGTAACGTACAAGCTTCATTTTATCACTCCCTACGGGGTTTCTTGAGGACTTTTCGACTTGGAATGCTTTTGGAACAGCAAGCGGAGAAATTCAACTGCCGACTGCACGGACGCGCTGCATTGCACCCCCTCATCCTGAGGAGGCCGCATCGTGGCCGTCTCGAAGGATGGCCACGGGCGACATGGTTCGAGACGCGTGAAGGCGCGCTCCTCACCATGAGGGGCGGCAATCACCCCAAGGCGATGTACTTGAAGGCAGCCCCGTCGCGTTTGATATGGCCGGCATTGAAATGCCCGCCGATCACCAGCGTCTGGGTATCGGCAAAACGTGAGAACAATTCTCGACGGGTCACCGCTGACTGTTTGGGGTCGGAGTCGGCGGTCGACGACCAGTCGAGATGGGCCATTTGGCACGGATGATGGGCGACGTCGCCGGTCAGCAGTCCGGTCTCGCCGTCGGACCTGATGTGGATGCTCATATGGCCGGGGCTGTGGCCGGGCGTCGGGATCAGTGTGATCTCATCCGTCAGTTGATGGTCGCTCGCGACCAGATCGGCCTTGCCGGCGTCGGCGATCGGTTTGACGGAATCGCCGAATACGGCAGCTTTGTCGGGCTCGTGGCTGTGGTCGCGCCAGTGCTCAAATTCGGTCTTGCCGAACACGTAGCGGGCCTTTGCGAATGTCGGCACCCATTTGCCGTCGACCAGTTTGGTGTTCCAGCCGACATGGTCGACGTGCAGATGCGTGCACAGCACCGTGTCGATGCTATCGGGCGGGAAGCCGGCTTTGGCGAGGGTATCGAGGAATGGGTCTTTCCGGTTATTCCAGGTCGGGACGTTGCGGCCTTGCTTGTCGTTGCCGAGCCCGGTGTCGACGATGATCCGGCGCGACGGTGTCTCCACCAGGAGCGAGTGGATCGACATTTTGAGGCGGCCCTCCTCGTTGGCGAAATGCGGGATCAGCCAGGGCAGTTTCTGGATTTCTTCGTTGGTCGCAAGCGGCAGGATGAAACGGGTGGACCCAACCGTTTCCAGTTCGACGACCTTGGTGATTTTGACCTTGCCCACGTTCCAGTGCATGCGGCGCTTCCTCTGGTTTTGGCGTTGCTGGCCCGGCTTCCGTTGCTCAGCGCGCGCAATCGACGATCACGGTGCCGAGCTTGTCGCCTTTCTCTACCGCCAGATGCGCCTGCGCGGTGTCTGACAGCGCGAACTGTGCGGCGACGTTGTGAATGCGTTTCCCCGCCTTCAGCCATTTGGTGATGTCGGCCTGGGCTGCCGCCAGCAGTGGCGGCGGCAGCGCGAAAAGCACCAGCGCGCGAACCGCGATGCATTTCTCCATCAGATCGCGCATCGGTAATACGGGCGTCCGATTACCGTTGGTGGCGTACACCGCGATGGTCGAATTCATCGCCATCAGCTTCAGTGTAGTTGAGATATTGCCGCCGAAATCGACGTCGACCACGCGATCGACACCGCGCTGTTCGGTGAACGCCATCACTTTGGCAACGACATCGTCGGTCTTGTAATTGACGATGAGATCGGCGCCACCGAGTCGCGCCTGTTCCGCCTTGGCTGCCGAACTGACAGTTGCGATGACGCGCGCGCCGCCCCATTTGGCGAACTGCACGGCATAATGGCCGACGGCGCCAGCACCGCCGGTGACCAGTACGGTCTGACCCGCAATCGGTCCATCGCCGAACAGGCAACACCACGCGGTCATGCCGGGGATGCCGAGCGTGGCGCCGGCGGCGAACGACAGATCGTCCGGCAGCGGCGTCACCAGATGTTCCGCGAGCGCAATGTATTCGGCCGCGGTACCGAAGGCGCGGCCGTTACGCTGGCCGTTGAACAACCAGACCCGCTGGCCGGCGCTCAAGCGCGTAACGCCGTCGCCGACCTGATCGATGATCCCCGCACCGTCGCTGTTGGGGATCACCCGCGGATACTCCATCGCGCGATAGCTCCCGCCGCGGCGGCCGACATCGGCGGGATTGACGCCCGATGCCTCCAGCCGCACGCGGACTTCGCCCGGTCCGGCCATAGGCGTCGGCATCTCGCCATAGGTCAGCACTTCGGGCGCGGGGCCCGTGCGCTCGTACCAGACCGCCCTCACAGCGTTCCCGGAAACGCACCGCCGTCGAGCAGGATGTTCTGGCCGGTGATGAAGCCAGCCTTGGCGCTGCACAGGAACGCGCAGGCCTCTCCGAATTCCTCGGGGTCGCCAAAACGCCCGGCGGGATTGAGTTTGGCGCGCTCGGCCATAATCTGGTCCACGGAGATGCCGCGCTTGTCGGCATCTCCCTTTGCCGTGCCTCGCAAGCGATCGGTGTTGAAAGGACCGGGCAGCAGGCCGTTGATGGTGACGTTGTTGATCACGGTTTTGCGGGAGATGCCGGCCACAAAGCCGGTAAGGCCTGCGCGTGCGCCGTTGGAAAGACCCAATATCTCGATCGGCGACTTCACCGCGGCCGACGTGATGTTGACGATGCGGCCGAATTTTCGCGCCATCATGCCATCGACAGTCGCCTTGATCAGCTCGATCGGGGTCAACATGTTGGCGTCGATTGCCTTGATCCAGTCGTCGCGGGTCCAATTGCGGAAATCGCCGGGCGGCGGACCGCCGGCATTGTTGATCAGGATGTCCGGATCGGGGCAGGCCTTCAGCACGTCCGCGCGTCCTTGAGGCGTGGTGATGTCGCCGGCCACTTCCGTCACCGTTACGCCGGGATGCGCCTTCCGAATTTCGTCGGCGGTCTTTTTCAATGTTTCCGCGCCGCGCGCCGTCAGGGTGACGTGCACCCCTTCATTGGCCAACTGCATCGCGCAGGCGCGCCCGAGGCCCTTGCTGGATGCACACACGATGGCGCGACGGCCTTTGATCCCAAGATCCACTGTTTCACTCCCATTATGTCAGGTGATTTTTGAAGGTTGATGCCGCTACTGTAGCGAAGTCAGGCGGCTGTGATAAGTGGTCACTCGCCGCCCGAAATGCATATCAGCTCATCAGGGCGATGCCGCTATATTTGCCGCTCACGCTTCAGGCGATCGATGGTGGCGGTGACGTCCTGCGGCAGCGACCGAAAACCCTTTTGTCCCGCCGCCGACAGCAACGGCCGCATTTGCGAGCCTGTCAGGAATGCCGGCTGGTGGTCAACCGGCACGAGCTGGTCGAAAATCAACACCAGCGTCACTGCGACCAGGCCGACGCGTACGGCGCCCAGCGCCGCGCCGCCGAGGCGGTCGCCGATGCCCGGCTCCGAGCCGATCGTGTCGTCGAGGGCCAAGCGCGCCAGTTTTCCAAGCGCCATGCCGGCCACGAGAAAGATCCCGAAGAACAGCATCGAATTCTGCGTAAGCGGTGACGCAAATTGTCCGGCCATCTGCGCCGACAATGCCGTCATCGCCGCTACCGCGATCGGCATCGCGACGAGATAGGCCAGGATCGTCACCGCACTGCGCAGCAGGCCGGCGTTGAAGCCGGTGACAACAGCGATCAGCAATGCGAGATAAACGACGGCATCGAAGCTGTTCATCGGAAGAATCTCTAGCAGTTGTCTCGCCGCCGGGCGTGTGGTCAATGAATCGGGTTTGCGACCGCTAAAATCGTAGCTATCGATGCGGCCACCTGTTCTGACTATTCGACGTCAGTAAAGAAACCATTCTCAGCGGTGGTGCTTTGCAGGGCAGCGTGGTGGTGGTGAATGGCGGGCTTTTTGCTGAATTGATTGATTTGTTCGTCATTGCCGGGCTTGACCCGGCAATCCATCCTTTCGCGAAACTCTTTGAAGATTGATGGATGCCCGGATCAAGTCCGGGCAATGACAAGTTTTTTGCAGAGCGACGCCCTTGCGCCTTAAAATCAATTGGCCCGCATCTCCGCTCGTATCATGTCCGCCGCCTTCTCGCCGATCATGATAGTCGGAGCATTAGTGTTGCCGCCGATCAGGGTCGGCATCACGGAGGCGTCGACCACGCGCAGGCCTTCGAGGCCGTAAACCCTGAGCTTCGGATCGACCACGGCCATCGGGTCGTTGACGCCCATCTTGGCCGTGCCGACCGGGTGATAGACGGTGTCGACACGGGCGCGCAGGACGGCGCGGATGTCGTCGTCGGTGCGCACGCCTTCGGTGAACATGTCCTTTTTCTGCAGGGCCCGAAGCGCCGGTGTTTCCAGCAGCCGCCGCGTCGTCTTGAAGCCTGCGACCATGGTTTCCAGATCGTCCGGATTGCCAAAAAAGTTCGGATCGATCACGGGTGCGGCAAGCGGATCGGCGCTTCCGAGCGAGACGTTGCCGCGGCTTTTCGGCCGCAGCAGGCAGACGTGGCATGTAAAGCCCGTGCCGCGATGGCGCTTGCGGCCGTGGTCGTCGGCGAGCGCCATGCCGAAATGCAGCTGGATGTCGGGCACGTCGAGATCCGGCCGGGTTTTCAGGAAACCGCCGCATTCGGCGAAATTCGAGGTCATCGGTCCGCGGCGCTCGCGCCGGTACTGGCCGATCGCGCGCAACAGCCGCGGCAGGGCCTTGATCGAGATGCCGTTGAAATTCGGGTTATCAGACATGTAACCGAACACGAAATCAGGATGGTCCTGCAGGTTTTGTCCGACGCCCGGCAGATGATGCACGCTGGCAATCCCGTGCTTTCCAAGCGCTGCGCTGTCGCCGACGCCGGACAACTGCAGGAGTTGCGGCGTCTGGAACGCGCCGGAGGAAATGATCACCTCGCGCCGCGCGCGAATCTGCTTCAGCTCCTTGCCTTGGCGATATTCGACCCCGACCGCGCGTTTGCCCTCGAACAGGATGCGCGTCGCCTGCGCCTTGGTTTCGACGCGCAGATTCGCGCGGCTGCCCATATGCGGATGGATATAGGCACGCGCCGCGCTCCAGCGTTCGCCGTTCTTCTGCGTCACCTGGTAGATGCCGAGGCCTTCGTGTTCCTCGGCATTGAAATCCTCGCGCAGGCGAAACTGGGCTTCCTGTGCCGCCTGCAGAAACGTCTGCTGCACCGGATTTCCGGTGCGCAGCCTGTTGACCGCCAGCGGTCCGCCTTTGCCGTGATATTCGCCGCCGAAATCGGCATTGTCTTCCGCGCGCTTGAAATAGGGCAGCACATCGCTGAAGCCCCAGCCGCTATTGCCGAGTGACGCCCATTGGTCGTAATCGGCGCGATGGCCGCGGATATAGACCATGGCGTTGATCGCCGATGAACCGCCGAGCCCCTTGCCGCGCGGCTGATAGCCGATGCGGCCGTTGAGGCCCTTCTGTGGCACAGTGTTGAAGGCCCAGTTGTTGACATTGCCGGCGACCATCAGCACCAGCGCAAAAGGCGTCGTGACCACCCAATTGTCGTTCTTGCCGCCGGCATCCAGCAGCGCCACCGATGTCTGGGGATCCTCGGAAAGCCGCCCCGCCACGGTGCACCCGCCGGAGCCGCCTCCCACCACCACGAAATCGAATGTGTCCATCACGCGCATCCCCCCAATGACGGCTTCTTTCTTTGAAGCAAAACTCCGCTTTTGCGGCGTTTATGGCAAGGGCGCTTCCCTTTCCAGGTTTTGGACGCCAAACCGGGTGATTTGGGCGTCACAAAAAGCTCAAAAACGCGCTCTTGGGCCTTTCCAAAGCGGGGACACGTTGATACATACGCCTCGCACCCAAGGGCATTGCCCGGGTCGCCTTCTCAGGAAGCCTCTGGACGGAATCGATCGGCGCGGTATCAAGCGTTGGCCGAGTTCGTTTCGGTTCTGGTTTTCGAAGGCGAGGCAACGGTTTAACGCGGGGTGGAGCAGCCCGGTAGCTCGTCAGGCTCATAACCTGAAGGTCATAGGTTCAAATCCTATCCCCGCAACCAAACCAGCAATGTGCGTCGATTAAAAAGCCACCCTTCGGGGTGGCTTTTTCGTCCCGCGAGAATCGCTGCTCGATCCCATCCCAGAATGCCCGGCTATTTCGGACCTAGCTTGATTTCGAAATCCCTGCGCAGGACTTCCTCTTCATTTCTCGTCACCCGATATTTCGCGGTGTAGGTTCCCGGCGCCCAATTGGCTCCTTTCCGTTTCCTTCCGGAAGCGACGAAATATTGGGCTTTGTCCCGCTCGAGGACAGGCGCTTTGTATTCGGAAAGAACGGCGCCATCGGGTCCACGCACGATGAGGGTTTGCTGGTCGCCTTCCTTCAGGCCAATGGCACGGACGTAGGCTACGAGCGCATCGGATTCCAGATTTGGGAGATGCTTCAATATCTCGCCGGACTCGACCAGTTCCATGGTGGTAGGAAGATCGGCAAAGCCGTGGTTGAGAATGTCGCGCGCGCGGTACTTGGTCTGCTCGCTAATTGACGCCACCCAGATCGAATGTCCGCTTCCGCATGCATTCGGGACCGCTTCATAGGCAAAGGGATCGACGATCTTGTTCAGCCGCCTGACGGTGAGATGAAGGTGAGGAAATTCGGTCTCGCCGGATAGCCCGATCAGGCCGAGCGGATGGCCGGCCGTGACGCGGTCGCCCACGCTTACCCGCACACTGCCCTTGGCCATGTGGCAGTACTGGGTTCGCCATCCGTTTGCGTGTTCGACAACGACACCGTTGCCGCATTCTTTCCCGGCGATCGCCGCCTTTCCAGCCGTGCGAACCGAGACGTCGTCCACGCCGTCCCTGATTGCGGTAACCGTCCCGGCCGCGGCGGCCAGGACTTCAACGCCTTTGCGTTGAATATCGAGATCGGGGATCCTGATATCCGTGCCGTCATGGCCGTCATAGGTTCGGCCACCACACTGATAATCGCGGACCTGGTTGGAAGCGTCGTGGTCGACATAATTCTGCACGAAGCAGGTGACGCCGGGCTCGCAGCGAACCGGCCAACCGAGCACGATCTCGTCGGCGGCGGCTGCCTTCGCGGGACAAACGAAGATGGACAGAAAATACAGACATGCCGAACCCAGCGACAGGAGCGGCCCAGTACGTATCATGCAAATGCTCCCGGCTTGATCGTGCCAGCTCGACACTTCGATGAAAGCGTGCGGTCAAGCATCAATTAGCCTCTTGGTCGGTCGCCTGTACAGGCTCGTAAAAGCAGGCCGGGGGGCATCACCGTCATTGACGTGTGAGTGCTAAAGTGCAATTTTGGGTTGCTGCCATAGCTTATACTTTTTTGAAAATTTTCAGGGAGGTCTGACCGATGGCCTTTTTTCCTGTTTTGCAACGCGCGTGCAGATTCGCGCTTGTCATCGCCGCCGGCATCCAATTGTCGTTGGCGGCTCATCCGGCTCACGCAGCCGGCGGCTGCACGGCTGGAAGCCGCTGTCTCCCGGTGGATACCCACGGGAAGCCTGCACCGGAGCCCGCGCCATTCGTCGCGCAGTGCACCGGAAAATTTCCTGACTTCCTCGCGCCGGCGAGCTATCTGGCCGGCCCCTATACCGGACCATGGTTCGCGCTTTCACAGAACTACCCGGACGTCGCGCCTGCGGACACCTATCCGTGGCTCTCGATCAAATTCGAACAGGCGGACGATTATCTCTACGCGCTTCGCACTTATGCATTCGAAGGCATGATAGAGGCCGACTTCGTGCCGCAGAAAAACAATGTGCGGCCGTGGTTCCACATGCCGCTGATGAATAACGGGACAGGGCGGCGCGAGCCCATCCGCGGATTGACGGAAGAGCGGGTCGTTCCGGGCCCCGAACTGGGCGTGAAGCTGCACACGGGCATTCATAATTACGCGGTCGGTTTTTATAATGCCGCCGGCGCCACCGCGATCGCGAAGGTCTGGAAGAGCCGGGGTGCCCGATATTTCCGCCGTGCAATTCCCCGAAGGGGCAATGTCCTTCAAGATCCTGTTCAGCGCCGGCAAGCCTGAGGATTTCTCGGATCCGTCGTCCGATCCGATGACCGGCGCGCCGGAATTCAAGATCATGACCAACGGCGGCGTGACGACAGTTCGCCTGCTGCAAATGGACGTTGCCGCGGTCGACAAGAACTCGCCGACCGGATGGGTGTTCGGTACGTTTGCGTTCGACAAGACGGCGACCGATCCGGTGGCCTGGAACAGGCTTCGCCCGGTTGGCATGTCATGGGGAAATGACTTCGGCTACACTCCGGCAGATCAGGCGGCCAGCAAGCCGCTGATGGAGTCGCGGGTCTCCTCGCAGGTGCCGCCCTATGCCAAAAGCCATCTTGGCTGGGCCGGCCGGCCGAACGGTCCGGTCGATAACCCGGTATCGGGTTGTCTCAGCTGCCACGGCACGGCGGAATTCCCCATCGCCGCCGACCTCGCGCCGTTCAGCAATTTCTGCAACACGGACGACAAGAAAATGCTCTGGTTCCGCACTTTCAAGGGCGATCAGCCCTTTGGCGCCGTCGATACGGAAACCTGTCTGCCGACCGCGCCTGCGGTCCCGCTCAAGCCGCTCGATTTTTCATTACAGATGAAGGTTGCGGTTCAGAATGTGCTGCAGTTCAAACTGGTGAACTCGTGTGACCCGGCTGCGCCGACGCCGCTTGACGTCCACGAGCTGGCTGTGAATCCCTATGCCGATGCGCCCGCCGTCTCGCGTTGAGCCGTAGCGCGGGAGACCTTGCGTCTGTGCCTGACCGTCGCGATAAGTAATTGGCGACGTCGATGAACAGCCCGTCCTTTTGGCGGGCTGTTTCATTTCGCGCTACGGCTTTGCCGGATTGGAGCGATGCCGATGCCTTTCTGGACTTGCGAACAATGCGGTGCCCAGTTTCCCGAAAGCGCCGCGCCGCCGCGATCGTGCCCGGTTTGCGAGGACGAGCGGCAATATGTGAACTGGAAAGGCCAGCAATGGATCGCGCGTGAGGAGCTGGCGCAGCGTCACAAGCTGGTCTGGCGCGACGATCTCGGCATCCCCGGAATAGGCGTCGAACCCGGTTTTGCGATCGGGCAACGCGCATTGTTGGTGCGTGAGGGCGATGGCTGCGTGATGTGGGATTGCATCCCGCTGGTTACGCGTGAGGCGGTGGAATATGTCCGCTCGCTCGGCGGCCTGAAGGCGATTGCTGTCTCGCATCCGCATTATTATGGCGCGGTTGCGGATTGGAGCGACGCATTCGGTGGCGCACCGATTTATTTGCATGGCGACGATCGCGCCTTTGTCACGCGGCCACATCCCGCCATCGTACCGTGGACGGGGGATAGCCATCGGCTCTCCGACGATATCCTGCTGGTGCGTACCGGCGGGCATTTTGCCGGCGGCACGATCATGCATTGGCGTGCTGGCGCGGAGGGTAAAGGCGCGCTGCTCACCGGCGACGTCGCCATGGTGGCAATGGACCGCCGATCGCTGAGCTTCATGTACAGCTATCCGAATTACATTCCCCTGAATGGGGCATCCGTGCGCCGGATCGCGAGCGCGGTCGAACCGCTGGCGTTCGATCGCATCTACGGAGCATGGTGGGGCCGCAATATCGGCGCAGGTGCAAAAGCGGCGTTTGAGGCCTCCGTTCGGCGCTATCTTGCCGCGATTGCGGATTAAGCCCGTTCGTACGGGCACCCGGCTGCTCCGGCCGGTTTTCCAAATCTTGCCACCCAATACAGCATTGCTATATCAGGCCTTTCCCATCCACTTCGTTTCGTCCGCGAGCCCCCGATGACCACCACCACCGCCCCCGAATCCCAGCCCTTCCAGGCCGAGGTCGCCGAACTGCTGCATCTGATGGTGCACTCGGTCTATTCGGAAACTGATATTTTCCTGCGCGAATTGATTTCGAACGCGTCGGACGCCTGTGACAAGCTGCGCTATGAGGCGATTGCCGCACCCGATCTGATCGCCGACGGTGCGCCGCCCAAAATTCGAATCGTGCCGAACAAGCAGGCGAACACGCTTGGCGTGGTCGATAGCGGCATCGGGATGGATCGGCAGGAGCTGATCGATAATCTCGGCACCATCGCGCGCTCGGGGACCAAATCGTTTCTGTCCCGCCTGACCGAGGCCAAGGACGGCGCCAACCTGATCGGCCAGTTCGGGGTCGGGTTCTACGCGGCCTTCATGGTCGCCGAGCGTATCGTCGTCACCAGCCGTCGCGCGGGTTCCGATCAGGTCTGGGTCTGGTCGGCGTCGGGCGGCAGCGGTTTTGAAATTGCACCTGCAAGCGAAGACGATGCAAAACGCGTCACGCGCGGCACCGAGATCGTCCTGCATCTGAAGAAGGAGGCAGAGAAATATCTCGAGACCCACGAGATCGAGCGCATCGTGCGCGCCTATTCCGACAATATCCAGTTTCCGATCGAGCTTGTTCCGGAGGAGGGTGAGCCGAGCCAGATCAATTCGGCCAGCGCGCTGTGGCAGCGGCCGAAATCGGAATTGACGCCGGAAGACTACAAGCAGGCCTATCAGTCGATCGCCGGTGCCTTCGACGATCCCGCGATGATTTTGCACTACCGCGCCGAAGGGCGTCAGTCCTATGCGGTGATGCTGTTTGCACCATCGACAAAGCCGTTCGATCTGTTCGACCAGTCGCGCAAGGGCAAGGTTAAGCTCTATGTCCGCCGCGTCTTTATCGCCGACGACGCCGATCTGCTGCCGGCCTATTTGCGCTTCATCCGCGGCGTGATCGACAGCGAGGATCTGCCGCTCAATATCTCCCGCGAGATGCTGCAGAACAATCCGCAACTCGTGCAGATCCGCAATGCCGTTACCGGCCGTGTGATAAGCGAGCTCGAAAGCCTCGGCGAGAAAGAGCCGGAAGCCTTCGCGAAAATCTGGGATGCGTTCGGCCCCGTCGTCAAGGAAGGCATCTGGGAAGATTTCGAGCGGCGCGAGAGATTGCTGGCGCTGTCGCGCTTCACCACGACCTCGGGCGAGAAACGCTCGCTCAAGCAGTATGTCGAGGGCCTGAAGCCCAACCAGACCGAGATCTATTACCTCACCGGCGACAGCATCGAGCGGCTGAAGTCGAACCCGAAGCTCGAGTCCGCGACCGCTCGCGGCATCGAGGTGTTGCTGCTGACCGACCCGGTCGACGCGTTCTGGACCGCGGCGCCGCTCGATTTCGGCGGCAAGCCGCTGAAGTCGCTGAGTCAGGGCGATATCGATTTCGGGCTGATCCCGCTGCTGGGAGACAAAGCCGACGAGAAGAAAGAGGATTCGGCTACCGACGAGGCCGCGACCATCGCCATCATCAAGGATGCGCTCGGCGAGCGCGTGTCGGACGTGCGGGCCTCGCAACGGCTGACATCGAGCGCGTCATGTCTGGTCGCCGGCGGCGACGGTCGCGATCGCATGCTCGAGCGGCTGCTGGCGATGCAAAACAAGGCCCCGGTGACGAAGCCGGTTCTCGAGATCAATATGCGTCATCCTCTTGTGGCAGCAATCGCAAATGCCGAGGACGCAGCTACGGATATTTCGTTCCTGCTGCTGGAGCAGGCGCAGATCCTCGACGGCGACCTGCCGGAAGATCCGTCGGCGTTTGCCGCCAGGCTCAACCAACTGGTGCTGCGTGGCGTCAAGCCTTAGGCGGCCGTCAGCATCGCGGTATCGGCTATTGCGTGCCTGAAGGCGCAAGCACGATCACGCCATTGGCGGGCAATGTGACTGCAGCTCTCGCCGCAAAACCGTCCAGCGGTTCGTTCCAGGCGCGGACATGCCCGCCATTGCCGACCGGCACCGGATTTGGAAAATTGTCGTAGACGTCGCTGTTAAGCAGTTCGAGCCAGTCGCCCGCAAATGGCAGTCCGATCGCCTAACCCTGCTTCGGTTGCTCGGCGAAGTTGGCGACGACGACACGTCCTGATCACAGGAGGCTTGCCAAGATCCTCGAACATCCGGTTGATGTGCGCCACCGCCAGCCGAGCTGATCGGCGGCAATGCAATAGTCATTTCCGGCGCGAAATAGTCGACGCCGTTATAGCCCATGCTCGAAGCGGTTTCGAACTCCTGGATCGGCTTGTGGCTCCCATGGCGCTGTTGCGGTTCACTCTGCTGAAATCGACGGCCATGTGAACCCTCGTTTCGTTACGCCCGCTCGGATCGTATCTAGCAAATTGGGCGGCAGATGTGACGCCCTGCCGCTTCACAGGGACGTGGAAATTTGCGTCCCCTGAACCGGATTTCAAAATCGGCCGTATCTGCTAGACAGTTCCGAGAACCGGATAGCGCGCATCGCAATGACCATTTCTTCCGACAGCGACATTTTCTACGGCGGCATTCCGGTCTTTCGCGGCTTTGGCAGCCTGATGGACCCGGCGCTGTATTCGCCGTTGCCGGACGACTGGACCGTCGGCGTCGCCGACATCGTGGAATCGACCAAGGCGATCGCCAATCAGCGTTACAAGGCGGTGAACATGGCCGGTGCCGCTGTCATCGCGGCCGTCACCAATGCGCTGGAGGGGCGGGAGTTTCCATTCGTGTTCGGGGGTGACGGCGCAAGCTTTGCCATTGCGCCCGCCGATCTCGCGCGCGCGCGTGAGGCGTTGGCGGCAACCGCAATTTGGGTCAAGGAAGATCTCGATCTGGTGATGCGTGTGGCGCTGGTACCGGTCAAGGCCGTACGCGCGCAGGGCTTCGACGTTCGCGTCGCCCGTTTCGGGCCGTCGCCTAATCTGTCCTATGCGATGTTTTCGGGCGGCGGTTTGGGCTGGGCGGAAGCCGCGATGAAGCGTGGCGAATTCGCCGTCCCGGCGGCGCCACCGGGCACGCAGCCGGATCTATCCGGCCTGTCATGCCGGTTTGAGGAAATGCCGTCCACGCGCGGCCTCATCCTTTCCGTTCTGGTGGTGCCGGCACAAGGCGCCGATCCAGTCGCATTCCGCAAGGTGATCGAAGACGTCATCGATCTCGTCGAACGAAGTCCCGATGCCGGACGGCCGGTGCCGCCGGAAGGGCCGCCGCTGCGATGGCCGCCGGCAGGCGTGGAGTATGAAGCGCGCGCCGCGCGCGGCGGCCCGTTGCTCGTGCGGCGCACCTTCGTGCTCGCTACGACGCTGTGGGCTTATGTGGTGATGCGCTTCGGTATCAAGGTCGGCAACTTCGTGCCGAAGGCCTATGTGCAACAGGTGGTGGAGAATTCCGACTTCCGCAAATATGACGATGGATTGCGCATGATCATCGACTGTACGCCGGAGCTCGAGCGTGCGCTGACGCAGCGTCTGGTGACGGCGGCCTCAAGCCGCATCGTGCGCTACGGCTTGCACCGTCAGGATGCGGCGATGATGACCTGTTTCACGCCGTCGGTGATGCGTAGCGATCATGTACATTTCATCGATGGCGCGCGCGGCGGTTACGCATCGGCAGCCACGGCGTTGAAAGCTTCAGCAGCCTGATTCTATTTCTATCGCGCGACGCGGGTCCATGTTTCGCCGCCACAGAGTGCGCCGACGCAGCCTTCGACGCGCATACTAGCCGGTCCCAGGATCGAAACGTTGCTCGCGTAGCTGGAGCCGTCATCGGCGTTGTAGATCGTACCCGACCATTTGCCGGGGCCGGTGGGATGCATGCCGCTGAACAGCGGAAGGCCGATGATCGGACGCTTCTTCAGGGCTGGATTTGGATTCTTGTCGTCGACTTGCGGCTTGCCTGTGGCAGGATCGATCGGCTCGCGTAGCCCGACGATGACCCCGCAAATTCCGCCGGCGCATTTGCTGACACGCACCCGGGCGTCTCCCGCCTGTGTCTGCCAGATGCCGGTCGGCTCGCCGTCCTGCGCCCGAACGGATGGCGCGGCGAGCAATATCGCCGCAAGCAGTATGATGAAATGCAATCTGCAGGCCATGAATCAATCCCCGAAAAAGCAGGCCTGCATAACAACAAATCAGATTCGCGCAACGCGTTTTGCCGCGATCATTTGCCCCAGCGCGTCACGCGGATCGATAGCGCCGTGCCGAGCCCGTACACGGCCATGGCGGCGCCCACCAGCGCGAACAAGCTCCAGGCCGGTGCGCCCGACGAGGCAAGCCACCAACCGCCGAGGCCGACCAACAGCAATCGTGCCGTACCGGCCAGCACCGGCCCGCCGACCTTCGCCGCTCCTTGTGACGAGAAATACAGGCATGCGCCCATCCCGAAGAAGGCGAACGCCGGTCCGGCCCAGGCAAAATAGGAATAGGCAGCGGCGGTGACGCCGGGATCGCTTGTAAACAGCGAGACCCAGAGCGCCGGCCATATCGCCACGATCAGGCCGACGATCCCCACGGTCAGGCTGGCCGACGCGCCAGCCGTCCATGCCACCCGACGCGCACGCGCCACAAGACCCGCGCCCATCGCCATGCCGACCATCGGCACGGAGGCAACCCCGAAAGCAAATGCAATCGGGGTCAGCAGGAATTCCAGCCGCGAGCCCATGCCGTAGCCGGCCAGCGTCTCGGTGCCGAAACTTGCCAGGATTTTGGTGAAGATCAGAATTGTCAGCACGGTCTGCAGCGGCGACAGGCAGGAGACCGCGCCGACCTTGAGAATGTCGACGAACATGTCGCGCTGGAATGTGAAGGCGGAAAAATTCAGCTTCAGCCGGCTGCGGCCGCTGACAAGGTACCACGCCAGGAATATTGCCCCACACGTAAAGGCGGTGAGTTGACCCGCGGCGACGCCGCGCATGCCGAGCTTCGGCAATCCGAGCAGCCCGAGCCCGAGGCCGCCGCCGACCGCGATCTGGATGACGGCGGTGCCGATCAGTACCGCCGACGGGATGCGCATGTCGCCGGTGCCGCGCACGACCGAAGCCAGCGTATTGAGCAGCCAGACCGAGATCGCGCCGGAGAACAGCACTTGCGAATATTGGATGGACTGTTCGAGCACGCCGCCGCGCCCGCCCAGCAACGTGTAGAATTCGCGGCCGAAGGCCAGCATCGTCACGGTGAAGAACAATCCGGCGCCGACGCCGATGATGGCCGCGTGCAGCGCCAGCGTCGCCGCGCGGTCCCGGTTTCCGGCGCCGAGCGCGCGGCTGATGGCGGATGAGACCCCGCCGCCCATCGCGCCCGCCGACATCATCTGCGTCAGCATCACGAAGGGAAACACCAGTGCTATACCCGCGAGCGGCTCGGTGCCGAGCCGGCCGATATAGGAAGTCTCGGCGACTGCAACGAGCGTCGTGCCGAACATCGCGATGGTGTTGGGGATCGCGAGCTTCAACAGCGTCGGCAGGATCGGGGAGGTCAGCAGGCTGTTGACCGGGGCGGCAGGTGTTACCCTCGTGGCTGCGGGGCGCATTTCGAGCGGGGCGTCAATCGTCATGCGTCACCGGTTCATCGGCCTGAACGGAATAGATTATGCCTGACTATTATGGGGCCGGCCCGGCGCAAGCCACCCATCGCCATGCAGGGGTCACCACGGCAGGCCGCATAGGTCGATGGTGCCGTTGCGCGGGGCGCGCGGGGTGAAGTCGAACACGAACGGGGCCATGACGTCGAAGCGGACGCGCCCCTCCGGCTGCTCGGCATAGACCTCGCCCGTGAAGGGATGCCAGCCGCGCGCCTCGTAAAATGCGAATTTATCGGGCTCGCAGAACAACATCGCAAACCGGATCGCCTCATGGTCGCGCATGGTCCGCACCGCGGCGTTGAGCGCGAGGGTGGCATAACCGCGGCCTCGGCAATCCTCGCGGGTCGAGACGCCGCCGATGCCGCCGACATTCGTCTTGCGCCCGTTCCAGGTGACGGTGCGGAAGTAGATACCGACGTGACAGACAACTCCGCCGCCGGATTCCTGCGGCGTCTCGATCAGCACGCGCAAATCGGCATGGGCCCATTTGACGTGACCCCATGGCAGTTTCTTGACGACGTCTTCGGGCCAGACCGCGTCCATCAGCGGTTTGACTGCCGGCCAAGATGCGTCCCCGTTCAGGACATCGATTTCGATACTCATGTGTTCTTGCCCCATGACGCTTTGTTTCAACGCGTTGTAGCCGTCATACGCCGAACGCGGAGCGGTGTTACCGAACAAGGCGCCCGTTTCGTCAAATTGCGGTTTTTAAGCGCGATGGAACCTTCTATAAGGGTTTTCCGTTAAACCACGTCTCCCATCATTTTCGGACATCACCCCATGACCTTTACGCTCCCCAATCTGCCCTACGCCCATGACGCCCTTGCGCCCCATATGTCCAAGGAAACGCTGGAATTCCACCACGACAAGCATCACCAGGCTTACGTGACCAATGGCAACAACGCGATCAAGGGGACCGAATTCGAGGGCAAGTCCCTTGAGGAAATCGTCAAGGCTTCGTTCGGGAAGAATCCGGCCGTGTTCAACAATGCCGGCCAGCACTACAACCATCTGCATTTCTGGAATTGGATGAAGCCGAATGGCGGCGGCAGCAAGCTGCCCGGCCGTCTCGAAAAGAAGATCAACGAGGACCTCGGCGGGCTTGAGAAGTTCAAGACCGACTTCGCCGCCGCCGGCGTCGGCCAGTTCGGCTCCGGCTGGTGCTGGCTCCAGGTCAAGAACGGCAAGCTCGAAATTTCCAAGACTGCGAACGGCGAGAGCCCGCTGGTGCACGGCGCCACGCCGATCCTCGGCTGCGACGTTTGGGAGCACTCCTACTACATCGACTATCGCAACCGCCGTCCAGACTATTTGAAGGCGTTCGTCGATCATCTCGTGAACTGGGACTATGTCGATGAGATGTTCGGCAAGGTCTGATAGTTCGAGCGATGACTAGTTGGGGGCGGCAGTGCAAAACTGCCGCCCTTTTCGTTTGTGCCGTGCCTTGCGATCCTTGCGGGACTCGCAGCCTTGCGGCACAAATTGCGTAGCGGGGACTTGATCCGCCGGTTTGGGAAATGCTGCGATGAGCTATCTGCTGGTTTTCTTTGGCGGCGGCCTCGGCGCGATGCTGCGCCATCTCGTCAACGTCACCTGCGCCCGCTGCATCGGCATCGGATTTCCCTACGGCACCTTCATCATCAACATATCCGGGTCGACCGTGATGGGACTGATCGCGGGCTATCTTGCCTTTAGGGGCGAGGCGTCGCAGGCTTGGCGGCTATTTCTGATGACCGGCATTCTCGGCGGCTACACCACGTTCTCGGCCTTTTCTCTGGATGCCGCGCTGCTTTACGAGCGCGGCGAGCTTGGCCTCGCGGCGGTCTACGTTCTCGGCTCGGTCGTGCTGTCGATCGCGGGCCTGTTTGCCGGCCTTGCGCTGGTGCGCCATCTCACCTGAACCGGTAATCGCGTGACGCCGTCGCATGGGCATCCCTGAGCGGCGCATGGGTATACCCCAGCTTCCGTTTGCCTCACTGTCATGCCAGGACTAAGCAGGGTGGACCCCATCATCCGCCCGATTCATTGCCTTGTCAGATCCTCCCATAAAAGACCCGGCGCCTGCCGACGACGCCGCGGAGGCTGAGCCGCGCGCGCGGCGCGCTCGCAAGCCGGTGGGTTGGTCGATGATCGTCATCGGCGTGCTGGTCGCGGTCAGCGCCACGCTGGTTTATCGCCGCGACGGCATGCCGGGCGTGCTGGAGATTCTGACCCACGATCTGGCGCTGTTCGGCGGCATCCTGCCGCGCGTGCTGGCCGGCTGCCTGCTTGGCGCCTTCATCGCCGAAATCCTGCCGCACGAAAAAGTGTCGCGATCGCTCGGGCCGAACTCCGGCCTGAAAGGGCTTTTGATCGGAACGGCGTTCGGCGCGATCCTGCCCGGCGGCCCGTTCACCGCCTATCCGGTGGCGGCGGCGTTGCTCACGGTCGGCGCCGATTTCGGCGCGACGATCGCGATGGTGGTGAGCTGGACGCTGATCGGCTACGGCCGGGCGGTCGCGTGGGAACTGCCTATTCTCGGCACCGATTTCACGCTGTGGCGTATCGCGATCTCGTTGCCGATCCCGGTTCTGGCCGGCGCGCTCGGCCGCTTCGTCTACGTGCGGATGTATCCGAAGGGCGAAGTGTTATGACGACCTCCGCGCTGATCATCGACATCACGCTGTGGGGCTCGGTGTTGGCGCTTGGCTTCATGGCCTGGCAGCGCGGCCGCGTGGTGCTGGTGTCGTCGATGCGCGAAGGCACCATGGACTTCATCAACATCGTGCCGCGTATCGCGCTCGGCGTGATCGGCTCGGGCTACATCGCCGCCGTGATTCCGCCTGAGGTCATCACCGGCTGGCTCGGGCCTGATAGCGGCTGGCTTGGCGTGCTGACCGCCGTGATCGCCGGTGCCGCGACGCCGGGCGGCCCGGTGGTGGGCTTTTCCATCGGCGCGGTGGCGCTGAAGGTCGGGGGCGGTCCGCCCCAGGTGATCGCCTACGTGATCGCGTGGGCGCTGTTCGCCTTTCAGCGGCTTATCCTCTGGGAAATCCCGTTCATGCCGGCGAAGTTCGTCTGGTTCCGGGCCGCGGTGTCGCTGCCATTTCCCTTCCTGGCAGCGGCCCTGGCAATGGCGATCGGGAAGCCGTGAGGCCGGCCAGCCGGTGGACATCTGTTATGTTATAATATAACATTCTGCCATGGCTCACTCCCATTCCCACGACCATGGACACCATCACCACAGCCACGGCCCGGCGACGCCGCATCCCGCGCAACCGGCCCCTTGGTCGATCCTGCGCATGACGGTGCTGTCACGGCTTGCCGCGGCGGTCGCGGTCAGCGCCGGGCTTTGGGTTGTCGTGCTGGTGGCGATGAGGTGAGCATGGCGGCGCAGGTAGAATTTCGCGACGTCACGCTGGGTTACGACCGCCATCCGGCGGTACATCATCTCAATGGCGAGGTCGCCTCAGGCGCGCTGGTGGCGGTGATCGGGCCGAACGGCGCCGGCAAGTCGACGCTGTTTCGCGGGCTCGCCGGCATCCTCAAGCCTCTGGCGGGATCGATCTATCTCGGTGGCCTCGACATCCGCGACATCGCCTATCTGCCGCAGTCGGTCGATATCGACCGCAGCTTTCCGATCTCGGTGTTCGATTTCGTCGGCACCGGTCTGTGGCGCTTCACCGGATTTTTTGGCGGCATGGGCAAGGCGGAGCGGGACAAGATCGCGCGGGCGCTTGCCGCCGTCGGTCTCAACGGATTCGAGAACCGCAGCATCGGTACGCTGTCCGGCGGGCAGATGCAGCGCATGCTGTTCGCCCGTGTGCTGCTGCAAGACGCGCGCCTGATCGTGCTCGACGAGCCTTTCAACGCCATCGACGCCAAAACCTCCGCCGATTTGTTGATGCTGGTTAGGCGCTGGCATGGCGAGGGGCGCACCGTGCTGGCCGCGCTGCACGACATGGATCTGGTGCGCAACCATTTCCCGGAAACGCTGCTACTGGCCCGCGGGCCGGTGGCATGGGGCGCCACCGCGCAAGTGTTGACTGCGGAAAACCTGCTTGAGGCGCGGCGGATGTGCGAAGCGTTTGACGATGACGCCGCGGCCTGCGCCGTGGACGCCGTGCCGTCGCGAGCGGCCTGACGCCGATGATCTACGATGCGCTGATCGCGCCCTTCACCGAATTCGAATTCATGCGTCGCGCGCTGGCGGCTGTGATTGCGCTTTCGCTCGGCGGCGCGCCGATCGGCGTGTTCCTGATGCTGCGGCGGATGAGCCTCGTCGGTGACGCCATGGCGCATGCGATCCTGCCCGGAGCCGCGATCGGTTTCCTGCTGTCCGGGCTCAACCTGTTCGCGATGACGACCGGTGGATTGATCGCAGGCTTTGCCGTCGCGATCCTTGCCGGCGTGGTCGCGCGCACAACCGAGTTGAAGGAAGACGCGTCATTGGCGACGTTCTATCTGGTGTCGCTGGCGCTCGGCGTCACCATTGTCTCGATCAAGGGCACCAATATCGACCTGCTGCACGTATTGTTCGGCAACATCCTGGCAATGGACGACCAGACGCTGCTGGTCATCGCCTTCAACGCCACCATCACGCTGCTGGTGCTGGCAGTGATATATCGCCCGCTGGTAATCGAATGCGTCGACCCGGTATTCCTGCGCACCGTCAGCCGCGCCGGCGCACCGGCGCATCTGGCGTTCCTGGCGCTGGTCGTCATCAATCTCGTCAACGGCTTTCATGCGCTCGGAACGTTGTTGGGCGTCGGGTTGATGATCCTGCCTGCGGGCATCGCGCGGTTCTGGTCGCGCGATATCACCGGCATGATCTGCATCGCGGTCGCGAGCGCGATCCTGTCAGGCTATGCCGGCTTGGCGCTTTCGTTTCAAACGCGAATTCCCTCGGGCCCGGCGATCATTCTGGTGGCGGCGACGTTGTATATAGCGTCGCTGCTGTTCGGTAACGTCAGCGGCCTGGTCAGGCAGATGTTCCCCGGCCGTCATCTCGAGGCGTAGCCATGATGCGGCGTCTCTTTTGGTTGACTTGTCTGGCGCTCTTTGCGGCTGCCCTTCCGGCGAATGCGCAAAATCGCCTCAACGTCGTCGCCAGCTTTTCGATCCTCGGCGATCTCGTCCGCAATGTCGGCGGCGATCGCGTCAGCGTCACCACGCTGGTCGGCCCGGACAGCGATCCGCATGTCTACGAGCCGACGCCATCAGACGCAAAAAAAATCGCGGACGCCAAACTCGTCTTCGTCAACGGCTTCGGCCTGGAGGGCTGGCTGCCGCGGCTGGTGCAATCCGCGGGTGGCAGGGCTTCCATCGTGACGGTGACCACAGGCATTGCACCGCTCAAACTCGGCTCCGATGCCGATCCGCATGCCTGGCAATCCCCGCTTAACGCCAAGACCTATGTTGACAATATCCGTGACGCGCTCATTGCGGCCGATCCCGGCGACGCCCAGGTTTTCCGCGACAATGCCGACGCCTATCTCGTGAAACTCGACGCGTTGGATCGCCACGTGCGCGAAGCTATCGCGCAAATCCCGGATGGTCGCCGCAAGGTGATCTCGACCCATCGCGCGTTCGGCTATTTTGCGGGCGCCTATGGCGTCGAATTCATTGCACCGGTCGGCGTCTCCACGGAATCCGAGGCCAGCGCCCGCGATATTGCCGGGATTATCACCCAGATCAGGGCCGCCAAAATACCGGCGGTTTTCCTCGAGAATATCAGCGATCCGCGCCTGATCCGCCGGATCTCGGCCGAGACCGGCGTCAGGGTCGGCGGAACGCTCTATTCGGACAGTTTGACCGCCGAAAAGGGCGATTCACCCACTTACATTGACATGGTCAGGCACAATATAAAGACCCTGACCAGCGCGCTCGCCAACTAGGGCAGGGGCCTCCCTGCTGCAGGCCGCGCGAGACTTCTTCCGGAGCTATTATGCCAGAACCTTCGTCCCAAAAAATTCCTGTGACCGTGCTGACGGGCTATCTCGGGGCCGGCAAGACCACGCTGCTGAACCGTATCCTGTCGGAAAACCACGGCAAGAAATACGCCGTCATCGTCAATGAATTCGGCGAGATCGGTATCGACAACGACCTGATCATAGGCGCCGACGAAGAAGTGTTCGAGATGAACAATGGCTGCGTCTGCTGCACCGTGCGCGGCGACCTCGTGCGCATCCTCGACGGCTTGATGAAACGAAAAGGCAAGTTCGACGCCATCATCGTCGAGACCACGGGTCTTGCCGATCCGGCGCCCGTGGCGCAGACCTTCTTTGTCGACGAGGACGTGCAGAAGAATGCGCGGCTTGACGCTGTCGTAACGGTGGCCGATGCCAAATGGCTGAGCGACCGTCTGAAGGACGCGCCGGAAGCCAAGAACCAGATCGCGTTCGCTGACGTCATCGTTCTCAACAAGACCGATCTCGTGTCCAGGGCCGAACTCGCCGAAGTCGAGGCCCGGATCCGCGGCATCAACCCTTACGCCAAATTGCACCGCACCGAACGCTGCAAGGTTCAGCTTTCGGATGTGCTGGAGCGCGGCGCGTTCGATCTGGACCGTATCCTGGAGATCGAACCGGAATTTTTGGAAGCCGGCGACGATCACGATCATGATCACCATGGCCACGACCATCATCACCACGATCACGGCCACAGCCATGGCGGGCTGAAGCACTACCACGACGAGGAAATGCAATCGCTGTCGCTGCGCACCGACAAGCCGCTCGATGCCACCAAATTCATGCCGTGGCTGCAAAACCTCGTCGCTAGCGAAGGCCAGAAGATCTTGCGCTCGAAGGGCATCCTTGCCTTCAGCGACGATGACGACCGCTACGTGTTCCAGGGCGTCCACATGATGCTCGAAGGCGATCATCAGCGTAAGTGGCGCGAAGACGAGCCGCGCGAGAGCCGCCTCGTTTTCATCGGGCGCGAATTGCCGGAGCAGACCATCCGCGACGGCTTCGAGAGCTGTATCACCACGTGATGAGAGATTTTGATTCGGACGCGGGGTCGTCCATCGTTTCCATCACCGACCGGGTGCGGCCGCTGCCGATCGGCATGCCCGTGGCGTCGATTCATTTCCTCGGCGATAACGCCGTCTTCATCGGCGCCGAGGAGAACGCGGCGATCGTCAACGCCGCGGACGAGATCTCGCGCGTCGCCATTCACAGCGGTGCGGTGCTGTGCGCCGCCTCCGATGGCGAGCGTATCGTCACCGGTGGCGATGACGGCAAACTCGTTGCGCTCAATGCCAAAGGCGAGATCGCAGCGCTCGCCACCGATGCCAAGCGGCGGTGGATCGACAATGTCGCGTTGCATCCCGATGGCGCCGTGGCGTGGTCGGCCGGCAAGACCGCCTTTGTCCGCAGTGGCAAGAGCGAGGAGAAATCGTTCGACGTGCCGTCGACCGTCGGTGGCCTCGCATTTGCGCCAAAGGGCCTGCGCGTTGCCATTGCGCACTACAACGGCGTGACGCTGTGGTTCCCCAATATGGCGGCGAACCCGGAATTCCTTGAATGGGCCGGCTCGCATCTTGCGGTCGTCTTCAGCCCGGACAACAAATTCCTGGTGACGGCGATGCACGAGCCGGCCATGCATGGCTGGCGGCTCGCCGACAACAGGCACATGCGCATGAGCGGCTATC
The DNA here is from genome assembly GCA_963770355.1 of uncultured Alphaproteobacteria bacterium. Lineage (GTDB taxonomy): Bacteria > Pseudomonadota > Alphaproteobacteria > Rhizobiales > Xanthobacteraceae > Bradyrhizobium. The sequence continues at coordinate 103,324 of CAVYPL010000019.1, read as the reverse complement.
CCGGCCGCGTCCGTTCGATGTCGTGGACCGCCGGCGGCAAGGGCCTCGCTACTTCGGGCGCCGATACCGTGATCATCTGGCCGTTCGCCAGCAAGGACGGTCCGATGGGCAGGGAGCCCGCAATGCTGGCGCCGATGCAGGCGCGCGTCTCGGCGGTCGCCTGCCATCCGAAACAGGATATTCTCGCCGCCGGTTATGGCGACGGAACGGTGCTGATGGTGCGGTTGGAGGACGGTGCGGAAATCCTCGTGCGCCGGAACGGCGGCGCGCCGGTCTCGGCGCTGGCCTGGAACGCAAAGGGCACTTTGCTGGCGTTCGGCTCGGAAGACGGCGATGCAGGTCTGGTGCCGCTCTAACCGCTTCGGACGGGCCTTTCTGTTGCGGTTCCCCAGGGAACCATGCGCGTAGCTGGCCGTTGCTCTCGTGAAACAATTTGCAGGTCGAACGGCATGTCTCCCGAGGACAGGAAACGAAATTACCGGAAAGATCTGCTGCTCGCATCCATGCTGGTCGCGACCGGCCTCGTGATATCGACGCTTTCGCTGAACGAGATTGCGCGCAATCCGCAAGTTCTGGCGCAGGCGACCCAACCGCTGCAATCGACACCGGGCGCGGAAACAAAGCCGTCTGCGCCGGCGGAGCCAGTCACGACAGGCACCCGGCCTTCCAACGTTCCACCAGAGCCTGCGCGGCCCGACGCCGACGCACAGAAGGCGGGTGCCCAACCCGCGCTGCCGCCTGCGCCGGCGGAAAAAACCGCGCCGCCGATCAAGGATCGGTAGCACTATCGGTAGTCCCACTACCGAATTTCCCGATGCGAAAATCCCAATTGCAAAACTCCAATTGCAATATTCTTGGGCACGAGCGAGACGTGTAGTACTGACGCGACGCTCCGCGGTAATCCCTGCGCCAATCGGCTTGTATCAATTTGTATAAGGGCGTGTCGTCGCCCCCTTCGAACGCCTTGTATTGAGCCCCAACTAGCGGTTAGGGTCGGCGCAACAACAACCGGCTCATCAAAAAGCAGCCGGCCAAGGGAGCGAGGTATGCGAGAGCTAACGCCGGAAACGATCACGGACGCGGTGCTTGAGCAAATGGCGACGACCCCCGACCCGCGCTTGAGGAAGATCATGGCGTCGGCCGTCAAGCACCTGCATGCCTTTGCCCGCGACGTCAATTTGACCCCCGCCGAATGGATCAAAGGCATCGAATTCATGACGGCTGCAGGCAAGATGTGCACGCCAGAGCGGCAGGAGTTCATTCTACTTTCGGATACAATTGGCTTGTCGGCGCTCGTCAATGGCCTGCATGACAAGACAGCGATCGAGGAGGGGACCCATACCAGCCTGCTCGGTCCGTTCTATCGCGAAGCCTCGCCGAAACTGTCGGCCGGCAGCCAGATCGCGAGGCATGTGAAACCGGGCAGCGAGTGCGTCCTGTACGGTCGCGCGACGGATGTCGGCGGAAGGCCGATCGCGAATGCGACCGTCTCGATCTGGCAGACCAGTGCCGACGGTCTCTACGACATTCAGGAAAGTGCGACCTCAACCGATTATCGCGGCGTATTCACCACGGATGCGGATGGCCTCTTTATCTTGCGCACCGTCAAGCCTGTCGGATATTCCATTCCGATGGACGGACCTGTCGGCGACATGGTGAAGGCACAAGCGCGGCATGGCATGAGGCCGGCCCATATTCACTTCCTGGTCGGTGCGCCCGGCTATCGCGAACTGGTGACGGCGCTCTATTTGCGCGACGATCCCCATCTTGCGGATGATGTCGTATTTGGCTCGTCGGACGATCTTGCGGTCGATGTGGTGGCAAACGATCCGAACTGCCCTATCAAGGGGCTGCCGAGCATCCGCTTCGACATGCAGCTGTCGCGCGAAAGCGCGGCTGACAAGACCAGCGGGCGCGTCGGCTCCGATCCGTCCGCGATCATGAAGCGGTCGGCGAGGGGCGAAAACGCGCCATCCGCCGCATCTGCGGGAGCTAGCGGCTAGTCTCGACCTCGGACTATTCTATTCGGAAGATCCGGACGACGATCCGGCGGAATGACAACGACAACAGCCAATGGGGCATAGGGAGGATCAATGGAACGCAGGACTTTTCTCGGCGGAGCAGTGGCGGTCGCGGCACTTGGACGGGCTTCAAGCGCGATAGCGCAGCAACCGCCGATCAAGATCGGCATGTCGATGGCGCAAACCGGCGGTCTTGCTGGTGGCGGCAAGGCTGCGCAGCTTGGTATCGAGATCTGGCGTGACGACATCAATGCGAAGGGCGGCCTGCTCGGCCGTAAGGTCGAACTTATCGTCTACGACGACAAGTCGAGCGCTTCCGAGAACTCCCGCGATCTACGCCAAGCTGGTCGATGTCGACAAGGTCGATCTCCTGTTCGCGCCTTACGCGACGGTGCCGACCGCGCCGCTGATGCCGTTCGTCAAGCAGCGCGGCCTGTTGCTGATGGGCAATTTCTCGTTCCAGGTGAACAGCAAGGTCGGCCACGACATGTGGTTCAACAATGCACCCTGGGGACCGGCTGATAGCTGGGCGTCCTCGTTCCTCGATATCGGCCAGAAGGCCGGTGGCAAGACCATGGCGTTGCTCTCGGCGGACCAGGAATTCGCCCAGAATCTCGCATTGACCGCTCGCGATGTCGCCAAGCAGCGCAACATCCCGGTCATCTTCGACCAGAACTATCCGCCGAACACGGTGGAATTCGCATCGATTATTCGCGCGCTCAAGGCGGCCAAACCCGACATCGTCTATGTCGCGTCCTATCCGCCGGATTCGGCGGGAATTCTGCGCGCTGTCAACGAAATCGGGATCGGCAACGACGTCAAGATTTTCGGCGGCGGCATGGTAGGTCTGCAGTTCGCCGCCGTGATGGGGAATCTGGGGTCGCTGCTCAACGGAGTCGTCAACTACAACACATGGCTGCCGGAACAGAGCATGTATTTCGACGGCACCAAGACGTTCTTCGATACCTACACGAAGCGCGCTGTTGAAGCCAAGGTCGATCCGCTCGGCTATTATCTGGCACCGTTCGGTTATGCGATGGGCCAGATGGTCGAGGCAGCCGTCAACGCCACCAAGTCGCTCGATCAGAAAGGCCTCGCAAAATATCTGCGCGAGAACGAGCACAAGACCATCGTCGGGCCGATTGCGTTTTCGGCGGATGGCGAGCGCAAGGAATCGGCGACGCTGCAGGCGCAGTTCCGGGGTATCGTCGACAAGGACGTCGAGCAGTTCCGCAAGCCGGGCAAACAGGTGATCCTGTTCCCCGACAAATTGAAAACGGGCAGTCTCGTCAGTCCCTTTGAGGCTGCGCGCACGTAAGGTTCGCTGCTTTTCCCGGTTCGGGAAAAGGGGCCAAGGGGGAATTGACGTGTTTTCGATGGACCTGCTGCTCGGCGCGGTCGTGCTTGGGGTATTGCTCGGCTGCTTCTATGCAGCCGTCAGCGTCGGGTTGTCCGTTTCGTTCGGACTGCTCGACGTTCCCCATGTCGCGCATCCCGCTTTTCTGGTGCTGGCGTCTTACGCCGTGTTCCAGCTCAACGATGTCTACGATATCGACCCGTTGGTCGCGGGACTGTTGATCACCCCGGCGTTCTTCCTGTTGGGTCTCGTCTTCTATCGCATCTACTATGAGACCTTCGAGAAACGCGGCACCGATGCCGGTGTTCGCGGCATCGCGTTTTTCTTCGGCATCGCTTTCATCATAGAGGTGCTGATCATCCTTCAATTCGGCGTCGACCAGCGCTCGGTCACGGCGACCTATATCGGCAAGGCCTGGCGGTTTGGGGAGTATCGGATCCCGATTAGGCAACTGGTCGCTTTCGCGGTGGCACTTGGGCTGACGGTCCTGCTGGCGGTGTATCTGTCGAAAACATTCATGGGCCGCGCGATCCGTGCCGTCGCACAGGACGAGGAGGCCCTGCGCCTGATGGGCGCCAATCCGGTCCGGATCAAGCAATTCGCCTTCGGGATTGCGACCGCCGTGCTTGGAATGGCCGGTGCGCTGCTGATCATCGTTGCGCCGGTCGAGCCGACACTCGATCGCGCCTATATCGGACGGACATTCTGTGTCGTGGTCATGGCCGGGCTCGGCAGCATGACCGGCACGCTCATCGCCGCCATCATCCTTGGCGTCGCTGAAACGATCGTCCTAACCTTGTTCGGCGCCTCCTGGGCGCCGGCGATCTCGTTCGCGATGCTGCTCGGCGTGCTTGCCGTGCGGCCGCAAGGTCTGCTGGGCCGATGAGCATGCGCCGCAACAATATCGCTTTCTGGGCCGGTGTGATCGTGTTTCTCGTCGCGGTCCTGGCGATGACGCAGTTCGTCCGCAACGAATATCCGTTCTTTGCCGGTTACGTGATTCTGCAATTCATCGCGCTCGCCGTGGCCTGGACTATCCTCGGCGGCTATGCCGGTTACGTCAATTTCGGCACCAACGCCTTCTTCGGCATCGGCGTCTACACCGCGGTGGCGCTGTTCAAGGCGACCGGTGCGCCGCTCGTGGTGCAGATCGCGGCGGCAGCGTTCATCGGCATGTTGCTTGGCCTCACGATCGGCCTCTTGACGCTGCGGATGCGGGGCATTTTCTTCTCGATCGCGACGATTGCGCTCGCGATCATCATCGAGACGTGTGTGATGAATTGGAGGTTCGTCGGCGGTGCGGCCGGCATTCAGTTGCAACGGCCGCCGGTGACCGCGCCGTTCGATAGCTATGTGAAGATGCTGTTCTTCGTCGAGGCGCTTCTGGTGGTCATTGCGGTGGCGATCGCGCGCTATATCCAGAACTCCCGGATCGGCCGCGGCCTGCAGGCGCTAAGGGATGACGAACTCGCCGCCGAATGCACGGGCGTGCCGACCCTGAAGCTGAAGCTGGTGGCTTGCATGATCTCGGGCGCGCTGATCTCAGCGGCCGGTGCACCGGCAGCGATGTATCTGCAGTATGCCGATCCGTCGTCGGCGTTCAATCTCAATTACTCCGTCTCGGCGCTGGCGATGTCGCTGATCGGTGGCACCGCGCATTGGATCGGCCCGGTGCTCGGCGCCATTCTGCTCGGCGTGACGCAGCAACTCCTCGCCGTGACCATTTCGTCGGAAGTCAACGTGCTCGTGCTGGGCATCATGCTGGTGCTGTTCGTGGTGGGTGCGCCAAAGGGCATCATCGGGTTGCTGCTGCCGCGCTACCGTTTGCGCGCGGGAGGCAAAACATGACGTCGACGAATGTGCCCGACGCGCCCCTGCTGCAGGTGGGCGCCATTACCAGAAGCTTCGGCGGCTTCATTGCGCTCGACAATATCAGTGTCGATATTCGCAAGGGCGAGCGGTTCGGTCTGATCGGCCCCAACGGCTCCGGAAAGACGACGCTCATCAACTGCATTTCCGGCGCGTTGCGTCCGCAAATCGGCAGCGTGGTTTTCTGCGGCGAGGACATCACCCAATTGCCGCCGCATCAGCGTGCGCGCCGCGGCATCGCTCGGAGTTTTCAGATCCCCCGGCCGTTCAAGAGCATGACGGTGCTGGAGAACCTCATGGTGGCGCTCGACTTCGCCGCGGCCCGTTCGGACCTGCCGGAAGAGGACGACGCGATGTCGATCCTGACGCGCATGGGGCTTGCCTCCAAGGCTAGCGCGCCGACCGATACGCTCAGCCAGGTTGAATTGCGCAAGATGGAGCTTGCGCGCGCGATGGCGGTACGGCCAAAACTCCTGATCTCCGATGAGGCGATGGCGGGACTGTCCAGTTCCGAAGTGGACGAAGTGCTGGACCTGCTCATCAGCCTTGGCGAGGAAGACATTACCATCATCATGATCGAGCACATCATGCAGGCCGTCATGCGCTTTTCGGAGCGCATGATGTGCCTCGACGCCGGCAAGATCATCGCCATCGGCGCACCGGCCGAAGTCATGGCGAACCAGCGGGTGCAGGAGGCCTATCTTGGCAGTTAATCTTGCCATCGAGGGCCTCGATGCTGGATACGGCGCTGTGAAGGCGCTACGCGGCGTCACGCTCGACGTGGAGTCCGGCGAGACCGTCGCGTTGCTCGGCACTAACGGTAACGGCAAGAGCACGCTGATGAAGTGCATCATGGGCCTGGTCCGTCCGACGCGTGGCCGCATCTCCCTAACGGTCGACGACGAGGCGCACGATCTCACCAAGCTCACGGCCGAAGCGATCGTCGATCTCGGTGTGGCGCTGGTTCCGGAAGGACGGCGACTGTTTCCCAAGCTGACGGTGATGGAAAATCTGATGCTCGGCGCTTTCCGGCGAGTCGCCCGCAGCGCCATCGAGCACAATCTTGCACTCGCCTTCGATACGTTTCCCGTGCTCAAAGACCGGCGGAACCAGCTCGCCGGCACCATGTCCGGCGGACAACAGCAGATGCTCGCCATCGCGCGCGCGCTGATGTCGTCGCCGCGCCTCCTGCTGATCGACGAGCCTTCCGTAGGGTTGTCGCCGCTGCTGGTGTCGCAGACCATCGCCAAGATCGGCGAACTCAAGCAACGTGTCGGCTTGACGGTGCTGATGGCGGAGCAGAATTTCAACCAGGCGATCCGTATCGCCGATCGCGGCTACATTATCGTCCATGGCGAGATCGCCGTCGCGGCCCGTTCGGTCGACGAGCTGAAAGCCAACGATATCGTCAAGCGGCTCTATCTCGGCGGCGCTATATGACAGGGAGGGCATTGTGATGCCACATCCTCGAATTATGACGCCGTTTTGACTGCCGCTGCCGATTTTACAGTCTCGCCTCTGCCCATCTGCCGTTCCATACTGGCCGTATCCGGCAGCCGCACAGGAGGCAGATGATGAAGATCGACGACGTCAGGCGAACCGCCTATTCGATGCCGCTGACCAACCCGTCATTCCCGCCGGGGCCGTATCGGTTCTTCAACCGCGAATTCTTCGTTGTTGCCTACCGGACCGATCCGGAAGCACTCGCTGCCGTAGTGCCCGAGCCGCTTGAGGTTGCTGAGCCCGTCGTCAAATACGAATTTATCCGCATGCCCGACTCGACCGGTTTCGGCGATTACACCGAAACCGGTCAGGTGATCCCGGTCCGTTTCAAGGGCGAGGATGGTGTTTACGTCCATTCAATGTACCTGGACGACGACGCGCCAATTGCCGGCGGCCGGGAACTCTGGGGATTTCCCAAGAAGCGCGCCACGCCGAAGATGATCGTCGAGAGCGACGTGCTCGTGGGAACGCTGCATTACGGTTCGGTGCTCTGCGCCAGCGCGACCATGGGCTACAAGCATCGTCTGGTCGACCATGACACTATCCTAAAAGGCATGAAGGTTCCGAACTTCATGATCAAGATCATTCCGCATGTCGACGGCACGCCGCGCATCTGCGAGCTGGTGCGCTATTATCTCGAAGACATCACGTTGAAGGAAGCATGGAGCGGGCCCGGAGCGCTCGGCCTGTTCCCGCACGCGCTTGCCGACGTGGCGCGGCTGCCGGTGCGCGAGGTGATCTCCGCGCTGCACTTCAAGGCAGATCTCACGCTTGGACTGGGAACGGTGGCGTTCGATTATATGGCGAAGTAGACGCGGCGCGCCGTCGTCTTCAGGTCATTTCGCCTTGCGTTGACGACGTGCGCCAAGGATCGGCTTTTTACGACTGAGTTGTCGGTTCACTACGCTAAAGTGATAATTCTCCCCGCTTTAGTGAATTCGCATCGGGTTTTTCACCGGCTATCAACCGCCCCAAAGCGATCCCATCGCTTTGTCGACGGCTTTCGTTTTCCGGCCTGTCGTCACAACGAAGCCAACGCATTTTGGAGAATCCGATGCTAACTCGCTACACGGTCGCCGCGGCGGCCGTCTGGAGCTGCTTGTCGATATTGCCGCTGAAGGCTGAACCGGCCGTTGCCAATAAAGCCGCCGCCAATGGAGCCGCCACCACGCGTTCGACCACCTACAAGACCGTCGCCGTCAACGGTGTGAACATCTTTTATCGCGAGGCGGGACCGAGCAACGGCCCAGCGATCCTGCTGCTTCACGGGTTTCCGTCATCGTCGCGGATGTTCGACACGCTGATGCCATTGCTTGCCGACCGGTATCATCTGATTGCGCCGGATTATCCGGGCTTTGGAAACTCGGAGGCGCCGTCACCGGAGAAGTTCGCCTACACGTTCGATGCGATCGCCGATGTCGTCGACAAGTTTACGCAGGCGATTCATCTCGACCGTTATGCGCTTTATGTGCAGGATTATGGCGGGCCCGTCGGCTACAGGCTTGCCGTTGCACATCCGGAGCGCGTGACCGGGCTCATTGTCCAGAACGCGGTGGCGCACGAAGAGGGGCTGGGGCGGCTGCAGGCCGTGCGTAAAGGCTTCTGGGCGGACCGCGCCGCCAATGAGGCCAAATACCGCGCCGGACTGGCGTCCGAGGATACGTCCCGGCAGCGTCACATCAGCGGTTCACCGCATCCCGAGCGTTACAGCCCCGACCTCTGGAAAGACGAAGTCGCGTTCCTGGCCCGGCCGGGCGAGGCCGATATCCAGTCGAACCTGTTTTACGACTATCGCAACAATCTTGCCGCTTACCCTGCCTGGCAAGCCTGGTTGCGCGAACGCAAGCCGCCGACCCTGGTTGTCTGGGGGCGCTACGATCCGGTGTTCGACATAGCCGAGGTCGCCGCCCTCAAGCGCGATGTTCCCAAGGCGGAGACGCATATGCTGGATGGCGGACATTTCGCGCTCGATGAGTCCGTGGGGGAAGTAGCCAAGCTGATGCGGAGCTTTATGGGACGGCTGCCCCGTCCGGCCCCGCAAGCACGCGGCGCTCATACCTGACCATTTGGAGCGGCGACCTTACGGGGTCGCCGCTTCGCAAAGCGCGGTCGCGCCGCGCGCATCTTTCGGCGATCAGCGCGCGCCTTTGAGTGTGCAGGATGTCGAGCAGGTGGTGGTGACGCCGCTCTCGCAGGCGATGCACACGGCGACGCACTGCTTCATGTTCTTGGGATTGTACGGGGTAAAGAGTTTCCGGGCGCAGTCGTTGATCGAGCCGGTCACTTCATTGTTGTCAGGCGTGCACGAAACCAGTGCCGCCGCCGACATCATGATGAAGATAATGGCACGCATGTCCCACCGCTCCACTTGGGAAGTCGTCGCTGGAACAGGATGCCGCGACGGCTTCACGCCCTCGCAAAAGAGGTCCAGTTAAAATGACGCGATTTGATTAATCGAGGGTTACCGATTCGTTAATCGCGGGTTACTAGCACGCGCTGCCGGGTAGGGGCGGCGTCTGGCGGCAGCTGCCGTTCCGCGCCGACTGTACGAGAAAAAATGGCGCAACACTTGGGGCCGATATGCGTTCTCGCGGCCCTAGTTCAGCGGTAGCCAGAGTATGTCGCACGCGCGGTTACAGTAATTGCAGTGAGCCGGCTGGTTGAACGTATCGGCCAGTTCCCATTCCTGGGACTCGTTGCTCCATTGAACCGTGGCGTGGGCGATGATGTCGTCAGACTGGCAGACCGAGCAAACCGGCGTCGACCGTGACGCTCGCCGGTTGACGATCTCCGCCGGCTCTTGCCGGTTGGCGATCTGCCCCGGTTCCTGGTTGAGATTGAACGGATTGAGAAGTGCCGTATGCTTCATATCGTTGGCCCCGCCGCAAACTGAATCACTAGCCCCGCATGAAGATAACCTCGCGATCAGGCGCGCGTCATCATGTTTTGCACATCTGTGGATTGAGTTGAGACGGAACGTTGCATTAGGAACACGGTCAAACACCACAGCCTTTTCGGTCCTGATTGAATCAGAACCGGGCTCTATTCTTTAGTTTCGACGCGTTTTCTTTACGCGAACCGGTATCCACTTCGCTGGAAAACGCTATGGGACGCCTCACCGCACCAGGATATTGCGGAACTGCCAGGGATCCGAGGTGTCGATGTCCTCCGGGAACAGGCCGGGCCGGTCCGACAGCGGGGTCCAGTCGGTGTAATAGCCTTTCACCGGGCCGAGATAGGGCCGCTGGATTTCGAGGCAGCGGTGGAAATCCATCTCGTCGGCCTCGACGATGCCGGCGTTCGGATTTTCCAGCGCCCACACCATGCCGGCCAGTACGGCGGATGACACCTGCATGCCGGTCGCGTTCTGGTAGGGCGCGATCTGCCGCGTCTCCTCGATCGAGAGCTGCGAGCCGTACCAATAGGCGTTCTTGGCGTGGCCGTAGACTAGCACACCGAGTTCGTCGATACCGTCCTCGATCTCGTTCTCATCCAGGATGTGCCACGAGGGTTGCATCTTGCCGGTCGCGCCAAAGATCTCGTGCAGCGACAGCACCGCGTCGTTGGCGGGGTGATAGGCGTAGTGGCAGGTCGGGCGATAGACCACCTTGGCCCCGTCGCGCACCGTGAAATAGTCGGCGATCGAGATCGACTCGTTATGCGTGACGAGGAAGCCATATTGGGCGCCCGGCGTCGGGCACCAGGATCGCACGCGGGTATTGGCGCCGGGCTGCAGCAGATAGATCGCCGCACCGCAGCCTTCGGTGTGCTCGCGGCCGTTGTCCGGCATCCATTTCTCGTGGGTGCCCCAGCCGAGTTCGGCCGGCTGCATACCTTCGGACACAAAGCCCTCGACCGACCAGGTGTTGACGAACACATTCATCGGCTTCGGCTTCTTCGAGCGCTGGGTGTCGCGCTCGGCGATGTGGATGCCCTTGACGCCGAGCTTGTGGGCGAGCTGGCCCCAGCCTTCCCTGCTCTTCGGCTCGTTGAAAGGCGTATTGGTGTCGCGGGCGATATCGAGCAGGGCCTGTTTGACGAACCAGGACACCATGCCGGGATTGGCGCCGCAGGTGGAGACCGCGGTCGGCCCGCCTGGGCTCTTGTGCTTGGCGGCCAGGAGCGTCTCGCGCAGCGCGTAGTTGGAGCGCTTTTCCGGACCGATATGTTTGTCGAAGTAGAAGCCGAGCCACGGCTCGACGACCGTGTCGACGTAAAGCGCGCCGATCTCGCGGCACATCGTCATGATGTCGACCGACGACGTGTCGACCGAGAGGTTGACGCAAAAGCCCTGGCCGCCGCCGGCGGTCAATAGCGGCACCAGCACCTCGCGGTAGTTTTCGCGGGTAACGGCCTGCTTGATGAAGCGCACGCCATGCTGCTTGGCGAGCTCGCCGTCCTCATGCGGATCGATGATCACGAAGCGCGATTTGTCGTAGTCGAAATGCCGCTCGATCAGGGGCAACGTGCCTTTGCCGATCGAGCCGAAGCCGATCATGACAATGGGGCCGGAAATTTTCGCGTGGATCTGCGAGGAGGGGCTCATCAAATTATCTCCAGGAGAACAATGTAGCTAGAGCAATCTAGCTGCGGAATTTGAGGGGGATCAGGGGTTGCGTCGCTTGGCGGTCACTTCGATCTCGACCTTCATCTCGGGTTTTGCGAGGGCTGTGACGACCAGCAACGTCGCGGCCGGGCGGATGTCACCGAGGACTTCGCCGCAGACCGCGAAGTGGGCGTCTATGTGCTTGGCGTCGGTCACGTAGTAGGTCGCGCGGACGATGTCGGCCATCGCGAAGCCGCCCTCTTTGAGTGCGGCCTCGATGGTCTTGAAGCAGTTCCGTGACTGGCTGGTGACGTCGGCCGGCATCGTCATCGTGGCGTAGTCGTAGCCGGTAGTGCCGGCGACGAAGGCGAAATCGCCGTCGATCACGGCGCGGCTGTAGCCCACGGTCTTCTCAAGAGGCGAGCCGGTGGAAATCAGGCGGCGGGGCATCGGGACCTCGATTGCAGTCGTTGAGCCGGGTTGGCGCGGTTTAAGGGCTTTTCGCCTGATCGCGCAACCCGCTTCAGGCCGCGTGCGTCACGGGCACCAGTGCCTTCCGGGCGCGAACTGCGCTGGATTTGAGCACAAGCTTGCCAGTGGCGGCGATCATCCCCCAGGCGCCGTCAAGTGCACCCGCGCGCAGCTCGAGGCCGAGCAGGCGGTCGCGCTCGAACGGGCCGGGCAGCGACAGCTCGCCGGTCTTGTCGCCGGAGAAGCCGAAGCGGGCGTAATAGGGCGCGTCGCCGAGCAGGATCACCGCAGCGTGGCCGCGATGCCGGGCAATATCGAGCGCGCGGTCCATCAGCGCGGCGCCGACGCCGAGACCGCGGCAGGTGTCATCCACCGCCAGCGGTCCCAGCATCAGCGCCTGCAGGCCCCCGACGCTGACGTGCCACAACCGAACGGTGCCCACGAGGCGCCCCTGGCGCACGGCCGACAAGGCAAGGCCTTCGGCGGGCGCGCGTCCGTCGCGCAGGCGCTGGCAGGTGCGCGTATGGCGGTTTGCGCCAAAGCAGGCATCCAGCAGCGCTTCACGCGCGGCGACGTCCGAGGCTCGCTCCGCACGGATCGCGAACGGAGCGGCTTCGGGGTGAGGGGCAACAGGGGTCTTCCGCAAAGCAGTCATGGCACGTCAGTCCTCGCTCCAACAGCGGGGGCGCCGTGGAGCGTTGTCAGAAAAATTTGCGAATGAGGGGGTGGGAGCCGGCACGCCGGCTCCCTGTTTTCTTGCTCCCTCTCCCCCGCAAGCGGGAGAGGTGAGAAGACCTAGATGTGGTAGGTCCGCAGCGGCGGGATGCCGTTGAACGCCACCGACGAGTAGGTCGACGTATACGCCCCGGTGCCTTCGATCAGCAGCTTGTCGCCGATCTCGAGCGTCACCGGGAGCGGGTACGGCATCTTCTCGTACAGCACGTCGGCGGAATTGCAGGTCGGGCCTGCGAGCACGCACGGCGTCATCTCCGCGCCGTCATGCGGCGTGCGGATGGCGTAGCGGATCGACTCGTCCATCGTCTCGGCGAGACCGCCGAACTTGCCGATGTCGAGATACACCCAGCGCACCTCGTCCTCGTCGCTCTTCTTGGAGATCAGAACGACTTCGGTCTCGATGATGCCGGCATTGCCGACCATGCCGCGTCCCGGCTCGATGATGGTTTCCGGGATCTGGTTGCCGAAATGCTTGCGCAACGCACGGAAGATCGACCGGCCGTACTGCACGACCGGAGGAACGTCCTTGAGGTACTTGGTCGGGAATCCACCGCCCATGTTGACCATGGAGAGGTTGATCCCGCGCTCGGCGCAGTCACGGAACACCGTCGAGGCCATCGCCAGCGCCCGGTCCCATGCCTTCACCTTGCGCTGCTGCGAGCCGACATGGAACGAGATGCCGCACGGCTCCAGGCCCAGACGCTTGGCGAGGTCGAGCACCTCGACCGCCATTTCCGGGTCGCAGCCGAACTTGCGCGACAGCGGCCATTCGGCGCCTGCGCAGTCATAGAGAATGCGGCAGAACACCTTGGCGCCGGGGGCGGCACGGGCAATTTTCTCGACCTCGGCGGCACAGTCGACCGCGAACAGGCGAATGCCGAGCGCGAAGGCGCGCGCGATATCGCGCTCCTTCTTGATCGTATTGCCATAGGAAACGCGGTCCGGCGTCGCACCGGCAGCCAGCGCCATTTCGATCTCGGCGACGGTTGCGGTGTCGAAGCACGAGCCCATCGAGGCCAGCAGCGACAGCACTTCCGGCGCCGGGTTTGCCTTCACCGCGTAGAACACGCGGCTGTCCGGCAAGGCCTTCGCAAAGGTCTGGTAGTTGTCACGCACGACTTCGAGATCGACCACGAGGCAAGGTTCGGTGTCCCGGCCCTCGCTGCGGCGGTTGCGCAGGAATTCCTGAATACGTTCGGTCATAGCACCCTCCAAACGGCCCAGCGACGGGGTCCCGTTCAAATGTGATCTCGGACATGAGTGCTTCAGCGTTGTCGCACGATGGAGACGCGACGCAGCCTTGTACTCAGACCGAATTGTGCTGCCGTGGATTGGTTGGGAATTTTCCCGCCCGCACACCTGGCAATGAAGGACAAGCCTTTTCAGTAGCCCGCGCCGGCGTTGGAATGCCGGTAGAGACCAAAAAAGCCCGATCCGTCGTTGCTTTAAGTCGCGTCCCCCGTTGAGAGCGGGGTGCGCCGGTTCGCCTCCGGCTGCCAGTCACGGTTGCAAAGGATGCAGAGACCTTCAACGGCATCTCTTGAGAGAGATGCTGGCCACTCAAACTCGAATGACCCTCGGTTCTTCATCCCTTGGCGGCTGTCCGGCCTCTTGTCCGGATACCTACCGACTGACACACGACCACAGGCACGTGCGAAATTGGGCAAAAGTGCAAATAAGGTATTTGAATCCGCTTCGCAACATTTTTTTTAGGTTGAGGATAAGTTTCCCTAACGCGCGCTTACGACGCCGCTCTCGACGCGCACGCGCGGCGTCAAACATGAACAGACGTTAAGACTTTCGAGACGAAGCGCGAGCGCATTAGCGCCTGTGCCGCAGCGGTTTCTCGGCTGCCGCGAATTTCAGACGCGCTTGAAGAACGGCTCGATGCGCTGGGCAGCGCGGATGAACGCCGCCATGATCAGGACGCCGATCGCAAACAGCACGGCCTGCAGGATGTGCGCGCCGGTGTCGTCGAGGCCGAACAGAATCGCGAGCGCCCAGCCGCCGGCAAATGCCGCGCCGAACACTTCCGCGCCGATCAGGATCGCCGCCGAGATGACGGTGATGACGCTCGGCCAGATGATCTCGCGGCCAGTGCTCGAAGAAGGCTGTAGGCTCATGGAAAAGGTCCTGTTTACGGGCCGCAATCTCTCCGAAAAGTGCCCGTCTATCAAGCTTAAAAGGCCTAAAAATGCCGTATCGCGTGATATAGATTGCCGCATGTTTCATAGCGTTTTCGAGCGAAGTGGGTACCGGTTCGCGTGAAGAAAACGCGTCAAAACGAAGATTGGGCCCGGTTCTGATGTAATCAGAACCGATCAGGCGCCCAAGCCAAATAGGAATTGTGATGTCAGAATCCCCGCAAACGGCGGCCACCCCCGAGGTCGAGGCAAATCCGCTGCTGAAAGCGTGGCAGACGCCGTTCGAGACGCCGCCTTTTGCCGAAATCCTCCCGGAGCATTTCCTGCCCGCCTTCGAGCGGGCCTTTGCCGATCATGCCGCCGAGATCGCCGCGATCACCCATGATCCCTCCGCGCCCGACTTTGCCAACACCATCACGGCGCTGGAGCGCTCGGGCAAGCTGCTCTCGAAGGTCTCGGCGGTGTTCTACGATCTGGTGTCGGCGCACTCGAATCCGGCGATCCTGGAGATCGACAAGGAAGTGTCGCCACGGATGGCGCGGCACTGGAACCCGATCATGATGAACGCTGTGCTGTTCGGCCGCATCGCCATGCTGCATGAGAACCGCGCCACGCTTGGCCTCACGGCCGAGCAGATGCGGCTGCTGGAGCGCACCTACACCAATTTCCACCGTGCCGGCGCCGGCCTCGACGAAACCGCCAAGAAGCGCCGCGCCGAGATCAACGAGCGGCTGGCGGAGCTCGGGACCTCGTTCAGCCACCATCTGCTGGGCGACGAGCAGGACTGGTTCATGGAGCTCGGTGAGGACGACCGCGGCGGCCTGTCCGAGGCGTTTGTCGCGGACGCAAAAGCCGCCGCCGGAGAGCGCGGTATGGCCGGCAAGGCGATCGTGACGCTGTCGCGCTCCTCGGTCGAGCCGTTCCTGAAGAGCTCAAGCCGACGCGACCTGCGCGAGAAAGCCTTCAAGGCCTTCACGGCCCGCGGCGACAATGGCAACGGCAACGACAATAACGCCGCCGTGGTCGAGATCCTCGCTTTGCGCGAGGAGAGCGCGAAGATCATGGGCTACCCGACCTACGCCGCCTACCGGCTGGAAGATTCCATGGCCAAGACGCCGGAGGCCGTTCGCAGCCTCCTGGAGCGGGTCTGGAAGCCCGCACGCGCCCGGGTACTTGCCGACCGCGACGCGCTGCAGGCGCTGATCGCGGAGGAGGGCGGCAACTTCGCGCTCGCCCCATGGGACTGGCGCTATTACGCCGAAAAGCTGCGGCAACGCCGTGCCGATTTCGACGACGCTGCGATCAAGCCCTATCTGGTGCTCGACCACATGATCGAGGCCGCCTTCGACTGCGCCACCCGCCTGTTCGGCGTCACCTTCTCCGAGTTGAAAGACATCCCGGTCTGGCACCCGGACGTCCGGGTCTGGGAGGTCAAGGGGCCCGACGGCCAGCACAAGGCGCTGTTCTACGGCGACTACTTCGCAAGGCCGTCCAAGCGCTCGGGGGCGTGGATGACCTCGCTGCGCGACCAGCAGAAGCTCGACGGCGACATCGCGCCGCTGGTCATCAACGTCTGCAACTTCGCCAAAGGCGCCGACGGCGAACCCTCGCTGCTGTCACCCGACGACGCGCGGACGCTGTTCCACGAATTCGGCCACGGCCTGCATGGCATGCTGTCGAACGTGACCTATCCCTCGCTGTCAGGCACGTCCGTCTTCACCGACTTCGTCGAGCTGCCCTCGCAGCTCTACGAGCACTGGCAGGAACAGCCGCAGGTGCTGCAGCAGTTCGCCAAACACTACCAGACCGGCGAGCCGCTGCCGGACGATCTGCTCAAGCGCTTCCTCGCTGCGCGTAAATTCAACCAGGGCTTTGCCACCGTGGAATTCGTTTCCTCGGCTCTGATCGATCTCGAGTTCCACACCCAGCCGGCCGCGGCCAGCCGCGACGTGCGGGCGTTCGAAAAAGCCGAGCTCGAGAAGATCGGTATGCCCGCGGAAATCGCGCTGCGGCACCGGCCCACCCAGTTCGGCCATATCTTCTCCGGCGATCATTATGCGTCGGGCTATTACAGCTACATGTGGTCGGAAGTGATGGACGCCGACGCGTTCGGTGCCTTCGAGGAGGCCGGCAACATCTTCGATCCGGCAGTCGCAAAACGCCTGCACGACGACATCTATTCGTCGGGCGGCTCGCGCGACCCTGAAGATGCCTATGTCGCCTTCCGCGGCCGGGAGCCGGAGCCCGACGCGCTGTTGCGCCGCCGGGGTCTCCTGGAAACGCCTGAGGCGGCCTGAGGTGACGTCATCTCTACGACGGTTGCTCGGTCTGCTGCTTGTTGCGGCCGGCATCGCGCTTGGCGCGGCCTCGGCGCAAGCGCATCCGCATGTCTGGATCACCGCGAAAAGCCAGTTGATCTACGCCCCCGACGGCAGCATCACCGGCGTGCGCCACGCCTGGACCTTTGACGACATGTTCTCGACCTACGTTTTGCAGGGCATCGAGACCAAGACCAAGGGTGTCTATAGCAAGGAAGAACTGGCGCCGCTGGCGCAGACCAATGTCGAGTCGCTGAAGGAGTTCGGCTTCTTCACCTTCGCCAAGGCCGACGGCAGGAAGGAGAAGTTCCTGGAGCCTGTCGATTACTTCCTTGAGTACAAGGATAGTCTGCTGACGCTGCACTTCACGCTGCCGGTCAAGACGCCGTTCAAGGCCAAACAGCTCGCGCTGGAAGTGTTCGACCGCGCCTTCTTCATCGACTTCAAATATGCCGACAAGGACCCGATCGAACTGGTCGGCGCGCCCGCCGATTGCAAGATGCAGTTCCAGCGGCCGAATGACGGCTCTGCCGGTGCCCAGAAACTCGGCGAGCAGAATTTCATGGGCGGGGATGGCGGAAACTACGGCGCGATGTTCGCCAACAAGATCATGGTGGATTGCCCGTGAGTTCAAACCCCCGACCCGGCGTCGCCCGCGCTTTCGCGGTGGGCGTGCTGGCGCTCGCCGCTTGGCTTGCGATCGACGGCGCGCTGCACGATCTGATGGCGCAGAATCCATTCGGCGCCCCTCGTCCGTCCGTCGCCGAGCCGCAGGTCGGCGGCATCGTCGGATGGCTGCTGGCAAGACAATCGGAATTCTATCGCGAGATTTCCGCGACCATCCGCGCCGCGAAGTCCGACGGCTCGGCGGTGTGGACGCTGCTCGCGATCTCTTTTGCCTATGGGATTTTTCACGCCGCCGGCCCCGGCCACGGCAAGGCGGTGATCTCGTCCTATCTCGTCGCCAATCAGGAGACCGCGCGGCGCGGCATCGTGCTGTCGTTCGCGTCCGCATTGCTGCAGTCGCTGGTCGCCGTTATCGTTGTCGGCATTTGCGCCTGGCTGCTCAACGCCACCGCGAAAACGATGTGCGGAGCGGAGAAGGCGATCGAGATCGCGAGCTACGCGCTGATCGCGGCCTTCGGCGCCCGGCTGGTCTGGACCAAGGGCGGCGGCTTCATGCGCGCGCTGCAGGCGCCGCGGCCAGTGCCTGCGATGGTGACGGCGCATCATCATCACGGCCATGATCATCATCATGGTCATGACCACAGCCACGATCACGTCCATGACGAGCATTGCGGCCACTCCCACGGGCCGATGCCGGACGAACTCGCCGGTCCCGGCGGCTGGCAGCGCGGCCTGAGCGCAATCTTCGCCGTCGGCTTGCGGCCCTGCTCGGGCGCGATCCTGGTTCTGGTATTTGCGCTGGCGCAAGGCCTGTTCTGGGCCGGCATCGCCGCCACCTTCGTGATGGGGCTCGGTACCGCGATTACAGTGGCGACCATTGCCGTGGTCGCCGTGTCCGCAAGAGGGCTGGCGCAACGGCTTAGTTCCGGACGCGAGGGCGGCGGTACGCTCATCATGCGCGGAATCGAATTCAGCGCGGCAGGGCTGGTGCTGCTGTTCGGGCTGGGGCTCTTGTTCGGCTATCTCGCGGCCGAGCGCGTGACGTGCCTATAGTTCAGGGCGCGCACTCATAAACCTAGAACGGGTCGGTGGACGTCCGTTTTGGCGCGCATGCCGGGCTCACCTCGGACATCGTGTGAGGTTCGAAAAGCGCGAACAGGTGACATTTGAAATTGAAACCAGCACAGCCGCTGGTAACGCTTGCTCGGATGTATCGGAGATCGCGATGGTGAGCACGGCGCGAGCGCGTCGTTGCCTTGGCAAACTACTCGGGCAATCCGGCCGCCTGCAGCGCGGCACCGAGCTTCGACGCGAGCGCGGGCGCGCAGTCAACACCCGCAAACTGCTGACTGAAGCGGAAAGTCGGCTGCAGTTCAATGACGCGCGCAGCGGCCGCCTTTGCTTCGTCAAACCGTCGGAGCGCGACCAGTGGCCCGATCAGGATGACATAGTTGATGCTGTGACCCGGATTGGACTGGACGGCCCGGTAAGCCGCCTTCGCCGCCTCATGCGGCTGCCCCAACAGGAAATGTCCGAGCGCCTGCGAGCCGAACGCCGCGAACGCCCAGGAATCGAACGGAGAGAGCCGCATCGCGCGCTCGCCCCACTCGATCGCTGGCTCCGCTTCGGCCGCCCAGCTATGGACCACGCTTCCGAGAATGAAGCTAAGTGCGGTCGAAGGGCTGAGTGTAAGCGCCGTATCGAATGCGACGAAGGCGGCAGCACGATCGTGCGCGTCCATGCCGAGCGAGAAGCCGGCGAAAGTAAGCGCCAACGCATCGTCGCGACCATGCTCCAGCGCAAGCCGCGCGTGTCGCACCGCCTCTGTGCGATCTTCCTCCTTCAGCCCTGCGCGCAGAAAGCGATTATGATGGGCCATCGCGGCTAGGCCGTGCGCGAGTGCGTAAGCCGGGTCAAGCGCAAGAGCGCGCATCAGCAGCGGCAGCGCGGCCGCTGAGCGATCGGGCATGCCGGAATCGACGTCCGGCTGCGCGCGCAGCACGAGCTCGTAGGCGTCGAGACTATCAGGCCGCTTGCGTTTGATGCGTTCGATCTCGGCGCGGCGTAAGCTCGGCTCGATGGCGCTGACCACTGCGAGGGCGATCTCGTCCTGCAACGCGAACACGTCACTCAGGGTGCGATCGTAACGCTCGGCCCAGACATGGGTGCCATCAGTGCTATCTGCGAGTTGCACGTTGATGCGCACGCGATCGGCGCTCCGTCGCACGCTGCCTTCCAGCACATAACGCACGCCGAGATCGCGGCCAACCTGCTTCACTTCAGCAGCACGGCCACGATAGATGAAGCTGGAGTTGCGCGCGATCACGAACAGCCACTTGATACGGGACAGACCCGTGATGATGTCCGCGACCATACCATCGGCGAACCAGGCAGTGTCGCCAGAGTGCTCGAACGGCAGGACCGCAATCGAGGGCTTTTCGGGAACCGGCAGCGCTGATGCTTGTTGTCTTTCGCTCGCACCGTCGTCGGTGCGTGTGACCGGCGGGCCGACATAGCGATAGCCTCGTCGCGGCAGCGTCTCGATCCAGCCGTTGCCGCCATCCTGCTCCAGCACGCGACGCAGCGCGGCGATCTGCACGGTGAGGTTACTGTCCTCGACAGCAAGCCCCGGCCAGGCCGCTTCGATCAAGGCATCCTTGGAGACGGGAGACGTAGCCCGCTCAAGAAGCAGACGCAGCAGCGCGATGGCGCGCTGGCCAAGCAACGTTGGTTTGACGCCGCGCAACAGCAAGCCGGCCTCGATATCGAGCGCAAAAGGGCCGAATTTGTAGATGGTTGAGGGGGGCTGGCGGTCCATTTCGGCGATATTTTGCAACAATTTCGGACTGTTTTCACGACCTTTCGCATCTGCGGATGGAGAGTTAGCACACGTTTTTCGATGCACGCATACGAACCGCGGAGAACCAGATGTCAGCAAAGGCAATCATCCGACGCCCCGGCGAAGGCAAGGGCGTATCGCTCGGAGGCCACCCTATGGCGTTTCTTGTCACTGGCGACGACACAAAGCACACCTCCATGTTCGAATGGACGATCCCTCCCGGCTTCTCCACTGGGCTGCACGTGCATCGCGTTCAGGAGGAGACATTCTATCTGCTGGAGGGCGAATGCGACTGGCAGGTCGGCGATGAGCGCGTGCGCGCCACGCCCGGCATGTACCTGTTCCTGCCGCCCGGCGTGCCGCACAACATCGCCAACGCGAGCGACAGGCCGGCGCGCGTCTTGATGACGGTATCGCCGCCCGGGCACGAGCACTATTTCGAGGAACTGGCCAAGACGGTGGCGCGCGGTGGCGCCGCGGATCCTGACAAGATCGCGAGCTTGCGCGCGCGGTACGACACGGATCAGCTCTCTGCGCTCAAAAACTAAAGCATATTCTGCATCGCCCGGGGACTTCGAGCAAGTCAAACATCTCGGGTCCGAGGCATCGTTCCGAAGGGAGTTTCACATGAAAAAACCATTGATTGCTCTTGTCGCTCTTGCCGCCATTGCGCTGACATCAAACGCCGCCAGCGCGGTAACATGGAATTTCTCGGGGCACGTTACTAGTGTGGCGGGTGGTGGGACGACAGCCTCGCACGGCGAACAAATTGGCGATTTGGTAACCGGGTTCATCACATTCAACGAACATGCGACTTCAGCAAACCTCCGGGCCGATTCGACCCCTACGTCCTATGTTTACGAAGACACCATCACCTATATGATGGTAGGTGGTGCCCTCGTAACCGATGGCAGCATCCACCCCGATTCCACCGTCCTGAATATTTATTCAAACAATGGTCTCTTCGGAGACGATGGTTTTTCCTTCGGCAATTCATTTGGCGGTAGTCTTCTTGTTGGAGTGATGGCGTTCTTCCCTGACGCAGGAGGAAGCGTGATACAATCCCTCGCGCTGTCCACGATCCCTTTTGATATAAGCCTCTTCCCGGAGAATAATCGAATCATCAGAGGCCTCGACTATGACGCAACCCTCGAGGCGCTCACCCTGGCTTCTCCTGTCCCCGAGCTCGCCACTTGGGCGATGATGGTCCTTGGCTTCGCAGGCATTGGTTTTATGAGTTACCGCAGAACTCGCCTCGCGTGATCCGGCATTGGTGGCCGAGCGCGTGACGTGCTTGTAGGCGAACGTAGCCGGGTGAGTGCACCTCTATCGACGTTAGCCATCGCTGGACCAGCTCAAGGCGGGTCAAACCCCGCAGTGCGGTGCACACTCCTGACCCGATCGGAACGGACAAGTCGTAGGCAAACGTCCGTCAGGACGCTATGCTTCGTCTAATCGACGGAGGAAGCCCATGGCAAAACTGAATATCAACGGATCGGTCAGAGACGTGTCGGTCGAGGCTGACACGCCCCTTCTCTGGGTTATTCGTGAGCAGATCGGCTTAACCGGTACCAAGTATGGCTGCGGTATCGCTCAATGCGGCGCCTGCTCGGTCCACATCAACGGTGAGGTGCAGCGGTCCTGTTCGATTTCCGTGGGTGACGTGAAGCCTACCGATATGATCGTCACCATCGAGGGTTTGTCGGTCGGTTCATCGCACCCCGTGCAAAAGGCCTGGGCCTCGGTCGACGTTCCGCAATGCGGCTATTGCCAGTCCGGTCAGATCATGGCGGCTGCGGCGCTGCTGAGGAAGAATCCCAAGCCGACCGACCAGGACATCGATGAAGCGATGACCAATATCTGTCGATGCGGCACCTATCAACGTATCCGCGAGG
The DNA here is from genome assembly GCA_963770355.1 of uncultured Alphaproteobacteria bacterium. Taxonomy (GTDB): domain Bacteria; phylum Pseudomonadota; class Alphaproteobacteria; order Rhizobiales; family Xanthobacteraceae; genus Bradyrhizobium. The sequence continues at coordinate 80,999 of CAVYPL010000019.1, read as the reverse complement.
CGGTGCATCTGGCGGCCGGCGCGGGTACCACCGGTCGCAGGGCGTCGGGAGAGTAATCATGAAAAATATGGTCTTTGCAGAGAGCACGAAAATCTCGCGCCGCAAGTTCATCGTCGGCTCGGCAGCCGTGGCGAGCGGCGGTCTCGCCCTCGGATTGAACGTGCCGTTCGGCGTCGGCACGGTGCAGGCGCAGGGCGCGGCGACCGAAGTCAACATCTGGGTCGCGATCAAGCCCGACGATACCTGCGTCGTCCGTATCGCGCGCTCGGAGATGGGGCAGGGTACGCTGACCGGAATTGCCCAACTCGTCGCGGAAGAACTGGAATGCGACTGGAGCAAAGTGGCCACCGAAGGGATCACGCCGGGCCGTAACCTCGCGAGCAAACGTGCCTGGGGTGAGATGGGCACCGGCGGCAGCCGCGGGATCCGCACCTCGCAGGACTACGTTCGACGCGGAGGCGCTGCAGCGCGTTTGATGCTGCTGCAAGCCGCAGCCGAGCAATGGAATGTACCGGTTGGCGAACTCACGGCATCCGACGGCATCATCAAGCATGCAGCGAGCAAGCGATCGGTCCGTTATGGCGAGGTCGCGGCCGCGGCGGCCAAGCTGACGCCGCCTGACCCCAAGACCATTGCGCTCAAGGATCCGAAAGACTGGAAGATCGCCGGCAAGCCGCTTAACCGGCTTGACACCGCGGACAAACTCGACGGCAGCAAGGTCTTCGCCATCGATTTGAAACTGCCCGGCATGCTCAACGCAGCTATCAAGGACTGTCCGGTATTCGGCGGCAAGCTCAAAAGCTACGACGAGAGCAAGATCGCCGGCATGCCCGGTGTACAGAAGGTGGTGAAGGTGAAGGACACCGCAGTGGCTGTCGTCGCCGACACGTGGTGGCACGCGAAGAAGGCGCTCGATGCGCTTCCGATTGTCTGGGACGAGGGCGCGGCCGCGTCGCAGTCAAGCGCGACAATCGCGGACATGCTCAGGGATGGTCTCAACGCCACCGCCACCAATGGCGATCGGCAGAACGGCGACGCGCTGAAGGCTATCGGTGAAGCCGCCAAAAAACTCGAGGCGGTCTACGCAACGCCTTTCCTCGCGCACGCGACGATGGAGGTAATGAACTGTACCGTGAAGCTTTCGGCCGACAAGGCTGAAGCCTGGGTGCCGACGCAAAACCTGGAGGCGTCGCTGGCTGCCCTGTCCGAAGCGTCGGGCGTTCCGCTCAATAAATGCGAGATCCACCGGCACGACCTCGGTGGCGGCTTCGGCCGCCGCGGCGGCACGCAGGACTACGTTCACCAGGCCGTCGAAATCGCCAAGGCATTTCCGGACGTGCCGATCAAAATGATATGGAGCCGCGAGGAGGACCAGGCGCACGATTTCTACCGGCCAATCTCGCAATGCAAATTGTCCGCCGGCCTCGACGCCGCGGGCAACCTCGTCGGCTTGCACGTTCGTGTCTCCGGTCAATCGATCAATGCCATGCTCAATCCGAAAGGCATCGTCGACGGCAAGGACACACGGCAGCTGCAAGGCTATTACGCCGCGCCCGGCGATGCGCAGCTTGGTTACGCGGTGCCTAACCTGCTGATCGAATATGCGATGCGCAACACGCATGTGCCGGTCGGGCCCTGGCGCGGTGTCAACACCAATCAAAACGGCGTCTACATGGAATGCTTCATGGACGAGATGGCGAAGGCGGCGGGCAAGGACCCGCTCGAATTTCGCCGTGTGCTGATGAAGGATTTCCCCAAGCACCTCGCGGTGCTCAATGCCGCGGCCGAGAAGGGCGATTGGGGCAAGCCGCTGCCGGCGGGCGTGCATCGGGGTATCGCGCAATTCATGGGCTATGGCAGTTACTCGGCTGCCGTCGCCGAGGTCTCGGTCAGTCCGCAGGGCAAGCTGAAGGTTCATCGCATGGTGCTGGCACTCAATTGCGGCCATGCCGTCAACCCCAGCCAGATCGCGGCCCAGGTGCAGGGATCGGTCGCCTTCGGTCTCACCGCCACGCTCTACGGCGAAATGCCCGTCGAGAACGGCCGGATGACGAATCTCAACTTCGATACCTACGAGATCATGCGTCTTGCGGAGATGCCCAAGGTCGAAACAGTGATCGTGCCGACCTACGATTTCTGGGGCGGCGTCGGAGAGCCAACCATCTGCGTCGTGGCGCCAGCGGTTCTCAACGCGATTTTTGCGGCAACCGGAAAGCCGGTGCGCAGCCTGCCGCTCAAGAACGTAAAGCTGGTATAGCGTCGCCGGTTCGCGCGCGATCCCGGTGGCGGTGTTTGCGCCGGCGCAGGGCCTGTTCTGGGGCCGCATCGCTGCCGCCTTCGCCGTCTGGTCATCTCACGGCGGAACGCGTGACGTGTTTGTCGTGCGTCCGCCATCTCATTCTAATCGGCACGGTGGAGAGAGGACTATCCAAGGCTCTTATTGTAGAGGTTTGGCATTAAGGCTAGGCATCTCCTAGTGTGATAAATCTGCCGTTGAGCAACAAATCATGAGCCGCTTCTGGAGTTCGGTCGTCCACGACCTGTCGCCATACGTGCCCGGCGAGCAGCCGAAGCTGGATGGAATCATCAAGCTCAATACCAACGAGAATCCTTACCCGCCTTCGTCGCGCGTGCTCGCTGCGATTGCCTCCGCGACGGATCGTCTGCGCCTCTACCCTGATCCCAGCGCTACCAGTCTGCGAGAGACGATCGCGGCCCGCTACGATGTGGCGCCGGAGGAGGTGTTCGTCGGGAACGGCTCGGATGAGGTTCTCGCTCATACCTTCCAGGCCCTTCTGAAGCATGATGCGCCGCTGCTGTTCCCCGATATCACCTACAGCTTCTATCCGGTCTACTGCCGCCTATATGGAATCCGTTACGAAGAGGTGCCGCTTGATGCCGCGATGAGGGTGCAAATTGCCGACTTCCGGCGGCCATGCAGTGCGATCCTGCTACCCAATCCGAACGCTCCGACCGGCATCGGGCTTCCGTGCCAGGCCATCGAGGCGCTGGTGGCCGAACATCCGGACCAGTTGGTGGTCATCGACGAGGCTTACGTCGACTTCGGCGGCCGAGAGCGCCGTACCGCTCGTCGCGCGCCACGACAATCTGCTTGTTGTCCAGACCCTTTCCAAGTCCCGGGCTCTCGCCGGACTACGGGTTGGCTTTGCCATTGGCCAACGACCTCTGATCGAGGCGCTGGAGCGGGTGAAGGACAGCTTCAACTCCTATCCCCTCGATTGCCTCGCCATCGCCGGTGCGGTCGCCGCCATCAACGACGATGCGTGGTTTCAGGAGACGCGCCAACGCATCATGGCGAGCCGCGAATCCCTGGTCCAAGCCCTCTCTGCACTGGGCTTCGAGGTTCTGCCATCCGTGGCGAACTTCGTTTTCGCACGCCATCGCAGCCACAGCGGCGCAGAGCTCGCTGCCAAACTTCGCCAGCGTGGCGTTTTGGTACGACACTTCAGGAAACCCCGAATCGAAGACTTCCTGCGCATTACGGTCGGAACCGAGGATCAATGCAGCAGCTTGATTGCTGCGGTGCGTAGTTTGATCTGATCCCTGGTCGATCACCGCGGCTCGCCGGAGAATGCCTGCCGCAGTGCCGACAGCCGGTCGAGCGCAGCTTGCGGCAACGGGCCTTTTTCGGCTGCGGCGAGTGCATCCTCGAACTGTTGCGGCGTCGCCATGCCGACCAGGATGGTGCCCATCGCCGGGTGCGATAGCGCAAACCGCGTAGCGGCTTCGGTCAGGCTGGCGGCGAACCCTTCCTTGACCAGCGGGATGAGACGGCGTGCGCGATCGATATCGGCATCGTAGCTCATGGCCGAACCGATCGGCTCCGGGGCCGGGCCCGCGATCGGATGACGCTCGGCTGAGCCCGACAATGCGCCGCCGGCCAGCACGCGGATGCCCACGACGCCAACGCCGGCCGCGTCGGTGTGGTCGAACAATCGTTCATAATCCTGCGCCGGATAGTTTGGTGGTAATTGCTCGGCGGCCGATGGATTGAGCATGTTGTAGACGACCTGCGCGCTGTCGAAGACGCGAGCGTCGATCACCTGATGCAGAGCGGCCGTGTCGCCCAGCGCCGTGATTCCGAGGAAACGAATTTTTCCTTGCTGACGCAGGCGCTCGAACGCAGGCACCACATCGTCGAGCATCTGTCGGACACTCAGCGCCGATCCGCCTCCGGCCTCGGTGATCGGATTGTGCAAGTGGAAGATGTCGACCCGGTCGAGACGCAGTCGCGTCAGGCTGCCTTCGAGCGATATCCTCACCGTGTCGGCAATGCGGCCGAATTCGCCGGGCGGCAGCCGGACCTTGGTGCCGACGACCACATTGGCCGGTTTGAGGTTTTGCAAAACGCGGCCAAGGTTCTTTTCCGACTCGCCGTCGCCGTACTGTACCGCGGTGTCGAAATAGTTGACGCCGGCGCCGATCGCGCGCGCGACGGTACGCTCCTGGTCGGCAGGGTCGCCGCGCACCATGATTCCGCCCACCGCACCGCAACCGAAGCCCAGCACCGAGAGCTGCATTCCCGTGCGTCCAAATGTCCGCAATTGCATCGCCGTTCCTCCGATGGAACGGAGACTATGCAATGTCGGGCACGCGTTACTCAACCCGGATATTTCGCCGGCGCGATGATCGGCCCGCCTACGGCGCTAGCGTTTATGATGTCCAGGCCGTATAATTTCGGCAAACTTGGCGGTAGCGTGGATGTCGATTTTCTCAGCCAGATTCGGTCTCACATTGGTATTGGCGGCGACGCTCTGTCTGGGCGGGCGAGCGGCCCATGCCCAAGTAGTTGCCCAAGCCGCCCCTGTGTCATACTGGACCCCAGGTTGGCCGGTCGGCTTCGGGAATCTCGGCGCCGGCAACTCGAACACTTACGGCAATTTTCCGAGCTTCGATGGCAGCGATGCCCGTGGCGGCATTTCCCGTATGCGCTACAATTTCGGGGGTGGCTGGTTTGTCGGCAGCGAAGGCGGCGTCGCCGGTTTGAACATGAACGGCATCAACCAGTTCACAACGTTCGGCAGTGCCGGCTCGCTTAATTACCAAAGCGTTCAGTTTGGCTACAACTTTCAAAACGCGCCCGTCACAGTCTATGCCGGTTTCGACACCCTCAAATACGACACCAACATCGGCAGCCCGTTTGCCCCCTTCGACAAAGTGTCCGGCACGCTGCCGGGCTACAGCGCACGTGCGGGCGTCGAGTTCCAGCCGACGTCGAATCTCAGCCTGTCATTCGGGGTCGGCTATACCCAACAACAGTCCGGGCGCGTCGATAGCGACATCAATTCGTCCTTGCTACCCGGCGCTTCTCCGCTTGCCGTCGGCGGTCGCCGCTAACGCCATCCGTCCCTGAACCCGTTCGCGGTTCTGACCTTTGCTCAGCGCAATGGTCAATTCGGCTGCGATCTGTCAAATGATCGTGCCGGGGGCAAATACGCATGCTGCAATCGTCTTCCTCGATCGAGACTAAAGAGTCCTGGGTCGTCGCCTCGGTAGCGCTCCTGATCATGATGATGGCGTTTGGCGCCGCCTGGATCACGGCAGTCGCGCTCAAGGATATCGCCGGTGAGGTCGGTGGCGCGCGCTCGATACCGGCGCTCGCCAGTGCGCTGGCCTGGCTCGGCTCCGGCACCGGCGGCATCCTCATGGGCCGCATCGCCGATCGCGTCGGCACGCGCTGGACCGTGATCTGTGGCGGGCTGATGATCGGTCTCGGCCTCGCGATCTCGACGCTGGGTGCGCCCTGGCCGCTATGGATCGGGCATGGGCTGTTCATCGGCCTGATCGGGCTCGGTGGCATCAATGCGCCATTGTACATCTACGTCAGCCGCTGGTTCGACCGCAGGCGCGGCTCGGCGCTGGCGCTGATTTCGAGCGGCAGCTATCTCGCCGGGGCGGTGTGGCCGCCGGTGTTCGAGCGCGTCATCGCCGGCTTTGGCTGGCGACAGACGATGCTCTGGTATGCGGTCGCCGAGATCGTCGTCATCGTGCCGCTGGCCGCGATCTATTTTCGGCGCCCGCCCGAAGAATTCCACGCCGCAACAGCGTCCGGCGCCGGTGTCGGCCACGCGCGCTTGCTCGGCCTGCCGCGAAACGTCGTATTCGCGATGATGTGCGGCGCCGGGGTGCTGTGCTGTATTCCGATGGCGATGCCGCAGGGCCATCTGGTCGCCTTCTGCAGCGATCTTGGCATCAGCCGCTCGATGGGCGCGTTGATGCTGTCGGTGCTGCTCGGCACCGCCTTCCTGAGCCGGCAAATCTGGGGCGTGATCTCAGACCGTATCGGCGGTCTCGCCACCGTGCTGATCGGATCGGTCTGGCAGGCCGCATCGATGGTGAGCTTTCTGTTCACCCAGAATGAAGCCGGCCTTTTCACCGTGGCCGCGGCTTTCGGGCTCGGCTTTTCCGGCATCATCCCTGCCTATGTGCTGGCCGTGCGCGAACTGTTTCCGGCGTCGGAGGCTTCGTGGCGCATCCCGACGCTGTTGCTGTTCAGCGGGTTCGGCATGGCGGCCGGCGGCTGGATAGCCGGTTTGCTCTACGATCACTTCGGCTATTACGCGCCCGCCTTTGCGGCCGGCGTCGGCGCCAACGTTCTCAACATTCTGGTGGTCGGCGTGCTGGTCGCGCGGCAGCGCTATCGCGCCGCCTATGCCTGAGCGCTTTTATCGTCTTGCCGAACGCCGGATGGGGCCGATACCATGTCCGCAGTCGGCCTGAGGTGGCAACGTCAGCAGAGGGAGATCGAAATGTCTCGTTTCAAGGACTTTGTTCCGCACGGCGTCATTCCTGCAGTCCTGCTGCCCTTTCGCGACGATCTATCCATCGATGAGCACAGCTTCCGCAGCCATCTTCGCGACGTCGCCGCCGTGGAGGGACTTTCGGCCCTGACGATCAATGCGCACTCGACGGAGGTTGCCTCGTGCACGTCGGAAGAGCAGACGCGCGTGCTGGAAATCACCGCCGAAGAGGTGGGAGGCAAGCTGCCGATCGTGCACGGCGTCTGGGCTGACGGCAGCCTCGAAGCCGCCAGGATCGCGAAGCGGGCGCAGGCCGGCGGATCCTCCGCGCTACTGGTTTTTCCGCCGGCACCGTTCACGCTAGGCCAGAATGCCGACATGGCGGTTGCCCACTTCAAGACGATTGCATCGGCCAGCGATCTGCCGTTGATCGTTTTCCAGTATCCGCTCGCGACCGGACAGGGCTATCCCGCCGAGACCCTGGCGCGGCTATTCAATGAAGTGCCCACGATCCGCGCTATCAAGGACTGGACATCAAGCGTTCAGCAGCATGAAACACAGATAAGGACGCTGCAATCGCGTCCTCGCCCGATCAACGTCCTGTCGACCAACAGCGCCTGGCTGCTGAGTTCGCTCGTCCTTGGATGCAACGGGTTGCTGTCGGGTAGCGGCAGCGTTATCGCCGATCTGCAGGCCCGGCTGTTTCGGGCCGTTCAGGCGAACGATTTGGCGGAGGCCCGCCGGCTCAACGACCGGATCAATCCCCTGGCGTCCGTCTTCTACGCCGATCCCTTCGTCGACATGCATAACCGCATGAAGGAAGCGCTTGTCCTTCTCGGTCGTTTGCCGCGCGCAGTGGTCCGGCCCCCCTTGGTCAAGATCAAGGAGCCGGAAATCGCGCGCATCCGCCAGGCATTGATCGAGGCGGGTCTATTGGACACCTCTGGAGAAAGACGCGACGCCGCATAGCCGGGAGCTATCTTGGCGACAGCTATTGCGAGCCTTCGAGCCCGAGCTGTTTCACCATCGTTCCCCATTTCAGATGCTCGGACTGAATGTAGCTGCGCATAGCCTCGATCGAGGGCGACTTGTTCGGGATCAGGCCGAGTGCGGCGACTTTCGCCCGCATCTCGGGCGCCTCCATGATGCGCTTCATCTCCGCGTGAAGCCGGTCGACGATCGGCTGGGGCGTCTTTGAAGGCAACAGCAGCATGTGCCAGGACACGCCTTCGTAATCCGTGGCGCCCGATGCCTCGCCGAACGGCGGCACGTCCGGAAGCAGCGGCAATCGTTGTGCTGAGGACACCGCGAGTGCGCGCAGCTTTCCTTCCTTGATCAGGGGGATCGAGAGGCCGGCCTCCAGGAAGCTCGCCGCAACGTGGCCACCCATCAGATCCGTGACCGACTGGGGCGTGCTGCGATACGGCACATGCGTTGCGTCGAAGCCGAGCCGCTTCTTGGCAAACTCCATCGACATGTGTTGCACCGAGCCCGCACCGATCGAGGCATAGCTCAGCGTCGGATTTGCCTTCCTCGCGAGTTCGACGAATTCCGAAAGCGTCTTCGCGGGCAACGCTGGATCAATCACCAGGATGAACGGCGACTTCACATAAAGCGAGATCGGCGTGAAATCCTGCGGGTCATAATTGAGGTGTTTGAACAATGTCGGATTGATCGACAACGCGATGCTGGTCAGCACGACGAGCGTGTAGCCGTCGGCGGGCGCCTTCGCGACCTGATTGGCAGCCAGGGTTGTTGCTGCGCCCGGCTTGTTTTCGACGATGACCGGCTTGCCCAGAGCTTCCGACAGCTTGTCCGCATACAGACGCGTTATTGCATCCATGCCGCTCCCGGCTGCGAGCGAAACCACGATCGTGATCGGCCTTGAGGGATAATCGTCAGCTCTGGCTGCGCTCGCCAGCAACCCCAGCAACACGCCGCAAAGCAAAGTCCAATGCGATTTCAAAGCCATGACGCGCAGCCTGTGAAGCGAGGGACAGCGACGCGTTTGCTGCGCAGCAGCGAAATGACGCGATGGGCTACAAGCTATCTCGTGCACCGCTGCGCTTGCAACCCTTCGCCTCGCCAATCTCATTGGTTGGGGCAATCGAACGAATTGCTGCAGTCGTGCTCTGGTCGACTATCCCGTTTCAGTGTCTAGTCGATTATCCAGTAACCGGATGAGGGGGAGTCCCATGACTGAGCAGACCGCATTCATCTCTGCGCTGATCTTGTGTGTGATGCTTGTCAATGTCCTGCTGGGTGTTCGCATCAACAAGCTCGAACAGAGGCTGTTCAGCCTCTCCAGGATCGACGCAAAGCTGGATGTTTTGTTGATGCATTCCGGTCTGGAATACGATCCCTACAAAGACCTTCCGTCAGCAGTCGTGGAGGCCGTTGCGAGGGGAAACAAGATCGAGGCGATCAAACGCTATCGTGAAGCGACGGCAGTTGGTTTGAAGGAAGCCAAGGACTTCATTGAGGAAATTCAGCGCCGTAGCGGCACTGGCTGAAGCGGCAAATGGATCCGCGCGGCCTACTTCCGAGAAGTAAGATCAATCCTCCTTGAATACGCTCGCACGCTTGGATGTCTTCCTAAAAGGCTCTACGCTGTCGTGATACACGGCGGGGGCACGGACCGATGCGTGGGCGAAACTTCATTGCATTAGTTGCTGGCATCGTAGCTTTGCCGCTTGCGGCGCACGCGCAGCAGGCCGTTCCTTCGGTCGCGCAGGCTGCCTCGACCGACACTTCCAAGTGCGCGCAGAATTCGGTCGCGTTTCCTCAGCGGCTCGATGGGCCGCGATGGAATGGCTGGGGGGCGGATCTCGGCAACAGCCGGTTTCAGCCAGCAGAGATGGCCGGATTGACGCGAGACCAGGTGCCCTCGTTGCGGCTGAAATGGGCGTTCGGATTTCTTGGCAGGTCTTCCGCCGTTGCCCAGCCAACCATCGTCGGCGGCCTGCTGTTTGTAGGGGGCGGTGATCGCGAGGTCTACGCGCTCGACGCAAAAAGCGGATGCACCCGCTGGGTGTTCAAAACAGAGGCGGTCGTTCGAACCGCGATCAGTTTCGGCCCGATCGGCGGTACCGACCAGTTTGCCGTGTTTTTTGGCGATCTGTACGCCAATGCCTACGCCGTGAACGCGATCACCGGCGCATTGATCTGGAAGACGAAGGTGGAAGATCATCCTGCGGCTCTGATCACCGGTGCGCCAACCCTGTATTCCGGCATTCTGTACGTGCCGGTTTCTTCGAAGGAGGAAGCCACCGGGACACCGTCCACCTACCAATGCTGTACCTTTCGCGGCAGTGTCGTCGCGCTCGATAGTGCGACGGGCAAGCAGATCTGGAAGGGCTACACCGTTCCCGAGGCCCCGCGTCCGACCAAGCGGAATGCCATTGGGACCCAACTCTATGGTCCGTCCGGCGCGGCGGTGTGGTCGGCGCCGACCATCGATGTCCTGCGTCAGGCGCTCTATGTCGCGACAGGGGACAATTATTCCGACCCTCCCTCGGAAACCAGCGATGCTATTCTTGCGTTTGATCTTGCGACCGGCCGGATGCTCTGGCATCGGCAGGTTACCGCAAACGACAGCTACATCACCTCTTGCCTCGTCGGCGACAGGACCAACTGTCCGGAAAGCAACGGTCCCGACCACGACTTTGGCCAATCGCCTATTCTGGTGACGATGCGCAGCGGACAGCGTGTCTTGGTTGTCGGGCAGAAATCCGGCGTCGTTCACGCGCTGGATCCTGACCAGAACGGCAAAATCCTTTGGCAGACGCGGGTCGGCAAAGGTGGTGCGCTGGGAGGGATCATGTGGGGCTCTGCCGCAGATAAGGACCATGTGTATGTCGCGAACTCCGACGTCCGGTTTCGCGGCTACAAAACGCTGGATCCAAGTGCAGGTGGAGGCCTGTTCGCGCTCGATCTTGCCACCGGGAAAATTTCCATGCAGGTGCCGCCGGTCCCGTGTGGTGACCGCAGCCAGTGCAGTCCCGCACTTTCCGCAGCGGTGACCGCCATTCCCGGTGTTGTTTTCTCGGGCGGGGTGAGCGGACATCTGCGCGCTTATGCTACTGACGACGCACGGCTGCTTTGGGAGGTGGACACGGCGCGCGAGTATCCCGCAGCGAATGGCGTTTCGGCCCGTGGGGGTGCTATGGACGGACCCGGCCCCACAATCGTCGATGGCATGCTCTACGTGAATTCAGGCTACGCTCAATGGGGCGGTCTGCCCGGCAACGTCTTGTTAGCCTTCGAAGCAGGGAATCCCTGACAGGCAACAAGTTGGTATCCGCCTCGATGCTGCGAACGTGAACGACAAATGCGTGTTTTTACTTTTCGCGGCGCGTTTTGGGTGTCACCATCCTCGTGAAGGGACGGGAGGGTCGCCATGCGCTGGTGTGTCTCGGTCGGGGCTGTGCTTGTCGCGGGTGCGATAGTCGGCGGTGACGTTGCCGGCATTGCCGCGCCGAGCCCGAAATCTCGATTTGCCGACACCAGGCACAATGTACCATCTGTCAACGTCGAACTCGTTATCGCCGTCGACGTCTCCTATTCGATGGATATGGACGAACTTGCCATTCAGCGCGAGGGCTATGCACAGGCCATCGTCTCGAAAGACTTCCTTCAGGCGTTGAGGGCCGGTCCGGGCAAGGTGGCCGTAACCTATTTCGAGTGGTCGATGTCGGGCGACGAGAGGATCATCATTCCCTGGCGAGTGATCGACGGCCCGGAATCGGCGGATGCCGTGGCCGCCGAGATCATGAAAACGCCGGTTCGCCGAGGTTCGAGTACCTCGATTTCCGGCGCGATCAATTTCGCGCTGCAGCTGTTCGAAGAGAATCCCTATCACGGGTTCCGGCGCGTCATTGATATTTCCGGCGACGGGCCGAACAACGACGGAGCCCCCGTAACCGGCGCGCGCGACGCTGCCCTGGCGAAGGGCATCATCATCAACGGCCTGCCGATCATGGTGAAGGAGCCATCCTATTTGACGACCGATATCGAGAATCTCGATCTCTATTACGAGGACTGCGTGATCGGAGGACCGGGCGCCTTCATCATAACGATCAAGGATCGCGAAAAATTTCAGGAAGCGATCCGGAACAAGCTTGTTCTCGAAGTTGCAGGCCTCACGCCGGAGCGCCGGATCGTCCCAGCCGCCGGGAAGGAGCCCCGGGTGTCCTGTCTGATCGGCGAAACAAAATGGCAGGAGCGCGGGAGGCACTGAGTGTCGAGACAATCATTCAGAGCCGCCGAATGAGCAAACCCTGAAATTTTCGAACCCAGTCGACCGCGTCGGCGTTCCAAAATTGCTGGCACGCAACAAATTCCGCCCTCGTGAGCATAAAACATTTGACGCGCTGAAGTTTCTCTGCGTTTAGATCACGACATTCGTCGCGGGTGAAATTGCCCGCACTCTTGAGGACCGTCATGCGCAACGCACGCACGCACATCGCAGAGACTGCCGCCCGCGTCCGGCCGCTTATTCGGCTGGCCGACTGGTCGTGCATGTCCGTGATGACACGGGGTCCGAATTTTCAGCTCGAAGCAGGGCTGATCCGCAAGGCAAGAGTGTAACTCTCGGCGCAGGGCCGCTCCCTCCGCCGTAACGGCAGGAGGGCAAGATGAGCGCCCGCAACGACGTCAAGAAACCATTTGGTCAGAGCTTGTACGCGAGGCCTGTGCTGGCAGCGGCTCAACTGCGATTTGCCGCGCGGGTTGATTTTCTCGTTGCCCGCTGGCTCGAGCGCTGCGCTGCGAACGCCGAGGCTGCACAACGGTTGTTCAAGGTCGATCGGAAGCCCACACCTGAGTTCAGGATGGGCGTGAGCCTTGTCGCTTCATCTCCACGTTGGGATGAGTCCCCATGACGGGGCAGGCGGCGGGTGGGGATAGCAGCAAGGTATGGAGAGAGGCTGCCCGCATGGCAGCCTCTCGAGCGGCAAACGGATCCGCGCGGGCTATTTCCGAAAAGTAAGATCGTTGTGAGGGCCGGTAGTGCCCCGCAATGAACTGGATCAGGACCAGCGCGACTAATCGCGTGAGGAGCCGGAAAATGAGGATTACAACATCTTTGATCGGCCTGTTCGTTGCCTGCAGTATCGGCGTCTGCAATGGGGCGGCCGCCGCGCAGTCGGTCGCTCCGCCCGCGGGTTACAAGATCGAAGAGAAATACACCCAGAAATCGCCGGACGGCGCGATAACGATCGAGCAATACCTGAACAAGGATACGGACGACTGGAAATGGCAGTTCTGGGTGCGCCGGCAGAGCGCATTCACGCTGCTTGATCCGGAGCCGGCCGGCTATCCCGCGGATTTTATCTTCACCAACGATCTGAAATGGATCGTTCGCGTGCAAAAGATCGGCTCGGGCACCTCCACGCTCCATCTGTACCGCCTCACGCCGCAGGGCTATTTGCGCGCGAGCAAGAAGCCGCTCGGCGACCTGGCGTGGGACTACCTGAAGACTCGGCCCGACTGGCGAAAGCTCGTGAAGGCGCCGGAGTATCACGACTCGGCGTATCTGTTGGAGGGGCTTGAGGAGAACTATCGCGGGCTCGGCGTCGATTGGCCGGCGAACCGCTACCTTCTGATCGCCCTGTCGGGGGCTGCCGACGTCAGGGGTCGCAAACCTATGCAGACCGGCGTGGTGAACGGCTGGCGCTGCAGATATGACCTGCAGACCGGCAAGTTCGACGTGCCCGGAGTTTTTTCAGGTGACAATGCGAAGGCCGTCGTGCCCGAGTGAGTGGGGCTTTTGATTGTCGCAACATCCGATTGGGAACGGATACACGCCAGGGACGTCGAGGCTCTGCCCGGCCGGTCCGGTCCGCTTTCACACCATCGATCGCCTAGCATCCATTGGCGATCAGGGGCGAAGGGTCAATTGAAGAAGTAACCCTCAGCATCGGACGCTTCTGAGTTTGCCTCGTGAACGACGCTGGTTGAGAGCGGCCAGCACACCCGTTCACAACACTGTTATTGCGACCTATCGCGCTCTTCGCCTCCCTCGACTGGGCCTCTCGCGCTTGTTGTTGTACTCTCGGTCGGAGCAACTGCACGGTCGCCAGGAGGAATTTACATGACCCCCGTCGTACTCAACCGCCGCAATCTCCTCGCTGCTGGCTGCTCCGTCCTGGCAACCGGAGTTTCCGGGCTCCTGTTGCCTGCGCGCGCGGAAGGCCTCGCACCGACCGATTCGATGTCGGGCGGGTCGAACAACTACCGCAAGGGCGCGCCGACCGTGGAGCGGATCGGCAAGGGTGGCTTCTGGATGTGTGGCACCGTGCGTCGCGCAGGCGATGGGGCTCCGCTTGCCGGGCAGCGCATCCAGATTTGGGCGCACACGACCGAAGGGCAGGAACACGAGCCGCAGAGTCATGGAGCCACGCTCACCGACAAGAACGGGATGTTCCGTCTTGAGATGCCGCAGATCATTCCCATCTTTGGCCAACCGCATGGTCATCTCGCCTATGACAGTGGTGAATTCAAAACCGTCTTTCTACGTCCCGTGATGCGGAGCGCAAAGGAAACCAGCCTAGAGGCGCACTTCGTCCTTCAGCCGGCCTGATCGAGTTGCGAACGAAGGGATGGAGATTGGCCCGGGCGACCCTGATCTGGGCCGTCCTTGCAGTAGCCATTTGCGTGCCGATCGCCGCTGCAGCGACGAGCCCGCTGCTCGCATGGCGCGATGCGGTCTACATACTGGCCGGATTCGCAGGGATTATCGCGCTGGGTCTCCTGCTCGTTCAGCCTTTGCTGATTGGCGGATACTTACCGGGGTTTTCGGCTTATCGTGGGCGGCGTGCACATCGCTGGATCGGAGGCGTGCTGGTCGCGGCGGTGGTGATCCACGTCGGGGGCCTTTGGATCACCAGTCCGCCGGACATGATTGACGCCCTTCTCTTCGCATCGCCGACGCCGTTCTCTCCCTGGGGTGTGATCGCCATGTGGGCGATCTTCGCCGTCGCGCTTTTGGCTGCACTCCGCCGGCGATTGGGACTGCGACCGCGAACGTGGCGCATCGCCCATATGCTCTTCGCGATCGTAATCGTCGTAGGGAGTGTGGTCCATGGCGTACTCATCGAGGGGACGATGGAGACGGTGTCGAAGGTGGCGCTTTGCGCGCTGGTCCTCGCGGCGGCCATAAAAGTCATGGCGGACCTACGGGTGTGGAGAAAGCGAGGGACGTTGCGCGAAGAGAGCATTGCGCGACAGTAGACCAAGCGGAATTGATAGCGGAAAGGATCGTCGGAAAGTGTTCCGAGCTGGGTGATTTGCAGACATCGCCGCGCCACAGACCGATGTCCGGTGGTGCACCGAAAGCAGGACATCTCAGGCGACCGCGGGCAAGTGCGCCAGGTGCGACGAGGAGGAATTGGTCCCTTTTACGAGAGGGTGTAGTCTGTTCCCGAAGGGCGCCCAGTTGGATTGCGTGTCCGCGACGTGGCGCGGCTTGTGGAGGGAGCATCATGAAATTTTCCCGTCGCACATTCTTGCATCTGGCCGTGAGTGCTGCTGCGTTGCCGGCCGTGCCCCGCATTTCGCGGGCGCAAGTCTATCCGTCTCGGCCGGTGCGCATCGTCGTCGGCTTTCCCGCCGGCGGGGCTACCGACATACAAGCGCGCCTGATGGGTCAATGGCTGTCGGATCGCCTCGGCCAGCAATTCATCATTGAGAACCGCGCCGGCGCCAGCGGCAACATCGGAACCGAGGCGGTCGCCAAAGCGCCCGCGGATGGTTACACGCTGCTGCAAGTTGTGACCCCGCATGCAATCAATGCCGCGCTCTACACCAATCTCAATTTCGACTTCATCCGGGACATCACACCGGTTATTTGCGCCGCGCGGCTGGCATACGTAGTCGTGGTGCATCCGTCGGTTCCCACCACGACGATCCCTGAGTTCATCGCATACGCCAAGGCCAACCCGGGCAAGATCAACTACGGGTCGGCCGGCCACGGCACACCGCAAAGCATTTCTTGCGAGCTCTTCAAGATGATGACCGGGGTGAACTTGGTCCACGTCCCGTATCGGGGCGGCGGGCCTGCGACCAGCGATCTGGTCGGCGGCCACCTGCACGTGATTTTTAGTCCGGTGTCGGAGTCGATCGAGCACATCAAGGCCGGCAAGCTGCGCGCCCTGGCGGTAACGAGCGCGACCCGCTTGGACGTGTTACCCGACGTTCCCACGGTGGGAGACTTCGTGCCTGGTTATGAGGCCAGCGGTTTTGCGGGTATTGGCGCGCCCAAGAACACCCCCGCCGAAATCATCGATATGCTAAATAAGGAGCTCAATGCTGGCCTCGCCGATAGCAAAATCAAATCCCGGATCGTCGAGCTGGGCGGCACAGTACTTGGGGGCTCGCCTGCGGAATTCGGGACGATCATCTCAGAAGCCACCGAAAAGTGGGCGCGGGTGATAAAGTTCGTGGGCATCAAGGCTGAATAGGGCCGATCGCCACACTGCCCGCCTTCTGCAGACTTCATCGCAGCAACAGCACGCCGGTGGCCATGGTCCCGGCCTTCGCCGGGACGACGTTGTTAGGCTCACACCGGCAAATGCTCGCGGATCAGCGGCAGGAAGAAGATCGCGACATTGATTGCGAAGCCGATATTCCAAAGGATCGAACGCAGCGTGGGGCGATTGCCGAGATAGGTGAACACGTAGGCAACGCGCACGATCAGGAACAGTACCGCCAGTTCGTTGATCAGGTTCTGCGGCGCCGCCCGAAACTCGGCCAGCAGGACAGCCGCTGCGAAGAAGGGGAATGTTTCGATCCCGTTGATATGCGCACCCAGCGCGCGCGCCCGAAGCGGTTCGTCGAAAAAGGCGGGATCGCGCGGTTTGGAATTGTCGAAACGGCGAAAGCCAATCGCCTTGAACGGCGCAATCGTCAGCAAATAGAGTATCACCGCTCCAAAAACACACCATTCAGCAACCGTCATGGTTCCTCCCGACACACGGTATTTTGTCAGCGTATCGAACCGGCGGTCTGCTTGACAAGGTTGGTGCAACGCGCGAAGCCAATGAAATCATGACCGTGGTCGTTCCCATTGGAAATGCGAAGCCTTCGCCGGTAGCCAAGCCGGAGCGCGTCGGCGTGCTCCTGGTCAATCTCGGCACCCCCGATACGGCCGACACCAGGGGCGTGCGGGTCTACCTGAAGGAATTTCTTTCCGACCCGCGCGTCATCGAGGATCAGGGCCTGAAATGGAAGCTGATCCTCAACGGTGTCATCCTGCGCATTCGTCCCCGTCGCAAGGCGCGCGACTACCGGAAGATCTGGAATACCGAGAAGAACGAATCTCCGCTCAAGACGATCACGCGCGCGCAGGCCGAAAAGCTCGCCGAGGCAATATCGGACCATGACCACGTCGTGGTCGATTGGGCGATGCGCTACGGCAATCCCTCGATCCGCTCGCGCATCGATGCCCTAACCGCGCAAGGTTGCGACCGGCTTTTGGTGGTGCCGCTCTATCCGCAATATTCCGCAGCGACCTCGGCGACCGTGTGCGATGAAGTGTTTCGTGTGCTGGCCGAGATGCGCGCGCAGCCAATCCTGCGGGTGACGCCACCTTATTACGACGATCCCGATTATATCGACGCGCTCGCGGTCTCGATCAATGCGCATCTTTCGACGCTGCCGTTTCAGCCCGAAATCATCGTAGCTTCATTCCACGGCATGCCCCAAAGCTATGTCGACAAGGGCGATCCCTACCAGGCGCAGTGCATTGCAACAACGGATGCGCTTCGCAAGCGCATGGGCCTTGATGCTTCAAAGCTGATACTTACATTTCAATCGCGCTTCGGCTTCGATCAGTGGCTGCAGCCCTATACGGACAAGACCATCGCGCAACTTGGGAAAGATGGTGTACGCCGCATTGCCGTAGTGACCCCCGGCTTCTCCGCCGATTGCCTGGAAACGCTGGAAGAGATCGCGCAGGAAAACGCGGAGATTTTCAAGCATAATGGCGGCGAACAATTCGCCGCGATCCCCTGTCTTAACGACAGCGATCCCGGCATGGATGTGATCCGCCAGCTTGTCTTGCGCGAGCTTCAGGGCTGGATCTGAAAGGGCTGGGGACCTGCACCATGAAGCGGCGGGAATTCCTTTCGGTCCTTGCAGGCACAGTGGCTTGGCCGATTGCAGCGCCTGCGCAGCAGTCTGCGGTACCCGTCATCGGCTTCCTGCATCAGGGATCGCCGGATCAAAACATCGAGCGAGTGGCGGCATTTCGCAGGGGTCTCGCTCAGGCAGGATTGGTCGAAGGTCAAACCATTGTCGTCGAGTTCCGTTGGGCTGCCGGGCAGTTCGACAAATTGCCGACGCTCGCGGCCGATCTGGTCGCACGGCAGGTCGCGGTGATCGTCACGCCATTCTCGACCGACGCCGCGTTAGCCGCCAAGGTCGCCACCACGTCGATCCCGATCGTCTTCGTATCGTCGGCCGACCCGGTCCAGATCGGCCTGGTGGCGAGCTTGAATCGGCCGGGCGGAAACATTACCGGCGCCACGACATTGAACGCCGAACTGGCGCCGAAGCGGCTGCAACTGTTACGCGAACTGGTTCCGAATGCCAGCCGCTACTTTGCCCTCATCAACCCCACCGCGGGTCTCGCCGAAGTTTTCACCAGGGATATGGAAGCCGCTGTGGCTGGTCTCGGGATTCGTATCGAGATTCTCCGTGCCAGCAACGATCGCGAACTCGAAGCTGCATTTGCGAATATTCCGCGGCAGTCGCAAAGCGTGCTGATGAGCAGCACGGATGCCTTCTTCTTCGTACGGCGCGAACTGATCGCAGAGCTGGCGATACGCCACGGGCTGCCGGCAATTTTCGATGCGCGCGCCTATGTCAGGGCGGGCGGATTGATGAGTTACGCCGGGGACGATACCGACCTGATGCTGCTGGCCGCCGGCTATATCGGGCGCATCCTCAAAGGTGAACGCCCGATGGATTTGCCGGTCACCCAGCCGACCAAATTCGCCCTGACGATCAATCTCAAGACCGCCAAGGCACTCGGCCTCAATGTGCCGCCGCCGCTTCTTGCTACGGCTGACGAAGTCATCGAATGAACAGCGCTTCCTGCAGGCGGCGGGGATAAAATTAGTGAGCACACGGCCAAGTGAAGCCCGGCGTTTCCGCAAGGGAAACCAGCCACTTGGGTCGTTCGATTTCGATACATCTGGCGGTTGGCAAACTCGTATATAACTATTCGATCGAGAACAGCCGGGTGAACCGGCGCCGCCGCTCTGCAGACAAAGCGGCACGGCATTCGCTATTAACGTATGGCGAGGAATTTGCCCGGACATCTCGTTGTCCGGCTTTGGAGGATTTTATGACTGGTTTCGACATTTTCGCGATTGCCCTTGTACTGCTCGTCATTGTCACTCTATTCGCAGGCGTCAAAACCGTGCCGCAAGGCTACGACTGGACCATCGAACGGTTCGGCAAATACACCCGCACGCTGGCACCGGGCTTGAACATCATCGTTCCCTATTTCGACCGCGTCGGCCGCAAGATCAACATGATGGAGCAGGTGATCGCCATTCCCGAGCAGGAAGTGATCACCAAGGACAACGCCACCGTGACGGTGGACGGCGTCGCCTTCTTCCAGGTGTTCGACGCTGCCAAGGCCAGCTACGAGGTCGCCAATCTCGAGCAGGCGATCATCGTGCTGACCATGACCAATATCCGTTCGGTGATGGGTTCGATGGATCTCGACCAGGTGCTGTCGCATCGCGACGAGATCAACGAGCGCCTGCTGCGCGTGGTCGACGCGGCGGTCTCGCCCTGGGGCCTCAAGGTCAACCGCATCGAGATCAAGGACATCGTGCCGCCGGCGGATCTTGTGGAAGCCATGGGACGGCAGATGAAGGCCGAGCGCGTCAAGCGCGCCGATATTCTGCAGGCGGAAGGCCAACGCCAGTCTGAAATCCTGCGCGCCGAAGGCGCCAAGCAAGGCCAGATCCTGCAGGCCGAAGGCCGCAAGGAGGCAGCCTTCCGCGACGCCGAGGCCCGCGAACGTTCGGCGGAAGCCGAGGCGAGGGCGACTCAGATGGTATCCGACGCTATCGCCAAGGGCGACGTCGCGGCGCTGAACTATTTTATCGCTGACAAATACATCAAGGCGTTCGGGCAACTGGCGGACTCGCCGAACCAGAAGATCATCATGCTGCCGATCGAGGCGACCAGCATTTTGGGCTCGCTCGCCGGCATCGGCGAGATCGCCAAAGCAACCTTCGGCGAAAGCGCGGCCTCTGCTGCGGCTGCCGCACGGCGCACGTCATCGGTGCCGAGCGCCGGCCCTGCACAGCCGCCGGCGGCGCCGCAGCGGTAAGAGCATGATCCGGCGAAACGGCTCCCGTTTCTCTCTGAGGATCGCGCTTCAAATCTAGAGGTCGTGTCATGGCCGAAATGTTTTCTACACTGGGCACCTGGAACTGGCTGATCTTCGGCTTCATCCTGATGGCGCTCGAATTGACGGCGCCGGGCGTCTTCCTGTTCTGGCTCGGGCTCGCGGCGCTATTGGTCGGGTTGCTCTCGTTTGCGATCAGCCTCTCCTGGCAGGCGCAGCTCCTGATGTTCGCCATGTTCGCGGCGGCCGCCGTCCCGGCGTGGCGGCATTTTGCCAGGAGCGCGTCGAGCAACAGCGCGAGCAATCCGTTTCTCAACAAGCGGACCGAAGCGCTGATCGGCCGGGTCTTCACGCTGGAAAAACCGATCGTGGACGGCACAGGCACGGTGCGGATCGACGACACGATCTGGCGCGTCGCCGGCCCCGATGCGCCGGCCGGCAGCCGGGTCAAGGTCGTGCAGGCGGACGGTGCGAGCCTGACGGTGGCGGCGGCGTGAATCAGTTGGCCCCGCGCGCGCTCCAGCGTTCGGCGAATTGGTACAGCGGCAGAAAGCTTTCGCGCAGATCATTGCCCATCCGGGTGAGGCCATACCCGTCGCCGGGCAGCAGCTCGACCAACCCGGCCTCGCGCAGCTCGGAAAGCCGGGCCTGAATCACGGTTGGCGACGCGTCGTCGCAGGCCGTGCGTAGGGCGCGCGAGGTCAGCGGCCCCTCGCGAAGCTCCCATATGATCCGCAAACTCCAGCGCCGTCCCAAGAGATCGAGCAGTGCCATGACCGGCCGGCCCGATTTGGAGCCGCGGACGCCGCGTTTTTTCATAACAGAGCCCTGTTTTGGCATCGCGAGCCTTCTTGCATGTCGCTACAGATATTGTAGCGTATCGCTACGTTTATTGTAGCAGGAAAGACAGCCGAGGGAAGACAGCCATGTCACAAATGATGTCGCAAGCCATGCCACGCATCGCGCCGCTGCAGCCGCCCTACGATCAGGAGATCCAGCAGCAATTCGACCGGATCATGCGCGGCGCGCCACCGCTGGTGCTGTTCCGGGTGATGGCCGGCCATGCCCGCGCCTGGGAGAAATTCCGTGCCGGCGGCCTGCTGGACCGCGGGCCGCTATCCTTGCGCGAACGCGAGATCGTCATCGACCGGACCTGCGCGCTGAACGGCTGCGAGTATGAATGGGGCGTGCATGTCGCGGCATTTGCGGAGGCCGCCCATCTCACCGACGAACAGGTTCGCGCCACCGCGCTCGGCGAGCCCGACGCTGCGTGCTGGTCGGCGGCCGAGCAGGTCCTGATCGCTACCACCGATGCGCTGCACGAACGCGCCACGCTGACCGATGTTGAATTCAAGGCGCTGTCGGCGCATTACGACGAGGACAAGATCCTTGAGATCATCCTGCTATGCGGCTTCTACCGTACAGTGTCGTATTTGGCGAACGCGCTGGCGTTGCCGCTGGAGGCGAAGGCTGCCCGGTTGCCGGAGTGGCCGCAATAGCGGCTACGCCACGCCCGCGCGCAGCAGATCGTGCAAATGCACGATGCCGACCGGTTTGTTGGCCTCGGTCACGATCAGCGCGGTGATCTTGGACGAGTTGAGGATTTCCAGCGCCTCGCTGGCGAGCAGGTCGCGGCCGATCGTCTTGGGGTTTTTCGTCATCACCTCGTCGACGATGGCGGTCATCAGGTCGTGCCGCATGTGGCGGCGCAAATCGCCGTCGGTGACGATGCCGACAATCGCGCCGCGCGCGTCGATGATACCGACGCAGCCAAAGCCTTTCGATGTCATCTCGACCAGCGCGTCGGACATTTTGGTGCCGAGCGGCTTCAGCGGCACCGCATCGCCGGAATGCATGAGGTCGCGGGTATATTTCAGCAGTGCGCCGAGCTTGCCGCCGGGATGCAGCACGCTGAAATCGACCGAGGTGAAGCCGCGGCCTTCCAGCAGCGCGATTGCAAGCGCATCGCCGAGCGCGAGCAGCATCAGCGAGGAGGTGGTCGGCGCGAGATTATGAGGGCAGGCTTCGCGCGCCTTCGGCAGTGTGAGTGCGACATCGGCCGCCGTGCTCAGCGTAGACTCCCTCTCTGCCGTCATCGCGATCAGCGGAATCCGGAACCGCTTGGCATAGGTGATGAGGTTCTTCATCTCCGGCTGCTCGCCGGACCAGGACAGCGCCAGAATGACGTCCTCAGTGGTGATCATGCCGAGATCGCCATGGCTTGCTTCCGCAGCGTGCACGAAAAATGCCGGCGTGCCGGTGGAAGCAAAGGTCGCGGCGATCTTTCGGCCGATATGACCGGATTTGCCAAGCCCGGTGACGATCAAGCGTCCCTTGGCGTTGCGGATGCGTTCGGCAGCCGCTGCGAAGGGCGCGCGGAGATCGGACTGCAGCGCCGCGGTGATCGCACTGATCCCGCTGCCCTCGGCATCGAGCGTACGCAGGGCCGACTCGACGGCAGCATCAGCGTGATCGGTGCCAGATGATTTTGCCATCAGCGGTGTCGGATTAGCCATGTCTGGTTCCAGGGAGGAGGGGGCATCGCCCCGGACCTCTCCTTAGCATGGCCTCGCCGGTGATGCGACGCGAGCGGTCCGCTCTCAACGGCTCATTAACCATAATTGTTTTAACTCCATTAACGACGTTTTCCGCGCGCGGTCGGAGCACGTCCCGTAAGTAAGTGAATTTGTTGGGGTATTTTCCATCGTGATGGCGGGTCCAGCAACGGGCCAAACTGGGCGCGCGAACGCCTTCCGCGCGGCTTTGCTGTGTCTTGCGCTGATCGCCCTGACCGCTGCTCCGGCACACGCACAAACCGTCACGCCTGACCTGTTCAGCCCGACGCGTTCGAGTCAGTTGAGCACACCGGATTCGCCGCTGCGTCGGACCACGGCGGATACCAACGACAAGACCGGCGACGCCGCCAACAGCGTCCGCCTGCGCGAAAAGGATACGGACACGCCGGCGCCATCGCGGATCGGGCAGATTCCGCGATATGGCCTTCCCGCCGCCAGCGGCGCCTCGGACTGGGGCTACAACTCGCTCAATCGCAAACGCAAGAAACCGAAATATTATCCTGGGCAGGCCAAGCCGAAGCCGCCGATCGGTCCCGGCAGCCCGCCGCCGCCGATCGTGACGAATGCGCGGGTGCGGCTTTCCATTCCTCCGTCCGAGACCGCCAACAAGACGCCAATCCCGCCGGCGATGGCCGGCACGGTAGTGGGCCAGCCGGTCCGCAAGCGGCTCAGGATCGACGACGATCCATTCGGCCCGGTCGGCGATTACGTCGGCAGTTTTTTCGTCAAGGGCGCGGTCGAACTCAGGGGCGGCTACGACACCAATCCCGGCCGCGTAAATCCGGCGGCCGGATCGCCGGCCTATGTCATTGCGCCGGAGCTTCTCGTCGTCTCCGACTGGGAACGCCACGCGCTCGTCGCCGATCTCAGGGGGTCCTACAACGGCTACACCAACACCTTCCCGCCGGTGAACGGCGTGGTGTCGTCGGCGCCGACCGATCTCAACCGGCCGGATTTCATTGGCCATGTCGACGGCCGTCTCGATGTCAGTCACGACACCAGAATACTCGCACAGGCGCGGCTGCGCGTCGCGACCGACAATCCCGGCAGCCCGAACGTTCAGGTCGGCCTCGCCAAATATCCGGTTTACGCGACGCTCGGCGGCACCTTCGGCGTCGATCAGAATTTCAACCGGCTGCAACTCTCCGCAGGCGCCACCGTCGACCGCACCGTCTATCAGAACTCGCTGCTGACTGACGGCACCTCTACCAGCAATGACGATCGCAACTACAACCAGTTCGGCGGTCTCGGGCGCGTCAGCTACGATCTGATGCCAGGCCTCAAGCCGTTCGGCGAGATCGATGGCAACGTCCGCTCCCACGACCTGCTGTACGATCGCAACGGCTACCAGCGCAATTCCAGCGGCGGAAGCGTCAGGGCCGGCACGTCCTTTGAGCTCTCGCGGCTCCTGACCGGCGAAGCCGCGATCGGCTGGGCGGCGCGCACCTATGAAGATCCGCGGCTGCTGCCGCTGCAAGGCTTGCTGACGTCGGCTTCGCTGATCTGGACCGCGACGCCGCTTACCACCGCAAAATTCCTCGCCACCACCTCGATCGACGAGACCACGGTGCCCGGCGTCTCCGGCGTGCTGACGCACCTCTACACCGCGGAGGTAGACCACGATTTCCGCCGCTGGTTGGCGGCCATCGGACGGTTTACCTGGGGTACACAGAAATACGAGGGCGACTTGCGGTTCGATCGCATCTATTCGGTCTCCGGCGAATTGATCTACAAGATGAACCGCAATCTGTGGATGACCGGCACGCTGCGCCGCGACTGGCTGGATTCCAACATTCCCGGTAACAGCACGGCGTCCACGGTCGTGATGCTCGGCGTGCGGTTGCAGAACTGATTACTCGTTCGCGCTTGTCTCTGGGCGCCAGGTCAGCAGCCGATCCTCGATCATAGTCAGCAGCCATTCGGCGATCAGCGCCACCACTGCAATCACGATCATCGCGGCGAACACGCCGTTGGAATCGAACGAGCCTTGGGCGGTTGCGATCAACAGCCCCATGCCCTCGCGCGCGCCCAAGAATTCGCCGACGATGGCGCCGACCAGCGCAAAGCCAAAGGAGACATGAAGGCTGGCGAGGATCCACGACAGCGCGGACGGGATCACCACCGCGCGCGTCATCTGCCAGTCGCTGGCGCCGAGAATGCGCGCATTGGCGATCAGGTTCTTGTCCGCCTCGCGCACGCCCTGGAAGGCGTTGGCAAACACCACGAAGAACACCATCACTACCGCGAGCGCGATTTTTGAGGCGGCGCCGAGCCCGAGCGCGACGATGAAGATCGAGCCCAGCACCACGCGCGGGATCGAATTGGCGACCTTGATGTAGATCGAGAACACGTCCGACAGCAATTGATTGCGGCCGAGCGCGATGCCGCAGAAGATTCCCATCACTGCGCCGATCAGGAAACCGGCGCCGGCTTCATAGATCGTCACCCAGATCTGCAGCCAGAGCGGGCCGATCGAGGTGCCGTTCTGCGACCAGTCGATCAGTTTGTCGACGATGCCGCTCGGCTGGCCGAAGAAGAACGGATCGATCCAACCCATACGCACGCCGAGTTCCCAGCCGCCGACCATGAACACCAGTACCGCGAGCCGCAGCGCCAGCACCAGCCGCGCGCGGCGCCGCTGCCGCTCGACCAGGGTTTCCATGCGTACGGCGGTCGTTCCGGCCGGCGTGGGGATGCTGGTTTCAGCCATGGCTCAATGCCCCGCTCTGGCGCGCAACACTTCCTCGCGCAAATCGTCGGAAATGTTCCGCGCGATCGCGATGAAGCGTTCGTCATAGCGCAGTTTCGCGACGTCGCGCGGGCGGGGCAGGTCGATCGTGTGCACCGACTTCACGCGAGCGGGGCGGGTGGTCAGCACCGCCACGCGGTCGGCCAGCAGGATTGCCTCGTCGAGATCGTGGGTGACGAACAGCACTGCGGACTTCGCCTGCGCCCACAATTGCAGCAGCTCTTCCTGCATCAATTCGCGGGTCTGCACGTCGAGCGCCGAAAACGGTTCGTCCATCAACAGCACCTGCGGATTGTTGATGAAAGTCTGCGCCAGCGCCACGCGCTTGCGCATGCCGCCGGAAAGCTGGTGCGGATGATGATCCTCAAAGCCTTTCAGCCCGACGCGGACAATCCAGTCGCGCGCGGTCTCCTCCGCCTTGTCCTTTGGCACGCCGCGAAACAGCGGCCCCGCCATCACATTGCCGAGTACGTTGCGCCAGGGAAACACCGCATCCTGCTGGAACACAAAACCGACCCGGCGATCGACACCCTCGACCGGCGCGTCGAACAGGGTGACTTCACCGGCTTGCGGTTTGGCAAGCCCCGCGATCAGGCCCAGCGTTGTCGACTTGCCGCAGCCGGTCGGGCCGACGATGGCGAAGAACTCGCCCGGCGCGATGGTGAGATCGAAATCCTCCAGCGCCGACAGGATCTCGCCGGTCGGCGTCACAAAGCGCCGGGCGACGTTTTTCAGTTCGACGGCGGAGGGAGTTCTGGCATCCATGATTATTCGTTTTCCGATTTCGCTGTCATTCCGGGACGACGCGGAGCGGCGCAACCGGAATCTCGAGATTCCCCGATGCGCAACTGCGCATCTGAGGTCTGGTCCTTCGGACCATCCCGGAATGACAAGTCTAGTGCGTCGCGTTGGCCTTGATCACGAACTCCGTGGTGTAGGTCTTCGACAGATCGATCGTCTTGCCCTGAACGTTCGGTGAAAAGCTCGAGAGCACCTTGAGCACCGATTCCGGCGCGCCTTGCGGCATCATGCCGTCGGGCGAATATTGCGCGCGGCCTTCCTTCAATCCCTGCACATAGAGGTCGAGATCGCCGGCATAATAATCCTTGGGCATTTTGGCGGCAATTTCTTCCGGCGAATGCGTATTCATCCACTTCAGCGTCTTGACCATCACGTTGACCACTTTCTGCGCGGTCTCCTTGTTGGCCTCCATCCAGCCGCGGTCCATGTAGAGGCAGGCGGCTGGATAATCGCCGCCGAGCGCCACACGCGTCGCGTCCGGCGTGCGCAGGTCGATCCCCACTTTGGCGGTGCCGGCCTTCACCGCGCGCGCCACCGTCGGCTCGGTGGTCATGCCGGAAACGATCTTGCCCTGCTGCATGGCGGCGAGGAACGTGTCGCCGGCGCCGACCGGCACCAGCGTGTATTCCTGCACCTTCAATCCTGCTTTCGCGGCGAGCGCGCGGGTGAGGAAATCCGTCGCCGACCCAAGACCGGTCACGCCAAGCGCAGCGCCCTTCCAGTTGGCGGGATCTTTCAGTTTGTCGGCGTCAGCCGCCTTCACCAGTACCACTTCGCCGGGGGCGACAGCGAACTGTACCACCGAGGTGATGAACTTGCCTTTGGACTGCAGGTCGATGGTGTGATCATAGAACCCCACCACGCCCTGCACCTCGCGTGCGAGCAGCGCGGTCGCGGCCTGCGAACCGGAGGTCGAGTTGAACAGCTCGACGTCGAGCCCCTGCTCCTTGAAGAATCCGAGCTGCGCGGCGAGCTTGGCCGGCAAATAAATCTGCTTGTCGATGCCGCCGACCATGATCTTGATCGGGGTTTGCGCCTGCGCTGTCGCTGCAAGCAGCGGCGAGGTCGCGATCGCGGCAAAAACGGCGGCGACGATAATCTTGCGCATGGGCGTTTCCTTGGTCGTGAGTGCGCCCTGCGTCAGGGCGATTGGTTGGCGTTTCCCGGGGGGCAGCGGTTCCCTCGAAAGGGGTGCGACCGGTCTGGAGGCCATGAGGCCTTCGGTGTAAGATGGTGTCAATCGAACATTTGGCATGAACCGGCCGGTATTGCTTGACCGCGAGGGCAAAGCGGCTCAATCGTGTTCACGAACTGAAAGGAGATTCAATGGCTCAAGGCAAACCTGCACGGCGCTCGGTGCTGTCGCGTTATCTGGCCACGTTGATTCTGGTCGGCATCTACTGCTTCAGCATCATCGGCGTATCGACGCTGCTGGTCGCAGGATCCAGCACGGCCGCCTTTGCACGTGGCGGTGGCGGAGGTCGTGGTGGTGGCGGCGGAGGTCGTGGCGGCGGTGGCCGTGGCGGTGGTGGCCGCGGTATCGGTGTCGGTCGCGGCGGCGGCCGTGGCTGGGTTGGTGGACGTGGCCGAGGATATGGCCGCGGCTGGGGCCGCGGTTACGGTTACGGCGGCGTTTATGTCGGCGCTCCAGGCTGCTACTGGAGCTATGCCTACGGCCGGCGCATCTGCCCTTACTATTGATACCAACTACTCCGGTGCGGCGCGCGGTAGCGCACCGCACCATTTCCTTATTCGAGTGCAATAGGACTGCACATTCGGTGTGATACGCGGGCTTGACCCGCGTATCCATTATCTTCCGAAGACTTCCTTTGGAGATGGATTGCCGGCTCAGGCCCGGCAATGACAACCGTCACCGCGGCAGTATCGTCGATCCCATCAGGAACTGATCGATCGCCCGCGCGCACAGACGGCCCTCGCGGATTGCCCACACCACCAGCGATTGGCCGCGGCGCATGTCGCCGGCGGAGAACACGTTCGGCACCGAGGTCTGGTAATCCGACAGGTTGGCGCGGACATTGCCGCGCTGGTCGAGATCGACGCCGAGCGTCTTGAGCATGCCCTCGTGCACGGGATGCACGAAACCCATCGCCAGCAGCACCAGCTGCGCCTCGAGTTCGAATTCGGTGCCGGGAAGCGGCTTGAACTTTTCGTCGACCTGCACGCCATGCAGTTTCTGCACCTTGCCGTCGACGCCGGAGAACTTCTGCGTCAGCACCGCGAATTCGCGCTTGGCGCCTTCGGCCTGGCTCGAGGACGTCCGCATCTTGAGCGGCCAGTTCGGCCAGGTCAGGCCCTTGTTCTCATGCTCGGGCGGCGCCGACATGATCTCGAGCTGGGTCACGGATTTCGCGCCCTGACGGAACGATGTGCCGATGCAGTCCGAACCGGTGTCGCCGCCGCCGATCACCACCACATGCTTGCCATCGGCGAGGATATCCTTCGCGCCGCCGAGCGGCTCGGAGGAGACGCGGCGGTTTTGCTGCGGCAGGAAATCCATCGCGAAATGAATACCGTCGAGTTCGCGGCCCGGGATCGGCAGATCGCGGCCGGCTTCGGCGCCGCCCGTCAGCGCCACCGCGTCATATTGGTTGAGCAGTTCGCGCGGATCGATCGCACCCGCTGATGTGCCGCCGACATGGACGCCGTAATGGAACGTCACGCCCTCGGCTTCCATCTGGGCCACGCGGCGGTCGATGACGTGCTTTTCCATCTTGAAATCGGGAATTCCGTAACGGAGCAACCCGCCCGCCTTGGCGAACTTCTCGTAGACATGCACGTCGTGGCCGGCGCGCGCGAGTTGCTGCGCGGCGGCAAGGCCCGCGGGCCCGGAACCTACGATCGCGACCTTCTTGCCGGACTTGGCCGGAGCGATTTCCGGCTTCAGCCAGCCATTGTCCCAGGCGCGATCGACGATGGCGCATTCGATGGTTTTAATGGTGACCGGGTTGTCGTCGATGTTGAGCGTGCAGGAGGCTTCGCACGGCGCGGGGCAGATGCGGCCGGTGAATTCCGGGAAATTGTTGGT
This sequence comes from uncultured Alphaproteobacteria bacterium, assembly GCA_963770355.1. Classification (GTDB taxonomy): domain Bacteria; phylum Pseudomonadota; class Alphaproteobacteria; order Rhizobiales; family Xanthobacteraceae; genus Bradyrhizobium. The sequence goes on along the minus strand of CAVYPL010000019.1, from coordinate 51,697 downwards.
CGAGTGCAGGTTGCGCGAGGCTTCTTCCCAATTGCTCTGATAGACGAGGTCGTTGAAATCGGGGATCTGGTTGTTGACCGGGCAACCCGGCGTGCCCGGCTGAACCGAGCCGGTGCCGTGGCAATAGGGAATGCCGCAATTCATGCAGCGCGCGGCCTGATCGCGGGTGTCTTTCTCGCTCAAGGGAACGACGAATTCGCGATAGTGCTTCACGCGATCGGCGACCGGCGCATATTTGCGGTCATGCCGGTCGATTTCCAGAAAACCTGTGATCTTGCCCATTAAACCTGAAGTCCCTGCAACCCAACCCTGGCCTCGTGGTTCGAGACGGCGCTCGCGCGCCTCCTCACCGTGAGGAATGTCTATCTTCTCTCCTCATCCCGAGGAGCGGCGTCTTCGCCGCGTCTCGAAGGATCAGGCCCGTGTGGTGGCCTCATGGTTCGAGACGGCGCAATTGCCTCCCTACCATAAGGAATACTGGTTACGCTCCGATCGCGATCTTCGGCTCGGCGTCAGCGTTCGCCTTCATTTCCTTCAGCGCGCGGCGGTATTCGACCGGCATCACCTTGCGGAATTTCGGCAGCCAAGTTTTCCAGTTCGCGAGAATTTCGGCGGCCTTCTTCGAGCCGGCCAGTTTGGCGTGACGCGTGATCAGGACGTGCAGCCGCTCGACGTCTGAATCGAGCAGGTTCTGGAACACGTCGACCCGGCCATGCGCCTCGAGGTCGCCGGTGTGGTGATAGGTGTTCTGGTTGATCATCTCTTCCGAGAGAACCGGTTCGAGCTCGACCATCGACATGTTGCAGAGCTTTGCGAAGTCGCCGGCCTCGTCCAGCACATAGGCGATGCCGCCAGACATGCCGGCGGCGAAATTGCGCCCGGTCTTGCCCAGCACCACGACGATGCCGCCGGTCATGTATTCGCAGCAATGGTCGCCGGCGCCTTCGACGACCGCGATCGCGCCGGAGTTACGCACCGCAAAGCGTTCGCCGGCGATGCCGCGGAAATAGCATTCGCCCTCGATCGCGCCGTACATCACGGTGTTGCCGACGATGATCAACTCTTCCGGCACGATGCCGGAATTGCGTGGCGGCTTGACGATGATGCGGCCGCCGGACAGGCCCTTGCCGACATAGTCGTTGCCTTCGCCTTCAAGATCGAAGGTGACGCCGCGCGTCAGCCAGGCGCCGAACGCCTGGCCCGCGGTGCCCTTCAGGCTGACCTGAATGGTGTCGAGCGGCAATCCGGCATGGCCGTAGATCTTCGCCACCATGCCCGACAGCATCGCGCCGGCGCTGCGGTCGGTGTTGTTGATCTCTTCCTCGATTTTCACGGGCGCGCCGCGGTCGAGCGCCGCCTTGGCCTTATCGATCAGCCGCCGGTCGAGCACGGCCTCCAGATGATGGTTCTGGCTTTCGGCATGGTAGATCTTCTGGCCCGGCTGTTCCTTCTGGCGCACGAACAGCTTTGAGAAGTCGAGCCCCTTGGCCTTCCAGTGCGCCACCAAAGTGGACTGGTCGAGCATCTGGGTCTGGCCGACCATCTCATCGAAGGTACGGTAGCCGAGCGAAGCCATGATCTCGCGAACTTCCTCGGCGACGAAGAAGAAATAGTTGATGACGTGCTCGGGCTGGCCGGTGAAGCGCTTGCGCAGCACGGGATCTTGCGTCGCGACGCCGACCGGGCAGGTGTTGAGATGGCACTTGCGCATCATGATGCAGCCGGCCGCAATCAACGGCGCGGTGGCGAAACCGAATTCGTCGGCCCCCAACAGGGCGCCGATCACGACGTCGCGCCCGGTGCGGAAGCCGCCGTCGACCTGGACCACGATGCGGCTGCGCAGCCGCTCGCGCACCAGCGTTTGGTGGGTTTCGGCAAGCCCGATTTCCCACGGCGAACCCGCATGCTTGATCGAGGTCAGCGGCGACGCGCCGGTGCCGCCCTCGAAGCCCGCGATGGTGACATGGTCGGCGCGCGCCTTGGCCACGCCTGCGGCGACCGTGCCGACACCGATTTCGGAGACGAGCTTGACCGAGACCTGACCGTCGGGATTCACGTTCTTCAGATCGTAGATCAGCTGTGCCAGATCCTCGATCGAATAGATGTCGTGATGCGGCGGCGGCGAGATCAGGCCGACGCCGGGCGTCGAATGCCGTACCCGCGCAATCGTTGCGTCGACCTTGTGGCCGGGCAATTGTCCGCCTTCGCCGGGCTTGGCGCCCTGCGCCATCTTGATCTGCATCATGTCGGAGTTGACGAGGTATTCGGTCGTCACGCCGAAGCGGCCCGAAGCGACCTGCTTGATCGCCGAGCGCATCGAATCGCCGTTCGGCATCGGCTTGAAACGATCGGACTCTTCGCCGCCTTCACCGGTGTTCGACTTGCCGCCGATCCGGTTCATCGCGATCGCAAGCGTCGTGTGCGCCTCGCGCGAGATCGAGCCGAAGCTCATGGCGCCGGTGGCGAAACGCTTGACGATTTCCTTGGCCGGCTCGACCTGGTCGAGCTTCACGGGCTTGCGCTTCTCGTCCTCGGCGGTCTTGATCCGGAACAGCCCGCGCAGCGTCAGCAGTCGCTCGGATTGCTCGTTGAGGATCTTTGCAAACGCCTTGTAGCGCTCCAGCGAGTTGCCGCGCACGGCATGCTGCAGCGTCGAGACCGATTCGGCGGTCCATGCATGGTCTTCGCCGCGGGTGCGGTAGGCGTATTCGCCGCCGACATCGAGCGCAGTCTTGTAGACCTGCGCATCGCCGAACGCATCGGAATGGCGGCGCGCGGTTTCCTCGGCGATTTCGGCGAGGCCGACGCCTTCGATGCGGGTGTGGGTGCCGGCAAAATACTTGGAGACGAAATCAGCCTTCAACCCGACCGCGTCGAATATCTGCGCACCGCAATAGGACTGGTAGGTCGAGATGCCCATCTTGGACATCACCTTGAGCAAGCCCTTGCCGATCGACTTGATGTAGCGCTTGACGATCTCATAATCGTCGAGCGAGCCGGGCAGGCGGTCCTTCATCGCGATGATGGTCTCGAACGCCAGATAGGGGTTGATCGCTTCGGCGCCGTACCCGGCGAGGCACGCGAAATGATGCACTTCGCGCGGTTCGCCGGATTCGACGACGAGACCGACCGAGGTGCGCAAGCCGGTGCGGATCAGATGGTGATGCACCGCGGCGCAAGCCAGCAGCGAGGGAATTGGAATCCGGTCCGAGCCGGCCATGCGATCGGACAGGATGATGATGTTGACGCCTTCGCGCACCGCGCCTTCGGCACGCGCGCAGAGTTCGTCGAGCACCTGCTCGAGCCCCGCCGCGCCGAATCCGGCATGGAAGGTAGTGTCGAGCGTACGCGACTTGAAATGGGTGTCGGCAACGTCCGAGATCGAGCGAATTTTTTCCAGATCGGCGTCGGTCAAGATCGGCTGGCGCACTTCGAGCCGCTTGGTCGAGGCCATGCCCTGCAGGTCGAACAGGTTCGGCCGCGGCCCGATGATCGAGACGAGACTCATGACGAGCTCTTCGCGGATCGGGTCGATCGGCGGGTTGGTCACCTGAGCGAAGTTCTGCTTGAAGTAGGTGAACAGCGGCTTCGGCCGGTCCGACAGCGCCGAGATCGGCGTGTCGTTGCCCATCGAGCCTGCCGCTTCCTCGCCGGTGGCCGCCATCGGCGTCATCAGGATGTTGATGTCTTCCTGGCTGTAGCCGAACGCCTGCTGCCGCTCGAGCAGCGGCAGGTTGGAGCGTATGCCCTTGGTGGCGGCGTCAGGCAATTCTTCCAGCACGATCTGGGTGCGATCGAGCCACTCGCGATAGGGATGGCTCTTGGCCAGCGTCGCCTTGATCTCGTCGTCGGGAATGAGGCGGCCCTGTTCGAGGTCGACCAGCAGCATCTTGCCGGGTTGCAACCGCCATTTGGTGACGATCTGCTCCTCGGGGATCTTCAGCACGCCCATTTCGGACGCCATTACGATGCGGTCGTCGCTGGTGACGAGATAGCGCGCCGGGCGCAGGCCGTTGCGGTCGAGCGTGGCGCCGATCTGGCGGCCGTCGGTGAAGGCGATCGCGGCCGGGCCGTCCCACGGCTCCATCAGAGCGGCGTGATATTCGTAGAAGGCGCGGCGCTGCTCATCCATCAAGGGATTGCCGGCCCACGCTTCCGGAATCATCATCATGACGGCATGCGGCAGCGAGTAGCCGCCCTGCACCAGGAATTCGAGACCATTGTCGAAGCAGGCGGTGTCGCTTTGTCCTTCATAGGAGATCGGCCACAGCCGGCTGATGTCCTTGCCGTACAGTTCCGAATGCACGGAAGCCTGCCGTGCCGCCATCCAGTTGACGTTGCCACGCAGCGTGTTGATCTCGCCGTTATGCGCGATCATCCGGTAGGGATGCGCCAGCGACCAGGTCGGGAAGGTGTTGGTCGAGAAGCGCTGATGCACCAGCGCCAGCGCGCTCTCGAAATCCGTCTCGTGCAGATCGGGATAATATTTGCCGAGCTGGTCGGCGAGGAACATGCCCTTGTAGATCACGGTGCGGCACGACAGCGAGACCGGGTAATAGCCGGCCATGCCGCGATCGCGACGCTGATAGATCGCCTGCGAGATCGACTTGCGCAGGATGTAGAGCCGGCGCTCGAACTCCTCTTCGTTCTTCGCCGTGCCGTTACGGCCGATGAACACCTGCATGTGGTAGGGTTCGGTCGGCTTGACGGTCTCGCCGAGCGAGGAATTGTCTGACGGCACGTCGCGCCAGCCGAGCAGCAGCAGGCCTTCTTCCTTGATCTGGCCGGCGATGATGCTCTGGATGACTTTGCGCCACGCCTTCTCCCTCGGCATGAACAGCGCGCCGATCGCATAGTCGCCGGGCTCAGGCAGCTGGAAGCCGATCTCGGCGGCCTTGCGCTTGAAAAAATTGTGCGGGATCTGCACCAGGATGCCGGCGCCGTCGCCGGCGCGCGGGTCGGCGCCGACCGCGCCGCGGTGCTCGAGGTTGCACAGAATGTTGATCGCGTCGGAGACGATCTGATGCGATTTCTTGCCCTTGATATTGGCGATGAAGCCGACGCCGCAGGAATCCTTCTCGAGGCTCAAATCATACATGCCCTCGGCCGGCGGACGCCAAGTGTGCTCATGGTTGTGCTCGTGCGAAGAATTATCCGACGAAGTGTCGGCCGGTTTCGAAGCCGCGTTCGCCGACAGCGTTTCTGTCACGATGTTTTCGCGCTCGAATTCCGACCCGCTCATCTCAATCCCCTCAATCAGGCTTTGGGCCTCTCCATCGTCGGCGCACCTTGGGCGCTTGCGGCACCCACCGGGCCACCGCTCGTCCTCCGCGAGCCGCAATTTCCTAAATTCAGGCTTGGGCGTTCAACGTCCCCGAGGAACGGCCTTGCCTGCACTGCCTTGGAGCTCGAAGCCTTCGACTTTTCTAAGCCTTGGAGCCCTAAGCACCACGGTTGCGTTGCAATCCCTGTGCCGGGACGGCCCCGTAATTGAGACAGTGATGCTGTCCTACCTGTCACCATGCCAAATTTTTCTGTATCATACAAGCGCGTGAAAGTCCTCGCCCGCATGGCTGATCCCTGCCTGTAGCGGGCAAAACGCGCCGCCCCGGATTTGAAGCAAACGCGCCGCGATCCGGCCCAAGGACCGCCGGATTTCGCAATGAAATTCCGCTTGGGGACGAATGAAGGTCGCCCGGGGAGACGAATTGAATTCGCTCCGGGGATGGCGGGCAAGAGGGCAAAGCGCTCCACGCCCAGAACTTGGACCGGGGGGCTTTAAGGGAGTACTGGGTGATGAAGTTGTTCACGGGTTGGGTTTTGACGGCGGGGCTGGTTCTCGTCGCTGGCGGCGCGCAGGCGCAGACGCTTTTGCCCAACGAAACCGGCCGCGCGCGATCTACAGCGGTCTCCGACGTCGGCGGTCCCTACGCGGCGGTGCCGGCGCCCGAGGCTGCTGCCGCCCATGGAGGTCTATACTGTTGTTCGCGAGAGCGGCTTTTCTCCGCTCGGCATCCCGCATCAGCGCGGCTACGTCTATACGATCGCGGTGATCGATCGCGGCGGGGAAGACGGCCGGCTTGTGATCGATGCGCGCAACGGGCGTGTCATTCGCTTCGTGCCGGCTTACGGCATGGGGGGCAATTTCAACGACGTGGCCGTCGCCAACGGTCCGCCTGGCGCGATGTCGCCGCCGACCGATGTCAGGGGTGGCCCGCGGCCGCCGCGATCCGTCCCGCATGTCGCAAGCCGCACCGTGCCGTTGCCGAAGGCGAACCCGCTCGCGTCAAAGTCCGCGCCCGAACCATCCGCGACAGAATCAACGGCACCTGCCCAGCAATCGGCGGCGGTGCAGCCGAAGCCGGCAGAGGTACCGGCGACCCAGCAAGCAACCGCACCCACCGTCGGCCAGGCCAAAGCCCCCGCACCATCGCTTCAGCCGACACAGGACATGCCGAAGGCGCAGGGGCTGGAGTGAGGAGGCTCCAGTCTGGATGTCATTTCGGGCCTGCGCCAAGGCGCATCCGGAATGACGAAAAAAAGCCCCGATTTTCCTCGAGGCGTTTTTCGTTGCGGTAAGCGTTAGTCCCTATGACCAGCGGCGGCCAGGATCAGGTCGGCGACCTCCTTCGGGTGCGAGACGAGCGACAGGTGACCTGCTTCCAGTTCCACCGTTGTCGCGTTCATGCGCTTGGCCAGAAATCGTTCGAGGTCGGGATTGATGGTCTGATCGAGCTTCGACACCGCGTACCAAGACGGTTTCGAATGCCACGCCGCCGCAGTGGTCTTTCCGCCAAAGATCGAGGCAGCGGTGGGCCACTGCACCGCATAAAGTACCTTTGCCGTTTTGGGATCGACGCCATTCGCAAAATATTTCAGGAACGCGTCCTCCGACAATGTGGTGAAGCCGTCATGCGTCTGGACGCCGGCGCGCGCAGCGCCGGCCGGAAATTTTCCGGAGAGCGCGACAAAATCCTCGTTGGTGTCGGGCGCGCGCGCCGCGATGTAGACCAGCGCCGTCACCTTCGGATCGGTGCCGACTTCGCTGATGACCGTGCCTCCCCAGGAATGGGCCACCAGCACGGTCGGGCCGTCCTGCTGCGCCAACACGCGGCGGGTCGCGGTGGCGGAGTCTTCGAGCGAGGTCAGTGGATTCTGCACCGCGGTGACGTGAAGGCCGGCCGCTTGAAGCCGCGGAATGACTTCGGCCCAGCTTGATCCGTCCGCCCATGCGCCGTGCACCAGCACGACATTGCGGGCTACGAACGGTGCAGGGCCCTGTGCGTATGCGCCGGACGCGCTGAACGATGCCGCAAACAAGCTGGCTGCCAGCGCCGCTACGATCTTCAATTTCGTCATTGGTTTTCCTGACTTGCTCTTTCGGTTACAACACATTTCAAAAATGAGTTCGTCCTCGCGATGTGAAAGTTACGCTTTGGGTAGCGGGATATCTGTTAAATTCGCTGTTAATCGGCACGCGCATCAATCCGGCGGCCGCAACATGGCGCAATTCCTTCGCCGTCCCCGCGAACGCAGGAACGACAACAATGTTCAATCATCCAGAAACAAAAAACGCCCCGGTCTCCCGGGGCGTTTTCGCTTCAGCCAATATCTGCTGAAAATTCGGTGGCGTTACGCGGCGACCTTGCTGGCCGAACCGTCGACCACCTGCGGGGTCCGCGAGCCGGTGCCGATCGGAATGTTCCGCGGCTTTTTGGCTTCGGGAATCTCGCGTACGAGATCGACGTGGAGCAGGCCGTGCTCGAGCGAAGCATCCTTGACCTGTACGAAATCGGCAAGCTGGAATACGCGTTCGAAGGCGCGTGCGGCAATGCCGCGATACAGCACTTCGGACTTGTCCTTGCCGTTCTCGTTGGCGGATTTCTCGCCCTTGATCGTCAGCGTGTTTTCTTTCGCGACGATCGAAAGCTCGCCTTGCGAGAATCCGGAAACTGCAACGCTGATGCGGTAAGCGTTCTCACCGGTACGCTCGATATTGTAGGGGGGATAACCGGGGCTGCCGTCTGTGGCTGCCTGATCGAGCAGGTTGAAGAAGCGGTCGAAGCCGACGGTGGAACGGTAAAACGGAGCGAGATCGTAGGTACGCATAGGGTAGTCCTCCATTGAGCGACTGTTTAAATTAACCCGCCCGCCATCGGGCCGGGCTTTAGTCCATGTGCATCCTCAGAGTTTCGGTCTTCCGAAACACTGGTAGTGGCCTGCACAGAAATGATATGGGAGGGGGTCAAACGGCGTTCAAGAGGGGGCGAAACGCCGTCCCTTTTTACCGTTCCCTCCTTGATTTCCAGCCCTTTTCACCTAGCCGGTTCCCTTCATGACGCTCGTCTCGATCCCTGCCAATCCGGTTCCGGAGGACGTCGTCAGCGGCACTATCAAGACTCCCGACGGCGCCGAATTGCGCTTCGCGCGCTGGGCGCCGCCTGCGGGGCGCAAGGGCACGGTCTGCGTCTTCACCGGGCGCAGCGAGCAGATCGAAAAATACTTCGAGACCGTGCGGGACTTGCGCGATCGCGGTTTTGCGGTGGCGATGATCGACTGGCGCGGACAGGGTCATTCGTCGCGGCGCTTGCGCGATCCGCGCAAGGGTTACGTCCGCGATTTCTCCGATTTCGAAATCGACGTCGAAACCTTCGTGCAGCAAGTGGTGCTGCCGGATTGCCCGCCGCCCTATTTCGCGCTGGCGCATTCGATGGGCGGCGCGGTGATGCTCCGCGTCGCGCATGCGGGAAAACGCTGGTTCGATCGCATGGTGCTGTCGGCGCCGATGATCGATCTGCCGGGCCGGCGGACCTCGTTTGCCGCGCGAGCGCTGCTGCGGTTCATGCGACTGACAGGGCAGGGCGGCCGCTACGTCCCCGGCGGCAGCGATGCGCTGACCGGGTCGGAATCCTTCATCAACAATCCCTTCACCAGCGATCCCGTGCGCTTTGCGCGCAATGCGGCGATCCTCGAGGAGGATCCCACCCTCGGCATCGGCTCGCCGACGGTGGCCTGGGCCGATACCGCCTTCAAGGCGATGCATATTTTTCGCGGGGCGAATTATCCGTCCGAAATCCGCCAGCCGATCCTGATGCTGGCCGCCAGCAGCGACACGATTGTTTCGACCGCGGCGATCGAGGAGTTCGCCTATCACTTGCGCGCCGGCTCACATCTGGTGATCGCGGGCTCCAAGCACGAGATCTTGCAGGAGCAGGATCGCTACCGCGCGCAGTTCTGGGCGGCGTTCGACGCCTTCGTGCCGGGCACGCCGCTGTTCAAGTGATCATCAACTACCCGGCGGCGAGGGCAGGCGCGCGACGATCCGGTCGGGGAAACGCCGTTCGACGAACAGCGTCCGGACCTCGGCCACGCTGAGATAGCGCTCGTCGCCTTCACCCTTGCCCATGATGTTGAGCAGGACCGGCCATTCGCCCTTCATCAGGATCGGGTAGTACCATCGGCCCGAATTCGAATCCTCGGCGCGCTTGATGTTTGCGGCCATGTAGATCGCGATTTCCTTGGCATTCAGCCCGCGCTCAACGCCGCCGGCGCCGTCCGGCCTGTCCTTGCCGAAGGTGGCGAGGCGGTCGATTTCGCCCTCATGCACATGGGCGTCGACGCCGAGGATGCGCGATCCGGCGCCGTGCTTGTCGAGCGGGCCATTGCGAAGTTCGTCGAGCACCGCGCCGGTCATCGCGCTTTGCAACTGGCGCAGCGGATTGAGCCCGTTCGCAATCAGCGCGACGCCGTAGGTTTCCAGCCAAACCTTTGTCTGGTTCGCCCCCGTTTCGCCGGATGCCTTCTCGATCGTTGTGGCAATCTTTGGCAGCGGCACGATGTGGCCGGCGACGTAACCGTTTGCAACGAGCGCGCGCAAGAAGGGACAGGGATTGTTGGGTGAAACGGGAATCTGCCCGTTACCTGATTGATCGTCTGTCATGGATCAAAATCCTTGGGAGCAGCGAATGAAAGGACAGTCCGCGCGGGGAGAACGAAAGTCTTGAAAAGCGAATTTGCGTGCGTCGCACTACTTCTGGATGCGCTGAGTTTTCGCGGAATTCTGCGGTCTGTCAACTGAATGCCGAAGATGTACTTGAGATGCATTTGGCCAGCGAGCAGGCCGCGTGCGTGATGACGGCCCGATGAAAACCCATCCTGCCCGGTCAGGAATCCATGGCGAGCTTCGGGGCCGACCCGACCAGCGTTAGTTTTGAATAGGGTATGCCGGCCTTCACCAGCCCCTCGCGATAGTGGGCGATATCGGTCGGCATCTTCCAGTGGAAATTCCGCAAATATTTTTCGACGGTCAGCGTCGGGTAGTTGCGCAGCAGAACTTCGGTTGCGTTTGCCGCTTCGTCGGCTCGTCCGAGTTGCGCGAGTGCTGCCGCCCGCACCGCGAGCGCCTGAAGATGGCTGGGATGCACGTACAACCCTTCGCGCGCCCAGGAAAGTGAAGCATCATACTGTCCCAGCAAATAATGGCTGAACGCGCTCGTGACCGCCCATTGGTATCGGGGGTCGCTGTTGCCGCGTTGGGCCGCCATCGAAAAAAATTCGATGGCCTGCCGGTGCTCGCCGCTCGCGAAATGACACATCCCGAGAACGCCGCGGGCACCCATATCGTACGGATTCAAACCTGCCGCTCTTCGGCCGGCGTCCATGGCTTCCTCGTAGTGCCCTTCCATCGCGTGGATATAGGCCAGGACCTGAAACGCAAAGGACGAACGTGGATCGAGCCGAACGCTGCTTTCGGCGAGAGCCATGGCGGTGGTCCAAAATTCGCGCGTGCTCTTGATCCATCCGTACTGGATGCCCTGGATCATGATGGTGGCAAGATAGGCGCGCGCGATGGAAAGCCCCGGATCGAGCGCAATGGCTTCCTTGAACAGCGCGATCGAGGTTTCGAAATCGGTCTTGGTCTGCTGATAGTAATGGGAAAGGCCCTTCAGGAACCGGTCCCATGCCGTCAGGTCGGTGGATATCCGGGCCGGCGCGGAGGCTTCCGCGCGGTAGATCTCCGCCGCTATCGCCACCGACAGGCTGGTGGTGATCTCGTCCTGCATCGCAAACAGATCGCCCATGTCGCGGTCATATCGGCCGGTCCATAATTGCTCGCCGTTCTCGGGCGCGATCAATTCGGCGGTGACGCGAATTTTGGGCCCGGAGCGCCGCACCGAGCCCTGGATCAGATAGGTCGCGTCGATCTCGCGGGCGATCAGGCGGGTACCCAGATTTCTGCCCTTGTACGCAAACGTCGAATTCCGGCTCAGCACCCGATAGAACGATTGCAGCGACAGCGCGTGGATCAGATCCTCGGTCAGCCCGTCGGAAAAATATTCGTCCGCGCTGTCACTGAGGTTGGCGAAGGGCAGCACGCCCACAATCGCCGTCCGGTACTGGCTCGCCAGGTGCGATGTCGCGGCCGATGTCGCCTTAAGTTCGCGACCGCCTGCCTCCGACCCGGCAGGGTCCCAGGCCCAGACTTGCACCGGCTCCTCGATGTTCTTGAACCGGTGGGGGCCGGCATCGACCAGAGTGACGCTGAGGCGCTTGCCGGCCTCGTGACAGGCCTTGCCCGAGACCGCCACACCGCCGGGGGCGGCCACCGATTCCAGGCGGACGGCGATGTTGACATCGTCGCCGAACACCTCGTCCTCGTCGGCCATCACGTCGCCCATGTGGATGCCCATGCGGAATTGCATGGAGCGGTCCGCGGGGAGGTGGAGGTTTCGTTCCGCCATTAGCCCCTGCATCGCGACGGCGGCCTCGATGGCGCCGACGATGCTCGGAAATTCCAGCAGGAAGCCGTCGCCGGTATTCTTCACCACGCGGCCGCCGTGGTTGAGGATGATCGGGTAGATCGCGCTTCGATGGGCCTTGAAGGTCGCGTGCGTGCCTGCCTCGTCGGTCCCCATCATGCGGGAGTAACCGGCGACGTCCGCGCAGACGATAGCAGCTAGCCGTCTCTCCATATCCCCTCGACTCCACGACCGGCACATATCACTACGTGGCCGGCCAATCGATTCCAATGTTTATAAAATTCGCTCTATGTGGCGAAACGCCCGATCCGGGATGATAATAAATGCAATCGCACAGGATTGGTACCTTGTTGGTGTGCGAATGTGTTGAAATGGATTGGCAGGAAATGAGGGCAGGGGTGGAACCTGCAAACAATGATGGCTGAGACCCTCGGCATTCACGAACTCTGGCTCTTCGTCTTCTCCGGATTGTTGCTGAATGTGACGCCGGGGCCGGATACGGCCTATATCATCGGCCGCAGCATCCAGTTGGGGTGGCGCGGCGGGGCGGCGGCGGCGATCGGTATCAGTTGCGGCTGTCTCCTTCACGTGTTTGCCGCCGCGATCGGCCTGTCGGCGCTGTTGATGGCGTCATCGGCCGCGTTCGCTGTCATAAAACTGATCGGCGCGGCCTATCTGTTTGTGACAGGCATTCAGATGCTGCTGTCACATTCGCAGCCAGGGGCGCATGTCACGGCGCCGAGCGGTGAGACGCAGCTCAGCCGCGTATTCTGGCAGGGCGTGTTGACGAATGCGCTCAATCCGAAGGTGGCGCTGTTTTTCCTGGCATTCCTGCCGCAATTCGTGGCGGCAGATTCGCCGCACAAGACATCCGCTTTCCTGCTGCTCGGCCTGATCTTCATCTTTAACGGCACGCTGTGGTGCCTCGGCGTCGCAGCCTTCGCGGCGAAGGCAGCCAGCCGCATCCGGCAATCCCAAGGTCAAACCAAAGCCGTGATGGTCTGGATCAACCGTGTATTGGGCGGGCTGTTCGTCTATCTCGGTTTCCGCGTCGCCATGCTGGAGACCCGCTGAATTCATCTGTCAGCCGTTACTCGCCAGCCGATATCCTTCAGCCGTGGATATTCAGGATCGTGCTGCCGGCGAGATAGAATCCAAGCAGGATCATCGTAATCTGGAACCAGCGCCGGAACAGGTCCGGCTGCAGCCGCGAGCGAACCGCCTGGCCGATAAACATGCCGGCGAACGAGCCCGCCATGGCGACGCCGCCCGGCAGCGCGGTTGCCGCCGTCAGCAGGCCGGCGCTGGTGAGGTTGAAGCCGAGCGTCACGGTCGCCACGGTGAAGAACACGCCCAGCGCCTGAATCAGTTCGTCCTTCTCCATGCCGATCGCCTGCATGAACGGCACCGACGGAATGACCTGCACACCGGTCGCAGCCGAAATCATGCCGGTGATGAGGCCGACGATGCCGCCGAGCCATCCCTCGTTTTGAGGCGCGACCTTGAAGTTGAACTTGCTCAGGCCGATGACGGCATTGAGCGCCAGCAACAGGCCGAGGGCGATCGTGGTGTAGTGGGCATAAGGACCGGTGAGCGATCCAGCGTTCAGCCAGATGCCCGCCGCGGTTCCCACCAGCAACGGCCATAACCGCCGGATGATGTCGGCCAGATAGGGGCCGACGAAGGTTTGCCAGATATTGGTGACGATCGCCGGCACGATCACGATGGCGAGCGCCTGCGCCGGCGGCATCGACACCGCGAGCAGGCCCATCGACACCGTCGGCAGGCCAAGCCCCAGCGCGCCCTTGACGAAACCGGCCAGCAGGAACGCGATAGCGATGAGAATTAACAGGGAATCGAACATGGGATTACATTGACCGATCAGCGATATCGGCACAATCTGGAGATTACGGAGACAGCCTTTGGCCATGCCGAAGGCTTGCTTTCATTTTGCGCGTTTTCTCAGCGCGAACCGGGTGTCCACGTCGCTCGAAAACGCTATGGGGGATATCGCCATGCGTTTCGATCTGGTCGACCTTCAGCTTTTCATCGCGGTCGCCGAGACCCGCAGCATCACCAATGGCGCCGAGCGCGTGCATTTGGCGCTGGCCTCGGCAAGCGAGCGGATCAAGGGGCTGGAGGCGGCGCTTGGGGTTTCGTTGCTCACGCGCGGCCGCCGCGGCGTCGAGTTGACCGCGGCCGGTGAAAGCCTGCTCGATCATGCCCGGATCGTCATCCATAATGTAGAGGCGCTGCGTGGCGATCTCGCCGAATTTGCGAAGGGGATGAAGGCGACCGTCCGCCTCCTCGCCAATACATCGGGTATCTCGGAATATCTGCCGAAGGCGCTCGCCGCCTTCCTTGGCCAGCACCCGCACATCTCGATCGACGTCGAGGAGCGCGAAAGCGGCGAGATCGCACATGCCATCGTGACCGGCGCCGCCGAGCTTGGATTAGCCGCGGAGCACGCACTGCCGGCCACGATCGAGCGGATACCGTTCAGCGAAGACCGCCTCGTTCTTGTCGCTCCGCGCGAAGGTGAGTTGACCGGCCGGCGGCAAATCGATTTTCGCGAGGTGGTCGAACGCGACTTTGTCGGGTTGATCACCTCGAGCGCGTTGCACGCCCATGTCACCGGGCACGCCGCGCGGCTCGGCGCTCGCCTGCGGTTTCGTGCGCGGATGAATAATTTCGATGCGATCGGCCAGATGGTGGCGGCCGGCATCGGCGTCGCCGTGATGCCCGAAGTGGCGGCAAGGCGTTGCGCGCGGTCGATGAAGATCGATGTTGTCAGGATCAGGGATTCCTGGGCCAACCGGCGGCTTGCGATCTGCGCCCGCAGCTTCAAGTCGCTGCCAAAGCCAGCGCAGCAATTGGCCGAGCATCTGCGCAAGATGGCGCCGCGCTGATTCCTATTGTTCGACGCGTTTTCTCAGCGCGAACCGTTATCCACATTTTTTGGGAACGCGATTACTTCGCGGTCTCGAGGCCGGCATCCTTGATCACCTTGACCCATTTTTTGATTTCGCTGTCGATGAAACCGCGGAAATGCTCTGAACTATCGCCAGCCACGGTAAGACCCTGCTCGGCGAGCTTCGCCTTGACGCCGGGGTCGGCCATCGCCTCGTTGGTGATGCGGTTCAGGGTGGCGACGATCTTCTCCGGCGTGCCTCCTGGCGCGAGCATGCCGTACCAGTTCTCGATCAGGAGATCGGGCATGCCGACTTCCGCGGTGGTCGGCACGTCGGGCGCGGTGGGCGAACGCGTAGGCGCGCCCAGCGCAATCGGCCGCAGTGAGCCGGCTTTGATGTGCGGCAGAATCACTGGCAGGTCGAGGAACGTCATCTGAACCTGCTGGCCGAGCAGATCGTTGATCGCAGGCGCGGCGCCGCGATAGGGCACATGCACGATGTCGAGTTTTGCGGTTAGCTTGAACAATTCGCCGGCCAGATGCGGCAGGCCGCCGACGCCGGCCGAAGCAAAATTGAGTTTGCCCGGCTGTGCCTTGGCGAGTGCGACGAGCTCGGCCATGTTGTTGGCGGGAACGTTGCTCGCGACGACAAGCATTTCCGGCACCGTCACATTCAGCGTGACCGGGGCAAAGTCCTTCCGCACGTCGTAGGGAACTTTTTCCATCGAGGGGTTGATGACGAGCGCGCTCGCACTCACGATGCCGATTGTGTAGCCGTCGGGTATGGCTTTCGCGATCGCGTCAGTACCCAACACCCCGGCCTGTCCGCTGCGATTTTCGATCACGATCGGCTGTCTGACCAGTTCCGACATGCGCTGCCCGACCACCCGGGCGATGATGTCGTTCGGCCCGCCAGGCGGAAACGGCACGATCAGCTTGATCGGTTTGCTCGGAAAATCCTGCGCTGCGGCCAGCGCCGGCAGCAGCAGCAGCGATAGTCCGGTTGCCAACGCACCAAGAAATTTCATGCAAGCCTCCCCGCAGCCCTGCCTCTGCGGGCAGGTTTTATTCGTTGCAGTAATTCTAGAGCATGATCCGGAAAAGTGGGTACCGGTTTTTCTCGCGACAAACGCAAGCGTTTACGCGGAGATCATGCTCAAACAAAAGACGGAGCGGGATGACGATTCGAAGAAGTCATCGCTCTATCAAGAGCTTGATGCCTAGTTGTTCAGCAGCTTCATCGCCGCTTCGTGCACGCGGGCGTCGCCGGCGGCGATGATGCGACCGCCGTTCTGGGCGGGCTTGCCGTCCCAGGTGGTGACGACGCCACCTGCCCCGGTGATGATCGGGATCAGGGCTGCAATGTCATAGGGTTTCAGTTCGGTCTCGACCACGAGATCGAGATGGCCGGCCGCCAGCATGCAGTAGGAATAGCAATCGCCGCCATAGCGCGTCAGCCGCGCCGCGTTCTCGACCCGACCGAAGGCGGCGCGGTCGGCGGCGTTCATCAGCAACGGACTGGTGGTGTAGGAGGTCGCTTCCTTCAGCGATGCGCAGCGCCGCACCGTCAGTTTTCGTGCGCCGGACGGACCGGAATAATGCGCCGAGCCGCTGTCGCCGGAAAAGCGCTCGCCGATAAAGGGCTGATGCATCATCCCGAACACCGGCGTGCCCTTGTGCAAGAGCGCGATCAGCGTGCCCCAGATCGGAAAGCCCGCGATGAAAGACTTGGTGCCGTCGATCGGATCGAGCACCCAGACATATTCGGCGTCTTCGCGCTCATTGCCGAATTCCTCGCCGACGATGCCATGCTGGGGAAAGTTGCCCTTGATCATTCGGCGCATCACCGCTTCGGCGGCGCGGTCGGCCTCGGTAACGGGATCGAAATCGCTGGCGCTTTTGTTATCAATCGACAGCGATGTCCGAAAAAACGGCAAAATGGTTTCGCCGGAAGCGGTCGCGAGGCGGCCGATGAAGGCTGTGAAATCAATGACCGTCACGGCGGTTTCCTGAGATACGAAGCGGGTGAGAATCCGAGGGCTCTTGCCTAGCTCAATCCTGCACCATGCGCACGGTTAACGGAGCGTTATTCGCACCCTCATCGATCATCTCCTGCTTTCGATTCGGGTTCGCTTAGGCGTGTATTTTTGGTGTGAGCGTCAATCACGAAATCGGGATTTTTGTGGATTGTGGCGGCTCAGCAACGTGAAGCTCTATGCGTAAAATCTCTTAACATATTGAAATAACTCGAATAATTTCGTTGGATTGACGTGTTGCATAATCGCCAGCCTTGCCGGGATACCGCAGAAAATGTTTCGAAAACCCTTGCGTTTTGTGCAGCGCGGCCGCATATTGTTGCGGTGCGGTAGCGCCTCGCGCTATCGCTGCCCTCCTTGGGCGTTTCCTCCCTAGACTTGGGCCGCTTGTTCATTCAAGCGGCCCTTTTTTCCTTGAGACCCCACAAAGCCAATCCACCCGAACCAGTAAAAGTCGTCTTCGGGGTTCAATCACTTGCAAAGAAAGCCGCTGTTAGCTGCGGAACTCGATTGCAAATGGTGCGCTTTGGCAGGCTTGGCGAGATCTTCATTCCAATCACCTACGACGGTCAGTCGGGTTGGCCGCGTGGCACTAATAACTGCGTTGTGCGGGGCGGGGATTTTGGCCGCGCCGTCGGCTGCCGTTTTGATCGGTTCGCCGCTCGCAGGCCTGTTGGCGCTCTTCCTGTGGCGCTACGGACTGGTTGTTGCTTTTCTGATCTTGATATCGCCTTTCATGGTGGGCTGCGCGCTCCTGATTGGCTTTGTACTTTATCATGTGTTCGTGCCGGTTTTTTCGGAGAACTTTCGCATTCCCGGGTACGACGTCACGGTTCGGCTGGAGTTCTTCCGGACAAACGACACCTTCAGGGACGGAATGCAGGAAAGCGGTCGATACCTGACGCTCACCACATCGCACGGGCGTATCGTATACAACATGCCGGGCTGGGATTGGCCTCATCGTGCCCGCACCAGTCTCTATCTAGCCGACGGCAAAAGTATCGCGATCTTGGGACCCGACGGAGAGGACATCCTGATAGACACGGATCAATTGAAGGTTTCGCGCGCATTCCGCATACCTTCTGACGATTGGACCTATCTGGGGGCCTTCGACTTCGTTCAGCCCATTGTCGGAGGCTATGACCGAAGTCTACGGTTCATTCCGGCAGCGAAGCAGGCGGAATGTGTGCCTCAACATCCGCCAAATCAGTGGGTGGTCCGGGCGGCGACGCGTCAATCGCGCTGTCCAACGCTTCAATCGAAGGACTAGCTACTCCGCCGCGGCCTGGAACGGGCCGAGATCGCCGAGCGGTACCGCGGCCAGCGCGTCCGCAAGGCTTGCGAAGTCGGCGACCACTTGCGCAAATCGCGGTGAGCGTTCGCGGCGCCGCTCGTCCATGTAGACCGCGCGGTTGAGTTCGAGCTGCACCGTGTGCAGTCCGCTCGCGGGGTTGCCGTAATGCTCGGTGATGAAGCCGCCGGCATAGGGCTTGTTGCGTCCGATCGAATAGCCGAGCCCGCTCATGATTTCCTCGACGAGGTCGGGAAGCAGGTTCGCGCAACTGGTGCCGTAGCGATCGCCGATCACGATGTCGGGGCGCCGGGGCTCGTCGCGCGATACGCCGATCGACGGCATCGAATGACAATCCACCAGGATCACGGTTCCGAAGGCCTGATGCGCCTTGTTGATCAGCCGCCGCAGCGCGCGGTGATAGGGCTTGTAGAGCGCCTCGATCCGCCCCAACGCCTCGTCGACGCTCAGCCGCTCGCGATAGATCTCCTGCCCGTCGCCGACCACGCGCGGGATGGTGCCGAGACCGCCGGCGACCCGCATCGAGCGCGTGTTGGCAAAGCTCGGTAGCCGCCCGGTGAACATCCGCGGATCGAGTTCGTAGGGCTCCCGATTCACGTCGACATAGGAGCGCGGGAAATTGACCCGGACCGTCGGAAAACCGCGATCGCAGAGATCGGCGATCAATTCGTCCATGAACAAATCTTCGGAGCGGCGCAGCGCGGTCAGATCGATCCGGGACGTGTTGAGGAATTCGCGCGGATAGACCGAGCCGGAATGGGGGGAATTGAAGATGATCGGCGCCCGCCACATGGCCGGCTCTGCGATCTCGAACGGAGGCGACAAGTCGCCATCAAACTCGGTCATCGTGGGGCGCCGTCCCTTGGATTCGCGATCCCCAATGCAGCAGATTCTGCCGGAAAAACGCAAGTATTTATGAGGACGCATTGTCGGTAATCACGACCATCCTGCCAAGCGAAAAAAGCCGCAAAGCTGCTGGAACGTGTCTCAAACGCACCAAAAGCCCTGATCTGTTTGATTCGGGGGACCTTCCGGGTCAGAAATAGCCGGCCTCGTTACCATCACTACGCCGTCACCTTTCACCCGAAATTTACCCTCTATCGGGCTTAGTGGGTGGATTGATCCTCGTACGCCGGATTCGACGAACAACACCATGCACAAGATCCTCCTCGCCGAAGACGACAACGACATGCGCCGCTTCCTGGTCAAGGCGCTCGAAAACGCCGGATTTCAGGTCTCGTCCCATGATAACGGCATGTCGGCCTATCAGCGGCTGCGCGAGGAGCCGTTCGAGATGCTGCTGACCGATATCGTGATGCCCGAAATGGATGGTATCGAGCTGGCGCGCCGCGCCTCGGAACTCGATCCCGACATCAAGATCATGTTCATCACCGGTTTTGCAGCGGTGGCGCTTAATTCCGATTCGGAGGCGCCCAAAAACGCCAAGGTGTTGGCAAAACCGGTCCACCTGCGGGAATTGGTCAGCGAAGTGAACAAGATGCTGGCGGCCTGACTAGCCTCTGATTCGGCCCGATTATTGGCTCATCCATCCTTGCGGGCCCGCTTTGGAGCCGATATACGGACCCCACCCAATACGAATTGGGGCCTGATCCGGATAAGTGGATACCGGTTTTCCGAAAAGATCATGCCCTGAGATAAAGCTGGAGCGGGATGACCATTCGAAGAATGGTTATCCGGATCTAGGGCACGTAGCTCAGCGGGAGAGCACTACCTTGACATGGTAGGGGTCACAGGTTCGATCCCTGTCGTGCCCACCATCTTCTTCAATGGCTTAGGCGCCATGCGCCTGGCCGGCGAAGAGATGATTTCCACGAACTTTCCACGACCGCCGTTCGGCTCGCAGGTCACCCGGCTTCCGGCGCTCGATGTCACGGGTTTCGCCTCGGCCAGCTTCGGGCTCGATGATGATGCCGAAGCGTAGCCCTGCTTCCCCCACGTTACACCGAAGGTAACGCGTCTCAGAGCATGCGCGTACCTCGACCTTCTCAGGAAATGAGACGTGTTGCAGAGCATCCCCTTCATGGCCGGAGTTCACTCACTGGTTCGAGGAAGGGAAGCCGGCAGGTCGGGGCAGGGCCCGTGATCAAACTATATCGGGCATGTCGCCGCCAATTAGGGAAGTCACGATTTAAGATTGGCCGAGCTTAAGTCGCACGTCAGCATTTTCGCCTTCTGGGCTCCACACCCCCTCGGGCGCTTGCCTAGAGCGGCTGTTGCTTGCGTGCTATCGTCCCTGAAAAGCGGTGGCTGCAAAGGAGGAAGAGAATGCGGGGACGGCGTGTGTTGATGGAGGCGCTGGTGTCGAACGGTGTGCGCCATATCTTTGGCAATCCCGGAACGACAGAAACTCCGCTGCTCGACAGTCTGGCTGCCTATCCCAAGATTGAATACGTCATGGCTTTGCATGAGGGCGTTGCGGTCGGGGCGGCGAGTTTCTATGCGCAAGCCACCGGCGATGTGGCTGTTGCCAACGTTCATGTCGCCCCTGGACTGGGAAATGCGATTGGATCGCTGTACGGCGCGTTCAAGGCCAATTCACCCCTCATCGTGACGGCGGGACAGCAGGATACGCGCATGCGGCTCGCCAATCCGCTGCTAGGTCATGATCTCGTCGCCATGGCTGCACCCGTCACCAAGTGGAGCGTGCAGGTTGAGCGGGCTGACGAGATTGCTCCGGTTCTGCGCCGTGCTTTCAAAGTCGCAACCGATGCGCCCAAGGGGCCAGTCTTCGTCTCTCTCCCGATTGACGTGATGGAGCAGGAGACCTCGGTAGAACCTATCGCGCCCGACAAATTGTGGCGTTCCACTCTTCCGGATCCCAGGGGTCTTGAGGAGGTTGTCTCATTGCTTCTGAAATCGGCGAGGCCCGCGATCGTTGCCGGCGATGATGTCGCACGATCCGGAGCTCATGGAGCCCTCGTCACTTTGGCTGAAACGATTGGCGCATCAGTATGGTTTGAGGGTTTGCGCGCTCATGCGTCGTTTCCGACGAGCCACCCGAACTATCGCCAATCGCTCCCTGGCGATGCCGCGCAGGTTCGCAAGGCATTTCAGGATGCCGATCTCATCGTACTGCTGGGCGGCCCATTCTTCGAGGACATCTGGTATGCGTCGGGAGACCATTTTCCCGAAGGCGCCGTTGTCGTCCAGATCGAGGAAACGTCCGAGCGCTTGGCGTTCAATCATCGTCTCCACGCCGGCATCGTCGGCGAGATGACGACCAGCATTGGCGCGCTCGCGGATATTGTGCGCTCGCACCAAATACCCGAGTTCAAGCTTGCCGCGCAACGTCGCAATCAGATGCTGGCCGAGTTGAGTGAGCGCGAAAAAGAGGCGCATCGGGCGCGCCTGGAGAAGAGCTGGAATCGCGAGCCGAGTTCAATGGCACGGGTGACGGCCGAGCTCAGACGGGGACTGCCCGACAATGTGGTGATTGTGGATGAAAGCATCACAGCTAGTCTCGACCTCGCACGGTCGTTCGACTATGGGGGCTTTGGCGATTATTTCGGCGGTCGCGGTGGCGGCATCGGTCAGGGATTCGCTGGCGCGATAGGGGTCAAGGTCGCAATGCCCGATCGCCCTGTCGTTGCCGTCTCTGGCGATGGTTCGGCGATGTACAGCATCCAGGCGCTGTGGACTGCGGCTCACCACAAGCTCGCTATCGTGTTCGTCGTTCTTTCAAACCGGGAGTATCGCATTCTCAAGCATAATGTGGACGTCTGGCGGCAGAAGTTTGAGGCTGGGACGCAGCATCCTTATCAACAGATGGATCTGATGGGACCGGATCTTGATTTTGTGCAGTTGGCGGCCGGCATGGGCGTTGAAGGCACCAGGGTCGAAAGCGCCAACGACATTGCCTCGGTCCTGGCAAGCGCTGTTGCAGGAAATCGACCCTATCTCGTCGAGATTGCTGTCGAAGGAAAACGGTGAGGGCAATACGTCGACTTCTTCACTCCGCTAGAGCCAACGCGCACGCCCAATCGGCTAACCGCTCAGCGGGTTGTGTTGCGGCCCCACAAGAGCGCGAATGCTGCACTGCAAAATCAGTGAGATTAACCATGACTCCAATGATTTGAAGCTGTTAGCTTTCACTATCGCTAATTGCAGGAGGTTCACGAACATGACCGTTAACCACGAAATAGACGACGCGCCTTCGCTCAGCACCGATAAGCTCGAACAAGAAATCGGCAAGATTATCCCACGACGAAATACGCCTTTCGCTCGGGCGGTGCAGATTGCGCCGATGCCCGATTATGTCGAGCATCGGGAAGGGGTGTCACAGGTCGGTTCGCTCAGTGCCGAAGCTGTCGTCCGCGAATACGAGGCCGCTGCCAAGGAAATGGAGGCGATGGGAGCCGATTTGATCCGGGCTGCGCAAAAGTGCGAAGCGATGACGGCGGACGTGCACAAAGCAATTGCCGTCATGCAGGAGACCGCGACCGCTTATCGGGAAGACGCCAAGAAGATGTTTGCTCGGATCGAGGAATGCGCGCTGCTCAGCGAGCAGGTACGCAAGACGTGCGAGGAAATGCGGCAACGAATTGCGGGTGAGCCCGCCTTGCAGGAGTGATGAGTGTTTCGGCAGCATCATCATCATTCGCGCTGAGCGATGATTTACCTCAAGGGATGGCTTTCTTGTTCGGATCGGTTGACTTTGTAATTCGCCCCTTACCCTCGCACTGCGTGCAGCGAGGTGGGTAGATCCTGCGGCCTGGCGCCGGCTGCTTGACGGGTCGTATTACCCCAGTGCCGTTGCAGGATGGGCACTGTTCTTCTACGACCCCTAGCTTAGTTCGTTTCATCGCACTTGCGACTCCAGCAACGGCTACAGGCCATCAATTACATTTTGCCGGAATTACGAACCAATTGCGCATAGTAACCTTGAGCGATTGGGTTAAGTCGAGCCTCGCGTTGATCGGCTCGCATTTCACCAGACATTGACTGCGGACGCACCGACCCGGCTGGCTAATGCCCTCTTTCTGACAGAAGCGGACAGCGTGTGGACCTTTAACATCTGGTTTCCGAATCGCCCGACTTGGGGTGGTGACACCATTTGCTCCATACGCCTCGCCAAACAGAGGTCGCGCGCGATCACTAATTAAGTGTTGCCTCGATGCGCTTCAGTTAATGAACGGTAGCGATCGCATCCAAATTCAAGCGAATTTCCCGTAAAATTTTTGACAATTGATGCTTATGGTCACCGACCAGACGGTGCGCTCTTCAGGGTAAAGCGAGATCAACGTCGTCTTCGGTTCTTCAATTTTGAAAGAGGGCGCGATATCGCCGGTCGAAATTCAATCTTCATGCGGGATAAGTGGGGGGTTATGGCAATGCCCGAAGCTACATCGATCCTTCAGGAGCTCGACGACGCCATTATCAAGGGATCTCCGGAAAGCCGCGAGCGTGCCCTGTGGCACGCTACCGACTTGCTCATCGCAGGACGCTATTCAGATAGCGATATCTGGACTTTTGGCGAAGTGATCGGACGATTAGCCGAAGAGATCGAAGTTGTAGCTCGCGCCCGGCTTGCGGAGCGCCTCGCCTGCGCCGGCAATGCGCCGACCAATGTCATTAGAAGGCTTGCCTTTGACGATTCGATTGCGGTCGCGGGACCCGTCCTTCGCGACTCTGAGAAGCTCGATAACAAGACCCTGATTGCCAATATCCGATGCAAAAGTGAGGTCCATCTTCTGGCTATTTCAAAGCGGAGAGCGCTAGCGGAAGGTGTTACGGACGAACTCGTGACGCGCGGCAGTCAGGCAGTAGTGAATTCCGTTGCGAAGAACGGCGGCGCGCGCTTCTCGAATTTCGGCTTCCTTCACATGGTTAAACGTTCTGAGAACGATTCGATCCTTGCCGAGAACCTCGGACTGCGGAAGGATATCCCCAGGCACGTCTTTCATCAGTTAATTTCCAAGGCTTCTGAAGACGTGAAAAAGAAGCTCGAGCAGGAACGTCCAGATTTAGCGACGGTTATTCAAACATCAGTGACCGATCTTGCCGGCACGCTGCATTCTAAATTCGGTCCCGCGTCCAAGGACTATTTTCACGCGAAGCGGACGGTGGCGGTGCAACACCAACACGGCAATTTGAATGAGAAGAGGATCTTGGAATACGCTCTATCTCACAAGATCGAAGATGCCGTCGTGGGTCTATCGCTGCTGTGTTCGTTGCCTGTCGAAGTGGTAGAGCGGGCGTTACTGGACAACAACAGTGAATTGACCTTGGTGCTGGCCAAGGCTCTCGGCTTCTCGTGGGAAACCGCGATGTCGTTGCTCTTTCTCAGTGCAAAAAATCACCGTCTTTCTGCGAGAGACCTGAATAGCATGAAAGACAAATTCGGTCGCCTCGACGCGGAGGCATCGCAAAGCGTTCTTAGATATTATCGATCTCGTAAAGGCGAGGTCGTTGCCGAATCCGAGTTACGTCGCTTACCGCAATTGCACACGTAGTGATGATTCTGAGCACGCACCCGTTTCGCGAGAGAATTCTAGGATGCGTGCTCACCGAGCTGTTAGTTTACCCGATAGGTAGTGTTCGGCGCGCTTGCAGGCGCAGCGTCTCAATTGCGGCATCGCAGGTGCAAGTCGGCCACTGGCCGATTTCTTCCAGAACATCTGAGATCCGACTCCTGCACCTTCCCGCGGCAAGAGCGTTCGCTTCATCTCGGTACTCGCGCGAAACGCAGTTAACCCTATGTTAAGATCGGTCGTCCCAGCCCGTCCCTGATTCCATGGTTCTGATGTATTTCTGCTCGCGGTGGATACGGCGAGTGGGGGCTCAGATTGACCAGGACGATTTGGCTTGGCTTTTCGTTTCTCATTTTTCTGGCGGCGGTTGCTTCCTTCAGGTTTGCCTTTGGCCATTTTGACCTCGCCAATGCGCAAAACCTTGCCCGGCCCAACGGCAGTCTTGCAAACGTTGGCTCGACCGCCCTGCAGGGCACGCTGACGAACGCCGACCGCCTGCCGACAGCTTCCACCGGCCCCGCGATCGTGGCGAAGGCGATACCAATCAATGACCTGCCAAAGCTCGCCGTGCAACGGCCCTCAACGGTCGTGCCACCGCGCATCATTAGTCGACACTGGCGCCTTCTCAACGCCGGTCTCATCCGCCAAGCGCGGGAACGAAAAGCAAATCGCAAATACGCGAAAGCGGACGGCGTCGGCATTCCCTCCAAGGCGGCTGCCGAGACAAGCAACTGCCAAGTGGAGGGGCTCGATGCGATCCGTCGGGCGTTGAAATTGTCGACCGGTTGCCCGTCGTAACGCTCAATCGGCGCGCCGCAGATAAGGTCCGTAAAGGACGTCGCGCCGGCGATCATAAACCTTGGCGATTATTCGGTGAGCTGCGACACAAACAATCCAAAACGTTGCTTCAAGTATCATGGGCGTGGCCTGCAATGCGGTTCTGAAATGCCCATGAGGCTAATGAACTGAAAACATCCCGCGCCAGAAAATTTGCGGTTCCACTGCCGAACCCAATCTTTTTAAATCGAACTGCGGCATATCCGCATCAAATTTGTCGAAGAAATACTTCCAGTGATTGTCATCGCCATGGCTTCCAGCCCAACGTTGACGACGCACGTATCGGATTTGCGCGGCCAGATTGGAGGTTGCGGTCTTACCGTGTCTCAGCTACGCAACACTGGCGGTGTTCCTCGGCCGGAACAGCAATTCTGACTCCACACTTGTAAAATCTCGGTTCAGTCTTCGACGGACCGGGGCGGCGAATTCGAAAGTATTGAAACCTATTTATTTTGAGCCCGGTGGTCGCAGCGCGAAAATGCCTGCGGCCTTTTCATTCGAGCGTTCGTCTGCGCTGCTGCAGCACGAAAAACAGCAACGATGTTGCTCTGGTTTGCGCTACGACCAAACCGCATCCGGTGGTATGCAGTTTGGACATGGAGCAGGCGATTGCATACCTCTGGGTTCTACGCAACGCCAGCACTGCTCCGGCCTGGGCCTGGACGCCCAGCGGTCTGCAATCGACCGCTTTGCTGCTTCGGAATCCCTCAAGATGGCAGCCGAGTATGTTGAAGCCGAAACCGGGAAGGGGGCCGACGCCCTGGACCGGCGCCCTCAATTAGCGGCCGGCCTGAGCGCCGCAAAGCCGCGAAGTGCAGTGTAGTTGTTGCCAAGCTCGACCGGCTTTCGCGTGACGTGGCTTTTGTGACCGGCCTGATGGCCCAGCGTGTGCCCTTCATCGCGGCCGAACTTGGTCGAGACGCCGATCCATTTATGCTGCACCTTTACGCGGCCTTGGCCGAGAATGAACGCAGCGCTTGATATCCGAACGGACTAAGGCCGCACTGGTGGCGAAAAACGCAGCCGGGGCAGCGCTTGGAAATCCGGTCAACCTGGCTGAAGCGGGTTATCTGGGAAGGGTAACGTTGATCGAAAGCGCCGACGATCTAGCTCACAGTCTGGCGCCGGTTTTGCGTGCGGTCCGCTCCGAAGGAGCTACGACCCTTAGATCGATTGCTCAAGCGCTCAATCGCCGGGGCATCAAATCTCCACGCGGCGGGACGTGGTATCCCTCATCAGTTGCCAACCTCTTGTCCCGGTCTGACAGCTTTTTATAGGCGGGAAATATACGGTCGCCCGGTGCGTTCAAGCGACGACTTCGATGATACCCATCATGCCCTTGTCTTCGTGATCGACTGCATGACAATGGTACACAAATCGACCGACGATTGCTGGATCGGTGAACGGAATGACGACCTTGAGCACGCCAGGCCCTTGGTCCGTTGCCGGCGGTACTGAAAAAGTGTCGCGCAGGCTATCATCGTGCCAAGAAACGCCGCCTACCTCCGTCACCAGGAAGGGTGTCTGGTGAATGTGGAAGCTGTGATACTGCTGATCCGTGTTGACCACCGTCCACTCTTCCGTATCGCCGAACTTGACGGTTTGGTCGGTGCGCGCCTCGTCGACAATGCGGCCGTCAATCATGAATATCTTGCGGTCGGTGGTGCGCGAATAAGATAGCGTCCGGCGCCGCGCAATGGACGCGGCGCGAACGTCGTTTATCCATTGCGGCCCAGCGACCCGCTGGCGCAAGATATTATCCTCGATCGCCGCACTCTCCGACAAACCGCTGGAATAGATGACCGCCAATTGCAGCACCGGTTCCGGCGGCCGCCAGGCTTCGTTCTGAAAAGAAATGGTTCGCATCGGGTATTCCCCTGCCGGCGGACCGATCGCAATGGCGTCAATGCGCTCGCCGGGACCAATGAAAAACTCGGTCATCTTGCGTGGCTGCGACAACGCGTGCCCATCGGTTGCCATAACGTAAAGCGGCATGCCGTCAATACGAAGTTTGTAGAAATCGGACGCTCCGATGTGCGCAATGCGCCAAAATTGCATTTCGCCGGAGCGGATGGCGACCGCGGGATTGATCTGACCATTGATCGAAGCCACTCCGCTTTCGTCCCCAAACTTGACGTGCTTGATTAGAAAAAAGCGCTCGGGCAATCCGTGCAGCAGCGGGAAAAGCTGGTCAATGCCATCGACGACCAGAGCACCCGACATACCTCCAAGGATTTGATCATTGACGAACCCGTGCGCATGAGGGTGATACCAGAACAAGCCTGGACCTTGCCGGCCGAGCGCTGGAATGCGCACCTGGTATTGGAATGTTTCGCCGGGTTGAATGTGAACGAATACGTTATCGCTGTTGCCTAGTGGCGACACGCTCATGCCGTGAAAGTGTAGGTTCGACGCGGTGCCGGCACCGGCACATATAGGGCCTACGTAGCCCGGACGATCGAGCCCGGAGGTCAGATTGTTGCGGAAAGTGATCCGCAGCGTGTCACCCAGACGTGCTCGTAGCGCGGGCGGCACATAAGCGCCATTGTAGAGCAGTCCGGTAAACGCGCGATCGCCGAGCTGCACCGGTCCGGGCGCTGCCGTAATCGTCGCATCGAGCACGCCGTTGACGCTGTGCATCTCGGGCGGCTGGATGAGCGGCTCGGGCGTTGGCGCTTTAGGCTGCGAACGCGCTCCCGGCATCGATGGGCCAAGCGATAGCAGACCTCCGGCCGCGGCCGTCGCGCCAACGAAACGACTAGCGGCCTTGATGAACAAGCGGCGGTCGAACGTCGAGGACTGGCGCATTGCATCCCTCATCACGCGCATGGCTACCCGCAGACGATAGTAGGTCCTCTATGGCCGAATTGCATCTCCTGCCATCTGTGGGCGAGCCGTAGCGGGAGCCGATTAAGATATGTCGCGGCTTACCGTTTTATCACAGCTTGCCGTCTCCCATCGCAATTTGCCTCGGAGAACGCCCCGGGAGGACAGCTGTAACTTCTGATTATGGCTACAGAGCGGAAGTCCCCTTTTAGGGTCGTTAGGTCAGCTTTTGACCCATATGCGACATCGAAGATTTTGGCGCCCCTTGCCGGCTCCTCTTGCTGGCGGGGCAGAAACACGGTCTGACCATCCCGTTAGCGGAAGTGGCTTCCGACGGAAATTCGCCGACAACTTAGCCCTCCGGCACCCCGGCCCGGCGCATGCCCTCGCAGATGCGCTCGCGTCCGGCAAGATAAGTTGGATTGTCGCTCACTGCATTGGTGCAGTAGATGTGCATGGTAAAACCTGGGTTGAGTGCAAAGCCCGCTTGCGCGGCGGCCCTGGCCTGGTCCAGTTCCCCAAGCAGCGCCAAAGCAGCAGCGAGAAGGAAATGCGCGATGGGAAAATTGCGGTTGGCCTCGATGCTACGGCGCAGCCAAGCGAGTGCATCCGCGTCGGAATGGAGCAGCAACTTCGCAAAGCCTGCGAACATCGCCCACTGGTAAGCAAAGATATCGCGAGGTGAGATACGAAGTGCCTCTTGGACATGGGCCTCGGTTTCCTCGGCGTGGCCGAGAGCATACTTGCCAAAACCAATGAAAGCGTGCGCGGTGGCCAAATTTCGATCCAACGCCAACGCCCGCTCACATTCGGCGATGCCTTGGACCGCACGGTTCGTAAATATCTGGACGATGCCCAATACCAAATGCGCACCTGCATGGTTCGGCGCGATCGACAGAGCCTTGATCAAGGCCGCTTCAGCTGACGCCAAACGCGCGATCCGGTCGTGAGTAAAAAGGTTAGAACCCAGGGCACTGTCAACCTGTGCCGTGCCGATAAGCGCCTCTATGTTGTCCGGATCGAGCGTCAGGGCGCGTTCCAGCAAATCGCGCGCTTGCACCATATATTCAGGTGTCATTCCCTTATTCCAGCGAGCCCTGCCCTGGAAATACAGGTCCATCGAATTGGGGTGCAGTGAGTTTTCGGCTCGCCGAGCCTCCGCCGCGATGAGTTGAGCGTCTAGCGCGTTGGCGAGCCTTGAGACGATTTCGTCTTGCATATCGAACAGGTCTGCGACAGGTTTATCGAAGCGTTCCGCCCAAAGGTGATTGCCGGTTTCTGCGTCGATCAGCTGTGCGTTTACCCGAAGGCGATTTCCGCCGCGCTGCACGGAGCCTTCAAGCACATAGCGGACATTCAACTCGCGTCCGATTTGCTTCACGTCCAGAGCTTTGCCCTTGAAGGTGAACGCCGTGTTGCGCGCGATCACGAGCGAGCCAGCTGATGCGCGAAAGGTCCGTGGTGAGGCTCTCCGTTACGCCATCGGCAAAATAGTCCTGCTCGGGATCGCCGCCGATGTTCGCGAAAGGGAGCACGACGATGGACAAGCGCGGCGCGGAAGGCGTATGCGGCACTGCGCCGGTCTGTTTGTTTAAGCCAAACCCATTTCGCTTCACGGCATAGGCGCGTACCGGACGCGCGATATTCTTGAGGTTCTGCTCGCCCAAATCGGTGAACTCGACGTCGACTTTTCCACAAACCTGATCATAGGCCGAAGACGAAATGCAGATACCACCTGGTTCGGCGATGCCCTCCAGCCGAGCTGCGACGTTGACGCCATCACCGAGAATATCGTCGCCCTCAATGAGGATGTCGCCGAGGTTGATACCGATCCGAAACAGCATGCGTCGGTCTTGCGGGACACCCACATTGCGCTCGGCCATCAGCGTTTGCACCGCAACCGCGCAATCGACCGCATCGACTACCGAGGGAAACTCGATCAGCAAGCCATCGCCCGTAGTCTTAACGATGCGCCCGCCATGTTTCGCTACCACCGCGTCGGCCATAACGCGGTGTTCGCGCAGGATGCGGGCGGTGCCTGCTTCGTCGAGACCCATCAGCCGCGAATAGCCAGCTACGTCGGCGGCCACTATCGCCGACAGCCTGCGTCCGACCCGGCTTGGCGGCTCTTGCACCATGGTATGCTTAGTCCTTCACGCGTATTTTTGTACGATAAGTGACCTGCCCGCGCCAACACCCTTCCGTGGCAACGGCGGCCGGACTTACGTCGGTTTATGGCACCTTTGAGACATGCCCTCCGTTCACCGGGTAGACCGGAAGTCGCCGTGATCCGGTCAAACCGATGACCCGGAGCGGACACACCGTGTCACGTTTTCGGGGGAGGGCCATGCCCCTTAAGTTCGGCGTGGTCCTTAAAAAGGGGAACACATGCAACGGCGAGAGTTCATTGCGGGACGGCGGCCACTGCAGTCCTGAGCTTTGGTTCGGTCGGGTGACGGAACTCACAGAACTCTTTAGAGCGCCGTCACGAGGGGCGCGCTTTCATCCAGCATGGGCAAAATCGCGTCGCGGGGCTTGGGCGGAAGCATCAGGACGACCCGATCAACGCCGGCGTCACGGTAGCGTTTTAGCACCTCTAAGTCTCGGGGTGCCCCGAAGACGTTGAAGGAGAGCGACGCGGGATCGCGGCCAGCGTCCTTTGCCATTTGACGGAATTGCGGCAGCACCTCGAGCGGATCCAGCACGCGACCGCCGATCGGAATCCAGCCGTCGCCGTAGGCGATCGCCCGCCTTGCTGCGTGTGGGAATGCGCCCCCAACAACGATGGGCGGGTAAGGCTTTTGAATCGGTTTGGGCCACTGCATCATGGGTTCGAACTTGACGAATTCGCCGTCGAATGCCGCCGTCGACTGCGTCCAGATTTGCTTCATCGCCTGGATCCGTTCACGCATCAGCTTGAAGCGGGTTGCAAACGCAGTGCCGTGATTGGCCATCTCCTCCTCGTTCCAACCCCCGCCAACGCCGAAAATGAACCGGCCCGAGGAAAGCAGATCGACGGTCGATACCTGCTTGGCGGTGTGGATTGGATCACGCTCGACGACAAGACAGATCCCCGTCGCAAGCTTGATGGTTTTCGTCACCGCGGCGGCAGCGGCTAGCGAGACGAACGGATCGTAGCTATCGTAATAGTGCTTCGGCAGCTCAGCGCCGCCGGGCCACGGCGATTTGCGACTGGTAGGAATGTGACTGTGCTCCGGCAACCACAATGACTCGTATCCTCGCGCCTCCGCCGCCACTGCAAGGTCGTGCGGTGGAATCGAGTAATCCGTCGGAAACATCGTAAGCCCGACATGCATGTTCACTTGCTCCTCGGTTGCGGCCAGGCTCCATCACCGCGACCGTACGTGATGGTCGCACACATCAGGGGCGCGCCAATGTCCTTTTCAACTCTATCAAAGAAATGAGCGGACGTAGCGCTGTTTGTCGCAACGCTGGCCCTCATCGCAGCGACGGCTTGTCGAGCTTCGCGCATCGGGCGGGATTGCAGGATCTCGGAGTGCGACGACCGGGACTTACGCCATTACGGTCGCAACAGTCTTTAGGCTTGACCATCATAATCGGCCTCGTCCGCACCCACGGACAGGTTGCCCCAGTTCGTCACCCGCTCCAGGCGGACCGCTATGACGAGCCGTTCGGCGATCTGCATCGCCGCCAACTGGCTGTACCGAGAGCGTAGCAGCTCCTGCGCTCGATCGTGCTCCGCTCCGGCGCGCAGGATCTCAGCCCGTCCACGCAACATCACCCAGCCAAGCCGCGTCCAGTCTTCGTCGTACCGATCAACCATGATAGCGACCATCGGGTTGCGCTCGATGTTGCGGACGCGCTTGAGTGCTGGTCCAGCCACACCCTTCGGCTTCTCGTCGATGGTGATGTAAAGGGTGCCTTGCGAAATCGTAAAGCACACCGGCACGACGTGCGGAATGGCCTGGCTATCGGCCGTGGCAAGATGCCCGACCCGGCGCGTCAACAGGAACCTGCGTTCGTGGTCTGACAGCACGTGACGGTCCGCCGCGCGATGACTGTCAATAGCGGCGATACTACACGGCTTAGCTCGGCTTCGCCACCCAAGAATCGGCGTTCGACCAAACGTCGGCAGGCGTGTCGGCGTGATTCGAAACCGCGGTGTGGATCAATCCGGGGATAGCGCATCCGATGCTCAGCCGCGGCAACGAGGTGGCGAATAGGACGAATTTGTTGCGGTGCATGAGTCCGGAATTGGCACTTTTTGGACATGCCGAGACAGCCTGATGATGTCTGCTTCTGGGGGTACAACGGACTTCCCATTTAGGTAGGTCGACTTCTGGTTTTGACCCGAACCGGACTTCGGTCGGTTTCAACGCGGCGCGAACTCCGAGGATCACGGCCCAAACTGCGTCCCACAACGGCCGAAATGTGGCGCTTGCCGTGCCCACTCGCCTATTTCTTTCCCCTTCTCCGCCCAGCTTAGAGCGCGTTTCGCATCCACGATTGCCGCAAGTGCCTTAGTGCTTGCAGAGAGGTCTGTTGCGTCCGGTGGAGCAAGCGATGCATACCGAATTGTCCTTTCACCGCAAGCTGCGAAGCATGCTTGTTGCTGCCGCCATCGTTGGCCCGGTGGCGCTGACGCCCGAAATGAGTGCGGCCGAAGGCTTGCTTGATTTCTTTTTCGGTGGTGGCCAGAAGCAACAGCAGCAGACCTCGTCTTTTGATCCGCAATCACCACCGCCGCGGCCGGTCATCGTAAGCGCGGGACCAGCCTTCTGCGTGCGCAGTTGCGACGGCAAATATTTTCCGCTGATGCGCGGCGCGGCCTCGCCAGTGCAGCTGTGCCAGGCCTTCTGTCCGGCAAGCCCGACCAAAGTTTTTTTTGGCTCCAGCATCGACAGAGCCTATGCCGCAACCGGCGAACGCTACGCCGATAGCGAAAACGCCTTTGCCTATCGGAAGGCGCTGCGCGCCGATTGCACCTGCAACGGCCACAATCCCGCCGGTCTTGCGTCAGTCGATCTCGCGATGGACGGCTCGTTGCGCTCGGGCGACGCGCTCGCCACCGCTAACGGGCTCGTCGCCTATTCCGGCATACGTGTCGGCAACGACCAAAACCTGGATTTGACGCCGCTTCCGGCGGCAACCATCACGCCGAAGCCACAGCCCGTGCGCGACTAGCGCGTAGACGCGGATTGATGCTGCAATCACTGCCGACGATCACATCTTGCAGTGCTTCTTGTGGCAGTTTTCGGACCTGACAGACCCGGCAAACCATGTCCGTTCCTGAGGGTAAAGCCGACTTTCCGGTTGCGCGTCGGGACTTCTCAGTTTGATCCACTTCGGACACCAGCAGCCCCAAATATAAAGCCGCGGCATATTCCAAGGATGGAGGTTAGGCGGTTACAATGCCGCAAAATAATGTTTGGGGACGGGCATGCAGCGGCGTGAGTTCATCGGACTGTTAGGCGCGACCGCGCTAAGTTTACCGCGACCGGGCTACGCCCAGACCAACGCCGGCTTGCCACTGGTCGCGGTTTTGATGCCGTTCAAGCAGGACGATGACTATAGGATTGCCGCGCTCCGCAAAGGCATACAGGAAGCTGGTTTCATCGAAGGGACGAACTATTCGCTGGCCGTGCGGTATGGCGAAGGAGATTATAGTCGCATTCCCCAGCTAGCGATGGAATTGGCTGCGCTCAATCCTCGCGTCTTCGTCACATTAGGTTTTGGGGCTGGACCTAATCGAGTTTCTCCAGAGATACCGTTGGTTTTTTCCGGCGTTGCCGTGGACCCTGTCGCGTTAGGTTGGGTGCAAAGCTATGTGCATCCCGGTGGGATGATCACCGGAAACGTGATGAACGCAGTCGGTGGCGAGGAGACCTTAACTCAAAAGCGTATTGGACTTTTCAAGCAGCTTGTACCCGGCCTGACACGACTCGGCATGATAGCTCCCGTTCCAACTCAAAATCGGCCCGCGACGTTGGTGATGAAGGAGAAAGAAGCGCTGCAAAAAGTGGCCGCCCAGTTGAGCTATGAGTTCGTCTTCTACGGTTTCAATACCCTCGACGATCTGGAAAGCGCCTTTGCGGCAGGCCTTCGAGATGACGTGAGCGCGTTTTACATCTCAGGCGAGCCGCTGCTTAGCGCCAATATATCGCGGGTCATACCTTTGGCTGCAGCGTCGGGAAAGCCGACCGTCGGACCATATCCGATATGGGGACGTAGCGGCCTTCTGATGTCTTATTCAACTGACCCGGTAGACGGTATTCGCCGGGCAGGGGCTTACGTCTCAAGGATTTTGAAGGGTGAGAAGCCCGGCGACCTTCCCATCGAGCAGGCAAGCAAATTCACTCTGGTGATCAATCAGAAAACCGCAAAGACGCTTGGCATCGTCGTGCCTCCGACCTTATTGGCACTCGCCGACGAGGTGATTGAATAGCGCGGCTGATGTCCGAGTCTGGCACTTTTGGGACATGCCGAGATAGCCTGACGTTGTCCGCTCTTGAGGGCAAAGCGGACCTTCCTGATTGCGCTCCCGTACTTCTGATTTTGACCCTGGCTGTGTGAAAACGCGGCTGCTTTGCTATGATTCTCTCGTGATTCTGCGGGGGAAGCTGATGAGGCGCTTCGTTGAGGAGGCGGATCGTGGGCAGTGGACGCTGTTGCCCGAATGCCTCGATGATTTCATTGACGAGAGCAACCCTGTTCGCGTGATCGACGTGTTTGTCGATGCGCTCGATTTGGCTGAGATGAGCTTCGAGGGGGTTGAGCCGGCGGCGACTGGTCGGCCGTCGTACCACCCCTCGGTTCTCCTGAAGCTTTACATCTACGGCTATCTGAACCGGGTGCAGTCGAGCCGGCGGCTGGAACGAGAGGCCGGACGCAATGTCGAGGTCATGTGGCTGCTGGGTCGGCTCGCACCTGATCACAAGACGATCGCGGACTTCCGCAAAGACAATGGCCTGGCGCTGCGCAAGGTCTGTGCGCGCTTCGTCGAACTCTGCCGTGAGATGGGCCTTCTCGCGACGGCGAGCGTCGCCATCGATGGCAGCAAGTTCAAGGCCGTGAACAACCGGGACAAGAACTTCACACGGGCGAAGGTGGAGCGGCGGCGTGCCCAGCTGGAGGAGAGCGTCGCGCGCTATCTGAGCCAACTTGACACGGCCGACCGGCAGGAGCCGACGGAGGCGCTGGCCGCGAAGGTGACGAGGCTCACACGAGAAGCTCACAAAGCTGAAGGAGGAGATGGGCAAGCTTGCCGTCTACGAGAAGCAGATGCTTGCTTCGCCTGACCAGCAAATCTCTCTGACCGATCCCGACAGCCGTTCGATGGCGACGAGCGGCCGCGGTTCCGGCGTCGTCGGCTACAACGTGCAGGTCGCCGTGGATACCGAGCATCATCTGATTGTGACGCATGAGGTAACGAACAGCGGTTCAGATCGGGCTCAACTGGCCAATATGGCCAAGCAGGCGAAGGCTGTTCTACAGACCGAGACGCTCGAGGCCGTTGCCGATCGCGGCTACTTCAGCAGCCCGGAGATCCTCGCCTGCCACGAGGCCGGCATCACGGTAACTCTGCCCAAGCCGCAGACGTCGGGCGCCAAGTCGGATGGGCGCTTCGGCAAGCAGGACTTTGTCTATTTGCCGGAGGAAGACGCCTATCGCTGTCCGGCTGGGGAGCAACTGCCATATCGCTTTACGAGCGAGGAAGATGGCAAGCGGATAAGGCGCTACTGGACCACCGCCTGTCAAAATTGTTCGCTCAAATCCCAGTGCACGACAGGGCCAGAGCGGCGGATTCCACGATGGGAGCATGAGCATCTGCTCGATGCTGTGCAGCAGCGCCTTGATGCGAACCCGCTCGCTATGCGCCAGCGTCGCGAGACCGTCGAGCATCCGTTCGGCACGATGAAGGCCCGCATGGGAGCGACACACTTCCTCACCAAAACGCTTCCAAAAGTAGCCGCCGAGATGGCTCTCTCGGTCCTGGCCTATAATCTGACACGGGTCATGAACATCGTCGGGACCAAGCCGCTGATGGCTGCGATCGCGGCCTGAGACCGAGCCGGTCCTGGCTTCTCACCGACTTCCTAGGAAGGGCGTTTTTACACGGCCAAGACCCGAAGCGGACATCGATGCTGAAGCGGCAGATTTGCGCCACGGTTAGTCGAGCTTCAGCCCGAGCGCTTTGACGATCGGTGCCCAGAGAGCAACATCCGCAGCGAGGGACCGCCGGAATTTTTCGGGGTTTGAATCGAGAGTAGGTTCGATACCTGCGTCGATCAACAGCTGCTGGTAGGCCGGTTCGGCGATCGCGGTGCGCGTTGCCTGCGCAACTTGTTCAATGATCCCAACCGGGGTTCCGGCCGGTGCGAGCAGTCCGATTGAGCCTCTAACGGTCATGCCGGGGAAGCCAAGTTCGGCCGCCGTCGGAAGTTCAGGCGCAGCGACGAGGCGCGTGGGACTCGTCACAGCAAGAACGCGCATCTTGCCGGACCGATGGAGTTCGATCACCTGCCCGGTTACGCCTGGCGTACCCATCGGAATTTGTCCGCCGACCAGGTCTGTGATCACCGGGCCAGTGCCCCGATACGGCACCTGCACGATCTCAGGCGTTCCCGTGAGGGATTTGAATAGCTCACCGGTCAGGTGCTGGATCGAGCCGACACCGGAGTGCCCGTAGGACAGCTTGCCAGGATTGGCTTTCGCATATGCGATGAGTTCGTTCAGGGTCTGAACCGGCACCGCGTGATGCACGGCGATGCAGAGAACGTTGGCGGCCACGCCCGCAATCGGATCTAGATCTTTGACCGGGTCATAGAGTGGCCGGCTCTTGAGCAGGGCCTCGTTGACGTGCGTCTGCGTCCCGCCGAGCAGGATCGTGTAGCCGTCAGGCCGGGCGCGTGCGACGGCGGCAGCGCCTATCGAGCTGCCGCCGCCACCCATGTTTTCAACCACCACCGTAGCGAGCAGGGGCTTCACCTTATCCGCCCACGGGCGACCGACAGCGTCGAATGCACCACCCGGTGGAAAAGGGATAACGAGCCGGATCGGCCGCGACGGATAAGCTTGCGCCCTCGCGATGCGCGAGATGGTCGGAAACACGGCAGTGCCCGCGATCAGGTACAGAAATTGTCTACGGGGAAGTTTCATCTGGCGCTCTCAGATGCGAGCGACTGCCATCTCGCTCGAGCTTACATTAGTTGCCCAATCGTGAGAAGCCGAGGTGATGGTGGGATAAGGCCCAATAAGTTGCACAAGACTATTTCTGTGACAGCGACATAGTCTGTTTGCGAAGGAGCACAATTTCCGCTTCTGGGCACTTTTCGGACCTGACGGGCCGAACTGACGATGTCTGCTCTTGAGGGCGAAGCGGACTTCCCGATTGCCCGCCCGGACTTCTGAGTTTGACCCAAAGCTGACTCTCATCGGCGGTTGCCCCGCAGCAACTGTCGCCGCCGAACCCGCCGGCCCCTTAAGATGACTGTGGCGCAGCTGCCACTCGGATCGGAATTTCTGGCGTCTAGGGCAAACGACGCCGGTACTTTCTTGCCCACCAATCTTGTACCGGCTTACAATCGCGCATGTTGAGCCACGGAGGCTCGCAATGCAAAGCTCGGCATTTTTTGCTGCGGCAATCATAGCAGCCGGTAGCTCCTGCGGAGTGGCTTCAGCTGCCGACGTCGCCTCGACCGGGCCTCCCGCAGCAGCGGCGGCCTCCGCGCCCAAGCCGTGCGCCGACGGTTGGAGCTTTATTGCCACGGACTGCCAGCTGACTTGGCAAGGCATCACGATCTACGGCGCGATTGACGCGGGGTTCGGCTGGCAGAGCCACGGCGCGCCGTGGGACCCACGATCCGCCGTTGGGGCCTCATATCTAATCCAGAAACAGAACAACTCGGCGCTTTGGGGTCCTGCACCCAACGCGTTGACGAATTCATTCATTGGAATCAAAGGAACTGAGCCGATCGGCGGGAACGTCTCTGCTGTCTTTGCTCTGGATGCCGGGTTCGACCCGTATTCTTTGCGATTCTCCAATGGACCGGGATCGGTTGCTGCGAACGCCGGCATCCCGCAAAACTTGGCAACCGCCTATTCCGATTCGAGCCGAGCGGGCCAGTGGTTCAACGGCCAAGGTTATGTCGGCGTCAGTTCTCCGACCTATGGGACCTTGACCGTTTTCAGGCAGAATTCGCTGACCCTGGACGCCGTCTTCGACTACGATCCGTTCGGCGCCTCTTACGGCTTCTCACCCATCGGCTTTCAGGGAATAACCTGCGGCGGCGGCAACACCGAAAACTGTAGAAACTCGACGTCACTGAAATATCGGGTCAAGGTCGGCCAATTCCGGGCAGCGGCGCTGTGGCAATTCGGCGGCTACGCCCAGAACAACGCCTCCAACGGCGCCTACCAATTCCAGCTCGGCGGCGATATCTCGACGTGGGGCCAAGGGGTGCTCTCGCTCGACGCAATTTACAGCCATGTCAAGGATTCAGTGGCTCTCAGCCTTGGGCCGGGAACCAATGCCGCCAACGGAGAGGCGATACCCCCGTTCCTGCCAATGACGCTCACGGCGACGATCTCCGACAACACCGCGATGATGTTTGTGGCCAAATACACGAACGGACCGCTGAAGCTGTTCGCCGGTTACGAGCATATTCGATATAAGGCGCCCAGCGATCCGCAGACCGCTTTCACCGGCATCTCGGGAGACTTTCTTTGTGCGAACTGTCAAGCGTTCAACAACACGACCATCAGCAATACAGCCTTCGGCGTGAACGGTCTTGATAACAAGACTTTCCAGGTCATGTGGGTCGGAGGCAAGTACGCTGTTACCGAAAACCTGGATGTGATCGGCGCCTATTACCATTACATCCAGGATTCTTTCTTCGGCACCGCCGCCGGCGGGCCGGCGCCCTGCTTCGGCGCGGAGCATTCGCAATGTGCCGGAACGTTCGACGGGATCTCTGCCGCTGTTGACTGGCGGTTTGCACCAAAGTGGGATCTCTATTCCGGCATCATGTTCACGCAAGTGAATGGCGGATTGGCCAACGGCTTTCTCCAGCGCAACAACATCGCTCCTACGGTCGGATTGCGCTTCCGCTTCTGAAGCTGGCTACGACCGATCTGTGGGCTGTGCTTCGGACAGCGGCATGAGGCGAGTTGAGGATCGCGCAGCCAATTTGAGGTGCTGATCCAAAGCGGAGCGAAGAGCTGACTTTCGCATAGTCTCGGGCGTTCATTCCCGTCGATTGGTGATGATGGCAGAAGGCAGCTACGATTTACCGCTATTGTAGTTGAAAGTATCCCCCGGTGAGTTCGACATCGGACGATCTAGACCGGAAGTGGCCCTCATGGTCAAGTTGGAGCGATTGATCCAAAGTGGTAACGCCAATGCCTCGATGCAATTTCACTTAAACCCACTCGCAATCTCTCTTGCTTGAGCAACATCTATCGCTTCGATGATTCGAATTTTGAGGCGCGGCAATTGTTTCAAAAATTTGCGGCAACTAGATCATAAGAGCCTCTGGTTCCACGCACATAGACCTTGGCCGCAGCGGCACATATCAAATCGCGATTCGAATCGAAGACGTTCAGAAAGCCCGTCTCATCGGGGCGAACGTCCGAGTCAATTCGTCTCAACGCTTCTTCGTCTATATAAAATGATGCCTCTATGGCGCTGTCATGCCCCCAAAATCGCACGGCGCGCCGTGTTTGGTCGTATGAACGACTATGATTTGGAAAATCAATCACGTGATTGGGGCCGAATCGGTGGCCAATCAACGACCGCTCTTACCGGGATAGGGACCAACGAACCATCACG
Organism: uncultured Alphaproteobacteria bacterium; assembly: GCA_963770355.1. Lineage (GTDB taxonomy): Bacteria > Pseudomonadota > Alphaproteobacteria > Rhizobiales > Xanthobacteraceae > Bradyrhizobium. The sequence goes on along the minus strand of CAVYPL010000019.1, from coordinate 11,713 downwards.
GTTGAACATGCGTCGTAATGTACGCTCGGTTGCCAGGACAACCTGACCGGAGATTTGTCTTAGCGGCGTGGTGCTCTTCGCCCACCGGCGTTTAATGCGGCGATGTAAGCTTAACGGTAATTCGTCGCTCATTGGGTCAACCTCACTGACGCGTTCTTGCGCGCCTCATCGCTCATCTACGTTGTTAGATAGGCGCTGATTTTGCTTTTGCGAGTCGTGGAAGTGCATTCGCCGAGTGGCATCATGCCCCGCATTCCGCCGCGAAGTAGCACAGCTATCCTTTCGTGTCGCTGACGACGCAGTTGACCGCCCACCATGGGGAAATGTCGGCACTTTTGAGACATGCGGACTGACGTGACGATGTCTGTTCTTCGAGTATAGCGGAAGTCGTCGTTGGGCGGTCGAACAGACGCGATTGACCCGGATCTGACATTCCGCGCGTGGAGTGGTAACGTGGGAGTAGCGTTATTGAGGAGAATCGAAATGAGGCGGGCCATGCTCGTTTGTGCCGTGCTGGCGGCCATTTCGCCGACATACGCGGGCGCAGCGGACCGGGTCTGGCGCATGAGCGTGCTGGCGCTTGCGGATGATGGCTCTACCCGGCTGACTGATAAGGAAATTAAAAAAACGGAGTCAGTCGCAGCTCTCGCAGCAATGTTCAGCGGTTCGCTTGCAAATGGATTACGTTAGCAGGCTATGCTGCCGCGCTTGCGATGAGCTCGAAGGAGCGCAGCCGAGTTGCATGATCGTAGACATCGGACACGATCATGAGCTCGTCGGCGCCCGTTTCCGTAATGATTGCATCCATGCCGAAACGAATTGTATCGGGCGAGCCAACTATGGAGCGAGCGAGCATGCTCATCGCCTGCGCCTTTTCCGCAGGCGACCAGTAGCTCTCAATGTCGTCGATCGGCGGCTGGCTAAGGCCGCGCGCGCCGCGGAAGATGTTCGCAAAGGACATTTGCTGCGTCGTCGCCAGCCTGCGCGCTTCGTCATCGCTGCTGGCGGCGATGATGTTGACGCCTACCATCGCGTAGGGACGTTCAAGCTGCTCGGACGGTTTGAAGCGACTGCGGTAGATCTCCAGCGCCGGGATGAGCAGTTCGGGCGCGAAGTGCGAGGCGAAGGCATAGGGAAGCCCGAGTTCAGCCGCCAGCATCGCGCCGAAATTACTCGATCCGAGAATCCACAACGGCACTTCCGTTCCTGCCGCCGGCACGGCCCGGATGCGCTGATTTGGACCGGCTGGGGCCAGGAAGGCCTGCACCTCAAGAACGTCCTGCGGGAAGTTTTCGGCTGCTTCGGGCGTTCGGCGCAAAGCGCGCAGTGTGAGTTGGTCCGTCCCAGGTGCGCGGCCCAGTCCAAGGTCAATGCGGCCTGGAAACAGTCGCGCTAGCGTCCCGAACTGCTCGGCGATGACGTAGGGGGCATGGTTGGGAAGCATAATGCCGCCCGCGCCGACGCGGATGGTTTTTGTTCCCGCGGCGATATGACCAATCACAACCGACGTCGCGGCGCTCGCGATGCCCGGCATGTTGTGATGCTCTGCCACCCAAATGCGGCGATAGCCCCAGGCCTCGGCGTGGACCGCGAGATCACGGGCGTTGTTGAGCGCGCCACGCGCATCGGTGGCTTCGGTGACGCGGACGAGATCGAGGATAGACAGTGTCGTCATACGAACTCCCCCGACCGAAACCATTTGCGTGAAGGACGCCGCCCGAGATACGGCCGGGTCTGAGCTTGTCTGAAACGGCAGGCTTCATCCGATTCTTGTGCCCCATATGGACACTGTCTCCGTGTGGGTCAATCTGCTGAACGCGGCAAGTGCGAATGACCAACAGCGCCGAGTACAATCCGTACCCGGTGCGTCACTGCGCCAGCGGCCGTTTCTGGCACAACGCAGCCAGGTAAGGAACATACGCATACGCCGATCTGCTCCTTGCGTTTTGGACCTCGATAGGTTTTAAGCCCGGTGACGTCATGACCACAGGTATGAACGAGAAGCGAACTGCGTGCTTTGCCGCGCGTTTTAAACAGAGTGACGCATCCCGTGGCTCATGCGCTTTAAACTGTTCTGAGCCTCCACAAGGGAATCCATTATGGCCAAGATGACCAAGAATCAGTTGATTGATGCAATCGCAGAAGGAACGCAGGTTTCCAAAGGAGACGTAAAGGCCGTCATCGAGCAGATGGCGACTGTAGGCTATAAGGAACTGAATGAATCCGGCGAGTTCGTCATTCCTGGCTTCGTCAAAATGTCGGTCGTGAACAAGCCGGCTACTGAAGCCCGCAGCGGTGTAAATCCTTTCACGAAAGAGCCTATGGAGTTTGCGGCCAAGCCAGCCAGCAAGTCGGTCAAGGCGTCACCCCTGAAGGTGGCCAAAGACGCAGTTTGAGCGGAAGGGTTGGTTGAGGCATGTTGTTTGTCTTAACTGTGGGTAATTCCATCACACCCTAGACAGGCACCTCCGCCCGCACATTATGCGCCCTGAGACGGAATCTCTGGAGGGCCAAGGGGGGACGGTCTCGCAAAGGCCATGCGGTGTAATGCCCGTGTGGCCTATTGTCTTTTATTAACTGCCCGGAAAAATTGGGGCTCTGGGTGAACGGCCGCTTCGGGCGCTTAGCAGACCTTCGACGCGGTAGACTTGATGTCCGCTTTCAAGGCAGAGCAGACGCGGAACGGCGAGGCCGGAACGTCTCCTTCTGACTGAGGCTGTGTGAATACCCGTACGTTTTCACACGGTCTGGACCCAAAGCGGACATTGGCCCTGCTTATGGAAGTTGTCCGCCTGCGGCGGAAGCGGCGCCCCGCTCCGCGACCAGGACGCCTGCATCGGCCTGTTCTTCACCTTCGGGATCGTCGCCCATTGTTGCGTCGGCTCGCGCTGGCCAAACGGCGCGCTTATCGCGTCGCTTCGTAGGGCCTTTCGACTTTGCCCGATGTCAGCGCGGACTCGTGCGTTGTCTTTACCGGGGTCGCTGCTCCGACGGCGCCCGGTGCCGTGCCGAAACGCTGTCGAAATCCGCGCGCAAAATACGTGTAATCGCGAAAGCCGCAGGCGTATGCGATATCGCTGAGAGGCTGACCTGTCTTCATCAACGCGCGGCGTTCGATCAGACGCGCCGCATGATCCAGACGGAGCGAAGATATGTAGCGACCGCATGTCGACCCGCGGACTGTGAAAAGCTTCTGCAAATAGCGCAGCGAAATTCCGGTCTCGGCAGCTACTTCCCGGGGAGAGATGTCCGTATCGGCAAAGCGGCCCTTGATGATGCCGCATACGCGCGCGAACAGCTTGTCGTTGTGGCGTGAGCCAAGCCGGGCTGGCGGTGCATACAGCGCGCCGAGGAGATCATAGACCACCAGACGCATAAATCCATCAGTCGACGCGAACGCCGGTTCTGCATCGCTGACGGGGTCAAGAGCGACTTGACAGAGCAGACGTGCCGCTTGCGCCTGCCGGCGACCGCACGCGCCACCTTGCGGCGCGAAACCGAGATGCGACGCCAGGTTCTGGCGCGGCACTTGCAGACCAAGCCATTGCGCGTTCCGGTGCTCGGCCTCCGGGACGAATGTTACGGGTCTTGTGGAATCGAGCAGGACGACATCGCCAGCAGCGACATTTACGACTCGGTCGTCCTGAATGATTTTCGATCCGCCCGTAAGCTGAACTACGGCGTAATAGTACTCCATGTCATCACGGCGAATGTCCAGTTCCGTCCGCTCAAGGCGGGTAGTGTTGCAGGTGAGATCCACTGCAGCGAATCCGAAGACGCGCCGCGTGCGCACCTTGCTGGCGAAAATGTTGGTTTCGCGAGCAGGAGTAAACCATCCCCAATCCTCACGCATTGCAGCTCGGAAACCGTCATAGTCCAATTCTGGCGCGCTGAGAAGATCGTCGTTCGGGGGCACCATCGACTCCATGGATCAATAACCTTGCAAGTCTGTTCGCCTGGTTTGTAAACGGCCTGCGTCGAAGCCACGGGCAGACGTTGATCAACGTAGCGTGGCTCGAGATAGGCCCGGCTCAACTCTGTGTCACGCCAAATCACGCCTCCGGGATCGTGTCAGCGCCGCCGGCGGGTGCGTCGGGCAGTGCGCGCCAGTACGGACGATTGGGCGCGCTCGCCTCACGACTCCTGAGGTCCAGCCGCCTAGATTCCGATCCCTGGTAGTCACGCGTTGACGAGAATTGGAGAGAACAATGATTACAGAAGTTGAGAATACAATGACGCTAACGGGAAAACGGGCTCTTGTGACCGAGCGGGCAGCGCACAACGGGTCCGATCCTGCCTTGGGAGTTAGGCGGTCTGGAATTCCGGTCCCGCTTCATTGTTTGCCAGTGACGGATGCCACCGTTCTTGAGTTGTACGAATATGTTTTTGCGCCTTGGGTGAAAATGCTTGGCCTTCGTGAGTTCAAGGTCTGCCCGGGCATCGTGTCCGCGATGTTTCCGCAAAATGATGCGCTCAAATTGTCAAGCGGTGCGGTATGTGGGCAGGCAATTATGGCAGCCATTGACTTGGTTGCATCACTGTCTGTGGGCACGACCGGGCGCATCACTAAAGGCACCGTGTATCAGCACACTCACTTCCTGCGCCCAGCCTTCAACGATGACTATCATGTAAGAGCAGAAGTATTGCGCTTTGGCAAAGCGTCGGCCTTCACGGAAACCCGCGTTTCGTTTGCGTCTTCAGGAAAGTTGGTTGCACACGCCAGCCTGGAATTCGCCTTCTGACTCACGTCCAGGGCTTCATCACCCCAACCCGCCGCTACCGACATCTGTTCAAGCTCGCTCTCGGACATCCCGGTCGCGGTACCCCGCCAGTTCCTGACCAGCCATACCGGCTGATCATCTCGCATTGACCCGCAACCCTCATCACCGGAGGCAAACCATGACCAAGACTATTCTCATCACCGGCACATCGAGCGGCTTCGGCCGCGAAACCGCGGAACGGCTGGCGCGCGACGGCTATCGCGTGTTCGCCGCAATGCGGGACATCGCCAGCCGCAATCGCAACCACGCCGACGCGCTGCGAAGTCAGAAAATAGGCGTCGTGGAACTCGACGTTACCGATGACGGCTCGGTCGATCGCGCAATTGCTTCTATCCTCGCCGAGGCGGGAAAGATCAACGTGCTAGTAAACAACGCCGGCATTGCATCGGTCGGGGTGACCGAAGCCTTCACGGCCGATCAGACGAAGGCGATCTTCGACACCAACGTCCTCGGACTCCTCCGCGTTACGCGGGCAGTGCTGCCTTCGATGCGTCGGGAGCGCGAAGGCCTCATTATCAACATGGGCTCGGTCCTCGGCCGGGTGACGTTCCCTTTCGTCGGCATCTACGGCGCGAGCAAGATGGCGATCGAAGCTTTGACCGACAGCATTCGGCTGGAGGTCTCCCAACTCGGCGTAGACGTGGTGGAAGTTCAGCCTGGCGCTTACCCGACAAGCCTGTACTCGAGCATCCAGAGGCCTGCCGACGGCGACATCACGAAGTCCTACGGGGAGGTCGGCCAGATTCCCGACGCTATTTACAAGACCTTCACGTCAATGTTGCAGGGCAAGGACGCTCCGAAGCCTCACGACGTTGCCGAGGCCGTCGCCAAGCTCGTCGGCCAGGCGAAGGGCAGTCGCGCCGCTCGGACGGTGGTGGGCACGTCGTTCGGTGTTGACAAGATCAATGCCGACGTCGCGCCCGTCCAGAAGGCCGTCGTCGGCGGTCTGGGCCTCGGGCATCTCGAAGAACTTTGGGTGCGTGCGGACTAGCACTGCGCCGCAGTGAATTATGACTTTTTGGCCCGCGGCCAACCTGATGGGCGCGGGCGAACGGCATCAGCGGCAGAGCGGTCGATCGCATTTTCGCCGAGCAAGCTCTCAAATCCAAATCGTGGTTGGAAAACACATGCCCCTGTCAGTCATATGGCTCGTCACATCCTTTGCGATCAGGCTGCTCGTCATCTACTTCAGGCTTGTCCTTCTTTTCACGTCGCGCGCGAAGGCGCTTGCGGGGATCGGGCGTCCGAGGGAGCGAGGGCGGACGAGACGTCCTCCTAGCTGATGAAGACTTCCCGCCAAACGGACGCCCGCGCGGAAAATCCCGCCTGGGCGTCGGCAACGACAACGAGCAATGCGACGCGCTTGCAGCCAACGGCTACCAAGGCTTCTCGATGACCTGATGACAACAATCTGACGATAACAGTAATGGGAGAAAAGATCCGATGAGCACGAATCCGTACTACGGCCAGGAAGGCCACGGCCCCTACGAATTGATTGGAATCGGCGACCTCGAGCTCGAGGAGGGCGGCACTATTCCGGACTGTCAGCTCGCCGTGGCGACCCATGGCATGCTGAACGCCGCGAGGGACAATGCGATCCTCGTTCCGACCTGGTATTCCGGAACGAGCAAGATCATGGAGCAGGTCTACATCGGCAACGGGCGTGCGCTCGATCCGGCGAAGTACTTCATCATCGTCGTCAACCAGATCGGCAATGGTCTTTCCACCTCACCGCACAACAGCGGTGGGGCGCAGGCCGGACCGGCGTTCCCAAAAGTGTGCATTGGCGACGACGTTCGCGCCCAGCACAAGCTTCTGACCGAGAAATACGGTCTGAAGAGCCTGGCGCTGGTCGTCGGCGGCTCGATGGGTGCGCAGCAGACCTATGAGTGGGCCGTGCGGTATTCCGACTTCGTCAAGCGCGCCGCTCCAATCGCCGGGACGGCCAAGAACACAGAGCACGATTTCGTCTTCACCGAGACACTCTCCGAAGCGATCACATCCGATCCGGGGTTCAACGGCGGCAAGTACGGTTCGTCGGCCGATGTCGCCGCCGGGCTCAAGCGCCACGCCAAGCTGTGGACGGTGATGGGGTGGAGTACCGACTTCTTCCGCGAAGGCCGACACAAGGCGCTCGGCTTCGACTCGATGCAGACCTTCGTCGATACCTTCATGACGGGATGCTTCGCGCCGATGGATCCGAACGATCTGCTGGCGATGGCGTGGAAGTGGCAACGAGGCGACGTGAGCCGCAACACCGGCGGCGATCTCGCGTCGGCGCTCGGCCGCATCAAGGCGAAGACCTACGTGATGCCGATCAGTCACGACATGTTCTTCCCGCCGAGCGACTGCGAGGTCGAACAGCGTCTGATCCAGGGAAGCCAGTTTCGTCCGCTGAAGAGCATCTGCGGACATCTCGGCCTATTCGGCGTGGACCCAGAGCTGCTTGCACAGCTTGACGCCAATCTGAACGAGTTGCTCGCAACTCCTGTGAGCTGACGCGCTGAATTGATTGATGATGTTGCAGTTGAGGGCGCGAACGAAAATTGTTCACGCCTCCATTTGCACTCGTATCGTCGCAGCGGTGCGCCCGACAGGCGCCGATCGGGAGGGGGTCATTGATCTCCGTGGGTGCCAGAGCGAACAAGCCTCGTGGACGACGCAACGGGTACGCCTTTGCCGACTTTAGGTCCAACTCTCATAAGACGCCAGTTGCGCTCGCTGATCTTGCCGCGATAGCGTTGCGTGGAATCTGAATAGAATGATCCTCTGCCCAGTGCTCGTCGTGAGCGACAGGGAACGACCGCTTGTGGCGCGAAGCGGTCATTCGGTGAAACGGTCGGGTCCGAAAAGTGCCGCCAACAGGCGACATTCCATTTCGGACGCCTTCCCTAACGCGCCGCGGGGTTAGTTTTCCGCAATCTCTCGTTAGCGATGTACCGCCAGCTACATTAGCCCTTATGATTCTTAACCCTTGCGGTTACTGCGCCCACCCACCATCATTGGTGCCAATTCTTTATCGCAGCCAGGTGGTGATCATGCTGGGCACGAGTAGTTGGCAGCTCCGCGACGGTGAACAAATCATTGCTTGCAATACAAGCCTGTTGGGTCACAGGCACTTTTTGATCGGAATCACCCGCGTTCGCAATGAAGCGCTTATTCTCCGAGACACGCTGGACTACGTCGGCAAGCACGTAGATGCGATCGTCGCCTATGATGACGCGAGTACGGATCGAACGCTGGAGATTCTTGGCGGACACCCAAAAGTCGCTCTGATTGTTGCAAATCGGTCGTGGGAAGCGGACATCGAGGCGCGCCGGATTGCCGAGGGTCGACATCGCGGACTTTTGCTGCAGACTGCACGCGAACATTTGCAGTTCGACTGGATGTTTTGCTTCGATGCGGATGAGCGCGTTACCGGAGATCTACGCGGATTCATGGAACGAACGCATTCTAGCGATTGCGACGGCGTGCGAGTTCAACTGTTCGACGCCTATATGACTCCTGACGATCATGCACCCTATCAAGCCAATCGCGAACTGTTGGGCTTTCGTCGTTTCTTCGGCCCCGAACAGCGAGACATTCTAATGATGTGGCGAAACCGATCGGAGGTCATTTTCGCGAAGCACCATGGGCGAGAGCCGGGCGGCGTAGAACGCGTGGAGACCGGTCTCTATTGCCAACACTATGGTAAGTCGTTGTCGGTCGAGCATTGGGAAGAGACCTGCGACTACTACATTCGACACTTTCCGTTCGATACCTACGGACGAAAATGGAGCGATCGCAAAGGTCGAGCAATCCACACGCAATCTGACTTCATGCGGCCCTTGTACGAGTGGGGTGACACGCTCTTCGCGAATGCGGTCAAGATTTGACTCGTCCGAAAATCGAGCGTGCCTTCCGCCTCGTGCCAATGTGACCGCTTGGATGACAGGCTCACGCCGGGTTTTTGACGCAGAGTGCCGCAGTTTCTTGCGCCAAACGGTCAACTAGATCAGCGAATGCAAAGCCCTGACGGCGGCCTCGCGGCTCTCTGCAGGAACAATTAAATTCACCGAATGCGGTGATAAAACACATTTGTCGGCGACAATCCCGTGATGTTGCAGAACCTGAATCGTCTTAAACGGCAAGTCTGAAGAAACGCCGCCGAAGCAAGTGAGGCTCACCGAACCTAAAGTCTCACGCTGTTGGCGCAAGTCTTTGCTCCTCTCCAGGTACGCAGCAAGGTGTCGAGCGACTCCGAATCGGAAGTCATCATAATGCTCGTTTTTCCACCGGTGAAAGCCGAGGCGAGGAGCTGCGGCCAAGATAAGCCGCTTTGTTTAAGATGCTGCGCGAATTTCTCAAAGCCTTGATTGAGATCCACCGAATTGATCTCCACATGCTCAATGCGAGCTATTGAATTGACGGCCAAAACTTTTCCGGTTTCCATCCCCATAACCTCTCTCATCACTTGCGTGCTGTGTTCAGCGCCGCCCAATTGTTTTAGAACCAAAGGAACATTTTGGCTTTGTGCCAGCTCCACGCTGCGAAAATGCAAGACCTTGGCGCCCCAAAAACACATTTCGGATAGCGATGTAAAATCCAACTGACGCAAGGGTCTTAGAATTCGGCACGATGCGCGGATCGGCCGAGCAAACTCCGTCGACCTCTTTGATGATCTCGCAGCACTCGGCTTTCAGGGCCGCTGCCATGGCGACCGCAGTGGTGTCGCTGCCGCCTCGGCCCAACGTGGTGATTTCTTTGGTCACCGGATTCACACCCTGAAAGCCGGCCAAAACCACGATGCGTCCGCGGTCGAGTTCTTCGTGCACGCGAATGGGCCGCACATCTAAAATGTGCGCGGAAGAGTGGGATTCGTCGGTCATCACTCCGGCTTGACTGCCGGTAAAACTAATCGCCGGCACGCCGAAGTCGGACAGCGCCATGCTCATTAGTGACATAGTGATGCGCTCACCAGTGGTTAGCAACATATCGAGTTCACGGCGATTTGGATGCCTGCTTACTTGATAGGCCATCCTAACAAGTTCGTCGGTGGTCTTACCCATCGCTGAAACGATGGCTACGACCCGATTACCACGCCTGTGTAGGTCGGCGAGACTGCTCGCGACCGCGCGGATCTTTGCCGGTGTTTCAAGACAGGTGCCGCCGTATTTTTGCACGATGATGGGATTGTTGCGCATTCAACCTACAGAAATACCCCGAGCGAGCCCTGCGCGCCAGCGCGAACAAGCTGCGACAAGGCGCGGTCGCGCGCCCTTATCGGGAAGAAAGTCTGCTCCGGGTCGCCGATGGCGGAAGGTCCGGGTTTGACAAAGTGGACAACCAACGGGAAATCGCCGTCGGACTGCGAAGGGCGACCGCGCGGCTGAGGGCGCGCTCTCGCACTGCGCGGCCATCCCGAAAGGCAGCTTCTGGCGCGAAGCGGTCATTCGTCAGAACATCTGATGTCTGCTAAGTGCCACAGGGGACATCGCGCAGCGGCCCGATCGGCAGTTGTGACACAATGACCACACTAAAATGAAATCGCGTCCTTGATGCCGGCTTGATTTCATCTGGCCATGGTTCCGTTTTTCGTGCGCATCCACGTCGCTGCCATCGACATAAGTTGGCCTCATCGGGAGGCCAATATGCATATCCTGAACGGAGTCAGCAGCTTGCCGCTCGGTCGATGTTTGAGCACCCCCCTCCGGACGGCGGGCAACTTTTGATTGCGAACAATCCGGCTTGCACCCGCTCACCTAAGGCGCATATTCCGAAAATGGCGACAATCGTCCAATGCGATTGCGGTGCTGAGTACAAACGCACCGACACAAAGTTCTTAGTACCGCACACCGGTCACGCATCCTGTAAACTCTGCGGGGCTACGTTAGAGTCTTGGGTGGAAAGCACCCACGTTGCCACATTCGAGCTGGTCAACCGTCCAGACCGAAAGCCCGTATGAGCCCGCTCCAAAGGCCCTAGGGCGGCCCACTGAGCCGGCCTCGAAAGAGAGCATCATGGGAAAACGGTCCACCATACCGACTGCGGACGCCGAATCTGCATCTCTCACGGTATCCGAGTCGAACCAGCAAACTGCAATCGCTAAGCATCAATCATGGCCAATGGTCAAACCAGTTTTATTAGCGGCGCTAGTCTGCGCCGCTCCAGTCTGCCTGTCCTCAGCGCAGGATGCCCAAGTTTCCGTCGACATGATGGGAATAGGGGGCATGAGCTGCGCTCACTGGCAGTCTACTCAAGCACTTCGATTGGAGGGAACAATCTGGATTTATGGATTCTGGACGGGACTCAATTACGTTGCCGCAGCGAGCGGACAAACAGAGACGAAAGTCGACACGGCAGCGGTAATGGTCGAAGTCAAGAAAACATGCGCTCAGCGCCCGTCGCAGGTATTGGCCAGCGCCGTGTGGACCGCTTATCTTGACCTCAATAAGAGGTAGATGTGCCCGTGGTCGCCGAAGACGAGAAGCGCCAGCCGGCGGTAAGCAACATGGCTACCCGGACATTCGCCCGGTTTCCCGGCTGGAGAGTGTTAGTCCTATGACGCACAAGAGAAGGACATTGTTGCTGGCGACAAGGCCCGAGCGTCTCTCCCGGCGTCAGCAATCCGCGGTTTCCTTCCTTATTAGACAGGGTCGAGGGTTGCCAGCCGTCCATAGTTCCAAAAGAGCTCAGTTGTTGCAATTTAGGTGTGACGGGAGGACGCTGCCGGCTTCTGGCCACGGAGAGCAGCAGCATGAATAAGGCAGGGCTCGACAATCGCCACCGCAAAAGTGATGGCGAAATCAGTGCGAAACACGGAAACATTCTCATCCGCACGTTGCGAAAGATCTACGGGCAGAATTTCGCAGCCGGCTATCCCGAAACAGAAAAGCTAAGTGAGGTCTTGCTCCAATTGAACGAGACGTCGCTGAGCCAACTCCGCCGCGATT
>CAVYPL010000018.1:0-63390 GCA_963770355.1 uncultured Alphaproteobacteria bacterium | reverse complement strand
CCGGGTTGTGGCCGCCCGGGCAGAGGCTCGCCGATTTAAGTCGGCGTCGCCTATTTAAATGGTGTGGAAGGTCCGATCGGCCCATTGGCAGGGCAGGCAGGCTTCAAAGTGGCCTTTTTAGGGGCCATTAGAATGAATGCCCTGGGAATTTTTTTTGATTATGGGCAGCTTGGTTCTTTGTAGCGAGCGGTCTCCTGTTGACAGCTGCCTTCCAAACACAAGTCTTCCGCAGACGATAGGGAATACCTTTCAAAAAAGCGGGCGCGCAGCACCGAATTCTATCTTCGGAAGATGCGCGAGAGCGCGGCGAACGCGGGGAGGGCAAAAGCGCGTGACTTGTCCGGACCGGCGGATGAAACCACCTAACGTAAATCGGCAGGACGAACGCCGCGTAAGCCGTCCGAACCCCCCGGTTGAATCCGCAGCTCTCATAGAAGCGATGCACCGCCGGGTCGGCTCGACCGCTTTGCATCAGGACGTGGTGGCAATCCATTTTCCACGCTTCGGCCAGGGCAGCGCTCACTACCGCACGGCCATGCCCGCGGCCCTGAAACCGAGGAGTCGATCACGACGTTTTCGAAATCCCGTGCTGGCGCCCGCCCCGCAGCAGGTTGGGAACGGTGATGAGCATGCAGCTCGAAACGATCCTGAAATCAGCATCCAATACGAAGACAAATAGCCCCTCCCGCGCGAGCGTCTCGACCAGATTTGCTCCGGCCCGCTCGCGCGGTTCGGCGTGACGGCTCACATCGGACGTCACAAACAAGCAATGCGCAGAGGTCAGCGGCGTCGGCAATTTCGGCATTGGCCATAATGGAATGCTACCTCGGTTGTCGGCTTCAACGAGCTAAACACCCCGGCAAATTCCCGTGAAGGTACTGACCTCGCCGGCCGCGAGGACGATACTTTCGATTTCGCTCGAACCGGCGCGGTGATCCGCTGTGACGCGCCCACGCCCACGTCGGGCGTCGCGACGCGCGGCGACGGCGAGCCGATCGGTCCGTAGGTAACCAGCGGCCACGCCGGCGAATTGGTGCCGAGCGGCGGCATCCTCGAGGCGTTTCCAATTCCGCTGGGGTCGCTGAGCGCGCTGGGATTGGCGGGACCAAACGGTATGCCGCTGATCGCCGAACTACCGGCGCCGGCCGCTCCCGCCTGTGGCACCTGCGCGAATGCGATCGCGGGGGCAACCAGGCTGACAACCAACAGCAACAGCGCAACGCTAGATTTGCAGGGCATTCGGTCACTCCGAGCCTGATGCAACGGGTATGTGCGGGGCTTGTTCCGGGTGTGGAAGCCGGTCAGACTAGGGTCAGATCGCATCCGCGCACTCTCCCTGCGCTGATTTTATTCGAACAATTGTGGCCGGCCTCACATATAAGGGGCCGACGCTGCGCTAGTGGAGACCGGGACGCTCGCGGAGGATACCATGGGGGCGATCGGACGCATGATCATCATCGCGATGGTCTCGGGCCTACCGCTGAATCTAGCTTTGCCCAGAAGCTGGTCGACCCGGACAAGGTCGCTCCGGAATTCCGCCTTGCGGCTGAAGCGGCGCGCCGAACAAATCAAGGTCCAGGACTGTTCCCGCAAGGCCAATGAAGCCAAGGTGCTGCCGCGGGATCAGCACGGCGCACATCCAGGCCTGTCTGGACGAGAAGTGAGGACGTTGCTTACAGCGGCCACCGGCTGCCAATCCCCGCGGATCCAGGTTCCCACTCCGCTGTCTGAAACCCGCCGGCTCTACTGCGCAGTCCACATCCGCGCGCAAACCAACCTAATCGAGGCGCGTTCCACTCTTGAGATTCCGGCGGCATGGACCAGCCCGCGATCGTCGATCAGGAAATACGCGCCCTGCAGGAATGGCTGCGCTCCGCCTGGCAGCAGCTGGGCAGTTCATCCCTTACCGCCTTCACCCGCCGCGAATTGCGCAACCAGATGAAGCAATGCGCGCCGAATCTGCGATCGCACCTTCAAAAGGCCGCCGCGAGCCAACCGCCCCCAATCCCGAATTCAGCCCCGACCTTCAGAAAGCCCGAGCTGCGAATTCTGGCCTGACGGCCGTCGAATTCCCTTAACCGGCCGTCCTGTTGATAACCCCTGACCGCCGATCCCCGCAGCGGGACAGACGGCCCCGGTGTGCTATCGGCATATCGGCCAGACTAACGACGGACGGAACATATGCGGATTACCCTCGTCGGCTCCCGCCATTTTGGCGTGACCACTCTGAACACCCTGCGCCAACACGGAGCCGATGTCGCACGGGTCGTCGTGCACGACAGCGAGGACCGGCTGGCCTCCGCCGCCAAGGCCGCCGGAATCGAGATTGTGGTTCAGGCCGACCCCAGACGCGTCGTGGCCTCGGAGATCGCGCCCAATACCGACCTGATCGTGACCGCACATCGCCACGCCCGCGTCACCCGGGAAGCGCTGGCGGCGGCAAAGCTCGGCGGTATCGGCTATCACCCCTCGCTCTTGCCCCGGCACCGGGGCATCGCGGCAGTCGAATGGACCATCAGGGAAGGCGACCCGATCGCGGGAGGCAGCGTCTATCACCTCGCCGACCGGATGGATGCCGGCGCGATCGCGGCCCAGGAATGGGTCTTCGTCAAGAAAGGCGAGACCGCGCGGGAGCTTTGGGAACGTGCTCTGGCCCCGCTCGGCCAAAAGCTGCTCGGCGATGTCATCAATTATGCCAAGATTCACAAGAGTTTGCCGGCCAAACCTCAGGATGAGCAATTCGCCACCTTGGCGCCGAGCCTTGCAGATGCCAAACACTGACCCGGCTTCTATGCATACCTCGTTGCCAGCGGCCCAGTTTGGGGTTGATTTTGGTGCCAAAACGGCATTTTTTCGTTCCCACGGCGGAACCGGACTCACCTTGATGTGTTTGGACCTGTGGGAACTTCCAGTCATGTTGCGTCGCATCCAAGTTTGGACACATTCTGCCGGGATAACGCGCATCATCACACACATTTCAGGGATTAGATCCATGCGTTCGAACCGCATACGCGGGCTGCTTGTTTTGTTTTTTGCCACAGCCGCGCTTTCCGCCCCCGCTACTGCCCAGCAACCCTATGACGGCCTTTGGCAAGTCACCGTTGTGACCAAAGCCGGCAGTTGCGATGCTCAAACCACTTCAACCGTGACGGTCAGCGACGGTAAAATTTCCGGCGGCCCGGTGTCCGGCAGCGTTGGCAGCGGGGGACTTGTGCGAGTCTCGATCAATGGTGCATATGCGAACGGTCAACTCAGTGGCAACTCCGGATCGGGGAAATGGAATGGCGCGTCAGCTGGTGTTCCGTGCAGTGGTCGATGGGAAGCGTCCCGTCAGTAAGACAAGCCGAACTTTCTTCGCCCCATACGCGGCGGCTGACATTGGCAGCCGCCGCTTTTTTTATGGCCTCGCTCGCTGCCTCGAGCGGCCATGCGCAATCCGGGCCATTCGCCGGTATGGCCGGCAATTGGGCCGGCGGCGGCACCGTCACGCTGGACGACGGCTCGAAAGAGCGCATCCGATGCCGCGCCACCTACCGCGTCAGCGGCCCCAACATGAGCATGATTCTGACCTGCGCCAGCGACGCCTACAGGTTCGCGCTGGAGGCGAACGTCGTCGATGAGGGCGGCGCGGTTTCGGGAACCTGGAGCGAGACTACCCGCAATGTCAGCGGCGGCCTGAAGGGCCGCGGCGGCGGCGGCAACTTCCAGGTCGTGGCCTCTGCACCCGGCTTCAACGCCGACATTGCGTTGCGAACGACGGGCAACAAGCAATCCGTCAACATCAGAGCCGACAGCGTGTTCAGCGGCGCCAATATCTCGCTGTCGAAATAGGCGTTCGTTGCCGCAAGCGAACTATTAGTCGCACGCCAGCTTGGCATTAGCTCGTCTCTAGCTAGTTTTGGGTTTCGCCAGTTTCGCCGCGGTTTCCTTGATGGTTCTCGCGATCAGCAGGGCCTGTTCCTTGTTGAAGGCAAAATCCTGCACGCCCTTATGCGTGGTCAGCGACAGCACCATGATGTCGGGCTGCTGTTCCGGCCAGCCGGTAGAAAAGGCTGTGACGAAATCGGCGGATGTGGATCGGTTTGTCATCGATGAGATTTCCTTGAGTTTCTTTTGCCCGCGCCGCGCTTCACGCTTTCGGCACGTAAGCGGTGACTTCGATTTCGACCTTGGCCCTGACGTCGACGAGGCCGTCGATATAGAGCAGCGTCGATGGCGGGAAATTGCGCCCGAGCGTTTCCTTCCAGGCAGCGCCAATACCAGCGCCAGCCGCCTCGTATTCGCTGCGGCTGGTCAGATACCAGGTCAGGCGGACAATGTGCTCCGGACCGGCGCCCGCCTCGCCCAGCAGCTTGATGATTCTTTTTAGCGCGGTGCCGACCTGGGCTGCCATGTCTGGCTGATAATCACCCTTCTCGTCGCCGCCGGTCTGGCCGGCCAGCACGATCCATTTGCCGGGACCATCGACCTCGACGCCGTGCGAAAAGCCGCGGGGTTTCGACCATTCGGCCGGTTGCAAGATACGCATAGGCAATGCCTCCCATTTTTTTAGACATTCCCCGACGCGCAATGGCGTATCGCGGATGGTCCGAAGGACGATCCATTAGCACCGAACAGGCGGCCGCTCCCACCGGGAAATTGAGGCCTCGCGCATCGCTGCGTCAGCAGATTTGCGCGTTGCAAATCGGCGCAGGCTCGCCGATACCGGCCTGCCCCTCAATCATCCCCTCGCCGCCTAGCATCCCACGCATGAACCGCACACAATCCAAACCATTGGCCGCCTTGTGGATGGCCGGCTGGCTCGCGCTGATGCTGGTCTTGACCATTGCGGGGCGCGAGGCGGTGCGCGAACTGAATGTATTTCAGCTGATGGAAGCGCGCTCGACGCTCGGATTGCTGCTGCTCTATCCGCTGATCCGGGCTAAAGGCGGATTTGCGGTGGTGAAGACCTCGCGGTTTCCACAGCATGCCGCCCGCAACCTCATTCATTACAGTGCGCAACTCGGCTGGTTTTTCGCGCTGACGCTGATCCCGATCGGCCAGGTCGTGGCGATCGAATTCACCATGCCGGTCTGGACCGCGATCCTGGCGGCGATGTTTCTCGGCGAACGCATGACGCCGTCGAAGGCGGCGGCGATCGTGCTCGGGATCGTCGGCGTCGTCATCATCGTTCGTCCGGCTACCGGCGAGGTAAATCCGGGGCAGTTGATCGCGCTTGCGGCGGCCGTCGGTTTCGGCATCTCGGTTGCGATGGTCAAATCATTGACCCGAACCGAACAGACACTGGGAATCATTTTCTGGATGCTGGTGGTGCAATCGGTGGCCGGATTTCTCCCCGCGCTCTATGTCTGGACATGGCCGCCCACTTACATCTGGGGCTGGGTCTTCCTGCTCGCGCTCTGCGGCACGTTTTCCCACTACTGCATGGCGCGCGCGATGCTGCATGCCGACGCCACCGTGGTGATCCCGATGGATTTCCTGCGGGTTCCCCTGACCGCCACTGCCGGCTGGCTGATCTATTCGGAACGGCTGGACATGTTCACTGTGCTCGGCGCCGTGTTGATCCTGACCGGTAATCTGTTGAACCTGAAACCAAATAGCCGTGTTCCCGTACGCGCGAGCACCTGAGCTTTCAACGGCATCCTGTGACCTGGATCACGCGTGGCTCCGGGCTGATCCGCTACCCCTAGCGGTAACGATTGATGGACGGGAACTGCGCGGCTTCCCTCAATTTTTGCTGCGTGAAGTGCGGCTTTTTCGTGTAATCTGCGGCGAGCGTTACAAACAAATCTTTTTCAATTCTCCAGGGGATTTCAAATGCGCTACCCAACTCGCCCCCTCACCGTCATAGTTTCCCTGATCTGCATGGCTTTTACGGCCAGCGCCGCCAACGCCGAAAAGCGCGTCGCCTTCGTGGTCGGCAACGGCGCGTACAAGAACGTCGCCCAGCTTCCGAACCCGCCGATCGATGCGAAGGCGATGGCCGGTGTGCTGCGCAATGTCGGCTTCGAGGTCGTCGAAGGCACCAACCTCACCCGCGACAAGATGACCGAGAAGCTGCTCGACTTCGGCAAGAAGGCGCAAGGCGCCGACGTCGCCGTGTTCTTCTATGCCGGCCACGGCATCGCCATCAGCGGCACAAATTATTTGCTGCCTGTTGACGCCGACATCAAATCGGAAATGGACGTCAAGCTCGGCGCCGCCATCAACATCGACCTCACGCTCGACCAGACAATGAGCGATGCCAAGGTCAAGCTGGTGTTCCTCGACGCCTGCCGCGACAATCCGTTCGCGGCCAAGATCAAATCGAATTCGCCAACCCGCAGCGTCGCGGTTGGATCGGGTCTGGCCGAGATGAAATCCGGCGAAGGCACGCTGATCGCGTTCGCAACTGGCCCGGGCCAAACCGCGCTCGACGGCCAGGAAGGCACCAACAGTCCGTTCACCCGCGCGCTCATCGCCAACATCGCAACGCCCGGTGTCGAGATCCAACAGGCGATGACGAAAGTGCGCGCCCAGGTCAACGAAGAGACCAGCAAGGGCCAGCTCCCCTGGGGGCACACCAACCTGATTGGATCGGTCTATCTGAATGGCGCGCCGGCTGTCGCGCCTGCAGGTGGCACCGCCGCTGCGCCCGCCGCGGTCGCTTCCGCACCGGGCACGGATGTCGAGCTCGAGTTCTGGCGTTCGATCAAGGACTCCAACAAGCCTGAAGAGCTCAACGCCTATCTGAGCAATTATCCGAACGGCCAGTTCAAGCCGCTGGCGCTCTCCCGGCTCGCCGCGCTCGAGAACGGCGCGAGCACGGCGACCCGCAACCTGACCACAGGTATCGATCCCGCGACCTTCACCGAGGAATCCAGCCAGACTACCGAAGACCAGATCGGTCTCGACAAGGGCCAGCGCCGCGACGTGCAGCGCCGCCTGACCGGATTGGGTTTCGATACCAAGGTCACCGGCAAGTTCGACGAATCCACGCGGGCCGTGATCACGCGATGGCAGGCCGCCCGCGGCTATCCCAAGAGCGGCTATCTCAACAAGTTGCAGCACAAGGCTTTGCTGACGGAGATCGTGGCGACGACGTCATCCGCGAGTTCCGGCAGCGACGAAGAACGCCCTGCCCGCCGACGCGCAAGCGGCGGCGGCGGTGGCGGTGGCGGCGGTCAACGCCAGCACGGTGGCGGAGGTGGCATGGATCCGGCCGGCCCTGGCCGCTTTATCGGTGGCGTCGTCGGCGGAATACTCCGCTAACGTCACCAACACTCGACAGGAACAAGCCCGGGGTCGCCCCGGGCTTTTTCATTCCATTTTCAGACAGTCGGCATGCCCTTCAGTCAGCTTTGCGAATTTGTCGCCGCCTGACGTCAGCCGGCACATTTCCACTTCCTTGCCCGACGGTATCGCCTTGACGCAGGTGATCTGCGGATTGTGGCTTCAATCCGGGATCAAGTGCGAGTGGACGCCAATACGTGACCCAAAAATAAACGAGGCCCGGAGTGCCTAGGAGTCCGGGCCTCGCCTCCAGTGGAAGTCGTTCGTTGTGATGACCGAACGCCCTGCCCCCCGCTGTGAGCGGCATCGTTATAGTTCGCGACAAGCGGCAGGGCTAACCCGGATGAATACGGTGTTGCGCACTTACCCCCCGCTTTGTTCATCGTCCTGCCGGCGGCGTGATTTGTCCGTTCGGCATAATACGGCCGGGCGGGTTCAGGGCGGGGTTTCCGGACGGATTCACGGCGCTGTTTGCACCGGCCGCCGCACTGCCTGCGCCAGTGCTGACGCCGCTATTTACGGCGCCGCTCGAACTGCCGGTCGTTGTTCCCGGGGACGAGCCGCCGGTGGCCGCGCCGCCTGCGGTGGAACCCGCGCCCGCCGATCCACCTGTCTGGGCCAGCGCGAGTGAACTCGTAACTGCGAGAGCTGTTGCCAGTCCCAACGTTGCCAGCCGTGACGTTGCAGGTCTCATGGTCATTCTCCTTTGTTGATGAGGGAGAACGACCCGCGCCGGTTGATGTTCCTGTCTGCTTGGCGTTACTCTGCGTTCAAAGGTTTGCGAGGAGCGCTTGCGCTCAAAATTTCCCCTCATATCGCAATCAAAGAAATAGGCACTGTTCATGCCGGACAATCGTTCGCCCGTAGATGGCGCAAGAGTCCTTGCGGATCTCAATGCGCTCCGCAGCATCGGCGCTTACAAGACTGGCGTTCACAAGCCGACGTTCTCGGAGCCGCACATGCGTTCGCTGGAATGGCTGGTGCAACAGCTTCCGCGAGCAGGACTGACGGCTGAGATAGACGGCATCGGCAATGTCCTCGGCACAGCCACGAAATCCGGACCGAAATTATTGGCCGGCTCACATCTGGAAAGCCAGAACTATGCGGGCTGGCTCGATGGACCGCTCGGCGTCGTCTATGCGCTCGAAGCCGCCCGTGTCATCAATCCTGATCCGAATGCCAAAGGCGCTGTCGAGGTCGCATCCTGGTGCGACGAGGAAGGACATTTCGGGAGTTTTCTCGGCAGCAGGTCCTACGTTGGCGCGGTCACCGAAGCCGATATCGACGCCGCACGCGATCGCAACAGCGATCGCACCATGCGTCAGGCCCTGAGCGAGGTCGGCCTCGCCGGCCGGGCGCGCGCGATGGTCGAACGCGGACGGCACATCGGATATCTCGAGGCGCATATCGAGCAAGGCCAGACGCTCGAAAGCGGCAGCCTCAGTATCGGCGTCGTCACCTCCATCGTCGGTATCTGGCAATACCGGATCACATTTACCGGCGAGCAAAATCACGCCGGCACGACCCGGATGGCTGTTCGCAGGGACGCCGGCCTGGCGCTGGCGAGATTTTGCGTTGATATCGACGATCGCTTCCCCGCATCATGCGGTCCACGCACGGTATGGACAACCGGCCGCATCACGCTCGACCCGGGTGCGCCGAGCATCATCCCGGGGGCTGCCGAAATGCTGTTCCAGATTCGCGACGACGACGCCGCGGTGATCGAGCGCCTGGAGAACCTGCTGAGGAGCATGGCCGCCGCCGTCAGCGCACAGGGCCGCTGCAACGTCGCGGTGGAGCGTATCCGGACCGGCGCGCCTGCCCTGATGGATGCCTCGTTCCAGCAGGCGATCGAAGCCGCAAGCACGTCCCTTGCCGGCGGCAAATCGATCCGCATGCCGAGCGGCGCCGGCCACGACGCCCAGGTTCTCGCCACCATCATGCCGGCGGGTATGCTGTTCGTTCCCTCGATCGGCGGCATCAGCCATCACTGGAGCGAAAACACCTCTGACGCTGACATCGTCACGGGGGCTCAAGTGTTTGTGGATGCCTGCCGGCGCTTGCTGGCGCGGTGACATTTCAGTTCGCGTGATGCAGTCAGGACAGAGCTTGTCTATAAGTGGTTGGTGTCATCCCCTCGTGACGCCGGAAAAATTTTACGAAGTTCGTTGCCTCGCTAAATCCCAGCCTCGCGGCCAACTCTCCAGTTGAAATCGACGTATGGGCAAGCAGTCGCCCGGCTTCGAGCATCACGCGACGTTCAATAACTTGCTTGGGCGAAAGCCCGGTGGCCGCGGCGCAGGCACGATGCAGCGTCTTCGGCGAGTATCCAAGTTCGCGCGCGTATTCCCGCACGCTACGTGTCTCGGCGAAACGATATTCCAGCAGCTCAAGAAACCTTCGGTAGGTCTGATATTGATGGCCCCCTTCGCTGTTCGCGAAAGCACGGCCGGACTGGCGCACGAGCTGCAACAGCAGGGCATGCAATTGGTGTTGCAAAATGCTTCTGGAAAGCGCCGAGGCGTCCGTGCGACAATATTCTTCTGTGACAGAGGCGAAGGCCTGCTGGATCGATCCCATGCTCGATCTGTCCAAACGCAACGCGCTGGCCGTCGAGCCACCATCAAACCGGGCCTCAGCGGAGGACCATCGTTCTGCCGCTGGCACCGGCAATATGAACGTCGGCGCGAACAACACGGTTTGGGCTTCAAACCCGCCTTCGAAGCAGTACTGATGGATCTGACCGGGGCGCACGTGAATCACGACCCCCGGTTCGCATTTATAGCTTTCGAAATCGACGCGGTGGGTTCCCCTACCCGCCGTCACGAGCATGAGATGGTGAAAGCTGAGCCGATGGGGGTGGCGCGACAAATCCGGCGGCATATGGCCGGTGATCTCGGCAAACGGTTTTGCCTCGATATCCAGCTTCGGAAAGCAATGGTTGACGTAGCCGATCTCCCGGATCGGCATCGCATCTGAGCCAGGCGTCATTTGCCGGCCTGTCTGTTTTCGACCATCTATTGTACCGGTTTGACCTCCTCCCCCCGGGCTTTTTAGCCTAGTCGGTGATCGTCTCCAAGATCGGGGGTGAAGACATGGCATCAAGAATTGCGATAGTCGCGTTCGCTATCGGCCAGGCTGGCCTGCTTCCCGCCTACGGCCAGGACAGCGTTCAAAAATTTGCTCTGGAATCGATCGAACAGCTAAGTCCGGTCGGCGTGGTCGCCGAAGCATCGGAATTCGCCGGCGCCAAGGCCGTCAAACTGACGATCGATCCGACCGTATCGCCGGGTACGGCGACTGTTGACACCGTAACCTTGGCGCTGATCAAGGGAACGGATGATTTTCGCAACGGCACCATCGAAGTAACGCTGGAAAGCGACGTAGCGCCGCATGCGCCGCCGGGCGCGCGCGGATTTGTCGGGTTGGCGTTCCGCGTTGCGCCCGGCCGCGATCGTTTCGAAGCCTTCTATCTGCGACCATTGAACGGCCGCGCCGACGATCAGGTGCGCCGCAATCACTCGACGCAATATATGTCGTTTCCGAAATACGACTTCGCACCGTTACGTGCAGCCGAACCGGAGAAATACGAATCCTATGTCGACATTGGGCCGCGAGAATGGATTCGGGTGCGCATCGATGTGGACGGCGCCCGCGCCCGCCTGTTCGTCAACGGTGCAGCTCAACCCACATTGATCGTGAATGACCTGAAGATGGGGGCCGATGCGACCGGCCCCGTCGGACTGTGGATCTACAACGGAAGCGTGGCGCATTTCCGCGACCTCCGTATCGTCAGGCGCTGAGCGACGGGGTCAGGCCGAACTGCGCCGGCCCCAGGGGATGGCGGCCCAGACTCGCTCGTGCAGGTAATACCAGGCGATCTTGGTGATGATCTCGAGCCCCGCGATCGCACCCGCGACCGCGACCCGGCCGGTCAGGAACCAGCTAATGGCGAACGTATCGAGCGTTCCCAGGGTTCGCCAGCTCACTGCCTTGAGAACCGATCTCGCATGTGTTTCCGCTCCACGAAACAGCACCCGGCAATGCCTCCTGTGTGGCGTTGAGCTAAGTCTATCACGCCAATTGATCAGACCACGTCGCGATCGTCATTTCTGCCATGACGGCAGATTGGTACGCCCGGTGCCTAGCTTTCTTGGACGGGCGCGCGATGTTCTGGTATGCCCCACATAACCGCGGGGCGATAACGCCCGCGCTGACGGCCGAGTTTCACCGGCCGAGATGAGTTGAAAGACACGAAGTTGAGACGTGGACTTGAACGACATAGGAGTTGAAATGAGACTGATTGCCGTTCTCTGCGCGATTTGTGCGCTGTCTCAGGGCGCGGCCGCCCAGACCGGCGATTGCAGATCGATCACCAATCCCACGGCACTGCTCGACTGCTATAATAATACGGCGCCATCTGCGACAACCGCCGCAAGGGCCCCGGGCGCACGGTCGCCGCGCGCTGCGAAGCCGCAGGTCGCGGCCACACCGCCACCGGTCGCTGCGAAGCCGCAGGCTTTTAATGTCGACGGCAGCAAATATGTCGACCTCGTCAGTGATGAAGACCTCCGCGTCAGGGCCAAGCTCCGCAACATCTGCCGGGGTTGCTAGGTCGCCGAAGCTCCGGAAGCGATATTGAGCCCAGCCAATGAAAAGCCGGCGGCCGATCCAACGGCGCGCCGGCTCAATTCATTCCGCAGCAGGATCGAAGCTCTCAAAACAAACCAACGGGGATCATTATGCGGACTAAAACGACAGACCCGCACAAACCCGGCTGCACGAAACCAGACATCACGATTGCGTCATATTTTGACCAGCCTCGTGACAAATCGGCCACGAAAATGTCGCATCAACCAACCTGATCGGCAGGTTGAATTTTACCCGCGGCGCGGCCGTTGCTGATGCGATCACGCAGGTCCCGGAATGAACGTGGTGACCTTATGCCGAAGTCCATGAAGTTGAGCTCGCCGAACACCGACCAGCCCAGAGCGTACATCCATGCGAGGCCGCCACCGCGTTTGATTTTCTTGCGAACCGCTGAACTTATAACCATTTGCGTTTCGCACGAGGTAAAGCTCCATACAGATGCTGCTGCTTGAATCCCTTCCAACCGTCATCGGTGCCGCCGCAATCGCCCCCGCATTGTTCGTGCTGTGGCTCGTCATCGCCGCCGACGAACGCCCGGGGCCGCCGGCGCGAGTCTGGATCGCCTTCCTGCTCGGGGCCGCCAGCATCTCGCTTCTGGGAATCGCCAGAGCGCCGTTCGCGGCGATTCTCGCGGTCCCCGGAAACCCCTGGATGACACAGGCGCTGCGCTCGGTCTTCGGCGTTGCCGCGCCCGAAGAGATCGTCAAGGTTCTGGTCATCATCGCGGTGTCGTCACGGCGGCGCACCTTCGCCGATCCGATGGACACGGTGGTCTACGGCGCCGCCGCCGGCCTCGGATTCGCGGCCTACGAGAACCTCGCTTATCTCGTGCAGCACGCCGACATGTGGCGATCGCTGGCCGCCTTGCGCAGCGTATTGACCGTGCCATTCCATGGCGCGCTCGGCATCATTGCCGGCGCCTATATCGCAATCGCCCGCGCTGGCACCGCGCTCGGTGCTAACAGGCATCATCGCGACTGGGCGCGCATCTCGAGCTGGGCCCTGGTGCTGTTCGCGCCGGTCGCGCTGCATGCGGCGTTCGATTTTCCGCTGCTGACGCTACAGAGGAATCCAGACCTCGCATCGTCGACCCGGCTGATGCTGGGAACCGCAAGCGTGTTGATCGGCTTCAGTTCGATCGGATTTGCAGTGCGGCTGGTGCGGCGTGTCGGCCGGCATCATGCGCCGCGCACCGAACTGGCGCGCGAGCGGCTGAGCCAGTTGCGGCGGATGTGGGCTCTGCTGGTGGCGGGCGGCGGCGCCGGATTTGCCGGCGTCGCCTTTCTGCTGACCTCTCTGCACCATTGGTTCATCAATCCTGAGCGGGACGCGTCGCTGGTGCTGGTCCCGATCGGGCTGACATCGATCGTGATCGGTCTTGCGCTGCTGATCGCAACCAGCGCCGCTTATATTCTGGGCCGCAACCGGATGCGGACCGGCGCGGCGGGCTTTTCGTCTGTCCCCGGTCAGGGATAGCCTTCCATTTGCGATTTGATTGACGCGTTTTGTTGACGCGAACAGCTTTCCACTTCGCTCGAAAACGCTCTAGTATCGCTCCCGCGTATACCGGGAGAGCTGCCATGACCGTTCCCCACGACATAAATTCCGACCACGTCAGCAAATTGCAATCCGAAATGAGCGCCGCGGTGAAGGCGCATTGGAAGGCCTTTTTGTTCGAAGGCATCGTGCTTGCGGTGCTTGGCCTCGCGGCAATGATCGTGCCGCCGCTCGCCAGTCTCGCCGTCACCATCTTCCTCGGCTGGATGTTCTTGATTTCCGGCATTGCCGGACTGGTCGTCACCTTCTGGGCGCGGCAGATGCCGGGCTTCTGGTGGTCGTTGATCTCGGCGGCTCTGGCCGTACTTGCCGGCCTGGTCCTGCTGGCGCGGCCGATGCAGGGCGTGTTGACGCTGACAATCGTCGTCGGCGCCTATTTCCTGGCTGAAGGCGTTGCCACCATCATGTACGCGCTCGAACATCGCCGCGAACTGTCCGGGCGCTGGTCCTGGCTGCTGGTGGCCGGATTGATGGATCTCCTGATCTCGTTCCTGATCATCGCCGGCCTGCCCGGCTCGGCGGAATGGGCGATCGGCCTCCTCGTCGGGATCAATCTGGTGATCGGCGGAGCGTCGCTGGTCGGCATGGCGTTGGCCGCGCGCAACTCCCCATAATCGGGCGGCCTCTTCCCTGCCCGATTATGGGGATGACAAGCCCCTAAACCTACGCTATAGAGCCGCCCCATGATCATGATCGCCACCAGCAACTTTTGGTATTTTAGCTTCGACAGCTCGCTGGCGGTGGGAGGATCGCGCTCAATCTGAAAAATTGCAGCACCAAGTCCAAACAGCCGCCAGACCTGGCGGCTTTTTTATTGCCGGCAGGTTCTTGAACAAAGGAGCCAAAGCCGTGTTGAGCACCACAGACGACCTTCGAATAAGCGAACTGAAAGAGCTGACGCCGCCGCAAGAGGTGATGCGTGAGGTTCCGCGTACCCTGACCGCGACGCGAATTGCGATGGCGGCACGCAACGCCATTCACGGCATCCTCCATGGAACCGACGACCGACTTCTGGTCGTCGTCGGCCCGTGTTCGGTGCACGATCCCGAGGCGGCAGTCGACTATGCCGGGCGCCTTGCGGCCTTGCGCGAAAAACTGTTCGACCGGCTCGAAATCGTGATGCGCGTCTATTTCGAGAAACCGCGCACGACAGTTGGATGGAAGGGGTTGATCAACGACCCGGATCTCGACGGCAGCTTCAACATCAACAAGGGCCTGCATCTTGCCCGCAGCGTATTGTCTGCGGTCAACAATCTGGGTCTGCCGGCCGGCACCGAATTCCTCGACATGACGACGCCGCAATACATCGCCGACCTGGTATCGTGGGCTGCGATCGGCGCGCGCACGACGGAGAGCCAGATCCACCGCGAACTGGCGTCGGGCCTTTCGTGCGCGGTCGGCTTCAAGAACGGCACCGACGGCAATGTGCGCATCGCCGCCGAGGCCGTGAAATCGGCATCGCATCCTCACCATTTCATGGCGGTGACCAAGGGTGGACGTTCGGCGATCGCGGCAACCACCGGCAACGACGACTGCCACATCATCCTGCGCGGCGGCAGCAAGCCGAATTACGACGCAGCGAGCGTCGAGGCTGCCTCAGCCGAACTCGCGCGTGCCGGCGTGACACCGCGAATCATGATCGACACCAGCCACGCCAACAGCAGCAAAAAGCCGGAAAACCAGCCGCTGGTCGCAGCCGATATCTGCAACCAGATATCTGGTGGCGAACAGCGCATTGTCGGCGTCATGATCGAGAGCAACCTGGTCGCGGGGCGCCAGGATGTAGTGCCGGGCAAGGCGCTGACCTACGGGCAGAGCATCACGGATGGCTGCATCGACTGGAATACGACAGTCGAGGTGCTGAACAGGCTTGCCGACGCTGTGGCGGCACGACGGACTGTGCAGCCAGGCAAATTTCAGGAGCTTTCGGCCTAGCGAGAGATTGTGATGCGGGGCGCGTCGTCGTTTCGTCGCGCCCCTGCCTAGGACGTGTACTCTTAAATGGCAATCGCTGGCTGATATCCGCTTTTCCCCCGAAAGCAACCAAATAGCAGACATCTTGATATGTCCGCTACGTGCCAAATCCGGACATATTCTGGCCTGGCCCAATCCGATTAATTCAGCGTGAATAGACCAAGCGCGGCGCGAACATCGCGCAAAGTCGCATCTGTTATCTCACGGGCTCGCGCAGTGCCGTGCTTGACGACTTGCAGCACATAGCCGGGATCACGAGCAAGTGCGCGGCGACGATCTCGGATTGGCGCGAGAAGTGCCTGCAGCACATCATCCAGGCGTTTCTTCACACTGCTGTCGCCCAAACCGCCGCGGATATAGCGTGCCTTCAAATCCTCAACCACAGCGTGATCTTCGTCGAACGCATCCAGGTACGTGAAGACCACGTTGCCTTCGACGCGACCTGGGTCGGATGCCTTAATATGGTTTGGATCGGTGAACATATGCCGGACAGCCTCACGTATTTCATCGGCCGTGGCTGATAGCTGAATAGCATTACCCTGCGACTTGCTCATTTTGGCTTTGCCGTCGATGCCGGGAAGGCGTCCGACGCGAGGAATGAGCGCGTGGGCTTCTGGCAACACGTCAAAACCAGCTTGGCGATTGATGCGGCGAACAACCTCATTGGTTTGCTCGATCAACGGAGCTTGATCTTCCCCAACCGGGACAATCGTCGCTTTGAAGCCGGTGATGTCGGCGGCCTGGGCGACGGGATAGCAGAGAAACCCTGCAGGAATATCTCTGCTGAAACCTCGCGCCTGAAGCTCGTCCTTGATAGTTGGGTTGCGCTCAAGCCGCGCCACCGTGACAAAGTTCATGTACAGCAGGGTCAAATCGGCCAGGGCCGGAAGATGCGATTGAAGACATATCGTGGTCTGGCTCGGGTCGATCCCGACAGCCAGGTAGTCTGTCGCGATCTCAAGGACATTGTCACGAACTCGACTAGGATTGTGCGCGTTGTCCGTCAGTGCCTGGGCATCCGCCAGCAGCAGGTACTGCTGGTGCGTCGTCTGCAGGCTGACGCGGTTCTTCAACGAACCGACATAGTGCCCCAGGTGCAGCGGGCCGGTGGTTCTGTCGCCGGTCAAGATTACAGGGTGGGTGGCGGACGAATGTTGCATCGCGGTTCTCCAGATAGGAACCGCCGTTCAATCGGACTGTGGATGCAGGCAACCTCGCAGGCCGATGAACGGCGGCGACGGTTGGGAATGACAAAGCCGTGCCGCTCCTAAGTGGAGCGCCACCACAAGTTCGCGAACGTGATCACGACGACAGTCATGCGGACGATATTGACGAAACTTCCGAGGAAAGCAAGTCGGCTTGATGTCTCAAATGGGTCAAAAGGCGACATCGCGAGCTTGCTGGCGGATGTCCGGTTCACTCCTTAAAAGCGGACATCCGATTTGCCAATTTATGAGTACACGCCCTAGCAGCCGCGGCAGATGCTCTTGATCTTGCGATCGAGCAATGCGTTTTCCTTGCTCAGGGGGTCGTTCGGATCGGTCAGGTTTTTCTCGTTGGGCACGTCGCCGACGCGCGGCTGCCGATGCCCGACCGGCGCCTGAATCACTGGCTTGTCGGAGTTTTTTGAGACTGAGGATGATCCGCTTTGCGCGAACGCGTCCGGGCCGCCGATCAGAACCATCAGCGCCACCGACAGGATTGTTTTTCGCATCTTGGTTCTCCCGATTTTTGTTCTGCTTATTGTACCAGATCTTCAACTATCGCGCTGGAACTTCGATCGTTCCACAGTTACGTCGCCCCTGTGCGGCGCAATCCTGCACCTTCCGTACATCGGCCATGGTGCCGAGCAGCCAGATCCCGGCCACCACCAGCACCGCGAAAAAGCCGAGCATCACGGCGTTTTCGACCTTGCGATTGCCCTCTTCCTCCGGCGGCTCCTGTTTTCCTTCTCCCTCAGCCATCGGTCGATCACGGCTTCGGGGGATAGAGATGAACGTCACCACAGTAATCGACGACACGATAGCGCGTTTCCAAGCATAGTTCACGTTCGTGCGAATTCGTATGCGACAAATAATTCGGGCCGACCGGCGCTTTGCCGTGACCGCCGGGGATATCGAGCACGTAATCCGGCTGGCACAGGCCGGAGACCCGTCCCCGCAAGCTTCTCATCAGGGCCTGCCCATCCTCGATCGTGGTGCGCAGATGCGCCGTGCCCGGCGCCAGATCGCCATGATGCAGGTAATAGGGCTTTATGCGGCATTCGACGAAGGCCCGCATCAGCGCTTCCAGCGTCACGGCATCGTCGTTGACGCCACGCAGCAGCACCGACTGGCTCACCAGGGGAACGCCGGCATCGACCAGCCGCGCACACGCCGCGCGGGCCGCTTCCGTCAGCTCGCGCGGATGATTGGCATGAACCGCGACCCAGGTCGTTGCGCCCTCAACCCGCAAGCCGGCGACCATCGCGCCATCGATGCGCGAAGGCGCGGCCACCGGCACGCGGGTGTGAATGCGGATGATCTTGACGTGATCGATGGCGGCAAGATCCGCCATGATCTCGGCGAGCCGCCGCGCCGACAGCATCAGGGGATCGCCGCCGGTCAGGATCACTTCCCAGATTTCCTTGTGGTCGCGGATATAATCGAGCGCGTCACGATAGGCGGTGTCCGACAGCGCGGTCGCCTTGCCCGGTCCGACCATTTCGCGGCGAAAGCAAAACCGGCAATACACCGCGCAGACGTGTACCAGCTTGAACAACACCCGATCGGGATAGCGGTGAACGATACCGGCAACCGGCGAATGTGCGTCATCGCCGATCGGATCGGCGCTCTCACCGGGTTCACTCACCAATTCCAGCGCGCTCGGAATGAATTGGCGCGCAATTGGGTCGTCGGGATTTTCGGGGTCGATCAGCGCGGCGATGTCGGGCGTCACCGCGATCGCGTAGCGCGCGGCAACCCGTTCGAGATCGGCGAGTGCGTCCGCGGGCGCAAAGCCGCCGGCGATGAGTTCGGCCGGTTGCCGCAACGTCGCAGCCAGTTTTGGGGCGATCCTGTTCATGTTTCCCTGTTCATGTTTCTCCTGCCGGCGGCGTCCATACCACCTGATCGACGCGCAGCGCACCACTTGCCAGCATCACCAGCCGGTCGAAGCCGAGCGCGACGCCGCTTGCCTGCGGCATAGCGTCGACCGCATCGAGAAACTCTTCGTCGAGCGGATAGCGCTCGCCATAGCGCCGCGCCTTTTCGTCCATCGCCGCGGTGAAGCGGCGGCGCTGCTCGGCAGCATCGGTCAATTCGCCAAACCCGTTGGCGAGTTCGACGCCGCACGCATAGACCTCGAACCGTTCCGCGACGCGTGGGTCAGCCGATTTCGTCCGCGCAAGGGCGGCTTCCGGCGCCGGATATTCAAACAATACCGTCAAACGTCCCTGCCCCAGATTGGGTTCAACATGTTCGACCAAAACCTTGCTGAAGATGTCGGACCAGGTGTCGTCTTCCGCAACCCGTACCCGGTCCCTCGCCGCCGCTGCAAGCGCCGCGCGATCGCCCTCGCCGTTCGCAATCGTCGCCAGCAGATCTATGCCAGCGAAGCGCTCGAACGTCGCCGCCACCGTTAGCAACTCCGGTTCGGCGAAGGGATCTGCGGTTCGGCCGCGAAATGAAAATCTTCCGATGCCGGTCGCCTGCGCGGCATGCGCGATCACGACAATGGTGTCCGCCATCACCGCGTCGTAGGCAGTAGTTAGCGCGGTACCATTCCAGCATGGTGAATTCAGGCAAATGCAAATCTCCGCGCTCGCGGTCGCGGAATACGCGCGCGAATTCGAAGATCTTTTCTTCACCTGCGGCCAGCAATTTCTTGGCCGCGAATTCCGGCGAGGTGCGCAAATAGCGCGTCGCGCGCGTGCCGTCGGCGCGGATCAATTCGGTGCGGGGAGCGTGCAGATGCGTCTCGTTTCCCGGCGAGACCTGAAGAATTCCGGTCTCGGCTTCGGCAAAGCCCTGCTCCTCAAACCAGGCCCGCACCGCCTTCGTGATCGCGCTACGCGCCATCAGGAACGGCTTGCGATCGGCGTGCCGCGCCGCCGACCACCAAGGCGACGGCTGCTCCAGTCCACCCATTAGCATACCGCCTTAACAGATCGCTGTAGATCGCCTATCCAACCATTCAGGAGATCGGCCGATACCATTGACATTATTTGACTTTCTTCGCGGGAGTATGCCGGGTCAAGCAGACGACCGGTTCCGCTGCGAACCCCGCCTTTTCATGTCGCAACGCGCGCCACTTGTCCATTCGCTCGCGCCCAGCTCGCCGATGGTCAGCCGGCCGCCGCTGAATCTTGCGGACGCTGGCACGCTGCGCCTTCGACACCAAAACCGACCGGTTTTCAATTCCCGCTGACTTCGCCGACAACAACGCCAAAGCGGTCAATTTTCCCGAGCCCAAACGGAAATAAGCGGCGCAAAATCGGGCCGTTCCGGGCGTCCGAAGACCGCCCGGAGGTGCGGTAAAACGCTGGCATCGACGGACAAAATCAGTATGTTGCAGCCCGAAACCGCCTAAAGGCCGCAGGACATGCCTGTCCGGCTTCGCTCCCAGGCCAGAAATTCAGGAAAACAGCTTTGAAAGTCATCGCCAGTTCTATTCGCAAGGGCAACGTCATCGAGCAAGACGGCAAGCTTTACGTGGTTCTCACCGCCGAAAACATCCACCCCGGCAAGGGAACCCCGGTCAGCCAGATCGAAATGCGCCGCATCGGTGACGGAGTGAAGATCTCGGAGCGCTACAAGACCACCGACCAGGTCGAAAAGGCGACCATCGAGGATCACAACTTCAACTATCTCTACGAAGACACCGACGGCTTCCACTTCATGAACGCCGAGAATTACGACCAGGTCCAGGTGCCCAAGGACATCGTCGGTTCGGCCGCGCCCTATCTGCAGGAGAACATGTCGGTGAAGCTCTCGCTTCATGACATGATCCCGGTGGCCATTCAGATGCCGCAGCGCGCGACGCTGGAAGTGGTGGAAACCGAGCCGGTCACCAAGGGCCAGACCGCATCGTCTTCCTACAAGCCCGCCATCCTTTCCAACGGCGTACGCACCGCGGTACCGCCGCACGTCGGCACGGGCACGCGGATCGTGGTCATGACTGAGGACGGCTCCTACGTAGAGCGCGCCAAGGACTAAGGTATGATCGGTGGGTTCCTTCTCGCGACAAGCGCGAAACGTTTGCGCGGAGGTCATGCTCAAACTAAAGAGGGATAGAGCGTGATGACGGCTTCAAGGAAAGGCCATCGCGCTCTAGGACTGCATCAGGGGCACGCGCCGGGGGGCGACGCATTGGGTACGAAGGCTGTTCGCTTGCTCGCACGTTGGCTGGCAGCCTTTTGTTTGCTTGATGCCGGTGCAATTGCCGCTGCTGCCGACGAGTTCCGGACACCTTCGATCTCCGCGGTCCGGGTCGAATGGCGCGCGGTGCTCGATCAGCTCCGGTCCGAGATCAATACCCAGCCGGCGATCGCTTCCACCTTCACCTTCGCGAGCCAACGGCGCGTACCTGCGTGGGATCCGCGCTCGACGCCGGCGCTCGTACAACTGAACGCGATCACCTCTGCGATATTCGCCGGAATCGGACGCAGCCCGGTGCCGGTGCTATTGCCGTTCGACACCGCAAGCTATCTCGAAGCGCGCGCGAGCGGCGCGCCGGCCAGCCTGTCGGTATCGCGCTATCAGGCCGACTTCCGCCCGGCAGACCTGTTTCACGCGGGCGCCGCCGGCTATGACGCGGTGTTTTTGCTGGAGCCCGGCGCCGGCGAAGGCATGTCGCAGCGGACATTCGCAAAGCCGGTCGAGGTGCAGATCACCGGCTCGATCCTGACTTACGATCTTGCCGATCCCCTCGGCGGCAAGGGCGAACCGGTCAAGGCGCTGGCGGCGCAGTTTCCCGACATGCGCCGCTTCATCCGCGAAGGCTATGTACGTTATGCCTTCACGCGTTTCGGCGTCCCCTATGTGGTGTCGATCCAGTGCCTCGAACTCTACACCGGCGGCTCGTCGGCTGGCGTGCCGCGAGGCCTACCCGGTCGCCGAGCGTTTCCTGAAAGCGCTGCGCATCGCCGGCGGCCTGCCTTCGCGGCCGCGCACGGACATCTCGCCCGATCTTGCCGCGCGGCCGATCGCGTCTTCGCCTGAATTCAGTTATCGCCCGAGCGGCGACATCGTCGCCCATAGCGGCGCGCGCAAACAGAGCGGTCATGCCGATTTGACCGCCTATTCGCAAATCCGGTTTCCGCTGGAAAAAGCCCCGGCCTTCGCCCGTTCGCAATCGGGCGCGAAACGCAAACCCGGCGAACGAACGGGTGGTTATCCCTGGCAAGACAATTTTTGCGAGGCGCGCAGTTTTGAGGTCGGCCAATGCGCCGCCGGTTTCGGTCATCAGGGGCAGGATATCCGGCCCGGCGTGTGCGCTCTGCAAAACAGCGAAAACCCCGGCAGTTGCGATCCCAAGCGGCAGGCGGTCGTCGCCGTCCGCGATGGCGTGCTGATCCGTGCCTTGAAGCAGCAGGCGGCGACACTGCAGATCAACACGAGCACCGAGCACATCCGCTTTCGCTACATGCACATGAACCCGTCCGCGATGGATGCGGACGGCATCCTCAACGGACGCCGCGTCAGCGAAGGCGAAAAGATCGGCGTGGTCTCGAACTACCTCGACCATCCCAACGGCACCACGCGCCATCTGCACTTCGACGTGCAGGTGTTCACGCGCGACGGCTGGATCTGGGTCAATCCTTACACCACGCTGATCTCCGCCTATGAACGCCTGATCCGTGGCCGCGGCCGCGAGATCGGCCCCGAACCGGCGGTGTCAGCCGCCGTGGCGCACGCTTTGCCGGAGGACGTCAACCATCCCGATGCGCATGAAGGCAGCGAGAATTAATCTTCAGGACGCTGCAGCCCCGACGGCATTCTTGCGCGCGTTCGGGGTCCAGCGATAGGCGACGCCGAACCGGTTCCAGACATTGATCGACGCAATCGCTGACGTCAGATATGCCAACTCCTTCTCGGAGAATTCGGCGCTCGCCTGCGCATAGACTTCGTCGCTGACACCACCATCGAGCAAGGTCAGCGCCTCCGTCCACGCCAGCGCGGCGCGCTCGCGCGCTGAAAACTGCGGCGCCTCGCGCCAGACCACGACCAGGTTGAGTTTGTCGACGGGAATACCGAGGCTCTCGCCCTGCAGGATGTGATACTGCACGCAGAAAGCGCAGCCATTGATCTGCGAGGCGCGCAGCTTGATCAATTCGAGCAGTTGCTTGTCGAGGCCGGCCTTGGCCGCGACCTTGCCGAGCGTCTGCACGGCCTCATAGGCGTCGGGCGTCAGCTTCATGAAATCCGAATATTCGCTGCGGGCATGTGACATCGGTATCGCCTCATGTTATCAGTGTACTGAGTTATTATAAGAGCACTGATATGGTTCGCAAGATTGGAACTTCAGCTCGGGGCAAATCAGGCGCGTCGCGGCAAGCGCCGGTCAAAAAACGGAAAAAATCCCGAAAACCCGCGGCCAGGAAATCTGCCTCAAAAGGCAAATCCGCCTCAAAAAGCCGTTCCCGCCGAAGGGAACAATTCGCCCAAAATTCCGCACTCGCCGTGATCCACCCGCCGCCGCCGGGCGAAGGCAAGCGCGGCGAGCAAGGCTACCTCGCCTATCTGCTGCGGCAGGCCCAGGCCGCGACGCGCCTGACGACGGAGCGGGCATTGGCTGACGTCGGCGTGACCTCGCCGCAATTCGTCGTGCTCACCATGCTCAGGGCTTATCCGGGCCTGTCCGGCGCCGATCTCGCGCGGGTAGCGCTGCTGACCCCGCAAACCGTCGGCGTCATCATCCGCAATCTCGAACGTGACGGCGCCATCAGAAAGACGCGGCACCCGATCCATGGCCGGGTGCTGCAATGGACGATCACACGACGCGGCGCGGTGCTGCTCGACAAATGCCGCCGTCATGTGATGGCCGTCGAACGACGGCTCGCGTCGGGTCTTACGACAAAGAACCGGATGATCGTCCGCCGCTGGCTCGCGGGGATAGCCTCGGACCTGCGGTGAGCACGAAGTAAACTATTCGTGCTTTGGTGTTGTGAACCACATCATACAACTTAAGACAGAACTCCCCTCACAGTCGGCACG
Organism: uncultured Alphaproteobacteria bacterium; assembly: GCA_963770355.1. Classification (GTDB taxonomy): domain Bacteria; phylum Pseudomonadota; class Alphaproteobacteria; order Rhizobiales; family Xanthobacteraceae; genus Bradyrhizobium. The sequence continues at coordinate 39,742 of CAVYPL010000018.1, read as the reverse complement.
CACGTTCCCGGTTTGCCGGAAACAGAGTGCTTTTGTTCAGCCGGAGGAGGATTGCATGTGGATTTGCTTTAATTTTCACGGCAGGAGATTTTGCTTCTGGGTACCGATTTATTATCAGATACCGATCGTCCGGATTCCGGATCCGGATCCCGGTCCCTATCGCGGATTCATGGTGGATGCGACCATTCTCGCTACCATCAATGAAGCGACCAAGCACATCACGGACGCAGGCGTGCGAAAATCACTTGAGAGCGGGGTCGCGGCCGGCTTGAAGAGCATGCAGACGAAGGCCGGCGAAGACGTTTCGATCAGCCTGGAAGCGCCGCGGGGCTGACACCCGCGGGCCAATTGAACAAGAGCGAAATCTGGCGCGGAATCACTTTCCGCGCCAGTTTCGTTTCTGGGGTTCCACACGCGCGTTCCACTACGCCGCGGGCGCAAATGAGCTTTGGTCGGGGCCTCCCGCGCCACTACAATGGGCCCATGGACCAGTTCGATTCTCAGGGATTGCCGACCCGCCGCACCGTGCTGAAAGCCGGCATCGGCGCCGGCGCTCTGCTCGCAAATCCGCTTGCTGCATTTGCGGCAGCGCCGCCGGGCTTCGATCAATGGCGTGACAATTTTCGCGCCCGCGCGCTGGCAAAAGGCATTTCGGATGCGACCTGGACCCGGGTGATGGGCCGCATCGAGCCCGACATGTCCGTGTTCAGGCAGATGCAGAAGCAGCCCGAGTTCAACGAGCAGATCTGGCAATACATCAACCGCCGCGCCTCGGACTGGCGCATCATCAACGGCCGCGAAGCACTCAAGAAGAACGAAGCGCTGTTCGCGCGGATCGAGCAGGATTTTGGTGTCGAGCGCGGCACGCTGCTGGCGTTGTGGGGCGTCGAGTCAGCCTATGGCGATCCGCTGGTGCAGCAGAACCACATGAGGCCGGTATTCCCCTCGCTCGCCGCGCTTGCCTGGAACGAACCGCGCCGCAAAGCCTATTGGGAAACCGAGCTGATCAACGCGTTGAAGATCGTCGACCGCGGCTGGGGCACACCGGAAGAAATGCGCGGCTCCTGGGCTGGCGCGATGGGGCATACCCAGTGGATGCCGGAAGTCTGGCTCAATGTCGGGATGGATTACGACAAGGACGGCCGGGTGTCGCCGTTCGGCAAGCCTGACGATGCGCTCGGCTCCAGCGCGCGCTTTTTGGTCAACCGCGGCAAATATCACCGCGGCGAACATTGGGGCTATGAGGTCCGCGCGGCGGGCGGCGCCTCGAGCGGTAGCCGGACCTACGCAGCATGGTCCAGCGCCGGCGTGACGCGCGCCGACGGCCAGCCGTTTCCGCAAGCAAATGCGTCGGCGCAGATGTGGGTGCCGGTCGCCGGCGGGCCAGCGTTCCTGCTCGGCCCAAACTTCTATTCGGTGAAGAGCTACAACCCGTCGATGAACTACGCACTCGCGATCTGCCATCTCGGCGATCGCATTCTGGGCGCACCACCCTTCATCCAGCCCTTCCCCGGCTCCGAGCGCGCGCTGACGCTCGCCGAGGTGCAGGAAGTGCAGACGCGCCTGACCAAGGCCGGCTTCGACACCGGCGGTACCGACGGCCGCGTCGGCAACGACACCATGAAGGCCGTGAAGGATTACCAGACCAAGATGGGCCTGTTGCCTGCCGACGGCTATGGCGGGCTGAAAGTGCTGGCGCGGTTGAGGCAGGGCGGTTAGCCCGCTTTACCTGCGCACGACGCCGCCCGCATTCATGCCGCCGTCGATGACAAGTTCAGTCCCCGTTACGTAGCGCGACGCGTCGGAAGCCAGATACAGCACTCCGCTGGCGATTTCGGCGGCCTGGCCTGCGCGGGCAAGCGGGGTTGCGAATTTGGCACGCTCTTCGGGATCGATCGGCGCGTTCTGTCCGCGCCCGGTCGCTTCCGTCGGAATCTTGCCCCAGATCGGTGTGTCGATGATGCCGGGATGCACCGAGTTGACGCGAATGCCGTCGCCGAACATGGCGCACTCCATCGCGATCGCCTTGGCGAACAGCCGGACGCCGCCTTTGGTCGCGCAGTAGCCGGAAAGCCCGGCCGCACCGCGCAAGCCCGCGAGCGACGACATCATGATGACGGAGCCGCCGCCGGTCTTGCGCATCGCCGGCAGGCAATGCTTCACCGACAGGAACACGCCGTCGAGATTGATCGCGGTCTGCCGGCGCCAATCTTCCAGCAACATCTCGGTGATCGACGGCACGGATATGCCGATGCCGGCATTCGAGACCAGAATGTCGAGGCGGCCATAGCGCTTCATGACCTCGGCCACGACTTCGATCCAGCGCGCTTCGCTGGTCACATCCTGATGAAGAAAGCTCGCTTCATTGCCGGCTTTCTTGATGCCGGCGACAACCTCCGGGCCCTTCAAATCGTCGACATCGGTGACGGCGACCGACGCACCTTCGCGCGCCAGCAACTCAGAAACTGCAGCGCCGATACCGGATGCACCGCCGGTCACCAGTGCGACCTTGCCTTGAACCTGACCCGCCATTTCTGCTCCCGTTCGTTTGTTGGTGTTGTTGGCCTACCTGATCACCGCCGGTCCCTGATCCGGCACCGCGACATCGAGCACGCGCAACTGCACGCGCTCCGAACCCTGCCAGCGGTCGACCGCCAGCGATCCCGCCACATGCAGGGGCTGGCCGCGATTTTCGGTCAGCGCGTTGCCGAGCTTTTGTCCGATCGATCGAAACGCGATGCCATTGACGATCACCCCGTCACCCGATTTGAACCGCACGCGTAAATGCGCCTGCCCTACTTCGTCGGCGTAAACCAGTTGATGTGCGGGCAACGCGATCACAGGCTCTGGATTGCCCGCTCCGAAGGGTCCGGCGCGGTTGAGTGTTGCGGCGAATTCCGGCGTCACGCTGCGCGCGCTGACCGCACCGTCGATGAACAGTTCGTTTTCATGACGGGAGTTGGCGACGTCCTCGGCCAGCGCCGTTTCCATATAGGCGCGAAATTCCGCGAGCCTTTCCTTGCGCAGCGTCACGCCTGCGGCCATGGCGTGGCCGCCGCCCTTCATCAGCAATCTATCCTTGACCGCCTGCCGCACCGCCTTACCGAGATCGACGCCGGAGATCGAGCGGCCGGAACCGGTCCCGATGCCGCCCGGCTCCAGCGCGATGGCAAAGGCCGGCCGCGCGAATTTGTCTTTCAGGCGCGACGCGACCAGCCCGACCACGCCGGGGTGCCAGCCTTCGCTTGCCGTGACGATGACCGCGCCCTTGTCTTCGAGTCCAAGCGAGGCCAGCGCCTCGGCTTCGGCTTGCGCTTCCGCCGCCTGCTCGATGATGCGCCGTTCGCCGTTGAGGCGGTCGAGTTCGGCCGCAATCCTTGCGGCCTCGGAGACATCGCCCTCCAGCAGCAGCCGTACTCCAAGGTCGGCGCGACCGATACGGCCGCCGGCGTTGATGCGTGGCCCCAGCATGAAGCCGAGGTGCCAGGCTTCGGGCGGCCCGTTCAGCCGCGACACATCCATCAACGCAGTGTGCCCGATATGGTCGCGCCGCCGCATCGCAATCAGGCCCTTGGCGACGAAAGCACGGTTCAGCCCGGTCAGTGGCGCAACGTCGGCCACCGTGCCGAGCGCCACATGATGCAGCATGCCCAGCAAATCCGGCTCCGGGCGTTCGCTGGTCCAGAAGCCGCGGCCGCGCAATTCCCGGTTCACCGCGACCAGCGTGACCAGAACGAGGCCGACGGCGGCAAGATGGCCCAACCCCGAGAGATCGTCGGGCCGGTTCGGATTCACCAGCGCGTCGACCTCGGGCAAGTCGTCGCCGGTCTGGTGGTGATCGATGACGACCACGGACATGCCGAGCTTTCGCGCTTCGGCGAGCGGCTCGAGGCTCGTCGTGCCGCAATCGACGGTGACCAGCAGCGTCGCGCCCTTGCCGGCGAGCATGCGCACCGCTTCGGTATTGGGGCCGTAGCCTTCAAAGATGCGATCGGGAATGTGGATCAGCGGATCGAGCCCGCAATGGCGCAGATGCCATGCCAAAAGCGCCGCCGAGGTCGCGCCATCGACGTCATAGTCGCCGAAGATCGCGACCTTCTCGCCCCTCGTGGCCGCGTCCGCAATGCGCTTGGCCGCGGTCTCCATCTGCGTCACGGTATGGGGATCGGGCATCAATTTGCGGATGGTCGGATCGAGGAAATCCTCGACCGCATCGATCTCGACATCGCGCCCCGCCAGCACCCGCGCCAGCATCTCCGGCAATTGATAGCGCTGCACAATCGCAAGCGCTCTCGCAGCGCCCCTGGCATCGAGCCGGTCGCGCCACAGTTTTCCCGTCGCCGAACGCGACACGCCGAGAAAAGCCGGCGGCAATTCAACTGGTAGAGCGGATGCGGGAAGGATCATGAAGTTTTCAGTCTGGGCCCAAATACCCTGTCATCTCTGCGCACATCCCGATTTAATGTCAAAAGCAAAGCAGGCGCGCGGCAACCCTCGTGGCGCAACGCGATCGAGTTATGCAGAAGCTTTTCGTCCCGGTAAAACAGAGGGCGTGGGGAATGCCGGGTCCCCGATGCCGCAGCCCGTGTGCAAAGGTAGATGGGGCGCACCTTACCGGTGTAAAGTTGGCGCAACGCCCGGCTTGCAAAGTGAGCGCTGAGGCACGCTTCCATACCGACGACGCTCGGAGGAAGCCGCCTGAATGTCTCAACCCGTGCCAGTCGCTTGATCTTACGACGAAAAGCAATCTTGCCGTCCGTGCTAAAGCCAACGACGTGGAAGACTTCCTTGCCGATATCGATGCCGATCGAGCTTAGGGGCCGTGCGGTGGTGTCCATGGGCTGCTTCTCCGGATGCTGCGGGGCAGTCTTTGCGGACTATCCTCGCGGGGACGCAGCCGGTCCATCCCATTAGCGGACTTGGCCGCGTCCAAACGGCATTACGCCTGAAGTCGCATTCGACCTCTATCAAAGTACTCGGTTGAGCCGTTAAGATACCGACCTCAGGACTGGGGTCAGAAATGCAGCGCCGCTACTTCATCACGTTGCTCGGCGGCGCGGCTACGCTGCCGGTGGCGGCGCGCGCTCAGCAACCAGGAGGGCGGGTCTACCGGGTAGGCTACCTCGCGGGTGGGTCCCAGCAGACGCAACTTCATTCTATTAAGGCTCTCGAAGACGGCTTGCGAAGTCTCGGTTATCGCGTTGGCCAGAATGTCGTCATCGAGTACCGTTTCGCCGACGGTGAGGTGCAACGCATACCCGCGCTTGTAGCAGACTTGGTTCGGCTCGGCGTGGACGTCATCGTTTCCGGCAACAGTCTAACTACAGCTGCGGCCATGAAGGCGACCTCGACCATCCCGATCGTCATGACCACTAGTTCCGATCCGGTCAGTGCCGGATTTGTCGCTAGTCTGGCGCGACCGGGCGGGAACGTCACCGGTTTTAGCCTGGACGGCGGTAACGAGGGCGAGATGCAGGCCAAGCGGCTTGGGTTGCTTAAGGAGGCCCTGCCGAACCTGACGCGTGTGGGCATTCTGTGGAATCCGGACGGGGCGCTCGATCCTGCTCGACTGGAGTCGATGAGGGCCGTGACTCAGCCGTTGGGATTGAAGCTTGTCGCGGTCGAGGCCCGCGGGTTGGATGCGCTTGAAAAAGCGTTTGCAACGATGGTGCAAGAGCAAATGCAGGCATTCATCGTTGTGTCGGATACTGTGCTGTTCAACTATCGCCAGCAGATTGGCGTGATGGCCCTCAAAAATCGGCTCCCCTCCACGTCCAGTTTGAAAGAATTCGCGGAGGCAGGATTGCTTCTGAGTTACGGTCCTGAGTTTGAAACTCTATATAGGGGCGCCGCCGTCTTCATCGACAAGATTTTCAAGGGTTCGAAGGCAGCCGACCTGCCGGTCGAACTACCGACCAAGTTCGAGCTAGTGATCAATTTGAAGACAGCAAAGGCGATTGGAATCGAAGTGCCTGCGTCGCTGCTGCTGCGCGCCGACCGGGTGATCGAATGACGGCGGCCACTTCCGAGTTTGTCACGAACCGGACCAAACGTTCGGTCGGTTGATGTCCGCTTCCGGCGGAAAGCCGGAAGTCATGGGGAGGCCGTCAAATCGACGCGAATGACCCATTTCGGAAGTCGCGAGCTCTGGCCAATGGGCTTCGGCCTGTTACACTTCAAGCCGTGACGGCGTAGAGGGCGGCTTCATGGTCCGGCAGCGTGTCGAGCGCAAGCTAGCTGCGGTTTTGGTCGCAGACGTAGCGGGCTATTCACGTCTGATGGAGTTGGATGAGGAGGACACTCACCGGCGGTTGAGCGTGTTGCAGCGCGAGGTGATCCGCGCGCAGATCGGCCAACACCACGGCAAGATCATCAAGAACACCGGTGACGGCGCACTCGTCGAGTTCGCGAGCGTCGTTGACGCCGTTCACTGCGCCGTGGAAATCCAGCGTCGCATGAGCGAGCGTAACGCCAATGTGCCGAACGATCGACGCATCGAATTCCGTATCGGCGTGAACCTGGGCGACGTGATCGTGGAGCCCAACGACATCTACGGCGACGGCGTCAACGTCGCTGCACGGCTGGAAGGGCTGGCCGATCCGGGCGGACTATGCATCTCCCACACTGCCTATGACCAGGTTCGCGACAAGGTTCCGTATCCGTTTGTCGACAGGGGCGAGCACACGGTCAAGAATATTTCCCGGCCGATCCGCGTTTACGCCCTGAGCGCCGACGCCGTGGCCTCCTTGCCGTCGCTTGGTTCGACCGCGGAAGCAACGCGATCGTCCCGGTATCGAATGAGCCGTGCCTTGCTCGCGGCGTGCGTTGCGGGGATCGTGCTGGTCGCAGGCGGGCTCTGGTTTGGCGTCAAGTCGGCAAGAGCGCCGCAGTCCGCTGCCGATTCGTCGCGATTCTCGATGGTCGTTCTGCCGTTTGTGAACCTGAGCGGCAATCCCGCGCAGGACTATTTTGCAGACGCCATTACAGAGGGACTGACGACGGTCTTGTCGCGCGCCAAAGGTGCCTTCGTGATCGCGCGCAGCACTGCGTTCACCTACAAGGGCAAGCCGGTCGACATAAAGCAGGTCGGCAAGGAGCTTGGCGTGCGTTACGCGCTGGAAGGAAGCGCGCAGTACAGCGTGGCAAGATGCGGGTGAATGCCCAGCTCATCGACACCGGAACCGGTGCACACATCTGGGCCGACCAGTTCGATGCGGATCGTTCCGATCTGTTGGAGATGCAGGATGAAATCGTCATTCGCCTCTCACGCGCGCTGTCCATTCAGCTCGTCGATTTTGACCTTGCGCGCGCGATGCGGACGCGCCCCGGAAACCTGGAGGCACAGGATCTCGCCCTGCAATGCCTTTCCAACCTGACAGATCGACGGATCCCGAGGCCATCGGTCCGTGTCGGCGCGCGTTACAGCTCGACAGCGGAAATGCGCTTGCGCTTGGTTTAACGGCATTTGCCACGATTTACCCGGTCGTCATCGCGCAGAGCGACAATCCGAAGGATGCCATCAGGCTTGCGGACGAACTCGCCTCGCGGGCGCTCGCCGCCGATCCCAACGTCGCAGGCGCCCACGTGGCGAAGGCCTGGGTCCTGATGGCGGAAGGCCGTCACGAGGAGGCGATCGTCGAAGCGGAAAAATCCCTTGCCCTCAATCCCAGTACGATCGATGGCTATATGGTCATTGGTGTCGCCAACAACTTTCTGGCCCGGCCGGACCGATCTCTGGAGATGATTGAAAAGGCAACCCGACTGAGCCCGCGCGACCCGTTTTTGTCGGGGTTCTATGCGATAAAGAGCGAGGCCTTCTTCATCCTGCGCCAGGACGACAACGCGATCGAATCGGCCCGCCGATCGCTGGCGCTCGCCCCATTCCGCGACCCCTATACAAGTTTGATATTGATCTCGGCATCAGCACTGAGCGGGCAGCAAGCCCAGGCAGGTGAGGCGCTCAAGGCCTATCTCGCCGACGGCCGGGCCAGGAGCAAAACGATCGCCCAGTTCCAGACACAGCAACTGTCCTTGGCGAGCAATCCGGGTTGGCTAACCTACAATGAACGGTTCGCTGACGGTCTTCGCAAGGCGGGATTTCCAGAATGAAGGACCGCTTCGAGATTGGCCCGCCAAGTGTGACTGGCAGCGTCTTTCAACCTGATCGTGCCGCATTGCGACTTCTGCTTGTGGCACGAAACGGAAGTGCGTCCACAGTCGCCTCATGTCTGTTGTTGGGAGAAGAACGGACCTCGCCGGGATATGCCCCGAGGTCTGAGTTTGACCCGTAGCGGAAGTGCAAATAGGAAAGACCGGGAGCCCTTCCGAGAGTACGCTGGCGCGCAAGTCGACAGCAGGAGGGAGCAGCCGCATGTCAATTTCAGGGAGAAGATCAGTATCGCGACGAAACTTTTGCCTCTGTTGCGTCGGCGCTGGCGCTTACACGGCAACGGGTGGATGGCTTACCCCCCGCGAAGCATTTGCAGAGGCGCGAGGTCTCGTCAGTGTGTTCAAGGATAGCGCTGCGGTAACGCAGATTACAACCCACAAGCTACGAGATAATATCAGCGTTCTTGAGGGCTCCGGCGGCAACATTGCCGTTCTAACCGGGACCGATGGCAAAGTGCTCATCGATGGCGGCATCGGTGCGTCGCGCCCCCAAATCACCAAAGCTCTGGCGGATCTCGGCGCCGATCCCATCACGCACTTGGTCAATACGCACTGGCACTTCGATCATACCTCGAGCAACGAATGGCTGCATGCCGCTGGGGCAAAGATTATCGCTCAAGAGAATACGCGCAAGTATCTGTCCGAAGTCCAGCGTGTTGAGGACTGGGACTACAATTTCCTTCCCTTGTCCCCCGGCGGGGTTCCCAGCGAAGTGTTCGCGGCTGAACATAGCCTAAAGCTCAACGGCGCCACCATCGGGCTGAAACGTTACACGCCGGCGCACACCGATAGCGACATCTCGGTCATCTTTGGCGAGGCCGACATCCTACATACCGGCGATACCTATTGGAACGGCATCTATCCTTTCATCGACTATTCGACCGGTGGCAGCATCGACGGTATGATCGCAGCCTCCGACGCCAACCTGGCGGCAACGACAAACACGACAATCATCATTCCAGGACACGGTCACCCCGTCAGCAATAAGGCCGAGTTGAAAGAGTTCCGCGACATGCTCGTCGCCATCAGAGAAAGCGTCTCAAAACTCAAGCAGCAGGGAAGATCGCGAGACGAGATCGTGGCGGCCAAGCCAACCGCAGCCTTTGATGCAAAGCGGGGCAATTTTCCTATCGATCCAGCTTTCTTCACGAGGCTAGTTTACGAGGGCGTCTGATCACGGCGGTCGCCCCCGGTTGCATTTGAGCAGCGGGCGCTCTTGGTCGATAGTTGCAGCAGCAAAAAGTGAGGAGGGTATTACATGGGTACAGTTACAACCGGCGACGGAATAGAGATCTACTACAAGGACTGGGGCAAAGGTCAGCCCATCGTCTTCAGCCATGGTTGGCCCCTGTCGGCCGACGATTGGGATGCGCAGATGTTGTTCTTCCTCAATCAAGGCTATCGCGTCATTGCCCATGACCGCCGCGGCCATGGCCGGTCCAGCCAGGTCGGCGACGGCCACGACATGGATCACTATGCCGATGACCTCGCCGCGGTGACGGCGCATCTCGATCTCAAGAACGCCATCCACGTCGGCCACTCGACCGGTGGCGGTGAGGTTGTGCATTACATCGCGCGCCACGGCGAAACCCGGGTGTCGAAGGCGGCCATCATCAGCGCGGTGCCGCCGCTGATGGTGCAGACACCGGCCAACCCCAACGGGCAGCCGAAGAAGGTATTTGATGACTTCCAGGTGGCGCTCGCAGCGAACCGCTCCCAATTCTACCGCGACGTGGCTGCCGGCCCTTTCTACAACTATAACAAGACGGGCAAGCCATCCGAAGCAACCATTGAGAACTGGTGGCGGCAGGGCATGATGGGCGGCGCGAAGGCGCATTACGATGGCATCGTTGCCTTCTCACAAACCGATTTCACCGAGGACCTAAAGAAGATCAACGTGCCGGTTCTGGTGATGCACAGCGAGGACGATCAGATCGTTCCTTACGTCGCTGCCGGGCCGCTTTCCGCAAAACTCCTAAAGAACGGCACGCTGAAGACCTATAAGGGCTTCCCGCATGGCATGCCGACCACGCAGGCGGAAACAATCAACGCCGATCTGCTGGCCTTCCTGAAGGCGTAAGGTCTGCACAAAAGGCGGCGTCAGGCTCGCCGGACGCCGTTGGTAGTCTGTTATCCGCTTCTGGCACGAAACGGACTAACCGGGCCGGTGGGATGATGTCCGTTGATTGGGGCAGACCTGAAGTCAACGGCTGATGACCAAACCGACGCGAACGACCCAACTGAGGCAACGCTCTGGAAGCAGGTTTCAGCTATCAACCCGCCTGCTTTAGCCGCTAAAATGCGATCTCCGGGTGGGGGTCTAATATGCTGCGGCGCGAGTTCATCGGGCTTCTTGGCGGTGCAGCAGCCTCGTGGCCGCTCGCGGCGCGCACGCAGTCGGCGGCGCTACCAGTTATCGGCTTTCTAAACGGCGCATCGCGCGACGGCTACGAGCCCGGAATATCGTTCGACTGAGAGTTCCTGAGAATGGAGCAGCAAAATGACACATATGACACGAGTGTGCCTGGTACCGGTTATTGCCGCATTGGGATTGGCGGCTGCACCGGCGCCCGCGCCCGCACAGAACGCTCCTCAGTGCGTGGTATCGGGATCACCGCCGGCAGGCTGGGGCTTTAACTCGGTCGGCTATATCGAGATCGCCTCCGGCAGTAGTTGCGTCTTTTCCGTCAACATCACCGGTGAAGTAACGAGTTCGAGCGTTTCGCAAAATCCGGCGCACGGCACCTTGCAACAACTCAATGTATCTTCTTTTGTGTACACATCGGAGGCTGGATATCGAGGTAGCGATACCTTCTCCGTCCAGGCGACCGGCAACAGTCAGACCAGTTCCGGCAACTCTGTGCTCACCATCAACGCTACGCTCCGGTAGCGTTGGGTCGCTCCATCAGGCCACGGCTCGTTTCGCGAACCGCAGCGGGCCGTTGTCGTCAGGCGGGGCGCTGATCAAGCCATCGAGATCGGCGCTTCAATGAGTGGCCTGGCGTCGCGAGTCCTAGCAACCCATCTTGTCGGCGATCCCGCCAAAATCCTTGGCGACGATATCCCAGTCGCCCTTGGCCTCGAAATCGTATTTCTGCAGCGGGCCATATTCGGTCGGACGCGCGACGAAGGCGGTCTTCAGGCCGAGCTTTTGCGCCGCCTTTAGGTCGTGGTTATGCGCGGCCACCATCATCACCTGCTCCGGCGGCAAACAGAGCAGCTTTGCCGCGCCGAGATAGGTTTCCGGATCGGGCTTGTAGTGCTCGAACAGTTCCGCCGACATCACGAGATCCCAAGGCAGGCCCGCGAATTTCGCCATGTTGGTCAACAGCGCGACGTTGCCGTTCGAGAGCGGCGAGATGATATATTTCGTCTTCAGCCGTGTCAGACCGGCGACGCTGTCCGGCCAGGGATGCAGGCGGTGCCAGCCCATCGTCAGGTAATGCAGGTCGGCATCGGTCAAGCCCTTGATCGAGAGCTGCTCGACGAGCTTCTCCAGCGACTGACGGTGCAGCGTGTCCAGGATCTGATAACCGCGCTCGGGATGCTTGCGCACTTCGTTCATCGACGCGGCATAGACCGCGCGCCAGCCATCGACCAGAGCAGTCCAGTCGGCCTCGACGCCACGCGTCTTCGACCATTTAGTGAAATCCGCGATCAGGCTGGTGCGCCAGTCGACCACAGTGCCGAACACATCGAACACCAGCGCTTTCACCGCCGAAATATCAGACATGGTCTGCTCCCTTTTTTGTTGTTGTTTTGTTTTTGATGTCGTCATTCCGGGACACGCGAAGCGTGAGCTACGATGTGCTATTGCACATCGGAGAATCTCGAGATTCCCCGATGCGCAATTGCGCATCTGAGGCCTGGTCCTTCGGACCATCCCGGAATGACGGATGGCAATCCCTAATCGAGATGAAACTTGTCGAGCTGCCGGTGCTCGGCCTTGATGTAGCGCACGGTGCCGGTGACCGAGCGCATCACGACGGTTTCGGTCTCGATGACGTCCTTGCGGAATTTCACGCCCGACAGCAGAGAGCCGGTAGTGACACCGGTGGCCGCAAACAGGCAATCGCCCCTGACCATGTCCTCGATGCCGTAGATCATCTTCGGATCGGTGACGCCCATCTTGTGGGCGCGCTCACGCTTCTCCTCGCTGTCGAGGATCAGCCGGCATTGCATCTGGCCGCCGATGCAGCGTAGCGCAGCCGCGGCCAGCACGCCCTCGGGCGCGCCACCGGTGCCGATATACATGTCGACGCCGGTATTGTCGGGGTCGGCGCAATGGATCACACCCGCGACGTCACCGTCGGTAATGAGGCGCACCGCGGCGCCGGTGCCGCGGACACCGGCAATGATGTCGGCATGGCGCGGACGATCGAGCACCAGCACGGTGATCGCCGAAGCATCGACGCCCTTCGCTTTCGCGAGCCGGCGAACATTGTCGGCAGGCGTGGCGTCGAGGTCGACGACACCCTTGGCGTAGCCCGGACCGACGGCGATCTTCTGCATGTAGACGTCGGGTGCATGCAGCAGCGTGCCGCCATCGGCCATCGCCATGGTCGCGATCGCGCCCGGCATGTTCTTGGCGCACAGCGTGGTGCCCTCGAGCGGGTCGACGGCGATATCGACCTGCGGGCCGGCATTGAGACCGACCTTCTCGCCGATGAACAGCATCGGCGCCTCGTCGCGCTCGCCCTCGCCGATTACGACGGTGCCTTCGATCGGCAGCTTGTTGAGTTCGCGGCGCATGGCGTCGACCGCGGCCTGGTCGGCGGCCTTTTCCTGGCCGTGCCCGCGCAGGCGCGCTGCAGAGACCGCCGCGCGCTCCGTCACCCGCACGATTTCGAGCGTAAGAATGCGCTCGAGCAACAGCTGCGGCGGAACGGAAATATGGGTCGACATCAGCTTACTCCCTTGAGCCTTTTGTGGCGGGCCCCTCGGTCCGCGATCAATCCTTTGGCGCCTGATCCAATCAGGTCAAGCGCTAGTTCTTTTCAATTCGTATCACCTGCGGCCGGCCGCTGATCACCTTATCGCGCTGCACCGCTTCCAGGGCGCGATAGACCGCGTCCTCGCTCGTGGCGTAGGTGATCAGAATGACCGGAACCGGTGAAGCTTTCTTCGTCGCGCCGTTGGCATCAACGCCATCCGGATGCCGCTGCACGATCGATTCCAGCGAAATCTTCTGTTCCGCCAGGCGGGTTGCGATCGTGGCGGCAGTGCCGGCGAGATCGCGCGCCATCAGGCGGATGTAGTAGCCGCCCTCATGGCGTTCCATCGGCGCCTTCTTAGTCGCGCGCAGCCGTTCCACGGGACGGCCGAACGGCTTTGCGCGGATACCACGCGCCACATCGGCAATATCGGCAACGACGGCAGATGCGGTGGCGGCACCGCCCGCGCCCGGACCGACCAGCGTGATCGGGGGAATGCCCTCACCATCAATGGTCACGGCATTGGTGACGCCCATCACCTGGGCGATCGAGGACGATTTCGGCACCATGGTCGGATGCACACGCTGCTCGATGCCCTTGGCGGTGCGCACCGCCACTCCAAGCAGCTTGACGCGATAGCCGAGTTCCTCCGCCGCGCGCAGATCTTCCGGCGCGATCGAGGAAATGCCTTCGACATAGACCGCGCTCTGCGCCACCTTGGTGCCGAAGGCGAGGCTCGCGAGGATCGCCAGTTTCTGTGCGGTGTCGTGGCCGTCGACGTCGAAGGACGGATTGGCTTCGGCGTAGCCGAGCCGCTGCGCGTCCTTCAGGCATTCGGCGAACGACAGGCCTTCCTGCTCCATCCGGGTCAGGATGTAATTGCAGGTGCCGTTGAGGATGCCGTAAACGCGGTTGACCTCGGTTCCGGCAAGTCCCTCGCGCAGTGTCTTGATGACGGGGATCGCCGCCCCCACCGCTGCCTCGAAATTAAGCGCTCCGCCATGCTTTTCGGCGGCGTGCGCGAGCCGCAGCCCATGCTTGGCGATCAGCGCCTTGTTGGCAGTCACCACCGACTTGCCCGACTTCAGCGCGGCTTCGATCGCCGACAGCGCGGGATCGCCGGATCCGCCCATCAATTCGACGAAGCAATCGATGTTGGGGTCATTGGCCAGCGCCAGCGGACTTTTGGCCCACTCGATGCCGCGCAGATCGAGGCTGCGCTTTTTCACCTTCGAACGCGCGGTGACGGCGACGACCCGCACCCCGCGGCCGCTGCGCGCCGACAACGTGCGGCCTTGGCTCTCAATGAGGCGGACGACTTCGGCGCCAACAGTGCCGAGCCCCGCTATGCCCACTTTCAGGGGTGCGACCATGACCAAAAGAACCTGCGAGAGGAATTAGCGCCGATTGGCGAGAGGAACCACGTTGTGCAACGTTTCAATGCCGCTTTCAAGGAAGCGGCGCACACCACGTGCGGCCTGGCGGATACGTTGCTCGTTTTCCACCATGGCGATGCGGACAAACCCCTCGCCGTGCTCGCCGAAGGCAACGCCGGGCGAAACCACGACGCCGGATTTCTCCACCATCAGGGTCGCGAACTGCATGCTGCCGACGTCCTGGAAGGCCTTTGGCAGCGGCGCCCAGGCGAACATCGAGGCCTGCGGCGGCGGAATGTCCCATCCGGCGCGGCCAAACGATTCGACCAGCGCGTCGCGGCGCTTGCGGTAGGTGTCACGCATCTCCTTGATACAATCGTCCGGTCCGTTCAACGCCGCGGTGGCCGCGACCTGAACCGGCGTGAACGCGCCGTAGTCGAGGTAGGATTTCACCCGCGCCAGCGCCGCAATGATCCGTTCATTGCCGACCGCAAACCCCATGCGCCAGCCCGCCATCGAAAATGTCTTCGACATCGAGGTGAATTCCACCGTCACGTCGATCGCGCCGGGAACCTGCAGCACCGAGGGCGGCGGGTTCTTGTCGTCGAAATAGACTTCGGCGTAGGCCAGATCCGACAGGATGAAGATCTCGTGCTTCTTCGCGAACGCCACCAGGTCCTTGTAGAAATCGAGGTCGGCGACATAGGCGGTCGGATTGGAGGGATAGCAGACGATCAGCGCGATCGGCTTCGGGATCGAATGGATGATCGCGCGCTCCACCGCTTCGAAAAACTGCGGCGTCGGTTCCGAGGGCACCGAGCGGATCACGCCGCCCGCCATCAAAAAACCGAAGGCGTGAATCGGATAGCTCGGGTTCGGGCACAGCACGACGTCGCCGGGCGCGGTGATCGCTTGCGCTACGTTGGCAAAGCCCTCCTTCGAGCCGAGCGTCGCGACGATTTGGGTTTCCGGATTGAGCTTGACGCCAAAGCGGCGCGCATAATAGGCAGCCTGCGCCTTGCGAAGCCCGGTAATACCGCGCGAGGCGGAGTAGCGATCGGTCCGCGGCTTGCCCAGCGTATCCTTCAGTTTCTCGATCACATGCGGCGGCGTCGGCAGGTCCGGATTGCCCATGCCGAGATCGATGATGTCAGCGCCGGCGTTCCGCGCGGCCGCCTTGGCCCGGTTGACCTGTTCGAACACGTAAGGCGGCAGACGACGGATACGGTAAAAATCTTCCATGGGACCTTTGCTCCGACAACCGGCAGGACAGAATTGGCAGAACCTTCGCGCTTCGAAACCGTCTTCGGTTTCATCCAGAAATCGTGCCCAATCAAGGATTTAGGGCGAATTCAGGCGCAAAATATCAGGTTCCGGGCCCGTTATGCGGTTGAATTGGGCTCTTTTTACCACGGACGCCCGGCAGCGCCAGCTTTGATAGCGTTTTCAAGCAAAGGCCCGCCCGGACTTAATCCAGGGTGGGACCGGTTCGCGTCAAAAAAACCAGCTCATTTACCGGCGGGGTTTTGGGCGGAAGAGGCCGCGGCCTGACGATCTCGCGCGGCGATCAGCTCGGCCTGGACCTTGGCCAGTTCGGCCGGCTTCATCGTCGCTTCGTTGCGACCCGGCGGCAGATCATGGACCGGCAGATAGGCACCGGCCTCCTTCGGACGTTCGGGCGCACCGGCCGGCAAGCCGACCGCCGGTAAATCCGCGATCTGGGTCGAGCAGCCGCCGACGGCGAGCGCTGATGCAAGCAGCGCCCCAATCGTCAACAGCTTGATCGTTCGATCCATCCGCATTGGTCCGGAAGTCCCCACTCACCCATTGGGTGTCGCTGGTACGAGCCTTGCAATGACATTCACGTCACTGCGTCAAATTCACCGTAATCGTTCAAACCATTGTCGCCCGAAACGATTAAAGCCAGAAGAACAAATCTGAGCGATGCGGCTTCAATGTGTCGGAACGAAGAAACTTTGTCGCAGTGCAACAGGATTAACCCCAACGACGTCAGCGCCAATCCGCGCGGTGACGAAGCCAAAACGAAGTTATAGTGTCCCTGTCATGAGCGACTTTAGCACCGAACCTCAGGCTGCGAAAACATTCAACGCTGAAGCCTTCGCCATGAACATCGCCAAGGCGATGGAGACGAGCGGCCAGGCGCTCGCGGCCTATCTGAAGCCGCGCGAGAACGCTGAACCGAAAGACAAGCCGCCCAACGAAATCGCCGAGGTCATCAAGACCTTCAGCACGGTGGCCGAATATTGGCTTGCGGATCGGGACCGCGCTTCGGACCTGCAGAAGAAGATGGCCAAGGGCTATCTCGACCTCTGGGGCTCGACGGTGCGCCGCATGGCCGGCGAGCAGGCGCCGCCGGCGATCGAACCTTCG
Organism: uncultured Alphaproteobacteria bacterium; assembly: GCA_963770355.1. Lineage (GTDB taxonomy): Bacteria > Pseudomonadota > Alphaproteobacteria > Rhizobiales > Xanthobacteraceae > Bradyrhizobium. Next base: position 22,872 of record CAVYPL010000018.1, on the reverse strand, counting down.
CCCCGCGACAAGCGCTTCAGGGATCCCGAGTGGAAATCGAACCAGTTCTTCGATTTCGTCCTGCAGCTTTATCTGCTCACCACGCAATGGGCGCAGGAACTGGTGAAGAACGCCGAAGGCGTCGATCCGCACACGCGCAAGAAAGCGGAGTTCTACGTCCAGCAGATCATCAACGCGATCGCGCCGTCGAACTTCGTCCTCACCAATCCGGAAGTGCTGCGCGAGACGCTGGCCTCGAACGGCGGCAACCTCGTGCGCGGCATGAAGATGCTGGCCGAAGACATCGAGGCCGGACACGGCACGCTGCGCATCCGCCAGTCCGATCCTTCCAACCTCGTCGTCGGCGTCAACATGGCGACGACGCCGGGCAAGGTGATCTACCAGAACGAACTGATGCAGCTGATCCAGTACACGCCGACCACGGAGAACGTGCTGCGCACGCCGCTCCTCATCGTGCCGCCGTGGATCAACAAGTTCTACATCCTCGATCTGAAGCCGGAAAAATCCTACATCAAATGGTGCGTCGACCAGGGCATCACGGTGTTCGTGATCTCCTGGGTCAATCCGGACAAGGAACTCGGCAAGAAGACCTTTGACGACTACATGAAACAAGGCCCGCTCACCGCGATGGACGTGATCGAAAAGGTGACGGGCGAGATGAAGGTTCATACGGCCGGTTATTGCGTCGGCGGCACCCTGCTCGCCTCTACGCTGGCCTGGCTTGCGGAAAAGCGCCGCGTGCGCGTGACCTCGGCAACGTTCTTTGCGGCGCAGGTCGACTTCACCCATGCCGGCGACTTGCTGGTATTCGTCGACGAAGACCAGATCTCGGCGCTCGAACGCGACATGCAGACGGCCGGCGTGCTCGAGGGCAGCAAGATGGCGATGGCATTCAACATGCTGCGCTCGAACGATTTGATCTGGTCGTACGTCGTCAGCAATTACCTGAAGGGACAGCCACCTTCCGCCTTCGACCTGCTGCACTGGAATTCCGACGCGACACGGATGCCGGCGGCCAACCACTCCTATTATCTGCGCAACTGCTATCTGGAGAATCGCCTGTCATCGGGCAGCATGGTGCTCGACAACACGCTGCTCGACCTGTCGAAGGTCAAGGTACCCGTCTACAATCTGGCGACGCGCGAGGATCACATCGCGCCGGCCGATTCCGTGCTCTACGGCTCGCAGTTCTTCGGCGGCCCGGTGAAATATGTGCTGTCCGGCTCCGGCCACATCGCGGGCGTGGTCAATCCGCCGGAGGCCAACAAGTACCAGTACTGGACCAACGACAACATCAAGGATGTCAAGCTCGCGGACTGGATCAAGAACGCCACCGAGCACAAGGGATCGTGGTGGCCGGATTGGCGTCAATGGCTGGAGAGCATCGACGCCGAGACGGTGCCGGCGCGCTCGGTCGGCTCCGAGAAAATGCCGCCGATCGAAGATGCGCCCGGCAGCTATGTCCAGGTACGCGCGTAGCCTAACGCCGCGCGGTTAGGTATAATTAGCCGTCCCACGCCGGGATTCGAAATTAAAGGGGGATGCAATGACGCGCGAATTGTTCTGGCTGACGCTGACGGTGATTTTGACTGGTTTGCTGTGGGTCCCTTACATCATCAACCGTTGTCAGATCCGTGGTCTCGGCGGCGCAATGGCCAATCCGTCGCGCAACGACAAGCCGCATGCGGAATGGGCCAACCGGTTGATGTTCGCGCATGACAATGCGGTGGAAAACCTTGTCATCTTCGCGCCACTGGTGCTGATCCTCAACGCGATCGACTATTCGACCCAATGGACCGTGCTTGCCTGCGCAGTGTATTTCTGGGCCCGCGTTGCGCATCTAATCGTCTATACGCTGGGCCTGCCGGTGTTCCGCACGCTGGCTTTTACTGTCGGCTTCCTTGCCCAGGCCGTGCTGGCGCTGGCGATTTTCAAGGTGTATTGACAGCCGAGGGGTCAGGGCGCTTTCTGCACCACCACGAACAGCATCGCAGCCTGCTTGTTGTCGAAGCCTCTCACCTCGCCTTGTTCGAGCGAGAATGAGCTCCAGCTTCCGGCATCGGTGTAGGTCGCGCGCAGCCAGTCCGGTGAGGGATAGTTGTAGTAGCGGTTCAGCGTATCGCGCCCGTCCGCCTCTCCTGTTTTGTAGCTGGCATAGAAATAACCGCCGGGTTTGATCGCGCGCCAGATCAGCGCAAGAATTGGCGCAAGCTCGTCTCGGGGGACGTGCAGCAGACAGGCGTTCGCCCAAACGCCATCGTACATTTCGACCTCGTCGAGGTCATGAAACAGCAACGTCCCAACCGCGCGGCCGAGACGGCGCGACGCCTCCTCGGCCATTTCCGGCGATCCATCCGTGGCGTGGACATCGAAACCCCTCGCCAGCATCGCCGCGGAATCGAAGCCGGCGCCGCATCCCAATTCGAGGATCGTTGCCCCCGGAGCAAGCAGCGCGAGGAAGCGGGCCAACCGGGTGTGCCTGGTTATCTCGCGTTCGGCATAGGCCTGCGCGTTGCTGCGGTAGAATTGCAGGGTCTCCTCGTCCACCGCAGCACCTCACCGATGCGATCTGCCCAGACTTACGTCTCGGACAGCCCCAGCATCAACCGCATGTTCTGTACCGCCGCACCCGACGCGCCTTTGCCAAGATTGTCGAGACGCGCAACGAGAACCGCCTGACCGTGCTTCTCGCTCGTAAAGACGTAGAGCTCAAGCATATTGGTTTCGTTGAGCGCTTCCGGCTCGAGCTTTCCGCTCTTTGCCGCCGCACCGTCGAGCGGCATGACCGAGACGTATTTGCTCCCCGCGTAACGCTTCGCCAGCGCGGCGTGGAGTGCGGCGCCGTCCGGCTTGCCCGGAAGCGTATCGAGATGCAACGGCACCGACACCAGCATGCCCTGCCGGTAGTCGCCGACCGACGGCACGAAGATAGGCCGCCGCGTCAGCTTCGAGTAAAGCTGCGTCTCCGGCAGATGCTTGTGCTCGAAGCCGAGGCCATAGAGCTCGAAGGAAGGCGCCGTGCCGTCCTCGAAACTTGCGATCATGGTCTTGCCGCCGCCCGAATAGCCGCTGACCGCATTGATGGTGACGGGGTAATCGGCGGGAAGAAGCCCGGCATCGACGAGTGGTCGCAGCAACGCGATGGCGCCGGTCGGATAACAGCCGGGATTTGAGACTTTCCGCGCCGTCCGGATCTTGTCGGCCTGATCCGGGGTGAGTTCCGGAAAGCCGTAGGTCCAGTCGCTCGCGACGCGAAAGGCCGTCGATGCGTCCAGCACCCTGGGACCCGCCGCGCCCATGCTGTCGATCAGCGCGACCGTCTCTTTCGCGGCCGCATCCGGCAGGCAGAGGATGACGAGGTCCACCTCCTCCATCAGCGCCCGCTTCGCCCCCGCATCCTTGCGCTTTTCCTCAGCGATGCTTTTCACCGTGACGTCGCTCTGCCCGTCAAGCCGCTCGCGAATGCCGAGCCCCGTCGTTCCCGAGGCGCCGTCGACGAATACGGCGGGGCTCTTGGAGCCACCGGCGGTCCGGGCCTGGCCTTTCGGCTGCATTGTTTCGGAGTCGGTCATGGCGCGTTCCTTTGATCTGCGGATGCGGGCACTGGTGAATTGTAGTCCAACTGTGGTCGCAGCGCGACCATCTGTGTTCCGATCGCCTTTGAGGGTTCATCGCCTTGCTGCGCCAGTGCCGAAGCGATCGCGACATGATCGGCATCCGATTTATGCTGGTTGAATTTGAAGCTGCCCTCGACGTCCGCAACCGTCATCACCAGACCCACAATCGCCTTCTTCAAGGCCTCAAGCCGTGCTGCCGTCATCTTCGAAGATGTCCACGGTTGCTTCGGCGCCAGCCAATTTTCAAACTTGTCGCTGAGCGTGTCGACCTGGTCAGCGAGTTCGTCGTCAGACAATATCCGGACCGTGCCCGTCAGATGCACGACCTGATAGAGCCATGTCGGCACCTGGTCCGGCGAGACGTACCAGTCCGGCGACACGTAGGCATCCGCGCCGTTCACGGCCAGCAGCCACGGCGTTGTCCCATCGGCGAGCTTTACCAGCGGATTGTGACGCGCAACATGAAACGCAGCGCGCGGCGTGCCGTCGTCGGCCGAGGTGAGGTAGAACGGCAGCGACGAGGCGATCGGCCTGGCGCCATCCCACGCGCAAACGAGCCCAAATCCGCGCGCTTCGGCAAACGCGAGGCTCGCGGCACGGTCGGGCTTGAACATCGGAGGCGTATACATTTCAAACTCCTGCTTGACGTAGGAGCCGCCTGATCAAACCGCGTGTCTTGAAGGGGAAGAGCCGCGGAGTGGATCCGGCGGCAGAGACGATGGTCTTAAACGCAGACGACCGCCCATACCGCGATGGCGCGGCGGCGGCGAACGATGAGAATGGTCGAAGCGTTGGTCATGGGCGGGATATATGGCCACCTGGTTCCACGGTCAAGATAAAAACCCCGCCAAACCCCGTAGCACGAACCTGACCGGGCGCAGACGCGTCCCGAACATGGTTTTGCGTCAAGAAACTGTAATGGAATTTCGTTGTGATTTCGGGGTTCCCAACGATGGATTGAGCACGCCGCTTTCAATCCGTTGCCTCAAGCCCAAGGAGATTGCAATGGTTGAACTTTCCCGCCGAGCCGCCATGGCCGGAGCAGCCGCAACGGCGCTTATGCCACTTGCAATGACCGCAGCGCGCGCAGCCGCGCCGCTCGCGGAGAAGCAGAATGCGAGCTTCTATCGCTACAATGTCGGGACACATCAGGTCACCGTGGTTTGCGATGGCGTTGCCACCGTCAACCTGGCCGATAATTATTCGCCCAACGCAACAAAGGATCAAATCAGCAAGGTGCTTGCCGATAGCCATTTGCCGACGGACAAGATCACCCATACGTTCAGCCCGGTTGTCGTCAACACCGGGCCCAAGCTGGTCGTCATCGACACCGGTCTCGGGCTCGCTCAGTTTGAGCAGAGCAAAGGCAGGACCGGTCAATTCCACAATAACCTCGCCGCGGCCAACATCGACCGCAACAATGTGGATACCGTGGTCATTTCGCACTTCCACGGTGATCACATCAACGGACTCCTCGCCGCCGACAACAAGGCCGCCTTCGCCAACGCCGAGATCATGGTGCCTGCGGCGGAATGGAAGTTCTGGATGGATGACGGCGAGATGAGCAAGGGGATGGGAAACCCCATCCTCGAAGGCAATTTCAAGAACATCCGCCGGGTCTTCGACGCCCTCGGGCGCAAGGTAACTCAATACGAACCGGGCAAGGAAGTGGCGCCCGGCATCACCGCAGTATTCAGTCCCGGTCACACGCCGGGCCACAACTCGTTCGTGGTTGCGTCAGGTTCGGACAAGGTACTGGTGCAAGTCGACATCACGGCGGGTGCGGCATTTCTTTTCGTGCAGAACCCGGAATGGAACCTCGCCTCCGACGTCGACAGGCCCCTCGCCGTGCAGACCCGGAAAAAGCTTTATGACATGGCGATCGTGGAAAAGATGCCGATCCAGGCCTTTCACGGCGCCTTCCCCGGTCTCGTGCGAGTCGAGAAAGCCGGAGACGGCTATCGTTGGATCCCAACCATCTGGAACGCCTCACTCTAGGCAGCACTAGTTTGCCTCGGCCCTCTCCTGCGCCACAAAGGAGAGGGCATCAGGCCTCATCAAACCACCCGCCACAGCCATTCGGCGATGTGAGCCATCACGTCGCCGAACAGCAAAAGCGCTGCCGACCAGACCAGCGCAGAGACGAAATTTGCGATCTGGAAAGGCCAATAGGACATTTCGAAAATGCCGGCGGCAAGCGGCACCGAGGCGCGTAGCGGTCCGAAAAACCGGCCGATGAAGATCGAGGGCACGCCCCATTTTTTCACAAAGGCTTCGCCGCGCGGGAGGATCTCCGGATAGCGCGACAGCGGCCATATCTGGGCTACGTGTTCCTTGTATTTGAAGCCGAACCAGTAGGAAACCCAGTCGCCCAGCGCCGCCCCGAGACCACCCGCCATCCAGACCGGCCAGAAACTGATGCCGCTGGCGCCGATCAGCGCGCCGATCGCAACCAGCGCGCCCCAGGCCGGAATCAATAGCGAGATGAAGGCGAGCGATTCGCCGAAGGCCAGCACGAGGACGATGGGAGCGGCCCAGACCTGATGATCGCGCACGAAATCGGCCAAAGCGCGCGCAAATTCTTCCATATCTTGAAGACCTTCCCCGCCCCGTTCTTGGCTGTGAATCGTCCTCCCGGTTCACAGCCTGCAAACAGGTACGCGAGAGCGTTGCGTGACTTCAAGTCACAAAGGCGGGCGACGGACGTGATTTCGCGGGCCCGACGCCCACACCGCGTCTATTGCCTGGGCCGGGCAAAGGCAGTTACGCCGTCCCAAGCCCGGGCCGTCACTTTTTAAGCTCAACCGTGGCATAGTCAGAGTGACCAATTCGCTGCGCGATTTCGCGCGCAACACATAAAGAACCATGTCCAAACCATTGAAATCATCTGCAAAAACCAAAGGCGCGAACGATCTGTTCGGGGCTGCGGAACCGAAGGGCCGCGCGCCCCTCAAGGTCGCCTCGCGCGGGGGCAGCGCCGAAGCCGGCTACACCGCGGCCGACATCGAGGTGCTTGAAGGGCTCGAACCGGTTCGCCGCCGGCCCGGCATGTATATCGGCGGCACCGACGAAAAGGCGCTGCATCATCTGTTCGCCGAAGTCATCGACAACGCCATGGACGAGGCGTTGGCGGGACATGCGTCCTTCATCGAAGTGGAACTGGGCGCTGACGGATTTTTGACCGTCACCGACAATGGCCGCGGCATTCCCGTCGATCCGCATCCGAAATTTCCGAAGAAATCCGCGCTCGAAGTCATCATGTGCACGCTGCATTCCGGCGGCAAATTCGACTCCAAGGTCTACGAGACGTCGGGTGGTTTGCACGGTGTCGGCGTATCCGTGGTGAATGCCCTCTCCTCGCGGCTCGAAGTGGAAGTGGCGCGCAGCCAAAAACTCTACCGGATGAGTTTCGAGCGCGGTCATCCCAAGGGCAAGCTCGAAGACCTCGGCAAGATCAACAACCGCCGCGGCACCCGCATCCGCTTCAAGCCGGACAGCGACATCTTCGGCGCCAAGGCGACGTTCAAGCCGCAGCGTTTGTTCAAGATGACGCGCTCCAAGGCCTATCTGTTCGGCGGCGTCGAAATCCGCTGGCGCTGCGATCCCGAACTGTTGAAGGGCGTCGAGGATGTCCCCGCCGAGGACAGTTTCCATTTTCCGGGCGGCCTGAAGGATTATCTCGGCGCCGCCATTCACGCCGACACGCTGGTCCATCCGGATATCTTCTCGGGCAAGTCCGGCCGCAACGGCGCTCACGGCGCCTGCGAATGGGCGGTCGCGTGGACTGCGGACGCCGACGGCTTCCTTTCATCCTATTGCAACACCGTACCGACGCCCGATGGCGGCACCCATGAATCCGGTATGCGCAGCGCCATGCTGCGCGGCCTGAAGGATCACGCCGAGCGCATCGGCCAAGGCAAACGCGCCGCCCCCGTCACTTCGGAAGATGTGATGGTCGGTGCCGCCGTCATGCTCTCGGTGTTCGTGCGCGAGCCTGAATTCCAGGGCCAGACCAAGGACCGGCTGGCGACTGCCGAAGCCCAGCGCATCGTCGAACAGGCAATCAAGGACCCGTTCGATCACTGGCTGTCGGGCAATCCGCTGCAAGCCAACAAGCTACTCGATTTCGTCATCGAGCGCGCCGATGAAAGATTGCGCCGCCGCGCCGAGAAAGAAACCTCGCGCAAGACCGCGGTGAAGAAACTGCGCCTGCCCGGCAAGCTCGCCGATTGCACCAATACGGCGACCGAAGGCTCCGAACTGTTCATCGTCGAGGGTGACTCGGCCGGCGGCAGCGCCAAGCAAGCTCGCGACCGCAAGACACAGGCCGTACTCCCCTTGCGCGGAAAGATCCTCAACGTCGCTTCCGCCGGAAAGGACAAGCTGACCGCCAACGCCCAGCTCTCCGACCTGATGCAGGCGATCGGCTGCGGCACGCTTGCGCATTACCGCGAAGAGGATCTGCGCTATTCCCGCATCATCATCATGACCGACGCGGACGTCGACGGCGCTCACATCGCCTCGCTGCTGATCACCTTCTTCTACCGGCAGACGCCACGCCTGATCGACGAAGGCCATCTCTATCTCGCTGTGCCGCCGCTCTACCGGCTGACCCATGGCAGCAGGACGGTCTACGCCCGCAACGACGCCCACAAGGATGCGCTGTTGAAGAGCGAATTCAACGCCAATGCCAAGGTCGATGTCGGCCGGTTCAAAGGGCTCGGTGAGATGATGCCGGCGCAACTCAAGGAAACCACCATGGACCCCGCCAAGCGCACGCTTTTGCGCGTGGTGCTGCTGGCCGACGACCGCGAAGGCACTGCCAATTCTGTCGAACGGTTGATGGGAACCAAGGCCGAGGCCCGGTTTGCGTTCATCTCCGACAAGGCCGAATTCGCCAGCGACGACCTGCTGGACGTCTGATACCGGCTGACATCAGGGTTTTGGGGCTATTTTGGCCCTTTTTGGCCGGCTTCTTCGCATTTTCCCTGGCCTTTTCGGCTTTTGCGCCGCGGTCGTTTTCGGCCAAGTGTGCTCCCCCCGCAACAGCATTTTGGGGGGAACCGTTTATAAGTTGGGACAGGTGATCAAGGAATCGGTGCGCACGCGCCCGGCAAGCGAACTGAACGCAAACCGCTAGGGAATTGTATGATGAAGAAATTTTTGCTCGCTCTGACCGCGGTTGCGGCATTCAGTGGATCGGCTTCGGCGGCTGACCTCGCGGCCCGCCCCTACAAGGCTCCGCCTCCGGTAGCCACGGCTTATAACTGGACCGGCCTCTGGATTTCGGGCGGCTTCGGCTACGGCCTCCTTGACTATGACCATTCGGTTACCGGTGCGACTGCTCCGTTCCCGATTTTCGATGCCGGCCATGATAACGGCGGCCGCGGCTGGCTCGGCAAGGTGGGTGCCGGTGCGGACTACCAGTTCGCCGGACCTTTCGGATCGTGGGTAGTTGGTGCCTTCGGCGATTACTCGTTTTCGAACATCCAGGGACAGTCGACCATCTTCTGCCCCGGCGGTTGTGCTGGTCCGTTCGAGTTTAGTGGCCAGTTCAAGCACGATTGGTCATGGGCTGTGGGTGGCCGGATCGGCCTCGTCGCGCTTCCGGGCCTGCTGAGCTACATCAACGGCGGTTACACTCAGGCGCACTTCACCGCCACCAACTATTTCAACTCCGGTACTGGTGCGGCGACCGGACTAGTGCTTGGCGACCATACCCGCGACGGGTGGTTCGTCGGTGGCGGCACCGAATATGCCATCACCCAGCTCCCCGGCCTGTTCTGGAAGAGCGAGTATCGCTTCTCTGACTTCGGCAACAAGACCCTTGCGCAGGGTTGCCTCGTAACCGGTGCATGCGGCGTGGGTGGTACGATCCACTCCCTCGACCGTGGCCACGTCTACGAACAGACGGCTACCACCGAGCTCGTCTACCGCTTCAACTGGGGTGGCCCGGTCGTCGCGAAGTACTGATCTCTGCTAACTCGGCAGCTCAAAAGCCCCGGCATCGTCCGGGGCTTTTTTGTTGCCTTGGGTGAAGGCCGCGCTCGATCGCCGAACTCAATCTTCCGTTCAATTGCCAGCCAAGGCCGTCTTGAGCAGTTGGTAGGCCCGCAGCAATTGGTCCTCGATCGCGGTCCAATCCGCGTCCGTCATCGCCTGCCCCCGCGCGTCGCGATAGGCCATCGCCTCGGCGCGCGTGATGCCTGACTGAAGCATTACCGGGTCGCGGGCGGGCTTGCCGTAGGTGATGGCGGCGACGCGGGCGACCGTCACGCCGTAGTCGCGCGGTCCTGCCGCCTCGCGCCTCACCCCGGTCATTTCGTCCTTGCCTGCGGCATCCGCATTGTATTCGATCGAGCTACGTGTCGGCCTCGCAATGGTTTTAAGGGACATCCGGCAGCAGCCGCGCGGCGATGCCAAAGCAGCAACAGGGGGAATCCATGGCCAGATTGCTGTTGATCGTTGGCTTCCTCGCGCTTGCCGTCGGACTGCTCTGGATCGGCCAAGGCACCGGCGCGATCGCCTGGCCGAAATCGAGCTTCATGATCAATCAACTGCAATGGGCGGGATATGGCGCGCTGCTCGGCGCCGTCGGGTTGATCCTGATCTGGCAGGGCAAGCAGTAGAACGACGCAACGGCTTTACGTGTCCAAACACCGACAGAAAAAATGGGACTTCCGGAAATGAAAACACGACTGTTCGATCTCAGCGGTAAGGTGGCGATCGTCACCGGAGGCAACGGCGGCATTGGGCTCGGTATGGCCCGCGGATTGGCGGAAGCCGGCGCGGCGGTAGCGATCGTCGGACGCAATGAAGCCAAATCGATTGCCGCGGTCGCGGAGCTCGCGCAAAGCGGCGCCAAGGCGATCTCCGTGGTCGCCGACGTCACCGACAAGGCCGCCGTCGCCGCCATGGCCGAGCGCGTCATCCGCGAACTCGGCCGCATCGACATCCTCGTCAACAACGCCGGCATCAATATTCGGAAACCGCCGGATGCGCTCGACATCGCCGAGTGGAACAGCGTGATCCAGACCAATCTGACCAGCGCCTTCCTGTGTTCGCAGGCGGTCTATCCCGCGATGAAGGCGGCCGGCGGCGGCAAGATCATCAATATCGGTTCGATGATGTCGATCTTCGGCGCCAGCTTCACGCCGGCCTATGCCGCGAGCAAAGGCGGCATCGTGCAGTTCACGCGTTCCTGCGCCTGCGCTTGGGCCGCCGACAACATCCAGGCCAATGCGGTGCTGCCCGGCTGGATCGACACCGATCTCACCAAGCGCGCCCGCGAGCAGATCGACGGCCTGCACGACCGCGTGCTCGCGCGCACGCCGGCGGCGCGCTGGGGCGCGATCGCGGATTTCGCGGGGATCGCGGTGTTCCTCTCCGCGCCTGCATCCGATTTCGTCACCGGCACCGCGATTCCCATCGACGGGGGATTCTCGATCATGGGATAGACAACCTGCCGTGCGCTGCCAAAGAAAAAGCCCCGGGCGATGCCGGGGCTTTTCCGCCGAGTAAAAACCAGCTGCGATCAATAGCGCCCAACGAGCGGGCCGTTGAACTTGTAGCTAACACGCGCGACGGCCCATTGAATGTCGCGCGGCCTGGTATTGAAGGTGTAGGGCCCGGGCGCGGTGCCGCCGATCTGATAAGACTTGGAGTCGAACGATGCGTAGTCGTATTCAAGTCCGACAATCCAGTTCTGGGTAATTCCGTATTCCCAACCGGCGCCGGCAACCCAGCCATTGTGCCACTGGGTTTGGGATCCCGAGCCGGTCACGGGCGGCAGCACATCGGTCACCGACAGGCGATTGTTCACCCCGGCATAGCCGCCTTTTATGTAGAACAGATTGTTCTGCACGGCGAAGCCGGCCCGGCCCGTAATTGTCGCCATCCAATCGGCACGCCAGCTGAATTGATCATCGCGGGCGGCACCGAAGGCGGTATTGAGCACGGCGCCATGGTTGTCGAGACCGGAGATCGTGCCTTCAAGACCGAACACAAAATTCTCGGCTTGCCAGTTATAACCCATCTGGCCGCCGCCAAACACGCCGCTGCCCCGCTGGCGGAATCCCTCGCCGGAAACGAGGTCGCCGAACCCAGACCCGTTGGCCGTGTTCCTCCACTGCTCGTTCGTCGTGGACCCGCCGACATGACCGCCGACATAAAAGCCGCTCCAGTTGAAGACGGCAGCATACATTGCCGGCGCCTTGGTGTAGGGCCGCGCCGCGAGATCGGCAGCGGAGGCGGCGCCAGCCCCAAGCGCGGTAGTGAACGCAAGAGCAGCAACGAATTTTGAATGAACCATTTTCCTCACCCGAGTGTTTTATTCCCCGGGAAAGCATTGACGGCGAACCACCGCTAAACCGTTAAAGAACTCGACACCCGCGCTGATTGCGGAGTGCCGCTGCAAGCAAGCAATCTTCTTGGTTAATCGAACGCTTCACTATCCCTAATGGAATCCTGGGACGCATCGGCTTTCGCGGTCGTCAAAAGAAAAACCCGACCGCGAGGCCGGGCTTTCCTGACGAAGATTGTCGCGAAGCAGTACTCGAAGATCAGTACTCGAAGATCAGTACTCGAAGATCAGTACTTGGCAACGACGGCTGTGGGACCAAACTTCCAATTCGCCTTGAACAGGATTTCGCCGGTCTCAAGCTTGATATCGCGGTAGGTCGGCGAGTTGACGAACACCACTGCCGCACCGGGTAGCGCGAAGACCGCCACCGATCCGGCGTTGATCCGCTCCGTTCCGTACCAGGAGTAACGTCCTTCTATGCCAAGCGTGAAATTATCCGTAATTGCGTGCTCGACACCGGCGCCGACCGTCGCGCCCACCAGGGTCTTGCTCTGCGAAGCAAGAGTACCCGGGAAGATGCCGAACGGGATCCAGTTGGTAGTGGCCCGTACTTCGGTGAAGGCGGCGCCACCGGTAACGTAGAACAACGTGCGATCCATCGCATAGCCGACCCGCCCGCGTGCCGACGCCTGCCAATCGCTATGAAGATCGAACACGTCGCCCGTCACAAATAGAGTGGGCAATGCACCTGCGATCGTCGAGGACGTGTTCCAGCGCTGCGCGTGGCCATCGGCTTCAACGCCGAAAACCCAGTTGCCAGTCTGATAGTTGCAACCCGCCTGTCCGCCAGCGAGCCATGTATCAGCCTCGCCCCTGCCGAGATCGAGTGAAGATGCAGGCGCAGGGGCTGCCGCCGGGATGAACACTGTGTCGCCAGCGCGGGCCCCCTTTGCGCCTGCACTTAGACCGATATAGCAGCCGGTCCAGTTATAGACCGGCACCGGCATCGGCATCGGCCGTGCCTTTACCGCCATATCCGCCGCCGAAGCCGATCCAAGGCTACCGATGGAAACAACGGCTGCGAGCGCCCACCCAAATTTCTTGATCATGTCGACCCCCATTCGCAATGCATGAATTAGGCAAAAATTCTGGGGCAGAGCATAAGGCGCAGATGCGGCTTATGGCGACAGAGAAAGCACGGTCCCGGACTTGTTAGGTGCGATTCATCGTCGAGCGTTGCAGTTTCACAACGCAGGGTTCTATCGTGCCGAATAATTCAGCAGATTTTGCCTGTCCGGCCCGGAGGAAACGCCACCGAAAGCGTCAGGACCCAGGCGAATGCACATGTTCGGGACGGACACCAAGCCCAATAAAGCGCGCGGTGATGCCCTGCAGCCAAGGCACGGCCGTGATCAGTCGCATCACGAGCGGCACTCTCAGCGATTCGCCGCCGGGCTTCAGCGCAACGCTGATGATGTTGTTCTGGGCAATCACCTGCATCCGCTGCGTCATTCGCACCGGAAATTCGCGGCGCTGCCGTACCGCATCGAGTTCGCCCTCCGTTGGGCAACCACTCGCAAGCTTTGCTGCCAGGAGGTTCGCGGTCGCGACCGCGTCCTGCACCGCGAGATTGACGCCGACGCCGCCGACCGGCGACATCGCATGCGCGGCATCGCCGATGCACAGCAGCCCGGGCCGCGTCCAGCGCTTCAGCCGATTGATCGCGACCGTCAGCAGCTTTACGTCGTCCCAGCTCTTTACGTCCGAGACACCCGATTTCAAAATCGGCGCCATGCGCGCGACGTCGTCGAGCAGCGCCGGCAGCCCCCTCGCCTTCACCGCGTCATACTGGCCCTTGGCAATGACATAGGCACACTGCCAGTAGTCGCCGCGATCGAACGTCACCATCATCTTGCCGGGCTCGACGCGGGCGAACACGCTTTCGGTCTCATTGGTCCCTTTGCCGGCGCGGAACCACAACACGTCCATCGGCGCGCCGATCTCCTCGACCGCAAGTCCGGCGCGTTCGCGGACGATCGAATGGCGGCCGTCACAGGCAATCGTCAGGTCCGCCTGGATATCGATAACGCCTTCCGGCGTCTTCGCCCTCACGCCCGCGATCGTCTCGCCATTATGGATGAGGTCGATCGCTTCCGTGTTCATCATCACCTTGAGCGAGGCAAAGCGCCTGCCGCTCTCGCGCAGGAAGTTGAGGAAATCCCATTGCGGCATAAAGGCGATAAAAGGATAGTTCGCATCGAGCCGGCTGAGATCGGCGATCCGCACCGACGCGCCGCCGAACATCCCGTCCATCTTCTGCAGCCGCTGATGTGGAAGCTTCAAGAATCCGTCGATCAGCCCGAGTTCATGCATCACCTGCAAGGTCGAGGGATGCACGGTGTCGCCGCGAAAATCGCGGAAGAAATCTGCATGCTTTTCCAGCACCACGACGTCGATGCCGGCGCGTCCAAGAAGATATCCGAGCATCATCCCGGCGGGCCCACCGCCGACGATGCAGCAACGTACTTTCATCGTTCGCTCCACACCAATGCAGTGGGACTCCGGCGCATGACACCATTAGATCGAGGGGCATTCAAGCAATTCCCATCCCTTCGCGGCGCACCGGCCGTGGGCGCAGGCCCATAAATCGACTTGCCGCTCGAACAACTTGTGATAGCGAGGATTGGAGACACGACGAATTGCAAATGCTAGCGTCACACTGCGACAGGACGATGCGGCGCCGTTGGCCGTCATCGAGCCGGGCGTTAAAAAAAAGATTTAGCCTCGGGAAAGCTGCGAGCGAGACCCGGGCTAAGCACAACAGGGAGGCCTCCATGAATCGAAGGACTGCACAAATTGTTCTCACCACAGGCGTTATGGTTGCGGCGTTGACCGGCACCGCGAGCGCACAAAATTCGCCGGAGGGTGCGGCCCTCGATACAAGCCTGCGCGGGGCGGTCGAGCGCAAGGATGTGCCGGGCGTAGTCGCGCTGATTACCGATCGCGAGCACGTGCTTTATCAGAGCGCATTCGGCGTGGCTGACGTCGCGACCGGGCGCCCGCTCACGTCAGACGCTCTGTTTCGTATCGCCTCGATGACCAAGCCGGTCACTTCGGTGGCATTGATGCAACTCGTGGAGCAGGGCCGCATCGGTCTCGATGACCCAGCCGAAAAATACCTGCCGGAGCTTGCGGGACTGAAAGTCATTAAATCGTTCGACGCGGCGAGTGGAGCCTACCAGCTCCGCCCGGCATCAAGACCGCCGACAGTCAAACACTTCCTGACGCACACGTCTGGATTGGCCTATCCGTTCACCAGCGCGATATGGCGGGATTTCAAGCCGCGCGCCGGCGAAACCTACCCGTTCGGCGGACCGCTGCTGTTCGATCCGGGCGAGCGTTGGCACTACAGCACCGGCATTGATGTCGCCGGCAAGCTGGTCGAGGTGATATCCGGTCAAAAGCTCGAGGATTATTTCCGCCAGCACATCTTTGCCCCGCTCAAGATGGATGACACGTCCTACAACGTGCCGGAGGCAAAGGGGCCGCGCCTCGTCGCGCAGCAACAGCGCGCCGGCGAGCAAATGGACGGCGCCATTGAACTGCAGAAGCCGCAGCCCGGTCTCACCATCGCAGCACCGATCGGCGGCGGTGGCCTCGCCTCGACCGCCGCCGACTACGGGCAATTCATGCGCATGTTGCTCAATGGCGGCGCGCTCGATGGGGCGCGTGTGCTCAAAGCGGAGACGGTGGCGCTGATGGGCCAGAACCACATCGGCGCGGTTTCGGTCCGCGCGCTCAAGAGTGCGCTGCCGCGCAGCGCCGACTTCACCTTCATCGCGGACGGCCGCGACAAGTGGGGGCTCGGCTTCCTTATCACGGCCGATCAGGTGCCCGGCAAGCGCTCTCCCGGCAGCCTGAGCTGGGGCGGCATCAACAACACATTCTTCTGGATCGATCCCGCTCGCGGCATCGGCGGCGTGATCATGATGCAATACCTGCCGTTCGCCGACGCCAAGGCGTTGGGCGTCTACGACGTGTTCGAGCGCGGTGCCTATCAGCTCGTGAAGGCCGAACACTAGAAGCCTCGTGCGGCGGTAATCTTGCCTGTCTGGCCGGCTTCATGCCGGCCAGACGCGTATGGATTGCCGTCTGACCGTCAAAGATAAAGCGCCAGCGATCTTCCGACGAAGAGCACCCAGCCGAAGAAGTCGAGCGTGCCAAGGCACTAAGCGAAAGGGCCGGCGATCAGTCCGAATGAGGACCTCGGCATCGCGCTACAATGCGCGCCACATCAATTCGCGATCGATTTTCCGAGAACCAGCGGAAGAGCCACTTTTTCGGCTACACCCGAAAGGATGTCATTTTTTGGCACGATCTGTACTTGTCGCCCGCTCCAGCTGTGATTTCATTGTCGGACTATCCGGGGATTCCGCCCATGATGGTTCCAACGAAAGCTGTTGTCGGTCGCCGGGTTATATTTCATCGTATCGGGGGCCCGCCCCTTGTCGGCACCGTCAGTAACGTAGGCGCACGCCGCGTATTCGTGCGCTTCGAGAGACGCTCCTACAGTCTCGCCGTCAGTCCGGCCGATCTGGAGTTATGGGTGCCACCCCAAGCGAGCCAAACGGAACGACAGTCCTTCGGACCCGATCGCCTCCTCCAGCCCTAGCGATCGCTCGCCTAAGCGGCTCCGGCGTACCGCCGCTCTAACAAGCCGGAGCCGTCTCTTTGTAAGGCAGGGTGCGGGAAAAAATCCCCGGCCGACATGCAGCACAATGCTTGGTGCGCGAAAAAACTAATTTCCCGAGCCAGATCAATCTGATTTGGGTCGTCCAGCCGCAATTGCAAAAATATTCACCTTCCCAACCACCCCAAATCAGTGGCTTCAATGCACCGTTCCGGCCCGGCAAGGGGCGTATCGCGATCGTCACGAACGCGGGGGCCGAATGTGGTGGACGCAACAGCGCCGGCGCGCAAGATGATCGCAGGGCGGATCGTTAGGTCCGTGAGCGGTTCACAGCGTGCAAGACGAACGGCGAAGACGCGTACTGCAAAACCGTGTGGTCCCGACACCCGTTGCTGGTGCCAAGCTGCCGGTGGCGAACTCGATCCAACCGGGTCGGATCAGCCATTAAGCCGGCAGCGACGGTGACAAGACGAATTCGTCGCCGAGGAGAGCGCGGCATAAGCCGTAAAACCATTGCGCATGAAAAGTAACGAGACGTGAAAAACCCTTTTAAATCAATGCAATGTCGATTGTTGTGTCGTCATTTGTGTCGCGATCCGATGTTGATTTTGTTGCGGCAAGAAACATGGGGACATATGGATGCCTATAGAGCCCAGGGAAGAAACGCGGCTGGTCGCTAACCGCCGCGACGCCCGGGCCATGACCCCCACCCCGCCCAAATCACCTTCGGCGAAATGCGCGCCAGCGGCGTCCGTGATGTCCTCAGTGGGCAATGATCCAAGATCACTGTATGGTTCGTTGTTCTGATCATCCTCAAGCAGCCAGTGGGAGGTTTTTTTGAGTGGGGTCGTGGAACAGTCTGTACAACTATTCTTTCTCGTCATTTTTTTGATTGGCGTCGCCATTGTCTTTTTAGCGAGCGAATTTGGATGGCGACTGGGCATACGGACCAAGGGGCATGGTGCGAGCGGCAACATTTCCGCGCTGGAGCAATCGCTTTTGGGATTGCTCGCTTTAATTATTGGGTTCATTTTTTTGATGGCGCTCATGCGTTTCGAAGCGCGGCGCGAAGCAGTTCTCAATGAAGCGAACGCGATTGGCACGACAGCTTTGCGCGCACGCCTCCTGCCAGCACCTCATCGGGAGGAATCACTGAAGCTCCTTCGGGAATATGCCCAGATACGGATCATACCGGCGGGCAAGTCTTTTGCGGAACTACCGACCCTTATTGATCGTTCGAACCATATCCACGAAGCGCTATGGCAGCAGGTGAAAGCTCTTTCGGTCAAGGATAATAATATGGTGCCAACTGGGTTATTTATCCTCGCGCTTAACGAGATGATCGACAACCACGGAAAGCGTCTTGCAGCATTGCAGAACTTTATTCCGCCCGTTGTGTTGCTAATGCTTTCCGGGATCGCTGCTGTTGCGTGCGGCTTTGCGGGCTATGCAAGCGGGCTTGACCCGCTCCGGACTCGACTGCCTGTCTTCATCACCGCTTTTCTGGTTTGTAGCGTAATATTTGTAGTACTTGATCTCGACCGTCCCAATGCTGGCTTCATTATCATAAGTCAGCAACCAATGATCGATACGTTAGCAAGCCTTTCAGCCATTAGCGACTAACGCTGTCGGCCTGCGCGCATCCGGCGGCTGCGATGTGTTGATCTAATGCCGCGATCATTGATGCAGCGACCACGTCGAGACCAACGCGGCGGAGGTTCGGCTGATCGCGGCGCGGGCCTGCCCTGTGCGTTGGCGCGGGCTGCCCGGTGGGGCCTGTAGCCCTGCGCTGGCGGCGCGCTGTAGGGCTTTTAATGGCCTCGCCGCTGAAAATCCACTAAGGCGCCACGGCGCGCTTCCATGTGGTTCGGAGCGTCATACCGTTTGGGGTTCGAGGGTTGTCGAATTTGAGTTCGTCTGAGGTTAGCAGGGTAATCGTTCTCTTCTGGTTGGGAATGGCCGCAACGTTGGCGTAGGTACTGGCTGCAAGGTTGACCAACATTACCTTTGTATTTTCGTCAATCGAGTATGTGCCGTAATACGCGATGCTTGATGCAACGATGCTTTGTGCCTCTTCGGGTGTCGCCTTGGCTCGGTCATTGGCCGCAATCTTCGGAATTTCCGCGCGCGACTGGAAGAGCGAGAAATGGCCGTCGTTTGAGAAGATGATCACGCCCATTGGGGAAGGACCGAAGGGTTCTCCTTTTTTGCCGTCGTCCATCTCGCTAGCAACAGCCACAAGGGTCCAAGCGCCGACAATCTGTTCTTTAGCACGTTTCTGCTGAGCAAATGCGGCGCCCGACAGGGCGAGGCTAAGTCCGACGGCGACGAGAGCCTTCATTTTATTTAACCCTATGGTAGAGTTTGATTGCGCGCTGCTGGCAGCCGATCAAGCGTCCGGAAAGGCCCAATGTTCATTGTGGCTATTCCCTCGCGGAGCTTCTTGATCGGCACGTAATCGGGAGAATTCCAGAACGCGTGGATCGCCGCCATGTCCGGAAACTCGAACATCACAACCGGACGCTCGTCATGTTCGCCTTCCAACACTTCCACTTTTGCGCGTCTGGCCACAAGCTTTCCGCCAAAGCTGGCGATGAACGGTACGACGGCATGGACGTATTTCTGATACTGCGCTTCGTCTTTGATCGTGTTTTGGACAATGAAATAGACGGACATAATGAACCTCCGTTAGCAATGCTCTGGCAGGCCAAGACACACACGGTAGCATGCCTTCAGGGCGTGTCCACTTTGTCTCCGACAGCGGCGCGAACGCGGCAGTGCCGCATGCCCCGTCGCGGTGGAGCCTGATGATTAGCGGTTGCTGATCGGCACCTGAAACAACCACTCTCCGTCGCGGCCACGGACTTCCAACCATTGCCAGCGCGAGTTGGATGGTTGAAGCTCGAAGTCGAATGTCTCACCGACCGAGATACGCTGGCGAGCAGGTCGGAGATCGGTCTGTTCGGCTGGCAACGTCGCACCATCCTTCGCCAATGGCTTCCACATCTTTTGCCGGAACGGGACGCCCTCGGCGAGCGACGCCCACAACGAATAGGCGTTGGCGGTGATGTTGATGAGGCGAAGGCGATTGGGCTTGCCCGCGCGCATAACGATGGGATCGGGCTTCGGGCTGCCATTCAAGACGAGCAACGACCTCTCGTTGCCACCCGGCACGCCGCTTAGACCAATGATGGCGATGTGATCGGTCGCAGCATCGTAGCGTTCCCCAGGCTCGACAACGACGAGCGGTCCGTAGAGGCCACCAGCCAGTTGTGCGTCGTCGTGCCAGTGCGTGTGATAGATGAACGTGCCCGCCCGCGGTGGCGTGAACTTCGCGACAAAGGATTGCCCCGGGAGGATCGGTGGCGTGGGACTGCCGGGCATCCCACCCCAGTCGGGGACACCGTCATAATAACTGTCGAGTTCGATGCCGTGCCAATGCATCGCCGTAGGCTCCGACAATCGATTGACAACCGTGATCTCAATGGGTTCGTCGCGCGTCAGCACGATGACGGGTCCGGGCACAGAACCTGAATTGAGACGTGGCGCGTCTGCGCCTTCGAGGTCCATTCGGAAGCCACGAAGGTTGCCATAGCGATTGGGCTCCTCGCGAAGCACCAGCGAGAGTTGCCGCGGAACGCGGCCATTTACCGCCTCGCTCGCGCTGGCCCCTGTCACGACAATCCCCAGCACCAATCCCGCCATCCCTGCCGCGTGGGCCGCCCCGTGGTCAGCGTGACCGTCGTTAATCGCGTTCATGTGCGACGTCATATGACAGTGAAACAACCAATTGCCGGGACGTTCGGCCATCCATGACATCATGAACGTCCGGCCGGGTTCGACGACTTCGGTAACAGCGGTGCGTTGCTGGACCGAGGCAAATTGCTGTTCAGCCGCTATATCGCCGGTGGCTTCGACCGCGAAGTGGAAGCCATGCAGATGCATGGGATGCGGCGTAACCGAAAGGTTGATTATTCGCCAGCGCACCCGGTCACCGACCTTGTGATGAAGCTTCTCCGTGTGCGGCCAAGACGAACCGTTGATGGCGAAGATATCGGAGGCCGCCGATATGGGTTGCTCGGCTGGCGGCGGATCACCAAAAGCGGAGATCACGAACACCCTGTCGTCTGGTGATCCCTCGCGGGGATCAACGATAATTGCGCCACCAAGCTGGGTGTCGCGACTTTTTCGGCTGACGAGAGGTCCTGGTCCGGTCGTGGCCAGATAGAAATAGGTACCGGGTGCGTTCAGGCTGAAGTGGAATTCATGGGAGGTGCCGGGTGACACCGACACGGTATCGCAATTACCCGGCCGGGTGCAGAGGCCGTTGACGCGCAGCGCCGACGTCAGGGCGTTGCGCAGCGTGAGCATCACGGTCGTCCCTGCGCGAATCCGGATGAGCGGGCCGGGAGCGGAAAGCTCGGCACCTTCTTCACCGAAGGCAGCGACTTCAAGGGGCTCACCCTGCGGCCCGTTGGGACGCCAGCTACCTATGTCAGCAACCAGCCGCACATTCAGCACGTTTCCTTCGAGCCGACCCGCCGCACGCGTGTTGTTATTGGGATCGACGGTCAGAGCCGCCGCTGGCAGAGTTGAGACGAGCCATAACATTGCCCACAGGACGGTGCGCATGGGACCTCCGGATGGGCCAGCATTCAGCTAGCGGGCAGTGTTTCAGTTTACGTTGGTTGAGGCAACTAGTCTGGCCAAACCCAATGCTCGCGCCGAGTCAAAAAAGCGAAATTCCGGGGACGCACGTCTGCTTTGGCCTGCGGCGCAGCACCGGACGCCCCATCGTTGATGGCTCGCACCGTGTCGGGGTAAGGACGCGATGAGCGCGAGGACTGGCGAGGTCCGCATTGCACCACAAGCACATCTGGGCTCGCCTTCAGCAGGTCCGCTTTGTGCCATCAAGGCGGACATTGCAATTAGCTAGCAGTGCCGACTTTGATGCATCGGCGAACGACTTCTGCCGTTTTTCCTGGCCGGTCGGCATGTCTCAAGGTGCCGATAGGCAACATCATTCGATCACCTCGTCGGCGCTGGCGACAAGCATGGGCGGCACTTCGAGGCCGAGTGCTTTGGCTGTCTTGAGGTTGATGTGCAGTTCGATATTTCGACGTCTGCTCGATTGGTAGGTCACCTGGCGGCATACCCCGAAGGATCTTGTCTGCATATGCCGCGCCACGTCGCGCCTGTTCCTTCAGGTCGGTCGCATAGGCGAGGAGACCTCCCGTCCGATACGCCATTCCCGAATGAATGCATCGATGGCAGATTGCTGGCGCGAGCAGCCTCGGAGATTTGCCTTGTGAACGAGTAAGTAAAGCCACTGGGCCAGACGTAGACAGCTTGCGCGCCCCGCTCCTTGGCCCTGTTCATGGCTGCCTGCAGGGCAGACGGCGCGTCCACTTCGATGTCATCAAGCTCTATGCCCAATCCCTTGGCCGCTGCCTTCAGCGCGTCATTGGCACGCGCACTACCCGTTTGCTCGGTCGAGGAGAGAACCGCTACGCGGCTGAGAGATGGCAAGACCTCCTTGAGGAGCTGGAGACGCTTGGCGAAGATTTCGAGACTGGCGAGGCCTGTTATGCCGGTGACATTGCCGCCAGGATGGGAAATATTCGACACGAGGCCAAGATCGACAGGATCGAAGACAATGAGGAAGACCAGCGGAATTTGCGGCGCTAGCCGCTTCGCTGCGAGCGACAGCGGCGGACCCCATGCAACAATAACATCCACACCTAAGCCAACTATTTCCTCAACCCGCGACGCGACCGTGTCTGTCGCCCGCCGGTGTACCGGTATTCGATCTTAAGGGTCTGACCTTCCAGCCAACCAAGTTTGTGTAGGGTTTCACTAAACGCTTGTTCAATCCGGGAGATCAGGACCGGCCGCGGGTCCCAGATATCCAATCCGAGCAATCTTGCGCGCTTGTTGTGCGCGCGCCGCTAGCGGCCACGCAGCCACCGCGCCACCGAAAAGCGTAATGAACCTGCGGCGTTTCATTCCCATCCCCAGTGCCGGAGCAAGTTTCACCACTCAAGCTAGCACGAGGGAACAGGCCGGGTACGACTAATCGGACGTTGCCGATATCCGGGTCGTCAGGGCCTGCTGATGCCCGCCGCCATCCGCTTTGTCCATGTCTGGTTCGCGCCGCGCTGCGGCGCGCTGTAAGGGCTTCCTGTGGGCTCGCGCCTGACGCCTATTCTCGTCGCGGGATGGCGGCGCTTTCTGAGCGAGAGATAGGTTCAACCAGTGGGCCT
>CAVYPL010000017.1:0-81411 GCA_963770355.1 uncultured Alphaproteobacteria bacterium | reverse complement strand
TGAAGGGAACGCTCTCCCGCTGAGCTATGCGTCCGGGATTTCGGCGAAAAGCCTTTTCAGAGACCGGGATTTACGAATTGTGGGCCTATAGTGTCAAGCGATCAGTCGGGCCGCGAGTAAGGAATTGGGCCCCTCCGGAAGACGCCGGTGGCATGAGATTACGGCGCCTGGATGCGCTCGGCCATCTTCCCCGTCACCTTCAGGGGACTCACGACTGCGGCTAGGCTGTTCGCATTCGTGCCCTCAGTTTGCTCTCAGCTTGATCTCAGTTTTCTTGCGCAAATCGCAGTTCGCTCGACGCGAATTCCTTCTCGGCGTCGCTGATGCGGCTTTTCACGACGCACGCGTGCCCTTCATCGCATTCGTGCTTCGTGGGCAAAAGATCTGTCGCTTTTGTCCGTCTTGCGGCGAAGACGGCGCCTTATTAGAACGCGCACGCGGGTTCGGGGGGCCGCAAAGCGAGCGGCTCATTTTCACATACGTTCAAATTGGAAAACTATGATGCGCAAACTTCTTTCGTACTTCACCGTTGCCTTTATCTGCCTCGCAGCAATTGGGGCTTTCACCCATCAGGCTGCCGCGGTCAGCGACAATGATCTCAAATGTTCTCCGACGATCGAGCGGCAACAGGCCGGCCTATCCATATGCAAGAGCAGCTGTTCGGTGGAAAAAGATCAGACCGGCTGTAAAGCATCTTGCGACAGAACCCTTACTGTCTGCACCAAGAGAATCTCCGATCGCACGTCGGCGTGCCGGCGCGAAGCGTCTACATGCGAGAATGATTGCAAGGCACATCACCGGGACGAAACTTGCAAGAAGACCTGCGAACCGAAGTTCGAGAAGTGCGTCCAGAACAACACGTAACTCGGGAAGACTTCAGGTCTGCCTGATCTCTTGACCAGACACAGGCTTCTCGTGTGGCGAGGAGCCTGTGTTCGTTTTAACATGCCGGTCGGAGTCTACGCTGCGCAAAGTGCGGGCCCGGCGACGTCCACCCAAGGCTGATCGAGCGCTACGCCCCCTGCTGGCGGGCGCGGGAGGCATGCGATTGCAGTGCCCGGATACGCTCGGCGAGCGTTCCGCCGCCTTCGGGAGGGCTTGCGGTTGTGGTCGCGCCATTGGCCGTGCCGTTGACCGGTTTGGCTGGGGTTTTCGGTGCCGCGGGCTCTGCAGCCAGCATGGCCTCGATCGCGGAATTCGGCCCTTCCAGCTGCATCGCGAGTTTTGCGACCTCAGCGGCGATGTCATTGATGCGCTCGCGCAGCAGTGCGTTTTCCATGCGCTCGGTCGCCCATGAGCTTTCCGCCTGCTGCTGGATCGCGTTGATGTCGCGCTGCAGTTTGGCGCGTTCGTCGCGGGCGAGGCGCAGCTGTTCCTCGACGGCCGCTTTCTCGGAACGCAGTTTTTCGATGGCAGCCGAACTGCCGCCGCTGCTCAATGTGGCGACCTGGTCGCGCAAATCCTTTGCCGTGCGATCGGCGTTTTCGTTCGCCTGCTTGAGCTGATTGTTTTCATATTCGCGTTCGGCCAGCAGCTTGCCCTGCGTGGCCAGCCGCGTTTCGAGATCGTTGACGCGGTTGCCGAGCATTTCGGCTTCCTTGACCTGGATGATCAATTGCCGGTCGAGATCGGTCACGCGCTGACTCAGATTCTCGACGCGGCTGCGCGCGTCCGTCAATTCGCGCGTTGCATTCTCGGATTCGGACCTCTCCTGGGCAAGGCGCGTTTGCGTTGCCGCGAATTCCTTTTCGGCATCGCCGACGCGGCCCTTCAATTCGTCAATCTGCGTGCGCACCGCGATCAGTTCGACCTGGCGACTATCCGCCGTCATCGAGCGATCGGACAATTCGTGATTGATTTTTGAGAGTTCGCCCTGCTTGTCGGTCAACGCCTTTTCAGCATTGCGCAGCATCTCGGTCTTGGCGGCGAATTCCTCTTCGGTGGCGCGCAACTGCTCCTTCATCGCCTTCTCGCGGGCTTCAAGCGAGAAGATGGTGGCGTTCTTTTCGCCGAGCTCGATCTTCATGCGATTGATCGCATCGGATTTCTTGCCGAGTTCGGCGAGCTGGCTGGTCGTCTTGTTCTTGAGCTGGTCGACGCTCATCTCGAGCCGCCGCGCCGACATCGCGAATTCCGCGCGCAACTGGTCCTTGTCGGCCTGGATTTCCGCCATCGACAACGGCGTGGCCGCCTCGAGCCGCCGGGTCGTCAGCCGCACCGCGCGGTTATGCACCAGCGGCACGATCATCAGGCCGAACAGCATCGAGACCAGAAAACCGATCGCCAGATACATGATCGGTTCGATCATGGATGGTTACTCCGCACGGTAAATAGGTTGTTAACGACAATGCCACGGCGGACCGACAAAAGACCAGCCCAATGCCACGTTAACCTGAATCCTCGCGCCGAAGGCGTCGCGGCGCTGAAACCAAGCGGGCTCAGAACGGGTTCCAGGTCGCGCGCGGGGTATATTTGAGATAGCCGATATTGGCGCCGAGCCTTAAGCCGATGCCGGAGCGGATCGGCACCAGCACGATGTTGTTGGCGGTCAGCGCGGTCATGCCGAAACCGCCGACGATATAGGCCGAGCCGTCGATGCCGGCGAAGCGCTGATAGATCGCGTTGGTGGCCGGCAAATTGTAGACCAGCGTCATCGTGCGGGCGCCGTCGCCGCCCCAATCGAAACCGACCGAGGGGCCTTGCCAGTAAACCCGCAAATCGCCGGCATTCTTGGTGTAGAGGGTGCCTTCGCCATATCGCAGGCCAGCGACAAAGGCGCCTGAGCCTTCCTCGCCGAGCACGTAGCCGTTCGGGAGACCCCATTGGCTGACCGCGCGCTCGATGACGGACGCGAGCCCCCGCGAGACGTTGCCGAAGAACTTGTGCCCGGCACCAACCAGTTCATCCGGCCCATAGGTCGCGGGACCGGGCTGGCGCTGGGCCGGCGGCAATTGTTCTGGCGGCGGGGCTGCCTGCTGTGCGGAGGCGGGCACGGTCCAGCACATCAGCGCGGCGAGCGTTGCCGCAGCAAGGCGTGAGGCGAAAATCATCAAAGAACCCCTGGCATCGAAATTCTGTCCGCCGCCTTAACCTGACGCCAACAAGCACGGCTCTAGGTTGCGTCCAGTGTCCCCTCGACTCGAATGTTATTGATACCAACTATGACGGCACAACGGCAGGAAAGATACGGTCGGCGCACCAGACGGGCCTTTTTCGCCTTATTGGCGGCCTTTTTTGCGTCCGCCTGCCTTGATTTGGCGGCCTTGAATTCGCAAGCCTTGAATTCGCAAGCCTTGGCTGCCACCACCGAGCGGGTGGTGGTCAACCGCTATTCCGGCCTTGCCATCGAGGGTTTCGATCCCGTGGCCTATTTCACCGAATCCCTGGCTACCCAGGGGGTGCCGGATTTCGAGGCTGCGGAGGCCGGTGCGGTCTGGCGTTTCCGCAACGAGGGTAATCGCGCCTCTTTTGTAGCCCATCCGGAAATCTACGGGCCCCAGTTCGGCGGCTACGATCCGGTCGACCTGGGACGAGGGGTGACCTACGCGGGTAACCCGCGGTTCTGGGTGATCACGGGACAACGGCTTTATCTGTTCGGCCGCGAGGCGAACCGCGACGCGTTCGCCGCAGATCCCGCCCGCTTCCTCAAGGAGGCGACCGCGCGCTGGCCGGCGCTGGAACAAGGTCTGACGCAATAATCAATCGGCCGCTCAATCCGCGGCAATGGGATCGCCCCAGGCGATGAACTCCGGCACGAGGAAATCTTCGCGGCCTATGCCGAAATGCAATGCGCGGCCGTGCGAGTCCGTCATCTTGCCGCCGGCGGCGGTGACGACCGCGTGGCCGGCCGCCACGTCCCATTCAGAGGTCGGCGACAGGCGCGGATAGATATCGACGGCACCTTCGGCGACCCGGCCGAATTTGACTGCCGAGCCAAGTTCCGCCCGGACGGCTCCGGACCTTGCGGCAATAAAGGCTTCAGTCCTGGCATCGCCATGCGAGCGGCTGACCGCGACCGTCCAGGGCTTTCCGCGCGGCGGGCAAAGGCGGGTGCGGATCGGTTCGACGCGCGGCGCCGCGCCATCACCGACCGTCAACCGCTCCGCGCCGCGGCCGACGATGCCGCGCCACACCAGTCCGAGTGCGGGGGCGCCGACGATGCCGAGCAGCGGCGTTCCGTGGGTCACCAGCGCCAGATTGACCGTGAACTCGTTGCGGCCGGCGACGAATTCCTTGGTTCCATCGAGCGGATCGATCAGGAAGAAGCTGTCTTTATAGGACAGCTTCGCCAACTGAACGCGCTCTTCGGACAGCGTAGGTATTGCCGGGGCCAGCCGCGCCAGGCCTTCGCCGATGATGCGGTCGGCCGCGAGGTCGGCTTCCGTCACCGGCGATCCGTCCTTCTTGCCGTCGACTTTCATGGCGGAACGGTTGACGGCGAGGATGGCGGCGCCGGCCCGGATTACCAGATCGGTCAGCGGTTCGATCAGTGTGGCGGCGGCCTCGCGATCGATCACGGGCGCAGTTGCCTCATTCATAGAGGTGCCTCATTCATAAGCGGCGCTCATTTGCTGTTCGTCTACCTCTACCATTGCCGGCCTCGCGCTGGCAGCATGCGCCGCCGCAGTGTATCAAACCCGCGAGCATGCGTGATTCGTAGCTGTCCGCGACCTTCGCGGTCTTCCAGGAACATATGATGTCCGCCACTTCGTCTCCCGGTCCCGCTCCCGAAGCCCTCGAACTTGCGGCGCTGCTGTGTTCGCGAGTCTGCCACGATCTCATCAGTCCAGTTGGCGCCATCGTCAATGGGCTTGAGGTGCTCGACGACAATCCGAAGCCCGAAGATCGCGATTTCGCACTCGATCTGATTCGCAAAAGCGCCAAGACCGCTTCGGCGCGATTGCAGTTCTGCCGACTGGCGTTTGGCGCGGCAGGATCGGCGGGCGCGCAGATCGACCTCGGCGATGCCCAGACCATGGCGCGAGGCCATATCGAAGACGGCAAGATCGCCATCACCTGGAATTTGCCGCGCCTGTTGCTGCCGAAGAACCGCGTCAAGCTGCTGTTGAACATGCTTGTCATTGCGCAGCAGACGATACCGCGCGGCGGTACGCTGACGATCGATCCGATCGGCGACGGCGAGACGATGAGCTTTCGCGTGACGACCGCCGGCTTGAACGCTCGCGTGCCGCAAAATATCGCCGACCTCGTGAGCGCGGGTTCGACCGCTCCCATCGATGCCCATGCGGTGCAACCTTATTATACGCGGCTGCTGGCGCAGGCCTGCGGGTTGAGCGTGACGCTTGCGCTCGACGGCGAAAGAGTGGTCGTCACCGCTTCCTGAAGATCGTGCCGCGACGTCAACATGGTTAACCAGGCGTTTACAACGCGTGGCCGGATTCGTTGAATCCGTCTTATCTCTTTGTTGAGCCCGTTCTTTTCCAATTACTCAACCAATATTAAACGCTTTGCATGGAAGCTGCCCAAGTTCTGTAAGGCGCGTCGATGTCGCGCGCCGGTGCGTACGAAGGCCAGTTTTCATGGACGATTTGTTACGGGAGTTTTTGACCGAGACGAGCGAGAGCCTGGACACGGTCGACAATCAGCTGGTGCGTTTCGAGCAGGACCCGAACAACGCCAAGATCCTGGATAACATCTTCCGCCTGGTGCACACCATCAAGGGCACCTGCGGCTTCCTCGGGCTGCCGCGGCTGGAAGCGCTGGCCCATGCCGGCGAGACGTTGATGGGCAAATTCCGCGACGGCATGCCGGTCACCGCCGACGCGGTCTCGCTGATCCTGTCCTCGATCGATCGCATCAAGGAGATCCTGGCGGGCCTGGAAGCCACCGAAGCCGAACCCGAAGGAAGCGACGAAGATCTGATCGAAAAGCTGCACGACATGGTCGAGCGCGGCATGGCGGCAATGTCCGCGGCGTCAGCGTCGGCTCCGCCGATCGCGTCCGCGCCGCTGAAGCCGCGTCGCCGGTGGTGGCGGCGCCCCCGCTGCAGCCCGCGGTAACCGCGGGCACGCTGGTGGAGCAGGTGCTGGAGCGGCCGTTACGTCCCGGCGAGGTCTCGCTCGACGAACTGGAGCGCGCCTTCCGCGAGACCGCAACCGAAGCCGCCCCTCCGCCCGCTCTCGCTGCAAAACCAGCCGCGCCGCAAGCCGCCCCCGCGGCCAAGGAATCCAACAAGCCAAAGTCGGCGCGGAAGACCGCCGCGCCCGAGGCCGACGTCCAGGAAGCCGACAAGATCGCCAACCAGTCGATCCGCGTCAACGTGGACACGCTGGAACATTTGATGACCATGGTCTCCGAACTGGTGCTGACCCGCAACCAGCTGCTTGGAGATCTCCCGCCGCAACGAGGACACCGAGTTCAAGGTGCCGCTGCAGCGGCTCTCCAACGTCACCGCCGAGCTGCAGGAAGGCGTCATGAAGACGCGGATGCAGCCGATCGGCAATGCCTGGCAGAAGCTGCCCAGGATCGTGCGCGACCTTTCCGGCGAACTCGGCAAGCAGATCGAACTGGAGATGCACGGCGCCGATACCGAACTCGACCGCCAGGTGCTCGACCTGATCAAGGACCCGCTCACCCATATGGTGCGCAACTCCGCCGATCATGGCCTGGAGACCCCGGCCGAGCGGCTCGCCGCCGGCAAGGGCGAGCAGGGCACCATCCGCCTGTCCGCCTATCACGAGGGCGGCCACATCATCATCTGCATCGCCGACAACGGCCGCGGGCTGAACACCGAGCGGATCAAGGCCAAAGCCATCTCCAACGGTCTCGTCACCGAGGCCGACCTGGAGAAGATGACGGAAGCCCAGATCCACAAGTTCATCTTCGCCCCCGGCTTCTCCACCGCCGCCGCCGTCACCTCGGTCTCCGGCCGCGGCGTCGGCATGGACGTGGTGCGCACCAATATCGACCAGATCGGCGGCACCATCGACATCAAGTCGGTGGCCGGCGAAGGCTCCAGCGTCACCATCAAGATCCCGCTGACGCTTGCCATCGTCTCGGCCCTGATCGTCGAAGCCGCCGGCGACCGCTTTGCGATCCCCCAATTGTCGGTCGTCGAACTGGTGCGGGCGAGAGCCAACTCCGAACACCGCATCGAACGCATCAAGGACACCGCAGTGCTGCGACTGCGCAACAAGCTGTTGCCGCTGATGCACCTCAAGAAGCTCCTGAAGATCGACGACGGCTCCTCAAGCGATCCCGAGAACGGCTTCATCGTGGTCACCCAGGTCGGCAGCCAGACCTTTGGCATCGTCGTCGACGGCGTGTTCCACACCGAGGAGATCGTGGTCAAGCCGATGTCCACCAAGCTGCGGCACATCGACATGTTCTCCGGCAATACCATTTTGGGCGATGGCGCCGTGATCATGATCATCGACCCCAACGGCATCGCCAAGGCCTTGGGCGCCGCCGGTTCCGCCTCCCGCGAACTCGCCGACGAGAACGCGGCCTCCCATGCCTCGTCCGGCGAACAGTTGACCTCGCTCTTGGTGTTCCGCGCCGGCTCCAGCCAGCCCAAGGCGGTGCCGCTCGCCTTGGTGACCCGGCTGGAGGAGATCGCCACCGACAAGATCGAGCTCTCCAACGGCCGCTACATGGTGCAGTACCGCGAGCAGCTGATGCCGCTGGTGCAGATGAACGGGGTCAATGTCCAGACCGCAGGATCCCAGCCGATCCTGGTGTTCGCCGATGACGGCCGCTCGATGGGGCTCGTGGTCGACGAGATCATCGACATCGTCGAGGAGCGGCTGCACATCGAGGTGGCCGGCAGCCAGGACGGCATTTTGGGCTCGGCCGTGATCAAGGGCCAGGCCACCGAAGTGATCGACGTCGGCCACTTCCTGCCGATGGCGTTTGCCGACTGGTTCTCCCGCAAGGAGATGCGGCCCTCGGTCACGGCGCAATCGGTGCTGTTGGTCGACGATAGCGCCTTCTTCCGCAACATGCTGGCGCCGGTGCTCAAGGCCGCCGGCTACCGGGTGCGGGTCGCCCCCAATGCCCAGGAGGGCCTCACGGCGCTGCGCTCGGGACAGGCGTTCGACGTGGTGCTGACCGACATCGAGATGCCCGACATGAACGGGTTCGAGTTCGCCGAAGTGATCCGCGCCGACCAGCATCTGAACGCGCTGCCGATCATCGCGCTGTCCTCGATGGTGTCGCCGGCCGCGATCGAGCGCGGGCGGCAGGCCGGCTTCCACGATTACGTCGCCAAGTTCGACCGTCCCGGCCTGATCGCGGCGCTGAAGGAACAGACCGCCGAGATCGGGCGCGCGGCATGAACAAGTTCAGCCGGCCGGCATAAGGAACACATTCGATGACCACCAAGACCGAGACCATCGAGGGCACTGTCGCCGAATACGTCACCGCCGTGATCGGCGGACAGCTGTTCGGACTGCCGATCTCGCGCGTCCAGGACGTGTTCATGCCGGAGCGGCTGACGCGGGTTCCGCTGTCGTCGGCCGAGATCGCCGGCGTGCTCAATCTGCGCGGCCGCATCGTCACCGTCGTCGACATGCGCGCCCGCCTCGGCCTGCCGAAGAACGACGACGGCAAGCCGCCGATGGCGGTGGGCGTCGATTTGCGCGGCGAGTCCTACGGGCTTCTGATCGACCAGATCGGAGAGGTCCTCAGACTGCCCGACGACAGCCGCGAGGAAAACCCCGTCAACCTCGATCCCCGCATGGCCAAGCTCGCCGGCGGCGTCCATCGCCTCGACGGTCAGCTCATGGTCGTCCTCGATGTCGATCGCGTCCTCGAAATCGTGCCGGACTTGATGGCGGCATAAACTTAAGAAGCGAAGTGTAAGCGTAGACAAAATTCGAAATGGAAACGTCCCTTTTCAGGGTCAGGAAATAGAGGCCGAAAATGAGAACATGTCTGGTCGTCGATGACTCAAGCGTTATTCGAAAGGTTGCACGGCGTATCCTGGAAGGTCTGGACTTCCAGATCGTCGAGGCCGAGGACGGCGAGAAGGCGCTTGAGGTTTGCAAGCGCGCCATGCCCGAAGCGGTTCTGCTCGACTGGAACATGCCTGTCATGGACGGCTACGAGTTCCTCGGCAACCTGCGCCGCATGCCCGGTGGCGATGCGCCCAAGGTCGTGTTCTGCACCACCGAAAACGACGTCGCGCACATTGCGCGCGCGCTGCATGCCGGCGCCAACGAATACATCATGAAGCCGTTCGACAAGGACATCGTTACGGCGAAGTTCCAGGAAGTCGGACTGATCTGATTTGCGCAGCATGATCGCTTGCGACAAACATGAAGCGTTTGCGCGGAGATCATGCCCAACTGACAAGTGTTTCGGTCCGGCGGCCCAACGGCCTCCAACTAGTTAGTGTATTTGTGCCGCGTGAGCCGTTTCTGGGGAAGTGATGAGTGTTGCGTTGACAAGTTCTCCGGCTCCGAGCCCGATGCGGCAGGACAAGCTGCGGGTCATGGTGGTCGACGACTCCGTCGTGATCCGTGGAATGATCTCCCGCTGGATCGGAGCCGAGTCGGATATGGAGGTCACGGCCTCCTTGCGCACCGGCCTCGACGCCGTCAACCAGATCGAGCGCGTCAACCCCGATGTCGCCGTGCTCGATATCGAAATGCCGGAGCTCGACGGCATCTCGGCGCTGCCGCAATTGCTGGCGAAGAAACGCGATCTCATCATCATCATGGCCTCGACGCTGACCCGCCGCAACGCGGAGATCAGCTTCAAGGCGTTATCGCTCGGCGCGTCCGATTACATTCCAAAGCCCGAAAGCACGCGTGAAGCCGCCGCCGCCGAGACCTTTCGCCACGATCTGATTCAGAAGATCCGTCATCTCGGCGCCAAGGTCCGCCGCGCCGGGTCCGCGCAGACAAGCCCGTCTCTGGCGCCGGTTCTCGGCCGGCCGCGCGAAGCCGTAAGCCGTACACCGCTGGCGGGTGTCGCACATTCCCAACTGATGCGCCGCCCGTTCGGCACGCTGGCGCCGCGGGTGCTCCTGATCGGTTCGTCGACTGGCGGTCCGCAGGCCCTGATGTCGGTGGTCAGCGCAATCGGCCCCGTGATCGACCGTTTCCCGGTGCTGATCACGCAGCATATGCCGCCGACATTCACTACGATTCTCGCCGAGCACCTGGCGCGCTCAAGCCACCGGCCGGCACATGAGGCCGTCGATGGCGAGATCGTCAAGGCAGGCACCATCTATCTCGCGCCGGGCGGCCGCCACATGCGCGTCGTGCGCCATGGCACGGAAGTCGCGATCGCGCTCGACGACGGACCGCCGGTGAATTTCTGCAAGCCGGCCGTCGATCCGCTGTTCACCTCCGCAATCGATGTCTGGCAAGGCGGTATCATGTCGGTGATCCTGACCGGCATGGGCTCCGACGGCATGCGTGGCGGCAAGGAGATCGTCGCCGCCGGCGGCAGCGTGATCGCCCAGGACGAAGCCACCAGCGTGGTGTGGGGCATGCCGGGCGCGGCCGCCAATGCCGGCATCTGCGCCGCCGTGCTGCCGCTCAATCAGATCGCACCGAAACTGGTTCGGTTGTTTTCGGGAGATCGCTCGTGACGCCGCTGGACTATGAGTATCTACGTAAGCTTCTGAAGGAGCGTTCCGGCCTCGACCTGTCCGCCGACAAGCAGTATTTGGTCGAAAGCCGCCTGATGCCGCTGGCACGAAGGTCGAGCCTTCCCGGAATCCCCGAGCTCGTTCTGAAGATGAAGGGTGGCGCCGAGCCGCTGACGGCGGAAGTGGTCGAGGCGATGACCACCAACGAGACGTTCTTTTTCCGCGACAAGATTCCGTTCGATCATCTGAAAGAGACGGTCCTGCCGGCGCTCGTGCAGGCACGCGCGGCGCGCCGCTCCTTGCGGATCTGGTGTGCGGCATCTTCCACCGGACAGGAGCCGTATTCGATCGCGATGTGCCTGAAGGAAGCCGGAGCCATGCTGGCGGGCTGGCGCACCGAGATTGTCGCGACCGACCTGTCGCTGGCGGTGCTGGAAAAATCCAGGGCCGGTATCTTCAGCCAATTCGAAGTGCAGCGCGGCCTGCCGATCCAGATGCTGGTGAAATATTTCACGCAGAATGGCGAGTTGTGGCAGCTCAACGCCGAGATCCGTAGCATGGTGCAGCATCGTCAGCTGAACCTGCTGCAGGATTTCTCTCATCTCGGCACCTTCGACGTGATCTTCTGCCGCAACGTGCTGATCTATTTCGACCAGGATGCCAAGGCGAACATCTTCGATCGCCTTTCGAAAATGCTCGAGCCCGACGGCGTGCTGGCGCTGGGCGCTGCCGAATCCGTGGTCGGAATCACCAATGCCTTCAAGCCCTATCCCGAGCGGCGCGGACTGTATCGTCCGAATGTCGGGCAAGGCGCGCGCCCGGGCACTTCGACGCTGCATACGTTGAAGGCGGTTGCCTCGGCGCGCTGATCTACTTTTACAAAATCGCATGCGGCAAAAACCGCGAGGTGTTCCCGGTGATGGGATTCTCGTCCTCGCGGATCGACAGGCCGCACGGCGCGTGATCGACCAGCCAGCTTCCGAGCACGGCGTATTGATCGGAGAAGTTCGGCAGCGGCGCGAGTGCCTGCCGGATGAATCCTTCTGCGCCATAGGGTCCCTCCTGCTCGACCAGCGTGGTGCCGGCGCTGACGAGGGCGACATTGGCGCCTTCGCGCGAATAGAGCGGCTTGCGCACAAAGGACGTGCCGAGCTTTGCCGCGTTCGGATCATCCTCGAAATAGGCCGGCAGCAGATTGGGATGGTTTGGAAACATCTCCCAGAGCAAAGGCAGAATGCCCTTGTTGGACAGGATCGCTTTCCAGGGCGGCTCGATCCAGCGCGTCGGCGCTTTGGCCAACTGCGCGCCGAATGCATCGTGAAACATCCATTCCCAGGGATAGAGCTTGAAGGCGAGTTCGATTGCGCGGTCGTCGAGATCGACGAAATGGCCGTCGTCGCGAAGTCCGATTTCCTCGATATCGATCAGCGTGGTCTTTAGGCCTGCCTGACTCGCGGTATCCTGCAGATAAGCCAGCGTGCCGGCATCCTCTTCATTCTCGGTCATGCCGGCGAGATGAAGGTGGTGTGTACCGCCGAATTTTTTCCAGGCGTCAATCAGGCGTTCATGGATCGAATTGAACTGATCGGCGCGCTTCGGAATGATGTTCCGCTCGATGGCCTGTTCGAGCCAGGTCCACTGGAACACCGCCGCCTCGAAAATCGAGGTCGGGGTATCCGCGTTGTACTCCAGCAGCTTCGCCGGATTGCGGCCGTCAAAACTGAGATCCAGCCGGCCATAGAGGCTGCCATCGTCGCGGTGCCAGCTTTCCGAAATCAGCGGCCATAAGGCGTCCGGTATTTTCAGCCGCCGCAGATAGCTTTCGTCGTCGATGGCGTGGCCGACCAGTTCGAGACACATCGCGTCGATCTCGCCGGTCGGTCCTTCGATTCCACGTTCGATCTCATCGAGCGTGAAGGCGTAATAGGCCCGTTCGTCCCAATAGCGCTCGCCGTCGATGGTGTGAAAATCGAAACCGGCGCTCTCCGCAGTCGTGCGCCAGTCGTCGCGTTCAGGGCAAACAATGCGCTGCATGGAGATATCATAGCGTTTTCGAACGAAGTGGATACCGGTTCAAAGCCTAACCGCCGCCATGCGCGTGGCCGCCGTGACCATGGCCATGTCCATGCAATCGGCCCGGCGCGCCGCCGAAGCCGCGATAGGTCGCGCGGCAGTAAGGCCTTCCGTCAGGGCCGGGGACGAACATGTTGCCCGGGCCGCAATCCCGTCGCGGCACGAGGCCCATCGACACCGCGCCGATGGCCGCGCTTCCCATCAACGTCAGCACCACACGACGCGAGCGTTTCATGGTTTGCGATCCCGCCTGTTGACCGTCCTAGGACACCGCACAGTTTCCATCACCTGCGCGCTGAGGCAAGTGAAAGCCAGTCCTTTCACGGCTTCGTGCGGGAATGGCTCAGCCGCCGGAAAAACCAAAGGCATGCGCAAACGAGCCGAAGCCGCCGCGCGTCACGCCACCCGACGAGGTACTGGACGTGCCGGACGCCGAATGGTTCGACGAGGAATCGCTGCTATAGAAACTGCTCCGCGATGATCCTCCGCCACCATGGCCGCCGCCAGACGAGGAGGATCCGCGCGGCGGGCATTCGGCGTTGCTTTGCAGCAGCGACGGCGAGGGTACGTTCGGCGGGCGCTCGCAATTGTCGCGCGGCATCAAAGTATAGGCGGTGCTGCCGACCGCAAACGTGCCCATCAGCAATAATGCGACATGGCCGGAACGCTTCGCCGGAGGGCCGGGCCGGACGGGTCGGGCGACGTCAGGCACCAACGGTTTGCGCTTGCCGAATTCCTGAGACGGCTTCTTGATCTCCATGTCAGTAGATCATGCAGGCCGCGTTGAGCGCGCCCGCGGCCAGTGAGGACAATCCAAGCCAGATCGCGGCGGCGAGTTCGCCGGCCGCGATCCGCGCCGACAGGTTGGGCACCGGTATCTTGACGATGTAATAGACGACGATCTGCACGATCAGCGCGATCGCGCTCCAGATCAGGCAATCCCAGACATTGGCGGAATGGGCGATGGCGCTGACGACCGGCAGCACGAAGCCGAGCAGGCTCAGGCCGAGTGCAATCGCGGCTGCCGGATCGTTGTCGCGGATCAGCTGAAACTCGTTATGCGGCGTGACGCGGGTATAGACGAAGAGGTAGGCGACCACGGCGACGATGGCCGTGCAGAAATAGACCAGGAACGCCGGAAGACCGGCGAGGGATTGCAGGATCATGGAGGACGCCCCGAACTCGTGCAGCCCTAGGTTTGCACGATCCATTGGTCGGTGCATTGGAATTGGCGGTTAATCCCAAACAAAAGCCTCGCCCAAACAAAAACCCCGCCATTTGCGGCGGGGTCCAGTCGGGAGGAGTGAGCCTTGCGGCTCGCCGGAAACCCTGGTTCAGGCGGGGATGCGCTCGTCCACCTCATGCGGCTCGCGCAGCACGTAGCCGCGGCCCCACACGGTCTCGATGAAGTTGCGGCCCTCGGAAGCGTTGGCCAGCTTCTTGCGCAGCTTGCAGATGAAGACGTCGATGATCTTCAGCTCGGGCTCGTCCATGCCGCCGTAGAGGTGGTTGAGGAACATTTCCTTCGTGAGCGTGGTGCCCTTGCGGAGCGAGAGCAGCTCCAGCATCTGGTATTCCTTGCCCGTCAGGTGCACGCGCTGGCCGCCGACTTCGACCGTCTTGGTGTCGAGATTGACGACGAGATCGCCGGTCTGGATCACCGACTGGGCATGACCCTTGGAACGGCGCACGATCGCGTGGATGCGGGCAACCAGTTCGTCCTTGTGGAAGGGCTTGGTCATGTAGTCGTCGGCGCCAACGCCGAGACCCTTGACCTTATCCTCGATGCCGGCGAGGCCGGAGAGGATCAGAATGGGGGTCTTGATCTTGGAGACCCGAAGCTGCTTGAGCACGTCGTAACCGGACATGTCGGGCAGATTGAGGTCGAGAAGGATAATGTCGTAGTCATAAAGCTTACCGAGGTCGACGCCTTCTTCCCCGAGATCCGTCGTATAGACGTTGAAACTCTCGGATTTAAGCATCAACTCGATCGACTGCGCGACGGCGCTGTCATCTTCTATCAGCAAAACGCGCATGCCAGTCCCCTATAGTCGCCGCTCCGGGCGTCAGGTCGGCCGCACTTGCGGCACTCAAAACGCCTTTGAACAACTGTGATTCGGATCCTGACGGTACATGGTTAACAAAATCTGATTCCGGTTCGCAAGGTCTATCAGTGCAATTTTTATCGAATCGCCCTAAGATATTGCGTCGAAGCAGCTTTTCTTACCCAGTCTCGCTCAATCACCACATTAAGAGACGGGCCTAACCGACTCCCACGACTCATCCTTCTTCTGACGGACGAGCGTTCTCTCAGTCACCAAAGACAGTGACGTAATGATTAACGATGCGGGTAAACACGAGGTTAAGCGCCCCGTCCAAAAACGCGGAAACTTAAGGTTTTCGCAATGAAGGCGCTTGCCGAACAGATCGGCGACATCGACGGCGTCAACATATATGGCCGTGTTGTGGGCGTCCGCGGGCTGATGGTGGAGATCGCCGGCCCCATCCATGCGATGTCCGTCGGCGCCCGCATCGTGATCGACACCGGCGGCAATCGTTTCATCCCGGCCGAGGTCATCGGGTTCTCCGGTAACAATGCAGTGGTGATGCCGTTCGCCGGCCTCGAGGGTGTCCGGCGCGGCTGCCGTGCCGTGATCGCCAATGCCGCCGGCCAGGTGCGGCCATCGGTCTCCTGGCTCGGCCGCGTCCTCAACGCGATGGGGGAACCGATCGACGGCAAGGGGCCGCTGACGCAAGGCGCGTCGCCGGTGCCGTATCGCAACTTGCCGCCGCCGGCGCATTCGCGGCAGCGGGTAGGCGCCCCGCTCGATCTCGGCGTGCGGGCGCTCAATACATTCCTGACCTGCTGCCGCGGGCAGCGGCTCGGCATCTTCGCCGGCTCCGGCGTCGGCAAGTCGGTATTGCTGTCGATGCTGGCGCGCAACGTCGATGCAGACATTACGGTGATCGGCCTGGTCGGCGAGCGTGGCCGCGAGGTGCAGGAATTCTTGCAGGACGATCTCGGCGAGGAGGGTCTGGCGCGCTCGGTGGTGGTGGTGGCGACCTCCGACGAGCCCGCCTTGATGCGGCGGCAGGCGGCCTATCTGACGCTCGCGATATCAGAATATTTTCGCGAGGAAGACAAAGACGTGCTGTGCCTGATGGATTCGGTCACGCGCTTTGCGATGGCGCAGCGCGAGATCGGGTTGTCGGCCGGCGAGCCGCCGACCGCCAAGGGCTATACGCCGACTGTGTTCACCGAACTGCCGAAGCTTCTGGAGCGGGCAGGGCCGGGGACTGGTGCCGGCACCATCACCGGCATCTTCACGGTGCTGGTCGATGGCGACGACCATAACGAACCGATTGCGGATGCGGTGCGCGGCATCCTGGACGGTCACGTCGTGATGCAGCGGTCGATTGCCGAACGGGGACGCTATCCCGCCATCAACGTGCTCAAGTCGGTTTCGCGCACCATGCCGAAATCGGCCGATCCGGCCTATCTGCCCGTTATCACGCGGGCACGCCAGGTGATGGCGACCTATGCCGACATGGAGGAGCTGATCCGGCTCGGCGCCTACCGGACCGGTTCCAGCCCGGAGGTCGACGAGGCGATCGGCCTGCATGAGCCGCTGGAGGGGTTTTTGCGTCAGGCCAAGGATGAAAAAGCGAGCCTCGGCGACGGTTACCGGCAATTGGCGCAAATCCTGACAAGCTTGGAAACGGAACGCTAACTTTGTCAGGCCATCATCTCCCGCACACGATTAGCTATGCCGGTGGGGCCCCCCGGGGGAGCCGGCTTTGTCCCGCGTTCAGATTGGGACTTCTGGGGAGTATGAGTCGATGAAGTCACGTGAAACGCTGATCCGCCTGAAGAAATTTCAGGTCGACGAAAAGCGGCGAAGGGTTACCCAGATCGAGGGCATGATCGCCGATTTTCAGCGCATGTCGGTCGATCTCGAGCGGGAAATCCAGACCGAACAGGAGCGGGCCGGGATCAACGATCCCTCCCACTTCGCCTACCCGACCTACGCCAAGGCGGCGATCCAGCGGCGGGAGAACCTGACCCGTTCCGCCGATGAACTTCGCATCCAGCTGGAAGACGCCAAGGCGCTGCTTGGCGAAGCCTTCGAGGAACTCAAGAAGGTCGAACTGCTCGACGAGCGTGACCAGGCGCGCGAGCGCGCCGAGGAGAATGCGAGGGAGCAGGCCGACATGGATTCGATCGGGTTGATGCGCGCCCGTCTCGGCGCCATCGCCTGACGCCTTCGCTTCGCATCCAAGACAATCGAAAACCCGGGCCGTGTGGCCCGGGTTTTTCTTTGGCTTTTCCTTGCGCGCTGTCCACAGCGTGGGCCGCACGGTGGTCGGATTGACGAAAGATATGCTACCTAGAGCCTTATCGGTTCTGATTGAATCAGAACCGGGCTCTAGTCTTTTGTTTTGACGCGTTTTCTTGACGCGAACCGGTATCCACCCCCGGATCAAGTCCGAGGGCATGCTTCGCTCGAAAACGCTATAGGTTCTCGATTACTCCCGGCGCCGAGAGGCGATGGGGGGATCAGGATTTGGGGGACGCTGAATGCTGACGCCAGCAGAGCTGGTCTGGCTGATTGCCGCTGTGGCGAAGGGGGATGAGGCCGCTTTTGAGCGCCTTTACGCTGCCACGCGTGCGAAACTCTTCGGCGTGGTCCTTCGTATCTTGCGGCGACAGGATCTCGCGGAGGAGGTCATTCAGGAGGCTTACGTCAAGATCTGGAACAGCGCCGGACAATTCAATCCGGCCCTCGCTTCACCGATTACATGGATGGCGTCGATTGCGCGCAACCGGGCGATCGACGTGGTGCGCAAGAAAGGCGAAATCTCGATCGAGGAGGAGCCGACCGCCATGGAAGTGGCAGCCGATTCACCCGATCCGCTGGCACGGCGCGAGATGACGGAAGAGTTGAAGCGGTTGCTGGAATGCGTCGGCCGTCTCGAGCCGGATCGGCAGAAGCTGGTGCTGCTGGCCTATTACAACGGCTGGAGCCGCGAGCAGCTCGCCGCGAAGTTCGAGACGCCGGTGAATACGGTGAAGACGTGGCTGCGCCGCAGCATGATGGATATCCGGGAATGTCTCGGACTTTAGATGCTTGGGCTGGACTGGATTGAACGCAGGTGTTTCGGACTTGAATGAATGATGGCCTTTAGCGAAGACCATATCGCGCTCGCCGCGGAGTACGCGCTCGGTACCCTCGATGCCGACGAGCGCGCGCAGGTCGAGACCATGATGGCCGACGACGCCGAATTCACCGCGATCGTTCATGCCTGGGAGTATCGGCTCGGCGTCCTCAACCAGATGGTCGGATCGATCGAGCCGCGCCCGATCGTGTGGGAGAACATCAAGGCCGCGGTCGGACATTCCGGCGCGCAGGCACCCATGGAGTTGCCGGAGACGCCGCAGGTCCCTCCCGCTGTTGTCGAGCAGGCTCCTGTCGTCGAACCAGCTCCGGTCGCCGACAATTTGAACGTCATCCAGTCGAACGCCGCCCAGTCGAACGTCATCCAGCTGTCGGGCCGGGTGCGGCGCTGGCGCAATGTCGCTTCCTTTGCGAGCGCGATTGCCGCCGCGCTGATCGCGATGCTCGCGGTGCAGGTCTATCGGCCGGATCTGTTGCCCGATGGGCTTCGCCCCAAGCCGCGCATCCAGACGGTCGAGGTGAAAACCCCGGCGCTGCCGGCGCCGCCGTCGGCGCAATATGTCGCCTTGCTGCAGCAGAACGGCGGCTCACCCGCGTTCATCCTGACGGTCGATGCCGCCACCAAGAATTTCACGGTTCGCAAGGTCGGCGGCGATGCCGAGCCCGGCAAGAGTTTTGAGCTGTGGCTGATCTCCGACAAACTGCCGCAACCGCGTTCGCTCGGCGTGATCGGCGGCGCCGAGTTCACCGCGCGTCCGGTGCTGTCGTCCTACGATGCCGGTACGATCAATAGCGCGACCTACGCGGTGACGGTCGAGCAGGCCGGCGGATCGCCCGACGGCAAGCCGCACTC
The DNA here is from genome assembly GCA_963770355.1 of uncultured Alphaproteobacteria bacterium. GTDB lineage: Bacteria > Pseudomonadota > Alphaproteobacteria > Rhizobiales > Xanthobacteraceae > Bradyrhizobium. Next base: position 62,747 of record CAVYPL010000017.1, on the reverse strand, counting down.
GACGCCGATCTATACCGGCAAGCTAATCGAGACGGTACCGGCCGGCGCGGCGCGTTGAGAGCTTCGTTGCATTGAAGCAGCTTGTTCCTCATGGTGAGGAGGCGCTTTAGCGCCGTCTCGAACCACGAGGCCCGTGGCCCATCCTTCGAGACGCGCGTTCCGCGCTCCTCAGGATGAGGTCAGCGCGCGTGGCACTCCCCACAAAAAGAAAACGCCCGTGGGGAGCGGGCGTTTTCAACAGTCAACTTGGGGGTAGTTGGGGTCTTAAATATCCACGTGGCGACTTTGGGGGGCTGATAAAGAGCCGCGTGAATTCGTGAATTCCTTCTCTAGCGTACGCGAATCCTTCTATCTAACAACTGAGTTGCCTGAACTCGTGATTACCACCGGCTTGCCGGCTTTCATCACGCGTGCGGTTTGGGTCAATCCTTCGTCAGAAGTGTTGCGTGCCGAGATGCTGAAGCCGGCGACCACGATACCTGCGACGAGGGCAACGACCACGATCTTGAGGTGGGTCGTGCGATCAGCGCTGTAAATCGAGTGGTTCATCGAAGTCTCCTGCCGCCCTTCCTGCTGTCCGGATTTGTCGGTCTCGTCCGCAGTCAGGTTCAACGTCTCGCATCAGGAAACGTGGGGATTTAGGGTTTCGTTCCGAAGGGGCGATCACAAGGCGGTGAAAAGACTTGAACGGCCGCGATTGGAAAATCCGGACGGTCGCCAAAAATAAGAAATTACGTAATAATTACAAACAATTATGAGATTGATACCGAAGGCGGCGTGGAGCGGTGGCGATCCGACCTGGTCCAACAAACCATTTGCCTGTGGCGAAAAGGCCTCGCGGGGCTTGCGCCTGATTTGCGCGCCCCGGTTAGACGCTGCCGACCGTCTTCAGCCGGGCGCGGGGGTGGATTTCCGCCTGCGACAGCACCGTGGTCTGCGAACGGAAGCGCTCGACCAGCGAGCGCACGAACGGGCGTATCGCCGCCGAGGTCACCAGCACCGGCGCCTCGCCTTCGCGGGCGGCCTGTTCGAAGCTGTTGCGGACCGCGGTCATGAACTCCGACAGCTTCGACGGCTGCATCGCGAGGCTGCGGTCTTCGCCCTGACCGACGATCGACTCCGCGAACGCCTGCTCCCATCGCGCCGACAGCGCGATCAGCGGCAGATAGCCGTTGTGGGAGGTGTTTTGCGCGCAGATCTGCCGCGCCAGCCGGGCACGGACATGTTCGACCATGGTGGCCGGATTGCGCGAGAACGCCAGCGCGTCGGCGATGCCTTCGAGGATGGTGGAGAGGTCGCGGATCGAGATGCGCTCGGCCAGCAGCAACTGCAGCACGCGCTGAATGCCCGATACCGTGACGCTGCTGGGCACGATGTCCTTGACCAGTTCGCCCTGTTCCTTCGGCAGGTCCTTCAGCAGTTTCTGCACCTCGCCATAGGACAGCAGGTCCGACATGTTGTTCTTGAGCAGTTCGGTCAGATGCGTCGACAGCACGGTAGCGGCGTCGACCACCGTGTAGCCCTTTAGCGAAGCCTCTTCCTTCAGGGCGGCGTCGACCCAGGTCGCCGGCAACCCGAAGGTCGGCTCCACGGTGTGGATGCCGGGTACGCCGACCTGATTTCCGGCGGGGTCCATGACCATGAACTGGTTCGGCCAGATTTTTCCGGTGCCGGCGTCCACTTCCTTGATCTTGATGATGTAGGTGTTCGCCTCGAGCTGCACGTTGTCGAGGATGCGCACCGCCGGCATCACAAAGCCCATTTCGACCGCGAGCGAGCGGCGCAGCGCCTTGATCTGTTCGGTCAGGCGGTCGGTACCGTCGGGACCGTTGACCAGCGGCAGCAGCGCATAGCCGAGTTCGATCTTGAGGTCGTCGATCTTGAGCGAAGTCGAGATCGGCTCTTCTGCCGCAGCACTTGCGGCCGCAGCCGCTGCCGCCGGCGCCGCCGCTTCGGCAGCCAGCGCCGCCCTGGTCTTGCGGTTGTGGTTGCGCGCCTTCCACGCCAGCGCCGCCGCACCGCCGCCGAGAGCGAGGAAGGGGAGCATCGGAATGCCCGGCAGCAACGCCAGCACCATCATCACGCCGGCCGACATGCCGAGCGCTTGCGGATAGCCGGAGAGTTGTTTCATCAGCGCCTTGTCGGCCGCGCCGGTGATGCCGGCCTTGGAGACCAAGAGGCCCGCCGCGGTCGAGACGATCAGCGCCGGCACCTGCGTCACCAGGCCGTCGCCGACGGTCAGCACGGTGTAGGTGCGGGCGGCCTCGCCGAAGCTGAGGCCCTGCTGGGCGACGCCGATGATGATGCCGCCGATGATGTTGATGAAAACGATCAGGAGGCCGGCGACGGCGTCGCCGCGCACGAATTTCGAGGCGCCGTCCATGGCGCCGAAGAAGCCGCTTTCGTCTTCCAGTTCCTTGCGCCGGGCCTTGGCGGTCTTTTCGTCGATCAGGCCTGCGGAAAGATCGGCGTCGATCGCCATCTGCTTGCCCGGCATCGAGTCCAACTGGAAGCGGGCGGCTACTTCGGCGATACGGCCCGAACCCTTGGTGATGACGACGAAGTTCACGATCACCAGGATCGCGAACACGATAATTCCGATCACGAAATTACCCGACATCACGAAGTTGCCGAACGCCTCGATGACGTGGCCGGCCGCAGCCGTCCCCTCATGCCCCTTCGACAGGATCAGCCGGGTCGAAGCCATGTTCAGCGACAGCCGCATCATGGTCGAGATCAGCAGGATGGTTGGAAACGACGAGAATTCCAGCGGCGCCTGGATGAACAGCGAGGTCATCAGGATCAGGATCGAGACCGTTATCGAGATTGCCAGGAAGAGATCGAGCACGATCGAGGGCAGCGGCAGGATCAGCACCACCAGGATGGTGAGGACGCCGAATGCCAGCGCGAGATCGCCGCGCTTTAGGATATCGCCGATTTCACCGAGGCTTGGAAACCCGCCGCTGGACCCCGTGCCCTGACCCGCCGTGACATCGACCATGGTTGCCCCGTCTCCCCGCGAATGACGGCTGCGGCCGCCAAACACCTGCGCGGCGGCCGAAGGGCCACCGTTCCGAAAGTGAGGCACCGCACTGGCGTCCACGGGGTTCCTCCCGTTCTACGCGGCCGACGACACTCGACTTCACTCGGCAATTCTTGCCGGGTGTATGGTTAGCAAAGGGTTAATAGGGGCGGGCCGGGCACGGGAAAGACGGTCATTCCGGGAGGCACGCAGCGGCGAACCCGGAATTGAGCCCCACGACCTCGGCTTTTCCGAGCATCCTGCGATAGGTCGGACGACAGGTCTGATCTATCCGGCAGCCACACCGACCGGTGGTGCCGCCGACGAAGAATGGCTCGGAATGTGCAGGAAAAAAGCGCAAACGAGCGACGCGACCAGACCGAGCAAAGCGAGACCATAAAGGCCTCCGGCGTAGCTGCCGGTCATGTCCTTCATGACGCCGACATACCAAGGTCCGAAAAAGCCGCCGAGATTGCCGATCGAATTGATCCAGGCGATGCCGGCTGCGAGGCCAGCGCCGCTGAGGAACATCGGTGGCATGGCGAAAAACGGGCCCTTGGAGCCATAGAAGCCCATCGCGGCGATCGACATTCCAATGAGGGCCCACCAGGTCCCCATCGTCATGCCGGCGATAACAAGGCCCACCGTCGAGAACACGCAACCGATGAACAGATTCCATCGCCGCTCGTTCATGTAATCCGAGATGCGCCCCCATGTCACCATGGCGATGGCGCCGCAGAAATAGGGGATCATGGTGAGCCAGCCGACCGTCATGTTGCTGTAGTTGCCGAGCGACTTGATGATTTGCGGAATGAAAATCAGCATGCCCAGACTGGCGGTGACGATGCCGAAATAGTTCAACGCCAAAAGCAATACCTTGGGATTGTACATCGCTTGCCACAGCGTGTAGGTGCGCACCGCCTCGGTGGCGCGGCGTTCGGCAGCGATTTTGGCAACGAGCCAGTCACGCTCTTCTGCAGTGAGGAATTTCGCCTGCTCTGGATAATCTGTGAGCACGAAAAAGGTGATGACGCCGATCACCACGGTGGGAATTGCCTCGGCGATGTACATCACCTGCCAGCCCCGCAGTCCGAACAGACCGTCGAGTGCCAGAAGTGCCGTGGATATCGGCGCGCCGATTGCCACTGCGACCGGAAGCCCGATCAGAAAACCCGAGACGATACGGGCGTGATGGTGTCTCGGAAACCAGTAGGTGAAATATAGAATAATGCCGGGAAAGAAACCGGCCTCGGCGACGCCCAGCAAGAATCGCACGATGGCGAAGCTCGTCGAACCCGTGACCACGGCTGTCAGGCCGGCGAGGATTCCCCAGCTGATCATGATCCGGGCGATCCACACCCTGGCGCCGACCTTTTGCATGATTACGTTGCTCGGCACCTCGAAGATGAAATAGGCCCAGTAAAACATTCCGACGGCAAACCCGAAGGTGCCGGCCGACATCTCGAGATCGCCGCGCATGGTAAGCCCTGCGAAGCTCACATTGATCCGATCGATATAAGCGAGGATGTAAGACAAAACCGCGAACGGTAGCAGGCGTAAATAGACCTTGCGCATCGTCGACTGTTCAAGCGTGCGGACCATGGTTCCCTCCCCAGGGGTTTTGCCAGGAGTTCTTCGGCCGTCCGGTCGAGCATACACGGAATTTCACCTGCTGGCAGCCGATTGACGGAAGCTCGCGGCAGTGCACGCAAGCCGGGCGCTAAAGAAACCGGTGCCGGCCCTGCCTTAGCGTTTCACGACAAAGCGGGAAGTCATTATGTAGCGCCGACGAAAGGTCGACGCTTCCGAAACTCAGGGCATATTCAGCTGCGCGGCTTCCGCCTGTGCTCGTTGAGCTACGGGGGGCAGGTCGCTCTCCCATCCTGGGCGCTGTCATTCTCAATTCACGTCAATCTCAAGCACCTCTAGACGATAAATCACAGCTTCCTGAAAGCCTTCGGGGGATTGGAGCGGGCAGGATACCCGCACGCGCTGACGGCTGATTGCCGTCGGGAGATGAAGGGAATCCAAATATGAGCGACGCCATTTCGATCGGGCCGACCAGCCAATATGTCGATTTCTGGAACGCCGTACTCGTTCCTAAATTCAACACCTGGCGACACATCCTGGTTGGGGGACTTGGTCAACACAGCGTAAAAGTATTCCCCAAGCTGATGCTGCGCGCCGGAGATCGCGTCTTGGATGTTGGATGTGGATGGGGCGAAGCTACCATTGAGATAGCCGGGCGTGTCGGCCCGACTGGATCCGTTGTGGGTGTCGATTGTTGCAGTGATTTTATTGCGACCGGGGAAGCCGACGCCGAAGAAGCTGGTCTGGGCAACGTCAGATTTGTCGAAGCGGACGTGGAGACCCATCGGTTCAGTCCGACTTACGATTTCTGCTTTTCTCGCTTCGGAACGCAATTTTTCCAAAACCCGGTAGCGGGTTTGAAGAATATGCGCTCTGCCCTGAGGCCCGGCGGCATTATGACGATGATCGTTTGGCGCGCGCGAGAGGACAATCCATGGCTTTCTCTTTCGAAGGAAGTGGCCTTGCGTTATCTGCCTCCGGTGAATGATCAGGCGGCCTCATGTGGACCAGGTCCTTTTTCCATGGCTGATACGGAGGTCGTGACCAAGCAATTGTCGATCGCGGGTTATCAGGATATCGCGTTCGAACGGGTCGATGCCGAGGTGATGGTAGGCCGCAATGTCGAAGAAGCCGTGGCTTTCCAGCTTGCTATCGGTCCCGCGGGCGAAGTTTATCGAGAAGCCGGCAGGGAGGCGGAGCGAAATCATGAGCGATTGGTGGAAGCTCTAAAGCAAGAGCTGGGTAAGTTCGCGCGCCGGGAAGGCGTGATGATGAACTCCAGCTCCTGGATGGTAACCGCTCGCAATCCGGCTTGATCGATCTGGCTTTCTGCTAATCGAGTCTGGAGGACTTGCGTCCGGCGACAAATCGAAACTGTCGCAAATCTCACACGCGCGTCGTTGCAATTGCTGAGATTGCCGATTGAATTGATCCAGGCGATGCCGACTGCGAGGCCGGGTCGTCCGTTTGCGCTTCGGTGCTCGGGGCTAATTCGCCGCATAACGCGTACGCCGCGACCACTGGTCGACCGCCGCCGGCTGTGATCAAATCGCCCCTCCGAAGGAAGTCTGGCAGGTCTCAAATGAAGCGGCGGCAGTTCATCGCTGGGTTGGGCATGACGGCCATTGGCCCTCTGTCTGTCCGCGCGCAGCAGTCGGTGGTGCCGCTCGTTGGGTTTCTGAGCACGCGGTCGCCGGATGAAGCCGCGGTTCACACAAATGCCTTTCGCCGCGGTCTTGAGGAGATGGGCTACGTCGAGGGCCGTAATGTTGTCGTTGAGTATCGTTGGGCAAATGGCGATTACGGCCGGTTACCGCCGCTTGCCATCGATTTGGTCAACCGCCCGCTTTCGTTGATGGTTGCGGCCGGCGATCCGGCCGCACACGCTGCCAAGGCGGCGGGCTCGGCTGCTCCGCTGGTCTTTGTCGTCGGCCAGGATCCGGTGGGCTCGGGTCTGGTCGCGAGCATGAACCGGCCGGGCAAGGCCACGGGAGTCAACTTTTTCACGGGTGATCTCGGCAGCAAACGGCTAGAACTTCTCTGTGCGATGGTACCGTCGACGCCCGTGGTGGGGTTGTTGCTCAATCCGCGTTCTGGGATTGAGACGGCCGACCAGCACCGACAGTCGGTAGCAACCGCCGCTCAAGCGCTCGGCCGCGAGCTGGTCGTTCAGGGAGCGGCGACCGATGCCGAGATTGAAGCAGGTTTTGCGGCGCTAGTTAAAGCTGGTGTCACTGCGCTGGTGGTCCAGAACGATCCGTTCTTCGACAGCCGGCGCAGCCAAATCATTTCACTCTCATCTAGTCACCGACTACCCGGAATTTTCCACATCCGCGAGTTCCCCTCGGACGGTGGGCTAATGAGTTATGGCGCCAGCTTGTCTGAGACCTACCGCCAGGTCGGCGCGTATGCTGGCAAGATTCTGCGCGGCGCAAAGCCGGACGACCTTCCGGTGCTGCGGCCGACGAAATTCGAATTGGTCATCAATGTGCAGGCCGCAAAGCGACTTGACCTCGCCGTTCCGCAATCTGTTCTCATCTCGTCCGATGAATTGATCGAATGAGGCTGCGCTCTCTCATGGCGGGAGCATCCAGTGTTATCGCGAACCTCGCCTTTGCCTTCTTGATCGCGCTTGTCATGTGGACTCCCGTGAGCCTGGCACAAGTGGAAGCGCCATCGGCGGCAGCCATGCGCTTTTACGGCGAATATATGGGAATGGGCGTTGCGCTGAAGCCATTGGGGGAGCGTTGGTTCACCGCCCGTTTCCGGGGTGTCGTCGATGCCTTCGATAATGGCAACAGTGGTGCGCTCCAAAAGCCCATCGAAGGCAATCCCATCCTGCCCTGGAAGAATTGGGACGCTTCGTGGCGCCACAAGCTAAAGGCCGAGGCATTGCAAACGTCCTCGGACCGGGCTCTTGTCGTAGTCACCCTTGCCACAGACGAAAATGGCCGCCCGATCGCGCGGCTGGTCCACCTCGAAAGGGTGGGAGATGCCTGGCGCATAGACGACGTGACCGATCCGCCGCGCTAGCAAGCGAGACGGCCAATAACTTGCAATGGGCATCGCTGTTGCCAGTCTCAGGGTATATTCAGCTGCGTGGCCAATCGGGGGAGGAGTGCATGCGCCCGTTTGCTATTCCAATGGTGCGTTCGGCGTTTTTTGCAGCGGTTGCTGCGCTGTCGGTGCTGTTGCCGACTGACGTCGGCGCGAGGGGCGAGAGTTGCGATATCAATCTTCCAAATGGTTTGAAGGAACCGGGGAAGGAGGACGGCAACGGAAACTGCTGCAGCGTCTTCAACTCCTCGAAGTGCACGAAGCTAACCAAGGAAAGGCCACCCAAGCAGGACTCGCCCAAGAAGGATCCGCCAAAGGCTGAAGGAAAGCCGCCTTCGAACGGCAAAAGCTGCGATATCAACCTTCCAAACGGTTTGAAAGAACCGGGGAAGGAGGACGGCAACGGAAACTGCTGCAGCGTCTTTGGTTCCAAAAAATGTGTGAAGCTAGCCGAGGGGCAAGTAACAGCCAGCGGCCGATATCGGATATTGGCTGTGGTCTCAACCGCGCACCAATGGACATTGGTCCGCGGGCAACGGAAGGCGAGGGGCTTATAGTTTGCGCTGCTTGGCGTTCCAATGCTTCTCGAGATTGACGATGAGCTGGTCGCTCAGATGACAGAACGCCTGCTCGAATGCGTATGTCGTCAGATATCTGCGGAAGGCTTCCAGCGGCTCGGTTTGCTGGCGGATCGCCTTGCGATTGGCGCCGGGGCTGACGATTCCCGATCCGATCGCACGTTCGACGCAGCGCGAGATTGCGGTGTCCATTTCGGTTGACGGTACCACTTCAGTGGCAAGCAGGCGGCCCTCCGGCGTGTCGGCGTGAAACACGCGATCGAACAGGAGCGCCTCGCGCGCCAGTCGTTCGCCGAGATAGCGTGGCAACCGCATGTTTGCGGTGCCGGGCAGAAAACCTTCCTTGCGCGCAGGCAGACTGAAGTAAGAGCCGGTCTCCGCGATCACGTAATCGACCACGAGTAAAAGCTGGCAGCCTCCGCCGATCGCGAATTTGTCGACCGCCGCGACCCACAGTTTCTCCAGCGTGCGTTCCGGTTCTTCGAGTGGCGCATCCAGGCAGTCGGGTTCATGATCGACCAGCACGCCGCGATATAGTTTGTTGTGCAGCCCCATGCTGCGGAACAGGAACGAAAGATAGCTCTGCTTTCCCTGGTAGATCCGCGTCAGATTGATCCCGGACGAAAACACGCGCTGTCCCTGATATTTCGGGTGACTAACCGTGCTTCCACGCAGGACGCCGATCTTCACTTCAGGATGCAGTAACGCCAGATCCGTCGCGATCTCCAGCGGACCTACCACGGTGTCGTCTTCGGAATTGAGGTATCGCTCGTTATGAATAGTCACGTGGCCTGCGCCGTTGCGCACTTCGACGCGCGCTGTGCCGAGATCGGCGTAACCTGTAGCAACGAACTGCGGCAGCAGCTCAAGCGATTCGGTCCGGGGGCGCAGCATGGAGCGGATCAGATGATGCCCCGCCTGTGGATTGGCCATGATTTGGCTAACGAACAGGCCCTGGTGAATCTCGAGGCCGTCCTTGTCAGCTTGCATGCGATCGCTCTCGGCGGCGAGTTCGGCTTGCGCAGGCAGGATGTCAGGCCAGCGTGCTGCGGCCTCCCAGAGAAGCGCATCGACGCGCATCGACCGCGCGCCTTCGCGGGTAAGTTCGCGATACATCGGCACCGCATGACGGCGGAAAAATCGCCACACGGCATCGGCCGTCAGATGAACGATCGCCTCGCCAGCCGCCTTTTGCACTGCCGTCCGCCGCGAGCGCGGCGGCAATCGCGCCAGCAGCGCGCGACCGTTGCGGATCGCACTGCGCAAGTCGTCGGCCGCGAGCGTCGCGATGGCGTTATCGCGCGACACCAGAAATGCTTCGGACTCGGTACCCGGAAGCGCAGCTGCGAGCAGGGGAGAATGCTGTTCGCGGGGGATTGAGTGCATTGGACACCTCGACGATATCCGCCCATGCTACTATCTAATTCGTGGGGGTCCATCGTGCAGAAAGCCATTTCGTCCGCTGCTGTTTGCTGCATGGCGCGTGGGAGGTCGCAATGGCCGGCAAGACGTCAATCAAGTCAACGAAGGCCGCCGCCAAGCGAGTCGATGCGAAGGCGGTCAAACCGCGCAAGACAGCGCCCGAGACAGCGCTGAACACAGCGCGGAAGTTGCGGTCCCGCCAGATCGTTACACCGGCGCTCCTCTCTGGCGGCAACCCTCAGATCGCGAAGGCTGACGGCGACGCTCCCGTGCAGGCCTACATCGCGGCCATGCCGGGCTGGAAACGGGATGTCGGGCGCGGCCTCGATGCGCTCATCGTGCGTACCGTCCCCGGCGTGCGCAAAGCGGTCAAATGGAATTCGCCGCTTTACGGAGTTGAGGGCCAAGGCTGGTTCCTCGGCATGCATTGCTTCACGAACTACGTCAAGGTGGCTTTCTTCCGCGGAACGTCACTGCATCCCGTTCCCCCCGGCGGCTCCAAGAGCAAGGACACGCGCTATCTCGACATCCGTGAGGGCGACCAGCTCGACGAATCTCAGTTTGCCGCTTGGGTGAAGCAAGCCAGCCGGTTGCCCGGTGAACGAATGTGACTGTGGCAGTAGCTAGGTGCGCGGCGTGAGTGGGCGCTGGACTTTCCGGTCATCCGGCCAAGCGCGACATGAAGTTCGAGCGCTCGGTGTGTTCGGCATGCGTCACGAAGGGCTCAACATGGTACTCGGCGCCGGCCGCTCTCGCGATCCGTGTCACGCGCTCCGTCAGCGCGGGAGCGCCTGACGCATAGACCACATCGTTTGGCGATAGACGCGGCAGGTAATCGCTCGGCTGTCCGCTGCGAAATGCCGATGAGATGTCCTGCGGCTCCGATACGATCGGAATGATGGTGACGTTTGGAAACAGGGCCAATCGACACAAAGCGCGATGCATGTAGAACGACTGAAGCTTGCGCGCCCCGACCACGAATATCAGCTCGCGCTCCGGCCGTTCCGTGATCGCCGCAACTGCGATGCCCCACATCGGCGCAAATCCGGTACCGCTTGAAACGAGCACCGTGCCATCAGCACGATTGGATCGCAAAAAGCTTCTGCCAAACGGGCCCGTCAGCCTGACGCCATGACCGGTGCGAATGGTCTCGCCCAACGCCGCGGAAACCACACCGTCAGGAAATGCTTGAATGTGAAAGTGCATCAGGCGCGCATCTGGGCCGCCTTCCAGCGGATAGCTCGGGCTGAAGCACCGCGGGGGAAAGCCGCGAAACTCCACATTGCAATACTGGCCGGGAAAATAATGCAGCGGCCGCTCCAGTTCCACAGTGACGCCAATGACGTCAGGCGCGAGGCGGGCGAGATGGGCCACTTGGGCCGACACCGATACGAGATCGCGGGTCGACGGCGTCGCGATCCCGGAATCGGCGACGATTTGGGCCTGAGAGGTATGGATCATGCTTGTTATTGCCCCCGCGCGTTGCGAACGTTTGTTTAAGTTCGTGGCCTCATTCGGCCAACTCCGCGGCCAACGCGCGCAGGAAGCAAGGTGATAGGTCGACGAAACTGTGACACGGGATTTTTGGGAACGCCGGTGAGCGGCCGACAGAAAATTATCGTCGGTCCCATTGTTGCCGGTATCGGGTGTCAACAAAATTTGATTGATCACGAAGCCGGCCGCGTTGGGGAGACGTACGGATGAATGTCGTTCAGGGATGCCCGCAGATTTCGCTGTCTGCCGGGTCATGCAGGCCGGTGCCCGCGGCGCAGGGCGATGATCCGGTAACACAGGGGCTACGCGAGAGCGCGCGTCGGATGACTGCCATCGCCGTTTTCAGCGGCGTGATCAACGTCCTGATGCTGTCCGGCTCGTTCTATATGCTGCAGGTCTATGATCGCGTCATTCCAAGCCGCAACATCGCGACATTGCTGGGTCTTTCGCTGATAGTGTTGTTCGCCTATCTCGTACAGGGATATTTCGACGCCCTGCGCTCGCGCATGCTATGTCGCGTAGCGACGCTATTCGACGTTGGCTTGCAGGAAGCCATTCATTGCGCGTTGGCGACGTTACCGCTCCGTGGCGTGAAGCCGATGCTGATGCAGCAGCCGCTGCGCGATCTCGATCAGGTCCGCGCGTTCATGTCGAGCATGGGGCCGACGGCATTTCTGGACATGCCCTGGATCCCGATCTTTCTCATCGCCTTGTTTCTGTTTCATCCGGCGATCGGCATGACCGCGCTGCTCGGTACCGCGGCCATCATCGTGATGACGCTGCTGACGGAGCGGATGTCGCGTGGGGCGGCCAAGGCCGCAATGGACAGCAGTGCCCGGCGGCAGGTGCTTGCAGATGCGACGCAGCGCAATGCGGAAGTTATTCAGGCGCTCGGCATGGTGGACCGGTTCACCACGCGCTGGTCGCGCGCCAATGAGCAGTATCTGCAGGAAAATATCCGGGCTACCGACGTATACGCGAATCTCGGCTCGGGCGCGAAAGTGCTGCGCTATGTGCTGCAGTCGGGAATGCTCGGGATCGGCGCCTATCTCGTGGTCGCGGATCAGGCGTCGGGAGGCATCATGATCGCTTCCTCGATCATGATGGGGCGCGCGCTGGCCCCCGTCGAGGTCGCGATGGGGAGCTGGAAGCAACTGGTCGCTGCGCGACAAGGGATCAAGCGCCTGCGGGAAATCTGCAAGGTGACGGCGAAACCCTTAGCGCCCCCGGTGGCGCTGCCGCGTCCGTGCCGCGAGCTTTCCGTCGAGAATCTTGCCGTGGTGGCGCCGGGCACGGATGCGCCAATCCTGTCTGGTGTTTCCTTCTCGCTCAAGGCCGGCGCGGGCCTGGCGTTGTTGGGCGCGAGCGCGTCAGGCAAGACATCGCTGTCAAAAGCCTTGGTTGGAATCTGGCCGGCCCGCCATGGCGCGATCCGGCTCGACGGCGCCACCATCGATCAGTGGAGCAACGAAGATCTGGGACGGCATGTCGGTTATCTGCCGCAGGATGTGGCTCTGTTCGACGGCACCGTTGCGGAAAACATTTGCCGCTTCGATGAGCAAGCGACGTCCGAAGCGATACTGAAGGCTGCACGGATTGCAGGCGTGCACGAAATCATACTGCGCCTGCCGGAAGGATACGGGACGCGGATAGGCCTGGGCGGGTTGTCGCTGTCGGCCGGTCAGCGTCAACGAATTGGCCTTGCGCGGGCCGTATTTGGCGATCCTTTCCTGGTCGTGCTCGATGAGCCGAACGCGAATCTGGATGCCGAGGGTGAGAACGCCCTGGGTCGCGCGATTCAGATCCTGCGGCAAAACAACTCCATCGTCATTGTCATCTCGCACCGGCCCAGCGCTCTCGCAACGCTGAACATGGCGCTGGTACTATACGAGGGCAGGGTGATCGCGTTTGGCAAATCTGAGGAGATATTCGCGCGTGTTCGAGCAGGAGCAGGTCAGCCTGCTCCGGCGAAAGCAGGCTGCGCCGACGACTGCCACCAAGCCCGCGCGCCGGACGGCGGTCGCCGAAGGTGTTTCACCATGAAGAGACGTGACGAGGATGTACAGGATTTCAACGAGCCAGCGCGGCGATGGGCGGGGAATGCTGCCGGTGATAGTTTGGGGCCGCAAGGCGCCGCACTGATCCTCGAGCTGAAGCGCCTTCAGCGCGCGCTCGAAGACGAAAGCCCGCGTCAGTCGCGTGCGGCAAAGCCGCGCCGCGCGACGCGCGACGGCACGGAACGCGAGCGGCGTCCGCCTCGCCAGCCGAAGCGTGCGAAAAAAAGCAAGATAGGACGGGCGATCGGCATCTGTCTCGAACAATTCGGGTTCAGAGCGGCCGCTCCAGTTGGGCGCGAGAACAAAGCCCCGAACGAGCCCGCGGTCCTGCCACCGCGTCACCGAAGCCGGGACGTTACAATTGACGAGCCGCCCTCGATGAACCTGCCGAAGCTCGAGCCGGATAGTCGTGCCACAGGATCCGACCAGCTAATGCGGATTGAGAGCCCTCCATTGCGGCTTCCGGGTACGTCGGAAACCGGGAAGTCTGTCGGACTGTCGATCGCGAAATGCCGTACCGGTCTGGCTGCAGCCGTTGGCTTCATTCTCGGTCGCGAAAGCCGGACCGTGCAGGACGCTGCCGCCGTTGACACTCTGATGTCGCGAACCGGTTGGGCATATGAGCAGGAATTGCGGACCGGGCTTCGCATCCTTCTGATCGTCGGCGTGCTAGGGGGCGGCTGGTTCGCGCTTGTACCTCTGGCGGGCGCGGTCGTTGTGCCCGGTAATCTCGTCGTTCAATCCAACGTCAAAACTATTCAGCATCCGACCGGCGGCGTCGTCGCAGAGATCAGGGTTCACAACGGCATTCATGTCGGGGCCGGCGACCTGCTGGTCCAACTCGACGCCACTCAGCTGCAGGCCAATCTCCAGATGGTGAACAAGCAGCTCGATGGGTTTCGCGCACGGATGGCGCGACTGGTCGCTGAACGTGACGAAATGGACCGGTTCGAAACTCCGCCTGAGCTTGCTGATCGCACGAACGAGAACAACGTTGCCAGCCTGCTGGCGTCGGAAAATTCACTGTTCAGGGCGCGGTTCACGGCGCGCAAGAGCCAGAAGGATCTGTTGCAAAGCCGGGTCGCACAGTTGAGCGAGGAGATCACGGGCCTCGACGCCCAGGTGGCCTCGAAGGCGAAACAGCTCGATTTGATTTCCGGCGAACTTACCGGCGTTCAGGAACTGTACGACAAACGTCTGGTGCCGCTGGCGCGGCTCACGACCCTGCAACGCGAGGCGGCACGGATCGAAGGCGAACGCGGGCAACTGATATCTGCGATCGCCGAGACGAAATCGAAGATCGGCGAGGCCCAGCTTCAGATTATCCGCATCGATCAGGATTTTCGGACCGAAGTCGTGAAGGAACTTGGGGAAACCCAGGGCAAGGAAGCCGAACTGGTGGAGCGTGGTGTTGCAGCAAAAGACCAGCTCGACCGGATCGAGTTGCGCGCACCCACATCAGGTTTGATCCATCAGCTCTCGGTGCACACCATCGGCGGCGTCATTCGCGCCGGCAATTCCATCATGGAACTCGTACCGGATTCGGATGAACTCCTGGTCGAGACCAGGTTGCAGCCCAGCGATATCGATCAGGTGCGCCTGGGGCAGAAGGCTTTCGTCCGTTTCTCGGCATTCAACCAGCGTACGACGCCTCAGCTCGCCGGAACGGTGTCGTACGTGTCGGCAACGACCAGCCACGACCAGGCGACCCAAGTCGCCCAAGGAGGAGCGCAGGGCGGCGCACAAGGGTCGTATTTCTCGGTAAGGGTCGTGCTCGCCGAAGAAGAGCGCCGCCGGTTGGGCGACCTTCAGCTCGTCCCGGGCATGCCTGCGGAAGTTTTCATGCTCACCGGCAAACGGACCATGATGAGTTATCTGCTAAAGCCGATCACCGAACAAATGCAACGCGCATTTGTCGAACGATAGAATCGCGGGCCGCGTCCTTTGTGGGAGTTCGCGGCCCGCAACGATTCTGGCGGCCGACCGGATTTAGCTCCAGTCGTGAGGGTGCAACTCATGCGGCTTTACGCCGAGCAGATCGATGGTTTCGTTGCCGGCTATCAGCAGTGTTCCACCGTGATGGTCGGATAGCCGTTGGACGTGAACATGATCGGAGAACTGCAATTTGTCCTCTTTTGGATCGAAGTCGGTAATGGTTGCGGTGTTATGTCGGCCCTTGAGGTCATCCAGATTGAACGCAAAGATATCGGCGCCGTCGCCGCCTGTTAGAGTTCTGGTGGCCTCGCGCGGCGACCAAAGTGTCGTTTAGAGCGCCGCCCGTCAGCGTGTCCTTGCCGGGAGATCCGATCACGAGCTGCGCCTGACCGCTCGCGGCATCTGCGCCGGTAGGGTCCACCCCACCAAGCGTTCCCGAATGCCGTTCGGTCGACACAAATGCATCGGCCTGCATCGCTGTCGTACCTGTGGTGTCCCGCTCGATGATATCCGAGAGTGTAGTCGAACTCGATGCTCTTTAGGGTGTGCCGATCAAAACCCTGGTTTTCGTAGTAAAGGCGATCGCCATCGCGCAGCGCTGTAAATTGATCGCCGATAATCCTGCCGAACGTCTGACCAATGGCAGCTCCGTCGGTGTGATCTTCCGCAAGTCCTCCCGTCCAGAGATCAATGGCGTCGACCGTACCGTACGCCTGCTTTAACGCCGCGACTGTGGTCGGATCCGAGGTGATCTGATCGAAGTCTGTGTATGGAGTAAGGCCCAAAGCAGTACGTGTTTCGTTGAGGCTCCCGAGGCCCAAATCATGGGCGCGCTGAATATTGGTTGCTGCCAGGTCGATCGCATCCGGCGGATCGAATAGCAAACTGCGGAGGTCTTCGATGATATGAGTATCCAGCGATTGCGCGGTATCGCTGGCCAAATGGCGCAGCAACCCATCGCCGCCACCATTGGCGACAAATGCCGCCGGCGATTCAAAGAAGGTGTCCGCCAGTGCCTGTTCGGAAGTGGTAGCACCCGAATTGCTTACGCCATTGATGTCGCTGGAGACGATGGAATGACCGAACCGATAGGCTGCGCCCTCAAATTCCTCGCTGATGGTCGCATTAACGCTCGGATCATACCCGTGATAGGCCGGGATCGCATCTGGTCCTAGCAAATGCGGCAGGAACTCGTTGTAAGTGATGTGGACCATTTCCGCTGTCGTGATGGCCTTGGCCGTTTCATACAATTTATCGCCGCTCCAGTGCGGATGCTCTTTGTGCAGCAAATCGACCTGGTAGTTGTGTTCGCGGACAAATAATGTTTGCAGCGCCGTCAGGTCTGGATTTTCCTGAGCTCGCACGTCGCCGGCAGCAAAGGCCGGTCCTTGTGGGGTGTCGACGATAGGCAAATTGTTGCCGGCCGAAACCTTCATATGTCCATCTGCGGTGCGGAGGCTTGCTGCCGTGGCCGGATCGGAACCGTAGACCTGCGAACCGTCGAGCCAACCCGTTACTGTGTTGATGGCGGTAGCGGGATGGCCCGGTACACCCGTATCTGGATCAATCGCCACGCGATTCAGCGGAATGACGGTGTCTGCCGGCAACGCATCTCCCGCAGGCACGGGAATGGAGATATCATCCGTGTTGGTTCCACCCTTCTCCAAATCCAGATCGTGATCGACGAACTGACCCCAGGCGTACATCATCCCGGATAATGCGACCCCGTCGACTTCGAGATGAGTGTCCGGATTGTTCGCAACCACAATGTTGCTGATCTCGCGCGCATTAGGACCCGGCTGCATGGCATTAAAGCCGTCGGCGAAATTGGCTGGAGCAACACGCACAAAGTCGGTGTTGGCTTGATTGATGCTGGGATCTTCGGGATTGTTCTGGGAGCCATCGATGGTGCGGAATTGGAGTGCCATGTTCGTTCTCCGCGAATTTGTTGGCCCCCACATTCACGATCCTCGTTCCAGATGGCCCTTTGATGATTGAATGTGATTGTTGCGTGATCGTTGAAGGATGGTTTGGTGGCGGGCTTGAGATGTCCACTTTGGGCCAGCGATGGCGCGCAGGGCGAGAATGCTGTATAGGGAGGATCGCCGTCGCCGGTGCGGAGAAGCACGGTAGGCTATGCCCATCCTGCGCGCCGTCGCCATAAGCGGCCCCACACTTTCCATCGTATCGCCTTGCTTTGGTCAAACCGGGCTGGAGTCTCGCAGAACGTCGTCGATCTAGCGTAAATAAGCCGGCCGTCCCCGTGCGGGTGACATTGGATTGGGTGCGCCAATGGATACTACGCTGAATCCGAACCAAGCCGCTCCGCGTCACGTCCTGCTCACGCGCGCGGATGATGAGGTCGGACACGCTTATGAGGAAATCAAGCGCGCGGATGAAGAGCTCGCGCGCGCGCATGAAAAGCTCCTCAAGCTGGAGCGTGATGCCGTCCCAGGCAACCGATCGTTGTTTGACAGGCCGGCTGTACGGGGCCTCACGGGCCTCCTGTTGGCAGTCTGCGTCGGTGTCGCCGCCATCGGTTGGCAATCGTCGTACGGCGATGTGGCCAAAGAGATTGTCGGGAGATGGGTGCCGCAGCGCGTCGTGACTTCACCTCCCCCGCTCGAAAACACGGGGCTCACCGCGCAGCCGAGTCCGCCCACCGTTCAGGCGGTTGTGGAGAAGACAACACCTCCACAACCGGCACTGATAGCTCAGGCCGCACCGGAAGACGTCGCGCCGACCGCCGCGGCCACTCTGTCGCCCGAGTTGACGCAATTGCTCCAGTCGATGGCGCGCGATCTCGCAACGCTGGGGCAAGGAATCGAGCAGATCAAGGCTAGCCAGGAGCAATTGGCCCGCGACAATGCGCACACCGCCGAGCAGCTCAAGGTGAGCCAGGAACAATTGGCCCGCGTCATTGCCAAACCTTCCCAAGCCAAGCCTTCCGAGGCGAACGCTTCCAACAAGCCTTCCCAGGCCAAGCCTTCCCAAGCCAACGCTTCTCAGCAGAACCCGCGGCCCAGGATATCACCACCTCCACCACGGCCGACTGCAACCCCAATGCGCAAGCCGGCGCCCGCGCCCTGACGATTCCGGGCGTTGGCCAGTTGACGGGCGCACGAGCATTTCGCGGCAATATCGGCGACCTCCAACGTCTGCATGAACTTGTCAGTCCCGTCCAGGTCTATCTCAATTGAGAGAGACATGTGCATGCCCGCCGCAGGGACGGGCATGACGAACTTGAAGGGAGTGGCTTGTTTGCCGACTACATTTTAAGCCAGACCCTCAGTGCTTCTTCGTCGGATCGTCGGCCGGATTTTCGTACACCGTGTCGGTTGGGCCGACACCTGTGAGCAGGACGGTCACGGGTTCGCTGGCGGTCATTGCGAAGTGCGGCGCGTTATCGGGTTCGGTGTAAACTGAACCGACCGGCAGCGTCCTCAGCTTGCCCTTGTCGAATTTGTCGCCAAAGCCGAAGTGCCAGGTGCCCTGAAGCACGGTCCCGATCCGGTCACCCGCATGATGATGCGCTGGGATCTCCGCTCCGGCCGCTACCTTGAGCAGCTGGGCATAGACGCCCGGCTTGGAGGCATCGCCGAGAATGGTGATCACCTGGACTCCGGGATTGCCGGATCCACCCGCACCGCCGGTTGGCTGGACAGCGGACAGTTCCGTCGGTGTCTTCGCGTAATCAGGAAGCTTAGAGCCGGTATTCTGCGCTGATGCCGCTGTTGGGGCAAAAGCAACAACGACGCTCACCAACAATCTTGAGATAATCATCAGTCATCCTTTCTGCTCTAGTTGAACCGAGTGACCTCCGGCGTCGCTTCCACGACACCGTGAAGCGTTGCCTATTTCTGCGCGTCCTCAGGACGCTGGAGGAATTCAAGTGTGATGCCGTCAGGGCCCCTGACATAGATTAGGCGAAGCCCCCGGCGTTCGCCGGATTCAACGGTTTGAACTTCGCCCACCGTCAGCCAGCCGACGCTTGCGAGCCGTGCCAGCAGCGCATCGATGTTCACGACATAGAAGGCGAGATGGACGGAGCCCACGTCGGATGATCGTGGCTTGAAGATCTGTCGGTCATCGGGTGAGGTGTACTCAAGCAACTCGATCATGTGGCCGGGTCCCTCGACCATCGCGAGGCGCATGCCTGCGCCCGGCACACCAACCAACTGTTCGATGAACGGTCCACGGTCGAAGGTCCAGGTGTACAGGTGCCTGAAGCCCAACACATCGACCCAGAATTTCAGCGAGTTGTCCAACGAGGAGACCGTGAACCCGGTGTGGTCGATGCTCTTGATCCTGAACCCGCTTCCACGTGCGGCCATCTCTTCCTCTGTCTTCGCCCGATCAGGAGACGTGGGGTCTGCATCCCGCGCCGCGGCAGTCATTGTGAGGCCATTCATTGTGAACAGTGCAAGAGTGACGCCGACCAGCGATCTGCAGCGAGCCATCAGACATCCTTTCTCCTCTGGTCTTGAACCGATGGGCTTTTGCCGGTTGATCGTGGCTTATTGCTCTATCGGCATTACGCGAGCTGTACTCGGACGGCTTCATCACGTGACCGGCGTCCATAACGATCAGCTATGTCGCGGCCAGAATTGCCTCAGTTGATCAACGATGAACTCGGGCTTCTCTTCAAAAACCCAGTGCCCGCATTGCTCGATCACGCCACCTTCCCCGTTGTTGGCAATCGCCTTGGCACAGTTGATGCAATGATCACCGAAGGAAGTCTCACCCGCCCATGCCAACATGGGCACAGTAAGCTTGTTGCGGCTCAATTCTTTCGTCTGCTCGGCCATCTGCGGAATACAGCCGTAGTGATTCAGGCTGCCGCGAAGGTTACCCGGCTGCCGCATTTGCATGACGAAGTACTGGACGTCTTCCTCGGAGAATGCACTTGGATTGTAAGCAAAGTCCCGGAAGAAATGACGAAGGTACTGCTCTTCACGCCCTTCGATCAAGAGCCTGGTGATATCCATGTTCATGTGCATGCCGAGGTGCCAATACGGGACACGCGGATCGACATAACCGGGATGACTTAGCCCGAAGAATGGAGTTTCGATCGTCGCCAGCGACATCGCACGATTGGACGCCAGATACGCAAGTGCCACGGAAGGCGGCCCGCCGAGATCGTGACTGAGAATATGGAAGCGCTTCACTTTCTCCGCGTCAAGAATGCCGAGCATATCTTGTGCAATTGTCTTCGGCTCGTACCCATCATACGGCTTGTCGCTATCAGCGTATCCCCGAAGATCCGGCGCGATAAACGTGTAGCTGTCACTCATCCGCTCGATAACCGGAACGAATTCCCGATGGCTTTGGGGCCAACCGTGCATGCACAGCACCACAGGACCCTGGCCTGCTGTGACGTAGTGAAGATTGATCCCGTTCGTTTTGGCGCGCTTATGAGTCAATTGGATTGAGCTCTTGGTCGGCGTAGCATTTTGCGCTTTCGCTGCGCTTTCCGCGGATTGGGCCATCGCGGCTCCTGCCATTGGAACTGTTGCAGTGATTGCGACCCCGGCAACCGTCATCGCTTCACGCCGGGTCAATTTGCTGGAGTGTTGATTGGCTGCGTCTTGCACGATGAACTCTCCTCGTTTAATTTCGTTTCGCGGTTGCCGTCTGCTGGCAGTGTGCGACGTCGTGATCACGAGCGACATAATCGCCATGGCAATTGAAGCGAGGGAGCTGTAACAGCCCAGGCTCCTGCAGGAACTGGCCTCCAAAATAGAAGCTACCGTCACATTAGACCGACACCATTCACGCCCGCGCGCCTATCATTTATCCACTTCTTCTTCGGTTCAGGTGCGCGTAATCGATGCCCCGCCATCGATCAGCGCCGCAGTCCCGGTGACAAAGGTGGAATCGTCAGACGCAAGATAAAGCACCGAACGCGCGACCTCTTCAGGCGTGGCGACGCGCTTCAAAGCATGCAGGTTGGTGATAAAAGATTGCGTTTCCGGTGTATTGTTCATTTCGCGGTACATGGCGGTGTCAACTGCACCCGGCAGAATTGCGTTGACCCGAATGCCCTGAGGCCCGAATTCTGCGGCAAGTGCTTGGGTCAGACCGATTAAACCGGACTTGCTTGCCGCATACGCAGCATAACCGGGAAACGCAAAGCTGTATCCGACGAATGTCGACGTGAAGATAATCGAGCCGGCGCTGTGCTTGAGCATCTCGGCGATCTGGTGTTTCGCACCGAGGAATGAGCCTGTCAGGTTGATAGCGATCGCATCGTTCCATCCGCCTTCCGAAATGCCGGTGGTCGGGCCCCCTTCGCCGAGGACGCCGGCATTGTTAAAAGCAATGTCCAGCTTTCCATATTGCTTGACTGCAAACGCGGCCAGCGCCTTTGCGTAGTCCTCCGAGCGAATATCTCCGGCGAGCGCAGCAGCATGCCCACCGTCGGCGACAATCTCATCGACGAGCGAGTTAAGTTCCGGTTGGCGGCGCGCCCCGACAATGACTTTTGCACCTTCAGCCGCGAACAGCTTAGCCGTTACTAAGCCTATTCCCGCGCTCGCTCCTGTTATGAGGGCAACTTTCCCGGATAGACGATGCATGATGATACTCCTCGGGGATGATCGCCTAACGCTTCAAGCACGTCGCGGGTCAGCAGCCGCAAAGTACAGCGGCCAAAACCTTTTCCCTTATTTCAAATAGTCCACTATGGCAGACACAGTTGCCGCCGGTTGTTCTTCCATGAGCCAGTGACCCGAATTTGCAATGACTTTCCCGGTAACGTTGGAGGCTGCGAAACCAAGTTCGGCGGCCATCCCTGGCCCGAATGAATGATCAGCACCAATCGCCAAAACGGGCATCGCCAGCTTTCCCTTTGCCGCGAATGATTTGTTGTCGATCGCATCCTGGCTAAATGCGGCAAACTGCTCGAAGGCGTTGTGCATCGCGTGCGGCCGGGAGTACAGCGCGGCGTAGTGCGCGCGAGTCGCTTCATCAATGGCTTTCGGATTTGCCGAAAGCTCGTTCCAGAACCGGTCGAGATAAATACGTTCGCGGCCAGCAACCAATCTCTCGACGTCGGGTCCACGAAAATTGAAATGCCAAAGCGCCGGACTGCGAATGATCTCGTCCCAGTGGCCGAGCCCGGGCAGTGGAGCGTCCATTACAACCCAGCGTTTCACCCTATCCGGATACTGGGCGGCGAATGCGTAGCCAACCATATTGCCAATGTCGTGAGTGACGAGATCAGCCTTCCCGACGTTTAAGGCATCGAGAATTTGTCCGATATCCTGGCCTTGCGTTTTCTTGTCATAGCCATGCTCGGCAGAAGACGATAAGCCCATGCCGCGCAGATCAGGAACAATCACTGTATGGTTCCCCATCATGACCGTCGCGAGCGGTTCCCACATATCTCCCGTGTCGCCAAACCCATGGATCATGATGACGGCGGGGCCATTGCCGCCTTTCCGCACGTAAATCTTGGCATCATTGATCGCGATCATTTCGGCTTTGAAGCCGGTCGGAAAAGGTTTAACCTCCGCCGAAGCGGGAAATGACACAAGAATTAGTGCCAGAATGATCGGCAACGCTCTACGCATGCAGTCTCCAAACGGTGGTCAACCAAGCTGCTTCGAGGGGACTATGGTCCCCACCCCGCATTTCGGGTAGACGCCGGATACAGTTTCAAGCTTCCGGAGATACCGAACGATGCTAAAGATCGACTCTATCGCCGCCTTCGTTGCGATTGCTGAAGCCGGATCGATTAGCGAAGCGGCGCGTCGGCTTCAGATGTCGAAATCTGTCGTCAGTGAAAGACTGGCCGAACTTGAGCGGGATCTTGGCGCCACCCTTCTTCATCGCACAACGCGCAAACTTTCAATTACCGAAGACGGAACCGCCTTCTTGGAACGCGCAGTTCGCATCGTACAGGAAGTAGCCGACGCCAGTGCCGAGATGTCAGAACGTCGCAGCACTTTGGCTGGTCCACTTCGGATCGCGGGCCCGGTCGGCTTTGGAAGCCTTCATTTAGGTCCTGCGCTTTATCCCTTCTTGAAGGAGCATCCAGCGATTGATCTCACCCTCAATCTTGATGATCGCTTCGTCAACGTCGCAGCGGATGGATATGATGCCGTCGTTCGAAACGCACCGATCGAAGATGAACGATATGTGGTGAAACAGCTCGCTCCCAGTCGACGCCTTCTCGTCGCCTCTTACGATTATCTGGATCGAAACGGAACGCCGAAATCACTGGTCGACCTGGAAAAGCATCGCGCTATTATTTATGGAAATCGCGGGATCGCCGACTGGCGATTTGAAACAAGCGATGGCGCCAAAATCCTGCGGCCAAACAATGCGCTCCATGTGAACAACTGCATGGTGATGCGCGACGCAGCCGTTGCCGGAATCGGCATAGCGGTTCTACCGACTTTTATGGTCTACAAAGCGCTCGCGACGGGTGACCTCGTGGCGGTAGATGTGCAAGCAGAGGCTGAGAGTGCCACGGTATACATCGCTTATCCCAGAGACCGGCGCGTTTCTGCAAAAGTGCGCGCGCTAACAGAATGTTTGCGCCGAACCTTCGGTGATCCTCCGTATTGGGATAATGAGATCTCGCATTTTTCTGCTGCGGAAACCAGCATCAGGACGGGTGGTTTGATCCGACGTCGCACAGCAGCGGGATGATAGGTCCGTTCGCTCGTCGATGCACGGGATCGCGGCAAACCCGCCGTCATTTTCAGATCTTGGCCCGCGTGCCAATGATATCGGCTTAACCCCCGTTAGCGAACATCGTCGGCCCCACCGCTTAGGTTGGTGGCGCTGGGATACCAGGGGAAATCCATGTGATTGATAAAGCGTACTTCGTGCGTCAAGCGGCAATTCTGTTTAGGTTTGCCAAAGCTACCAAAGACCCCAAAATTTCCGCTGCATTAATGGAGAAAGCGGCTGATCTGAAATTGCAAGTGGACGATCCATCGGCGTCACGTGACTTGTCGCCACGAGCACCGGATGTTGAGCCGCCGTCCGCGACATGAATGGAGAAAGGCCGCCTCAGTTGGCGGCCTCTTTCATGCGACCTCGCCCAGATACATCATCGGTTGTTGCCCTGTTCACTAAGCGGCGGCTCGCCAAACTTGGCGGCCATCTCTTGGCAGACCTTGGCGATTTCGGTGCGCACCTCGAACACGACACGCTCGATGCTGCGTCGGATCGCAAGATCACCACGCGGCGCGCACCGCGCAGGCAGGCTCGATAGTGCGGTCAACGTGACACCGGCTATACCGTCGATCAGTTCATCGACATCCGCCCGGAGTACCAATTCGCGCTTCTTCTCCATCAGGCGCAACTGCAACATTTCGGTCTTGACCGCAACGTGGGCCGCGTCTGCTTCCGTGCGCGCGATTGCTGCCGTTCGCGCCGCAAGTACCGCAGGTAAGCGACGCGACTCTGATCGAGCGGGAAGCCGTCACCTTGCCGCTGGATCACGCCATCGGCTTCGAGCTTGCTGATGTAAGTCCGGCTGCAATCGAGGTGGTGCGCCAGTGCTGACGCGCTGACGGTCGCGGGCTTGGCGAGGGATGCGCGATCCATGGCGACAGTCTCAACCATCGTGTTCATTCCGGTTGCGTCTCGGCACGATAGCTCGCTTCGGCTTTCGGTGGCATAGCGGACATGGCCGGGTTGGCGGCTGGCTCGACCTTGGTCGAGAATGATTCGAAGCGGACCTCGGCTGCTTAAAAACCTTCCGGCTCGACCACTTTAACGGATACCGTGCCTCGTCTTGGATACGAGGGAGAACGCAGATGCGGCGGCGCGAATTCATCACAATCGTCGGCGGTGCAACGGCAGCGTTGCCTTTTTCGTCGTTGGCGCAGCGCTCGATACCATTGGTTGGGTTCCTGAACAGCGCGTCTCCAGAGACCTATCGCTTCAATGCCAACTCGTTTCGCGAGGGTCTAACAAAGGCTGGTTTTGTTGAGGGTCGCAATGTCCGTATTGAGGAACGGTGGGCTCGTGGTGACTATAGCGCATTGCCGACCCTTGCGGCCGAACTTGTAGCTATGGGCGTGACCGCAATTGCCGCCACAGGAGATGTCGCCTCTGCCCGGGCGGCGCAGCTTGCAAGCAACACGGTGCCCGTGGTGTTTACTATCGGCGGAGACCCGGTCCGTCATGGGCTGGTCGAAAGCATAAACCGCCCCGGCAGGCACGTGACCGGCATCCTTTTTAATCCAAATGTACTCGGCGCAAAACGAGTTGAACTGCTCCGGGAAATTGACCCGAAGGTTTCCCGCATTGCACTGCTGATGAACCCCACGAACCCGAACTTCAAAATCGAAGAAGCGGACGCTGAAGCAGGGGCAAAGAAGCTGGGGCTGGAGACCGTCACGCTTAGTGCCAGAAACGCAATCGAAATGGAAACCGCGTTAGAACAGTTGCTGAGCGCCAAGGCCCAAGCATTGATTACTGCAAGTGATCCGATCCTGCTGGACCGGCGCGAGCAGATTGCTTCGTTCGCGCTCCGGCACAAGGTGCTGGCAATGGGCTTTGTGCGGCAGATCGCCTTGGCGGGCGGCCTTCTGAGCTATGGCCCGAGCATCAGTTGGATGTACAGACAAGCAGGCGACTACGTCGCACAAATCTTGAAAGGCTCAAATCCCGCCGAAATGCCCGTGTTACAGCCAACACTCTACGAACTGGTGATCAACCTGAAGACCGCCATGGCACTCGGCCTCACCGTTCCGCCGTCGCTGCTCGCCCGCGCCGACGAAGTGATCGAATAAAGAGGCCACTTCCGGTTTGGCACTAAGCGGACATGGCGTAGCGCTGCGGGACTTAGTCGCTATCGGCGGATAGCGGACATTGGCCCTGCAACTGCAACCACGGATTTTCTCGCAGGAGATACCCTTGATAACCGGCGTGGCGCGGTCCCCGCACAAACCCACATCCTCCACAGGACCCGGACGACCGATGCGGAGGGACCGCCATCCCTCGACGGTCCCCGCCAGCGCATCACCGACGACCTCGACCCCCTGCTTTGGGCTGTGCCGAAAATACTAAGTTTGATCCATGTCAATTGAGCCGTGGCATGCGCTGTGCACGGCTCGTTATTTCGTGACATCATTCCGCTGTCACTGAAACAGGAGCCGATCCAATGCCACGCCCGCACCTGTCAGACCACCAGAAGCTGGCCCAAGCGCGGGCGGAGATCGCCCGGCTGCGCAAGGTGGCCGAGGCCAAGGTCGAACCGCTCACAGACGCGACCCGGAGGAAGCTGGAGGGCGAGCTGATGAAGGTCAAGCTGGAGAACTACCGGTTGCGCGAGCAACTGGCAGCCAAGGCTACTGCGCCAGCGTCGTCGGGCGAGATCGCGCTCCTGCGTCAGGCAGTCAAGCTGCTGAAGGCCGAGATTGCCGCCAAGCCGAAGCCCGCCAAGAAGGCGCGAAAAAAGGCACCCAAGAAGACGCGCAAGAAGGCGCGCGGCTGACGTTACTGCATCGTCTCCCGCGCCTTCACGATCTCGATCTTCGCCGACCGGCCGCAGCCGTCCGAGGAGATCAACGACACCACCAGTGGCGAAATCATCTTGAGCCGGTTCGCCTTCGCCGGGCCGCTGCAGATCTGTTCGACGCCGAGTTATCGTAGCGCGTGACCGAGCACGTCCCGCGCGCGTGGAGTACAACTACTGCTTTGCTTGTACATAGCCAACTCGATAACTCCAGCTCCAATCGGTCAATTGCGGCAAGTTTCTAAGGGTAACGAAGGACTCTAATGCTCGCGCTTGCCCCGGAGGGATATCGAGGTAACTAGTGACATCGTCATCAGTGCCGACAACAACGCAATTTCCTTTGTGTCCGTCGCAATTTGACACTTCGACCGTCAGCTTGATTTTCTCAATCTGATATCGAGAATTGTTCTTTACGAGGCCTTTGACTTTCCAAGATCCATAGCTATCGCTCATGATGAGGTTTTGAAATTCAACTTCCGAACTCCGAATCAAAGATCGCGCTTGTAGTTCTCTCTTCTCGCGCTGTCGCAAGTCATTCTGGAAATACAAATATATCGCAACGCCCGCCCCATTGCCGCGCGCGCCAACATCGTGCGCTGTTGCGCCGAGGCCAGCGCTGTCGAGCGCGCGATCAGTGCGAGCAAAATGATTTTTTGCGGGGCGGTCGGCATGGCTGGCGGTTGGTACTGGCCAGTTTCGACCCTAGTTCAATTGGTGAAATTTGTAACCTTCACGACCTTGCCGGTGGCGTCGTAGGTGGTCCATTCGCCGACCTGTTTTCCTCTTTTGAAGTGGCCTGAGCGCAATTTGCTACCGTCCAGCCTGAACCACTCCCAGTACCCTTCAAGCTCACCGTCCTTCATGTGGCCCTTGGCTTTGATACTCCCGTCCTTGTGGCGGTCGATTCTTTCTTTCATGTCTTCTCCTACTTTTCGGCGAGTAGCCCATTTTGGCCGGTACCTTAGCGGCTCGTGCTGACCCTGCCGACATTACGCCCGACCGCGTCATAGATCGTCGTCGTGGTGCCGCTGGTACTTTCGCGGCTGATGACCTTGCCGCGCGCGTCGTAGTTCGTCGTCGAGCCTTGGCTGTCGGTCGCCGCCCGGCCGACGACATTGCCGCGCGAGTCGTAGATGGTGCGCTGTTGCGCCGAGGCTGCGCCGGTCAGCAGCGCGAGCGCGAGTAGGGAGAGCAGGGTCGTCTTGATCATGGGGCAATGTCTCAGTTTGAAATTGCGAGGATCGGTAGCGCCACCATCTCGATCAGCATGGGCGCCGCGAAGAAACTTAAAATCCATCCGACAATCGCTGTGATCCAAGATGAAGCGGGCGGCCATCGACGCGCGAAGAACAGGCTGCCGATCCCGCCAAGCAGCGCGGCCATCCCCACCATCGCCGAAAAGTGCCAACAACGGAAGCGGATCGTGAGCGGGATTCACGAAATCAAGCACGATGGTTACGCCTGATGGATCAGAGCGTGGGCCGGCGCGTGGCGGCGCGCCCGACGGGCAAATCAGTCATTTGCCCGTCAACCCCTTCCTATGAAAATATTCCTCTTTCCGGATCGCTAAACTCACCGCTACAAATCCCGCCATCCCGTCCCTCAGAGGGGCGTTGGCCATCGTCACGAACGTTGGGGCGGGATGCGGTGGACGCGGCAGCGTCGGGCGCGTGATTGCGATCGCAGGGCGGTTTTCCGTGAGCGATCATGCAGCGTGCAGACGAACGGCGCTTCTGTGTACGGTAAAATCGTGTGGTCCCGACACCCGTTGCTGGTGCCAAGCTTGCGGAGGTCCTTCGAGCTCAACCGGGTTCGGCGAAACCTTTAATCCGCAAGCGACGGTGACAAGACGAATTCGCTCACCGGGGAGAGCACGGCATAAGCCGTAAAGCCATTGCGCAGGGAATGCCGGATCGCTCCGTCTGTACCTGTTTCGCTCGTGTGCGTTTCTTTGCACATATTTGCACACGAGACCGCGGGTGCAGAACGCATCCGGTATTCCCTGCACCCTCCTTGTGAGGGTGGTCATTTGTAAAATCCGGACGCTTCGCGCCGCGGGGACGTGCAGTCATGCCTCGCCGTCATCGTCCGCGAACGATTCAGTATTCCAGAGACATCATGATTGAATCGAAAGGCCGCGGCGTACGGGATGTTTCGCGGAGCATGACGGCATTGAGCGTGGCGGCGTCCTCACCGCTTGACGCGCGGCCGGATTGTTGCGCGCGGGACGTTGTCCGTGTTCCCTCACATCTGCATGCCCAATATCGCGGCATTGTGGCTTGACGTTGTGCCAATAGCCTAAGAGATTGCGCCCGCCGTGGATATTTCTTCTCAAATCACCCATCAATCCGAATTGTTCGTTCCAGACTCTCGCCGAGCCTGGACCCGGCTTGTCGTCGCAGTCCTGATCGGCTCGCTCGGTAGCGTCGGCATGTGGTCGGTGGTGGTCTCGCTTCCCGTGGTCCAGGCCGAGTTCGGCGCCAACCGGGGCACGGCGTCGCTCGCCTTCACCATGGTCATGCTTGGTTTCGGTTTGGGCCAGGTGATCACCGGTAAAATCTCCGACCGTTACGGCATCGTTGCCGCGATCGGCGTCGGCATCGGCATTTTGGGCCTGGGCTATATCGGCGCCGGGCTGTCCTCGTCGATCTGGCAATTCATCCTGGTGCATTTCGCTATCGGCCTGTCCTCGGCGGCGACCTTCGGCCCGCTGATGGCGGAAGCCTCGCACTGGTTTGACCGCTACCGCGGGCTTGCGGTCGCAATCGCGGCCAGCGGCAATTACATCGGTGGAACGATCTGGCCGCCGCTGGTCAATTTCGGCATGGAGACGATCGGCTGGCGCACCACCCATATCGCCATCGGCATCTTCACGGCCGTGGCGATGACGCTGGCGTTGATCGGCCTGCGGTTGTTGATGGGAGCGGGGGTGCGTCGCGATCACGTCAATGCGCCGCCGCCACGTCTCGACCTGAAACTATCCACCAATGCGCTGACGGTGATCCTCTCGCTCGCCAGCATCTCCTGCTGCGTGGCGATGTCGATGCCGCAGGTTCATATCGTCGCCTATTGCGGCGATCTCGGCTATGGCGTGGCGCGCGGCGCCGAAATGCTTTCGCTGATGCTCGGTTTCGGGATCATCAGCCGGATCGGCTCGGGATTTTTGGCCGACAGGATCGGCGGCATCCGCACGCTGCTGATCGGCTCGATCGCGCAGGGCACTGCGCTGCTGTTCTATCTGTTCTTCGACAGCCTGACCTCGCTCTACATCATCTCCGCGATGTTCGGCCTGTTCCAGGGCGGCATCGTGCCGAGCTATGCCATCATCGTGCGCGAGACGATGCCGGCATCGGAAGCTGCGACCCGCGTCGGTATCGTGATCTTCGCGTCCGTGTTCGGCATGTCGTTCGGCGGCTGGATCTCCGGCGTGATCTTCGACGCCACCGGCTCCTACGCCGCCGCGTTCGCCAATGGCGTTGCCTGGAACGCGCTCAACATCTCCATCATGCTGTTGCTGCTGCTCCGCGCGCGGCAACGGCTGGCGATGGCGTAAAAATTCAAGCTTCCTGCCCCGCCTTCAACAGCGAACAACCGGTGATCTTCAAACTGCCGTCGGGCTGCTGCTCCAGCGTGTACAGCGCTTCCCATGCCTCGCCATTGGCGTCGATGATGTGAACGCGCTGGGCGATCCGGCCGCCGGCGGCGCGCGATTCGCCGAACTCGAAGCTCTTGTGGCGGTAGACCGGCGCGTAGCTGTTCTGGACCATGTACATGAAGATGTCAGCCTGCGGGAATATCTGCTTGAGCGCGGGCGACGCATAGGAATAGGCCGCCACAGCATCGTCCTTGCTGAACGCCTGCTCCTGGGAACGGATGATTTTTTGCGCGGCGGCAATGTCGTCGGCGAACGCCGCCGAACCGAGCCCCACAAGGAATGCAACGATTAGAGCGAGAGCGCGCATGCAAATGCCCCACGGCGGACGGTATGCTACGAAAACTATACCCAGGCTGAAGCGAGTGGAAGTGGCTATTCGCGCGTTATGATCAAGCGCGCGTTTACCCAGAAAACGATGGCCAAGTGCCGCAAAAGCGCGCACGCTGACGCGATCACGACTCCGCCCAGGGAGGAAAGCCCGATGACGCTCATGCGCGGAAATATCGGCGGTTATGAATTCGACCGCATGGTGCTGCTGTTTTCCATGATGGACGGACCCAGGGAAATACCTTGCGCCGTCAGCGCCTCGGCGATGGACGATCTGGAACGCGTCCCGCGGACCGCGCCGGACCGGCGGGAAGAACAATTCGTACGATTGCGCGATCGCATCGAGCAATGCGCGTCGCGCAAGTTCATGGCCCGGGAGTTCGAAGGTACTCCTCCCGGCATCATCCTGCGCAGCATCGATTTTCGATAGCTGACCGCGGCTTGGGTCACCGGTGTTGCGTTGGGTTCAGTTCAGTGCGGCCAGCGCCTGCCGCATTTCCGCGGGCGTAGCCGGTTCGGCGCCGTGTTCGCGCACCATCCGCACCGCCTCCTCGACCAGCGCGAGGTTGGTCCTCGTTATGCCGAGCGGCGCATCCTCGAGGCCGACGCGGATATGGCCGCCGCGCTTGACCGTCTCGCCGATCAAGGGGCGGATGTCGGCGCTCATCGCAGCGATCATCCACGGCGCGCGGGCTGCTTCCTCCTCCTGCAGCGCCAGATAGGCCGCAAGTGCGTAGGGCCGCGGTGGAAAACCGACCGCGACTTTTTCACAGAACATGAAGCGATAGATCGGAGTCTTGGTGCCGGCCGCGCGGGCGAGCGCTGCGCCGGCGCGTGTGAAGCCCGGCTCGTAGACAGCGAAATTGGGATGCAGGCCCTGGCGCGCTGCGAAGGCGAGCGCATGCCGGACATGGGCCTCGGGATTAACGTAGGTGCCGGCCGGATTTGCTCCCGACGTCGTCGCCGTCAGGGTGAAATTGACGCTGCCGGGGTCGATGACCGCGAATTCGATCAGGCCGCGTTCAGCAAGCGCCTCGATATGGGCGAACCGGACCGTTGGGTCCGCGAAGTGAAGGGCGCCATCAATGTTGGTGGTGTTGACCGGTGCGTAGGAGGGATAGACGGGAACGTCCACCTCGTTGCGAATGCCTTCGATGATCCGCGCGTAGACCTGCCAGTCGAAGGTCTGCGGGCCGCCTCCGTCATAGGCATGCGTGTGAATGATGGTGGCGCCGGCGCGTGCGCAGGCCACACCCTCCGCGATGATCGCTTCCACCGTGTCAGGAATGCCCGGTTGCAGCGCGCGGGTCCAGGCGCCGTTCAGCGCCGCTTCGATCCAGACTTTGCGCATGATGTCGTTACCTTATGTGTCCGCTTATGCCTGCGCAACCGCTTCGCTCCAGGGCTGGAACGGTTCGGTGGCGCCGCTGTTGGTGGCGCCATCGCGCTGTACCACGCTCGGGCAGGCGAACTTGTTCGGTACGTTCTGGATGCGTGTTTCCTCGTAATCGAACCGCGCGCCCAACGCTTCCCGCGCGGGCTTCGGCAGGCGGACATCGCCGATCACGACCGCGCCTTCGCTGGCGTCGATGCGCGGCTGGTGGATCGCCGTGTCCAGATCCATGCCGTAGTCCATCACGAAGGAGAGAAGCTGCGTCACCGCCGGCAGGATGCGCCGACCGCCGGACGCGCCAACCGCCACGCGCCTGCCATCGGCCGCCTGCGCCAGTACCGGTGTGTAATTGGTCAGGCAGCGTTTGCCCGGCGCCAGCGAGTTCGGCATGCCCGGGGTCGGATCGAACCACATGATGCCGTTGTTCATGGTCACGCCGGTTTGCGGTGTCACGAATTTGGAGCCGAAACCCGACAACAATGTTTGCGTCACCGCTGCCATATTGCCTTCGCGGTCCACCGCCGAAAAATGCGTGGTACAGGCCGGCGCCATCGCCTCCGAGCCGAGCGAACGGCGGCCGTCGGCGTCGCCCATGTCCTTCAGCCGTTCGCGGTAGGCAGATTGCAGCGCCGACGCATAGGCGATGTAGGCCGCGGCATCGGGTCCGCTACGCGAAGGCTGCAGGTCCTGCTGCAGCAGACGCAGCGTATGCGCCAGCGTCGGGCCGGCGGTGAGCTCCGGCGTCGCAAACACCTTTCCGCCGCGATAGGAAATGACCAACGGTTCGCGCACGGTGCTGCGGTAGGGCGCGAGGTCCTCGATCGACAACGCGCCGCCGGCGCCCTGCACATCGGCCGCAATGCTGCGTGCCAGATCGCCTTCGTAGAAATCACGCGGGCCCTGCGCCGCGAGCTGCGCCATCGTCGCCTTGAGCTTGTCCTGCGGCATGCGCACCTGAGACCTGATGCCCCATTGCGCATTCGGCGGCAGGCCGTCCTGCAAATAGGCGGCGGCGCTCGCGGGGTAACGCCGGAGATCGGCGGCCGAACTCGCGATCATCAGCGTGGTCCACCAATCCACCGCAAGACCATCACCGGCGAGTGTGACGCTCGGAGCAAGCAAATCCTTCCACGGCATTTTGGCGTGACGGCGATGCGCCTCCTCCATGCCCGCGACCACGCCGGGCACGGCGATCGAGCCGGGGCCATGAAGGTTGCGGTCGTCCTTGACCCGCGCCCAGGGGAAAAGATCGGAGGCCGCGCCGCTGCCGGTCAGCGGATAATCCTCGAGGCGAAGGCTCAAAGGAGCCCGCATGCCGTAGTCGATCACTTCATAGCGGTCTTCGCGCGCACGGTAGAGCACCATCGCGCCGCCGCCGCCGAGGCCGCTCATCCAGGGCTCCAGCACGCCCAGCGCGAACGTGGTCGCGATGACGGCGTCGACGCAATCGCCGCCGGCCGCGAGCACCTCGGCGCCCACCTCGGCCGCTCTCCGAGATTGCGCGGCGACGATGCCGCCTTTGGAAACCGTCGCGGGTTTACGAACCTGCTGGGTGTTGGAGAACCGGTCCTGCACGGCGTTGCCTCGTCTCTCGCGTTTTTGCTTGCTGATCGATAGCGTCGTCACGCCCTCAGAGCAATGGGCTGCCATGAACTAAAGTCATGCGGAAGTGCATTTAAAATCATGCGGCGCCCACCCCGGCCTGAATTGGCGTCGGGCATCAACACTGGCACATTACGAACGATCGAAGCACACGCAAGGGAGCACGCCTATCTTGACCGCAGACGCCTTTATACATTTGCCCAATCTTCGGGAGCGGGTGACGAAGCCGGAGCAATCGCTGCTGCGCCTGACCCCGGAAATGTTTGCCATGTGGGAACAGCGCGCACGGGCCGCCGGATGGCCGGCGAGCTGGCGGCTGCCGGACGACGTGATCGAAGCATCGCGGCTGGCGTTACTCGGCGACCACAGGAGCGGCGACGACCTCTGGATCTACTCCTACGGCTCGCTGATGTGGGACCCTGGATTTCACTTCGCCGAAGTCAGACTGGCCGATGTCGAAAACTATCAGCGCCGCTTCACGCTGAAAATCGATCTTGGTCGCGGATCTCGGCAATACCCGGCTCTGATGCTGTCGCTCGAGCGGCAGGAGGGGCACTGCCGCGGCCTGGCGTTCCGCATCGCCGCGGACTCGGTGCATGCCGAGTTGGCGATCCTGTGGCGGCGCGAGATGTTGCGGGGCGGTTACTCGCCGGCAATGGTGCCGATGACCACGCCGCAGGGGCCGATCACCGCGCTTGCCTTTGTCTCGAACACGTCGCACCCGAGTTATATCGGCGAACTGCCGCTCGGCGAGACCGCTTCCATCATCGCGAGCGGCAAGGGCATCCTCGGCACCAACCGGGAATATCTCGCGCAACTGGCGACACAGCTTGAAGCGCTGGAGATACAGGACGCGTATGTCGAGCAATTATGCGCGCAGATCGATGCCGGCGTGGGGGCCTGAAGCGATCAGCCATCGACGGTGAGCCCGGCGATGGCTTGCCGCGGCCGCGTGCTTGCCTCCAATCAACTCCTCGAAAACTCATCCCAAAATTCGAGCATCGGCACAGTCAGCGTTTCCGGACGGTCTTCCGGGAAGAACAGCCTGCCGTCCTCGACTTCCACGACGCGTTTGGCCCCGGGGATGGTGTCTTTCAGCCAGTAGGCCCATTTCTTGTCGAAGAAGATGTCCTTCAGCCCCCACACGATGAGCGTGGGCACCTGCAGCGTTTTCAGCGCGGCGTGAATGGCAAGGGTCTGCGCGTTATCAAAACCGAGCCAGTAGCGCTGGAAGGCGTCTATGCGTTGTGGCGAGGACAGCAGCGGCTGCAGGTACAGCCGGATCACATCGTCCGTCAGCACGCTCGTATCGGCGTAGCTACGAAACAGCGGCACGGATTCGCCGCGCGCATAGCGCTCGCGCGCGAGGTCGGGACGGTCGAGTGTCGGCTGGAAGATCGGCGCGAGCGTTCCCTTGCGCGAATGTTCCATCAGCGGCAGCACCTGCGGTGGCGGCCAGCCGTCATGGACGTCGCAATTGGTCAGCACCAGCGACCTCAGCCGGTGCGGGTGGTGCGCCGCAAAGATCTGCGCGATGGCGCCGCCGCTGTCATTGCCGACCAGATCGATCTTGTCGATGCCGAGCGCGTCCAGCACTTCCGCGATCATCTGCGCCTGCGCCGTGAACGAGACATCCTGCGTTGGGCCGATCTCGGTGTAGCCGAGCCCCATCAGGTCGATGGCGATGCAGCGGCGATGAGCCTCTGCACGGTCGATGACATGGCGCCAGTGATAGCCGTTGATCGGCACGCCGTGGATGAACAGCGCCACCGGTCCCTGTCCCCGTTCGAAATAAGCGATGCGTCCGGATTTGACGTCGGCAAAGCGGCGACTGGCGTGGAAGGTCGCGATGTCCATGGTTCGTGGTCTCCATTATTGTGGAGGCCATCTAGGGCAAGTCAGTTCGGTCGCGCTGTCATGATCTTGCGCAATTCGGCGATCTGCGCGGCGGTCGCAATGCGGCGGAGCGCAACCGGGGTGCAGCCGAAGAAACTGCGGAACCTTGCGGTGAAATGGCTGTGGCTGGCAAAGCCGGCGTCCAGCGCGATGGTCGTGAGATCGTCGCCGCAGTCGAGCACGGCATCCAGGGTATGCGCCAGCCGCTCATGCAGGACATAATCGTAGATGGAAGTGCCGACCGTCTCGCGAAACACGTGACAGAGATGAAAGGGCGACACATTGGCGATATCGGCAAGCTTGGCGACGCTCCATTTCCGCGCCGGCGCCAGCGCTACCGCCTCCTTGACGCGTTCCAGCGCCCGTCTTCGCCGCACCTGCGCCTGCGATCGAAGGGCAGGGCCGTCTGTGCGCACCGACTTCAGGGACATGTCGAGAAGATCGAGCCCGAGCGCTTCGGCCTCGAACTCATCCGCCTCGGCGCGCCCCAGCCGCGTCCACAGCAGATTGCGCAGCATCATGGCCTTTGCCGGCAGCAGGCCGTGCGAGGCCAGTGCTGTGCCGCGCGTGTCGAGATGTTCGGGCGCCAGCGCCTCGCCAAACCGCAATGTGATGGCGCGATCGCCGATACCACCGGGAAAGCCGATGCGAAACGGTGTGTCGGCGGCAAAAAACACGGCGTGGCTGGGCGTGCCGATGACGTGGCGGCCCGGCGCATCGTGCTTGGAAAACACCCCGCTCAGCGGCAGCACGATCGCATTCTGGTCCTGCCGCTCAACGTTGCCGCAGGCGTCCGTCACGCCGCGGGCCTCGAACAGGCCGATCTGCAGCGTCGCGCTTTCAAACAATGTTTTACGGCTGATTTCCACGGCGCGATCCCGGCATCCTGACGCAAGTGCAAAGGGTGGATTATTGCTATAATGAAGCACAAAAGCGCTAATGCCGCGACGCCCAAAAGAGCAGGACTGGAGTGCAGCATGACCGAAGGAGCCAAATCACATCACGAAGTCATCGTGATTGGCGCGGGCGTGGCCGGCATTTACCAGATCAAACGTCTGGCCGACCTCGGGGTGGACGCTGTGGTGCTGGAAGCAGCCCCCGACCTCGGCGGAACCTGGTACTGGAACCGGTATCCGGGAGCCCGTTTCGATTCCGAGAGCTACACCTATGGTTATTCGTTCTCGAAGGAATTGCTGAACGAATGGCACTGGAAGGAACGCTTCTCGGCTCAACCGGAGAATCTTCGTTATCTGAACCACGTCGCCGACAAGTTTAATCTTCGCAAATTCATGCAATTCAATTGCAAGGTCGAAGCGGCCGCGTTCGACGAGGCGCAGCATCTGTGGAGGCTGAAAATTAGCGACGGCCGCGAGCTGACATGCCGGTTTGTCGTTCTGGCCGTGGGCCTGCTCTCGGCGCCGACGCTGCCGCGCCTGGAGGGAATGGAAACCTTCAAGGGGCGCTCGTTCCACACGTATTATTGGCCCCATGAACCCGTCGAAATGGCCGGCAAGAAGGTCGCCATCATCGGTACCGGCGCCACCGCCATCCAGGTGATCGGCGAGATCGCGGACAAGGTCGGCGAGTTGACCGTGTTTCAACGGCGGCCGAACTGGAGCGCACCGCTCAACAACGGAGCGATCTCCGACGAAGAGATGGCCGACATTCGTGCACGCTATGACGAAATCTTCGCGGCCTGCGCGCGTACGCCAGGTGGATTTGAGCATGAACCCGACCGACGTGGTTTTTTTGAAGTTTCGCGCGAGGAACGGCTGGCGCTCTGGGACCGGCTCTACGATGAGCCCGGCTTTGGCATCTGGCTCAGCAATTTCCGCGAGATCTTTACTGACGAGGCCGCCAACGCCGAGTTTTCTGCCTACATCGCCGACCGCATCCGGCAACGCGTCAAGGATCCGGTGACGGCGGAGAAACTGATTCCGAGGGATCACGGGTTCGGCGTGCAGCGGGTGCCGCTGGAGACGGGCTATCTCGAAGCGTACAACCGGGACAATGTACACCTCGTCGATATCAGCGAGACGCCGCTCGAGCGGGTGACCGAGAAAGGTTTGCGCACCAGCGAACGCGACTACGAATTCGATATCATCGTCTATGCGACCGGCTTTGACGCCATCACGGGTTCGTACGACCAGATCGACATCAGCGGCGCCGGCGGCGAGAAATTATTCGACGAGTGGAAAGACGGCCCATCTACCTTCCTCGGGATGCTCGTTCACGGCTTCCCGAATCTGCTGATGCCGACGGGGCCGCAGAGCGGTTCGGCATCGACGAATTTTCCGCGCGGAATCGAGACCGGCGTCAACTGGTGTACCGATTTGCTGGAGCACATATGGGATCGCGGCTACACCCGCGCCGAGCCGACCTTGGCGGCGCAGGAGCGTTGGAATGCGCATGTAACCAAGATGTACGCCATCATGCTGATGCGAAAAGCCAAGTCGTGGTTCACCGGCTACAACTCCAACGTCCCCGGTCACGAACACGGCAGGATCCGATACCTCGTCTACAACGGCGGCACGCCGAAATATGTCGCTGCGATCAACGATGTCGTTGCGAAGGGGTATGAGGGGGTCGTCTTCGCGTCAGGACAGCGGTCTTCTGAGAAGCCTGCTGTGCAAGCACGCAGGATGGGTTGAGCGGAGCGAAACCCATCATCTCAAGTGAGGCTAGGCGATGGGTTTCGCAAGTGCTCAACCCGTCCTGCAAGTCGCGTCAGCGCGTTCCCAGCAACCGTCTCGGATGAACGCCGTCGACATATCCCATGAAAGGCGGATGGATCGAATAGCCGATCAGCTCGCGTGCGCGCTCCGGCAGTTTGTTCGCCATTTCTGCGGGGACCGCGAGCGCCATATTTTCGAGCTGTCGCACCCATCCAACGCAATATTGCGGCGTGATGATCAGGCGCGGGCGGTCGGATCGATTGGCGCCGCCGCGGTGCCACAGTGTGCCCTTGGTGATCGCCAGCGATCCCGACGGCATCGTCAGCTTGACCGCATCCGGCCGGTCGCCGTCGTGATGATCGGCAGCGCCGGTGAAGTGAGCGGGATTCACTGCGCCCTCGACATATTGTCCGTCCCAGAGATGGCTTCCGGGGATGATTTCGGTGGCGCCGTTTTGTTCGGTCGTATCGTCGATCGCCCAGAACGTGCTGACGCCAAGCGCGGGACGGGGCCGCGGCACCTTGGCGCCGCTGTCGTCGAAGTGCCAGGGCTGCACGGTCTCGCCGGGATGCAGGTTGATCGCCAGCAGCGCTGACAACAGGCAGCTCTCGCCGAGTTCGGCTTCGACAAAGGCCAGCACGAGCGGATGAATCACAAGCTCGGCGAACACCGGTGATTTTGCGAGCAGGGCGTAGACCCGGTTGGTTTTCGTGCCTTCGAAATCGTTGCGTCCGAGCAGGTCGCGCGCCAGATGCGGCGCCAGCGCCGCACGAATGTCAGCGACGCGATCGGGTTTCAGAACATTTTTGAAAATGAGATAGCCGCGACGGTCATACTCTTCCTGCCAGGAAGAAAAGGATCGCCCTTCGAGCCAGGGTGACGCTTGCTCCGCTGTCGCTCCCATCGGCCGCTCTCCCTCGTGAACCCAGTCAGTCTGAGTTCCTTATGACGCCATCATACGCGCTCACGCGCGTTTTTCACGGAATTTGTTGATGGCGGGAAAAGAGCTTGTTCACGACCGCGGTGCAAAGCGATAGCGGAACGTGCAACGCGGTGCGCCCTGCATCAGGGTCTGGTCCCGCGTGAGGCTGACATCGTCGCCGCCGGCCGCAACGATATCGAAATCTGTTGCGCACACCAGCAGCGCGCCGAGTTCCGGCTCGCCGAGCGCGCGAAAGAATTCCGCGAACCGGCAATGCGTGACGTCGAATTCCAGCGCCTCCTCGTCGTGCCGGCGCATCTCCACCGTCACCTCCCGCTCGGTGACTTCAGCCAGCGCGGTGTGCATGGCCGCCCATTTGCGCCGCGAATTGCCTTCGACGCTCTCGCCCACGGCGGCGAACAGCTGCTTCGACCAGTCGCGCAGCGCCTGCCTGGCGATTGTGTCAGCTTTTTCCTGGCCCAGTTCCACGCGCAACGCCCGCAGCATCGGCACCAGCACCTGGGCCTGGATCCGCGTCTTGTCCAGCAGCGACAGCCGGGGATCGACCATATAATCGTCGAGTACGCTCATCGCCGGTTCCTCCACTGTCACGGAATGATATTGCCCGCGGGACAGTGACAACAAACGATATAAATTGAGCCGTTGACGTAGAAAAACTAATGCATGACATTCCGTCGGCGCCGCCCAGACAGTTCGGGGTTCAAGATGAGCTATCGACTGCCGCCCCTCAATGGTCTGCGTTCCTTCGAAGCGGCGGCGCGCCATCTCAGCTTCACGCGCGCCGCGGACGAACTTGGTGTGACGCCGGGCGCCGTAAGCCAGCAGGTGAAGTCGCTCGAGGGGGCGCTCGGCATTACCCTGTTTCGGCGGCTGCCGCGCAGCCTGATCCTGACGGAGGAAGGCGAAGCCTATCTGCCCGCGATCACGTCTGCGTTCGATCTGATCTCGAGGGCAACGGAATCCTCCGCACCGGCGCTGCGCGGCCGGAAGCTGCGGCTGGGCATTGCGCCG
The DNA here is from genome assembly GCA_963770355.1 of uncultured Alphaproteobacteria bacterium. Lineage (GTDB taxonomy): Bacteria > Pseudomonadota > Alphaproteobacteria > Rhizobiales > Xanthobacteraceae > Bradyrhizobium. The sequence continues at coordinate 22,608 of CAVYPL010000017.1, read as the reverse complement.
CGGCTTTTGAAAACCACCGCGCCGGCGGCCCGCAAACTGCGCCAGGCCGCGATCGGCAATGACGTGGTCGCGCTGAAACTCACCGACGATCTGGCCGAACTGCTGAACGGCAAGCTCGACATGCTGCTTCGCACCGCCGGCGGGTCCCACCCCGGTCTGCACGTCGATCGGCTCGTTCTGGCCGGAGCCAGCAAGGCGCAAACCCCCGTCGTGCTGCTGACGCATCCTGGCCTTGCCGGCTGCCGCGAACATCGCCGGCTGCTCAGGCGGCTACAGGAGGTGACTGCGGAGTGATGGTGCTTCGGAACATCCCCTGCAGGAGGTGACTGCGGAGTGACGGTGCCGGTTCGTGGGCAGCACGCTAGGCGAGCAACCGAACCGGAGCTATAGTCCGTCACGGAAGTCTAAAAAAATCCGAGGGCCAACCTCGGCGAACTTTGGGAGTTAAGTCAAAAAACGCTAAGGGAGAAAATCAAATGCCGCTGACCCGTCGTCAAGCGCTGGCGTCTGCCGCCGCCGCGATTGCAACTACCGTCGCCAAGCCCGCGATCGCTGCAAAAGAACCGATCCTGATCGGCTATCTTCCGGCGCTTACCGGTCCCTCGTCATCCACCGGGATCGGGATCAATCGGGGTGTCCAACTCGCCGTGCAGGAGATCAACGCGGCCGGCGGCATCGATGGACGGCAAATCGAGCTGGTCGTTCGCGATACCCAGAGCGAACCGACCAAGGCAGTGAATGGAGCCGCGGAGCTCACCCACGCACACAAGGTGAGCGTCGTTCTCGGCCCGGTCAATTCCGGCGAGTCGCTCGCCGTCGTGCCGCTGCTCGCGCGTGCAAACACGCCGCAGGTCCATCCGTGCTGGGTCGACAGCCTCACCGATCCGAAAAAATATCCGATGTGCTTCCGCAACGCCTCCACCAACCAGCAGATCGGCGCCGGCGCCAACCGCTATGTGGTGGACGTGCTCAAATGCAAGAAGGTGGCGGTCATCAGCGACACCACCGGCTACGGCACCGCCTCGGTCAACGCCTATGTGCCGATGCTCAAGGCCAAGAATGCGGAAATCGTCTACCAAGGCAATATCGACGCCGCCAATCCGGATCTCACGCCCGAAATCCTGCGCATGCGCTCCGCCGGCGCGGAAGCCATCATGCCCTGGAGCGTCAATCCCGGCTTCCTGTCGCGCATCATCAATACGCGCGGGCAGATGCAATGGGACGTGCCGATCGTGGGCCAGACCACATTGGGCTCCGGCCAGACCCAGGCCTTGCTGGAAAAGCCGGAATACTGGGCCAAGGTCTATCCCAATAATTTCCGTCCTGTCTGCTACAACGCCGATGGCAAGCTGACCGACCGCACAGCCGCCTTCCTTGATCGATTGAAGAGCGCCAAAATCGAGCTCGGCGATACGTTGCTGTGGTGGGTCGCAGTCGGCTACGACTCACCGTACATGATCGCGCAGGCGATCAAGAGCTCCGGCGCCGAGCCGGAACAGATTGTCGGCTACCTTAACAAGCTGAACGGCTATCCCGGCGTTTTCGGCGACATCTCCTTTACGCCCGAACGCCACGACGGCTACCCGGACGAGGGTATCGTCATGGTCGAGGCTAATTCGCTCAAGAATGGCGCGTTCAAGCTGGCTCCGGGCTATAACGCCTGAAGCTCCGCCGGAAGCGAGAGCGGGTGAGGCGGTCTGCTGCGCCGGCCGCCGCACCTCACTGCATCGCTTCGGCGATCTTCTCGGCCGTCATCAGGGTCGGGAAGTTGGTGTTGGCGCAGGGCACCACCGGAAAGATCGAGGCGTCGACCACGCGTAAACCCTGCACGCCCTTGACGCGGCCTTGTGTGTCGACGACCGACATCGGATCGTCGGCCCGGCCCATGCGACATGTGCACGAGGCGTGCCACACGCCGATCGCGGCCTTCCGTACGAAAGCTTCCAATGCCTCCTCGTCGTTCATCACTTCGTCGAACGTGAACCCTTCGACGACAAAATTGTCGATCATGTAGTGACGCAGCGCCGCCGGCCCGTCCATCAGCGCGGCGGCAATCGACGTGAGGATCCTGTTCTTGGTGTTGACCACACCTATCTTGCGTACCTTGTCGCTGTACGAGGCCGGAAACGGCTTGTCGGTCACCGCGCGGAGCGGCGCGCTCATCTGCAGGTCCGCCATTTTGCGGAAGCCGCTCATCAGCCGGTCGAGGTCGCGCCGGTCAGACAGCAGGTTGAATTCGACGATCGGCTCCGCCAGCGGGTCGCGCGAGGAGAGCTTCACTTGCCCGGTCTCGGAGTAGGTCTTGTTGACGAAAGTAAGCAGCGAGGCAATCTGTGCGCCGACCGCATGCCAGGCCGATTTGGTGAGGACGGCGACAAACATGTCGCCCTTCGGCACGCCGGGTAATCCTGACGAATAGCGCAGCCCCAGTTGAATGTGACGTCTGGTGTGATCGTTCATGCGCGCGCCGCGGCGGACAAACGACGACAGCGAGATCGAGGGATGATCCATCAGGCGCTGGCCGACGCCTTGCAGCCCCGTCAGGACGGGAATGCCCATGTCCCGGAGGTGGCCGACCGGGCCGATGCCGGCGCGCAGCAAATGCGCGGGCGAATGGATCGCACCGCAGGAGAGCACGATTTCGCGGCCGCGGAATTCCTGCTCCCGGCCGTCGACCTGCGCTTTCACGCCGACGCAGCGCGTGCCCTCGAACAGAAGCTCCCTGACCTGCGTGTCGGTGGAGATCGTCAAATTGGGGCGCTTGCGTGTTTCGCGATCGAGATAGCCCATCGCGGCCGAGACGCGTTGCTCGGCCTGATTGGAGTGCGTCACCGGGAAGTAGCCTTCGACGAACTCGCCGTTCTGGTCGGGCACGAACGCATACCCGGCTTGCTTGCAGGCCTCGGCGACGGCTTGCGAATGTCCGGTCCAGTGCTCGCGCGGAATGCGGCGGACGGGGATACGGCCGTCCTTGCCGTGGAATGGCCCGTCGAAATCGAGGTCGCGCTCGACCTTCCTGAAATAGGGCAGCACGTCGTTCCAGCCCCAGCCCGCGGCGCCGCGCGCTTCCCACTCGTCGTAATCGGTCGGCGCGCCGCGATTGGCCAACTGACCATTGATCGAGGAGCCGCCGCCCAGGACGCGCGCTTGTTCGTATTTGCGCAAGGGCGGGCGGCCCTCGCCGGGATTGTTGTGGCTGACGATTTGGGTCGTGACCTTGAGTTCGGTCCAGTGAAAGCGCGGATCGAAATAGGCCGTGCCGGAATAGCTATCGAGTATCTCGGCCGGCTCGTTGCCGGGCGGCGTGTCCTGTCCCGCCTCGCAGAGGAGGATCTTGTTGGCGCTTTTGGCGGAGAGCCTGTGGGCCAGGACCGATCCGGCCGAGCCGCCCCCAATGATGATGAAGTCATATACGTTTGGCACGTTTGGCGCTTCCCTTTGTTTTTATCCTGGGAGGGTAGCGCAGCTGCGTCCTTGCGTCACGCCAGTCGTTGCCAACGCAGGAATGTACGACTACGCTTTACCCCAGGTACGCCCAAACGGTCTTTCGATTGGTCGCACGTTCATGTCCAAGTTCCTTCGCATCGGGGTCCATCAGTCGAACGTTTCCGGATACACGTCGAAGGCGTGGTGCATTCGACGCGTTGGCTCGACGGTTTTCCTGAAGTGGGGCGCCGTGGAAGTCCATGGCGTCGGAAATGGGCGAAAGGTTTACTGGACACTTCCACCCAGGGATAAAACAATTCGTTGCGGCACGGTGCAGCGTGCTCAAGACTATACAAAAGCCGCGATCGCGCGGCGACGCAACCACCGCTATGAACTGCTGGTTGGAAACATTGCGAACCGGCGCCGATCCGCCGATCGTGACGCCGAGCTCAAACAAGCGCCCGCCACGATCCTCTTTGTCGATATCGTTCGGTCCACCGAAAAAGCCGCGCGGCTCGGCGATGCCCGCTGGACGCAGGTGATGGGTCACTATTACGCCGCCGTCCGCAGAGAGCTGAAGACCTTGCGCGGAAAGGAAGTCGTGACGACGGGGGACGGATTGCTCGCGACGTTCGAGGCGCCGGCTGCCGGGATCCGTTGCGCGACTGCGATCCGCGAGGCGGTGCGCACGCTGGGGCTCGAGATTAGGGTGGGGCTGCATGCGGGCGAATATAATGTGAGCGGGGCGGAGGTGGTCGGTCTCGCATTTCACATCGGCGCGCGCGTCGCCGCGAAAGCGCGTGCCGGAGAAGTCCTGGTCTCGAGCGAGGTCAAGGATCTGATGTCGCAGTCCGGAATCCGCTTCAAGGATCGCGGCGTTCACCAACTCAAAGGCGTGCCGAAGCGAAGACGCCTGTACCGGGTCGAACATTAAGGTGTCCTGCAAGAAGAAAAGCGCCCGGACATGCCCGGCGTCTTCGTTCGTCACGTAAGGCGGTCAATGATCTCGAAGAGCCGGTCGCAGGACGCCTCGATTCTCTTTTGTGGAGATGTGGCGATGCCTAGCAACAGACCGGACCGCGCCGAAGCCATCGACCCATACCAGAGCGACAACGGCGTAGGCGCCAATCCGAACGGGAGCGTTTCCCTGGCGATGGAGAGGTCAGGTGCTCCGTCCGGCAATTGCAGTACCGCTGCCAATCCGGCGATCGTAACGTTCTTGGTGCGCGCCCGAAGGCATTTCAGCAATGCTTCGCCTTGCGCTGCATAGACCCGCTTCGTGCGCCGAAGATGCCGCATGTAGTGGCCGTCGCGCATGAACTCGGCCGTCGCGAGCTGCACCGAGGGCCCAGGCGCCGGCGCGAGGCACGCCGCAGCCTCGGCAAACCGGGGCGCCAGAGAGGCGGGTGCAACGACAAAGCCCAGGCGTAAGGCAGGAGTCAGGGTCTTGCTGAAAGACCCGATGTGAATGACGCGGCCGGCACGATCGAGAGACGCAAGCGCCGGCGTGGCCCGTCCCTTCAACTGAAGGTCGCTCAGATAGTCGTCCTCGATCACCCACACCTCTTCTTGAGCAGCCCAGTCGAGAAGGCGGGAACGTCTTGCCAGCGACAATGTGAATCCGAGCGGTGCCTGCTGCCCTGGAGTTACGACAGCCAGCGCTGCGTCAGGAGCATGTTTCAGGCCGTAACTGACATCGATGCCGTCGGCGTCAACCGGGATAGGCTCGATCGACAACCTTGCAAGCTCAAGACCGTGCCGGGTGAAGGGGAAGCCTGGATTCTCCGTCCAGACCTTCTTCTGCTCCAGGCCCAAAACACGGAGCGCCAATCCAAGCCCGCCGCTGAAGCCGCTGGTAATGATAATCTGGGAGGGCGTACACTCGATCCGGCGCGACAGCGCAAGGTACGCCGCGATCTCGCGGCGCAATTCCAGCTCGCCACGCGGATCCGGATACAAAGGCGGCGCGCTCATTTCCGCGCGAACGGCCTGTGTGCAAATCCTCGCCAATAGCTTGGCGGGAAAAGTTTCATGCGCGGGCACGCCCATTTGAAAAATCGCCGGCCCCGCAGTGAGCTCTTGATACATCTCCATGAACGAGCCGGAGTCGGGGGCTTCTTCCTGCCGAACGGCGAAGGAAGGCCGATCCGCGACGTGCGTTCCGGTCGCGCGCGAAGCGACGATCAGTTGGGCAGAGGAGAGCTTTTCGTACGCCGAGCGCACGGTGCCTCGCGCGACGCCGAGTTGGGCTGCCAGGTCCTGCCAGGATGGCAGACGCGCTCCCGGAGCGAGCACGCCGCTCTCGATGGCGGCCCTGATACCTTTGCGGATCTGCTCGGCCAGCGGCGTCTTCGCAGATCGATCAAGCTCCAACCGCAGCGGCTTGGTCATACCTCTTGGTACACGATTTTTGTGCGTTTTTGGTGCTTTTTTGCGGACCACGGTACGAACATCTATTGATGCAAAGGAGAACACCCACCATGAAAATACCATTCATTTTCGGTGCGGCCTGCGCAGCCATCGCCATTGCCGCCGCGACACCTGCTGCCGCGCATGGGATTGGCGAAACGGTCACGCCGCACTTCGAGCAGGCGATCACCAACATTCCCGGCAAGTCACTGGTCGCCGTCGTCGTTGACTATGCGCCGGGCGGAGCGTCGCCTTCGCACATCCACGCCAAATCGGCCTTTATCTTCGGCTACGTCTTGTCTGGCGAAATTGAATCGCAGGTGAATGACGGACCACGGCGGGTCTACCGGGTCGGCGAAAGCTTCTCCGAGACGCCGGGCTCTCGCCATCCCGTCAGTCGCAATGCGAGCAAGACGAAGCCTGCAAAGCTGCTCGCAGTGTTCGTCGTCGATACGGACGACAAGGAACTAACCACCCCCGTCAAATAGGATCGATCATCAAGGAGCAAAAAATGAGCAAGCGTCTCGATTACAACCACATCGCACCGGCAGGCGTGAAAGCGTTGGGCGGCGTCTACGGCTACGTCATGCAGAGCAAGCTTCCTGCGGTGCTGGTCAACCTGGTCTATCTGCGTGTGTCGCAGATCAACAACTGCGCCTATTGCCTCGACATGCACACGCGCGATCTGCTCAAGCAAGGACAGAAGATCGAAAAGCTCGCGCTGGTACAGGCGTGGAGGGAAGGCGGCGGTTTCTTCGACGAGCGCGAACGCGCCGCCCTCGCATGGGCCGAAACGGTCACTCGCGTAGCCGATACCGGCGTGCCGGATGAGGCGTACGTGGCTGCCCGCGCGGTCTTCGAGGAGCGCGAGCTCGTCGATCTCACCATCGCGATCAGCCTGATGAATGTCTACAACCGCATGGCGATCAGCTTCCGAAATCCGCCGCAAGCTGTGGTCGAGATGGCGGCTTGACGGACTTGAAAGTCAGGGGTTCTCGCAATGGACGACGCGCTTGAGAAGCCGTGATCCCATAAAACAGCGCCGCACAGCAGGACGGACAATACAGATACAAAGATAGGAGCCTGAAAATGACTAGCGTGATCTCTGGCGTCAAGATTCCCGACAGCAAGCTGGCACGGGAGGCGGCTGAGCTGGTGCGCCAGTACGAAAATGAGATGTTGTTCAACCATTCAGTTCGCGTCTATGCGTTCGGTGCAATCGCGGGAATTCGCCGGAAGCTGAAGTTCGATCCTGAACTGCTCTATATCGCGGCGCTGTTTCACGATCTCGGCCTTGTCGATCATTACCACACGGAGACAAAGCGATTTGAAGTCGATGGTGCCGACGCCGCTCGCGAATTTCTTAGAGGGCACGGCATTGCTCAGCCAAAGGCCGATCTGGTGTGGGAAGCGATTGCGTTACACACCACGCCCGGAATTCCACAGTTCATGCGACCGGAGATCGCTCTCACCAACGCTGGGGTTTTGGTGGACGTCGTGGGAATTGGATATGACGAGTACACGCCGGAGCAACGCGACCAGGTGATCGCCGCATTTCCGCGCGGTGATAATTTCAAAGATGATTTTATCCAGGTTCAGACTTGCTCGGCCTTGAAGAAGCCTCAGACGACGTTTGGGACAGTCAATTTCGATTACATCGAAAGTCACGATCCCACATTTCCTAGGCCAAACGCGTGCACCCGCATCCGCAACGCGCCCTGGCATAGCTGAAAGCGCGCAAGCGAGCTTGCATGCTCTTCTCACGGGCCGGCTCGAGAGATCGAGAGCATCGCGCCGGGTGGCGACACCTACGGTCCGACAATAGCGCATCATCGCCGGACCGTAGTCGAACATTTCTCCGATGGGCAGGCTTGTTGGAGGAGTAGCGGAAGGCACTTTTGTTCTTTGTTAAGTCCACTGAATGCCGCAGACGCGCGGTCTGCTTTATGCGCCGGCGCGGCGCTTTGCAGGTTTGGTCGGAAGCGCTGCGACGTCGCAGCCTTTGGCTGCAGCGTCATCCACCGGCCGGCGGTCCCTCCAGAGCGCGGGTGACAGCCCGAATTCCCGCTTGAAGGCCCGGCTGAAAGCTTCGCCGGATCCGTAACCCACCTCCTGGGCGAGTTGTTCGATCGTCTTGCGGGTTTCGCGCAGGCTGAGCTTGGCCGCTTGCAGCCGCCAGATGGTCAGATACCGGATCGGCGGCATGCCGATGAGCGTCGTGAAGCGATCGATGAATGCGCTGCGCGACATCGAGACTTCCCTTGCAAGCGAATCCGCCGACCAGGCTTCACTGATGTTGTGATGGATGGCGGCCAGGGCACGGCCGATCTGCGGATCCGCGACGCCCTTCAGCCAACCGGCATCGTGATCCCTGAACGTTACCGAATATTGGCGCATCGCCTCGACGAAAAGCAGCTCGGAGAGCCGTGACATCAGGCTCGAGGAGGCAAATCGGCCAGCCGTCAGCTCGCTGGCAGCATATCGCACGGAGGCCTCGACCCAGTCGCGCGACACACCCTCGCGGACGTCAAGCTTCAGCACCCTTGGCAGGGTTGCGATCAAAGGATTGTAGGATTCCTCACTGCCGAGAAAACCGCACACGAGATGTGCCGTCTCACCGCCACCTCCATGTGAAATTCGCGCCAGTCCGCCATCCGCGGACGGCTGGATCAGATGACGTGCGCTTGTCGGCACCAGACCGGATGCACTGGCCAGCGTGTGAACGTCGTTCCGCGGCAACAGCACGATCTCGCCGGCCCGCACCTCAACCGCGGGTTCACCTTCGGTGCTGAGCAGGAATTTTCCCGAGATCACGAAGTGGTAGGCGATCAAGAGTGGTGGCTTGACCGGGAAGGCCCCGCAATCCTCGGCGAGGATCTGCGTGTGCACGCACCACGGCGCCGTGAAGCGCGCATCGAGGAAGATGCCTCCCGTCAGGCGAACCGACCGTAGCACTTCCGAAAGCGGGTCAATCATGGTGGCCAATCTCAGATTCGGACGAACGGTCTGCTGATCCGGCCGGTCGATCATTCGTCCAGGCACGGCTCGCCCTTATACCGTGCTCAGGGATGAAGTGCCACCAAGCGCTCCTCGCGCCGCTCCACACTTGAGCGAACGTTTAGGCAGACGCTTGGGCGGACTCGTGACGACAACTCAGAGGAGACGGGCAACTTGATCATGAGCACCGCGCAGGCAAGCGAAACCAGCAACCCGTACATTGATTTCTGGAACGCTGTCCTGGTTCCAAAATTCAATACCTGGCGGCACATCCTTGCCGGCGGCCTGCATCTGCATAGCGCAAAAGTGTTTCCTGCGCTGCCGCTTCACGTCGGCGACAGCGTGCTGGATGTCGGATGCGGCTGGGGTGACACCGCGATTGAACTTGCGCGGCGCGTCGGGCCGACCGGTTCGGTCGTTGGCCTTGATTGCTGTGGCGCCTTTCTCGATGCAGGTCGCGCAGATGCGAAGGCTGCCGGGTTGACCAATCTGACGTTCCTCGAAGCCGATGTTCAGGCCTATCCGTTCAAGCCGGTGCACGATTTCTGCTTTTCCCGTTTCGGAACGCAATTCTTCGAAAATCCGGTGGCGGGCTTGCGCAACATGCGCACGGCGCTGAGGTCGGGCGGGTTGATGACGATGATCGTGTGGCGCGCGCGGGCGGACAATCCGTGGCTCACACTACCGAAGGAAGTTCTGCTGCGTTACCTGCCTGCGGTGAAAGAGGACGCCGCGACCTGCGGACCCGGGCCTTTCTCCATGACCGATACCGAGGCCGTGACCCGGCAGTTGCAGATCGCCGGCTACGCCGACGCCCGGTTCGAGCGGATCGATGCCGAGGTCCTGGTGGGCCGGGACCTCGATGAGGCGGTCGCATTCCAGCTCGCGATCGGACCCGCCGGCGAGGTCTATCGCGAGGCCGGCAAGCAGGCAGAACGGCATCACGACAGGCTGGTGGCGGCTCTGAAGGATGAGTTGAGAGAATTCGTCCGTCCCGAAGGCGTGATGATGAATTCGAGCTCCTGGATGGTGACCGCACAAAATCCCGGGTGATTGCCCACGCCGGGAGCGTGACGTGATCCATGCCGCTGACATCCCTCGAATTCGCTTGAGGAAAATCCCGCCTTCACGACCACCGCCGATCTCGGCGGACACCTCCGCTACGTGCGGCAAATACACCATTTGAAATAACCAGGAGAAGGTTCATGGCAGGTCTTGTTGCAGTCCTATACGGCATCGTCGCTTACGGCGTCACGCTGGTGGCACTGCTGTATCTCATCGGCTTCACCGGCAATCTCATCGTTCCGAAGTCGATCGATTCAGGAACCGCAGGACCGCTGCTCCAGAGCGCGATCGTCGATACGATGCTGATCGCACTGTTTGCGATCCAGCACAGCGTGATGGCTCGCCCGGGCTTCAAGCGCTGGTGGACGCGGATGGTGCCGGCCTCGGTCGAGCGCAGCACCTATGTGCTGTTTGCCAGTTTCGCGCTGTTGATCCTGTACTGGCAATGGCAGCCGATCCCAGCGCCGGTCTGGACCGTGCGCAACCCGGCCGCCGCGGCAGTGCTCGACGGCATCTTCTGGCTCGGCTGGGTCGTGCTGGTGGCCAGCACGTTTCTGCTCAGTCATTTCGAACTGTTCGGGCTCAGCCAGGTGTTCGCGCGTTTGTTCGGTAAAGAGCCATCGGAGACAAAATTCCGCGCGCCGTTGTTCTACCGGCGCGTCCGCCATCCGATCTATCTCGGCGTCCTGCTCGCCGTCTGGGCCACGCCTGCGATGAGCGTTGGTCATCTGCTCTTTGCGGTGGTGCTCACCGGCTACATCCTGATCGGTATCCAGTTGGAGGAGCACGATCTGATCCAGCAGTTCGGCGACCAGTATCGCCGCTACCGCCAGCACGCGGCCATGCTCATCCCGCTTCCGGGCCGCCGGTTCGCCGATCCGAAAGACACCGACCTCTAGCGCACCGCGCTCTCACCAACGCAGGGGTTTTGGTCGACGTCGTGGGAATTGGATATGGCGAGTACACGCCAGAGCAACGTGACAGGTGATCGCCGCATTTCCACGCGGCGATAACTTCAAGAATGATTTTATCCAGGTCAGACTTGCTCGGCCTTGAAGAAGCCTCAGACGACGTTTGGGACAGTCAATTTCGATTGCATCGAAAGTCACGATCCCAAATTTCATAGGCCAAACGCGTGCGCGCGGATTTGCAACGCGCCCTGGCAGGCTCAAGGACTTCAGGCGCATCGCAACACGCTACGACGAACTCGCTCGGAACTACTTCTCAGCCCTGTGCCTCGTTGCCGCCGTGGCATTCTGGCTTTAGTCGTGCGCGGTTTCCGCTGTTGGGATAACATGGCGAGCGCGTCAGCACCCGGATGACGACGGGAAACCACGAAGGCGAGGTTGGAATGAGCTCGCAGCGACGGGGAGTGTCGGGAACCGCCGTGCAACGAACCATTGCCGTCCTGGGCTCGGCGGTTTTCTTCGTGGTCGCCCCATGTACGCTGGCGGGGCTCGTTCCATGGTCGATCACGGGTTGGCAACTCCGGCCGCCGTTCCTTGGTCTGGAGCTGACGCGCGGCATCGGCGCGATAATGATTCTCGCAGGCGTGCCTGGGCTCGTTGACGCATTTGCGCGTTTCGCGCTGCAGGGTCTCGGCACCCCCGCGCCCATCGCGCCGACCCGGAATCTCGTGGTGACCGGTCTCTACCGTTATGTGCGTAATCCAATATACGTCGCGGTCGTTGCCATCATCCTGGGTCAAGCGGTGCTGATGGGCGATTGGCGCCTCATCGTCTACGGCGCGCTGCTCTGGCTCGCCTTCCACGTCTTCGTCGTGGCGTACGAAGAACCCACGCTCGAGCGGACGTTTGGGAGAGAGTACGAGGCGTTCCGTGCCGCCGTCCCGCGCTGGATACCGCGGATGACCCCATGGCGGTCGGAATGATCGGTGGCCCGCGGTTGTGCGAGCCGCTGCTCGCGACCGGTCTCGGACGCTTCACCGGCGGCGCCCGCGAGCAGGCACGAAGCAAGCCTATAAGGATCGCAACATCATCGAGCGCTGCTACTGCAGGCTCAAGGACTTCGGGCGCATCGCAACGCGCTACGACAAACTCGCTCGGAACTACTTCTCGGCCCAGTGCCTCGTTGCCGCCGTGGCATTCTGGCTTTAATCAATTGAGTCTGGACCCTGGACACTATTCAGAGCGGTGGTCTCTCCTGCTGGAGATTCTGAATTTGGAATGGTTGAAGAAAATACATCTCTGCGCCTCCGTTCATGACCTCGCCCGCAACTGATTTGCCCGTCAGGCAATTTCCTGTCTATCCCGCTCGCAAAAAATATTTCGCTTTCGCCGTCGGGCAAATCAGCGCTACCAGCTCGCGCCATCCCACCCCGACAAGAGGGGCGTTTCGCGATCGTCACGAACGCGGGGAGGGAAGCGGTGGACGCGGCAGCGTCGTCGCGCGTGAGCGTTGCGGGGCGGGCCGATGAGGCCTGTGAGCGATCGACCGGCGTGCCGACGAACGGCGCAGTCGCGTACGGCAAAGCCGTGTGGTCCTTGCACCCGTTGCTGGTGTCAAGCTGGCGGAGGTTTTCCTGGCCCAACCGGGTCTTGATGAACCGTTAATTCGCTGGCGACGGTGACAAGACGAATTCGTCGCCGGGGAGAGCACGTTATAAGCCGTAAAGCCATTGCGCAGGGAATGCCGGATTGCTCCGCCTGTACCTGTATGCTCGTGTGCGTTTTCTATGTGCAATTTGCACACGAGATCGCGGGTGCAGCGTGCACCCGGTGTTCCCTGCGCCCTCTGATTTTCGAGGGCAATTTCCTGCATAACTCGGGCGCATCGTGCCGCGAGACGCTGCGGGGTTATGTCCGTGATGCCGAGTTATTCAAAGATCATGCTGGCGCTGGGCTACTTTGAGATCGTTTTCATCGGACATCGCGTCGTGTCCTTTTGTTGCCAGAACCGGACTAAGGCACCGCAGCAAATCGGCCCTTGTTCGAACACTACTTTGGCGCGGGCGACCACTGTCGGCGGCAGTTAGCAGCCAATCATCCAGCCCGCGTGCTGCCGACACTGATTTAGAATGGCCATTCTGTTCCAGGGAGCAATCAGGGCTAGCGACCCGAGATTTCTGTCGTTCTTGGGCAAGAAGGCACGGCCCTCTTGAAATTCATGGCTCACTTCGACTTCAGCCCGAGCTCAACCAAGCCTCGGCTGGCGGCCTCTTTCCTGGCCTAAGGTATGTAACGGAATCGTCGGCGTAGCGCCTTGCGTGAGGATCAGATGCCCTGAGATCACGCCTTCGATGTCGCCACGACGTTGCCACGAGCCAGCATCAACCTACAGCTTTGACACGGTGCAGCGGGAGCACCGCAATCGCAGGCGTACTTGCCAGACCATGGTCGGTCTGGGTGATCCTTACAGACCGACCCTGTATCGTCACACAAGAAACAGCGGGTGGTTTTGTAGGAGAGTTTGGATTGAGCATCAGGGGCGCTCTTGGCGGGTGTTTTTCGTTTCATGTTCAGCCCTGGTCATCCCTCGATTATGCAGACTGATTTGATGCTACGTCCCGGCGCGCTTGAGCTATCTTGTACTAATTGGGTACGGTCAACACGCAGATCATCGAGGTTCGCGCCACTGGCGATCCATGTTTTAACCCAGTGAGGCTGCTTACCTCTGCCCGACCACGTCTGCTCTGGATATGCTGTATTACGAAACTTCTGCGGAACCTTCCAGCCGAGACCAAACAGCTGCGAGTATTCCGCGAGTGTTAATCATTACAAACTCCTTCGCTCAGGTAAAATTTACTGGTTAGAAGCGGCGCTCGTGCCGGAGCCCCTTTACATATTGAATTAAAATCCCATTTAGGCCGCTAAGCCTCTTTTTTTAATCGGTTAATCAGATATTAGTGCTTTTGCCCGGCCGCCGGCTATATGCCGAAGGACATAGATCCCCGGGGCGAGGTCAAACCCATGTTAGATGTGTCCGCGGACCAGGGAACATCCACGCGCTGCACCCGACTTGTGATCGTAGATCGACAACCGATCGTTCTACAGGGGTTGCAGTCGGTGTTCGCAACTCAGCACGACTTCGAGATTGTCGCGTCGTGTAGCGACGGGACAAGCTGCCTCGAAGCAATTCGGAATTTGGCACCCGACGTCGCGCTTCTTGCTGACACCTTACCTGACCTGACGGCATCCGAGATCCTCGCCATTGCAAAAGCCGAGAATATCTTTCCACGCGGCTGGTGTTCTTTACCGAAGCCGAAGGCGACGACAATCTCACCGCGGCTATTGCGGCTGGCGCTTGCTGTGCAATTTCGAAGTACGCGAACCCCGACACCATGCTGCGATACCTTAGGCTGATGACGGAGCGCAGTATATCACCGGAACAGTCCCACGATCTCTCGCCAAACGGCAAGGAAGCATACGTCACCAAAATCGAAAAAATGCTGGGGTTACTGACGCACCGGGAGCGCCAAATTGTACGACTAGTGTCGGAAGGCATGTCGAACAAGGAGATTGCGCGCCAGCTAAACGTTTCCCAAGGCACAGTCAAAGTGCACCTTCACAACGTCTTTCAGAAGCTTGAAATCAATAATAGGACTGTGCTCGCCACGATCGCATTGTTGCAACGACAAGCCGGCTTCGGCACGCTCGCGCTCGCCGCGCTGGCGTTCGCAATTGCGGACGACCTCAAGGCGTCGGACGCGAACAACGCCTTCCCGAATGACGACGACAGCACTGCCTACAAGAGTCTTGAGCACCCCGGATTTGAGTCCTGGAAGAAAGCGATCCTCCGGCACGTCGTCGTGGTGGATCCCGGCGAGACGGTCGTGCTCACCCAGAGAAGCTCTTCCACTAAAGTGAGCCAAGTCACGAACTCGGCGATAAGAATAGAAGATCTGCACGCGCCTGAGCAGGCCGTCCTCTCGAACCTTGGGAGAGGATACGGTCCGATTGGATCCAGTACGCCCTATCTTTTCATTTCGCCTTTATTGCAAGCGATTAACAATAGCCAAATCGGCAGCCCCCCGGCGCAGCAGCAGTTTCCGCCGCCGGAGTTCGCCTCGAATCCGATGAAGAGTCATGGAGGCTATGGCACCTTCACCACGGCCGCCGTTGCGTTGATCTACGCACTCGACGACTCCCGTGCCGCAGTGCATTCGCTCGGCTCGGGCGAAGCTCTTCTTTCCGCGACCGGTTCCAACTCTACACAGTCCGACACTATCATCGATTTCGCATCGGGGCAGGACAGGATCAACCCAGCGGCTTTCGGCGCGCTGGCGTTCCTGCACCTGACATCAGCAAGCAAGTCAGTGCCGCCGCATACCCTCGCCTGGATCTACAACCCCGCGAGCAATGAAACGATCGTGTACGTGAATCCGACGGATCGCAGCCTTGATATCGGCGATGCCGACCTGGTGGAAATCCATTTGCAGAGCGTCGTGTCCGTTGCAGAGTCGGATTTCTTCTACCAGTCGGAAGCGGCGGCTTTGGAGGGGATCGATGCTGCGCTGCGGATCGCGACCGCGAGCGATGGGACAGTTCCGACGAAGTACGGCGTCCATGCTTCTATCGAAGCGGAGGCGAACGAAAGCACACTCTGGACGGCTGGTGTGTGGACCATGCCTGCCGACGACGGCTTGAGGTTCCATTTCGGGCAGGACCGAATTGGCTCCAACGTTTCGGCTAGGCTCACCAGTTTCGGCGGCGATTTGGCTTATGCAACGGAAGAGAACGATAGTACGGCTAGTACGTCAGCCCACGTATCATTAATCGAGCTTGCTCATAGCCACGCGACAGTCCGGACCGAGGAATATCTCACATTCACGAAGGAGCCGGTCCACGCGAACACCGGCGCTTTGTCGACCGCGTTCGGCAACGTGCACGGAACCGCCGGACTCGAACCTTTCGAGTTTGGCGTGCAAAGCGCCGCAATCGCGGCCCCGGTCGCGGTCGCCGAGCCGATCGAAACCAGCCTCGCACCCGGTAATAGCGCGGGCCACGGTAACTCGCTGCAAGCTTCGGAGGCGGGCTCCGCTGTGGGAGCCATCGAGCCGATCGAAACCAGCCTCGCACCGGGTAACAGCACGGGCCACGGCAACTCGCAGCAGGCTTCCGAGTTGGCCTCCGCTGCGGGAGCGGTCGAGCCGATCGAAACCAGCCTCGCACCCGGTAATAGCGCGGGCCAGGGCAATTCGCAGCACGCTTCGGAATTGGCCTCCGCTGCGGGAGCGGTCGAGCCGATCGAGACTAGCCTCGCACCCGGGAATAGCGCGGGCCACGGCAACTCGCAGCACGCTTCGGAGTCGGGCTCCGCTGCGGGAGCGGCCGAGCCGATCGAGACTAGCCTCGCGCCGGGTAACAGCGCGAGCCACGGTAACTCGCAGCAGGCTTCGGAGGCGGGCTCCGCCATCGAGCCGATCGAAACCAGCCTCGCTCCGGTAACAGCGCGGGCCACGGCAACTCGCAGCAGGCTTCGGAGTCGGCCTCCGCTGCGGGAGCGGTCGAGCCGATCGAAACCAGCCTCGCTCCGGGTAACAGCGCGGGCCACGGCAACTCGCAGCAGGCTTCGGGAGTCGGCCTCCGCTGCGGGAGCGGTCGAGCCGATCGAAACCAGCCTCGCACCCGGTAATAGCGCGGGCCACGGCAACTCGCAGCACGCTTCGGAGTCGGCCTCCGCTGTGGGAGCGGTCGAGCCGATCGAAACCAGCCTCGCGCCCGGTAATAGCGCGAGCCACGGCAACTCGCAGCAGGCTTCGGAGTCGGCCTCCGCTGCGGGAGCGGTCGAGCCGATCGAAACCAGCCTCGCACCGGTAATAGCGCGGGCCACGACAATTCGCAGCACGCTTCGGAGGCGGGCTCCGCTGTGGGAGCGGTCGAGCCGATCGAAACCAGCCTCGCACCCGGTAATAGCGCGGGTCACGGTAACTCGCAAAACGCTCCGCAATCCGCTGCTATAAATGCATCAGACGGCGCCCAGGCGGCTGCAGCCGCATCCGAGACGGCGCGCCGACCAAGAACTGGCATTCCACTTCAATAACCCGGCCCCCTCCACTCCAACCGCGGTGGTTGAGCTGGAGGTACTTAACGATCCACCCGTTCTGCTCGGTCACGACGTCGAACTCGGGGCAATTCTTAAAGTAGGCCCGACTGCTGTGGAGGAACACGCGACCGGTCACGTCAATAACGGTCAGCCTCATGCCGCAGTACCTTTGTCTCACGACTTGCTAATTTGAAGTGTTGCAGCACATTGGTCACGAATTGTAAGTCGTCTCATACGCGACCAAAGATCGCCAAACTGCACTTGTGCCGCCTGCCGCTCGGTGCGAGCGTCCCGTCAAGGTTCTGGTGTCACTCAGTAAGAATTAGCGGAGTTTCAAGGTGTGGTTATACCCGGATAGCCGACATTGATATTCTTGCCGGCATTTAAATTCCTTAACCGGCGTCTATTACGATCTGCACAATCGCGGCATCCCCCAAGTTTCCGCGAGACACTGCGCAAGGAAAACCCGCCTTCTCAACCCGGCGGGTTTTTCTTTGACTTTGGCGGGTGATGACCTCGATTGGAAAGCCACCTTCTCCAGGGCGGCTATTCTTTTGTCGCCTACTTTGGCGACCTGTTAATGCCGCCAGCCGTGCTTGGCGTCCCATATGATCTTCATCCCTGCGAGCGTCCTTGGCGGAGTCGTCTCGTCGCATGGGTTACATCTAAGGCAGGGCATCCCGGCGCCGCACCTGCAGGCATTGTCGCCATCCCAAGGGCGACTGGGATGCTTTCGCAAACCCAGAAACAATCCTCGCAAGCGGTGCACTTCATCTCACGATCCGATATTTCTTGGCGGCCTTCCGCTGCTCTACAATTGCCTGTGGCTTGTTTCGGTTCAGCGCCTGCAGCACACCTATTCTCGCATGCATGATGAAGTCTCGGCCTTCTGCGACGTCTATCAAGCAATGCACCGCTATTTGCCATTCCCGGCGCTCTTGCGTGGCCTCGGGGAGCTCTTGGATTCGTCCGCGCCGCTGTGAGCCTTCTCGAGCGCCATATATATTTGACGGCAGAGGGCCACACGAAGCCAAGGGAAACGCAATGAAAGCACCCGCAAATCCCGCCGAAAAGCTCACGACTTTCTCCGACCGCTTCTCTCCGCGCACAGTTGCGACTTACAGCAGTAACGACATTATGGTGGCAAAGTTGGAGGGGCCATTCCACTGGCATAAGCATGACGACACGGACGATTTTTCTTGTTCTGAAGGGTACGCTCGACATCGAGCTACGGGATCGCACAGTCACCCTCAATTCCGGCGACATCTTTGTTGTACCTAAGGGCGTGAAGCACCGACCCGTGGCGCGCGGCGAAGTGCACATCCTGCTAATCGAGCCGAGCCGCCACGATTAGGGGGTATTACGTCTCAGAAGCGCTGCGCCCAGTAGTTGGTGGACGGACGGGCCATAGAACATTGGCAAGAAGCACGCCGGGTAGTGACCTCTCAGCCCAAAATAAAGCCGCCCGAGTTGGCGGGCCGCTTTCATCTGTAGGTCATGTCGTCTTTTGGTAGCGGATGTCTTCGAATGGCCCGACGAAGTCTGCTTCCGGGGCAAAGCGGACATCAGACGGAGACCTCGGGATGTCTGCTAATGACCCATCTCGGACTTAGGCGAGCCTGCGAACTCCCGAGAATTGAGCCTTCGGCAATATCGCTCCAATCTATGATCGACGGAAGGAATAGCTGGTAACTCGCGTACACCTTCTTCGCGTGTTCGTCCGTAGAGCCGGCCTCCGCGACCACATCCCTGCTCACTCGATAGAGCTCTTTCAGGATTGAATCGTCGAACTTCAGGATTTTGACAGCTCCGTCGCCTCGAAGCTTTTGCAGCCACAACGCGTTTTTGGCGTTGAACTCTGCCAGAGAGCGCGCGTATTCGGCGGCGCTCGCATCCTCGATGACTTCCCCGTGTGCTTAAATCAAAGCTCTCCCATACTCGCTTGTTTATGCCGAGTGTGATGCCGGTCCCGGGTTCGTGAAAGCCGGGGTAGTAGTAGTATGTGGCGACGTTCTGCAGGCCCATGGCAAGATCTGGCCAGGGACCGACCCATTCACTGCCTTCAATGGCGCCGGATTTCAGCGAGGCCACGATGTCACCGCCCGGCACGTTGACAACGATTGCGCCAAGTCGTCGAAGAACCTCGCCGCCCAGACCCGGCATCCGGTAGCGCAGTCCCTTCAAATGTTGTAGCGACGAAATTTCGCGCGTGCACCAGCCACCCATTTGTGTGCCGGTGTTGCAGCAGAGGAAAGGCTTGACGTTGAACTGGCCGCTCAGCGCATCCCACAGCTTCTGGCCGCCACCATACTGCACCCATGCAAACAGCTCGTTGGCGGTAAAGCCGAATGGGACCGCGGCAAAGAAGCTGAATGCCGGGGATTTCTTTTCCCAGTAATACTCGGCCGAATGATACATATCGGCGACGCCGTCTCCCACCGCATCGAATGTCTCCAGCGCGCGCACAAACTTGCCGGCGCCAAAAACCTCGACCTCGATGCGGCCTTCTGTCGCAGCGCTAATTCGTTGCGCCAGTCGCTCTGCGCTCGACTGAAGGCCCGGTAAGTCTGCGGGCCAATCGGTAACCATCTTCAGCCGTCGCTTCGTTTGCGCGACCGCAGGCTTGGGAATGTTTAATGAAACGCCGGCCAACGAGCCGGCGCCGGCCAAGATATCCCGCCGTCTCATAAGCTTCTTCCTTTCGATGCGCCAGGAACGCCGCTCGATGGGTCTGCTTAAGCCAAGGCTCGAATTTCTGCTAACATAGAACTTTCCCGGGCCGGCGGGTCATGAAGATTAGAGCAGCAAAGCTCAGCCGTTTCAACACGAGCGAACTCGAAACTCGGCGTTCGCGGACGGCTCTTGTTTGCGTTCTTCGGGATCAGCGCCTTCGCTGTGCTTGGTGCGGCGCTCGGCCATTATGCTTTTCAGCAGGTGGGCGGCCGGATCGAGCGCATCGACGCCCGTGTGCCGCAGGTCGTCAGCTCGATGGAGATTTCCCGGGCGGTGGATCGGCTGATCGCGTCAGCGCCTGTTCTGCTTGGAGTCTCGACAAGCAAGGAACGCGACGAAGCGTTGAAGTCGATGCGGCCCGAATCGGACCGCCTGATCATCAGCCTAAACGAGCTTGCGCGCGGCGGTACCGTCAACGACGCGGCGACGACCATTCAGACGCTGGTAGGAGCGTTGCGATCCAATCTCGTCGAACTTGGTGAACTCGTTGATTTCCGTATCAAGACCAAAGAGCGTCTTGCCGAACTGCTGCAGGCATTGTTGCAGATAGGGAAGGACGCGGATCGCATGTTCGCGCCCTGGTTTGACGTCATGGAGTTGCGGATCACGCGAGCCATCGAGGACTTCGCGTAAGGGTAATGCTCAGGCGGGCATTTCGTCCGAGCTCGATCTGGTGGTGCCTCGACTTCTTGACCGAACGGCGCAGGCCGCCCATCGCGGCTTGTCGGCCCTCATCGACCAGCTTGTTCAAGCGTCGACAATTGTGCAGAAATCACGGCTTCCCGTCGTTGAGTTCCAGCTCCGCCGAAGTCTGGATGATCTCCAGGCACGGGCGAAGGATCTGGATCCCAAACTGCGTGTCATCTTCACGGAGCAACTGGACCAGATTCGCAAGCTGGCGATCGGCCCAATGCGGCCATGGCAATCCGCAGTCAGGAACTTGAACTCGTTGGCAAGGCCGAACAGCTCATCGCCGAAAATACTGATTTGTCCATCCGTCTCACGTCAGCGGTTGATCGGTTGGTTTCGGAAGCCGAGTTCGGACATTGGGGCATCTGCCAAGGATGCGCTTTTGGTCCAAAGATTGAGCGCACAAGCCTTACTCGCGTTTGCCGTCCTCAGCCTGCTGAGCTCGACGTTGATCGTCTGGCTTATGTGGCGCAATATCATTGGTCGGTTAATGCTGCTCAGCGGCGGCATGCTTGCCATATCGAGAGGCAGTCACCATCTCCCATCGAAATCGGCGGCCGTGACGAGATTGCCGAAATGGGGCAAGTCGCCGAGGTTCTTCGCAAGAACACCTTGGAACGAGATGAACTGCTGGTCGAGAAGGAGCATGTCGCGGATCGTCTGGAGCAGCAGGTCAGGGAGCGCACGGTCGAGCTGGCGCAATCGGTAGAGGAACTGAGAGCCCTGGTGTCGTCAGCCAGGCCGTTAACTCCAGCATCGATCTCGAAACAGCTTGGCGACGATCGTGATGAAAGCAACCGAGCTATCCGGAGCGGATGGAGGCACGATATACGTCCTGATGAGAGCATGAGGTCTTTGACCTCGTGCGACGCATGGGCTGGACGACAAGATCATCAGGGAGATCAATGATCATCCCGATCGGTCTCGGCGAGACGCTTGTCGGCAGGGCGGCGGAGCAGAGAGAATTGATCCAGATTTCGGACGTGCAGGAGGATCGAACATCCGTTCTGAACGTGATTGTTCGGGCAGGGATTCGATCCCCCTGCTTGTCGTTCCCTTGATCGGCAATGACAATGTTATTGGGGCGCTGGTCGTGCGGCGGAAGCGAATTGGCGAATTTCTCGAAAGCACGGTCGAGCTGCTTCAGACGCTCGCTGCGCAGTCAGCGCTCGCAATGGAAAACGCGCGCTTGTTCGAACGCGCCGAGACGCGCGCGCGCGAGTTGATGGAATCGTTGGAGGAGTTGCACGCCACGCAGGATCGCCTGGTTCAAACCGAAAAGCTCGCTTCCCTGGGGCAACTGACGGCGGGGATCGCTGATGAGATCAAAGAATCCGCTGAACTTCGTCAACAATTTCGCATCCCTCTCCGCGGAACTGACTGACGAATTGGGCGATGCGCTAACGCAGGCAACCCTTGCGGGACAAATCCGATCGGAGGTCGACGAATTGACGTCGCTTCTGAAGGAAAATCTCAACAAGATCGTTCAGCACGGCGGCGGGCCGACGCAATTGTCAAGAACATGCTGCTGCATTCGCGTGAGAGTTCGGGGAGCGGCGATCAACGGGGATAAATGCGCTCGTCGAGGACAGCCTCAATCTCGCCTATCACGGTGCCCGGGCGGAGAAGGCCGACTTCAGTGTCAGTCTCATGCGCGACTTCGACCCGCCGAGGCGCGCTCGACGTCTACCCGCACGAAATCAACCGGGCGCTTATCAATCTGTTTTCCAACGGGATTCACGCAGTGCAATGGAAGCGCAAGCTCTAAGGAGGTGATGGGACATTTGAGCCGGTCCTCTGCACGGCCACCAGAAATCTCGGCAAGGCAATTGAAATTCGGGTTCGTGACAACGGCATCGGCATTCTGCCCGATGTGAGAGAGAAAATGTTCAATCCATTCTTCACCACCAAGCCGACCGGAGAGGGGACGGACTCTGCCTTTCAATGACTCACGACATTATCGTAAAGCAGCACGGTGGCACGATCGACGTCGAGACCAGGCCCGGTGAATTCACCGAGAGAATGATCACCTTGCCACTTGATGGTAGCAGGGCGGATGGCGGGAAGCCGCCATGACCGCTAATCGCACCAAAACGGACATCATCCGGGAGAGCTAAGATGTCCGCTTTAGGGATAGAGCGGACTTGGCTTAGACACATCCGAACGTCCGCTGATGCCCCATAGCGGAAATTTAGGCCCTTCTGGTTGCCAGTCTGCGCCGGTACGATGACGGTCCGGAATTCAGGGCGTCCATGAAACGGCGGGTCTTTATTGGAATACTTG